>MKUZ01000017.1:0-509750 GCA_001899065.1 Devosia sp. 66-22 | reverse complement strand
CGGCGAGGTCAAGCTCATCGTCGGCGGCTCCCGCCGCGATCGACTGCGGCTCGGGCTCCAGTTCCTCGAGGGCGTCGACCTCGGTCTCGGGGTCCGCCTCGGCGACGATCTCAGGCTCATCAAGTGTCGGCTCGGTGTTGACGATCCGCAGGCTGTTGCGGTCGTAGACGGCGCGGCCCGACATCAGTTCGCCGAACAGCACCATGCCCACCTGCAGCGCCAGGGCGACGAAGCCGACGGCGCCGAGGATCAGCGCGGTCTTGGGCGACGCGGGCACGACGGAGGGGGCCGCCTGGGTGATGATGCGCACGTCGGGCAGAGCCGAGCCGGCATCGGTGCGGCTCGCCGCGTCGCGGTAGCGGATCAGGTAGGAATCGAGCAGGTCGCGCTGCGCCTTGGCCTCGCGGGTGAGGCTGTCGAGGGTCACGCTGTCGCGCGTCTGGTTGGAGGCCGCAAGCTTGGCGCGCGTCAGGTCCTCGTTGAGCGAGGCGATGAGCCCGTCCTCCACCGTCACCTGCGCGGCAAGGCCGTCGGCGATGCGGCGGGCTTCGGCATTGATCTGCGTGTTGACCTGCGCGATCTGCGCGTTGAGCCCCTTGATGGTGGGGTGCGCCGGCAGGAGCGTTGCGAGCTTTTCGGCCAGCGTCGCCTGGTAGGTGGCGCGCGACTGCATCAATGACTGGATGACGCCGCTGCCGCGCACGTCCTCGACGCCCTCGACCGGCTGGCCGGAACGGAGGAGCTGGCTGATCAGCGCGGCGCGCTGCTCGGCGGTGTTGCGGCGTCCTTGCGCATCAGTGATCTGCCGACCGATGTCCGAGATCTGCTGGTCGGGCAGCGTGGTGCCATTGGCGCCGGCGAAGATGCCGTTGTCGGAGCGGTACTGGGCGACGGCCGCGTCGGCCTCCTCGACCTTCTTGCGCAGCGCCTCGATCTGCTGCTCGAGCCAGGCGCCGGCCTCGGCGGTGTCGGCAAGCGACTGCCCTGCCCGGCGCTTCACATGTTCGGCCGCGATGGCGTTGGCGATGTTGGCCGCAAGCTGCGGATCGGCGGAGCGCACGAAGACGGAGATCACCGCGGAGTCGCGTTCGCGGATCACCGTCAGCCGCTCGTTGAGATTCTGGAGCACCGTTTCGTCAACGCTGCGCGGCTCGGGGTTGCGGCCCACAAGGCGCAGCAGCAGCGTCACCGGGCTCACGGAGCTGCCGTTGAACTCAGGCACCGAGCGGAGCTTCTCGCTGTCGACCACCGCCATCAGCGTGTCGCGCGACTTCACCAGCTCGATCTGGCTCGACATCAGCGCATCGATGGTGATGCCGCCGCCCGCCGCTGTGGTCGTGGTGGCACCCGCCGCCTGGGTGAAGGTGCTGCTGCGATCTTCGACAAGCAGGCTGGCCGAGGATTCGTATTGCTTGGGCACGAACATCAGGATCACGAAGGTCGCCGCCAGCAGCAGCGCCGTGACGATGATGATGCGCAGCAGGCGCGCCCAGAGCGCCCCCATGAGCGCGCGAACATCCATCCGGAGATCTTCGGCGGGCGCCGACTCAACACTCATCGCGAGGGCCTTTCCCAATCGCTCGATTTTATCGGGCGAGCGTGGTCAACAATCGGTTAAGGCCACTTGCAAAGTGCAGCGGACAGGGCGTGACAGTAAGCACATTGTTAACCATGCGCACCCGACACTGCGGCGACTCGTAATGCTGGTTGTCCGATGCGCTGGCTGCAGCTCTGCCTTCTCCTGGTCCTGTTGCCGCTGGCGGCGTGTTCGCTCAGCGGCAAGACCACGACCTATTCGCTGGAACCGCGCACCGTCTACACGCTGGGCGGCGGCGACACGATCCGCGTCAAGGTCTATGGCGACGAGACGGTTGCGGGTTCATATCGGGTGGACGATGCGGGCACCGTATCGATGCCGCTCATCGGCCAACTTTACGTATCAGGCCGGACCACGGCGCAGACCGCCGCGGCGATCGCCGCCGCCCTCGCCAATGGCTTCGTGCGCAACCCCGACGTAGCGGTCGAGATCGAGAGCTACCGGCCCTTCTTCATCCAGGGCGCGGTCAAGGGCGCGGGACAGTTCCCCTATGTCTCGGGCATGACGGTGCGGGCCGCCGTGTCGACCGCCGGCGGCTACAGCGACACTGCCAATCGCCAGCGCGCCACGATCTACCGCAAGGTGGGCGAGCAGATGCAGAAGAGCGTGGTCGATCTCGATTTCCCGATCTTCCCGGGCGATACGATCGTGATCGCCGAACGCTGGCTCTGAGGCCGTGGCCGGCGATCCCCCGCTCCGCATCTTCCAGATTTTGCGGGCGCCCGTCGGCGGCCTGTTCCGCCATGTGCGCGATCTGACCGAGGAGCTCGGTCGGCGTGGACACGCCGTCGGGGTCATCGCCGACAGCCTCACCTCCGACGCGCTGACCGCCGAGCGGCTCGAAGGCCTCAGACCCTTTGCCTCGCTGGGCATCCACAATCTGCCGATGCCGCGCACGCTCGGCGTCGCCGACTTCACCACGCCCTACCGCATCCGCAAGATGGGGCGGGCGCTGGCGGTGGATGTGATGCACGGCCACGGCGCCAAGGGCGGGCTGGGCGCCCGCTTCGGCCGCAGCCTCGGCCAGGTCTCGCTCAACACGCCGCATGGCGGCGTTCTCAACTACAAGCCGGGCTCGGTGGCGGGTCGGTTCTTCCGCAATGCGGAGCGCAATATCGGACTCATCACCGATGCCTACATCTTCGAGAGCGCCTACGCGCAGCGCGCCTTCCACGAGCAGGTGGGCGAACCACCCTGCCGCGAAGCGGTGATCCATAACGGCCTTGCGCCGGCCGAATTCGCCCCCGTGCCGCTCGACCCCGATGCACGGGACTTCGTGTTCATCGGCGAGTTCCGCGACGTCAAGGGCATCCCCGTCCTGGTCGACGCGCTCGAGCCGTTGCGCCGTCCCGACGGCCGGCCGGCGACCATCGCCATGGCGGGAGGCGGACCCGATTTCGAGCTGTGGCGACGGCAGATCGCCGAGCGCGGCCTGACCGAACGCATCGAGCTTCTCGGCGTCCGGCCGGCCCGCGACGCGCTGCGCCGCGGCAATGTGCTGGTGGTGCCCTCGCTCGCCGAGTCCCTGCCCTATGTCATCCTCGAGGGCGCCGCCGCCGGACGCCACGTGATCTCGACCACGGTGGGCGGCATCGCCGAAATCTTCGGCCCCACCGCCGAGAACCTGGTGCCGCCGGGCGACGTGGCCACGCTGCGGGCGGCCATGCAGCGCGCCCTCGACGATCCCATGGCGGCCGACAGCGAGGCCGAACGGCGGCTCGATTTCATCCGGCCCCGCTTTTCCATCGCCCATATGACCGACCAGATCGAGGCGCTCTACCGCGAGGTGCTGGCGAAGCGGCGGGCGGGCGCCCCGCAGCCGGGCTGACCGGGCCGTTCCGGTTAAGCATAGCCGGGGTTTTCACTCGGTCTTCACCCCTTGCTCCCTATGGTTCCCGGCACAAATCCGTCTCCGGGCCTGTTTCAAATGTTCCGCCTCGATCCCAAGCAAGCCGTCCTCGACCACGTCGCCCGCAAGAGCGCCGCCGGGCCGGGCGAACTCGGACCGGAGGCACGGGCGATCGCGGCGGCACCGATCGAGGCGAGCTATTCGAGTGCGGTGATCATCGGCATCGCGCAGGCCATCGAGGCGCTGCTGCTCGCAACGCTCGGCTTTGCGATCTTTGCCAGCTATGTCGAGCCCGGCCAGCAGGCGATCTATCTGCCCACCATCGCGCTCGCGACGCTCGCCGCCAATGTGCTGTTCAACGCGGCGCGGACGCACCGCATCGCCGCCTATCGCACGGCGCTGCAGCAGACCGGGCGGGTTCTCGCCGCATGGACGCTGGTGTTCATCGTGCTGATGACGCTGGCCTTCCTGTTCAAGAGCTCCGAGCTCGTGTCGCGGGTCTGGCTGGTGAGCTGGTACGCAGCGGGCGCGCTGGTGCTCGTGGTGTTCCGCCTGTCGCTGCGCCAGCTCATCCTGCAATGGACCGCCGAGGGCAAGCTCAAGCGTCGAACCGTCATCGTCGGCGGCGGCCACGATGCCGAAGTGCTGGTCGATGCGATCATGAAGAGCGCCGGCACCGACGTGCGCCTGCTCGGCCTGTTCGACGATCGCAATGACGAGCGCTCGCCCGAGTCGGTGGCAAGCCTCCCCAAGCTCGGCCGCATCGCCGACCTGCTGGAGTTCGCGCGCCAGACCCGTGTCGACCTCGTCATCGTGTCGATGCCGCTGAGCGCGGAAAAGCGCGTGCTCGAAATGCTGACCCAGCTCTGGGTGCTGCCGGTCGACATCCGGCTGTCGGCGCATATGAGCAAGCTGCGCTTCACCTCGAAGGCCTACTCCTATGTCGGCGACGTGCCCGTTTTCGACATGGCCGACCGGCCGATCTCGGACTGGAATCTCGTTTTCAAATGGCTGTTCGACAAGATCGTTGCGCTCACCGCGCTGATCCTGCTCTCGCCGATCATGCTGGTGACGGCCATCGCCATCAAGCTCGACAGCAAGGGACCGGTGTTCTTCAAGCAGAAGCGCCACGGCTTCAACAATGAGCTGGTCGAAGTCTACAAGTTCCGCTCGATGCGCACCGACATGCTCGATGCCACCGCGAGCAAGCTCGTGACCAAGGACGACCCGCGCGTCACCCGCGTGGGCAAGTTCATCCGCAAGACCTCGATCGACGAGCTGCCGCAGTTCATCAATGTACTGCGCGGCGAGCTGTCGGTGGTCGGGCCGCGCCCGCATGCGCTCCAGGCCAAGGCCGACAACATCCTCTATTACGAGGCCGTCGAGGGCTATTTCGCGCGCCACAAGGTCAAGCCCGGCATCACCGGCTGGGCGCAGATCCATGGCTGGCGCGGCGAGACCGACACGGTCGACAAGATCATGCAGCGCGTGCAGCACGACCTCTATTACATCGAGCACTGGAGCATCCTGCTCGATGCCTACATCGTGTTGATGACGCCGTTCACGCTGTTCAGCAAATCCGAGAACGCCTACTGACATGGCGCTCGCCGACGCCAGTCTCCTCGAAAGCCGGGCGCGCGGCGGCGCCTATCTCGACGCGCGGCTGGGAACGCTGCTCAAATGGGCGGTGGCGCTGTGGGTGTTTGCCGGCAGCGTCGTCATCACCGAGCCGTCGCCCTATGAACTGAGCTTTGTGCTGGTGCTGGCCGTCTCGCTGTTCGCCGGCGGCTTCGCCTTCCAGCGCACGACGCTCGGCCTGCTCGTGCTGTGGGTGACGTTCATCCCCTTCGCGCTGATCGCCGCCTTCCAGGCGACGTTCACGCCGCTCAACGACGCACTGATCTTCCAGGCCGTCACGATCTTCCTGTTCTTTACCAGCTACTGGGTCGCCAACTACGTGGCCGAGGCGCCGCAGGAGCGGATGCGGCTCATCGTGGCCGCCTACACCGTGGCGGCGGTGCTCTCGGCGGCGATGGGCACGCTGGGCTATCTGGGTCTCATCCCCGGGCGGGAACTGCTGACGCTCTATGGCCGCGCCAAGGCGCTGTTCAACGACCCCAATGTGTTCGGTCCCTTCCTCATCCTGCCCGCGATGTATGCGCTGCAGCGGGTGCTGCTGGGCAGCAACCGGCGCGCCTTCTGGGGCGCGGCGGTGTTCATGGTGATCACGGTGGGGGTATTCGCGAGTTTTTCGCGCGCCGCCTGGGGCCATCTCGCGGTCTCGGCCGTGCTGGTCTACCTGCTGTGCTTCGTGTTCATCGCGCATGCGCGTGAGAAGGTGCGCATGCTCATCCTCGCGCTTGTGGGCGCCCTGATGATCGTCGTGGCGATCGGCGGGCTGCTCTCGATCCCCTCGGTGCAGCGCCTGTTCGAGGCGCGCGCCGCCGCGCAGAGCTATGACGAGGGCGAGACCGGCCGCTTCGGGCGGCAGGGCTATGCATTCGAGTTGGCGCTCGAGAATCCGTGGGGCATCGGCCCGCTCGAGTTCCGCAATCTGCGCGTGCGCGAGGAGCCGCACAACAGCTACGTCAACGTCGTCCATGTCTATGGCTGGGGTGGCGGGTTCGCCTTCATCCTGCTGATTGGAACGACGCTCTGGCGCGGCCTCAGTTTTGTGACGAAGTCATCGCCCAACCGGCTGCTGCTGATCCCGCTGGTCTCGGTCTTTGTGCCACTGGCGGCGGAAGCGGCCATCATCGACCTCGACCACTGGCGCCATTTCTTCCTCGTTGCCGGACTGATCTGGGGCGTCACCGCCGGCTACCGCACGACGAAAACGGGCGAGGAGCATCGGCTCTCCGCCCTCGTCTAGCCCGTCACAGCCCGCGGCCGAGCAGCGTGATCTTGGCGGTGCCGCCGCCGATCAGCCTCGAATAGACGAGATCGACCTTGCGGATCGCTCGCGCCGGCCCCGGCAGCGCGATGTCGCGGCTCGACATCCCGGGCAGGAACGCGGCGCGCAGCGCCACCTCATGCGTCGCGCCGCTCGAGAAGGTGAGCGTCATGGAGTGGACGAAGACGGTGTTGCCCGTGACCTTAAGCTGGACCTTGCCGTAGAGCCCGCTGCCCGCGCCCACCGTGATGGTGTCGTGGTCGGCGAGCAGGTCGATGGTCCTCGATCCGAGGATGACCCAGGCCGCGGCAAACGCCTGCGCCGGGAGGAGAGCTGCGGCGCCCGCAGCGGCGAAGCCGGCGATCAGAGCACGACGATTCATCCGGGGGACCTGTCGGTTATGTTGACGTGCCGATCAGACGGTCGGCCTGTCCCGATCCTTGGGTCAGCCCCGTTCGCAGGGCGCCGCCGGCGCGACGACGACCGCCGCGTTCTCGCGCGGCTCGTAGTGGTAGGAGAACACCCGCTCGTCGGTCGCGACCGCCAGGTCGATGCCGTCGCCGAACAGGTTGACGCCGATCCTCAGCTCCGTGCCCTCCGGAGCGCAGAGCCGCGCCACGTCGAGGCTGGCGGCCGGCTCGCCCACCACATTGACGAAGGTCAGCCCCTGCCGTCCAAGCTCGTCCTCGACCGCCGAGCGCAACGGATCGAACACGCCGTCACGGGCGAAATAGTTGGTGTTGCCGCGGGCATGGGCAGCCGCCGCGGTGTAGGCGACGCGCACCACCTGCTCGAGCTCGGCGTCGGTCGGCCCGGGCGGCCAGTCGGCCCAGCGCGCGGACGCCGCCATCGGCATTCCCGCGGCGACAAGCGCCATGACACCCAGCACGAACCGTCTCATCGACCGACCTCTCCTCGCCGGCGCGAGCCTATCCGATGGCAATGGAGGGGAGAATGGTCGGAGTGGCCGGATTTGAACCGACGACCCTTTGTCCCCCAGACAAATGCGCTACCAGGCTGCGCTACACCCCGACTCTGGCGCCTATCTAGTCGGTTGCCCCGAAGGGCGCAACCCTGCTGCTGGAGTGTCCTTCGGCCGCGTGTTGAGATTGCGCGAGGGTCCAGGTGTCGAGGACGATCAGCTTGAAGTCGTCGTCGAGGAAGGGCTTGCTGATCATGGGGCGACGGGCGTGGCGCTCGCCGAGTGCCTCGGCGGCACTGCCGGACGAGAAGAGGAAGGGAATGCCCCTGTCCGCCAGCGCATCGGCGACGGCCATGCTGGTGCCGTCGCGGACCCACAGGTCGAGCACGGCGCAGTCGATGGCCCGCGTGGCGAGCAGGTCGAGAGCCTCGCGCGTCTCGGTGCAGATATAGACGTCGCGGACGCCGAGGGAGCGCACGAGCTCCTCCATCAGCATCGCCACGATCATTTCGTCCTCAAGGATGAGCAGCGAACGAATGCCCTCATCGATCTCGATATGCATGGCCGACCAGCCTTTCCGATGCCGTCCGGTCATGCGCCGCGGGGGACGGCATGTCGAATGTTATCGCAGTGAGCCCCTGGGGCCATGTTATCATTGTGAGCCAATGGCTCATTTGAACCATTTGCCGGAGCCGACGTTGTATGAGTCGGCAAAGTGAGCTAAATGAGTAATCAACTAACTGACCGATCATTCTGCTGGGGCAAATGGCGGAAAAGACAGCTAAGGGCAACGACTTGCAGCGCGGCGAGCGGCTGCAGATCATGCTGGACGAGGCGGAACTAAAGGCGCTGGACGACTTCCGGTACCACAACCGGATGCCGAGCCGGGCTGCGGCAATCCGCGAACTGCTGCGCCGGGGCCTGGCGGGTGTCGGCTATGGCGCCGACATCACGGGTGCGCGATCGGAAGCGTTCGGGGTCATCACCCCGCCCATGGGAACGCCGGACAAAGCCGAGGACTAGTTCTCGCGCGCCCGCTCGAGCATGCGTTTGCATTCGAGCAGGTCCCTGAGCACGGCGGCAAGGCGATCGCGCCCGGCGCCGGACAGCGCGATGCCGGAGGGCGGCGTGAAGTTCTCGTCGCGCACCGGTGGCGCGGGCGCCGCGATGGCGGGCTGCGCGACGTCGTCCTCGGGCAGATCGGGTGTCGGAGGCGGCAGCGCCTCGACGGGGCCCCCACTGCCGATGGCCGCAACGTGGCGCGCGCCCTGGTCCTTGAGGATCTTCTGGACGCCCTTGATGGTGAAGCCCTGGTCGTAGAGCAGGTGCCGGATGCCCTTGAGCAGCAGCACGTCCTCGGGCCGGTAGTAGCGCCGGCCGCCACCGCGCTTGAGCGGCTTTATCGTGGCGAAACGCGTTTCCCAAAAGCGCAGGACGTGCTGCGGAAGATCGAGCTCGTCGGCGGCCTCGGAGATGGTTCTGAAGGCGTCGGGAGACTTCTCCATCCCGAATCCTTTTGGCTAGAAACGCTTATTTTCCAGCGCGAACCATAGATTTGTTGATCTTGGATTTCAACACGTTGCTGGGTTTGAACACCAGAACTTGCCGGGGCAGGATCGGCACTTCCTCGCCGGTCTTGGGATTGCGGCCGATCCGCTGGTTCTTGGAGCGCACCTGGAAGGAGCCGAACGAGGAGAGCTTGACGTTCTCGCCGGCGACCAGCGCATCGCCGATCAGGGTCAGGAAGCGTTCGACGAGCTCGGCCGACTCGGTGCGCGACAGCCCGACGCTTTCGTACACGGCCTCCGCAAGGTCGGCGCGCGTCACTGTGTTCTGGGCCATGCCTCTCCCCCGTTTTCGCCAAACTGGATCCGCCGTCCCGTCAGGCGCCCCCGCCTTCGAGAATTGGCGAAAGACTAGACCCCAGAGGCAATTATGGCAACCGCTGGAACGCCGATGCGATCACCAGCGGATCAGCGACGCGCCCCATGTAAAGCCGCCACCCATGGCCTCGATCATCACCAGATCGCCGCGCTTTATCCGGCCATCCTTGACGGCTTCCGTGAGCGCCAGCGGCACCGAGGCCGCCGAAGTGTTGGCGTGGCGATCGACAGTGATCACCACCTTCTCTGGCGGAATGTGGAGCTTTTCGCCCGCGCCCTCGATGATGCGGCGATTGGCCTGGTGCGGCACGAACCAGTCGAGATCCTTGACGGTGTAGCCGGTGGCCGAGAGCACGTTCTCGACCACGTCGGTGATCTTGCCCACGGCGTGGCGGAAGACTTCCTTGCCCTCCATATGGACGTGGCCGATGGTCCTCGTGGTCGAGGGGCCGCCCGTGGTGTTGAGCTTGTCGGCGAAATGCCCGTCCGAGCGGATCGAGGAGGCGAGGATGCCGCGCTCGCCATCGCCGCCCAGCTCCAGCACCGCGGCCCCTGCCCCGTCGCCGAACAGCACGCAGGTCGTGCGGTCGGTCCAGTCGAGAATGCGCGAGGTCGTTTCGGCGCCGATCACCAAAGCGCGCCGCGCGATGCCGTTCTTGAGATAGGAGTCGGCGGTCACCACGCCATAGACGAAGCCCGAGCAGACCGCCTGGATGTCGAAGGCCGCGCCGTGATGCATGCCCAGCTTCTGCTGCACAATGGCGGCGGTCGCCGGGAAGGTCAGGTCGGGCGTCGTTGTCGCCACGATGATCAGGTCGATCTCGTCGGGCGAAATGCGGGCGCTGTCGAGCGCGCGCTTGGCGGCGTGCACGGCCAGGTCCGAGGTGTATTCGCCCTCGGCCGCCACGTGGCGCTGCTTGATGCCGACGCGCTGCTGGATCCATTCGTCGGACGTGTCGATCGTCCGGCTCAGTTCTTCATTGGTGATGATGCGCTCGGGAAGATAGCTCCCCACGCCGCGCACGATAGACCGCAAGGTACTCAAGCGGGTTTCGCCTCTCTGTCTGTCGGAAGGGGCGCGGCCGGAGTGCCGGGGAATGCCGGGAACCGCCGCATGCCTTCGGAAATCTTGTCGATGAGACGGCTGCGCGCCATCTCGTAAGCCAGGCTCAGCGCGCTCTTGAAGCCTACTTCATCGGTGCCGCCATGCGACTTGATGACGATGCCGTTGAGCCCCAGGAACACGCCGCCATTGACGTTGCGCGGGTCGAGCTTGCGGCGCAGCGCATTGAGCGCCTTGCCCGCGAGCAGCGCGCCGAGCTTGGAGAACAGATCGGCCTTGAGCGCGGTGCGGAAATAGGTGCCGATCTGCCGCGCCGTGCCTTCGGCGGTCTTGAGCGCAATGTTGCCGGCAAAGCCCTCGGTGACGATCACGTCGACCGTGCCTTTGCCGATGTCATCGCCTTCGACGAAGCCGTGATAGCGAAAGCCCGCGCCGCTCGCCGTGGTCAGCAGCGCGGCGGCCTCGCGCACTTCGTCGTGGCCCTTCATCTCCTCGGTGCCGACATTGAGCAGGCCGACCGACGGCGTTTCCATGTCGAACAGCGCGCGCGCCAGCGCCGCGCCCAGGATCGAGAAATCGACGAGCTGCTTGGCATCGCCGCCGATCGTCGCGCCGACGTCGAGCACGACGATGTCGGCGCGCAGCGTCGGCCAGATCGCCGCGATGGCGGGGCGCGAAATGCCTTCCATGGGCCGGAGGCAGAACGTCGCCATTGCCATCAGCGCGCCGGTATTGCCGCCGGAAATGGCGACGTCGGCCTCGCCGTCCTTGACCGATTGCAGCGCCATCCACATCGAGGAATTGCCCCTGCCCTTGCGCAGCGCCTGGGAGGGCTTGTCGTCCATCGAGATGACGTTGTCGCAATGGATGACGCGGCTGACCTTCTTCAGGTCGGGGAATTTGTCGAGCAATGGCGTGATCTCGGCCTCGCGGCCGTGGAACAGGAAGGACGAGTTGCGCAACTCGCGCAGGGCCAGCGCCGCCCCCTCGATCGCCACCCGGGGGCCGACATCGCCGCCCATGGCGTCGACGGAAATGCGGATTGTATCTGCCATTTTATCCGTTGGTTGCCGCCGAACGACGGACCACCGCACCTTAGCCAATCGCCTTTGAGGTGCAAGAGCGGCCCGGTAGCGCCTAGTCCTGCTTGGGTTTGAGCGCCTGGAGCGCGGCGAAGGGCGACGTCTCGTCGAGATCGGGCTTGTAGCCCGCATCTTCAAGGCTCGCATTGGGTTCGCGCGGATAAAGGTCCACCGCGAGCGCCAGGGTTTCGACAATCAGGTCGCTCAGATCGGCCTCGTTACCCTCGAAATGATCGGGCACGTCGTCGCCTTCGAGGTCGACGAAAATCTCGGCATTGGCCGGGCCGGCATATTGCTTCTCGCCGCCGGGGAGGAAGATCCGGTCGATCGGCTCGACGATCTCCTGCCGGAGCGGCTCGAGGGTCACGACCGACGGCTGGGTGACCGCGGCGGTGAGCCGGCCGGTGACGCGCATGCCGCCGCGGAACTTTACCGCATGGAGCTTCACCTCGAGCGCGTCGATCGAGCCGAGGCCGAGTTGCGCCGCGATCGCGGCCCGTTCCTCGGCCGACGGCGTGACCGCGACATCGCGGCCGGCCACCGGCATGGAATCGAGGCGGATGCTGGCTTCGTTGAGGCGAATGCGCCCGGGCGTGCTCATGCCGCCACCCCCGCCGCCGGAAGGAGTTCGCTCACCGGCAGCGCCGCAAGGCGCGCCGACTCACCGATGAGATAAGCGGCAAGCTGCGCCGCGCCTGGATGCGCCTGACCATAGACATTGCGCACCAGCACCGACTCGATGTCGGCGGCGTCACCGGAATCGAGCGCCGGATCGAGGGCGGCAACGAGGCCGTAGAACACATTGCCCATCGTCTTGACCTTCTTGGGCACGCCCAGGTCGGTGACCCCGAGCTCACGCACCGAGCGATCCATGTCGCGAAAGAAGTGCTCGACCAGCGCCTGCGTGAAGTCGCGGGCGGTGGGCTCATTCTTAAGACGGCGCAGATAGAGGGCGAGGTGGAGCGAGACCATGTCGAAGCGCCCGGTCACCGTGTCGGCCACGCCCCAGTCGGCGTAGAACCGCACCTGCCGGGATTGCGCCACAATAGATCGATAGGCTTGATCAATTGCGTCAGGGGCGACGGCCGGCTTGCGGAACAGGTTGAAAATCATGGACGTAAGGCTCCACCGCGGGTGGTCCGGCGCGCCGTGCATGCGCTTGCCAGCGGACGCACTTCCTCGCTAAACAAGCGGCGCTCCAGCGGGAGCCCGCGTCTTATTCGAGAGGCAACGTGAAAGTCAAATCCATGCCCCAGCGCCAAACTGCCCCACTCCTGATGTCGGTGGCGGCGGCCGGCCTTCTGGCCCTGAGCCTCTCGGCCTGCAGCATGGGCTCGGGCCTCGCGCTCTCGAACGCCAAGGTGCAGGGCTACGCCATCTCGCAGGACGCGCTGGCGCAGATTCGTCCCGGCCAGAGCCAGGAACTGGTGACCGTGGTGCTCGGTTCGCCGCAGACCGTCAACGCCTTCGACAGCGGTACTGCCTGGTACTATGTCGAGACCAAGGTCGACCAGACGGCCTTCGGCATGACCACGGTGAGGGAACGCACCGTGCTCGCCGTCTATTTCGACAAGAACAAGAAGGTCGCCGACAAGGCCCTCTATTCGGCCAAGGACGGCAAGGTGTTCACCATCGAGGGCCGCAAGACGCCGTCCTATGGCGAAGACAAGAGCTTCATCGACTCCCTGATCGAGTCGATCTGACGCGTCTACCGCGCAGCGGGGGCGCCGGACGCCCCCGCCCTGCATGATCCGAAAAGCGGGACTGTGCCGATGGCTAGGCCGTCGGCGCGACTTGCCTGGCGATGTTGTCGAGCACGGCATTCACCAGCCGCGGCGCATCGTCCTCGTAGAAAGCCTTGGCGATATCGACGTATTCGGTGATCACCACGCCCTGCGGAATGTCGCGGCGGCGCAGCAACTCGAACGCGGCGGCGCGGAGGATGGCGCGGAGCGTCGCGTCGATCCGGCCGACCGGCCAGTCGCTGGACAGCGACTTGTCGATGGTGGGATCGATGTCGAGCTGGGCGCGGATCACGCCCGATACGATCTGGCGGAAGAAATCGGCATCGGCCGGCAGGTACTGCTCGCCCTCGACCTCGCGGCCCAGCATGTGGGCGTTGAACTGGCTCAGCGTGTCCTCGAGCGTCTGCCGCCCCACATCCATCTGGTACAGCGCCTGGACGGCGGCGAGCCGGGCGGCGCCGCGCTGATTGGCGGGACGCGAGGTGCTGGGGGTGGGGTCGGAGGCGGACATGGATACTCGGGTCGTCTGAAGCGGGGGTCGTTATCTTCGCGCCGCGCCGCCGGGTCAACCACTCAAACTGCGGCGATGCGATGCGCTGGGCGCGAGGCTCAGTCCTCGTCTTCGCCCAGCGTGGGCATGTCGGCATCCTTGAGCTCGCTCAGGAACGAGCGGAAGTCGTCGGCCTTGCCGAAGTTCTTGTAGACCGAGGCGAAGCGCACAAAAGCGACGTCGTCGAGGTTCTTGAGCCCGTCCATGACGAACTCGCCGATCTGGTCGGAGGTGATTTCCTGCTCGCCCAGACTCTCGAGCTGGCGGACGACGCCCGAGATCATGCGCTCGACCCGCTCCGGTTCGACGGCGCGCTTGCGCAGCGCCGTGTTGACCGAGCGGGCGAGCTTGTCGCGGTCGAACGGGACCTTGCGGCCCGACTTCTTGACCACCGTGAGCTCGCGCAACTGCACGCGCTCGAAGGTGGTGAAGCGGCCGCCGCAGCTTGGGCAGATGCGGCGGCGGCGGATGGCCGATGAGTCTTCGGTCGGACGGCTGTCCTTGACCTGCGTGTCGTCGTTTCCGCAGTACGGGCAGCGCATTGGTCAGTCTCCTTGGCGCGTCGCTGAACGCAAACCGCGCGACACGCGAGCCTCAGGCGTAGATCGGGAAGCGCGCGGTGAGGGCCCGCACCTTGTCGCGCACGGCCGCTTCGACGACGGCATTGCCCTCGTCGGAATTGGCTTCGCGCAGCCCATCGAGCACTTCGACGATGTACTCGCCGATCAGGCGGAACTCCGCTTCGCCGAAGCCGCGCGTGGTGCCGGCTGGCGTGCCGAGGCGCACGCCCGAGGTGACGAAGGGCTTTTCCGGATCGAACGGAATGCCGTTCTTGTTGCAGGTGATGTTGGCGCGTCCGAGCGCCGCTTCGGCGCGCTTGCCGGTGGCGTTCTTGGGCCGCAGATCGACCAGCATCAGATGGTTGTCGGTGCCGCCCGAAACGACGTCGAGGCCGTGCTCGATCAGGGCTGCCGACAGCGCCTTGGCGTTGGCGACGACCTGGCGCGCATACGCCTTGAACTCGGGCTGCAGCGCTTCCTTGAAGGCGACGGCCTTGGCGGCGATGACATGCATCAGCGGTCCGCCCTGGAGGCCGGGGAACACCGCCGAGTTGATCTTCTTGGCGAGGTCCTCGTCATTGGTCAGGATCATGCCGCCGCGCGGCCCGCGCAGCGATTTGTGCGTCGTGGTGGTCGTCACGTGCGCATGCGGTACCGGCGAAGGATGCGCGCCGCCGGCAACGAGGCCGGCGATGTGGGCCATGTCGACCATCAGATACGCCCCGATCGAGTCGGCGATCTCGCGGAACCGCTGCCAGTCCCAGAAGCGCGAGTACGCCGTGCCGCCGGCAAGGATCAGCTTGGGCTTGTGCTCGTGCGCCTTGCGCTCGACTTCGTCCATATCGAGCAGATGGTCGTCCTGGCGCACGCCGTAGGACACGACGTTGAACCATTTGCCGCTCATGTTGACCGGCGAGCCATGCGTGAGATGGCCGCCCGAATTGAGGTCGAGGCCCATGAAGGTGTCGCCCGGCTTGAGCAGCGCGAGAAACACGGCCTGGTTCATCTGCGAGCCCGAATTGGGCTGCACGTTGGCGAAGCCGGCGCCGAAGAGCTGCTTGGCGCGCTCGATGGCAAGTGTCTCGGCGACGTCCACATACTGGCAGCCGCCATAGTAGCGTTTGCCCGGGTAACCCTCGGCATATTTGTTGGTCATGATCGAGCCCTGCGCCTCGAGCACGGCGCGCGACACGATGTTCTCGGACGCGATCAGTTCGATCTCGTGCTGCTGGCGGCCGAGTTCGTTCTGGATGGCCTCGGCAATATCCGGGTCGGTCTCGGCGAGCGTCGCCGAAAAGAAGTTCGGAAAGAGCGGAAGGTTAGCGGCAGCGCTCATGGGCGTTCCCCCTGGAGTCGAGACGGAAAGGTCCGGCGATGGCCGGGCTTTATCATGCGCCCGGCGGCGATTCCAAGCGCGGCTAAGGGACTATGGACGGCTGGCATAATGGGCTCCTGCGTTCGGTGAGGTGCCCAGGCGAGCGGCAAATATCGTTCGCGTTCCCCGATGGTGCCCCATCTGATCTCGCCAGTCGCGCGAACGCGCCGCTTATCGCAGGTTTTCCCACCGGGCGGAAGTGCCGCGGGGCCGGAACGATGCGCGGCAAGAGGAGTTAGGCGGGGGTCAGGCTGACGGCGGGAACGCCCCGTCCCAGGGGGCTCGGCCAACAAGAAACGTGAGAAAATTCAAGGAGATCAGCAATGGTCATCACCCCCTTAATGGCCGCCATCATCGTCGGCTCGTTCTGGACCGGCGTCGGCACCACGGCGGTGCTCAGCCACTCCGATGCGTTCGACCGCAGCAGCCGCAGCGACATCGTGATTTCGGCCGAGGCCGGCCTCGACGACGACCATATCGCCGCCTGCGAGGCCAAGTACCGCTCCTACAATGCCGACACCGACATGTACCTGTCGTTCGGCGGCGAGTGGAAGCGCTGCCTGCTCTGACGGCATTCAAGAGGCCCGCTTCGGCGGGCCCTCTTCCTTGGCCTATCCCCCGCCCTGCTCCATCCGTCGCTTCAGCTTGGCGAGCGCAAGGTTCTGCATCTGAATCTGCGTCGCACTCACGGGTGCGATGATGATCACCTCGGTGCCGGTCGCGGCATCGATGGCGGCGACGCGCATCTGCGCGCCGATCTGGGTGAACTCGAAATAGACTTCGGAGGGGCCGGCAGGTTTCTTGTCCGCGCCCCAGCCCATCGTCAGCTCTCGAAGCTGACCTTGCCTGCCGCGTCGTACTCGTAGATGTCGTCGCGGAAGCTCACCGTGCCCTGCCGGTTGGCCCAGGCCGTGATGTAGGTGGTGTGCAGCGGCATCTGGAATTTGAGCGGTACGTTGACGTTCTCGTTGGTCGCGAACATCGCGTGCACGCCGTCGATGTCCCAGCCGCCATTGTCGGCCAGCAGCCAGCTCGCCACCGTGTCGATGCCCTCCACGCGCACGCAGCCCGAGGAATGGAAGCGCGAGTTCTGCCCGAACAGCCCCTTGGAGGGCGTGTCGTGCAGATAGACGTCGTAGGGATTGTAGAAGTCGATCTTGCAGTGGCCCATCGAGTTCTCGCCGCCCGGGTCCTGGCGGAACGTGTAGTTGAGCGCATCGAGCGACTGCCAGTTGATCGACTCGGGCGGCACTTCGTTGCCCTTGCCGTCGAAGACGCGGATGCGGAAATTGGTCAGGTACATGGGGTCTTCGTTCATGTACCGGATCAGGTCCTTCTCGATGATGCTCTTGGGCACCGTCCAGTAGGGGTTGAACTTGATCTGGTGGACCTTGGAGCTGAGGATCGGCGTCTGCCGGTCGATCTTGCCGACCACGGCGGTATGCCGCGAATTGACCATGCCGCCCTGCACCGTTTCGATCGAGGCAGCCGGAATGTTGACCAGCAAATAGCGCTCCTCGAGCGCACCGGCGAGGCTCTGGATGCGCGCGGCATTCAACTGGAGCTGCGCGAGGCGCTGCTCGGCCGGGATCGCCATCGCGTAGAAGGTCGGCTCGTCGACCTTGCCGGTCGGGATGATGCCGTGGCGCACCTGGAATTTGCGCAGCGCCAGATCGGTTTCGTCGTCGAAATCGTCGCGCACGCGGTCCTTGCGCTCCATGTCCCCCACCAGCATCAGGTGCCGCTTGAGGTTGATCACGGCGCGGCCGGTCTTGCCGTTGGCGAGAGCGAAGGTCTGGCGTGTCGGCTGCTCCC
Source organism: Devosia sp. 66-22 (assembly GCA_001899065.1). Taxonomy (GTDB): domain Bacteria; phylum Pseudomonadota; class Alphaproteobacteria; order Rhizobiales; family Devosiaceae; genus Devosia_A. Next base: position 492,416 of record MKUZ01000017.1, on the reverse strand, counting down.
AGCCGCCCGCGGCCACCACCTGCTGGTAGTAGTTGATCGCGAGCTCGACGCTGTAGGCCGTGTCGAAGCTCAGGATCGGCTCGGGCGTGTCGATGATGGTCAGCGCGTCGATGTTGTTCTTTTCGCCGACGGCCTTGTTGCGCTTGTTGCCGGCAAGGATGTCCCAGATCGAGGTGTCATCCTCCGCCTCGGCCCGCGCGATCGAGGGAATCGCCAAGCTCGCGGCCACAGCGGCCACCGAGGAGAGGAGCTTGCGCCTGTTCAGAAACATGCCGTCACCAGTCATTCGCCAAGGAGTGCCCGAAGGGTCCGAATACATTGGTGCCCATTCGACCACAACGCCCGTCAACGACCTGTGAAGGTCATGCCGGACTGGTTACGCATGAAGGGACGCCCTGCGACCGGATAATCGTTCGCATGCAAAGAGTACGGCTGGAATTTGCGGCACAAATAAGAAACGCCGGCCCCCCGGACCGGCGTTTGCTTTGCCCTGTGGCGCAAGCGCCACAAACTTTGGAGGTCGGAAGGGCTTAGAGCTTGTAGAGAATCTGGTCGACCCAGAAGCGTTCGAGGCGGCCGAGGGCCTTGTTGAGGTTCTCGAAGGCGCTCTCGTCGAGGCCGCCGACCTTGTCGATCGACTTGAGGTGGCGATCGTAGAGCTCGTCGATGACTTCCGCCACTTCCTCGCCTTTGGGCGTGAGACGGATACGGACCGAACGGCGGTCGGCGCGCGAGCGCTCCTGGAAGATGTAGCCCGTCTCGACCAGCTTCTTAAGGTTGTAGCTGACGTTGCTGCCCAGATAGTAGCCGCGGGAGCGCAGCTCGCCGGCGGTCATCTCGGCATCGCCGATGTTGAACATCAGCAGCGCCTGGACGGGATTGATGTCGTCCCAGCCCATGCGGTCGAATTCGTCCTTGATCAGATCGAGCAGTCGGCGGTGCAGCCGTTCAACGCGGCTCACGGCTTCGAGATACTGCGGCTTCAGGCTGCCCGCACTGCCCGGCGCCTCTGCCTCAACGGCATTGGATTTGGTTGCCATAATTGCCTCACTGTTCCTGACGGTCCGGGCGATTGTTCGCCTCTCGTAGCCACAACCTAGACACACCCAAATAAGATCGACTTAAGCCGCACGCTTAAGATCATCTTACTGAAAATGTTCGGGATTTTGGCTTTACGAGAGGTTACGCAGGTAGTGAAAATCGTAACCTAAACAGGCCGTAACCGGGCCGTTTCAGCCGTAACCGGGCCGTTTCAGTCGTGCGCGCGCTGCCGGAAGCGCAGCGACAGCACGAAGATCAGGACGATCGATACCAGCAGCACGAGACGTACCGCAAAGCCCAGCGCCGACATCTGCACGTCGCGGCTGCCCAGCATATACATGCCCAGTTCGATCACCGTGGCGCCCACCAGCAGCACCGCGCCCCAGCTCGCCTGAATCCACAGCCCAACAGCCGCGAAGAGGCGGGCCAGCGCGAAGATGGCGAGGTAGGTGAAGCCGCTGACGCCCAGCGTGTAGAGCGGGCTCACGCCCGGCGATCCCGAGCCGACCCCCAGCAGGCGCGCCGCGTCGGACAGGCCGAGCAGCAGCGCGATGATGGCGACGATTCGGATGTAGCGCCCCGCGAGGGGGGATTTGAAGTCCATGGCGGTGCTTAGCAGCCCGGCGGGCGCCCGTCATCCGCCATGGACGCTTCAATCAGCGGATCAGCGCGCGTGCGCCAAACAGCTTCGTGATCAGCACGCCGACCACCGCAAGGCCCTGCCCGGCGAGCAGGACGAGGCCGATCGCCGTCAGTGTCGGAGCAAAACTCACCAGCAGCGCGGCGGTCCCGGCGATCCAGAGCGCATCGCCGATAAGATTGGCGACGACTGCCGCCCGGTTCGGCTGCGCGCTGCGGCCGATCCACAGATTGAACGCTGCCCAGGGCAGCAGGAAGATGCCGATCGCAGTCAGGAATGCCGGCGGCAGCGGCCAGCCGGCAAGCTCCGTGATGGCACCAGCGCCCAGCAGCAGGGCAACGCCCATGGTGAGCGAGACGGTGGCATCGGCGAGATAGATCAGGTGCGGGTCGAGGCGCATCGGCGTCGCTTGAGCGAGGGTCATTGGTTTCTCCTTGGTCTTGATGACCCGACCCTCGCCGGTCGCAGGGCATGATCTCAATTACCTCGCAGGTAATGGAATTGCCCCGCCGGGCGGCGCAGTGTGGCGCCACAAGGAGAACCCCATGTTCAGCACCCTGCTGCGCGAATGGCGCGGGCTGCGCGGATGGAGCCAGATGGAGCTGGCCCTCAGCGCGCAGGTCTCGACGCGCCATCTGTCGTTCATCGAGTCAGAACGGGCGCGGCCGAGCGCCGAGATGGTGCTGCGGCTCGCCGCTGCCCTCGACCTGCCGCTGCGCGACCGCAACGGCCTCCTCGTCGCGGCAGGCTTTGCACCCCAGTTCGGCGACAGCGACTGGCATAGTCCGGCCATGGCCGACGTCCGGCAGGCCGTGGGCCTGCTGCTCGCCGCGCACGAGCCCCGACCCGCCATCGTGCTCGACGGCGCCTTCGGCATTCTCGATGCCAACCCGGCCGCGCGCAGCCTGATCGGGCTCGGTCCCGGCGCGCCGGACCTCAACCTCGTCGATCTCGTCTTCATTCCGGGCCCGGTGCGCGAGGCGATCGTCAACTGGACCGATGTCGCCGAATACCTGCTGCACCGCATGCGCGAGGGCACGCGGCGGCGCGGCCCGCAATCGCCGATCGCCGGTGTGTTGCGGCGGGCGATGGCCCAGCCCGGCGCCTCATCGCTCTCGGACGCGCGCAGCCATTGGCGCGTCGCCGTGCTGCTGCCGCTCGAATTCCGCTCCGAGGGGCGCGTCACGCGCTGGTTCACCACCGTCACCAGCTTCGGCGCGCCGCAGGACGCGCTCGCCGAGGAGATCACCATCGAGCAGTTCCATCCCATCGTCTGAGCCATGCGACCCTGCCGCCCTTCCCGCTCCCGGCCCCCGCTGCTACACACGCCGCCATGAGCGACTGGCCGAAATACGATCTGGATTACCTCAACGGGCGCCGCCAGCGGCGGCTGCGACGGACGGGATGGATGCGCGATCTGGTGCGCGAAACGACGCTGACGCCGGCCGATTTCATCTGGCCGCTGTTCGTGATCGAGGGACAGAACGAGCGTACGCAGATCCGGACCATGCCGGGCGTCGAGCGCATGAGCATCGACCTGCTGGTGCGGGCCGCCAAAGAAGCCGCAGCGGCCGGCATTCCGGCGCTCGCCCTCTTCCCCAATACGCCGGACCAGCTGCGCAATCCGGATGGCTCGGAAGCCTACAATCCCGACAACCTGATGTGTCGCGCCCTGCGCGCCGTGAAGGACGCCGTCCCCCAGATCGGCCTCATCGCCGACGTGGCGCTCGACGAATATTCGAGCGACGGCCAGGACGGCCTCGTGCGCGACGGCGAGATCCTCAACGACGAAACCGTGCACGCCATGGTGCGCTCGGCGCTGGTGCAGGCGGAAGCCGGCGCCGACATCATCGCGCCCTCCGACATGATGGACGGCCGCGTCGCGGCAATCCGGCAGGAGCTCGACGCCGCCGGCTACGAACACGTCGCGATCATGAGCTATTCGGCCAAATTCGCCTCGGCCTATTACGGCCCGTTCCGCGAGGCCGTAGGCTCCGGCCAGCGCCTGCTCGGCGACAAGAAGACGTATCAGCTCGATTTCGCCAACACCGACGAGGCGCTGCGCGAAGTGGCGCAGGACATCGACGAGGGCGCCGACATGGTGATGGTCAAGCCCGGCCTGCCCTATCTCGATATTGTCCGCCGCGTGCGCGACAGCTTCAACGTCCCGGTCTTTGCCTACCAGGTGAGCGGCGAGTACACGATGCTCAAGCTCGCCGGCGCGGCCGGCGCCATCGATGGCGAGGCCGCGATGATGGAGTCGCTGTGGGCCTTCAAGCGCGCCGGCGCCAAGGGCGTCCTGACCTACTTTGCGCTCGAGGCGGCGCGGAGGCTGGGCGGCTGACGCCACCACAGGCGACCGCCAAGCTGTGCCCTGCAGCTGCGTAACGCGGGTCCAATTTTCCGGCGCCGAGGTCTTGCGTCCGGACAATCCGGGGCCATGTTTCAGCCATGAACACGTCCCGACCCGACCTGCCCGATCCCTCGACCGCGCCGCAACTGTTCGACGGCGTGCTGCAGCGGCGCGGCATCGCGTTCTTCATCGACACGGTGATCCTTGCCGTCATCGCGACGGTGATCCTGCTGGTAGGCGCCATCGCCGGCATCTTCACGCTCGGACTCGCCTGGCTGTCGCTGCCCTTCGTCATTCCGCTCGCGATTCTGGGCTACTACGCCATGACGCTGGGCTCGCCGATGCGCGCGACGGTGGGCATGTCGATGATGGACATCGTGCTGGTGCCGGCGCGCGGCTATCCGCTCGACGGCTGGAAGATCCTGATCCACCCCCTGGTGTTCTGGATCACCGTGTGGGTCGCCTGGCCCGTGTCGCTGTTCGTCGCCCTGTTCACGCCGCGCCAGCAGATGGTGCAGGACCTCGTCACGGGCACCCTGATGCTCCGGCGCTCGCCCATGGTGCGACACTGGGCCGGCGTTCGCGCCTAGATCGCGCCTCAGTCCACATGCATTGCCGGAACCGTCGGCCGGGCATAAGCTCGACCCACTGACGGAACCGGCATGACCGAGCACGCACCGGAAAATACCCAGCTCTTCCTCACGGCGCCCATGCCGTGCCCGTATCTGCCGGGCAAGATGGAGCGCAAGCTCTTCACCCACCTGACCGGGCGCCGCGCGCCGGCGCTGCACGCGCTGCTCAGCGACAACGGCTTCCGCCGCTCGCAGAACCTGATCTACCGCCCCGCCTGCGAGGGCTGCGCCGCCTGCCAGTCGGTACGGATCCTCGCCCGCGAGTTCGATTTCACCGGACGCTATGCGCGCATCCTCAAGCGCAACGAGGACATCGAGGTCTCGGTGCGCCAACCGCGCGCCACAGCCGAACAGTTCGCCCTGTTCAAGCGCTATCTCGAGGCGCGCCACACCGGCGGCGGCATGACCGCGATGAACTTCGTCGACTACGAATACATGGTCGAGGACACGCCCGTGCAGACGGTTGTGGTCGAGTACCGGCTGGGCGGCGACACGGACAAGCCGCTCGTCGCCGTGGCGCTCACCGATGTGCTGCCGGACGGGCTGTCGATGGTCTATTCGTTCTTCGCGCCCGAGTTCGACAAGCGCGGGCTGGGCAACCTCCTCATCCTCGATCACATCCGGCAGGTGCGTCTCGCCGGCCTCAGCTACGTCTATCTCGGCTACTGGGTCGAGGAGTCGCCGAAGATGGCCTACAAGGGCTCGTTCCGGCCGCTCGAAGTCCAGCGTGGCCCGCTCGGCTGGCGGCGGCTCGATTGACGGCAATCCGTGTCGTGGTCGCCAATATCGGTGAGCTGTTCGAGGCTCCCCCGTTCGATCCGCTTGCCGCGCGTTTCGAGCGCGATTCCGGCATCGAACGCGCCCTCAAGCAACTCGAGGATCGCCGGCGCGTGGATGTCTCCGCACTCGAAATCGCTCTGCCCCAGCCCGCCGACCCGCAGCAGCTCAAGGCCGCCATTGCGGCCTATTGCGCGAGCGAGCGGGCCGAGCAGGTGCGCCAGCTCAAGCTCACGCGCCATCATGGCCGCCAGGCCCTGTGGATCGGCGTTCCGGTGCTGGCCGTGTGCCTCGGACTGTCCACCCTCGCGACGGCGCGCTTGGGCGCCCAGGGGTTCGGCGCGCTCGTCTCGAACAGCCTCATCATCGCCGGCTGGGTCGCCATCTGGCGGCCGGCGGAGCTGCTGCTCTACGATTGGTGGCCCTATCGCAACCGCATCCATCTGCTCGATCGGCTGGCCCGGCTCGAGCTGCGCGTGACAGGCGGGTCCGGCAATTGATCCGCTTCATCCTCGGCCTGCTGCGCGTCTTCGTGGCGCTTCTCGTCCTTGCGACCGCCCCGCCGGCGATCCTCGCGCTGTTCGGTTTCGTGGTTCCCGCCTTCGACCTGTTCAACCACCTGCAGCTGTTGCTGTTCTTCGGCACGCTCGCGGCGGCCAGCGCGGCGCTGCCGCTGATGCCGCGCTGGTGGAAGGCGCTCGCCGTGCTGGGCTTCCTTGCCTCCGCCTGGACCTTCGTGCCCGAATGGCTCTCGAGCCTGTCGCCGCGGCAGGAGGTGTCCGACGTCACCACCGTCAAGGTGATGACGCACAATGTCTTCGGGCTCAACTACGACATGGAACGCGTCGCCGCCGCCATCCGCGAGGAGGACCCCGATATCGTAGCGCTGCAGGAGTTCTTCCCCGAGCAGGCGGGACTGGGCGACCTGCTGCGCGACCGCTATCCCTATTCGGTGCGCTGCCAGGGCGGCAAACGCGCCAACCTCGGGCTCTACTCGAAGTTTCCGTTCAGCGAGCAGATGGCGGCTGGCGAGTGTCCCGAGAACGCGCAGGGCACGCAGCGCACCGCGCACATCATTGCGAGTTTTGCGCTCAGCACTGGAACGTCGTTCACCCTGATGACGACGCATATGGACTGGCCCTACCCGATCGAGCGGCAGCGCGACGAGTTCGCCGCCGCGGCCGAAGCGGCAAACGCCATCGAGGGTCCGCTGGTCGTCGTCGGCGACTTCAACTCGACGCCCTGGTCCTACGCGATGAAGTCGTTCGAGGCGGCGACGGGCCTGAGGCGCGAGACGCGCAACCTCGTCACCTATCCCGAGCTGTTCACGGTGCCTCCGGGGGTCAAGCGGCGCCTGCCGTTCCTTCCCATCGAGCCCCGGACCTGTTTCGGCGAATGCGGCGCCGACCTGCTGCGCACCGTGCCGTTCCTGCCGCTCGACCAGGTGTTCCAGCGCGGCGTCATCGTCAGCGAGCTGCATCTGGGCGAACAGACCGGCAGCGACCACTTGCCGGTCATCTTCACCTTCTCGGTCGCGCCCTAGGGCAAAGCGCGCCCGCGGCGCTACGCCTCCATATCGAACGGCAGCACGCCTTCGAGCCCGCCCTCGCACGCCGCCACGAGCTTCCGGCCCGCCGCCTGATGCCGGGGATCCGCCAGATAGCGGTCGCGGGCTTCGGCGTCGCGCAGCTCCATCACGAAGCCGTCGCGGAAGCCCTTGCTCAGCCCTTCGGGGCTGACATTGCGTCCGAACTGCGCGCCGTCGAGCCCGTCGATCTGGCCAACCAGCGCGCGGAGCTCAGCGTAGATTTCGAGCTTGTGCTCCTCGCTCACATCGTCGCGAAAGTTGATGAGGACGATGTGCCGGATCATGGCTAGCCCTGGAACTTGTTGTTGCGTGGGAACCCCTGCGGCACCTGCCGGCCGGCCTGGGCGCGTTCGCCGACCCAGTCCTTGAGCTCGCTCATCGGCTTGACGAAGGTGCGGCCCGATGAATCGGTCCAGCTCAGTCCCTCGCTGGCGCGGAAGACGCGGGCGTCGGAGATGCCGCCGTCCTTGTACTTCTGCAGCCGCACGCCCTTGCCGCGTGCCATCTCGGGCAGCTCGCTCGCGGGGAAGATCACCATCTTGCGGTTCTGGCCCACCACCGCGACCGTGTCGCCGTCGGCGGGCACGATGATCCTGGCCTCGCTGTCGCCCGATACGTTCAGCACCTGCTTGCCCTTGCGCGTGTTGGCGAGCAGTTCGTCCTCGCCGATCACGAAGCCGTCGCCGACGGTCGAGGCGATCAGTCGCTTGGTGCCGGGCGCGTAGACGAAGAAGTCGACGAAGTCGTGCCCCTCCTCCATGTCGACCATCAGGCGCAGCGGCTCGCCCTGGCCGCGGCCGCCCGGCAGGCGATCGGCGCCGATGGTGTAGACCTTGCCGGCGGTCGAGAGCAGCAGCAGCTTGTCGGTGGTCTGCGCGTAGAAGGCGAGCTTCAGCCGGTCGCCCGCCTTGAAGCCCTTCTCGTCGTCGACCTCGGCGGTGTGGCCCTTCATGGCGCGCACCCAGCCCTTCTCGGACAGGATCACCGTGATCGGCTCCTTCTCGATGAAGGCGGCCTCAGCTTCCTCCGCATAATCGGCGTGCGGCGCATCGGCGAATTCGGTCTTGCGGCGGCCGAGCGGCGTGTCCTTGCCGAAGGTCTTCTTGAGCTCGCCGATCTGCTTGGTGATCTCGCCCCACTGCTTCTTGTCCGAGCCGAGCAGCGCGTTGAGATGCGTCTGCTCGTCGCTCAGCGTCTTGTGCTCGGTGCGCAGCTCGATCTCTTCGAGCTTGCGCAGCGAGCGCAGCCGCATGTTGAGGATCGCCTCGGCCTGCCCATCGGTCAGCTTGAAGCGCTTCATCAGCCGCTGCTTGGGCTCATCCTCCTCGCGGATGATGCGGATCACCTCATCGAGATTGAGATAGGCGACGATGTAGCCGTCGAGGATTTCGAGGCGCCGGGCGATCTGTTCGAGCCGGTGCTGCGTGCGGCGGACAAGCACGTCCTTGCGATGCTCGAGCCAGGCGCTCAGCGCCTCCTTGAGGTTCATCACGCGCGGCACGATGCCCTTGTCGAGCACGTTCATGTTGAGCGGGATGCGCTGCTCGAGATCGGTGACCTTGAACAATTGCTCCATCAGCACGGCGTCCTCCACCGTGCCGGCGCGCGGTTCGAGCACGACGCGGATGTCGTCGGCGCTTTCGTCGCGAATGTCCTTGAGGAGCGGCAGCTTCTTTGCCAGCAGCAGCTCGGCGATCTTCTCGATCAGCTTGGACTTCTGCACGCCATAGGGAATCTCGGTGACGATCACGTGGTAGACTCCGCGCCCCTTCTCCTCCCGGTGCCAGCGGGCGCGCAGGCGGAACGAGCCGCGGCCGGTGGAATAGGACTCCAGGATGGAGGCGCGCGGCTCGACCAGCACCCCGCCGGTCGGGAAGTCCGGTCCCTGGATATGATGGACGACGTCCTCGACGCCGATCCTGGGATTGGCGATCAGCGCCAGCGATGCGTCGCAGATCTCGGCGACATTGTGCGGTGGGATCGACGTCGCCATGCCCACCGCGATGCCGGTCGAGCCGTTGGCGAGGAGATTGGGGAAGTTTGCCGGCAGCACCGTCGGCTCGTCGGTGAGCCCGTCATAGGTCGGCTTGAAGTCGACCGCGTCCTCGGCGAGCCCCTCGAGCAGCCGCACCGCCACGTCGGTCATCTTGGCTTCGGTGTAGCGGTAGGCGGCGGCGCCGTCGCCGTCGATGTTGCCGAAATTGCCCTGCCCGTCGACCAGCGGATAGCGCATGGCAAAGTCCTGCGCGAGGCGCACCATGGCGTCGTAGATCGACTGGTCGCCATGCGGGTGGAAGTTGCCGATCACGTCGCCCACGATCTTGGCCGACTTGCGGTAGGCCTCGTCCGGGTCGAGCTTGAGCAGCCGCATCACGTGGATGATGCGCCGGTGCACCGGCTTCATGCCGTCGCGCGCATCGGGCAGCGCGCGCTGCATGATGGTCGAGAGGGCATAGGACAGGTAGCGCTCTTCCAGCGCCTTGCGGAGGTCGACGGTCTCGTTGTCGTCGCCGCCCGGCGGCACCTTTTTGGCGTCAGTGGTCATCAGGCACGTCCAGAACGAATCATGTCCGGGACTATAGCGATCCGGGGCCGCTTGGGCACAACTCCCCGGTTCCCGCCGCGACGGGGGCTAGCGCAGCGCCTCGACCAGCGCATCGCGGATGGCGGGCGGTTCGATCTGCCGCGGATCCCACACGTGCAGATGCAGGAAATGACCAGTCAGCCGGAACGCATGCAGCAGGTCGCCCGGCGCGGCGGGCACGTCGGCGATGAGGAACTGCGGCAGGACTAGCAGCCGGTCGCAATAGGGCTGCGCCGGCTCGCGCGACACCGCCCGCCCGGTCTTGGGCGACACATGCGTCAGGTCTTCCGTCGTCCCCGTCACGGCGCAGGCGGAGAGGTCGAGGCCGAAGCCGAGCTCGTCGAGCAGCGCCAGCTCGAAGCGCGCCAGCTCGACCGCGAGATCGTGTGTGGACTTGTCGTCGAGCGCCTCCACGGCCAGCGCCAGCAACCGGTCATGCGGATCGCGCTCGGGCAGGAGGCGCAGATGGTCGCACAGGAGCTGGCACGCATAGAGCCGCGTGCGGCTGGCGATGAGGTCGGCGGCGCGCGCGTCGATCAGTTCGACCGCGAACGTGCCAAGGTGCTGCTCGAGCCGCGCACGCCAGCTCACCTGCACGGTGTTGCCCGCCTGCAGCGTCGCCGCCAGCTTGGTCGAACGGCCGCCGCGGATCAGCCCGAGCGTGCGCCCCTTCCCCGCCACCATCACTTCGGCGATGACGCTGGTCTCGCCGTGCCGGCGCACTCCGATCAGCAGGCCCTCACCGTCCCACTGCATCGCACATTATCGCCGTGTGGCGAGCCACCGGTCGATACCCACCAGCGCGATGCCCGACAGCAGGAAACCGACGGCAATGACAGCGACAATGATCGTCACCTGCATCACGCCATTCGCGCCGATGTCGAGGAACGGATAGGCGTACAGCCCCTCTGCGCTGCCGCGGATCATCGCATAGACGAGATAGGCGACCGGAAACGCGGCCCAGAGCAGCGTATCGGTCATGTGCAGCCGGCCCTTGGGAACAAACAGCAGCCAGAAGAACGGGACGACAAGCGGCGTCACGCGATGCAGCAGCGTATTGGCAATCGCCGAACCGGCGCTCAGATTGTCGCTGAGCCCGGTCAGCAGCAGCTCGAACACGACGCCGACGAGCACGATGGCAAGCGCCGTCCCCGCGACGAAGCGCGGCGTCACATGTGCTCCCAGCGCGATCAGCGCGAACACCACCAGCACGAGTACATTGGAAAGGATGGTGAAGTAGCGCACCAGAACCCACAGGGTTTCGGGTAATGTGCTGCCCCTGCCTATCTGCGCCTGCGCATAGAGCACAATGCCCGCCAGAGCGAGCAGAGCAATCAGCGCCGCCACCGTTCGTCCTGCGCGGCCATATTCAGCGACCGTCTCGCTCATTTGGTCCACTCCAGCCCCATTTCACGGTAACGCTCGGGATCGTCGGCCCATTTCTCGCGCACTTTGACAAAGAGGAACAGGTGCACCGGCACCTCGTACATCTCCATCAGCTCCTTGCGACTGTCGGCGCCGATCGCCTTGATCGTCTGGCCGCCCGCGCCCAGAACGATCTTCTTGTGCGTGTCGCGGGTGACGTAGATCACCTGGTCGATGCGATAGGAGCCGTCCTTCTGGATGGTGAACTTCTCGGTCTCGACCGTCGCATTGTAGGGAATTTCCTCGTGGATACGCAGGAACAGCTTCTCGCGCGTCACCTCGGCGGCGGTGATCGCCAGCGTCAGGTCGGTGAGCTGGTCCTCGGGGAAGTGCCAGGGACCGGGCGGGATACGCTCGGCGGTCCAGTCGAGGAAGTCCTTCACGCCCGAGCCCTTGAGTGCCGACAGCATGAAGGTCGCCTCGAATTTGAGGCGCGCATTGAGGTCGGCGGAGAGACCCAGCAGCTTCTCGTGCGGGATGAGGTCGATCTTGTTGAGCACCAGCACGCGCGGATGCCGGATGTCCTCGAGCCCCTTGAGCAGCGCGTCGACCTCCGCCGTCACACCGCGCTCGGCGTCGACGATCAGCGCCACGAAATCGGCATCGCCCGCCCCGGTCCAGGCGGACTCGACCATGGCGCGGTCGAGCCGGCGCTTTGGCGCGAAGATGCCCGGCGTGTCGATGAACACGATCTGCGCGGCGCCCTCGGTGACGACGCCGCGTATCTGTGCGCGCGTCGTCTGCGCCTTGTGCGTCACGATCGACACCTTGGTGCCGACCAGCGCGTTGAGCAGCGTCGACTTGCCGGCATTGGGGGCGCCGACCAGCGCAATGAAGCCGCAGCGGGTGTTTTCGGGCTCGGTCATGATGCTGCCTGCCAGACCCGCTCGCGGACGAGGAACGCCTCGGCCGCCTTGTGCTCGGCGAGCTTCTTGCTGGGGCCGGTCGCGGTCAGTTCGCTGTAGCCGCTGAGCTTGATGGCGATGGTGAATTCGGGTGCGTGGTCGGGGCCGGTGCGATCGATCTCGACATAGGCCGGCGGCTCGAGGCCCCTGCCCTGCGCCCATTCCTGCAGCGTCGTCTTGGCGTCGGCACGCTCGGTGCCCGACTCGTTCACGTGCCCGCCGAACAGCCGTTCGACCAGCTCATAGGCCGGTCCCAGGCCGCCGTCGATGTAGATCGCGCCGATCACCGCTTCCATCACGTCGCCTAGAATAGCGTCCTTTTCGGCGCCGCCGGTGCGCGCCTCGCTGTCGCCGAGATTGAGGTCGGGGCCGATGTCCAGGTCGCGCGCCACCGCGGCGCAGGTCTCCTTGCGCACCAGTGCGTTGAGGGACCGCGACAGGTCGCCCTCGGTCGCCTTGGGCAGCCGGCGGTAGAGCATGTCGGCGACCACGAGGCCAAGCACGCGGTCGCCGAGGAATTCGAGGCGCTGGTAGGACTGCGCCACGCGCCGGGCCGGCGAGATCGCGCTCGAATGCGTCAGCGCGCGGTTGAGGAGCTCGGGGTCGGCGAACTTGTACCCCAGGCGGGCCTCGAGCTTGCCATGCCCCTTGCCGCGCTGACTCATGTCGGGGTGTGGGTGATCGGCGTGTAGACCGACTGGAACATGCGATCCCAGCGGACATTTGCCGGCCACTGCCAGACCTGCCAGGGCGCGATATTGTCCTTGATCGAGAAGAAGCGGAACTCGCCCTTGCCGATCAGATTGGTCGCCGGCACGTAGCCCACCTGGCGCAGCACGCGGCTGTCGGCCGAGCGGTCGCGGTTGTCACCCATCATGAAATAATGGCCGGGCGGCACGGTGTATTCGGCGGTGTCGTCGAGCGGCTGGTCGTCGGACACTTCCTGGATGGTGTGGGTGACGCCGTTGGGCAGCGTCTCGCGATAGAGGGTCACCGGCAGCGGGGTCGAGTAGGAGTCGACATCGGTTCCGGTGCCGATCTGCTCACGCTCGAGCATCGTGCCGTTGATGTAGAGGCGGCCCTCCTTCATCTGAACCTTGTCGCCCGGCAGGCCGATGATGCGCTTCACATAGTCTTCGCCGGTCGGCTCGTTGTGGAACACGGCGATGTCGCCCTGCTGCGGCGTCGAGAGCTGGAGGATACGGTCGCCCAGCGGCACCGGGATGGGGAACGAATACTTGCCCAGGCCCCAGGTGAATTTCGACGCCACGAAATAGTCGCCGATCATCAGGGTCGACTGCATCGAGGCCGTGGGAATCGAAAAGGGCTGGTAGAGGAACGTGCGGAACACCAGCGCAATCAGCAGCGCTTCGATGATCACGACGATCGTGTCGCGCAGCTCGTTCTTGGCCTTCTTGTCGGCCTTCGTCATGTCGGTCTGGCTCATTACTTCCCCGGGTCCGCCCCGCCGGGCAGTGGTTATGCGCTTGCGGCAGGCCGGTCAACAACCGGCAATGCCTCGATGATCACGAAGGCCTGAGCCATACCGCCATCGTCGGTAATGGTCAGGTGGATATGGGGCTCGTGTCCAGGTGGAACAAGCCGGGACAGCGCCCTGGCAGCGCCATTGGTCAATTTCATGGTCGGTTTGCCGCTGGGCAAGTTCACCACGCCCATGTCGCGCCAGTACACCCCCCAGCTGATCCCGGTGCCCAGCGCCTTCGAGCACGCCTCCTTTGCCGCAAAGCGCTTGGCGTAAGACGCCGCCCGCTGGGCTCGGCGGTCGGATTTCTGCCGCTCGATCTCGGTGAAACAGCGCTGCGTGAAGCGCTCGCCATACTTCTCCAGCACTTCGGCTACGCGCTTGATATCGCACAGATCATTGCCGAGGCCGACGATCACTGCAGCCCCCGCGACCCGGGCTTCACTGCGGGAATGGCCGCCAGTTCGGGCGGCAAGCGGTCGGCGGGATACGCAGGCACCTTGTATTGTGTCAGGGCAACCAGCGGGACACCGACATCGGCCTCCCCCGCCGAGCGGTCGATCAGGCAGGCGGCGGCCACCACGTCGGCGCCGATCTGCCGGAGACAGTCGATGCACTCGCGGATCGACAGCCCCGTGGTCACGATGTCCTCGACCACGATCACCTTCTCCCCCCGCGCGATCTCGAAGCCGCGGCGAAGCTGGAACGCGCCGTCCACGCGCTCGGTGAAGATCGCCGGCACGCCCAAATGCCGCGCCGTCTCGTAGCCCGGAATGATGCCGCCAATCGCGGGGGAGACGATCTGGCTCACCCCGCCATAACCGGCTGCCCGGATTTTTGCGGCCAGTGCCCGGCACAGGATCTCGGCCTTGTCTGGATGCATGAAGACGCGCTGCTTCTGCAGGAACACCGGCGAGCGCAGCCCCGAGGACAGGATGAAGTGCCCCTCCAGCAGCGCGCCGCACTGGCGGAAGATGTCGAGGATTTCGTCGGTGGTCATGCGCTGGCTTTCTCGTCGGCTTCGGCGCCGGTCCATTCGGCGATCGCCACGCTGTCGGCTTCGGCGACGGTGGCACGGCGGACCTGGCTCAGGCCGTTGGTCAGTTTGAGGGAGGAGAGCACATCTGTCAGTTGCCCCAGATCCCGCACCTCGAGCTCGAAGATGTTCTTGTGGAAGTCGGGCGACACGATGCGCATCACGAGATTATGGATGTTCGCATCCGCTGCGGCAATGGCGGCCGAAATCTGCGCCAGCGCGCCCGGCCGATTCTGCACCAGCATCGAGATGACGACCTTGTAGCTGCGGTCCTCGCGGCCCTCGATGTCCCAGCGGACGTCGATCCAGGCCACGTCGGAATCGTGGAGGCCGGCCAGCGCGTCCGAATGCACCGGGTAGATCATGATGGGCGCACCGGGCCGCATGATTCCCACAAGGCGGTCGCCCGGCGCCACGCCTTCGGGCGAAATCGCGACCTTGGTGCTGAAGCTCAGCTGCGCCAGCGCGGCGCGGGCATTGGGGCCAGTCCCCTGCCCGCCGGGCACGCGGAAGCGGAACATCTCGGTGTCCCGCACGGCGAACCAGCCTTCGGCCTTGTCCGGCTTGGGCAGGTCGAGCGTGCTCTTCTTGCGCTTCTTGATGCCCTTGACCGCGGCGAGCTCGATGCCGAGCTGTTCGCTGTCGACCTTGCCCTCACCCACCGCGACCAGCAGGTCGCGCTTGCTCTGGTGGCCGAGCGCCTTGGCCAGGTGCTCGCCCTCGGTATCGTCCAGTGTCACGTCCTCGCGCTCCATCAGCGAGAACAGCACATGTTCGCCCAGGGTGTGTGCGCGCTGCTGCTGAGCGAGGCGCACGGCGCGGCGGATCGCGGCGCGTGCCTTGCCGGTGGCGGCGATGGTCTCCCAATTGGCGGGCGGCAGATGGTTCTGATCGCGGATGATCTCGACTTCGTCACCCGATTGCAGATGCGTCACCAGCGGCACGATGGAGCCGTTGATCTTGGCGCCCACAGTGGTGTCGCCGATGTCGGTGTGGAGCGCATAGGCGAAGTCGATGGGTGTCGCGCCCCTGGGCAGCGCGATCAGCCGGCCGCGCGGCGTGAAGCAGAACACCTGGTCCTGGAACAGCTCGAGCTTGGTGTATTCGAGGAAATCTTCCTTGGTCGAGCCGGTGGTGATGTGGTCGATCGTCTGGCGCAGCCAGGCGAAGGCCTGGCTCTCGCGCGACAGCTTGTCGAGATTGCCGCCAACCACGCCTTCCTTGTAGGCCGAGTGCGCCGCGATGCCGTATTCGGCGATGCGGTGCATGTCCTCGGTGCGGATCTGCAGCTCGATGCGCTGGCGGCCGAGCCCGACGATGGTCGTGTGGATCGAGCGGTAGTCGTTGTGCTTGGGGACCGAGATGTAGTCCTTGAACCGCCCTGGAACGACCTTCCAGTTGGTGTGCACGATGCCGAGCGCCCGGTAGCAGTCGGCGACGGTGGGCACGACGATGCGGAAGCCGATCATGTCCGAGAGCTGTTCGAGCGCGATCTGCTTGCGATCGATCTTGGTGGCGATCGACCACGCCGATTTGACCCGCGACGACACCCGCGCCGGGATTCCCTGTTCGAGGAACTTGGCCGTCAGCTCCTTTTTGATGGAGTCGATGGTTTCCTTGAACTCGGCCTGCATCTCGGCAAGCCGGTCGGTGATCGCCTTGTAGTGGTCGGGCTGCAGCGTGCGGAAGGCGAGGTTCTCGAGCTCGGACCGCATGTCCTGCATGCCCATGCGCCCGGCGAGCGGCGCATAGATGTCCATGGTTTCCTGGGCGATCCGCTTCTGCTTTTCGGGCGCCATGAAATCGAGCGTGCGCATGTTGTGCAGGCGGTCAGCGAGCTTGACCAGCAGCACGCGCACATCGGCCGAAATGGCGAGCAGGAGCTTGCGCAGATTCTCGGCCTGGGCCTCCTCGCGGGTGACGAGCTGGAGCCGCTCGATCTTGGTCAGGCCGTCGACGATCTCGCCGATCTCCGAACCGAAGAGCTGATCGATTTCGGCCCGCGTCGCGTCCGTGTCCTCGATGGTGTCGTGCAGCAGCGCCACCGCGATGGTCGCGTCATCGAGCTTGAGGTCGGTCAGGATCGAGGCGACTTCGAGCGGGTGGTTGAAATAGGGGTCGCCGGAGGCGCGCTTCTGCGTGCCATGTTTCTGCATGGCATAAACGTAGGCCTTGTTGAGCAGGTTCTCGTCCGCGCCAGGGTTGTAGGCCTGGACCTTCTCGACGAGTTCGAACTGACGCATCATGCGGCGCCACGCTCCTGCCGCGGCAAACAAAAAGGCGCCCGAAAATCCGGGCGCCTCAATACTATAGGCCGAGTTCTGGCCGGATCAATCGTCGCGGCGCTCGGGCGGAGCCAGGCTTTCGATCCCGCGCAGCAGCTCGTCTTCCGACAGGGTGTCGAAGGTGTCGCCATCGGGGTCGGCATCTGCGTCGAGCAGCGGCGCGGCGTGCCGCTCCGGCTCGTCGACCTCGACGTATTTCTGCAGCGAGTGGATCAGGTCCTCGCGCAAATCTTCGGGGGAGATGGCCCCGTCGCCAATCTCGCGCAGAGCGACGACCGGGTTCTTATCGTTGTCGCGGTCCACGGTGATCGAGCCGCCCGCCGAGATCATCCTGGCGCGGTGCGCGGCCATGAGGACAAGGTCAAATCGGTTGTCGATCTTCTCAATGCAATCTTCTACGGTGACGCGTGCCACGAACGTCTCCAGTACGGTCTGGGTGGGAGTGAGGGGCCCTCATACACGAGGGTTTCCGCGCCCGCAAGGTCAGGAGACAGGCGGGGCGAGAAGTGCTAGTAAAATGGTTCCGAACACTGACTTAAGTCGATTGCTGCGCGGACTTTTGCCTGCTAGTCCGGAGAAAGCGGCGGAAAATCGTTGAACAACCGCGATCTGCGGTCCTGTTCAGCAGACGTGTCACTCGTGATTAGGCTGGGAGGCCCGGGAGGCTTTTGTCCCAGTCGGGAGACGGACTATGACCATCGATCCCCGTGAAAAGGTTGTCCTTTTCATTGACGGCGCCAACCTCTACGCAACGAGCAAGGCAATCGGGATCGACATAGATTACCGCAGGCTCCTGGCCGAGTTCCAATCCAAGGCCTATCTGCTGCGTGCCTATTACTACACGGCGCTGGTGGAAGATCAGGAATACTCCTCGATCCGGCCGCTGATCGACTGGCTCGACTACAACGGCTTCACGGTCGTCACCAAGCCGGCCAAGGAATTCACCGACGGCATGGGCCGCCGCAAGATCAAGGGCAGCATGGACATCGAGCTCACCGTCGATGCGCTCGAAATGTCGCCCTTCTTCGATCATTTCGTCCTGTTCTCGGGCGATGGCGACTTCACGGCTCTGGTGGCTGCCCTGCAGCGCCGCGGCAAGCGCGTGACCGTCGCCTCGACGCTCAGCACTCCAACGCCGATGATCTCCGACGAGTTGCGCCGGCAGGCGGACTTCTTCCTCGACGTGGCCGAGCTCGCCAAGACCGTGGGCCGCGCCTCCGACCAGCGGCCGGACCGCTCGATCGAGCGCGCTCATGCCGAGCGGGCCCACGCCGAGCGCGTGCATGCGCATGCCGACGAGAAGGTGAAGTAAGGCCCTTCGCCGTCCCTGATGCCTCTGACCCAGCCGCCGCGCGACTGCCCGCTGTGCCCGCGGCTCGTCGCTTTTCGCCACGAAGCACAGCGGCTCCATCCCGACTGGCATAACAACCCGGTCCCCTATTGGGGCGACGAAGCGGCGGCGCTCATCGTCATCGGCCTCGCGCCGGGGATGAAGGGGGCCAACCGCACCGGCCGGCCGTTTACCGGCGACTATGCCGGCGACCTGCTCTATGCCACGCTCAAGAAGGTCGGCCTCGCGACCGGCGAGTATCGTCAGACGCCCAGCGACGGGCTCGAGCTGCACAACACGCTCATCGCCAACGCCGTCGCCTGCGTGCCGCCCGAGAACAAGCCGACCCCGGCAGAGCAGAAGACGTGCCGCCAGTTCCTCACCAGGCGCCTCGGCGAGCAGAAGCCGCTGGCCTACCTCGCCCTCGGACGCATCGCCCACGATTCGCTGCTGACCGCGCTCGGCGAAAAGAAGTCGGCCAATCCCTTTGCCCACGGCGCCGAACACGCCCTGTCCGGCGGCGCCCGGCTCTTCGACAGCTACCACTGCTCCCGCTACAACACGAATACGGGCGTACTGACGACCGAGATGTTCGAGGACGTTGTGGGACGGGCCGCGGCCTACATCAGCCGGCCGGCTCTCTCTTTGCCCTCGTGAGGTCCTTAACCTCCCGGACTCTCGCCCATCGGACTTCGGTCCTCAACGCGCGGACGAACTCTGGAGTCATCTCCTCCAAGGGGACAAGCAACTTCCAGGTTTTTGGCAGCCATGCGGGCTTGTCCGCGTCTGCCACAACCCCAGGGCCCTCGACGAGCTCACGAAATTTTTCGACCGTGTAGTCACCAAGCTTCTTGGGAAGCACGACGGGCTCCACTTCTTGCCCGGAATAGTTATCGCTGGGACCTCTTACCACGTTTCTCGTGTAATTCAGTGAGTTCGATCTTCCTGATAGTGGCGCGGATCCTTCCGTTCGCGCCGAAGATTGGTTTCAGGGTGATTTCATGGTCGCCGCTTTGCATGCCGACGCCCCGCTCCCAAGCTGCGACCGCTCTGTCCCCAGGCTCAGTGTGGGAGTCAGGGGCGTCGGTCGAAGAACTCGTTAGTTGTGCTTGAGCAGCCGCGCCTTTTCCCGGTTCCAGTCGCGGTTCTTCTCGGTTTCGCGCTTGTCGAAGCTCTTCTTGCCCTTGGCGAGTCCGATCAGCAGCTTGGCCTTGCCGTGCTCGTTGAAATAGAGCTTGAGCGGCACGATAGTGTTGCCGGCGCGCTCGACCCCTTCCGTCAGCTTCACCAGTTCCTTCTTTGAAACCAGCAGCTTACGCGGCCGCTTTTCTTCGTGATTGTAGCGGTTGGCCTGCAGGAATTCGGGGATGTGGGCGTTGATCAGCCACAACTCGCCGCGTTCGGGCGACGCGTAGCTCTCGGTGATCTGGGCTTTGCCCAGGCGCAGCGACTTCACCTCCGAGCCGGTCAGCATGATGCCGGCCTCGAGCGTGTCGAGCACCTCGTAGTCGTAACGGGCGCGGCGGTTCTCCGCCACCGGGCCCGTCACGATCATGGTGGGCTTCTTGGGGTCTTTCGCCATGGCTGCTAGTTGGGGAGAATCCCCGCATGCGACAAGGCCGCGTTGATCGCTCGCTCGTTGCTCTCGCTGATGGGCACCACCGGCAGGCGGAACTCGTTGCGGCAGAGCCCGAGCTTGCTCACCGCGTATTTGATGCCGCCCGGATTGTTCTCGAGGAACAGCGCCTTGTGCAGCGGCACCAGCTTGTCCTGCAGCATGAGCGCATCGGCGTAATTGCCCTGTTGGCAGGCGTTCTGGAACTGCGCGCACAGGCGCGGCGCCACGTTCGAGGTCACCGAGATGCAGCCCTGGCCGCCATGCGCGTTGAAGCCGAGGGCCGTCATGTCCTCGCCCGAGAGCAGGATGAAATCCGGCCCGAGCCTGGCGCGCGTCAGCGACGCCTTCTCCATGCTGGCGGTCGCGTCCTTGACGCCCGCGATGTTGTCATGGGCCTCGCGCAGCCGCGCCATGGTGTCGACGCTGATGTCGACCACCGTCCGCCCGGGTACCGAATAGAGGATGATGGGCAGCGAGGTCGCGCGCGCCACCGCCGAGAAGTGCTGGAACAACCCCTCCTGCGTCGGCTTGTTGTAGTAGGGCACGACCGACAGCACATAGTCCGCGCCGATATCCTCGGCGAACCGCGTGAGCGACACGGCCTCGTCGGTAGAATTGGAGCCGGCGCCAGCGACAACCGGCACGCGGCGGTCGGCAACCTCGACCGCGATCTCGATGACGCGGCGGTGTTCCTCGTGGGTCACCGTCGGACTCTCGCCGGTCGTCCCCACCGGCACCAGGCCGTGCGTGCCTTCTTTGATCTGCCAGTCCACAAATGCCGCCAGAGCTTTCTCGTCCACGGCCCCGTTCACGAACGGAGTGACGAGTGCCGTGATCGAGCCTCTGAGCATTTGGGGATAAGTCCTCGGGTTGTGGTCCGGTCCTGTTCGCGGCCGGTGTCAGATTGTGGCCAAGGCTTCTCCGCCCTTTGGCCATAGTCGCGCAACATAGTTCGCACCGTCCGGCGGAACAAGAAGCGTTCCTGCCAGACACCCACAAGGACCTTGTGGCAAGGGTTTGTTCACCCTGAGGGGGGACAATCCGAAGCTGCAAGGGTGGGGGCACCTTGTTGGACGTGTACTGAGGACCAACAGGACGACACCATGTTTACCGCGCTGGGGAGCCCCAAGGGTGCCCTGCTCGGCCTATCGGCCGCCGCTCTGATCCTGGCGATCACCTATTCGATCTCGGCCGCCCCGATGCGCTGGGTCGATGTCGCGCGGCTCGCGCCCCTCCCTGTGTCGCTGCTCCCGGCCAGTCCGGCTGCCCAGCCGGCCGCCAAACCGGCGGTCGAGGTTGCCAGTCTCGACCTCGACGAGACAACCACCGGCGCCATCACCGCGACGCCCGAGCCCGGTTTGCCGCAGGCCCTGCCCGCGCCGGTCGATGCGTCCGTCGGCTTCGGCGACGCCCTCGCCCTGATCAAGGACAAGAAGTATGCCGACGCCTATGCGGCGGCACTCGGACTTGGAAACGAGATCGAGCGGCGCACCATCCAGTGGGCCGCCATCTACTATGGCGGCGGCGAGATCGCCCCGGCCAGCGTCAAGGCGTTCGAGACGGATGCACCGGACTTCATCAATGCCGGCGTGTTCAAGACCCGGCTCGAGCAGGCGCTGATCAAGTCGAAGGCATCCCCCGACGACATCATCAAATATCTGGGCGGCGCGATGCCCAACACCATCGACGCGCAGATCAAGCTCGCCGCGGCCTATGTCGCCGACGGCCAGACCAAGCGCGGCACCGCGATCGCACGCCAGATATGGGTCGAGCAGTTCCTCGACAAGGCGACCGAGGACCGCATGCTCGGCAATTTCGGCGACCTGCTCACCGCCGACGACCATTGGGCCCGCGCGATGCATCTGATGATGCATGACCGCGCGACCGGCACCGAGCGCCTGTTCAAATTCATGACGCCGGCCCAGAAGTCACTGGCCGTCGCGCGCAATGCTGTGTCGCGCAACGCCAAGGACGCCAAGGCTCTGCTGGACGCTGTCGATGCCAGCATGAGGGGAAATCCGGTCTACGCTTTCTCGCGCGCCCAGCGCGCGCGCCAGTTCGAGCTGTGGGACGATGCCATCGCCTGGCTCAACAAGGGCAAGGCGACCGACCCGGACGCCGCCGAGTGGTGGTACGAGCGGCAGACGCTGACGCGGCAATTGCTGTCGCTGGGCGATCCGAAGCGCGCCTACCTTGCCGCCGCTGGCTACACCGATGGCCCCGAAGGCCGCGTGGTCGAAGCGCGCTTCCATTCCGGCTGGATCGCGCTCAGCTTCCTCGATGATCCCGCGACCGCCGCCACGCATTTCGCCGGCATGACGAAGCTCTCGACCCTCCCCGACTCCGTGACGCAGGCCAATTACTGGCTCGGCCGCGCGCTCAGCAAGGCGGGCAAGCCCGAGGAGGCAAAGGCCGCCTTCGAGGTCGCTGCTGCCTATCCCACCGTCTACTACGGCCTCCTCGCGCGGCAGGAGCTGGGCCTCAAGCCGGTCGAGCTGCGCAGCATGCCGCAATGGCAGGACAGCGAGGCGGTGTTCAACGGCAATGAGCTGGTCCAGGCCATCAACCTCCTCGTCGCCAATGGCGAAAAAGACAAGGCGGGCACCCTGCTGCGCACGCTGGCCGAACAGCTCAAGACCGGCGGCGAGCTGGTCCTCGCGGCGCGTCTCGCGCAGACCATCGACGCGCACCATCTCGCCATCACCATCGCCGACATCGCCGACAAGCGCGGCATGCCGCTCGACCTGTTCAGCTTCCCCAAGGACGGCATTCCAGCCACCAAGGTCGCGGCCGTCGACGCGGCGGCGATTTATGCCATCGCCCGCCAGGAGAGCCGCTTCCAGGTCAATGCCGTCTCGTCCGCCGGCGCGCGCGGCCTCATGCAGTTGATGCCGGGCACGGCCAAGGAGACGGCGGGCAAGCTCGGCCTCTCCTACTCGCCCGCCAAGCTCACCTCCGACCCGCTCTACAACACCAAGCTCGGCGCCTTCTATCTCGACAAGCAACTCGAGACCTATGACGGCTCGCTGCTGCTCGCCGCGGCCGCCTACAATGCCGGTCCCGGCAATGCCAACAAGTGGATCGCGGCGTTCGGCGATCCGCGCTCGAACACGGTCGATCCCGTCGTCTGGGTCGAGCTGATCCCGTTCCAGGAAACGCGCACCTATGTGAAGCGGGTCTTCGGCAACTACATGGTCTATCGCGCGCGCCTCGGTCACGAGGATCTCGACGTCGCCAAGGTGATGCACTCGATCAACTGACCGCCGATCGGTCCCGTCGCGGCTCGCCTTTCCCGGCGAGCCTGCGTACACTTCGCGCATGACCAGGCCGCGCCCGATCCCACCCGACCACAAGGCGTTCGCCGCCCTGCCCGTCCGCATGGTGACGGTGGGGGCCGCGCACGAGCAGATGGCCGTGCATGTGAGCGGGCCGCTCGGGCCGGGCCGCGTGCCGGTCGTGTGCCTCGCGGGCTACAACCGCAACATGGCGGACTGGTCGGACTTCCTCCGCCTCGCCGGACAGAGCCACGACGAGACGACGCCCTTCGTCCTCATCGACCTCAAGGGCCGCGGGCGCTCGACCGATCGCGCGCGCGCGGCGACCTACTCCTCGCTCACCGATGCCGAGGATGTCATCGAGGTGATGCGCGCGCTCGCTGTCGAGCGGGCCATCTTCGTCGGCCAGGGCTATGGCGGCCAGGTCCTGATGGCGCTCGCCGCGCGGCGCCCGTCGCTGATCGCCGGTACCGTGCTGATCGATGCCGGTCCGGTCTCGGACTCGCGCGGGCTCGTGCGGCTGCGCGTGACCCTCAACGAGCTCACCGGCGTGCGCGGCGAAGCGAGCCTTCGCCCGATGCTGCGCCGCATGGCCGCGGCCGACTATCCCGGCATGCCCGAGACCGTGCTCGATGCCGTCTCTACCCGCAGCCACCATGTCGACAAGCGCGGCCGGCTGCAGCCGCTGTTCGACCCCGCGCTCATCCGCCTGCTCGAGCCGTTCGATCTCGACGACGTGCTGGTGGCGCAGTGGCCGCTGTTCGATGCGCTGACCTGCGCCCCGCTGATGATGATGCGCACCCAGCTCACCCAGCAGCTTCGCCGCGAGACGTTCGAAGAGATGATGAAGCGGCGGCGCGACGCCGAGGCCTTTGTCATCGAGAACCAGGGCTCGCCCGCGCTGCTCGACAATACCGAGGACGTTGAGCCGATCACCGACTTCATCCGCCGCGTCGCCGGTGCGCGAAAGGCTGCCTAAGCGCCGGGGCCGAGGTCCCTCGCCTGCTGCTGCCAGTTCTCGCGCCCGATGCGGCCACGCGCAAAGACGTGGTTTTCCATCCACAGCACCTGCGCCTCCGACCAGCCGGCGATCTGGTCGAAATGGAACACGCCCAGATTGTTGAGCGTGGATTCGTCGAGCGCACCGAGGCCCTCGATGCGCTTGAGGTCGTCCTTGCTGCCGTTGCGCGGCCGCGGCAGGCCCTTGGGCCGCGCGGCCTGCCCTGGCGCGTCGCCGTCGATGCCGGCCTTGGCCAGCACCTGCTCGACAGCGCTCTGTGCCGCGGCGACTGCCGCGCCGACATCCGACAGCTCGGGTGCACCGGTCAGGGCGCGCGCCTGCATGCGCGACCAGCCGCCCTCGATGGCGCGCATCGCGGCGTCCTCGTCGACCGGCGCCGGCGGCGCCTCCGGCACGACGGGCTCGCCGTAAGTGGAATCGGGTCCTACCGGGCCGAGATCGACCGTCAGCGGCACGTCGAGTGGCGGCGCCGGCTCCGCGACGGGCTCGGGCGTGGCGGACGCAATGGCCGCCGCCGCCCGCCCGCGGACCTCGCCGCTCCACGCCTCGCCCGGCTTCATCGCCGGAGTTGCCGTCAGCTCGGGCTCGGGCTCAGGTTCCGGCTCGGGTGTCGGTTTCGGCGGCGGCGCAACCGGAGCGACCTGTAGCGGGGGTGGCGCTTCGACCACCGGAATGGCAACGGGCGACAATGCCGCGACGGCCGCTTCCGCCTCGATCGAGACCGCCGCCTCCGCTGGCACGGCGACAGGCTCGGGCGCCGCTTCCACGGCCGGCTCTACGACCGGCGGTTGCGATAGGGCGGGCGGTGCCGGCTGCGCCACCGGCTCGATCAGCGGCGCCTTGACCAGTGCGTCCGTCGGCGCCGTCACCGCCGCGATGCGCTCGGCGGGCACCGGCGCGGTCGCGGACTGCCGTGCCAGCAGGCGATGCGCCAGATAACCGATGGCCCAGCCCAGGACGTAGGCGACCGCGAGGATCGCTGCGACTTCTGCGATGTGAATGACGCTTGCCATCGCCGCTACTTCTTGACGCTGAAACCGAACCAGCCCGCCGCGAGGCCGATCGCCAGCGCGCCCAGCGCGTAGGGCCAGTAGAACTCGGCGAGATAGAGCAACCCGTCCATCGTCACTCCATCGAGATCGAGAAGGCGATGCGCCGGTTTGCAGCCTTGCCGTCGCGCGTGTCGTTGTCGGCGATCGGCTGGCTCTCGCCATAGCCTTCGGCATAGAGCCGCTCGATGCCGACATTGCGTTCGATCAGGGCCTCGACCACGGTCTCGGCGCGCGACACCGACAGCGCGAGGTTGAGGTCCTCGGCACCATCCGCGTCGGTGTGGCCCTCGACGTGCACCGAGGCCTCGGGGCAGATGTCGAGATCGGCCGCGAGCTCGTCGATGACGGGCAGCGAGCTCTCGGTCAGCGTTGCGCTGCCCGACTGGAACGTGATCGCATTGCGCCGCGCCAGCTCGGCCACGCGCTCGCGGCAGATTTCGATCGGGGTCAGCACGCCGATGAACACCGACCAATCGGCTCCGTTCGGCAGTGCCGCGATCGACGCGGTCAGCGTGTCGCGCAGCGCCGCCTCCTCCACCATGCCGCGCAGCCACCAGCGCGTGCCGTCGAAGCCGAGCCGGCCCTCATTCACCCTGACCAGCGCCTTGATGCCGGCCGCGCCGCTCGCGATGAAGTCACGCGGCAGATCGTCGCCGGCATGCATCGCGTCGGTCGGCACATTGCCGGCGATGACGCCGTAGTAGACGGCGGTTGTCGCGACCGGGACGGCCCCCTTGAGCGCGATGGGCTGCCCGCCTTCCTTGCTCGCCTCGAACACGAAGCGCGCCGGCAGCGGGTCGACGACGATGAGCGAGCGGTCTTCTTCCGGCGCCGCCTCAGCCGACGACGGCTCGTCGGCAGGCGGCTCCGCCGATGACGCTTCGCTTGACACGGGCTCGGACGACGATGGCTCCGGCAAGACCGCCTCGGAAGGCGGTTCGGAAGAAAGCTGTTCTACCGCGGATGGCTGCGATGGCGGCTCGATCGAGATGATCGCGGGCTCCGCGCTCGACGGCTCGGCCGGCGGCTCGCTGCTGCTCGGTTCGGCGACCACCGGGGCCGGCGGCGTGTAGCCGCCGAGGGCGCTGGTCCACAGCGAGCCCTGCCGGCTGCCCCTGGTCAGCGCCGCCACGGCGAGCTCGCCGTCCTGTTGCGATGCGACAGTGCCGGTCAGCACCCAGCGGCTGCCGTCGAATGCGGCCTTGCCTTCGCTCACATGCGTGAGTGCGTCGAGGCCCGCGGCGAGGTCTTCGTCAAAGCCCGCCGGCTCGCCCGAGGCGATCGCCGTGGTATCGCGGCCGACCATGACGGCGCGCGTTGCGGCAAGGTCCTGCAGCGCCTTGCTGGGCAGGTAGCCGCTGAGGTCGACGATGCCGCTCGTCCCCTTCGCCGCCGACCATAGATAGGGGGTGACCACGGGCGCCGAGTCCCGCGCCTGGATGGCGATCTGCCAGTTGGCGGCGTCGATCCGGCCGGCGAGCGCGGATTGGATAGTGTCGCGTGCGCCCGCGTTGTCGACCTCGCCGGTCAGCGTCCAGCGGGCGCCGTTGAGGCCGAGCGAACCTTCGTCGAGGGCGAAGAGTGCATCGAGCCCGGCAACCGCGCTGGCGCCGAAATCGTCGGGGGCACCGGCACCAAGGGCGGTGGCGTCGAGCGCGGTGGCCGCGCGCACCTTGAGGTAGGATTTGAACGCCGGGGACGGTGCAAAGCCGGTGAAATTCACCGTGCCATCCGAGGCCTTCTGCGCGCGCCAGGCGTAAGGCGAAATGATCGGCAGCGCCGCGGCCGTCTGCGCCTCGGGCAGCTTCACCTGATAGCTCCAGCCCATCGTGCGCAGACCCGCCACCGAATAGGCGGCGTCGGCGGCAAAGCCCTTCTGCGGCGTGTCGACGACGCCATCGATCGACCAGTTCGCGCCGTCGAAAGTGACGGTGCCGGAATCGAGCAGCGCCAGCACCTCGAGGCCTTTGCCGGCAAGGAAAGTGAAGTTCTCGGGCGCGCCGTCGGCGGGATCGGCGGTGTCCGAAGCAAGGTCAGGGATGCGCGTCCGAAGCTCGGCGCGCGCCGCGTCGTCGGGCAGGTAGCCAGTCACGGCGGTACTGCCGCCGGCGGTCTTCACCGCACTGAAGGTGAACGGGCTGGCGACGGGGGGCCGGATGTCGGCGAGCGCCAGGGTGAAGCCCTGCGGCGCCCCTTCCCCCGCCTTGCCGCGCACGCTGTTGAAGTCGCCGACCGAGGCCGTGCGTCCGCCCAGGCTCAGGCGCGTGCCCTTGAGCTCGAAGCGGCCGGTGCTGAAATGGCTCAGCATCTCGATGCCGTAGTCGAGCCCCGAGGCGAAGAACTCCGGCGCGCCACGGCCCAGCTCGACGGCACTAACGTCGGCACCGGCAAGCTCCGCCAATCTGTCCCGCGTTGCGGCATCGGGGACGAATCCCGCGAAGGCCAGCGCGTCGCCGCTCTTGTCGATCGCGAGCGCGAAGTCGGCGACGCGCGGCGGCTCCAGCGTCGCCGCCCCCCCGGCCTTCGTCACCACCGTCGTGACTTGCTCGGCGACGGCCGCGCTTTCGGGGGCGCCCGAAAGCAGCACCATGCCGTCGTTGATCGTCACTTCGCCCCGCTCGAGCTGGAGCAGAGCCGTGAGCAATTCCAGTGCCTTGGCATCGAAACCTTCAGGCGCACCTGAAGCGAGCACGAGGCTGGTCGAGACGGCGATATTGCTCGGCGGCAGGGCCCGCAACTGCGTCTCGAGCCGTTCGTCGGGAATGTTGCCCGAGAGCGCCAGGGTGACGCCGTCGAAGCTGGCGGTCCACACATAGGGCGACGCGACCGGCGGCGTGATCTCGAGCGCCGCGAGCCGGACGCCCGGCGGCACTGAATCGCGCAGGCGCTGTAACTGGCCGTAAGCGTCGATCGATCTGGCGCGGCCGGAAATGGAAAGCGACAGATCGGCAAGGTCGATCTTGCCCTGGTCGAACTGCTTGAGCGCGCCGAGGCCGAACGTTGCGGCGGCCTCGAATGCCGTGGCATCGGGAGCGCCCGAGAGCAACCGCGTGCTGTCGCTCGCTGCACCGGCCTCGGCGAGAATCGCCGCATGCACGTCGGCGCTCGGATAGCCGCCGGACAGCGTCACCGCCCCCGATTCGATCGTCGCTGCAAACGGAAACGGACTGACGAACTCGGCCAGCACGATCTCCGACGACACTGCCCTGACGCCGCGTACATCGGCGACGTGGGTCACCGCGTCGTCGATCATCTGCTGGGTGGTGGCCGTGCCGGTCAGCACCGCGTCGCGGCCATCGATTCGAACCGATGCCCAGTTCAGCGCATCGGCCG
Organism: Devosia sp. 66-22; assembly: GCA_001899065.1. Taxonomy (GTDB): domain Bacteria; phylum Pseudomonadota; class Alphaproteobacteria; order Rhizobiales; family Devosiaceae; genus Devosia_A. Next base: position 464,038 of record MKUZ01000017.1, on the reverse strand, counting down.
AGAGCGACGCGGCCGTGCGCGTCTCGAGGTCGGTCGCGATGGGGGCGCTCGTCATCGTGAGCGCGAGCGCCGTTCCACCGACAACGGTGAGTGCGCCCGGAACGAGCAGTTTGAGAAGGATGCCGGCCATTATGCCCCCGAACCATTGCCGCCTGCTTCGGAAGTGGCTGCGATAGCAGAAGCCGAAGCGCGAATAAATCCGCCTATCCAATTGTTTATCGGCAATTCTTGGGCGGTGGGTCCGGCATGCACCGGTCAGCTTGAACGCCGCCTGAACTTGAGGGCGTCGTACAAAAGAAAAGGCCCGGCGAATGCCGGGCCTCTCCCAAATCCGCTAAGCGGATCGATCTTACTTGATCGACTTCGAAGCCTTGAAGGTGCCCTTGTAGGCGCCCAGGGTGTTGGCTTCGCCGTTGAGCGAGAGGTCGAAACCACCGCCCGGAGCCCAAGCCAGACCGGCCTTGCCGTAGACGTACGCCGGAGCAATGTTGCTGTCGGCGGCGCCGATGGCGGCCGTGAGCGTGATCGACTCGGTCGCAGCGGCGGAGACGCCAGCTTCAACCTGGTAGCCGGTCGCCGCGACGGCGGTCGTGTCGGTGAAGTAACGGCCACCGAGGTTCAGGGTCACGCCGTCGGTGACAGTCGCCGAGAGCGAACCGCCAACGCCGTACTCGCCACCGGCAGTCGCTTCGCCCGACACCGCGAGGGTGAAGATGTCGAAGGTCGCCGAGACCGAGCCCAGGGCATTCCACCAGCCGTGCGAGCCGACAGCGACAGCGCCGACAACGGTGACCGGATCCCAAGTGCCCTTGAAGCCCGAGTGAACGAGCCAATGGCCGGTTGCGTCAACCGCACCCGACGCGTGAGCGGTGATGCCGTCGCCGGCATACTCGATCACACCGACGCCGGTGATGAAGGTGGCTTCGCCGAGGCCTTCGAGGCCGCCCTTGACGGAGATGCCGTTGCCCAGGTTCGAAACGACCTGGATCACGTCACCGCCGAGGTTCGGGGTGTGGCCGTTGAGGCCGTACACGCCGGCGTCAACGTTGCCCGAGCCGAAGAGGCCGAGGTAGTTCAGCGGGGCGTCGTCGCCGTCGTTGAAGATCGAACCCTTGTAGCCGGCCATCAGCATGGTGGTGTCACCGATGCCGACCCAAGCTTCGTCAACACCGACGGTCCAGTCAGCAGCGCCGACCTGGTCACCGTTCTCGCTGATCAGCTTGATCGTGGCGGTCGCCGGACCGAAGTCCGAGTTGGCGGTCGCAACGAACTTCAGCCAGGCGTCGATGTCCGAGTTGTCATCGAGGACGCCGTCGTTGTCCTTGGCGGTAAAATCGTCGCCGCCGCGGTCGAAGGTGATGACCGGAACCGACGTAGCGTAGTCGCCGATCGCGTATTCGTAGGTGACGCCGCCCGTGATGACGAGGCAGTTGTCATCGGACGAAATCGTCAGGCCGGAGAGACCGAGCTCATCGCAAACGTCCAGCGACGTCACAACGCCCAGGTCAGCAGCGTAGCCGGTGGTGGCGAGACCAGCGGCCGCGACGGAACCGAGAAGCAGGCTCCTGATTTTCATTGTTGACCTCCAAAGTCAGTCATTCGTTTTGCCAGTTGCCCGGCGGTTTGTCGTAACGCGACCACACTTGTTAGTGTGTGTTGTCGTCGCGTCGCGACCGACAAACGATCCCATGCATGGATTCGCATTGGCCACATTACGCAGGACCGGGAAGCGCGCAACCGCATAAAGGCCAGATTGTGGAAGAGCCGTCATGGTTGCCCAGTCGATGTTGCAGATTCAGCACAGAATTGGAAACCACCCGTTAAGAACCCTGAATCACGGGTTAATTTCAGGTTCCGCCACCCCCTCCGGGCGGCCCGCGGCCGCCAATTGTGGCAGGAACCTGCCGTCGCGGTGGCACGGTGACATCGGGCTCAAATCCCACTAGGCCTCGGACAAACCGAGGGGAACTGAGCCATGAGCGGCAAATCCATCGTCATTACGGGCGGCACGTCAGGCATCGGCAAGGCCGCCGCCCTCGCCTTCGCCGCCGCCGGCTGGCAGGTCGCCATCTGCGGGCGCCGGGCCGAAATGCTGGCGCAGGTCAAGGCCGAAGGCGGCCTCGCCCTTGCCGAGCCGGTCGACGTCGCCGATCCCGAGGCGGTCGCCCGCTTCTTTACTCAGGTCCGCGGCGCCTTCGGCCGCCTCGATGTGGTGTTCAACAATGCCGGAGCCTTCGCGCCGGCCGCGGTGTTCGGCGATCTGCCGGTCGACACCTGGCGGCGGATGGTCGACACCAATCTCAACGGCGCCTTCTACGTGGCCCGCGAGGCGTTCCGCCTGATGCGCGAGCAGGCGCCGCAGGGCGGCCGGATCATCAACAATGGTTCGATCTCGGCGCATGTGCCGCGGCCGCAGGCAGCGAGCTACACCACCACCAAGCACGCGATCAGCGGTCTCACCAAGGCCATCTCGCTCGATGGCCGCCCCTTCAACATCGCCTGCGGCCAGATCGACATCGGCAACACGGCAACCGACATGACCGCCAGGATGTCAGGCGGCTCGCTGCAGGCCGACCTGTCGATGAAGCCCGAGCCCACCTTCGACGTGAAGCACGTCGTCGATGCCCTGCTCTACATGGCCGGCCTGCCGCTCGACGCCAACGTGCAGACCCTCACCGTGATGGCGACCAACATGCCCTATATCGGCCGCGGCTGAGCAACCTTGCGGACGGGCCGCTCTTGCGAGCGGCAACCTCGTGGTCGAGATCCGCTCGCCTGCTTCCCGCAATTGAGAGCATGTTCTAGCCGGACGGGCCGCCGCGACCTTGCGCCTGGTGGGACCGATGCCGGCCGTGCGAGCCGAGTTCGAGTGCAACGACGCTCTGGGACTTGAGGCGCGGCGCAGTGGCATGTCTCGCGCGCAGCAACCCGCAGGCCTGCCTGAGGCGCGTGCTATCCCTGCTGAAGCAGGCGATACGAGAATATCTCCCGAAAGCCCATACTTTCGTAAACCCGGAACCCCATGGGCGATGATTGCAGGAAACCCGTTCTTGCCCCGCCGGCGACCCCAAGCTGAAGGGCATGCAGGGTGATTGCCCGGCCAATGCCGCGCCGGCGAAATTCGGGCAGAGTGGAAACGGCGTATGCGCCCGCAAGGCCACCCGATATGACCAAGGCTCCCGTCGCTACCGCTTTACCCTCATAGTCCGCCAGGAGGCGGACTTGCCCATCAAGCCGCGCTGCCGGGATAAGCGGCTCAAGGGCCGCCAGCGCTCGCACAGCCGGTTCCTCAAAACCGGTCCCTCGCGCTGCCAGTTCTCCCCAGAGCGCCCGATCCTCTGCACTCTCGACCTGCCTGATCGTCAGGCCTGGTTGGTCAGCGGCCGGTGGGAGCAGTCTGAGATCAACCGTCATGGCGGGAACAGTCCCAACGTCACGCAGGCCAACCGCAACGAGGCGGTCGGCCGCGCCCGCAGCTACCGCTGGCGGCGACAACCACCACATGCCTGGTCCTCTGCCCTTCGCCAACGCCGCACCAACGACCCTCGCAAAGTCCTCGAGGCCATCGTGCACGGCGCTTACGATCGCGCCGTTGAAAAGGGGGTGCGGCACGGACGTCAGGTACGCGACCCGACCGGGCTCCTCGATTGCCCGGCCAACCGCCGCACCATAGCCGACCCAGTAGTTGATCATGTTTGCATCAAGCGTTTGGCTAGCTGATTGGTTCAAGGCGACATCCTCCCTACCCGCTATGCCGCCGAGTATAGCCCCGCGAGCGTCGTTGTCGACCGAGCCACCGCCAGAAGGCGCGCAAGGGCCAGACGCTGCGCGAGCAGTCGTCCTGCTGCATTTATAGATTCATGTTCCAGTTGGCGGAAGCGCGGCCGGTCTACCGCCGGGCCGCGCTCTTCGGCTATCCGCCGCGCTAGATGCCGTTGTCCGCCTTCATCACCGCGATGTTGAAATCGCCGGTGTTGCCCAGCACCGTGTAGAGCCGCACCCACAGTGGCAGCAACTGTTCGGCGGCGCGGGCCGAGCTGATGTCGCCCAGATCGATGATCGACTGCCAGCCCAGGCTGCGCAGCAGGTCGCTCACCCTGCCCTTGGCGTGCTTGTCGTTACCCGAAACGAACACCGTGTGCCGCCCCGGCACGCGAGACGGGTCGATCATCACGGACGCGTTCACCGTGTTGAGCGACTTCACCACCAGCGTCTGCGGCAAGGCGCGCTGGATCTGCTCGGCGAGCGAGTCGGTGTTGGACACGGTCAGGTGCGGCGGGTAGCCCTGCGAGAAGTCGAGCGGGTTGGCGACGTCGATCAGAATCTTGCCAGAGAGTTCAGACGCGAGCTTCCCGAGCGTTGCGAGCGATGTGTCGCCGCGCGTGCAGTTGAGGACGATCTCGCCATGCGCGGCAGCGTCGGCAAATGTGCCGGCCCTGCCGCCGGTGCGCTGGGCGAAGCCGACAACCTTCTCGTTGTCGGCGGCGCGCGCGCCCATCATCACGTCGTGGCCCATCTCGACGAGCTTGCCGCCCACCGTCTGGCCGGCGACGCCCGTTCCCAACACGCCGATCTTCATGTCGAATCTCCCACTCCCCGCCTGTTTAGCAGCGCGTCGGCTTAAGGGAGAATGAAAACCCCGGCGTCAGGCGGCGTAAGCTGTTTCGCCGCCGATCAGGGTCCCGCGCACGCTCAGTTCGTCGCTGAGGTGCACGAGGTCGGCGCGCAGCCCCGGTGCGATGCGCCCGCGCTCCTTGTCGACGCCCAGCGCTTCGGCCGGATAGAGCGAGGCCATGCGCAGCGCTTCCTCGAGCGGCAGCCCGATGATGCGGTGCACATAGGTCACCGCGTCGATCATGGTGAGGTCGGCGCCGGCCAGCGTGCCATTGGCGAGCCGCAGCGCGCCGTCCTTGCGGTACACGGTCTGGCCGGTGAGTTCGAAGCTCTCCCAGTCCGTACCGGTGATCGACATGGCGTCGGTGACCAGGAAGATGCGGCCCGGTCCGCGCTTGGCGCGCAGCGCCACGCCCAGGCTCGCCTCGTGCACATGGATGCCGTCGGCGATCAGCCCCGCATGGACCCCGCCCAGGTCGAGCGCCGCCCCAACGACACCCGGATCGCGATTGCCGAGCTGGCTCTGCGCGTTGAACAGATGCGTCACCATCGTGGCGCCAGCTTCCATGGCCGTGCGCACCACCGCATAGCCGGCATCGGAATGGCCGATGCTGACCACCAGCCCGCCTTCGCGCAGCCGCGTGATCTGGTTGGGGGTCACCGTCTCTGCCGCCACCGTGGTCAGCAGGTTGGGCAGGTTCCGGCGGCCGTTGACCAGCGCCACCAGGTCGGCCTCGTCCATCGGCCGGATCAGCGCCGGATCGTGCGCTCCCTTGCGCGCGATGCTGAGATGCGGGCCTTCGAGGTGAAGCCCGAGAAAGCCCGGCACCCCGATGCGCGTCGCTTCCGCACCGGCCGCCATCACCGCCGCATTCTTCTCGCGCGTGTCGGTGATCAGCGTAGGCAGGCACGCGGTCGTTCCGAAGCGCGCGAAAGTTGCGCAGATGGTCCTGATGCTGTCGAGCGTGGGGTCGAGATTGAGCAGCGCCCCGCCGCCGCCATTGACCTGCAGGTCGATAAAGCCCGGCGCGAGGATGCCGCCGCCCATGGGCATGCGCTCGGCATCGGTGGGCGAGTCCGCCGCGATGATGCCTTCGATCTTGCCGTCGGCGACCACCAGAGCGTGCTGGTCCCACCATGCCTCGCCGTCAAAGATGCGGGCTCCGGTAAAGGCGATGCGGGTCATACGGTCTCCGTGACCTTCTTGAGATGGGGCGGGCGGTCGGGATCGAAGCCGCGATGCCGCGACAGCATTTCGACGAAGCCGTAGAAGCTTGCGATCAGCACCAGCGCATCGGTGATGCCGTGGCCGGTTTCGACGAAGGGCATGCGCTGGGCAACGGTGACGCGGTCGGTCGTGGCGAACGCCGTCGCGCCCTGCCGCGCCAGCCGGTCGGCGATCTCGGCAACGCCCGCTTCCGACGCGTCGCGCGCCGCGAGCGCCAGCACCGGGAAGCCGGCCTCGACGATCCGCGCCGGTCCGTGCAGCACCTCGGCGGCGCTGTAGGCCTCGGCGTGGATGCCGCAGGTTTCCTTGAACTTGAGCGCCGCTTCCTGCGCGATGGCGAGGGCTGGGCCGCGGCCCAGCACATAGAGCGAGTCATGCCCCTTGAGCGCGGCGATGACGGGCGTCCAGTCGACGGTGACCGCGCGACCCAGCGCCTCGGGCAGCTTGCCGAGCGCGACCTTCAGCCCGTCGTCCTCGGTCCAGTGCGAGAGGATGGCGAGGCCGGCCACCACCGAGCTCACGAAGCTCTTGGTCGCGGCCACCGACTGCTCCTTGCCAGCGGCGAGGTCGATCGAGATGTCCGCCGACTCCGCCAGCGGCGAGCCCGCCGTGTTGGTGAGCGCGATGCTCAGGGCGCCGTTGCGGCGCGCCGACTGCGCCATGGCGACGATGTCGGGGCTCTTGCCCGATTGCGAGATCGAGATCGCGGCGCAGCCATCGAGCCTGAGCTCGCGGCCGTAGATGGACATGATCGAGGGACCGATCGAAGCCACCGGCACGCCGGCCGTCAGTTCGATCGCATATTTCAGGAACGCCGCGGCATGGTCCGACGAGCCGCGGGCGATGGTCGCCACCATCACCGGCTGCAGCGTCCGCAGCCGCTGGCCGGCTTCGGCGAGGCTGGCAGCCGATCCGTCGAGGAGCCGTTGCGCGGCATCGGGAATCTCGTCGATCTCCATGCGCATATAGGTAGCGTTGGCGGTCATCAGTGGCTGCCTCGTGTATCGAGCCGAAGTTCGGCGACAAAGTCGTAGGTATCGCCGCGGTAGATCGAGCGCGTGAATTCCACGACGCGCCCCGAGGCGAGATAGGAGATGCGTTCGATATGGAGGCTCGCAACGCCCGGCTCGACTTCGAGCAGGGCCGCGTCCTCGTCCTCGAGGCTCACCGCGCGGATGCGCTGGATGGCGCGGACCGGCCGGTTGCCGGATTTCTCGAGATGCTTGTAGAGCGACGTTCCGATGTTCTCGGGGTCGGGCAGCAGCGCGGCCGAAAGCGCGGCGCGCTCGATGGCAAGCGGCGTCTCGCCCGAAATGCGCAGGCGGGACACGCGCGCGACATTGTCCGAGGCGCCCAGCCCCAGCGTCATCGTCTCGAGCGGCGAGGGGTAATAAACGCCGCGATCGAGCCAGACGGAATGCACCTCCATGCCGCGGCGCGCCATGTCCTCGGCAAACGAGGTCAGCGTGCTCAGCGACTGCTCGACGCGGTTGGGCTGCGGCGCCACATAGGTGCCCGAGCCGTGACGCTGCACCAGCATGCCCTCGCGTACCAGATGCTGCACGGCCTTGCGCACGGTGACGCGGGACATGTCGAAGCGTGCCGCCAGGTCGCGTTCGGAGGGCAGCGCGTCGCCCGGCTTGATCACGCCGCGCCGCACCGCATCCTCGATCCAGCGCTTGAGCTGGAGGTAGAGCGGGCCGCCCTGGGGAAGGGCTATCGTCTTGGCGCCGAACAGGGCCTCGGCCGCGTCAGCCATGCGCGTCGTCTCCGTACGTCTCTCTCGCATAATACCAATAAGATACCATTCACCAAGCGATTTTTCGGATATCTCGCAAAAATCCGGCAAACTTGGACAAGTGGTACTTTTTTGGCATTGATTCTGACAAGGGAGTCCGCCATGTCCGTCGTCTCGATCTTAGCGCATTTCCGCGCCGTTGCGGGAGGAGTCGTCTGATGCTGCGCGTGCTTGTTGCCGGGCTGGGAAGCATGGGTCGCAGCCATGCCCTCGCCTATCACCGCCACCCCGGTTTCGAGATTGTGGGCCTCGTCAACCGCTCGGTGCCGCGCCTGCCCGACGAGCTCGCCACCTATCCCGTGATGTCCGACTTCGCCTCGGCGCTGCGCGACACGCGACCTGACCTCGTTTCGATCAACACCTATTCCGACACCCATGCCGACTATGCGGTGATGGCACTCGAACAGGGTGCGCACGTCTTCATCGAAAAGCCGCTCGCGACGACCGTCGCCGACGCCGAGCGCGTCGTTGCGGCGGCGAGGGCCAGCAGCCGCAAGCTCGTGGTGGGTTACATCCTCCGCCATCATCCGAGCTGGATCGGTTTCATCGCCGAGGCCCGCAGGCTCGGCGGCCCCTACGTGTTCCGCATGAACCTCAACCAGCAGTCATCCGGCCCGTCCTGGCTCGCGCACAAGGCGCTGATGCAGACCACCTCGCCCATCGTCGATTGCGGCGTGCACTATGTCGACGTGATGTGCCAGATCACCGACGCGAAGGCCGTCGAAGTGCGCGGCATGGGCGTCAGGCTGTCGGGCGAGATCGCTCCCGACATGTACAATTACGGCCACTTCCAGGTGCTGTTCGATGACGGCTCGGTGGGCTGGTACGAGGCAGGCTGGGGTCCGATGATCTCGGAGACGGCGTTCTTCGTGAAGGACGTAATGAGCCCCAATGGCGCGGTCTCGATCGTCATGGACGCGGGCGCCAAATCGGACTCGCTCGAAACCCACACGATGACCGACACCATCAAGGTACACCGCGCCGCGCTGGGCCCCGACGGCACATTCGCCGCACCCGACCTGCTGACCTCGATGGAGGGCGAGCCCGGCCACGATGCCCTGTGCGCACGCGAACAGGCCTATGTGCACCGCGCCATCACCGAAGATCTCGATCTCACCCGCCACATGCAGGATGCCGTCGAATCCCTCCGCATCTGCATCGCCGCCGACGAAAGCGTCCGCACCGGCAAGCCGGTGAAACTGTAGCGCACCGCACCGGATTCCGGGCCGACCCCATCGCGCGCCCACCCACAGCTGTCATCCCAGCGCAAGCTGGGACCCAGCTCTCACCTTGCGCCAGCGGATGAATGGGTCCCAGCTTGCGCGGGGGACGACACCCGCGGCTGCGTCACACCCTGTGCAAAACCCCGTCAGTTTGACTCGCGGAGTCCCCAGCATTTTCAGGCCTCACACCCCGATTTCGGCCCAACTTACGCACGGTCCCCGGCACCGGGCGTATACTCCCTCCCACTGCGTCCTCATCGAGCGACTCGAGACGAACGGGCGGGGACGCAGGACCGGGTGGTGCGGGGGTCGCCTCGCATCCGGCGGGACAGAGCGGATCGTGCGGGCAGCTTCCTGGGCCCGGGGTCCGGCGCAGATGATGGTCATGATCGGCCATCATCGCGGAGCGGATGGGCGGATCGTCGCCCCATCCCTCCAGAGCGGCGCCGCGCCAGCATTCAAGGCAGCCACCTCTCCCCTCTGACCGTCCGAGCTCCCGGATCGCAGCGGCGAGGCGACGAGCCTCACTGTTTGCGGACTACCCGCGTCGAGGCCCAGCCTCGCCGCTGCAGCTCTCCTTCAGGAGAGCAAGACGACTGCTCTTTGACATCGCCGGGAGGGCCGGCGAGCGCTTTCGCTCGCCCGGTGTTCAGACGTCAGGCGGTCCAGCCGCCGTCGATGATGTGCACCTGCCCCGTCGTATAGGTCGCGGTCGCGAGATAGAGCGCCAGTTCGGCGATCTCCTCGGGCTGGCCGATGCGCCCGATCGGCTGGCGGGCGATGAAGGCCTTGCGCGCCCCTTCGAAGTCGCCGGTCGCCTGCCAGCGCTCGTGCAGCGACGGGCTATCCACCGTGCCCGGCGCGATCGCGTTCACGCGGATACCCTTGGCGGTGTAGTCGGCCGCGATCGACTTGGTGAGGCCGATCACGGCGGCCTTGCTGATTGTGTAGGCGGCGCGGTTGGGCACCGCGGTCACCGACGAGGCCACCGTCGACATGTTGATGATGCAGCCATCGCCATGCTCGACCATGGCGGGCAGGAACGCCTGAACCATCCGCACCTGCGCCCAGATGTTGAGATTGAAGGCGAAGTCGAGGTCGGTCTCGGTCATCTCGAGAACGGTGCCGCTGTGGACGATGCCGGCGCAGTTGAAGAGCACGTCGACCCGGCCGATCTCGGCCGCCGCAGCCTTCACCGCCTCGCCGTCGAGCACGTTGAGCACGCGCGTCGTGACACCGGGCAATCCCTTGAGATCGGCGAGCTTGGCTTCGTTGATGTCGGTCGCGATCACCCGCGAGCCGGCCCGGGAGAAGGCCTCGACCGTCGCCCGGCCGATGCCCTGCGCCGCCGCGGTGATGATGCTCAGCTTGCCGTCGAGACTGCCCATGAATGTACCCTTCACCAATAATGCGGCGCCTTGCTAGCGCGGAGCCCCTGCCCCGGCAAGCCGTCTTAAGTCGCAGCAAACCCACACATGAGACGGCGGCCGCCGCCGGTCGTGCTAGATCGCCCCCGGCCCCGGCACCGCTCCGGGCGGCACCTTGCCCATGATGATCATGCCCAGCACCTCGTCCTTGGTGACGTCGGCCACCCTGGCCGACCCGACGACGCGGCCGTTCTTCATCACCGTCAGACGGTCGGCGAGGTCGAAGACATCGTGGATGTCGTGGCTGATCAGGAAGATGCCGATGCCCTGCGCTTTGAGCTGCTTGATCAGTTCGCCCACCTGCGCCGTCTCCTGCGGGCCGAGCGCCGCGGTCGGCTCGTCCATGATCAGGATGCGGGCATTGAAGTGGATGGCGCGGGCGATGGCCACCGACTGGCGCTGGCCGCCCGAGAGCGACTTCACCGGCTCCTTGAAGCGGCGGAAGTTCGGATTGAGCCGCCCCATCACCTCGCGGCACGCCGCCTCCATCGCTATGTCGTCGAGCGTGCCCCAGCGGGTGCGCAGCTCGCGGCCAAGATAGAGATTGGCGGCGGCGTCGACATTGTCGGCGAGCGCCAGCGTCTGGTAGATCGTCTCGATGCCGAGCGCCTTGGCGTCGCGTGGATTGTTGATCTCGGCTTCGCGCCCGTCGACGAGGATGGTGCCGGCGTCGCGCTTGTAGGCGCCCGACAGTACCTTGATCAGCGTCGACTTGCCCGCGCCATTGTGGCCGAGCAGTCCGACGACCTCCCCCGGATAGAGATCGAGGCTCGCATGGTCGACGGCCTTGATGCCGCCGAAGGCGATCGAGACGTCGCGCATTTCGACGAGCGGGGCACCGCGCGCGGCGGTCTCGGCCGACATGGACTCTGTGGTCATCATCGCCTCCTAGTTCACGCGGCGCCGGTAGAGCTGGTCGACGAACACCGCCAGCACCAGCACGCCGCCAACGAGGATATTGGTGTAGGCGGAGTCGACGTTGAGCAGCGCCATGCCCGATTGCAGCGACTGCATCAGCAGCGCTCCCGCGATGGCGCCATAGATCGTCCCGATGCCTCCGGCGAGCGACGTTCCACCGATCACCGCCGCGGCGATGACGTAGAGCTCGTTGAGCGTCCCGAGCGCCGTCGTCGCGGCGTCGAGGCGGGCCGAGGCGATGATCGCCGAGATGCCCACCAGCGCGCCCATCAACGTGAACACCTTGACGGTGAGCCACTTGGTGTTGACGCCGGCAAGTTCGGCGGCTTCGGGGTTGCCGCCGGTGGCGAAGACGTAGCGGCCGAAGCGGGTGCGCCGCGCGATGAAGGTCATCGTCACCGCGACCGCGAGCGTGATCAGCACCGGGATCGGATAGCCCGTGGCAAAGCTCAGGCCGTCGAGGCAGCTGACGACCTTCTCGCCAGCCATGCAGATATCGGTTCCGGCGCGATCTTCGACGCCTGGCGGGATGGGAATGCCGTTGTCGAGTGCGAACCGTTCGGCGACCCGCGGCGGATAGGGATAGGCATTGACCACAGCCGTAATGCCCAGCACTGCCGCACAGCCCACGATGCCCGTCAGGAACTCGGCCCAGATCGGCTTCGTCGCGAACTTGAAGTGAATGCGTCGCCGCCGGCTCATCACGATCATGATGACGATCATCACGCACACCGCGGCGCCGAGCACCCAGCTCCAGATCGGTCCGATCGATGCCGCGGGGCCGTTGCCGCCGAACAGCTTGAACGTCTTGTCCATCGGCGCCACGGTCACGCCGCTGGCGATGAGGAATGCCGTCCCACTGAAGGCGATGAGCCCGCCCAGCGTCACGATGAAGCTCGGGATCTGGCCGTAGGCAATGAGCACGCCATTGACGAAACCGATGGCCGAACCGAGGGCAATGGCGAAAACCACGGCCGCGAGCCAGATCACCGGGTGACCGACGCCGAGCATCGGGCCAAGCTCGAAGACCTGCAGCACGCCGGTCGCCACCGCCACCACGCTCAGCATCGAGCCGACCGACAGGTCGATCTGGCGCAGCACGATCACCAGCACCATGCCGGTCGTCATCACCGCGATCACGGTGGTCTGCACCAGCAGGATCCACAAATTGCGCGGCGTCAGGAACGAGCCGCCGAACAGGCCGCCGCTCCCCGGTCGCATCACCCCGCTGGCAATATCGAAGCCGACCCAGATCACCACCAGCGCGACGAGCATGCCCAGCATGCGCGTGTCGAGCTCGAGCGCGCGTATGAAACGCTGCACGGCATTTTCATTGGCCGCGGCCGGGCCGCCGATCGTCGTGTTCGTCATCCCCCGTCCCCCCGGCCGTCATTGCGGCCTTGTCTTGGCTGTCGAGTAAAGCAAAGGGCCGCGCCGTCCACAACAGGCGGCGCGGCCCCGTTCAGGTCAATCCAGCTCTACGATCAGCCGCAGGCCGGGACCGCACCGGCAGCAACGCCGGCACAGGCCTGTTCCTTGGTGATGTGACCGGCATCGATCGCCACCTGGATGTTATCCTTGGTGATCGGGGTCGGGGCGAGCAGGATCGAGTTCATCTCGACGCCCTTGGCGCCGCCGTTGAACTTGGCCACGCCCTCGATCGAGGTGGGGTCGGCTCCGTCGGCGAGCGCAATCGCGGCGTTGGCCGCAACGGTGCCCAGGTCGGTCGAGTTCTTCCACACCGACACGAGCTGCGTGCCCAGGGCGACGCGGTTGATGGCGGCGAGGTCGCCGTCCTGGCCGGTCACCGGCACGGTGCCGGCGAGGCCCTGCGCGTCGAGCGCAGCAACGACGCCCGAAGCCATGCCGTCATTCTCCGACAGCACGGCATCGACGCCGTTGTTGGTCGAGGTCAGGCACTGCTCCATGTTCTTCTGAGCATTGTCCGGCTTCCAGCCGTCGGTGAAGGTCTCGCAGACGTTCTGGATCTTGCCGCCGTCGATGTTAGCCTTGAGCACTTCCATCATGCCCTGGAACAGGAACGTGGCGTTCGGGTCGCCCTTGTCGCCCTTGATGAAGGCGTAGCGGCCCTCGGGCTTAACCTTGAGCATCTCCTGCGCCATGATGCGGCCGACGCCGACATTGTCGAACGTGATGTAGAGCGCGTTCGGATCCTCGAACTGCACGTCATAGGCGATCGCCTTGATGCCGGCGTCGTTGATCTTCTGGATCGACGGCAGGATGGCGTCAGAGTCGTAGGCGACCACGAGGATCACATCCACATTCTGGCCGATCAGCGCCTCGATGTCGGCAGCCTGCTTTTGTGCGGAACCCTGCGCGTCGGTCGACACATATGTGTCGCCCGCAGCCTCAACGACCGCCTTGATCGCGGCCTCGTCGATCTTCCAGCGCTCTTCCTGGAAGGTCTTCCAGGAAACAGCGATCGTCTTGCCCGCCGCCAAAACGGCGGTCGGCGCGATGCTCATGACCAGAGCACCGGCCAGCAGGGTCAGTGTCTTGAATTTCATCCATGTCCTCCCATTGGCTGAGGAACGTACCTCGGCACCATCGCTCAGGCCGGTCTAACTGTGCCGTCGTTCTCGCAGCTACCTTGCCTATTTTCCCTGAGCGATGCTTGCCTGAACGCTGCTCCAACTAATGTGGCGAGTCAACGGGCAAGTGATTGTGCCCACGATTTCATACACTTCCAAGTCAACCTAGACGTTGGTCTTGCCCTCTATTGACCTGCCCGCGCCGGTCGGCTGGAATAGCGAAAAGGCGACCGGCAGGGACAACATTGCCGGCCCGTTCCGGGGGGAATGCATGAATTTTCGGGCTCAGGTCGCGGCCATCGGCGCCGCATTGCTCTTGGGATGGACCGCGGCGAGTGGAGCGCTCGCGGCAGACCGGCCAACCGCCGGCGAGATCCTGCGAAGCTGGTACTATCTGATGAACGAGCTGGTCCGGCATACCGCGACCTACTCGCCGCCGGTGGCCAGCCGCAACTTCGGCTATATCGGCGTTACCGTGTTCGAAGCGGCGGTGGGCGGGTCCGACAAACTGGTGTCGCTAGCCGGCCAGTTGCAGGGGCTCGACTCCGTCCCGGCGCGCCAGCCGACGCTGGAGTACGATGAGACGATCATCATCAGCGCCGCCCTCTCGGACGCCGTCGTCTACTACTTCGGCAACACGGGCCCCACCGGGCAGCGATCGATCAAGGCGGCGCAGACCAAGTGGCGCGAACTCGTCATCGCCGGCGTCCCGCAGGACATCGTGGCGCGCAGCGAAGCGTTCGGCCAGGAGATGGCGGGCACCATCCACCAATGGTCGCTCGGCGATGGTGGTGCCGAGATCATCAACATGGGCTTCCCGCTCGAATGGGAGCTTCCCAAGGGTGAGGACAAATGGGTACCCACGAGCCTCGTGCGGCAGCAGCAGCTGCCGCTCCTGCCCGAATGGGGCAACAAGCGCACGTTCGCCGTGCCCAATGGCGCGACATGCGCTACGCCGGGAAATCCTCCGTACAGCACCGATCCTGAATCTCAGTTCTACAAGGAAGCACTCGAGGTCTACGACACCGTCAAGAACGCGACGCCCGAGCAGATCGCCATCGCCCGCTTCTGGTCGGATGATCCGATGCTGTCGATGACCCCGCCGGGTCACTGGGTGTCGATCGCGCTGCAGGTTGCCGAGCACGAAGATCTGCCGCTCGACGAGAATGTCGACCTTCTGGCGCGCATGGGCATCGCGATGGCGGACGCTTTCGTCGGCTGCTGGGCCGACAAATACGACTACAATTTGCTGCGGCCGATCACCTACATCAAGCGCGTCATCGACCCGAAGTGGGAACCGATCCTCAACACCCCGCCCTTCCCCGAATACCCAAGCGGCCACAGCACGGTGTCGGGCGCGATGGAGGCGGTGATGACCGCGTTCTTCGGCGAGAACTATGCGTTCGAGGACCGTACGGGCTCGCCGGATGGCCGCAATCCGCGGACCTTTGCGAGCTTTCGCGCGGCGGCGGAAGAGGCCGGCATCTCGCGGCTCTATGGCGGCATCCACTTCCATTCCGCCATCGTCGATGGGCTCGAACAGGGCCGCTGCATCGCCGCCTACACCAATGCGCTCAAGACGAGGAAGTGATCATGCACCCCGTCCGGACTGCTTGCCTTGCTCTCGCCGCCCTCGCTTTTGCCCAGCCGGTGCTGGCCCAGGACCTCGTCGTGCCGCGCTATGCGGACGAGACCGCAACCTCGGGCATCGCCACGAGCTATGACGGCGACTGGTTCTACATGGTCGGCGGCGGCGTGGCCGCCTTCGACTGCAACGCCGACGGCTTTGCCGACCTGCTGCTGCCGGGCGGCGAGTCCAAGGCTACCCTCTATCGCAACACCAGCACCCGCGGCGGCCCGCTGACCTTCGAAGCGCAACAGAGCGGGCTCGAGCTCGACAGCGTCAGCGGCGCCTATCCCGCCGACATCGACAGCGACGGCATCACCGATCTGGTGGTGTTGCGCGTGGGCGAGAACGTCGTGATGCGCGGACTGGGCGACTGCCGGTTCGAGCGGGCCAACGAGGCCTGGGGGTTCGCCGGCGGCGACGACTGGTCGACCGCCGCGGCGGTGACGTGGGAGGAGGCCGCCGCGTGGCCGACCGTAGCGATCGGCAACTACATCGACCGGGCGGAGGAGATTTCGCCCTGGGGCTCGTGCACGCCCAATGTGCTGCACCGGCCGGGCGAAGCGGCCGGCACCTTCGCCGCTCCCCTGCCCCTCAAGCCGAGCTATTGCGCGCTCTCGATGCTGTTCACGGACTGGAACCGTTCGGGGACGCCGAGCCTGCGCGTGTCCAACGACCGCGAGTATTACGAAGGTGGCCAGGAGCAGATGTGGACGCTTGCTGCGGGGGGCGAGCCCGCCCTGCTCACGCCGGCGGACGGGTGGAAGGTGCTGCGCATCTGGGGCATGGGCATTGCCAGCACCGACCTCGATGGCGACGGCTATCCCGAGTACTTCCTCACCAGCATGGCGGACAACAAGCTGCAGACGCTGACCGATCCGGTCGGCGGTCCGCGGCCGGACTACAAGGACATCGCCTATGCCAGGGGCGTGACGGCACACCGCCCCTATTTCGGCGACGATCTGCGGCCGAGCACGGCGTGGCATGCGCAGTTCGAGGACGTGAACAATGACGGCCTCGCCGACCTGTTCGTGGTGAAGGGCAATGTCGACGAGATGCCCGACTTCGCCGCGCACGATCCCGACAACCTGCTGCTGCAGGGAGCGGACGGCAAGTTCGTTGAGCACGGCGAGGACGCCGGGATCGCCAACAATGGCGTGGCCCGCGGCGGTGCGCTGGTCGACCTCAACATGGATGGCCAGCTCGACATGGTGGTGACCAACCGCAGGAGCAGCGCGCAGGTCTGGCGCAATACGAGCACGGACCTGGGCCACTGGATCGGGCTGCAGGTCAAGCAGAGCGCGCCCAATGTCGACGCCATCGGCGGCTGGCTCGAGGTAAAGCGCGGCGACGCCGTGATACGCCGCGAACTCACGATCGGCGGCGGCCACGCCGGCGGGCAGCTGGGCTGGGTGCATTTCGGGTTGGGCAGCGAGACCACGACGAGCGCCAGCGTCGTGTGGCCGGACGGCAGCCGCAGCGAGTGGATGGACCTCAAGGCCGACGGGTTCTACGTGCTCGAACGGGACAAGGACGCGGCGGCGTTCGCGCCGGGGAGCTAGCGGACCGTTCACCAAACGTTCCACGGGAAGCCGCCACCGCAGGGCGTGCGAGAGGCCTGCAATTGCTGGGGAACTGGCGGAGAGGATGGGATTCGAACCCACGAGACGCTTTTGACGTCTGCGCCCTTAGCAGGGGCGTGCCTTCGACCACTCGGCCACCTCTCCTACCGCCGCGCCTTATTCCTGCTTTGGGCGGATAAAGCAAGGATGATATCCCCCCAAAAGTCAGCAAAGAGCTGGGCTCTTTGGGGACAAAAGCCGGCAAAGGACGGCAAACGACAGCGAACGGCGATTGACAGTTCGCTGAAATGGTACAAGCATTCGCCCATCTGAGTGGGAACCATCCCCCAGGATCGGCCGGAGACACGTCAGGGGCCCTGAGCCCCGCCGGGGTATGCGGTAAAGCGTGCGCTACGCGCAGCATCTGTGGCAGGACCGTATAACCAACCGCCACTGCTTGCTGCGACCTTCTGAGAGACCCAAGCAGAGTTCAACCGTGCGGTCCCGGTTGATGGCAGGCATCTCTCGCAAACGCCCATCGCCACCGCACCGCAAGGCCCCGACAGAGGGCCGGACGATGTGGGAGGATGCTCGTGAACGAGCATGTGGCCGGGGTGCGTGCCTGCACCGACATGGAGGAGTACCTGTTCGACCTGAACGGGTACCTGATCCTCAAGGGCGCGCTGACGCCGGCGCAGGTGGACGCCTGCAACCGCACCTATGACGAACTCAACGCCGCCAATGTCGATGGCCGGGGCTGGCACGGCAATGTGGTGGTCCACAATTCCGGGCGGCAGGAGGGCCTGATCTTCCAGCAGCTCTATGAAGCGGGTCCGGTGTGGGAGGACCTGCTCGACCATCCGGCCTGGTACGACAAGGTCATCCATTTCATCGGTACCGACGATCCCGAGAACTTCGACGGCCAGCACGGCCCCGCCTTCATCGACGAGTGCTTCGGCACGATCCGTGGACCGGGCGGCGCGCAGCGCCTCCATTCGGGCGGGCATGTGGGCACCATCCGCACGCAGTTCCGCTACCATGCGGGCAAGTTCCACTGCGGCCAGGTCAACATCCTGATGGCCCTCACCGACATCGGTCCGGGCGACGGCGCAACGATGGTGGTGCCCGGTTCGCACAAATCCAACATCCGCCACCCGCAAACGGTCGCGCTTGAGCGACGGGGCGAGGAAGTGTCGATGGACGGCGTCGTCGGCGCCATCGAGTGCCACCTCGACAAGGGCGACGTGCTGCTGTTCGTCGATGCGATCGCGCATGGCTCGGCGCGCCGGACCAATCCGGGCCACCGCCGCATCGCGGTCTACCGCTACGGGCCGAGCTGGGGCTATTTCCGCCTGCCCTACCGGCCGAGCCCCGAGCTGCTCGAGCGGCTCACGCCGCGGCGACGTGGGCTGGTCTATCCGCATCAGAGAGAAGTGCTGCCGCCCGGGCGGACAGCGTGAACTGCAATGAAGGAAAAGCACGCACCTTGATGGGAGGTACGTAACGCAAGTGCTGGCAAGGGCCACAGACCTGCTGACGCGGCTGAGATCGGTCGAGGAAGACGACCGTGCGCGTGACGGTGCGACGGATGGCGAGCTCATGGCCGAATGGAAGCGGTCGGGCGTGCGGTTCGTCGCGTCGTCGCCCGAGATGGAAGCGCAGTACCACCGCGCGGTCGCCGAACTGTTCGGGGCGATCAAGACACCCGGACCGATCCTCCATGAAGGCGGGGTCTACCAGGGCTGCTGGCTCGAGAGCACGGGGACGATCAATGCCGAACTGCTGTCGCGCTTCCTGCCTGCCGTGGCCGAGCGCACCTTCGCGAGCTTTGCGGCGCATCAGCGCGAGGACGGGTTGCTTCCCTACAAGGTGACTCCCGACGGGCCTGCCTTCGCGCAGATCCAGACGGTGACGCCCCTCGCCCGGTCCGTGTGGACGCACTACCTGCTCAACGGCCGGCCGAGCGACTTCCTCAGGACCCTGTACGACGCGATGGCGCGCAACGATGCCTGGCTCGCGGCCTGGCGCGACACGCGCGGCACCGGCGGGGTCGAGGCCTTCTGCACCTATGATACCGGGCACGATTTGTCGGCGCGCTTCTGGCACATGCCCGACAGTCCGCTGGGCAATGACCCCAGGCACTACGACCCGGACTATCCGTTTCTCCCGCTTGTCGCGCCGGACCTCACTGCCAATGTCGCCTGCCAGCGCCGTTACCTTTCCCGCATCGCAGCGGAGCTGGGCGAGGATGGCGACGCCTGGCGCGACAAGGCGCGCGCGAGCGAAGCCGCGCTGTTCGCCTGCTGCTGGGACGCCGATGACGGCTTCTTCTACGATCTCGACTGCGCCGGCCGGTTCGTGCGCGTGCAGTCGGACGTGCTGCTGCGCGTGCTCGCCTGCGAGATCGGCGACGATGCGTTCTTCGACGCGGCGCTGCGGCGCTATCTGCTCAACACGCGCAAGTTCTTCGCGCGCTACCCGTTCACGTCGCTGGCGCTCGACGATCCACGCTTCGACGCCGCGTTCGACTACAATTCGTGGTCGGGCCCGTCGAACTTCCTGTCGATCATCCGCGCGCCGCATGCCTTCGAAGCGCACCATCGCCATGTCGAACTGACCTGGGCCATGCAGCCGATCCTCGGCGCGCTGCTGCGTGCGCCGCGCTTCGCGCAGACGCTGAGCCCCTGGACGGGTGATGCGGGCTACACCGACACCTATTCGCCGGCGATCCTGTGCCTGCTCGACTTCATCGAACGGCTGAGCGGGATCATGCCGCGCCCCGACGGCACGCTGTGGTTCACCGGGCTGGTTCCGGCGCAGATGGAGCATCGCGACGCCCGGCACGAGACGGGCTATGCACGGCGCGTCGATGGCCGCGTCTTCGAGCTGGTCAACAGCGGCGAGACGAGCACGACCTATCGTGACGGGCGCGAGCTGTTCAGCGCGCCCGCCGGCCTCAGGGTCGTCACCGATCGCAGCGGAACGATCGCGGCTCTGATCGGCATGCGCGCTGGCGGCGTCACCGGCACGCTCCGCACGCCGGACGCAAGTCATGCCATCGACGTCGCGGCCAACGAACAGCTCGATGTCGTCGACGGACGTTTTGTCAGCAGGCGCAAGCCGGGGCTGGTGCAGCCGACAACCTGACTACCGAACCGCTCCACAGGGAGCACAAACGACCAAGCTCGATCAGGGAGGACACGAATGAGCTTCTACAACCGCAGGAGATTTCTGACGACAACCGCCGGGGCGGCGGGCGCACTGGCCGTCGCCGGCGCGCTGGGGACGCCCGCCTTCGCCCAGGACCGCCGCGTGCGGCATTTCTGGTGGGGCAATCCCGAGCGCGACAAGCGCACCTTCGCCGTGATCGACATCTTCAACGGCAAGAACCCGGGGATCGTCGTCGAGGGCGAGACGCTGGGCTTTGCCGACTACTTCACCAAGCTGACCACGCAGATCGCGGGCGGCAACATGCCCGACGTGATCCAGATGGGTTATGGCGTGATGTTCGAGTACATCAACAACGGCGCCATCGTGCCGCTCGACGACTATGTCGGCAAGAGCCTCGACGTGAGCAAGATCGACAGGAGCGCGCTCGACGCGGGCACGGTGGGCGGCAAGCTCTATGCGGTGTCGATCGGCGCCAACTCGCATGTCGCCATGTACAATACGCGGCTCTACGAAGCGGCCGGCATCAAGGTGGGCGACAACTTCGACCCGTTCGGCTGGACCTATGACGACGTGGCCCGCATCGGCAAGGCGATCAAGGACGCGACGGGCGTGCCGGGCACCGACGACAACACCGCGGACTACCAGAACTTCTCCGACTTCGTCGGCCAGAAGGGCGCGGCGATGTTCACCGACGGCCAGTACACGGTGCCGCAGGAGGTGGTGGAGGAGTACTGGGCGACCTGGAAGATGATCCGCGATGCGGGCGCCACGGTGCCGGCCGAGGAGACCGCGGCGCTGGCCGGCGTCGCCGACCTCGCGCAGACCGGGCTCGTCACCGGCAAGTCGGCGACGTCCTATGCGTGGTCGAACCAACTCGTGGGCGCGCAGGCGCTGATCGAGGACAGACTGGGAGCGGCGATGTATCCCAACACGCCCGCCATGGTGCCCGGCTCGATCGTGCAGCCCAGCCAGTTCGTCTGCCTCACCCGCGACAGCAAGGACGCCGAAGCGGCGACCAGCTATATGAGCGCCTTCGTCAACGACCTCGACATGACAAAGGTGCTCGGCCTCGAGCGCGGCATTCCGAGCCAGCCGGACGTGCGCGCGGCGCTCGAGCCGCAGCTTACCGACATCGAGAAGGTGTCGGTGGCGTTCTTCGACGGCATCCAGGGCAAGACGATGCTGCTGCCCCCGCCCCCGCCGTCGGGCGCCAACGAGATCGAGCAGACGTTCGAGCGCCTCGCGGTCGAAGTGTTGACGGGCGGCCGCTCGCCTGCGGAAGTCGCTGCCGACTTCCTGCAGCAGGCCAGCGACATCATCGCGCGGGCGTAACCCATGGCGAAGGCCCCCTCATCCGCCCTCCGGGCCCCTTCTCCAGCAAAGGGAGGCGGCCACTCGCCCGACGGCCCCTCCCCTTCCCGTCTCGGGGGAGATGGCGGCCGACGGCCGGATGAGGGGGCCTTTCCAGACGCGCGGGCGGCACAATGAACAGAGTCATCCGCAAGAACCTCGCGGGTTACGCGTTCCTGCTGCCGTGGCTTGTCGGCTTCCTGCTGCTGGCGATCGGGCCGATCCTGTTCTCGCTCTATCTGAGCTTCACCAAGTACAACGTCATCAACCCGCCGCAATGGATCGGGCTCGACAACTACGCCTACATGTTCGGGCGCGATGCGCGCTTCCGCAAGGCGCTGCAGGTGACCTTCACCTTCGTCGCCTTCG
The DNA here is from genome assembly GCA_001899065.1 of Devosia sp. 66-22. Classification (GTDB taxonomy): domain Bacteria; phylum Pseudomonadota; class Alphaproteobacteria; order Rhizobiales; family Devosiaceae; genus Devosia_A. The sequence continues at coordinate 442,199 of MKUZ01000017.1, read as the reverse complement.
CGGTTCCGGCCAAGCTGGTGTTCGCACTGGCGGTGGCGATGCTGCTCGACAAGGGCATCCGCGCTATCGGCATCTACCGGGCGCTGTTCTACCTGCCCTCGATCCTGGGCGGCTCGATTGCGGTGGCGATCCTGTGGCGCAACCTGTTCAACGCCGATGGCGTGGTGAACACGATCCTGGGCTTTGTGGGTATCGACGGGCCGGCCTGGCTGGCCGACCCGCGCTACTCGCTGTGGACGCTGATCGTGCTCGCGGTGTGGCAGTTCGGCTCGCCCATGCTGATCTTCCTTGCCGGACTGCGCGCCATTCCGCAGGAGCTCTACGAAGCGGCCGAGATCGATGCGGCGGGCAAGGTCAAGCAGTTCTTCGCCATCACCGTGCCGCTGCTCGCGCCGGTGATCTTCTTCAACCTCGTGCTGCAGATGATCGAGGCGTTCAAGAGCTTTTCGGGCGCCTTCATCATTTCGGGCGGCTCGGGCGCCCCGCTCGACTCGCTGCTGTTCTACACGGTGTACCTGTTCAACGAGGCGTTTTCGTTCCTTCGGATGGGCTATGCCTCGGCGCTGGCCTGGGTGCTGCTCGCGATCATCGCGGCATTCACCGCCATCGCGTTCTGGACCAGCAAATACTGGGTGCATTACGAAGGGGAGCGCGGCTGATGGATGCTGCCCTCACCGAGCCGCTCGCCCTCGCCCGCTCGCTCCGCGCGGCCAAGGCGCAACGCGCCAAGCGCGCCGCCCTGCTCAAGCATGTGTTCCTGATCGCCGCGTCGCTGGTGATGATCTATCCGCTGCTGTGGATGCTCGCGAGCTCGTTCAAGCCCAACAACCAGATCTTCGGCGATCCCTCGCTGTGGCCGCGGGAGGTCACCTGGGCCAACTATCCCGAGGGCTGGAACGGCATGGCGGTGAGCTTCGGCGTGTTCTTCCGCAACTCGCTGTTCGTCACCATCCTGTCGGTGATCGGCAATGTGCTGAGCTGCTCGTTCACGGCGTATGCCTTCGCGCGGCTCGAATTCACCGGCAAGCGGCTGTGGTTCGCACTGATGATGATGACGCTGATGATCCCCTATCACGTCGTGCTGATCCCGCAGTACCTGACGTTCCTGAAGCTCGGCTGGGTGGACACCTACCTGCCGCTGATCGTGCCGCAATTCCTCGCGGGCGACGCGTTCTTCATCTTCCTGATGGTGCAGTTCTTCCGGCAATTGCCGCGCGAGCTCGACGAGGCGGCGATGATCGACGGCTGCTCGCCGTTCAAGATCTACTGGGCGATCATCATGCCGCTGTCGATCCCGGCGATCGCCACGGCGGCGATCTTCAGCTTCATCTGGACGTGGGACGATTTCCTCGGGCCGCTGGTCTATCTCAACGACGTGAAGGACTACACGGTGCCGCTCGCCCTGCGCATGTTCAACAGCCAGGACAGCGTGACGCAGTATGGGCAGATGTTCGCCATGTCGATCCTGTCGCTGCTGCCGATCTTCCTGTTCTTCATCATCTTCCAGCGCCTCATCATCCGCGGCATCGCGATGAGCGGGCTAAAGTAAAAGGGCGTTCCGTGGCCAGTGTTGTTCTTAACGATGTGCGCAAGGCCTATGGCAAGCACGAGGTGATCCACGGCGTGGACCTCGAGGTGCGCTCGGGAGAGTTCATGGTGCTGGTGGGGCCGTCGGGCTGCGGCAAGTCCACGCTGCTCCGGATGATCGCCGGACTCGAGGAGATCAGCGACGGACTGATCTCGATCGGCGGCAAGGTGGTCAACGAACTGCCGGCGAGCCAGCGCAACCTGTCGATGGTGTTCCAAAGCTACGCGCTCTACCCGCATATGAGCGTGCGCAGGAACCTCGCCTTCGGGCTCAGCAATCTGCGCATGCCGCGCGACGAGATCGAGCGGCGCGTGACGGAGGCGGCGCGGATCCTCCAGATCGGCGAGCTGATGGAGCGCAAGCCGCGGCAGCTTTCGGGCGGCCAGAAGCAGCGCGTCGCGATTGGGCGCGCCATCGTGCGCGAGCCGCAGCTGTTCCTGTTCGACGAGCCGCTGAGCAATCTCGATGCGGAGCTGCGCGTGCAGATGCGGGTGGAGCTGGCCAACCTCTACAACCGGCTGGGCACGACGATGATCTATGTGACGCACGACCAGGTGGAGGCGATGACGATGGCGAGCCGCATCACCGTGCTCAATGCGGGCAACATCGAGCAGGTGGGCACGCCCTACGAGCTCTACAACTTTCCGCGCAACCGGTTCGTCGCGACCTTCATCGGCTCGCCCAAGATGAACATGCTGGCGGCTAGCGGCGGGGGGACGGCGGATTTCGGAGCAATGGGTCTTCCTGCCGATGTGGCGCATGTGGGTGTCCGGCCCGAGCATCTGGTGCTGGGCAGCGGCGTTGCCGGCAAGGTGACGCTGGTCGAGTATCTGGGCAGCGAGATCTTCGTGCATCTCACGCTGCCCTCCGGACAGCAATTGCTGGCGCAGGCGGACGGCAAGGCGCAGATCAGGATGGGCGACGCGGCGCTGGTCTCGTTCGATGCGAAGGCCGCGCACTATTTCGGCGCGGACGGGACGCGCCTGCCGCTCTACGACGCGGCGGCCTGAGCGGCGACGCGCCAGGCCACAGCATAAGCCCACCAGGGCGGGCCGGGGTCGGGCACGCTGTCGCCGCCGGGGCTGAGGTCGGCCCGGCCCGCGAGCAACGCGGCGCCGATGCTGGTGCCGGTACCGGCGGCTTCGGTGATGACCTCGCGGCCGGTGGCGGCGCGCAGCATGCTCGCGAACTCGGCGTTGGCGGCGAATGGCCCCTCGATGATCGTGGGGCCGTCGGCGCCGATGAGGTCGAGGCAGGTGGCGGCCATCAGCGCGAGGTAGAACGACAAAGCGGCGCGGCGCTGGGCCGGCGTGCCCTCGCGCGTCCACTGGCCGGCGGCATGCGGGAACGGGCCGGAGTCCTGCTGCGCCGAGGGCAGGTACATGAGCCCCTGCCGGAGCACGGCATCGATCGCCTCGGGCGTCGCGTCGGGCAGCCCTTCGCCCAGCATGGTGTTTTCGCGGCCGCCCATGAAGCGGGCCGAGGGGGTGGGGCTGCCCTGCGCATTGACATTGATCAGCGTGTCGCGCGCCGGATCGAGCGGCAGCGGCGCCGCGCCCACCGCGAGGGCGACGACCCAGGTGCCGGTCGAGAGCACCGAGAACGGCGCCGGCCGCGACAGCAGGTGCGGCAGCAGCGAGGCATTGGAATCGTGGATGCCGACATGGACCGGGGTCGTCGCCGGCAGCCCGGTCCGGGCCGCGATTTCGGGCAGCAGCGGGCCGAGGCGGTTGGCAGCTTTGGCGATGGGCGGAAAGAGCGGCGACCAGCCCAGGTGCTGCACCATGGGCGACAGCGCGCGGCGATGCGGCGACCAGAGGTCCGTGTGGCAGCCGAGCGATGTCGCCTCGCCGATGCGGTTGCCGGTGAGCCGCATGCCCCAATATTGCGGATACATCAGGATGGAGCGGACCCGCGCCCATCGGGCGGGGAAGGCCTGCTGCTGCCAGTAGAGCTGCGCCCCCAGATTGAGGCCGACAGGCAGGCGCGGCGTTCCGGTTTCATCGAAGGGCGGACGGATGGCATCGTAGTGCGTCGCGACCGCGTCGGGGCCGGTGTGCTCGTAGTCGAGGATGGGCAGCGCGAGGTCGCCGGTCTCATCGACCAGCGCCGCGGTCGCGCCATGCGTGGTGATCGAGATCGCGTCGATGGCGGTCCCCTGCCCCAGCTCGCGCAGGCTGTCGAGGATGAAGCGCCACAGGCGGTCGACGTCGTAGTGCGGATAGAGTCCGTCACGCAGCGCCGCATTGGGCGTCTTGCGCACGTCGGTTTCGGCGAGGCGCGCGAGGTCGACCAGCGCCACCTTGGCGTTGGTCTTGCCGATATCGATGACGGCGACGGCCACCGGCTCAGTCCATGTGGAAGACGCGCGTCAGCGGCGCGTCGACCGGGGAGTTGTCGGGGTTGGACTGCATGATGTCGCGCATATGCGCCCACCAGCGCTGCATCACCGGATCGAGTGGCAGCGTCGCCATGGTGTGATCGTCGCGGCGCGTGAGGATGCCGAACAGGAGGCTGGTCTCCTCGTCGAGCCAGATGTCGTAGTCGGAGACGCCTGCCTTGTGCAGCAGGTCGACGAGCTCCGGCCAGATCTCGTCGTGGCGCTTCTGATACTCGGCCCGCATGCCGGGATTGAGCCGCATGCGGAAGGCGTGGCGCTCGCTCATTGGCGTCCCCTCAGTTTGCGCCACGATGGGCAAGGCGACGACAGGGGACGGTACTGGGGAGTGTCGATCATGTGCAGGTCCCGGCGGAAGCGGCGTATCCTCTATCCATGTGACGGCCGCCTCAGGCGACCGACTGGATCGTTCCCTGTTCACCGGCATCCGCCACGATGAGGTTCACGCCAGCCTTTTCGAGCATGGCGCGGTCCTCCTCGCGGATGCCGCCGTCGGTGATCACGGTGGCGATCCGATCCAGCCCGCACAGGATCAGGCTCGAGCGACCGGAGAATTTCGATGAATCGGCGAGGACGATCAGTTCCTCCGCCTGGTTGATGAGCGCCAGCTCGGACTGCACGACCATCGGGTCGGCTTCCATCAGCCCATGCCGGCCGAGGCCCTGGCAGCCGATGAACATCCGCTTGGCATAAAAGTGCGAGGCGACGACGCCGCCGAAGGGCGACAGAATGACGTTCTGCTCGCGATAGACGGTGCCACCGGGAATGACGACGCTGTTGCGTGAATTGTGCAGCAGGTGCTCGGCGATGCCGAAGCTGTTGGTGAACACCGACATGCGCCGGTTGGTGAGGTAGTGCACCATCTGGTACGTCGTGGTCCCGCCATTGATGATGATGGGCTCGCCGTCGTGGCAGAGCTCGGCGGCGGCGCGCGCGATGGCGCGCTTGGCCTCGATATTGATGGTTTCGTTCACCGCGAAGGGGCGGCCGACAAGCCCGCACTGCTCCGGCGGATTGAGCGCTTCGGCGCCGCCGCGCACGCGGCGCAGCCGGCCCTGTACATCGAGGGCCGAGATATCGCGCCGAATCGTTGCCTCCGACGTCCCCGTCATGTCGACGAGGTCGGAAATGGTGGCGACCGGCCGTGCCTGGACGGCGGCCAAGATCACGCGATGTCGCTCGGTTTCGTGCAAAATCTCTCTCCCGTTTGTTCATTTCCACCAAAATCCGTCACTGTCAATCATGATGTGCCCGTTTCTGGCGCCATCCGAGGGTCAATGACGCATCTTGATCGTTTCTGATTGACAGTGACGCCTGCTGAGGGCATGTCTGCCCGCAAAGACAACAGCCTTTCTCCGGGAGGAAAACAATGGCCGATGCTGCGCCCGCGCGGCTCCTCGATCTTTGGGACGACGCCAAGGCGGCCGGGATGACCGAGCCCGAACGGCTGGTCTATCGCTCCAATATCCTGGGCTCGGACAAGCGCGTCACCAATTATGGCGGCGGCAACACCTCCTCCAAGATCGTGCAGAAGGACCCGCTCACCGGCGAGGAGGTCGAGGTGCTGTGGGTGAAGGGGTCGGGCGGCGACAGCGCCTCGATCAAGCTCGACGGCTTCGCGACGCTCTATATGGACAAGCTGCGGGCGCTGAAGGGGCTCTATCGCGGCGTCGACCACGAAGACGAGATGGTGGGCTATCTGCCCCATGCGACGTTCAACCTGAACCCGCGCGCCGCCTCGATCGATACGCCGCTGCACGCCTATGTGCCGCATGCCTATGTCGACCACATGCACCCCGACGCGATCATCGCGATTGCCGCGTCGAAGGACTCCAAAGCGCTGACCCGGGAGATCTTCGGCGACGAGATCGGCTGGCTGCCGTGGAAGAAGCCGGGCTTCGAGCTCGGGCTGTGGCTGGGCAAATTCTGCGAGGAGCATCCCGGGGCCAAGGGCGTCGTGCTGGAGAGCCACGGGCTCTTCACCTGGGGCGATACGCCCAAGGACTGCTACGAGCAGACCATCGCCACCATCAACAAGGCCATCGCCTGGTTCGAGCAGAAGACGGCGGGCAAGGCGACATTCGGCGGCGAAGCCGTGGCGCCGCTCGGAGCGGCGGAGCGCCGGGCGATCGCGGCGCGGCTGATGCCGGCGATCCGCGGGCTCATCGGCAAGGACTCGCTCAAGCTCGGGCATTTCGACGACAGCGCGGCGGTGCTCGAGTTCGTGTCGAGCAAAAACCTCCGCCCTCTGGCGGCACTCGGCACCTCCTGCCCCGACCATTTCCTGCGCACCAAGATCCGGCCGCTGGTGGTCGAGTTCGATCCGGCCAAGCCCGACATCGATGCGGTGGTCGCCGGCCTCGCCGATGCGACGGCCGCCTATCGCGCGGACTATGCGGGCTATTATGAGCGCTGCAGGCATCCGGACTCGCCGGCGATGCGCGACGCCAATGCGGTGGTCTATCTGGTGCCGGGCGTGGGCATGCTGACCTTCGCCAAGGATAAGGCGACCGCGCGTATCTCCGGCGAGTTCTACGTCAACGCCATCAATGTGATGCGCGGCGCCTCGGCGGTGTCGGAATATCGCGGCCTGCCCGAGCAGGAGGCGTTCGACATCGAGTACTGGCTGCTCGAGGAAGCCAAGCTGCAGCGCATGCCCAAGCCGAAATCGCTCGCCGGCCACATCGCGCTGGTCACCGGCGGTGCCGGCGGCATCGGCCGCGCCACGGCACGACGGCTCCTCGGCGAAGGCGCCTGCGTCGTGCTGGCGGACTATGACGAGGCGGCGCTCGCCGCCGCGGATGAGGAACTGGGCAAGGCCTATGGCAGGGACTTCGTGCGGCCGGTCAAGATCGACGTGACGAAGGAGGATCAGGTGATCCACGCCTTCGCCGAAGCCGCGGTCGAATTCGGCGGCATCGACATTCTCGTGTCGAATGCGGGGCTCGCCTCCTCGGCACCGATCGAGGAGACGTCGCTGGCACTGTGGAACAAGAACATCGATGTGCTGACGACCGGCTACTTCCTCGTCAGCCGCGAAGCGTTCAAGCTGTTCCGGGTGCAGAAGACCGGCGGCAACGTCGTCTTCATCGCGAGCAAGAACGCGCTCGCGGCGTCGCCCAATGCGGCGGCCTATTGCACCGCCAAGGCGGCCGAGCTGCATCTCGCCCGCTGCCTCGCGCTCGAGGGCGCCGAGGCGCAGATCCGCGTCAATACGGTGAACCCGGACGCGGTGCTGCGCGGCTCCAAGATCTGGGCCGGCGAGTGGCTGGAGCAGCGCGCTTCGACCTATAAGACCGACAAGGAGGGGCTGGAGGAAATGTATCGCCAGCGCTCGCTGCTCAAGCGCAGCGTGTTCCCCGAAGACATCGCCGAGGCCGTCTACTTCCTCGCCTCCGACATGTCGGCCAAGTCCACCGGCAACATCATCAACGTCGATGCCGGCAACGCACAGGCGTTCACGCGATGACCGACACACTGATCTCCGCCGACATCCTCGGCAACGACAACAAGGCACGTCAGTCGGCGCTCGAGAGCGACTACGCCCATCTCGGCGAGCAGCTGAGCCGTCGCGGTATCGACATCGACACGATCCGCGACAAGGTCGCGACGTTCCATGTCGCGGTTCCGTCGTGGGGCGTGGGCACCGGCGGCACGCGCTTTGCGCGCTTCCCCGGCCCGGGCGAGCCGCGCGACATCTTCGACAAGATCGAGGACTGCGCCGTTATCAACGAGCTGACGCGCGCGACCCCGACGGTGTCGCTGCACATTCCATGGGACAAGGCCGATCCGAACCGGCTGAAGCAGGCGGCCTCGCGCTTCGGCCTCTCGTTCGACGCGATGAACTCCAACACCTTCTCGGATGCCAGGGGCCAGGCGAGCTCGTACAAATATGGCTCGCTGTCGCATGCCGATGCCGGCACGCAGCGGCAGGCCGTGGAGCACAATCTCGAATGCATCGAGATCGGCGAGACCATCGGCAGCAAGGCGCTGACGGTGTGGATCGGCGACGGCACGAACTTTCCCGGCCAGGCCGACTTCACCCGCAGCTTCGAGCGCTATCTCGATGCGATGCGCGAGATCTATGCCGCCCTCCCCGGCGACTGGAAGCTCTTTACCGAGCACAAGATGTATGAACCGGCGTTCTATTCGACGGTGGTGCAGGACTGGGGCACCAACTACATGATCGCCACCGAGCTTGGCGACAAAGCCTACTGCCTCGTCGACCTCGGCCACCACGCGCCCAACGTCAATATCGAGATGATCGTGGCGCGGCTGATCCAGTTCGGCAAGCTGGGCGGCTTCCATTTCAACGACAGCAAGTATGGCGACGACGACCTCGACGCCGGCTCGATCGATCCGTTCCGGCTGTTCCTCGTGTTCAACGAGCTGGTCGACGCCGAGCTGCGCCACGCCAGGGGTTTTGCCCCCGCGCATATGCTCGACCAGTCGCACAATGTGACCGACCCGATCGAGAGTCTGATGCGCTCGGCCAACGAAATCCGTCGCGCCTATGCGATGGGGCTGCTGGTCGACCGCAAGGCGCTCGCCGGCTACCAGGACAGCAATGACGCGCTGATGGCGTCGGAGACGCTCAAGGCTGCGTTCCGCACCGATGTGGAACCGATCCTCGCCATGGCGCGGCTCAAGGATGGCGGTGCGATCGATCCGGTCGGCGCCTATCGGGCGGCCGGCTATCGCAAGCGGGTCGCGCTCGAACGGCCCGCAGTCGAGTCCGGCGGCGGCGGTATCGTCTAGCCGGCGCGATCGGACGGCGGACGAATCGCCGGGCGCACGCGCCCGTTGTTCCGGAAGCTCACCCGCCACCTAAATCGCGCGGCGACGCCAATCGTGCGCGCGAATCGTCTTGCCTTTTGACGGCAGCCAATCCGTACTGTGCGCGTTTCAGGCGCCATATATTTGCGCGATTTGCGCGCAGCCTAGTGGCGGGGCGGACGTTTCGATGGGTCCGGATTCTCCGGCAAGAGGTGACCTCGTGACACTCAGTGACCTAGTCTGCAGGGCCACAGGCCCGGTTCTGGCCCTTGGGCTGCTCGCCTGCCCCGCGCTGGCCCAGGACCCCGCCGCGACCCGCACGCCCGCGCCGATCGAAGGCACGTGGCGGACCCTCACCGGCACCGAGATCAATGTGCAGCCCTGCGGCGCCGAGTTCTGCGGCACCTTCAGCTTCATCGTGATTCCGCCCGGCAAGGATGCGGACGCCTGCCGCGGCATGGACAAGGCCGCCTTCGCCACGCTGATCCTCGACTACAAGAACCCCAACCAGGCGCTGCAGACGCGCTCGCTGCTCGGGCTGCAGGCGGTGTCGATCAAGCCCACGAACGATCCCAATGCCTACACCGCCAACATCTACAATGCGGAAGAGGGCAAGGCGTATGACGTGCTGCTGTGGACCAGGGGCGACAGGCTCACCCTCGGCGGCGGGTGCCTGGGCTCGATGTGCGCGGTGACGCAGGACTGGCCGCGCGTCCCCGACCGCGCGGAGACGCCCGACTTCAGCTGCGGCTGATCTATCGTTGGCCGAACAGGACCTTCTGCGCTTCAGCGTCCCTGGAGATGTCGACCGGCTTTTCCGGCAACTGGAACGCCAGCGCCCTCGCGACGCCCGGACGGGCGCGCATGCGCTCGCGCCAGGCCAGCCAGTGCGGGAACTCGGACTCGTCGATGGCGTAGTTGGCATAGCCGTTCGACCAGTCGAGGATGGCGAAATCGGCGATCGAGATGTCGTCGCCCGCGATGTAGTCCTTGCCTGCCGCCGCCTGCCGCCCGAGCTGGCCATTCAGCACCTTGTACAGCCGGTGCGTCTCGTTGATGTAGCGGTCGATGGCATAGGGGATCTTCTCCTTGGCATAGCGCGCGAAGTGGTTGGCCTGTCCCAGCATGGGGCCGAAGCCGCCAACCTGCCAGAACAGCCACTCGTCGATCTTGACCCGCTCGGCCCACGACTTGCCGTAGAAACGGCCGAACTTCTCGGCCAGGTATTTGAGGATGGCGCCCGACTCGAAGATCGAGATGGGCTTGCCGTCCGGCCCCTCGGGGTCGACGATCGCCGGAATCTTGTTGTTGGGCGAGATCGCGAGAAACTCCGGGGTGAACTGGTCGCCGCGGCTGATCGAGATGGGGTGCACGCTATAGGGCACGCCTAGTTCTTCGAGGATGATGGTGATCTTCCGCCCGTTAGGGGTGGCTGCGTAATAGAGATCGATGGGAAGGGTCTGAGTGGTCATTGCGTGCCTTCAAGAAGAAGCGGCGCGCCCGGTTGAAGCGCGCCGCCAGGGAAGTCTGGGGCTCTTATATCGGCAAATGACGATATAGAGCAACCGCCCACCAAGGGTTGCTTTTTCCCTCAGCCGCGACGGATGCGCATATGCGGTTCTCCGTCCGACGTATGGGCCGGAGAGACACCGTCGAGATTGACGGTCGCCCGCACCCGCTGCCGCTCGATGACCATCGAGTCGAACCTGCTGACATTGACCGGCTTGTCGAACTTCACGGTCACCTCGTAGTGCCGCATGTCGGCAAGAAGCTGCATGCCCAGCACCAGCCCGGCGAACGGGCGGCCCAGATAGGAGCCCTTCACACGCTGGCCGACCTGCACCGGGATGGCGATGCGTTCGGGCAGCGCCGCGCTGGCGGTGTTCCAGTCGCGGTAGCCGTGCCTTTTGGCGATCTCCTCGAGCGCCTGGCCGTGGCCGAGCGGGGTGCCGGCCAGCGCGCGATCTTCGCGCAGCGCCTTGGCCTCGGATTTGAGGGTCTGAATGGAGAGAGTGTCGAGAGAATAGGTCATGGATCGGTCCTTCGAACCGAGGCATTCGTGCATGGGGCCCGCCTTGCCATGACCGCCTCGTGAAAGATGCGTCCATGCTGGGTTTCCGCGTGCCAAACGCGGGCTGGCTTCACCATCGGGGGTTTCCCGGCGAGCGGCTGGTGCCAGCAACCAAACCGGTAGATGGGGCGACGAGGCACGCTTGTCAAGCTGCGCGGCTGATGGCACCGATCACACAATTGCGTTTGCCTCCGGCCGGCTCCCGCGCTAGCCCGGAAGGGTGACCGAACTTCTGCTCCTTCTCGCCGGCCTGCTCGGCGGCGCCCTCAATACGCTCGCCGGTGGCGGCAGCTTCATCGTGTTCCCCGCCCTGCTCGCGGTCGGCGTGCCGCCGGTGCTGGCCAATGCGTCCAACACCTTCGCCGCCCTGCCCGGCTACATCTCGGGCGCCATCGGGCTGTGGAAGCAGATGGTGGCGCAAAAGCACCTGTTCCTGCCCTATGGCATCGTCTCGGTGGTGTTCGGCTATCTCGGCGCCGAGCTGCTGCTCAGGGTCTCGGACGCGCAGTTCTCGCTGGTGGTGCCGTGGCTGATGCTGTTTGCCGTGGTGCTGTTCGCGTTCGGCGGGCAGATCAATGCGCTCGTTGCCGCGCGTGCCGGCACCAGCCGCGGCGCCAAGGCGCTGGGCGCAGTGCTGCTCTACGTGCTGCTCGCGGGCGTGTCGGTCTATGGCGGGTTCTTCAATGCCGGCCTCGGCGTGCTGCTGCTCGCCTTCCTGACGCTGGCGGGGATCGCCAACATCCACGCCGCCAACGGCCTCAAGCTCTATATGTCGTCGCTGATCGCGCTGGTCGCGGTGATCCGCTTTGCGATCGCCGGTTCGATCGACTGGTACCACGGCACCATCGCGCTCCTGGGCGTGACGACCGGCGCCTATGTGGCGGCACGGCTCTCGACCCGCATCCCCACCGGTATCATCCGGACGCTGGTGATCGTCTATGGCGTGGGGCTGACGGTGTATTTCTTCTGGCAGACCTACGCCGCCTGAGCGGCGCCAGCGGTCCCTAGCTCGCCGTACGAATCCACACCGTGGCGTCGTGGAACGCCACTCCACCAAAGGGCGGCACCTGGTCGGAGCCGATCAGCGTGTTGATGCCCTTACCGCCCTCATGCGAGCGGTTGGGGTGAACGCCCTCGGCGATGAGGCATCCCGGCGGCAGGCCGGCAAAGAGCACCGCTGTCAGCTCCACCGTGCCACGATGATTGCCGAGCGTCACCTTGGCGCCGTCGGCGATGCCGTTGGCCGCCGCGTCGTCAGGCCGGATGAGGACAGTCGGCATCGGCTGGCGCTTCTGCGAGCCCAGTGTCTCGGTGAAGGTCGAGTTGAGGAAGCTGCGCGAGGGACTGGTCGAAAGCCGGAACGGCAGCTCGGCGCTGGTCTTCTCGTTGATGTCCCACCAGTCGACCATGGGCGGTACGGCAGCGGGGTCGATGGTCCACAGATAGCCCTTGCGCTGCGCGATCTCGGCCCAGGCCGGGCGGAAGCGGAACCGGCCATCGGCGAAGTTGAAGCCGTCGGCGAAGCGCGCTCTCTCGTCGGACATGCCCAGCTCGATGAAGCCGGTCTTTTCGATCTCGTCGAGATCGCCATAGTCGGACCGGCGCATCGTCTCGGCGACCATCTGCCGGTCGGTGAAGCCCAGCGACTCGTCGGTGCTGCCCAAGCGGCGCAGCAGTTCGTTGACCACCTCGAAATTGGAACGGCATTCGCCCGGCGCCTCGACCAGTTTGGGGCCGATCAGCATGCGGGTGTGGCCGCCACGGCGATAGTAGTCATTGTGCTCGAGGAACATCGTGGCGGGCAGCACGATATCGGCGACCTGCGCCGTCTCGGTCATGAACTGCTCGTGCACGACGGTGAACAGGTCGTCGCGCGCGACGCCCGCGCGCACCAGCTCCTGCTCGGGCGCGACGTTGACCGGATTGGTGTTCTGGATGAACAGCGCCTTGACCGGCGTCGCCCCCTTGAGCGCCTTGCGGTCGCCGGTGAGGATCTTGCCGATCTCGGACATGTCGAGCTCGCGCCCGGCCTTGCCCATGCGCGTGCCCTCGATCAGCGACTTGTCGAGATGCCAACTGCCCGAATTGGAGTGGAAGGCACCGCCCGCGCGATGCTGCCACGCACCGGTGACTGCGGGGATGCAGAGCGCCGCATGCATGTTGGTCGAGCCGTTGCGCTGGCGCGTGAAGCCGTAGCCGAGACGGAAATAGGTCTTAGGCGTCGTGCCCACGAGACGGGCGAAGGCTTCGATGTCGGCCACCGGCACGCCCGTCACCGACGACGCCCAATCCGGCGTCTTCGACAGGATGTGCGCTTCAACCTCGGCGTCGAAGTCGGTCATCCGCGCGAGGTACGCGCGATCGGCGAGCCCATCGCGCAGCAGCACATGCATGACGCCCAGCGCGAAGGCGCCGTCGCTGCCGGGGCGGAGCAGGATGGGCATGTCGGCCTGCTCCATGGTGCCGTTCATGTAGATGTCGACGGCGACAATCCTGGCGCCGCGCTCCTTGCGGGCGCGCATGGCGTGGGTCATCACATTGACCTGGGTGTTGACCGCATTGGTGCCCCAGATCACGACACAGTCGGCTTCGGCCATCAGTTCGGGGTTCGGCCCGGCGAGAAGGCCCGTGCCGGCGAGATAGCCCGGCCAGGCCGCGCCGGTGCAGATGGTGTCGTACTGGTCGGAATAGCCGCGCGCCGTGCGCAGCCGGTTGATGCCGTCGCGATGCACATGACCCATCGTGCCGGCGTAGAAATAGGGCCAGATCGCCTCGGCGCCGAACTCGGCCTCGATCCGCTCCCATCTGGCGACGATCTCGTCGAAGGCGTCGTCCCACGAGATCGGCTGCCAGCGCCCCTCGCCCTTTGCGCCGACGCGGCGCAGCGGATGGGTCAGGCGGCCGGGATGGTGGATGCGCTCGGCGTAGCGCGCCACCTTCTCGCAGATCACGCCGGCCGTGTACGGGTCGTCTTTGGCGCCGCGGACGCGTCCGATGGTGTGGGCGTCGACGATCTCGACGTCGAGTGCGCAGGTCGACGGGCAGTCATGCGGGCAGACCGAACGGGCAACGCGAGCGACAACAGGCTTGTTCATGGCGCGAAACTACGCCGGGGCGGCCCCGCTGTCAGCAGGACCGCCCATTGATTGCTGTGATGCCTGACATCACTGCTGGACGATGATCGGCGAGCCGCTGGGCACGCGCTCATAGAGATCGATGACGTCCTGCGCGAGCAGCCGCACGCAGCCGCTCGAAATGGCCTTGCCGATGGTCTCGACATCGAGCGTGGCATGGATGCGATAGAGCGTGTCCTGCCCGTTCTGGAAGATGTAGAGGGCGCGCGCGCCGAGCGGGTTCTCGAGGCCCGGCTCCATGCCGTTGCGGTACTTTTCGAGCTCGGGCTGGCGGACGATCATCTCGGCCGGCGGGGTCCAGCGCGGCCATTCGCGCTTGTAGGCGATCGTCCCCGTGCCACCCCAGTCGAAGCCGTCGCGGCCGATGCCGACGCCATAGCGCATGGCCCGGCCGCCTTCCATCACCCAGTACAGGAACCGGTTGGGCGTATCGACGACGACGGTGCCGGGGCGCGCGCCGGTGGGGTCGGTCACGACCTGGCGGTAGTAGCGCGAGTCGAGCCGGTCGATGCGGGCGGCGGGGATGGGGAAGCGCTCATTGGGGAGCGCGCCATACATGCGGCGCGTCTCTTCGGACGGCAGGTCCGGCTCGATCCTGCTGGGCGTGGTGGCACAGCCGGCGAGGCCGAGCGCCGCGATGCTCGCCGCGCCAATGAGAAAGCTGCGGCGATCGGGCCGCGCAAGGGTCATGGTGGTCATGTCGAAATGTCTCGTCTGGCCGGATCGCTCCGGCGAATGGTGAAAGGCCGCGAAACCCGCGTGCCGCGCTCAGGTCAAAGGCTCAGGCCAGCGCCGACCGTGGTGGTCGGTAGAGGCGGTCCCACTGCGCATCGAGCCGTCCGCCCTCGACGATCGAGGCGATCTCGACCGGCGGTTGCACCTGCCCGAACGCCCCCATCAGCGGCGGCAGGATAACCGGCACCGGTGCACAGGGCAGCCCCGCGGCATGCCGCTTGGCGCAGAGCTTGACCATGTAGCGGATCTCGATCCGTGGCTCGGCGCAGCTGTCGGCCGCCGGTGCCGCCTGGACGACGACCATCGCCACCGGCGCCGCATGGGCACCGGCGGTGGCAAAGACGCTGCCCAGGGCAAGCAGCGTCACAACGATGGCCAAGACGCGGGTCATGGCCGCGCTCCTAGCCCACGACCGGGACCTGAGGAACCCCGCTCCGCGCATGGCTCTCCCGTTTGTGAGCCGAATCCGGGCGCCAGAGCCGCCAATTTCAATGAAAGCGGCGGGGTGATGCCAAGTTATCACAGGGCAGCGCGAGCCGGATTCATCTCCAGCGCAGGCTATTCGGCGCGGATTTTGGCCAGCTCGAACTGGAACAGCCGGAGCGACAGGAAGATCGCGAACGACAGCGAGATGATCCCCATGATGCTCCTGATGGGCACGCCATCGAACATGGGGAACTGCCTGGCGACGAGAAGGACGAGAAGAAGCGCAAGAACCGAGGCGACTTCGGGCACGCGTACGGGCATGGTTTGCCTTTCAACAAACCGCTTTGGCCGACGCTCCGCCATTGCGAGGGGTTGCTCCTGGAGGCACGGAATTTCGTCCGTGCGTCCATATGCTTACGCGAAAACCCAAAAGGTTCCATAATTTTTTGAGTGGCCCCGCGAAAATGTCGCGGCGCCGTGGCGACGCCGCAACGCGCGGCGGCGCGTCAGCTCAGGAGGCGAATTTGAGGCCGACGATGCCCACCACGATCAGGGCAATGGAGGCCAGGCGGATCGCCGTGGCGGGCTCCTGGAAGAGCATGATGCCGAGAGCCGCGACGCCGACCGCGCCAATGCCGGTCCAGATCGCATAGGCGGTGCCGACGGGCAGGTCGCGCAACGCGAGGCCGAGCAGCGCAACGCTCAGGACCATGCTGCCCACGGTAAGCACCGATGGCACGAGGCGGGTGAAGCCTTCGGTGTATTTGAGGCCGATGGCCCAGCCGACTTCCAGCAGGCCAGCGGTGACGAGATAGACCCAAGCCATTGGGATTTCTCCTGTTTGCCGGGTCGTCCCGTCCGAAAGAGGTGAAGGCGCAGGGTCGTCCCCGCGCCGGGGCTTCTAGCCTAGTAGCCGAACTGCGTCGAGCGGCGGAACTTGCCGCGGTCGATCTCGCGCTGGCGGATCTCGAGGTCCACCCGGGAGGTGGCGCCGTTGAGATAATTCAGCTCGAGCTCTTGCCGAGACGGGCTACGGAGGGCGTTCCTGAGGTTCTGGATAAGACCCATAGCGGCTCTCCTTTCACGCCCGGAAAATGGGCGCAAAGGAACGGCCCGGCAAGCGCCGGGCACGCATGTCAGCCATGCCCCGGGGCGTTCGGCGGGCTAGTGCCGCCGCAGCTTGGCGGCCTCGCGTTCGAGCGCGTCGCGGTCGCCGCCGATACGCTCGATCATGTCGCGCACTTCCTGCGGCGACATGCCGTGGCGGCGAGCGAAGGCCTGGACTTCGTACTCTTCCTCGCCGGCCACGCGGGCGCGATCCTGCCCGCCGACAAAGCTCTTGTTGTCGCTCATGGTATGCGTCTCCGGTCTCGTCGTGCAGGCGAAACGAGAGCGGAGTCCGAGGGTTCCATCGGCCGGCATCTTCGCGCTCACCACGAGCGCACAGCACTATCTGCCGATCTTTGCGATCGGCAGCTGGATGGCGTGGGGCGGCAAGGCGGTGATGGCGCTCGTCTGGTGGCCGGAGCGCCGGGCTACATCTCGCTGAACAGCACGCCGCCGCGCGACTTGTTGTGCTTGGGCGACTCGACGATCTGCACCACGACGCGGTCGGGCGGAACACCGAAGTTCTTCACCACCGCATCGGTGATGTCCTGCATCAGCGCCTTCTTGGATTCGGCCGAGCGGCCCTCGGCGATATGGATGAGAATTTCCGGCATTATTTCTTGGCCGGGCCGCGCTTGATCGGCGCCCTGGCGACAGCTTTCCGTGCCGGAGCCTTCGAAGCGGCCGTCTTGGCCGGAGCCGCCTTGACCCCGAACTGCCCCGCCTTCTTCAGCTCGGCGATCGAGGTCCCCTTGTGGCCCCAGTTCTCGTCGGAGACTTCGTTGATCGAGATGAAGGTGTAGTCCGGGTTCTTACCGGCAACCTTGACCAGGAGGTCCGTGATGCCCTTGTGGATCGCGAGCTTCTGCTTGGTCGTCAGGCCCTCGAGAATATCGACGCGGACGTAAGGCATGGCTCATTTCCCCTGAAGACGACGGCCCAAAACGAAAAGGCCGGCATCGCTGCCGGCCCCTGAAGTCTTAGCCGACGATTTCGGCGTCGGTGAAGAAGAACTTGATCTCCTGCGCCGCGGTCTCGGGAGCGTCCGAGCCGTGCACCGAGTTCTCGCCGACCGAGAGGGCGAAATCCTTGCGGATGGTGCCCGGCGCCGCATTGGCCGGGTTCGTCGCGCCCATCGTCTCGCGGTATTTGAGGATGGCGTTCTCGCCTTCCAGCACCTGGACGACGACCGGTGAAGCGATCATCTGCTCGACCAGTTCACCGTAGAACGGGCGGTCCTTGTGGACGGCGTAGAAGCCCTGGGCCTGCTCGCGGGTCATGTGGATGCGCTTGGACGCCACGACGCGCAGACCGGCCTCTTCGATCTTGGCAATGATCTTGCCGGTGATGTTGCGACGGGTCGCGTCGGGTTTGATGATCGAGAAGGTGCGCTCGAGAGCCATGGGAATGTCCTGAAACTGGCGGAAAAGGTGGGGGTTCATATCCAAAGGGGATGACCGGCGCAAGACGGGGCGGCTGGTGGCGCGGCAAAGCGCCCATACCCACGCCGCGCGGGTCCCCGGCACAGCCGGTGGGAGGGCTGGCCGGCCACGCCGCCGTTGGACATCTGCTCCGGGCCGCTATATCAGCCGCCGCAAATGCTCACGATTTCAAACATCACCTACCGCATCCAGGGCCGTCCTCTGTTCGAGGGCGCTTCCCTTGTGCTGCCGGATGGGGCGAAGGCCGGCTTCGTGGGCAAGAACGGCAGCGGCAAGACTACGCTGTTCAAGCTGATCCAGGGCCAGATCGCGCTCGATGCCGGCACCATCGAGGTCAACAGGCGCGCCCGGATCGGCGGCGTCGCGCAGGAGGCCCCCGCCACCAATCTGAGCGTGCTCGAAACCGTCATGGCCGCCGACGCCGAGCGCGCCGCGCTCCTTGCGGAAGCCGAGACGGCGACCGATGCGCACCGCATCTCCGACATTCACATGCGCCTCGCCGACATCGATGCGCACACGGCCGAAGCGCGCGCCGCGACCATCCTCAAGGGCCTCGGCTTCGAGCAGGACCGGCAGCTCGGCCCGACCTCGGAGCTGTCGGGCGGCTGGCGCATGCGCGTGGCGCTGGCGGGGGTGCTGTTCAGCCAGCCCGACCTGCTGCTGCTCGACGAGCCGACCAACTATCTCGACCTCGAAGGCACGCTGTGGCTCGAGAAGTATCTCGCGACCTATCCCTACACCGTGTTCATGATCAGCCATGACCGCGACCTGCTCAACAAGGCGGTCAACTCGATCGTCCATCTCGAGCGCGGCAAGCTGACCTATTACAAGGGCGGCTACGACGTTTTCGAGGAAACGCGCCGTATGCAGATGGAACTCAACAACAAGGCGCGCGAACGCACGCTCGAGCAGATCGCGCACCTTCAGAGCTTCGTCGACCGCTTCAAGGCCAAGGCGACAAAGGCCAAGCAGGCGCAGGCGCGCGTCAAGATGATCGCCAAGCTCAAGCCGCCGGCCGCGATGTTCGACGAATATGCAGCGCCGTTCCAGTTTCAGAATCCCAAGAAGATTCCGGCGGCGCCCATGCTCACCTTCGACAATGTGTCGGTGGGCTATGGCGACCATGTCGTGCTGCGCCACATCACCAACCGCATCGATCCGGACGACCGCATCGCGCTGGTGGGTGTCAACGGCAACGGCAAGTCGACCTTCGCCAAGCTGCTGGCCGGCGACCTCAAGCCGATGGGCGGCGAGATGCGGCGGAGCAAGGGGCTCGAGATCGCCTATTTCGCGCAGCACCAGATGGACAAGCTCAAGCCGGAGCAGACGCCGCTCGAGCACGTCATCGCGCTGATGCCCTATGACAGCGAGGCCAAGCGGCGTTCGCGCATCGCGCAGATGGGGCTCACCACCTCGCGCATGGACACGCTGGTCAAGAACCTCTCGGGCGGCGAGCGCGCGCGCCTGCTGCTGGGGCTCATCACCTTCGGCGGACCGGGCATGCTCATTCTCGACGAGCCGACCAACCATCTCGACATCGACAGCCGCGACGCGCTGGTCGAGGCGCTCAACGACTACACCGGCGCCGTGCTGATCATTTCGCACGACCGGCACCTGATCGAAGCCACGGTCGACAAGCTGTGGATCGCGCAGAACGGCACGATCGAGGAGTTCGACGAGGACCTCGACAGCTACCAGCGCATGCTGACTTCGGGAAAGGACAAGCCGCAGAAGAGCGCGGCCCCCGTCCCTGCGCCGCTCGTCGACAAGAAGGCAGCGCGGCAGGACAGCGCCGCGCGCCGGCTCGAAGTGGCGCCGCTGCGCAAGTCGATCAAGGAGGCCGAGCAGAAGCTCACGCGCCTGCGCACCGAACTCGAGAAGGTCGAGGCCATCCTCGCCGACCCCAAGGTCTATGACGGCGCGCCCGAGCGCGTGATCCTGCTGGGCAAGGACAAGGCCCGCTTCAGCGCCGACATCGCGGCGACCGAAGAGCGCTGGCTCGCGCTCAGCGAACAGCTCGAGGCGGCAGAGCGGGCCTAGGGTTGACGCGCCTCCCCCGCTCCGACAAGCATCGGGCGCGGGGGGAGCACCGATGGTGGCGGCGCCGGAACACAGACTTGCCGTGCTCGACGGCCTACGGGGCTG
This sequence comes from Devosia sp. 66-22, assembly GCA_001899065.1. GTDB lineage: Bacteria > Pseudomonadota > Alphaproteobacteria > Rhizobiales > Devosiaceae > Devosia_A. Next base: position 422,377 of record MKUZ01000017.1, on the reverse strand, counting down.
GGCCGCGCTGTCGGTGGTGATCTACCATTGCCTGTGGCAGACCTTCGGCGTGCGCTTCCCCGAGCTGCACACCTTCGTCGCGGCACTCGTGGGCAACGGTATCGTCGCCGTCGCGGTGTTCCTCACGATTTCGGGCTATGTGCTGACGCTCCGCCGCTGGCGCAATCCGGACAACCCGCCGCTGCTCGTCGCATTCCTGCGCCGCTATGTGCGTCTCACCGTGCCGATCATTGCCGCCACGGCGCTCGTGCTGCTGCTGATGGCGCTCGGGCTGACGCCGACGCGTGAGGCGCACCGGATCACCGCCATGCCGCAATGGTACGGCTCGTTCCTGCGCTTTGATCCGCATCTAGGGAGCGCGATCGCCTTCGCCTTTGCGTGGACCTACACCTGGCCCGTCGCGCACAACTACAATCCCTTCCTGTGGACGATGCTGATCGAGCTGTGGGGCTCGTTCGCGCTGTTCGTGCTGTCGCAGAACGAGCACTACCAGCGCGAGCCCTATTCGCCGCTGCTCCTGCTCACCGCGCTGACGCTGCTGATGTTCCCACTGGCCGCATGCTTCTTTGTCGGCGCGCTCGTCGCGCTGGCCGAACGCGACGGCCTGCTCCCCAAGACGGCCGCGCCGCTCGGCAGCTTTCTCGCCTCGATGGCGCTGCTCACGCTGCTGCTGGTCGGCGCCTTCGCACAACTGCTCGAGCGCGACCTGCGCACTTATGCGCTGATCGGCACGGGCATTTTCGTCGCGGCCCGCTACGGCCTGCCGGCGCAGCGCTTCCTCAGCCTGGGCATCTCGCAGTTCCTCGGCCGCATCTCGTTCCCGCTCTATCTCGTTCAGTTTGCCGTCATCGTGTCGCTCAGCGCCAATCTGATTGTCCTCACCGACGCGAACGCCACCCTCACCGCCACCTCGGCGCTCGGCATCGCCGCCCTGTCGGTGGCGGCCAGCCTCGCCCTCGCGGTGCTGTTCCTGCCGGTCGAGCTCGGCACCCTGGCCCTGCTGCGCCGCTTCGACCGCCGCCGCCGCGACCCGCGCGCATCGGTCGCGCCGGCCACCGGCTGAACGCCGATGAGCCCGGTTGACGCGGCGAGACGTCCGGGCCATCCCTTGCGCCCCATTCGTCAGCCGGACAGGGCATGAGCCAAACCACCGCGCGACCGCCAATTCCCGCCCGCGTCGGCGCGCTCGACGGCCTGCGCGGCTGGGCCGCACTGGGCGTGCTGATCTACCATCTCACCTGGGAGATGTTCGGCGTCCTCTATCCGGTCTATCGCAGCTACCTCGCCGCGATCCCGACCGGCGGCGGGGCGTTGGCGGTATGCACGTTCTTCTGCACCTCGGGCTACCTGCTCACCATCCACCGCTGGCATGTCAGCGACGAAAAGCGGCTCTGGGTGCAGATGCTCAAGCGCTATGTGCGCCTCACGATTCCGATCTTCGGCTCGGTGCTGATGTTCTATCTCGTGCTGGCGCTCGGGCTCTCGCACTCGAACCCGGCGGCCGACATCCTCCACCGCGAGAGATGGCTGGGCAAGTTCGGCGATACCGACCCCAATCTGCTCGATGCCTTCACCTACGGGCTCTACCGCGTCTACCTGCTGGCGCGCGAGCAGAGCTACGGTCCGTTCCTATGGACCATGGCAGTGCAGCTCTGGGGCTCGTTCGTCATCCTTCCCATCGCTTATGGTCACCGGTTGCTGCGCGAACAGTATACGCCGCTGATCCTCGCCATCGTGGCGCTCCTCAACCTCTACCCGCCTGCAGCGGCGATGCCGATCGGTGCGATCATCGCCCTCATGCAGCGTGACGGACTGCTGTTTCGCGCGCCGCCGAGCCGGCGCGAAAGCATGCTCGCCACCATCGCCTTCGTAGGCGCGATCCTCGTGTCGAGCGCCGTGATCATGTGGGGCAAGAACGGGCAGATCATCCATGCCCTGCTCTCAGGCGTGGTGCTGATGGCGACAATCCGCAGCCGGCCGCTCGACTATCTGTTCACGCGCCGCGTCTCGCTGTTCATGAGCCGCATCTCGTTCCCGGTCTACCTCGTACAGTGCGCGCTGATCATCTCGTTCTCGTCGTGGCTCGTCGTGTGGGCGCAGGCGCAGGGCATGCTCAACGAATGGAGCGCGCTCGGCATCGTGCTCGCCTCCATCGCGCTGACGCTGGTGGTCTCGTGGGCCTTCCTGCCAGTCGAGACGTTCGCCACATGGGTGGTCAAGCAGATCGACCGGCTGCTCAGCCGCAGGCCGAAGGCGGCCCTCGCTACATCCTGAACTGCGCGCTCATCGCGCCGCTGGCGATCAGCGCGTCGATGGCGGCCACATCGTGGCCGGGCACGATGACGAGATCGGGCGCTGCCTCGCGCAGCGCCTTGAGCATCGCGAGCTGCGCGAAGACGGCGTCGCGATCCTCGTTGAGCATGAACTGCGAGAGCAGCCGCGGACGGCCCTTGCCGGTCTCGACATTGCGCAGGGTCCAGCCGATGTCGCCGATGAACAGCAGCTCGCGCCCGTCCTCGCGCTTCACATAGACCATCTGGCTGCCCGGTGTGTGACCGGGCGCGCGGATGAGGACAACGCCCGGCGCGATCGACAGCATGTCGGAATAGTCGATCGGCGCGTAGTCGCTCAGCTGCGACGGCCAGGTGAGGCCGTAGCGCGGCAGGCTCGCGAGCTGCTCGGGGTTGAGCCGCAGCGCCCGCGCGATACCCACGGGATCGGTGTAGGCGACGATGCCGCCGATGTGGTCGGAATGCTCGTGCGTGACGACGATCTGCGTGGCATCGGCCATCGCCATCTCCATGCGCGCATAGGCGTCGTCATCGATCCGCGCACCGAGTGAGGCGCCCATCGCAGCGGGGAAGGCGGTATCGATGATGACCGTATCGGTGGGCAGCACCACCTGATAGGAGAACGCCGCCATCGGCACCATCGCCCAGCCGTCGCCGCCGACCGAGGCGACCGCGGGGAAATCGAACCTCGCGACCGTCTCGACACGCACCTCGCTGGCCTTGCCGCCCGGCAGCTCGTCGGCCTTGGCGCGCACCGCCTCGATGTCGAAGCGGGAGGGCTGGAGGTTGCCCGGCGGGTTGCCGTCGCCGATGTACCAGTAATAGGCGCCGGCGGCCGCGATGAGCAGCACGACGACAATGGTCAGCGCGATCCGTAGCCAGCGCGGCATGATTGTGTCCCCCCGAACCGGCGCACCCTAGCCCAGCCGGGGCGAAAGTCCACCGGGAGCTACCCCGTGGCCTTCTTGACCCAGCGGCCACCCTCGTCTTGCTGCCAGTAGGTCAGCGCATTGCCCGGCAGCAGCCCCTTCCACGCGGCCCTCGCCTCGGTCACGGCATCGGGATCGTGGCCCGAGAACAGAAAGACGATCCGCTCATAGCCCTCGCCCAAGCGCGGCACCGCGCGGTCGACGAAGAAGCGGACATGGGCGGCGTTGGCGTTGCCGTCGTCCATCGTGATCAGCACCGGCTGGTCCGGATCGGTTTCTTCTCCGGCAATGGCGTGCGGCAGGAAGCTGTCGTCGCGATAGGTCCACAGCAGTGCGTCAAGCGCACTCGCCCGCTCGCGGCTCGATGTCTCCACCACCGCCCGCCAGCCGCGTTCGAGCGACTTCTCGAGCAGCGTCGGAAGCACGCGCTCGAGCGGCTGGGATTCGAGGTGATAGAACAGGACTTCAGTCACGTCTCGTAGCCGTCGCGCACGAAGCGGTCGAGCAGCGCCACGCCGAAGCCCGAGGCCCAGCCGGCATTGGTTTCGCTCGCCGGCGAGTTGAGCGCGACGCCGGCGATGTCGAGGTGCGCCCACGCCGTGCCCTCGGTGACGAAGCGCGCGAGGAACTGCGCCGCGGTGATCGATCCGGCCGGGCGTCCGGCCGAGTTCTTGATGTCGGCGAAGCGGCTTTCGATCAGCTTGTCATAGGCGGGGCCCATGGGCAGCCGCCAGAGCTTCTCACCGGTCTCGAGGCCGGCCGCGACGAGCTTGGTCGCCAGTTCATCCGAGTTCGAGAACAGCCCGGCATGGTCGCTGCCCAGCGCCACGCCGATCGCCCCGGTGAGCGTCGCGAGGTCGACGATCGCCCGCGGCTTGTGCTTTTCCTGCGCGTACCAGAGCGCGTCGGCGAGGACGAGCCTGCCCTCGGCGTCGGTGTTGACGATCTCGATGGTCACGCCCGACGCGGCGCGAACGATATCGCCGGGGCGCATCGAGGTGCCGCTGGGCATGTTCTCGACGATGCCGATGATCCCCACGACATTGGCCTTCGCCTTGCGGCTCGCCAGCGCATGCATGAGGCCGGTGACGGCGGCCGCGCCGCCCATGTCGCCCTTCATCTCCTCCATGCCGGCAGCCGGCTTGATCGAGATGCCGCCCGAGTCGAACACCACGCCCTTGCCCACGAAGGCGACCGGCGCCGTTCCCGGGTCGCCGCCGTTCCAGCGCATGACGACAAGCCGCGGCGGCCGCGCCGATCCCTGCGAGACCGACAGCATCGAATACATGCCGAGCGCTTCGAGCTCGCCCTGGCCCAGTACCTCGACCTCGACGCCGAGGCCGGACAGCGCCGCGGCCCGGTCAGCGAACTCGACCGTCCCCAGCACGTTGGGCGGCTCGTTGATGAGGTCGCGCGCGAGGATCTGTCCCTCGACCGCCGGCTGGCGCGCGGCAATCGCCGCATCCGCCGCGGCCGGATCGGCGACGTGCAGCGTCACGGTTATTTCCTCGACCGTGTCGTCGTCCTTCTTGCGGCTCTTGTACTTGTCGAATTTGTAGTGCCGGAGCCTCAGGCCCGCGGCCAGCTCCGCCACGGCTGCCGGCGTTGCTTCGGTGCCATCGAGCACGACGCTGACCGAGCCGCCGGCAAGCCCCAGGGTCTTTGCGGCGAGCGAGCCGCCGCGGTCGGCCCAGGCTGCACCCGACAGCGGCTTGTCCGGATCGGCCTTGCCGGCGCCCAGCACCAGCAGCCGCTTGGCGTCGAGTCCGTTCGGCCCGGCGATGTCGATCGCCTGGCCCGGCTTGCCCTTGAAGCCGATGCTGGCGGCGATGCGCTCGAAATCGAGCCCGGTGCGCGCCCAGATCTGGGCGGCGGCGGCGGCGGGCGGCTGGCCGTCGCTGGCATAGAGGACGACGAGCCCGGCCTGGCCGAGCGGCAGCGGGGCGGTTTTGATCACGAGATTCTGGAGCATGCAGCCAAGCAACAGGTCTTGGCCGATTGCGTCAATCCCACAGCCCCGCCTTGCCATCGCCGCCGAACCTCCGCAGAGTCCCGGGTCGGGGGACGAACCGACAGGGTGCGCGCATAAGCAAGTTCAAGCGGGGCGGCCAATGGCTCGCCTAAGTCGCTATCTCCTCAGGCTTTTCTCCGTCGAGGCGATGGCCCTGTTTGCCGTCGCGGCCTTCCTGCTGTTCCTGATTCAGTGCCTTCGCCTGTTCGACCTGGTTTCGACTCGCGGCCAGAGCGTGCTGACGCTCCTGGGGCAGGCCGCGCTCGGCATGCCGTCGCTCGGCATCGTCTTCCTCTATGTCTGCCTCGCCATCGGGCTCGGTCGCGCCCAGCGCGGCCTGCAGGACCGCTCCGAGCTTCAGATCATCCATGTCAGCGCGCTGGTCCCCGCGCTGGTGCGCTCGGTCGTCGTTTACGCGCTCGGCGGCACGGTGGCGGTGCTGTTCCTCGCGCATATCGTCGACCCGGCGAGCGTACGCACCACGGACGACTGGTCCGAGAGCATCGCCGCCGACCTCGTGTCGCGCAGCATGATCCCGCACCGCTTCACCGAAATCGTGGGCGGCGTGTCGATGATCATCGGCTCGCGCGACTCCCAGGGCCAGATCACCGACTTCTTCGCCGACGACAGGCGCAACCCGCAGTCGCGCCGCACCTATTTTGCCAAATCCGCCCTCATCACCCGCGACGACCAGGGCTTCATCCTCCGTCTGAGTGACGGCGCGCTGCAGCAGTTCAGCGACACCAAGCGGCTGTCCGAGGTCTCCTTCGCCCGCTACGACCTGGCGCTCGACGAGCTGACCGGCGAGGCGGAAGCCACCGATCCCCTGGCGCGCACATCGAGCATCGACATCGTGGGCAAGGCGCTGTCGGGCGCCGGGCTCGACCGGGCCGAAACGCGCGCCCTCGTCCGCCGCACGGTCGAGGGCGTGCGGGTGTTCGCGCTCTGCCTGTTCATCGGCGCGCTGGCCATGTTCCCCACCGGCAACCGCCGGCGGGTCAATGCCCCCATCGAGTTGGTGGCGCTCGGCGCCGCCTTCCTCGAACGCGGCGTGACCTCCTACGCGCCGATCCCGGCGCCGTTCGACGCCGCCGCCGGCCCGGCGCTGCTCATCGCCCTCGCGCTTGCCATCCTCGCGATCCGTTTCCGGCTCTTCGTGCCGCTGCGCATCGGGAGGCAGCCGGCATGACCCGCATCGACTGGATCATCCTCCGCCGCCTCGGCGCCCGCATCGGCCTTGTCGTGCTGGTGTTCTTCGGCCTGCTCTGCCTCGTGGAATCGCTCGATACGTGGCGGTTCGAGACCCTCAACAAGATCGGCGGCCCGCTCCTTGCGCTGGCCGCCATCGTCAACGGCGCGGCGCGGACATCGATCGGCACGCTGGCCGTGACGGTGCTGGTGGGCACCATCATCGGCGTCCTCGACCTGCAGGTGCGGCGCGAGCTGACCGTCATCAGGGCTACCGGCGTATCGATCTGGCGCGTGCTTCGCATGCCGCTCATCGGGGCCGTCATCCTCGGCTGCGTCGCGGCCTTCGTCATCGCTCCGCTCACCCTCAATGTCAGCCGCATCCTGCCGGTGTCGGCCGCCCGCACCAGCGGCGACGCCATCTGGCTCGAGCAGCGCGGCGCCGACGGGCCCTACATCCTCCAGGCCGAGCGGGCCCGGACCAACGGCACGACGCTCGACCGGGTCTCGCTGTTCTTCACCGATCCGGCGGCTCGGACGCGCATCGAGGCCGAACAGGCCCGGCTCTCCGCCGGCGCATGGGAACTCACCAATGCCGTGCGCTACCGCGCCGACTCGGCGCCCGAAAGCCTCGCCAATGTGCGTGTCCCGACCGCAACAACCGCCGCCGATATGCGCGTGCGCCTGACCTCGGCACGCGACCTCACTTTTGGTGAATTGGTTAACGTGGTCTCTCAGAATGTGGCCGATCCGGCCCTCCGTTCATCGGCAATCACCAGCCTTCTCAGGCTCTTGGCTCTCCCGGTCCTGCTGACCGGCTCCGTGCTCATCGGATTTGCTTTTACGTCGGGTTATCGAAGGACAAATAAGTATGGTGGCGCCGTCCTTTATGGCGTCGTTCTTGGATTTGTGGTTTATGTCGTGACTGAACTGGCGAACCGTTCCGGGTACGCTGGCGTATTGGACCCCGCATTTGCCGCCGCAGGGCCGGCTTTTGTGGCGATTGTTATTGGTTTGACAGTGCTGCTGTACAAGGAAGACGGGCGAGCGTGATGACATCCCGCCCACGACTCTTTGCCGACATACTGCCGCGCCCTGCCCTGGTCCGCGTTGCTGCCGGATTCGGCCTTGCCGTACTGCTCGCCCTGGCCGCCGGCCCGGCGAGCGCGGCGCTGCTGCCGCCCGGCTTCTTCGACATGCAGATCCGCCCCGGCGAGGGTGCCGCGGCGGTCGAGGCCGACATGCTGGCGTTCGACGCCAATACCGGCGTGATCACCGCCAGCGGCGACGTGCTGCTGTCCTACCAGGGCTTCACGATCCGGGCTGACCGCCTCGAGTTCAACCAGAAGACCGCCCAGCTTTTCGCCGTCGGCTCGGTCGCCGTTAAGGATTCGAGCGGAAATCTGTTCGAGATGGACCGCGTCGAGGTCACCGGCGCGATGAAGGAAGCCTTCGTCGATTCCCTCACCATCACGACATCTGCCGGCGCCATCGTCACGGCGCGCAGCGTCGAATACCAGAACGCGCTCGCGACGATCCTCACCGAAGCCTCCTACTCGCCCTGCGGCCTGTGCATCGACAGCAAGGGCCGCAAGATCGGCTGGAAGGTGAAGTCGGCACGGATGATCTACGACCGCGAGAAGGCGTCGGTGACGCTGGAAGGGCCGTCGATCGAGTTCCTCGGCATCCCCGTCGCCTGGCTCCCCTGGTTCTGGGTGCCCGATCCCACGCAGCCGCGCGCGCAGGGTCTGCGCATGCCGTCGGTGGACTATTCCGAGACCCGCGGCGCCGAGCTCACGGTCCCCTATTTCGTGCCGGTCCACAAGGACATCGACCTGCTCCTCAGCCCCACGCTGATGAGCCGCCAGGGCTTTCTCATGCATGGCGAGCTGACCTGGCGCATCCCGCAGCTCAATGGCGCGCTCGACGTCAAGGCATCGGGCATCTACCAGCTCGACAAATCCGCCTTCGCCGGCCTGCCGGGCGATCGCGACTGGCGCGGCGCCATCCAGACCTCGGGCAAGTTCAAGCCCTACCAGGACTGGACAGTCGGCTGGTCGTACGCGGCCTTCACCGACAACGCCTATCTGAGCGATTACGAGCTGACCGATGCGAAGAGCTGGACCAACGAGGTCTACGCGACCTATCTGACGCAGCCGACCTTTTTCGACGCCCGCGTCCAGCGCTTCAACCGCATCGGCAATTATTCAGGCGACGACGACAACCGCCAGGGCATGAACCTGCCCCGCATCCAGGGCCAGCACGTGGCCGACCTGCCCGAGGGCTGGGGCCGCATCAACCTCAGCGGCGAGCTGCTGGGCGTGCATCGCGGCCTCGACCAGGTCGGCGTCTATGGCGCCGGCGCCGTTCCCTATGTCTGGGGCTACGAGGGCACCAAGCTCCACGGGATGCTTGAGGGCGCCTGGGAAAACCAGATCATCGTTCCGGGCGGCCTGACCGTCACGCCCTATCTCGGCCTCCGCCTCGACGCGGCGACCTACAACCGCAATGCGGCGCCGCTCCCGGCGCCCTACCCCAACCAGCCCGACGCGACGCTGTTCTCGGCGACGCCCATCGCGGCGCTCGACCTGCGCTGGCCGCTGATGGCCAATTGGGGGGCCAGCACGCATCTGATCGAGCCGATCGCCCAGGTGGTCTATCGCGGCTCGGGCGTCTCCAAAGTGGGCATCACCAATGACGATGCGCAGAGCCTGATCTTCGACACGTCGAACCTGTTCTCCTACAACCGCTTCTCCGGCATCGACCGGCAGGAGACTGGCGCGCGGGCCAATATCGGCGCGCACTATCTGGGCACGTTCGCCGATGGAAGCTGGCTCGACCTGGTCGCCGGCCAGTCGTTCCAACTCGCCGGCGTCAACGCCTATGGCGTGAGCGACCAGGTGCAGGTGGGAACGAGCACAGGCCTCGGCACGGCGTCGTCGTTCCTCGTGGGCAGTGCACGCTACGGCACCTCGTGGGGCCTGTCGGGCGGCGCCAAGGTGCAGGTCGACCCGTCCGTCTGGGACGTGACGCGCGCCCGCATCAGCACCGACTATGCGCCCTGGGGCGGCTGGTTCACGCTGGGCGCCGACTACACCTACATCGCCGCCACTCCGGCGCTCGGGACCGATCTCGATGCGCACGAAATCACCGGGCGCGGCAGCGTCAAGATCGCCGATTACTACACCCTCGCCGGCAGCGTGATCTGGGACATCCGCACCAATTCGTGGGTCCGCACCGACACCAGCCTGCGCTACGACGACGGCTATCTCGGCCTCGGCGGCAGCCTCTACTTCAAACCGACCACCTGGGGCTTCGGCGTGAGCCTGAACATCAAGGGCCCCGACGGCGCGATGGCCTTCTGACGCACCGATTTCAGCCGCAATTCTCAGGGACAAAGCCACGGGCTTCCAACGATATAGACGGACCATGACGATGCTTCGCTTTCTGAGCGCCATGCTGCTGGGCTTTACCCTCCTCACCGCTTCCCTGCCGGCGCAGGCGGCCAGCGCCGTTGTCACGGTCAACGGCACGCCGGTCACCGATGTGCAGCTGGCGCAGCGGCTCGCCCTCCACAAGATCGAGGGCAAGGGCAACCGTACGGCGGCGCTCAACGAGCTGATCAACGAAGTGCTGCAGATCCAGGAAGCCGAACGGCTGGGCTACACCGTGTCGGAAGCCGAGATCGACAACGCGGTGCTCGACGTGGCGCGCCAGATCAAGGTCTCGGCCAGCAACCTCAGCAAGATCCTCACCGACAATGGCGTGCCGATGTCGACGCTGCGCGCCCGGCTCAAGGCGAGCCTTGCCTGGTCGCGCGTGACGCAGCAGGTGGTCAGCGCCCGCGTCAATGTCTCGGAAGCCGACATCGACGCCAAGGCCAAGGCCGAACTCACCGCGGCCAACAGCTTCGACTACATCCTCAAGGAAGTGCTGTTCATCGGCGGCAATGCCAGCGCCCGCACCGGGCAGGCCAACAAATACCGCAAGAGCTTCAAGGGCTGCGACAGCGCCGTCGAGCTCTCGCTGTCCTACACCGATGCCGCGGTCCGCGACATCGGACGACGCCACGCCACGCAGTTCCCCGACGCGCTCGCCAACGAGCTGGCCAAGCTCAATGTGGGCGGCATCACCAAGCCGCGCGTGGTCGAGGGCGGCGTGTCGATGCTGGCGGTGTGCGCGAAGGAAACCTCGCAGGACACCACCTACATCGCCAACAATATCCGCCAGGAGACCGGCTCGGCCGGCATGAAGGCCGAGGCGGACAAGTATCTGGCCGAGCTCAAGGCCAAAGCCCAGATCATCAAGGGATAGCATGAGCGAGCCCGCCCCTATTGCGGTCAGCATGGGCGAGCCCGCGGGCATTGGTCCCGATCTCATCCTCCAGCTCTACGCGAACCGGGCGGAACTCGCGCTTCCGCCCTTCATCGTGTTCGGCAGCATGGCGTTCCTCGCAGCGCGCGCCCGGCGGCTGGGGCTCAGTATCAATTTCGCCCAGACCACCGTCGCGCAGGCGGCCGCCGAGTTCCCCGTCGCCCTGCCCGTCGCACATATCGATGGCCTCGTCCCCGACAAGCCGGGCGACACGAGCCCGCTCTCGGGCAAGGTGGTGATCGAAGCGATCAGCCGCGCCGTCGCCGAGACCCTCGCGGGCAAGTGCCGGGCCATCGTCACCGCGCCCATCCACAAGGCCGCGCTCTATACCGCGGGCTTCCGCTATCCCGGCCACACCGAGTTTCTCGCGGCGCTGTGCGGCAATGGCGGACCGGCGCCGCGTGCCGTCATGATGCTCGCCCATGAGGGCTTCCGCGTCGTGCCGCTCACCATCCATGTGCCGCTGCGCGACGTACCGGGGCTCATCACCGGCCGGCTCATCCGCGACACGGCGCAGATCGTCGAGCATGACCTGAGGACACGCTTCGGCATCGACGAGCCGCGCATCGCCGTCACCGGCCTCAATCCGCATGCGGGCGAGAGCGGCGCGATCGGCACCGAGGAAAACGACATCATCGTGCCTGCCGTTCTGGACCTGCAGAACAGCGGCATGCGCATCGACGGCCCCTTCTCCGCCGACACGGCCTTCCACCGGCCGAACTGGGAGAGGTACGACGCCGTGATCTCGATGTATCACGACCAGGCGCTGATCCCGATCAAGACCGTGGCCTTCGAGGACGCGGTCAACGTCACGCTGGGGCTGCCGATCGTCCGCACCTCGCCCGATCATGGAACGGCGTTCGACCTCGCGGGAACCGGCAACGGCTCGTGGAACTCGATGCTGTCGGCCATGCGGCTCGCGGACCGGCTGACGGCGTGAGTCAGATCGACTCTCTCCCGCCGCTGCGCGAGGTCATTGCGCGGCATGGCCTCAGTGCCAAAAAGCAGCTCGGCCAGAACTTCCTGCTCGACCTCAATCTCACCGCGCGCATCGCGCGCACCGCCGGCCCGCTCACGGGCGTCACCGTCATCGAGGTCGGTCCCGGCCCCGGTGGCCTCACCCGCGCGCTGCTGGCCGAGGGCGCGCGCAAGGTCATCGCCATCGAGCGCGACGAGCGCGCCCTGCCCGCCCTCGCCGAGATCGCGGCCGCCTATCCCGGCCGGCTCGACATCATCTCGGGCGACGCGATGACCACCGATTATGCCGCGCTCGCCGACGGCCCGACGCGCATCGTCGCCAACCTTCCCTACAATATCGGCACCGAACTGCTGGTCGGCTGGCTCACGGCCGATCCCTGGCCTCCCTTCTTCCAGTCGCTGACCCTTATGTTCCAGCGCGAGGTCGCCGAGCGCATCGTCGCGAAGCCCGGCGACGACCAGTATGGCCGCCTCGGCGTGCTCTGCGGCTGGCGCACCGAGGCGCGCATCGCCTTCAATGTCGGCCGCGAGAACTTCACGCCGCCGCCCAATGTCACCTCGGCAGTCGTCCACCTCGTCCCCAAGCCGGTTGCCGCGGACATCCGCGTGCGCGACGTCGAAGCCATCACCCGCGCCGCCTTCGGCCAGCGTCGCAAGATGGTCCGCCAGAGCCTCAAATCGACCAGCGTTCCAGTGGACAAATTGCTCGCTGCCGCCGGCCTCAGAGGGGATGAGCGCGCCGAGACCTTGCCCGTCGAGGCGTTTCTGGCGATGGCCAAGGCGCTGCGAGACTAGGCCCGCAATCCCTGTCGAACCGCTTCAGCGACCGTTCATCGGCATGGTCCCATGATCCAGGGCGTTCGAGACCCAATGCCGATGGAGGCTTTGATGGGTGTCTGCCGCAGAACCACGCTTTCCGCCTTCGCCACAATCGTGCTCACCTCGGCCGCGCTTGCCGCTCCCAACGGCACGCCCGATCCGGTGGCGGACTGCGCGAACAGGGCCGCGATCCAGTACAGCCTCGACTACGCCATGTGCCACAACACGAACCCCAACATCGAGCTGCGTCAACTGTGCCAGGCACAGGCTACGGCCAAGTACTCGCTGGCTGTGGCCGCGTGCGGGAACAAGTCGTCCAGCGTCCGCACGGGGGTGACACCCGGCCTCAAGCAGAACACCGATTCAGGATTTGTGCGCCGTCTGCGCTATTAGAGCGTGTCGATCTGCTTCTGCAGCCGCCGCACGAAAGGGGCGAGACCCTTGTAGCGCTCGCGCTCCAGCCGGGCCGCCGCGAGAATCGTGCGGACCTTGTGCACGGACTCCTCAAGATCGCGGTTGACGATCACGTAGTCGTACTCGGCGAAATGATCCATCTCGATGCGGGCGTTCTTGAGCCGCTTCTCGATGGTGCCCTTGCTGTCCTGCGCGCGCCGCTCGAGCCGCTTGCGCAGCTCCTTGATGGAGGGCGGCAGGATGAAGATCGTCACCATGTCGGCGCGCACTTTTTCGAGCAGTTGCAGCGTGCCCTGGTAGTCGATGTCGAACAGGATATCGCGGCCCTGGCTCAGTTTCTCTTCGACGCGCGCGCGCGGCGTGCCGTAGAAATTGGAATGCACTTCGGCACTCTCCAGCAGCTCGCCGGCGGCGCGCATGCGGTGGAACTCGGCGACGTCGATGAAGTGGTAGTGCTTGCCGTCGATCTCGTCGGTACGGCGCGCCCGGGTGGTCACCGACACCGACAGCGAGATATTGGGGTCCTGCTCGAAGATGGCGCGCGAGATGGACGATTTGCCTGCGCCCGAGGGCGAGGCCAGCACCATCATCACGCCACGGCGAGTGAGCTCCGCCACTGGGCTACTCCAGGTTCTGCACCTGCTCGCGGAACTGGTCGATCACCGCCTTGAGATCAAGGCCGATCGCCGTCAGGTCCACGGCATTGGACTTGGAGCACAGGGTATTCGCCTCCCGGTTAAATTCCTGTGAGAGGAAGTCGAGCTTGCGGCCCACCGGACCGCCCTCGCCGAGCAGCGCCCGGGCCGAGGCGACATGGGCGCTCAGCCGGTCGAGCTCCTCGCGGATGTCGGCCTTGGTGGCGAGCAGCAGGGCCTCCTGCGCCAGCCGGTCTTCGTTGAGCCCGCCATTGGCGGCCAGCAGGTCAGCGATCTGCTCCTTGAGCCGCGCCAGCAGCACGTCGCGACTGCGGCCCGGATGCGCCGCCGCCAGGTCGCGCAGGCGCGCAATCTCGGTCACCTGCGTGCCGAGGATTTCGCCCAAATGTACGCCCTCGGCTCGGCGCGAGGCACGCAGATCGTGCAGCGCCGTGTCGACGGCGTCGTAGATGGCGGCCTGCAGGCGATCCTCGGCGTCGGCGTCGAGCGGCGCGTCGTGCTGCTCGAGCACGCCCTTGAGACCGAGGATCCCGTCGAGCGTGGGCTTTTGTGCATCGATCGTGCCGGAAATCTCGCGCAACGCGCCCAGCACCGCGCTCAGCGCCTCGTGGTTCACCACCACGCGGCCGCCCTCGCCGTCGCGATCGACATTGAGGTTCACCGTCACCGAGCCCCGCGCCAGCGCCTTGCCGATGCGCCGGCGGATCTCGCCCTCGAGCGCGTCATAGCCCGGCGTCATGCGCATGCGGACGTCGAGCCCGCGTGCATTCACCGTCTTGATCTCGACCGAAAAGGAAATCCCCGGCACGCCACCCTGGGCGCGCGCGTAACCCGTCATGCTCGATAGGGCGTTGGCCATAACGCGCCGGATACACGAATTATTCGGTCGTGTCTCCGCCCTCGGCCGCTTCCTGCGCTTCCAGCTCTTCGCGCGCCGCTTCGTCCTCGGCCTTGCGGTAGAGAGCGACGTTCTTCCTATGCTCGGCATAGGTGGCGGCGAACAAATGCCCGTCGCTGGGCTCGGTCCCCTTGGCGACGAAATAGAGGTAGTTGGTCTGCGCGGGCTTGGCGACGGCCTCCAGCGCCGCGATGCCGGGATTGGCGATCGGGCCGGGCGGCAGGCCGTCGATCTGGTAGGTGTTGTAGGGCGTCTTGGCGTTGAGCTCGGCGCGCGTCAGACCGCGGCCCAGCGGCCCCTTGCCCTCGGTGATGCCGTAGATCACCGTCGGGTCGGTCTGGAGCCGCATGCCCTTTCTGAGCCGGTTGACGAACACCGAGGCCACCTGCGGCCGCTCGGTCTCGACGCCGGTTTCCTTCTCCACGAGCGAGGCCATGATCACCATCTGCTCGGGCGATTTGATCACGTCGTCGATCCCCGGATCGCGGCTCGCCCAGATGCGGGCGACCTCGTCCTTCATCTTGGCCGACATCGCGTCGATCACCGACTGGCGGGAATCGCCGGGGAAGAAATCGTGGCGCTCGGCCAGCAGGCTGCCCTCGGGCGGCACGGTCACCGGGTCGCCCGACAAGCTCTGCGCCGGATCGTTGAGCCGCTGCGCCACCTGCCATGAGGTTTCGCCCGGAATGACGTTGAGGAAGAATTCCTGTGGCTTGGTCTCGGTGATGATGCGCAGGATGTCGGCCATCGAGGCCTTGGCCGGGATCAGGTACTGGCCCGGCAGCACCGTCGCCTCGCGGGCAGTGGCCCACACCCCGGCGCGGAACAGCAGCGAATTGTCGATGAGGCCGCGCTCCTCGAGCCGCGTGCCGATCGAGTTGAAGCCCGATCCCTTCTCGACGAGGAATGCCGTTTCCTCGGTCTGGGGTCCCTCGGCGTAGTATTGGGTGATGCCCCAATAGAGCGCGCCGCCTGCCACGATGATGCCCATGATGACCAGCGTCAGCAGGGCGTTGAGAAAGGCGAGCGCGCCGGATCTGCGCTTCTTGCGGGCCATGCGGCTTCCCTCTTGGAACGGCGTCGTGGTCAGCATTTGCCCTAAGGAAGCGGGCAAAACAAGGACGTGGTGGCAACGGAAACAAGGGGAAATCGCGGAGGAAGCGAATGGCGATGGCCAATAGCGAATAGGGGAAGGGACCCTGCAAGGGCCGCGAGCCTTTATTCGCTACTCGCTACTCGCTACTCGCTACTCGCTACTCGCCATTCGCTCTCTTAGGCGACCTTGCGGAAGATCAGCGACGCATTGGTGCCGCCAAAGCCGAAGGAGTTCGACAGCGCGATGTCGATCTGCTTGTTCACCGGCACCTTAGGCACCAGGTTGATCACCGTCTCGACCGACGGATTGTCGAGGTTGAGCGTGGGCGGGGCGACGTTGTCGCGCATGGCCAGCAGCGAGAAGATCGCCTCGACCGAGCCGGCGGCGCCGAGCAGGTGCCCGATCGCCGACTTGGTCGAACTCATCGCCGCGTCGGCGGCGTGGTTGCCCAGGAGGCGCGTCACCGAGCCCAGCTCGATTTCGTCGCCGAGCGGCGTCGAGGTGCCGTGGGCGTTGATGTAGTCGATGTCGCCCGCCGAAATGCCGGCGCGCTTGACCGCCGCCGACATGGCGCGGAAGCCGCCATCGCCATCCTCGGAGGGCGCGGTGATGTGGTAGGCGTCGCCCGACATGCCGTAGCCGATGACCTCGCCGTAGATCCTGGCGCCGCGCGCCTTGGCCCGCTCATACTCTTCGAGCACGACGATGCCGGCGCCCTCACCCATCACGAAGCCGTCGCGGTCCTTGTCATAGGGACGCGACGCTGCGGTGGGATTGTCGTTGAAACCGGTGGACAGCGCGCGGCAGGCGGCGAAGCCGGCGAGCGCGATGCGGTTGACGCAGCTTTCGGTGCCGCCGGCCACCATCACGTCGGCGTCTCCCATGGCGATCAGTCGCCAGGAATCACCGATGGCGTGGGCGCCCGTCGAGCAGGCCGTCACCACCGAATGGTTCGGCCCCTTGAGGCCGAAGCGGATCGAGACGTAGCCCGAAGCGAGGTTGATCAGCCGGCCCGGAATGAAGAACGGGCTGATGCGCCGCGGTCCCTTCTCGTGCAGCACGATCGATGTTTCATAGATGCCGCCCAGGCCGCCAATGCCCGAGCCGATCAGCACGCCGGTGCGCTCAGCGTCCTCGGTGGTCTTCGGCTCGACCCCGGCCTCGTCGATCGCCTGCTTGGCGGCCGCCATGGCGTAGATGATGAAGGGATCAACTTTGCGCTGATCCTTCACGTCCATCCATTCGTCGGCATTGAACTTGCCCTCGGCATAGTCGCCGAGCGGCACGCGGTGCGCGATCTGGCAGGCGATATCGTCGACCTGGAAGTCGTCGATGCGCCTGGCACCGCTCCTGGATGCGAGGATGTTGGCCCAGGTGGCTTCTACGCCGCATCCGAGCGGGGTTACGGCCCCCATTCCCGTTACGACGACGCGGCGCAGTTCCATCAATCGAGCCGTTCCGGCGGCTGTGACTTAGCCGACGGCCTTGGTGAGATAGGCGACGGCGTCGCCAAAGGTCTGGATCGACTCGGCGGCATCGTCGGGGATTTCCACCGAGAATTCTTCTTCGAACGCCATCACCAGCTCGACCTGGTCGAGCGAGTCGGCGCCCAGATCGTCGATGAAGCTCGCCTTCTCGACAACCTTCTCCGCATCGACGTTGAGATGCTCGACGACGATTTTGCGGACGCGGTCAGCGATATCGCTCATGTTTTGACTTCCCTTATTGCAGTCTGGTTCGGTTCGTTTCGGTCGCGACCGACGGTTTTTGTCCAGTCGGACACGACTTTAGGCGGGCTTCACTAAGCCCGCAAGTGAGCCGTGGACCCCAATTCAGCGGCGGCAACTAACACACTCGATTGGCTTTGACCATATTGTGAAACGGCCCGCTCACAGGGCCGGTTCCGGCCCCTTAGACCATCAGCATGCCGCCGTTGACGTTCAGGGTCTGCCCGGTGATGTAGCCGGCCTCGTTGGAGGCAAGGAAAACCACGCCGCCGGCGACCTCCTCGGCCGTGCCGAGGCGTCCGGACGGGATTTTGACCAGGATCGTTTCGCGCTGCTTGTCGTTGAGCTCGTCGGTCATGGCCGAGGCGATGAAGCCGGGCGCCACGGTGTTGACCGTGATGTTGCGGCTCGCCACTTCCTGCGCCAGCGACTTGCTCATGCCGATCAGGCCGGCCTTGGACGCAGCATAATTGGCCTGGCCGGGATTGCCGGCGACGCCCACCACCGAGGTGATCGAGATGATGCGGCCGAAGCGCTGCTTCATCATTCCGCGCAGTACCGCGCGGGTCAGGTGGAACGCCGCCGTGAGGTTCACGGCCAGCACTTCGTCCCACTCCTCGTTCTTCATGCGCATGAAGAGGTTGTCGCGGGTCATGCCGGCATTGTTGATGAGGATGTCGAGGCCGCCCAGTGCCGCTTCGGCGCTCGGCACGAGCTTGTCCACCGCGTCGTGGTCGCTGAGATTGCACGGCAGGATCGGATGGTTGCCCGGCGGCAATTCCTTGGCCGTATCCTCGAGCGCGGCGACGCGCGTGCCGCTCAGCGCGACGGTCGCGCCGGCCTTGGCCAGCGCCTTGGCGATCTCGCGGCCGATGCCGCCCGAAGCGCCAGTCACGAGGGCACGTTTGCCGGTCAGATCAAACATTTAGCTGCACCTTTCTCGGAAACTGATTCAGGCGCCAAGCGCCGCGACGAGGGCGTCGATATCGGCCGGCACGTTGATCGCGGTCGCCTGCGCGTCGGGGGCGATGCGCTTGGCGAGGCCGGTCAGCACCTTGCCGGTGCCCAGTTCGTAGAGCTCGCCGACGCCGCCCTCGCCCGCGGCCCAGCCGATGCTCTCGGTCCAACGCACCATGCCCGTCACCTGCTCGACGAGATGCCTGCGGATCGCCTCGATGTCCGAGGTCGGCCGCGCCGTGACATTGACGATCAACGGCTTGCTCGGCGCGCTCATCGCGACCTGCGAGAGCGCGTGCTCCATCGCATCGGCCGCCGGGCGCATCAGGGCGCAGTGGAACGGCGCGCTGACCGGCAGCGGCAGCGCGCGTTTGGCGCCCGCCGCCTTCAGCAGTTCGATGGCCCGGTTCACCGCGCCCGCATGGCCGGAAATCACCACCTGGCCCGGCGCGTTGTCGTTGGCGACGCCGCACACTTCGCCATCCTCGGCATCATTGGCCGCGCGCAGCACGGTTTCGAGGTCGAGCCCGAGGATTGCCGCCATCGCGCCCTGCCCCACCGGCACCGCCTGCTGCATGGCCTTGCCGCGGGTGCGCAGCAGCCGTGCCGCGTCGGTGATCGAGAACACGCCCGCGGCGCAGAGCGCCGAGTACTCGCCGAGAGAATGGCCGGCGACGAAATCGGCATGCCTGGCGACGCTCACGCCCCTGGCCTCAAGCACGCGGACCACCGCCATCGACACCGCCATCAGCGCCGGCTGGGCGTTTTCGGTCAGCCGCAGGGTCTCGTCCGGCCCCTCGAACATGGTCCGGGCGAGATCCTCGCCGAGCGCCTGGTTCACCTCGTCGAACACCGCGCGGGCCTCGGCATAGGTCTCGGCCAGTTCCTTGCCCATGCCCACGGCCTGGCTGCCCTGCCCTGGAAAAGAGAATGCCCGCTTGGCCATGTGCTCCGCCTCTTGATGTTTCGAGTCAGCCTAGGACTGGCCCGGTGCCGCTTCAAGCTGGCGGGCGTGTGGCGGGTTGCCTGCGACATGTCAAGCAATCGGGCCGCAAGGCTTGCGCTTTCGCCCGTTTTCCCCTACATCGCCGCTCGAATTCGTTCGGCCGGGGGCTGAACGGAGGGTCGGCTATTGCCGATAGGGTGAAAATCCCGGCCTCCCGTGTTCCCGCTCTTTAGAAGACTGCTTTGTCGCCTTTCCGGCTTCAAGGGGGCTCCGCGCCGAAGGGATTGGTGTTCAACACGCTGAGAAGGAAGGCGCATGCCCCTTTACGAGCATATCTATCTCGCCCGCCAGGACGTTTCGCCCCAGCAGGTCGAGGAAATGACCAACAACCTCACCGAAGTCCTGTCCCAGGGCGGCGGCAAGGTGACCAAGAACGAATATTGGGGCCTCAAGTCCCTCTCCTACCGTATCAAGAAGAACCGCAAGGCCCATTACAGCCTGCTCAACATCGACGCTCCGGCTCCGGCCGTGGCCGAGATGGAGCGCCAGATGCGCATCAATGAAGACATCCTGCGCTTCATGACCGTGCGCGTCGACGAGCTCGAGGAAGGCCCGTCGGCCATGCTGCAGAAGCGTGATCGCGACGACGAGCGCGGCGACCGCCCCGGCGGCGACCGTGACCGTGGTCCGCGCCCGCCGCGCCGGTTCTAAGGAAAGGACACTCGCCAAATGGCCATTAAAGACCTCTCGACTTCGCAGGCCCGCCGTCCGTTCCAGCGCCGCCGCAAGACCTGCCCGTTCTCGGGCCCGAATGCGCCCAAGATCGACTACAAGGATGTGCGCCTGCTGCAGCGCTACGTCTCCGAGCGCGGCAAGATCGTGCCCTCGCGCATCACCGCCGTTTCGGCGCTGAAGCAGCGCGAGCTGGCCCGCGCCATCAAGCGCGCCCGCTTCATCGGCATCATGCCCTACGCGGTTTCGTAACCGCACTGAACGTTGAGGTGGCGGATGGTCCGCCGCCTCTAACCGGCCCCGAGCCGGGACAGCCAAGGACAGTACAATGAAAGTCATTCTGCTCGAGCGTATCGGCAAGCACGGTCACATCGGCGACGAAGTGACCGTCAAGGACGGCTACGCCCGCAATTTCCTGCTGCCGCAGCACAAGGCGCTGCGCGCCACCGAAGCCAACCGCAAGAAGTTCGAAGTCGAGCGTGCCTCGATCGAAAAGCGCAATGCGGAGCGCCGCGAGGCCGCCGCCGGCATTGCGGCCGGCCTCAACGGCCAGACCGTGGTCATCATCCGCCAGGCGGGCGAGACCGGCCAGCTCTATGGCTCGGTCAGCTCGCGCGACGTCGCCGAGGCTCTGTCGTCGGCCGGCTTCACCGTCGCCCGCTCGCAGGTCGTGCTCGCCGATCCGATCAAGTCGGTGGGCCTGCACGTCGTGCCGCTCAGCCTGCACGCCGAGGTGTCGGTCTCGGTCAACGTCAACGTCGCCCGCTCGGACGACGAGGCGGCCCGCCAGGCCGCCGGTGAAGACCTCACCGTCCAGACCTTCGACGACGAGGCCGCGGCCGAGTTCGCCGCCGGCCAGGCCGAAGCCGGCTCTGCCGCCGCCGACGCGTACGAAGCCGACGCGTAAGCGTCGCTTCAGCATCGAACACACAAGGCCGGGAGAAATCCCGGCCTTTGTCTTATAGACACCCCATGGACCGCGACGCCGACCTCACCATCGCCGGCCTGTCGATCTGGGTCGAAGGACCGCAGACCTATGGGAACGGCCACGTCGACAGGCAGTGGCTCGAACTGCGCGCCGTCGCCGAGGCACCGGGCGCGCGGATCGAAATCGCGGGCCCCTTCCTTCGTCGCATGGATTTCCGATCATTTTGCAGGGAGCTCGCGGCGGTCCATAAGTGTCTGTTGGGAACAGCACAGCTTTGCAGCCCGGAGCCCGACATGAACCTTCGCGTCAAGGGCGATGGGATGGGGCACATCGAGATCACCCTCGATCTCATGTCGCGCGATGGCGACCAGACGCACCGGATTATCTGGACAGTCGACCAGACCTATCTCCCTACATCCCTCAGCCAGCTACGCGCACTGTTGATCACCGCGACGCTTGCTGCGCGGCGAGCACGTAGGCCGACTTGACTGCCCGATCGAGCGTCGCGAGCCGCTGCGCCCGGCTGCCGCTCAGTTCGAGCACTTTCGGCCCATCGGCCAGCAGCTCCAGCGCATCCTCGCGCAGGATCGCCTTGAGCCGACGGTCGACGCGGGCGCGGAGGCGCGGCAGCTCGATGGGTACGCGTACCTCGTCAGGGTTCGACAGCGGCAGGAAAACCAGCAGGTCAAGCGTGGCGAGCGCCTTCTCGATCTGGCCGAGAAGCCGGCCCGAGGGCTCCCATTCGAGCCCTTCGTCCTCGCTCACGACCTCGAGATAGGCAATGAAGTCGAGCGGGCTGCGGTCGAAGATCACGTCCGGCGTCCCGGCCCGCGCGAGGATAAGCTGCGCACTTGCGGCGAGCTGCTGTTCGAGATCGGGCAGCGACGCGCCGTCGGCGAACGGAATACCATCCTGCGCCAGCGCCCAATAGGGCTCGAGCTCGCGCTCATAGTCGGCGTGCTGGTCGACGAAATCGTCGATCAATGTCGTCTTGCCGCTGCCATGCGTGCCGGTCACCGCAATGCGCATGCCGCCCATCCCCCGTCCGGGGATGGTGTCAGCATGGACGCGCCGCCGGCGCAAGCTCAGGCGCGGCCTATCCCCATCCGCGCCAGCAGCCGGTCGCGGCGGATGAACTGGTGGTAGAGCGCCGCGCCGATATGGCCGGCGAGCAGCACGAGCAGCACCTTGCTCATGATGCCGTGCGCGAGGCGTGGGAGCACCTCGGAGAAATCGGGCAGCGACGCGCCGCTGGCCAGCGCCGCAATCGCCCCGGATGTCACGATCGTCGCGATACCGCTCCACGCCATCACGATGAGGATCACATAGAGCAGCGTGTGCACGGTCTTGGCCGCGACTTGCTGCAGCCGCGGCTGGTCGGCGGGAAGCGGCGGCCGGTCGCCGGCGGCGAGCCACCAGACAATCCTGAGCAGCGTCAGCAGCAGCACCGAGACGCCGAGCACGATATGGGCCACGAGCAGCGGAACCGTCACCGTCGCGGCATTGGCCAGCGCGAGGCCGGCGATGAAGGCCAGTACCACCGCCAGCGCGCTGGTCCAGTGAATGGTGATCGCCATGCTGCCGTAGCGCGTCGATGTGCTCTTCATGCCCATCTCAATCTCCTCGCATTGTCCGTGCCTTCATGATATGGATAGCACACTATGCAATTCAATAGCAAGCTATGGACGTGACGTACAAGCGTGACGAATCGGCGGGCTACCTCACCAACTGGGCGGGGCGGCTGTTCGTGCGCGCCATCGAGCGACGGCTGGCGGGCGGCAGCGCCGGACCGATGCCGGTGTTCTTCGCGCTGGCGGACGGCGGGACGATGTCGCAGACCGCCCTCGCCCGCTGGGCCAGCGTCGAGCAGCCGACAATGGCCAATACGCTCAACCGCATGGAGCGCGACAAGCTGATCGAGCGCACGCCCGATCCCAACGACCGGCGCAGCGCCCTCATCGGCCTCACCCGACTCGGCCGCCAGCGCGCGGGCGAAGCCCTCGCATCGGCGCAGGACGTCAACGCCCTCGCCCTCGAAGGCTTCAAGCCCGCCGAGCGCGACGTCCTGTTCGCGCTGCTGCATCGGATCGCGCGGAACCTCGATGCCGACGCGCAGGAATCGGCGCTGCCGGCCCTGCCGGTTAGCAAGCCGCGAACCTCGCGCCGGTCATAGTTTCCCCCACTATCAACACTAGTCACACGAGGTGTGATTCCGTCTGGTGCAGTGCTCGCGTCGGCGCTATCGGCAGCGGCCCGGCCCGTGGTTAAAGCAGTCTTAACGGTCGGGGGAGAGTCTAGCAGCCCATGGTTGAGTCCAACGTCGCGCGCATTCGTCCGCCGGACGAAAAGAGCTTCCGGCTCGCGCCGCACAACATCGAGGCCGAGCAGGCGCTGCTGGGCGCCATCCTCGTCAACAACGAGGCGTTCTATCGCGTCTCCGATTTCCTCGGACCCGAGCATTTCTACGAGCCCGTCCACCGCGAGATCTACGAAATCGCGGGCAAGATCATCCGCGCCGGCAAGGCCGCGACGCCCATCACCGTCAAGACCTACCTGCCCGACCAGCTCACGGCCGAATTGACGCTGCCGCAATATCTCGCGCGCCTTGCGGCGGAGGCCACAACAGTCATCAACTCGGCCGATTACGGCCAGGCGATCTACGACCTCGCGATCCGCCGCAACCTCATACAGATCGGCGAGGGCATGACCTCGACGGCCTATGAGGCCGATGTCGACATGACCGCCCGCAAGCAGATCGAGGAAGCCGAGAAGTCGCTCTTCGATCTCGCCGAGAAGGGCCGCTATGATGGCGGCTTCCAGGGCTTCAGCGAAGCACTCACCGAAGCCATCAAGATGGCCGGCGAGGCCTATCAGCGCGACGGGTCGCTGTCGGGCGCGGCGACGGGCCTGCACGATCTCGACCGCCTGATGGGCGGCCTGCAAAAGAGCGACCTCATCATCCTCGCGGCGCGTCCGGCCATGGGCAAGACCTCGCTCGCCACCAACATCGCCTTCCACGTGGCGCGCTCGTGGAAGGGCGACGTCACGCCGGACGGACATCGCAAGACGATCGATGGCGGACAGGTCGGCTTCTTCTCGCTCGAAATGAGTGCCGAGCAGCTCGCCACCCGTATCCTCGCCGAGCAGGCCGAGATTTCCTCGGCCGACATCCGCCGCGGCAACATCCATGAGAGCCAGTTCTCGCGCCTCGTCGATGTGAGCAACATGCTTTCATCGATCCCGCTCTATATCGACGATACGGGCGGCCTCGCCGTCAGCCAGCTCGCCGCGCGCGCCCGCCGGCTCAAGCGGCAGAAGGGGCTCGACCTCATCATCATCGACTACGTGCAGCTGCTGTCGGGCTCCTCGCGCAAGGCCAGCGAGAACCGCGTGCAGGAGCTCACCGAGATCACCACCACGCTCAAGGCGCTGGCCAAGGAACTCGAAGTCCCCATCATCGCCCTCTCCCAGCTCAGCCGTCAGGTCGAAAACCGCGACGACAAGCATCCGCAGCTCTCGGATCTGCGTGAATCGGGCTCCATCGAGCAGGACGCCGACGTGGTTCTGTTCGTTTATCGCGAGGAGTATTACCTCAAGAACAAGGAGCCCAAGGAAGGCACGCCCGAGCACATGAAGTGGATGGAGGAAATGGAAGCCGTGCATGGCCGCGCCGAAGTGATCATCGGCAAGCAGCGCCACGGCCCCACCGGCACCGTGCAGCTCAGCTTTGAGGCGCAGTTCACCCGCTTCGGCAATCTGGCGCGCGACCAGTACCTGCCCGAAAGATTCGAATGACGAGCGCCCCGGCGATCGTTACCGGTTATGGCCCGCGGCTCACGGTCGACCTGGGAGCCATCCAGCGCAACTGGCAGGCACTCGACAAGGTTTCGGCCGGCGCGCTCACCGGCGCGGCGGTCAAGGCCGACGGCTACGGGCTTGGCGCCGTTCCCGTGGCCAAGGCGCTCTACGTGGCTGGAACGCGGTTCTTCTTCGTCGCGACGCCGGACGAGGGGCTCGCCCTCCGCCCAGCGCTGCCCGAAGCGCATATTTTCGTGCTCAACGGCCTGTTCCCCGGCGCCGCCCCACTTTATGTCGGCGAGCGGCTGATGCCGGTGCTCAACTCGCTGCCCATGCTCGAGGAGTGGCTCGTCGCCTGCCTCGGCCGCAACGAGGCCCTGCCCGCGGCGCTCCATTTCGACACCGGCATGAACCGGCTCGGCTTCCGCCTCAACGAGACCTCGATCGTCAAGCGCATGATCGAGGACGTCGGCTACGCGCCGCAGATGATCATGAGCCACCTCGCCTGCGCCGACCAGCCGCAGCACGAAAAGAACCGCACGCAGCTGGCGCTGTTCTCCTCGGTGATCAACCAGTTCCCCGGCATTCCGGCCTCGCTCGCGAACTCGGCCGCGACCATGACCAGCCGTGAGATGCACTTCCAGATGGTCCGTCCGGGCATCGCGCTCTATGGCGGACGCGCCGTCAACGGCCGCAAGAACCCGATGGTGCCCGCCGTCACGCTCGAGGCGCCGGTCATCCAGATACGCGAATGCAAGACCGGCGAGTCGGTCGGCTATGGCGCGAGCTATATCCTGCCGCGCGATACGCGCCTCGCTATCATCGCGCTGGGCTATGCCGACGGCTTCATCCGTGCTGCCTCGTCCACCAACCAGCATGCGGGCGGTCGCGTTCATCTGCGCGGCACGCTCTGCCCGCTGATCGGCCGCGTCTCGATGGACATGTTCGCCATCGACATCACCGACCTCGGCAACGACATCCCGATCCCCGGCGAGATGGTGGAAGTCCTCGGCCCCAACGTCTCGGTCGACGACCAAGCCGACCCCGCCGGCACCATCGGCTACGAGATCCTCACCAGCCTCAAGGGCCGCTACCCGCGCACCTATGTGAGCGCCGCGGAGCAGCCGGCAGCGTAGCCCGCGCCGCAACGGGTCGCTCCCGCGCGCAATCGAGGGGCGGGCCATAGGGCAATGTTCTCTTTTTGTTCTTGTTTGCGCCAGTCGCGCGCGTTAGGCTTCCTCCCCCTGGAGATGAGCCATGGACCAGCTTTCCTTCTTCGACGACCCTCTACCGCTTGAAACGGTGCCGGCCGCCGTGCCCTATCACGACCGCTCCGTCGTGTTCTTCGGCATCCGGCTGCCGGAGCTCGCGCCGGATGCGGCGGAGGTCTGCCGCATGCTGCGGCGCAGCCACGGCCTCACCGGCCGGGCCTATGGCGAGGACCGTCTGCATGTCTCGCTGCTGCGCGTCGGCGACCGCGACAAGCTGAGCGACGCCGATATCGATGCCTTGCGCCGCGCGGCATCGCAGGTGCGGGTCACGCCGTTCCCGGTCAGCTTCGAACTGGTCATGAGCTATGACGGCCATGCGCGGCGCGACAGCCGGCCGGCGGTCGTCTTCCCGGTCGCAGACGGCGCCGCCGAGATCATCGCCCTCGCCCGCGACATCGAAGCGAAACTTCACCGCCGCCTCCCCATCGAGGGCGAAGCCCCGCCCTCGCCCCACATGACCCTGCTGCGCGACCGCATCCGTGTCCCCCTCACCGCGCTCGATCCTCCGTTCGGCGCCCGCATCACCGGCTTCGAGCTGATCTGCAGCCACCGGCGCAGTCACACCTACGAGACGCTGTGGGTATGAGGTCTCGCTCCCCATCGGAGAGGGGAAACGGCGGAGCCTGCCGCTTGTTCACTCTTCGTTCTTGAACCTCGCCTAGGCTGGCGCTACAAGGATTCGAACCTCGAGACCCGCCATGGCCAAAGCCAAGCTCGCCTATGTCTGCCAGTCCTGCGGTACCACGCATGTCCGCTGGCAGGGCCGCTGCGAGGGCTGCGGCGAGTGGAACTCGATCGTCGAGGAACAGGTCGATTCCGGCATCGGCGCCGGGCCCAAGGCCGCGACGGCCAATGGCCGGCCGATTGCGCTGGTGCCGCTCTCGGGCGAAACGGAAACCGCGGCGCGCGTCGTCACCGGGCTCGGCGAGCTCGACCGTGTCACGGGCGGCGGCTTTGTCATGGGCTCGGCGGTGCTGGTGGGCGGCGACCCGGGCATCGGCAAGTCCACGCTGCTGCTCCAGGGCGCGGCGGCGCTTGCCAACCAGGGCAAGCGCGTCGTCTATGTCTCGGGCGAGGAGGCCGTGGCCCAGGTCCGCCTCAGAGCGCAGCGGCTCGGCCTCGGCCAGGCCAATGTGCAGCTCGCCAGCGAGACCAATGTCGAGATCATCCTGTCGACGCTGCAGGCGGGCGAAGCCCCTGACCTCG
Organism: Devosia sp. 66-22; assembly: GCA_001899065.1. Classification (GTDB taxonomy): domain Bacteria; phylum Pseudomonadota; class Alphaproteobacteria; order Rhizobiales; family Devosiaceae; genus Devosia_A. The sequence continues at coordinate 395,158 of MKUZ01000017.1, read as the reverse complement.
TCATCATCGACTCCATCCAGACGCTGTGGACCGACCGCGTCGACTCAGCGCCTGGCACCGTCACGCAGGTGCGCACCTCGGCGCAGGCGCTCACGCGCTTCGCCAAGAAGTCCGGCGCCGCGGTCGTGCTCGTCGGGCACGTTACCAAGGACGGGCAGATCGCCGGGCCGCGCGTGGTCGAGCACATGGTCGACGCCGTGCTCTATTTCGAGGGCGATTCAAGCCACACCTTCCGCATCCTGCGCGGCGTCAAGAACCGCTACGGCGCGACCGACGAGATCGGCGTGTTCGAGATGACGACGCTGGGCCTGCGCGAGGTCGCCAATCCATCGGCGCTCTTCCTCGACCAGCGTGACAAGGATGCCGCCGGCTCCGCCGTGTTCGCCGGCATGGAGGGCACACGGCCGGTGCTGTGCGAGATCCAGGCGCTCGTCTCCCCCTCCCCGCTCGGCACCCCGCGCCGCGCCGTCGTCGGCTGGGACGCCTCGCGGCTCTCAATGGTACTGGCGGTGCTCGAGACGCGCTGCGGCGTCCGTATCGGCGCCAACGACATCTATCTCAATGTCGCGGGCGGGCTGAAGATCAACGAGCCGGCCGCCGATCTCGCCGTTGCCGCCGCGCTCATCTCCTCGCTCACCAATTCCCCGCTACCACCCGACGCCGTCTATTTCGGCGAGATCTCGCTGGCGGGCGGCGTCCGCCCCGTGGTCCACGCGTCGCTGCGGCTGCGCGAGGCGCAAAAGCTCGGCTTCCGCTCGGCCAATACGGGCAAGCTGGGCGCCGGCGATTCCGGCAACGGCCTCGCCGTGGGCGAATACTCAGAGCTCGCCGACCTCATCGGCCAGATCGCCGCCAAGGGAAAGCGGTCGCAGCCGGAGGCCGAGAGAGACGACTAGCGGCCGCAATTTCCTCATGCTTTCCGTGCACATCGCCCCTGCCCTGCCGCGCGCGGCTTGGCAGGGCGGGGATTAGCGGCTAAACGGTCACGCAAAGCGGTCTGGGATCGGTCCAAGCATGGTCTTTACAGCTGTCGACGTCGGCGTCGCCGTCCTCGTTCTGATCTCGGCGATCCTCGCCACGGCGCGCGGCTTTACCCGCGAAGTCCTGTCGCTGGCGACCTGGGCCGGTGCGGCCGCCATCGCCGCCTACATGTACTTCTACCACTCCGACCTTGCCGCGCGGTATTTCACCGAACCGCTGCTCGCGACCGGCGTGACCGTGATCGGCAGCTTCCTCGTGGCGCTGATCGTACTGCACCTGCTCACCATGTGGATCGGCGACCTCGTCGTCGACTCGCGTGTCGGCCCGCTCGACCGGACGCTGGGCTTCGTGTTCGGCGCCGCGCGCGGCGTCCTGATCTGCGTCGTGGCCGCCGTGTTTGCCAATTTCCTCATCGGCGCGCAGGACCCCATGCTGCGCGACTCCAAGAGCTTCCCGCCGCTGCTGAGCGCGGGCGACTACCTGATCGGCCTGTTGCCGCCCGACCTCGAAGAGCAGTTCCGCGAGTTCCTCGAGCGCGGCGGCCAGAACCCCGAGGAAGGGGCTCCCGAAGAGCCGGCTGACGAGACCACGCCGCCGGCCGACGTGTCGAGCGAAGAACCCGCGCCCAGCGCGTAGAACGAAAGGCAGGAGCGTGACCGACGATCCGCTCGGACTCCACGGCGACACGCTGCATGAAGAGTGCGGCGTGTTCGGCATTCTGGGCCACCCCGAGGCCGCCACGCTCACCGCGCTCGGCCTGCATGCGCTGCAGCATCGCGGGCAGGAAGCGGCGGGCATCGTCAGCTTCGACGGCCGGCAGTTCCATTCCGAGCGCCATCTGGGTCTCGTGGGCGATCACTTCACCGATCCCGGCGTCGTCAAGCGCCTCCCCGGCCACATGGCCATGGGCCATGTGCGCTACTCAACCACCGGCGAGACAATCCTGCGCAACGTGCAGCCGCTGTTCGCCGAGCTCGAGGTGGGCGGCATCGCCATCGGCCACAACGGCAACTTCACCAACGGCCTGACGCTGCGCCGCGAGCTGATCGCCGGCGGCGCGATCTGCCAGTCGACCTCCGACACCGAGGTGGTGCTCCACCTCATCGCCCGCTCGCGCAAGAAGGGCTCCGACGAGCGCTTCGTCGATGCACTGGGCCAGGTCGAGGGCGCCTTCGCCATGGTCGCCATGACGCGCACCAAGCTGATCGGCGCCCGCGATCCCAACGGCATCCGCCCGCTGGTCCTCGGCGACCTCGACGGCAAGCCGATCTTCGCGTCGGAAACCTGCGCGCTCGACATCATCGGCGCCAAGTTCGTCCGCGACGTCAAGAACGGCGAAGTCATCGTTGCCGAGATCCAGGCCGACGGCCGGATCACCATCACCTCGTCGATGCCGTTCGGCCAGAAGCCGGAGCGGCTCTGCCTGTTCGAATATGTCTATTTCGCCCGTCCCGACTCCGTCGTGGGCGGCCGCTCGGTCTATGCCGCGCGCAAGAACATGGGCATCAATCTCGCCAAGGAGCACCCGGTCGAGGCCGACGTGGTGGTGCCGGTGCCCGATGGCGGGACGCCCGCGGCCATCGGCTACGCGCAGCAGAGCGGCATCCCGTTCGAGCTCGGCATCATCCGCAACCATTATGTGGGCCGCACCTTCATCGAGCCGACGCAGTCGATCCGCGCCTTCGGCGTCAAGCTCAAGCATTCGGCCAACCGCGCCGAGATCGACGGCAAGCGTGTCGTACTGATCGACGACTCGATCGTGCGCGGCACCACCTCGATCAAGATCGTGCAGATGATCCGCGAAGCCGGGGCGCGCGAAGTACATATCCGCGTCGCCTCGCCGATGATCTTCCATCCGGACTATTACGGCATCGACACGCCCGACCACGACAGCCTGCTCGCCAACCAGCATGCCGATGTCGTGGCGATGGCGCGCTACATCGGCGCCGACTCGCTGCAGTTCCTGTCGATCGACGGGCTCTACCAGGCGGTCGGCGGCGAGGCGCGCAACAATGCGGCGCCGCAGTTCACCGACCATTACTTCACCGGCGACTATCCGACGACGCTCACCGACCTCACCGGCCGCGGCAAGAGCGATCCCAAGACCATCTCGCTGATGCGCGAGGCGAGTTGACCGTGTCCGACCTTTCGGGAAAGATCGTCCTCGTCACCGGGGCAAGCCGCGGCATTGGCTATCAGGCGGCGCTCGAAGCGGCGCGGCGCGGCGCGCATGTCGTCGCCGTGGCGCGCACCGTGGGCGGCCTCGAAGACCTCGACGACGAGATCAAGGCAGCGGGCAGCGACGCGACGCTGGTGCCGCTCGATTTGCGCGACGGCGACGGCATCGACCGGCTGGGCAAGGCCATCTTCGAGCGCTGGGGCCGGCTCGACGGCCTCATCGGCAATGCCGGCGTGCTCGGCACCATCACCCCACTGTCGCATCTCGACGTCAAGGATTTCGACCAGGCCTTCGCCGTCAACGTCGCCGCCAATTATCGGCTGATCCGCTCCGTCGACGCCCTGCTCCGCCAGTCCGCGGCCGGCCGCGCGGTGTTCGTGTCGTCGTCCTCGTCGCATTCGGCGCGGCCCTTCTGGGGCCTCTACGCCGCGACCAAGGCGGCGCTCGAGACGATGGTCAAGAGCTATGCCGGCGAGCTCAGCACAACGCAGGTCAAGGCCAACGTCTTCTGGCCCGGCGCGGTGCGCACGGCGATGCGCGCCAAGGCGATGCCGGGCGAGAATCCCGACACCCTGCCCCATCCGCGCGAAGTGGCCGGCAAGCTCGTCGACATGGTCGCACCGGCCTGGACCGACACGCGTGTCGTCTACGACTACGAGAAGGCCGAGACCAAGCCGCTCTAGGCGACTAGCCGATCCTGCCCACGAGCACCTTGTCGATACGTCGCCCATCGAGGTCCAGCACCTCGAACCGCCAGGGCTCGCGGGTGAACGTCTCGCCGACCACCGGCAGGTGATTGAGCTCGGAGAGGATGTAGCCCGCCACCGTCTCGTAAGGCGGGTCCTTCGGGATTGGAACGCCGATCTTGTCGGCGAACTCGTCCACCGGCATCCAGCCCGACACCAGATAGGAACCGTCGTCGCGGCGCGTGAAGGCGGTCTCGCCGCCCTCCTCCTCCTGGAAATCGCCGATGATGGCGCCCAGGATATCGCCGGGCGTCACGATGCCCTCGAAGTGCCCGTATTCGTCGAACACCAGCGCCATGTGCACGACGGACGAGCGCATCGCGGCCAGCACCGAGATCGCATCGGCCCGGTCGAGCACGACGGGCGCAGGCTTCACCAGCGCGCGGATATCGAGCGGCGCGCCCGAGGCGAAGATGTCGATCAGGTCCTTGCGCACCAGCACGCCGATGATCTTGTCGGGCTCTCCCTCGTGCACCGGCAGCATCGAGCGATGCGAGGTGCGCAGCATCTGCATGATCTCTTCGGGCGGATCGCTGAGGTCCACCGTCTCGACATCAAGCCGCGGCGTCATCAGGCCGCGCGCCGCGCGGTCGGCGAGACGCATCACGCCCGAGATCATCGCCTTCTCTTCGGTCTCGAGCACGCCCTGGCTCTCGGCCTCGGCGATGATGGTCTTGACCTCCTCGTCGGTCACCCGCTCGTCCGTCGCCCCCGACTGTCCAATCAGCCGCAGCACGAGACGGCCCGACACATCGAGGATGAACACGAGCGGCGCACCGACGCTGGCGACGATCTTCATCGCCGGCGCGACGCGCGCGGCGATGCCCTCGGCATCGCGCAGCGCGATCTGCTTGGGCACGAGCTCGCCGATGATCAGCGAGATGTAGGTGATCGAGATGACCACGATGCCGACGCCCAGCGCCGAGGCCACCGCATCGGGAAGGCCGCGCTCGAGCAGGAAAGCGGTCAGGCGATCGCCCAGCGTCGCGCCCGAAAAAGCGCCCGACAGGATGCCCACCAGCGTGATGCCGATCTGTACCGACGACAGGAACTTGCCCGGATCGTCAGCCAGTTGCAGCGCAACCGTCGCGCCCTTGTTGCCGTCGGCGGCCATCACCTTGAGGCGGGCCGGACGGGCGGAGACGACGGCCAGCTCCGACATGGCGAGCAGGCCGTTGATCAGCGTGAGGACGACGACGATCAGAAGCTCGACGTACACTTTGTTCCCTTGAGCAGTGGACAGGGAGCAGCAAACTACGGCAGTCGGGCCGGCATTGGCTATTCTCTGTTCGCTGGGGCTGGGTTGCTCGGGGCGCTAGTCCTTGTCCGCGTAGGGGTTCTTGCCCGACCGCAGCCACAGGCGGATCGGCGTGCCCGGCATGTCGAACGTCTCGCGCATCGAATTGATCAGATAGCGCTGATAGGAGGCCGGCACCGCGTCGGCGCGCGACCCGAAGATGATAAAGCTGGGCGGCCGCATCTTGGCCTGCGTCATGTAGCGCATCTTGATGCGTCGGCCACTCACGGCCGGCGGCGGATGCTTCTCGATCACGGCGTAGAGCCAGCGGTTGAGCTTGGCGGTGGACAGGTGGGTGTTCCAGGCCTGCTCGATCTTGAAAATGGCGCCCATCAGCCGATCGATATTGCGGCCCTGGAGGCCGCTGATGGTGACCAGCGGCACGCCGCGCAATTGCGGCAGCAGCCGCTCGCACTCCTCGCGCAGCTTCACCAGGGTCGCCTGCTTGTCTTCGATCAGGTCCCATTTGTTGAGCGCGATCACCATCGCCCGCCCCTCGCGGTGGACGAGGTCGGCGAGCGCCAGATCCTGCTTTTCGAACGGGATCGTCGCATCGAGCAGTAGCACGACGATTTCGGCGTACTGGATCGAGCGCAGCGAATCGCCGACCGACAGCTTCTCGAGCTTGCCCTCGACGCGCGCCTTCCTGCGGATGCCGGCGGTATCGACGAGATTGATGGTCCGGCCCTCCCACTCCCAGGGGACCATGATCGAGTCGCGGGTGATGCCCGCTTCGGGACCGGTCAGCAGCCGTTCTTCGCCGACCATCGTGTTGATCAGCGTCGACTTGCCGGCGTTGGGACGGCCGACGATTGCGACATTGAGGTAGCGCTTCGGGTTCCAGCGCAGCGGCGGACCGTCCTCGATGGTGCCGTCGTCGGGCGGCAGCTCGATATCGACGTCCGGCATCTCGTCGTCGAGTGTCGGCGGCGGCGTCTTGGCGTCCACCGCCTTGCCGATGATCGCGTGCAGGTCCGCGAGCCCCAGCCCGTGTTCGGCCGAGAGTGGCACCGGCTCCCCGAAGCCCAGCGAAAAGGCCTCCATCAACCCCGCGTCGGCGGCCTTGCCCTCGGCCTTGTTGGCGATGAGGTGCACTTCCTTGCCGGACTTGCGCAATACCTGAGCGAAGCGCTCGTCGAGCGGCGTCACGCCGGCCCGCGCGTCGATCATGAACAGGATCACGTCCGCCTCGCGGATCGCGAGCTCGGTGCCCTGCCGCATGCGGTCTTCGAGCGAGCCGTCGAAGCGGTCCTCATAGCCGGCGGTGTCGAGAATGCGGAAGCGCAGATCGCCGATCCGCCCCTCGGCCTCGCGACGGTCGCGGGTCACGCCCGGTGTGTCGTCGACGAGCGCGATCTTCCGGCCGACGAGCCGGTTGAACAGCGTCGATTTGCCGACATTGGGCCGGCCGACAATGGCGACAAGCGCGCTCATCTTGTGCTCCCCGGCGCGTTACGGCGCCGAGGACGAAACCTCAGCCGACGAGACCGGCTCGCTCGACGTGGGCGCCTCGCTGGAGGTCACCGGCTCGCTCGAGGCGACAGGCTCGCTCGACACATCGGCGGGCGGTTCCTCCGACGTCACCACAGGCGCAGCACCCTCGGCCCGCAGCTGCTGGATGTAGATCTGGACGCGGCTCTGCAGGTCGCGCGACGCCAGCGGATCATCGATGATCGCCTGGAAGGTGGTCATCGCCGCATCGAACTGGCCGGCCTTGTACTGCGTCAGCCCCAGCACTTCGCGGGCCGCATTGCGCATCGGCGATTCCGGCACGATCGAGCCGCCAACACGCTGCTCCACCGCCGGCACGTCGCCCTTGTCGATCAGCAGGTTCGCGCCCATGACAAGCGCCAGCTCACGCAGATGCGTGCTCGACTGCGTTGTGGCGAGCGAATCGTAAGCCGCCACGGCCTCATCGATCTTGCCCTGCTGGGCGAGAAGCGAGGCGTCGCGGAACTGGGCCAGCGCCGGATAGGCGCCCGAACCCTGCGCGATGACGTCGTCCAGCGCCTTCTCGGCTGCCGCGAGATCGGAGCCGTCGGCGGCCTGTGCGGCGGCGTAGAACTGGTCCGACGAGCGGGCCGAATTGCTGTCGGTCCACCAGTTCCAGCCTTCATAGCCCGCGACGAGCAGGACCACGGCCGCCGCAGCGCCGAAGATGAACGGCGCCGACTGCCGCCACAGCTTGCGCATCCGGTCGCGGCGCAGCTCCTCGTCGACTTCACGAAGAAGTGTATCGTTGGACATGAAGACCCTTGAGAACCCTTAGAAATCGGGCCGCAACATAGAGAGTGAGCCCTGCGAATGCAAATGGCCCGACTGCGGCACGAACGCCCCGTTTAACCAGTTTTAAAGTGGACTTTGCGAGTATCCTGGGACACTTGGGAGCTCGATTTTCATGCTGCGCGTCATTCTGCTGGTCGCCGTGTTCCTCGGCTTGACCTCATCCGCCCTCGCCGCCCCACCCTCGCTGTTCGGCGACCTGTTCAAGAAATCCTCGGTCACACGGGCGTCGCTGTCGCTCACGCCGGTGCGCCCCCGCGAGGTGACCGGACCAATCCAGATCACGGTCGACATCACCACGCAGGAGATGACCGTCGCCTCCGACGGACGCACGATCTACACCTTCGACGTGTCGACCGGACGCAAGGGCTACGGCACGCCCATCGGCAGCTTCAAGCCGATCCGCATGCACAAGATGTGGTACTCGTCCAAATACGAGAACGCGCCCATGCCGCACTCGATCTTCTTTTACGGTGGCTACGCCATCCACGGCACGACCGACCTCGCCAATCTCGGCCAGGTCGCGTCGCATGGCTGCGTGCGCCTCCACCCCGACAATGCCGAGCTGCTGTTCGATCTCGTCAACAAGATCGGCATGAAGAACACCAAGATCAGCCTGATCCGCAGCTAGGGCCCGGATGCCGGACCACAAAGAAGGGCGGCCCTAGCGGTCGCCCTATTGTTTTGTGCCGTGGAGCTTGGCTTCCTCTTCGTCGAGCCAGGCCTCGATGTCATCGAGGGTTGCCGAGAACTCGTAGCCCTTCTCGCCGAACACGATCTTGCCGCTTCGCGCATCCCGCAGCTTGTAGCCGCCATGCGCCTTGACCTGTGGCGTCGGTCGCTGCGCCTTGAGCAGATCCAGCAGATACTTCGCCAGCCGCCGCTTGATGCGCCGCTCGACGGATTGATCGGAGTCCTTGCGAAAGCTCATGCGCTTTCTCTAGCGCTTTCGCCCGCAAGCGCAACTGCCGTGGCCGCCCCTCACTGGGCGGGGACACGCCCCAGGCCGATCTCGTTGCCGTCGGGATCGTTGTACATCACCTTGCGCACGCCTTTTCCGGGCGCTTCCTCGTCCACGAAGTCGATGCCACGCCCGGCGATCTCCGCAATCAGCGCCTCGAGCTCGTCGCAGATGATGGTCTGCACGGCGCCGCCGGCGCGCCGTGGATCGACGATGATGTAGAGCCAGCGATGCCCGGCGAGCATCCACACCGCCTCGCGGTCGTTGGGGAAGAAGCTCGGCGGCGCGCCAAGCAGGCGCTGGTACCAGTCGAGCGACTTCTGGAAATCCCTGACGGGGATGCCGGCGAACAGCTCCCCCGCCCTGCCGCCAAGCGCGATCTCATCGGCCATCGTTATGCTCCTTGTCGTTAGCCTCGGCTAAACGACGGACAAGCGCAAACGTCGCAGAATCGTCTCCACCGGTCGCACCTCTAAGCCCAGTGTCGCGCCAGGCGCTCAGTTGGTGGTCACGGCGTCCCTGCGGCCCGATGCCTGCCGGCGTCCTCGCGACATGGGCTCAGCGACGGCCATCATTTACAGCCCGACCAGTCGCAGCATGGTTCTCGCGTCGAAATGATTGCCGCCGCCCGCTTCGATGAGCTTGACTAGGGCGGCGTTGACCGGCGTTTCGATGCCGAACTGGCGGCCTAGAACGACGACCTTGCCGTTGAGTTCGGCTATTTCAGTGGGCTTCCCGGTGTCGTAGTCGTCAGACATCGACAGTCGCGCGGTGTCGCTTATCTTCTGACGCGGCAGGAGGACCGGGTTGAACAACCAGTCGGGCGCGCGCAAACCGGCCGACAGCAAGGCGGGCGCGGTGGGACCGAGCTTCGCCGGCCTGACTCCGGCGCCCTTTGCCACCGCCAGCGCCTCGTCCATCGCAGTAGCGAGGATGCGGCGATAGCCAATCTGCTCGAGTTGCTGCTTCAGCGGCTGGCCGGAAAGCGCGTTGATCGGGTTATTGAGGTTGAGCAACAGCTTGCCCCATTCGATCGGGCGCAGGTCCTCCACCAGGTGCCAGCCGAAATCGCGCAGCAAGGGGTGTTTCTCGCAATGGATCATACCCTTGCTGGATTTGCTCCAGCGTCCGCCTCCGGCGTGGACAACATTGAAGCCGACAATCCCGCCAAGCACTTTCTGGCGCGGCACCAAGGGAGCGAACGCTGCCGCAACGCCGATCCCGTTCTGCAGCGTAACAAGGACGGTATCGTCGCGAGCCAGGCGGGTGATATCTGCAGCTGCGGCGGCGAGGCCTCCGGACTTGGTGGTCACCAGAACTAGGTCGGCGGACGCCAATGACTCCGGTCCCACGTCGTAGCGCAGGTTGCGCGTGGCTGCGATCACCTCGTCGGCATCGAGCACGGTCAGGCCATGCTCGGCGATCTCGCGACCGGTTGGCTCCCGGCCTATCAGGGTGACGTCGTGGCCCTGCGCCGCCAGGGGGCCCGCGATCCAGCAACCGATACGGCCCGCTCCGAATATGGCGATCCGTAAAGTCATCCCCTGCCCTCCTCGCGTTTAGCGTCACACCGTTTCAAGGATGGGCACTCGCCTTGTCGTGCGGGCCGGGAGGGACTGGACGACGGTCGATGTCCAGCGAGGTCGCGTGGCCACGGAGAGCGAGTTCACCCATTCATCGAGGGCCCAACTGCTGCGGGCTCTTTCTTCCGCCTTCAGCAATCGCCGTCGTGGCGAACGGCGCGATGCGCAAGTATTTACCTTACGACGACTTACGTCGCAAGCATCACTCCCACTCGATCGTGCCGGGCGGCTTGCTCGTCACGTCGTAGACGACGCGGTTGATGCCGCGGACTTCGTTGATGATGCGGGTCGCGACGCGGCCGATGAAGTCCATCTCGAAGGGGTAGAAGTCGGCCGTCATGCCGTCGACGGAGGTCACGGCGCGCAGTGCGCAGACGAACTCGTAGGTTCGCCCATCGCCCATCACGCCCACCGTCTGGACCGGCAGCAGCACGGCGAAGGCCTGCCAGATCTTATCGTAGAGCCCCGCCTTGCGGATCTCGTCGAGGTAGATCGCGTCGGCCTGGCGCAGGATGTCGAGCTTTTCGCGCGACACGCCGCCCGGAAGCCGGATGGCGAGGCCGGGGCCGGGGAACGGATGGCGGCCGACGAACTTTTCGGGCAGCCCGAGCTCGCGGCCCAGCGCGCGCACTTCGTCCTTGAACAGCTCGCGCAGCGGCTCGACGAGCTGCATGTTCATGCGCTCGGGCAACCCGCCCACATTGTGGTGCGACTTGATGACGACCGAAGGGCCGCCCGAAAAACTGACGGACTCGATCACGTCGGGGTAAAGCGTGCCCTGCGCGAGGAACTGCGCCCCGCCGATCTTGCGCGCCTCGTCCTCGAACGTCTCGATGAACAGCCGGCCGATGGTCTTGCGCTTCACCTCGGGGTCGGTCTGGCCCTCCAGCGCACCCAGGAACTTCTCGCTCGCGTCCACATGCACCAGCGGGATGTTGTAGTGGTCGCGGAACATCGTCACGACCTCCTCGGACTCGTTGAGCCGCATCAGGCCGTGGTCGACGTAGATGCAGGTGAGCTGGTCGCCGATCGCCTCGTGGATCAGCACAGCCGCCACCGACGAATCCACGCCGCCGGAGAGGCCGCAGATCACCCTGCCCTTGCCGACCTGCGCACGGACCTTGTCGATCATGCGCGCGCGATAGGCCGACATCGTCCAGTCGGATTTGAGACCCACGATGTTGTGCACGAAGTTGGCAAGCAGCCTGCCGCCATCAGGGGTATGCACCACCTCGGGGTGGAACATCGTGGTGTAGCGGCTGCGCGCTTCGTCCACCGCGATCGCGAACGGCGCGTTGGGCGAGGTCGCGACCACGCGGAAGCCCTCGGGCAACTCGGTCACCCGGTCGCCGTGGCTCATCCAGACCGGATAGCGCCCGCCGATCTCCCACACGCCCTCATAGAGCCGGCTCGGCTCCTTGATCTCGACATCGGCGCGGCCGAACTCGCGGGCGTGTCCGCCCTCGACCTTGCCGCCCAGCTGCAGCGCCAGTGTCTGCTGGCCGTAGCAAATGGCGAGGATCGGCACGTTCGCCTCGAGCACTTCCCGCGGCGCCCGCGGGCTGCCTTCGTCGGTCACCGAGGCGGGACCGCCGGAGAAGATCACGCCCCTGGGCCGCATCGCGGCAAAGGCCTCGGCCGCCCGGTTGAACGGGTGGATTTCGCAATAGACCCCGGTCTCGCGCAGGCGGCGCGCGATCAACTGGGTCACCTGCGACCCGAAGTCGATGATCAGGATGGAGTCGACGGGAGGCTTGGCTGGCTCTGTCATGGCGGCGAAATAAAGGGCCGCCGCGGATTCCGCAAGGGCAGCGGCCCTCCGCCGCGCGGGCATCAGCCCTGCGGGACCGGCGGAGGCTCCGGGCTTTCCAGCGGTGGCGGCGCGGATGGGACCGGCGGCGGCTCCTTCCGCGTCCCGATGCCGAAGACGAACCGCGCATAAGCCCAGGAGATCCCGAGGAAACTGAGGCCCATCAGCAGGAAGCTCAGCACACGCCAGAGGCCGGTCAGCTCCGAGGCATCGAACAGGAATACCTTGATGGTCGCCGCCAGCACGAAGAAGAAGCTGACGGCGCGGGCCCCGCGATGCTTGAACGCCACGCCGCCGATCAGCAGCCCGAGCCCGAAAACCAGGGTCGCGATGGAATAGGCGTAGTACTCGGATTGCGACATGCCGCCCTGCAGCGTCGGCGCGCCCAGATTGTACGCGTGGCGGATGTCGATCATCAGCATCGCATAGGTGACGAGGACGGCGAAAATCGAAACCGCAATACCGAACAGCCGGATGCCCCGGCGCGTTTCCTGCCGCAGATACCAGCCGATGAAATAGAGCAGCAGCGCCGGCACGCCATAAGCGACAAGGGTGACGTTGATGATCACCGTGCCGGGCACCGCGTAAGGCGGCCAGAACTGCAGCAGCGGCAGGATGAGGACGGCGAGCATCGCGAGCACCGTGACGCCGGTGAGGATGATGCCGCCGGTGTAGGCCGCCTGCCGGTCGAAGCGCCGGCCGACATAGACCGCCACCGCGGCAACGGCGAGTTCCGGCGCGGCGATACGCGCCGCCAGCACCAGCGTGTCGCTCCAGCGCGAGTTTCCATAAGGCAGCGCCAGCAGGTAGAACAGGCCGATGGCCTCGGCAATGATGGCGACGATGTCGATCACCGCCACGAGCGACTTCGTTTCGGCCGGGCGACTTATCTGGAACAGGGTTCCGGCCGCAAGCAGCGCGATGCCGGGGATCACGAGCAGGGCAAGCGCCTGGTCGCTCGTATCGCGCACGAACACATAGCTCATATAGTCCGGCGTGTAGGCGAGACCGTCGGCATAGCTGAAGGCGCCGAGCAGCAGCAGGCCGTAGATCGCGAGATAGATCGCGGCGACGATCCTCAGCCCGCGCACCGGCGCGCGCATGTGCACCGCAGCGAGCCCGAGGATGGCCAGCGCGGCGGCCGCGGGAAAGTACAGCGGATCGAGTTCCAAGACCACCGCGAGCGACACCAGTGTCGTCACCGCTCCGCCCCAGGCCGCATAGACCTGGCTGCGTTCGAGCTCGCCCTCGACGCGTTCGGCGAACAGCCGCAGCAGCACGATGAAGCCCGCCGCCAGCGCCAGCGCGCCGAGCGCCCAGAGGTGGCGGTTGGCGATGGCGTCGCCCCAGCCCTCGACCTTGAACAACGCGACCGAAAACATGAAGACCGCGACGATGGCGTGCACGCCGGCCCACAGGCCCGGCTCGCGCAGGCGGCGGAACTGATCGAGCGCACCGAAGCCGAATACGACAGCTAATAGTCCCGTGACGATGAAGCCCGCCACCGGATCGACATTGCGCCACAGCAGCAGGGCCACGCCCGACGCAATGAGAACGGGAAGCTGCAGGGCCCGATGCGGCGGCGACACCAAACCGAGTGCGATGGTGGCCGCGGCGAACACGATCAGCCCCTGCCAATAGCCGATGGCGTATTGCGAGCTGTCGAGGAACAGGGCAAAGCCGAGCGCCGCGAGAATGGTCGCGCCGACCAGCGACCCGCGCTCGGGCGTCCGCATCGCGGTGAAGCCGCGCAGCCCGATGACAGGCCCATCCTCCTGCCAGCCGGGCCAGGAGGCGACGGCGACGATCAGCGGCAGCGCGATGAGGAAGATGCTGCCCCAGACATAGTCGTGGCGAAGCGCCGCGCTCGATACCCAGACGAGGCCCCAGAACGCCGGCCCGATGAGCCCGACGAAGCTCAGGCGCCACCAGCTCCTGAAGCGGATCACGGCGTAGGTCACGGCCGACAGCGCCGTGAGATAGATCACGAGGAACGGCGCGTTCGCCTCGCCGCCACCATAGATGGCGGGCGCCACATAGCCGCCCACGATGCCGATCAGCGCCACCGCCTCGCCATAGGCGAGCGCGACGGCGATGGCGGCAATACTGACGCCGATGGTGATGATGAAGCCGGCGCCCGACGGCACGAGACCGTAGGTCTTGGTGGCGAGATAGGCCGTCCCATAGGCCGTGGCGATCGAGGCTGCGGCGAGCGCCGACGCGATGGCCGCGACGTTGCCGCTCCTCACGCGCCGTCGGACGAATTCGGCACCGGCGAGGAACAGCACCGAGGCGGCGGCGGCCGACAAAACGCGCATCTCGGGCGTGAAGAAGCCGCTCTCGATGGCGTAGCTGACAAAGAAGAAGCCCGCGACCGAGAGCGCGATGGCGCCCAGCCATACCGGCAGCCGCAGCCCCACGAAACGCTCCCAGTCAAAGCGCTGCCTGGGTGGTGCCGGGGGTGGCGGAGGGGCCGCGGGAACGGCCTCTTCCGGCGCGGGGGGTGGTGTCGGCTGCGCGGCGGCTTCCGGCGCGCCGGGGGGCTCCGCCACCTGCTGCGATGGCGGCGATGGTGCCGGAGCGGTTTCCGTGAGCCGGATGCCGGAGAGCACGGCCGCGTCGCGGTCGGTCCCCTCGAGCCGTTCGATCCGCGCGGCAAGCGCACCGGTCAGCTGCGCGACGCGCTGGTCGAGCTTGCGGATACGCCGCCCCAGCACGAAAGCGACGACCACCAGAGCGATGACCAGGACCCCTATTCCCGCTGCGGCGTCGTCGTCCATGCTGCCCCCGGTCGTTTGCGCCAAGGGGCCACGCGCCGCCCCCGCTCGTCAAGCTGCGGCCTTGCGCTCCGTCGCTTCGGATGGAATGGATTACATCGGCGCAAAAAAGGCAGTGCGACAGGCAGTCCGGCGCGTTGAGGAGGGACGTCATGGCTGATACCCGCCTGGCCGGGGCCGATGTCGTCCGCGCCCTCGCCTGCCTGATGGTCGTCGCCCATCATGTCGCACAACGGGTCGCGCCCGAAGTGCTGCCGCCCGCCGGGACGTGGACTGTGCTCAGCATCACCATGGGCGCGTTCGGCGTGTCGGCGTTCTTTGTCCTTTCGGGCTATCTGCTCTCGCGCCCGTTCTGGCTGGCGCTCGATGCCGGCGAACGCATGCCGTCTCTGCGCATCTACGCCATCCGCCGCGGCGCGCGCATCCTGCCCGGCCTGTGGCTGGCGCTCACGGTGACGTTCCTGCTGAGCTTCACGGTTCTGCGCTTCCCGTTCGACGGTATCCTCGTGCTGCGTTACCTCTCGGGCCTGTTCCTCGTGTCGGGCTTCCACTGGCTCACCTGGTTCCCGGTCGAGTTCAACGGCCCGCTCTGGTCCATCGGCGCCGAGATCATCTCCTACGCCGCGCTGCCCATCTGCCTGATGCTACTGTTCAGGCTGCCCGTCCGCGGCTGGCCGGCGCGCCTCGCCTGGCTGGCTGTCATCGCCGCCATCGTCGGCCTGCAGTTCCTCGCCCTGCGCTATCTGCAGCCGGATGCGTTCGGACGCGGCTGGGAGCACGGCACCGTGGGCGGGGCCAAGTTCTGGTGGCCCAATTACAGCCCGTTCGGCTTTTTCGCCATCTTCGCGGTCGGCGCGCTCGCGGCGGGCGTGCAGGTGCAGGTCGCGCGTCTGCGCTCCGGCTGGTTCGACCTGCTGGCTCTCGCCGGCCTCGCCATCGCCATCGGCACCATGGTGTGGCTCTATCCGGTGGCTGATGGCTTCGGCCTCGCCAACGTCCCTTACGGCTTCCCCTTCTTCCCCATCGGCGTGGCGCTGATCCTCATCGCCACGCCGTCGTCGGTCGCCCTGTTCCGCGTCACCGAGACCGCGCCCGTCGCCTACATCGCGCGCGTCTCCTTCGGCGTCTATGTCTGGCACTATCTTCTCATGGAGATCGTTCGCGTGCTCTGGCAGCCGCGCTACATCTATTGGGGCATGACCAATGTGAGCGCCTGGGCCTGGATCAGCCTTGGCGTCGTGGCGCTGAGCTTCCTTGTCGCCACGCTCTCCTATGCGCTGCTCGAAAAGCCGGTCATCCGCTGGGCGCGGAGCCTCGAGGGTCGGGCCACACCAAATCCCACTCTCTCACCCGCCGCAGGTTGACCATGCCGACGCTCGGAACGCCGTTCTGGATCAACGAACCGCCAGCGCACAGCGACAGGGGCGGCGTGCTCTCCGTCACCACGGGCAAGGAGACGGACTGGTGGAACAACACCTTCTACGGCTTCAGGCACCTCGACGGCCATTTCCGCGCCACGCCGGTGACCGGTGACTTCTCGCTGACCGTCACCTTCTCGGCGCCCTACGCCGCACTGTACGACCAGGCGGGCGCCATGCTGCGTGTCGATGACGACAACTGGCTCAAATGCGGCGTCGAATTCACCGACGGGCGCCGCAATGTCTCGGCGGTCGTCACCCGCGACAACCAGTCCGACTGGTCGGTGATGCCCATCGGCGGCGCCGTGGACGCCCCCGTCACGCTGCGCCTCACCCGCCATGCCGAAGCGCTCCGCGTCGAGATCGAGACGGACGGAAAGTTCCGTCTCGTTCGCCTCGCCTTCCTGCGCATGTCTCAAACCGTCGAGGCTGGTCCGATGTGCTGTTCTCCCGTTGGCGAGAGCCTGCCGGTGACGTTCCACCGGATCGCCTTCGCTGAGCCCCGCGACCGCGAGCTGCACGGCGACTAGTTGAGGACCGCGATCGACAGGTTCAGCGTCGAGGCGAAGGCCACCCAGGCCGCGTAGGGCATGAACAGTACCGCCGATATCCGGTCGTTCCGCCACGTCGTGGCGATGAAGGCGACGATGAGCACGAAGATGGCGATGATGATGGCGAAGGCCGGCCACAGCAGGTGCAGGGTGAACCATGTCGGCGACCACGCCCAGTTGAGCACCATCTGCGCGGCCCAGATGAACATCGCCGGGCTCGACGCATCGCGCAGGAACGTCCGTGCGCCGGCGATGCCGATCAGCACATAGAGGGCAAACCACACCGGCGCGAACAGCCAGTTGGGCGGGTTGAAGGGCGGCTTGTGCAGCGCCGCGTACCAGGCATCCGGTGCGGTGCTCGTGCCGATGACGGCACCCACCCCAACGACAATGCCGATGAAGAGAAGCGTGACGATGATCGTCCGCGGGTTCCGGTAGTCGAGCGCGAGCGTGTCCATGCGGGCAGCAACGCATGCCGGCGCCTCAGGGTTTCACGGCGCCTTGCGCAGCACCGAAACGAAGAAACCGTCGGTTCCGGTCTTGTGCGGCGTCAGCAGCACTCCCTGCCGGCCCAGATGCACCCGCTCGCGCGCCCCCGGCGCATCGAGCGCCGGCGCCAGATCGACCGGCGCGAATGCCGGATGGGCCGCGCGGAAGGCCTCGACCTGCGCGGCGTTCTCCTCATGCAGGACCGAGCAGGTGATGTAGACGAGCGTCCCGCCGGGCTTCACGTAGCGCATCCCCTCCTCGAGAATCGCCGCCTGCTCGCCCACGCGCTGAGCCACCTGCTCGGCCGTGAGCTTCCACTTGGCGTCGGGCCGGCGTCGCCACGTTCCGGCGCCGGTGCAGGGCGCATCGATCACCACGCGGTCCATCTTGCCGGTGAGGTCGTCGAGCGCGCCCGAGCCCGGAGCGCGGACCTGGACGTTGCGAACGCCGTTGCGCTTCAGCCGATCGTAGATCGGCGCAAGGCGGTGGCGGTCGCTGTCATAGGCGAAGATCTGACCCTTGTTGCGCATCGCCGCCGCCATCGCCAGCGTCTTGCCGCCCGCGCCCGCGCACAGGTCGAGCACCTGCTCGCCAGGCTGCGCGCCTGCCAGCAGCGCCACGATCTGACTGCCCTGGTCCTGCACTTCGAACCAGCCCTTGAGGTAGCCCTCGTCGGCCTGCACGTTCGGCGTCCGGCTGTCGCGATCGCCGGATGCGATGCGCACGCCCACCGGCGAGATATCCGCTGCGACCGCCTGGACGCGCTCGAGCGTGCGGAGCACGCGCTCGCGGTCCGATTTCAGCGTGTTCACGCGCAGGTCCAGCGCAGGCCGGCCGGCCATCGCCCGCCCCTCCTCGCGCCAGAAGGCACCGAGCGACTGCCTGAGCGAGGGCACGGCCCATTCGGGGAGGTCGGCGCGCACATGCTCGGGTGCGTCCGCGAGCGGGTCGCTCGCGCTCAGCCGACGCACCTCGTCGGCGCTTAACACCTCCGGCGCGTGGGTATCGCCCGCGAACAGGTCGTTGAGTTCTTCAGGCGTCGTGCCCCAATCGAACACCGCCACCGCCAGCACCAGCGCGCGCGGGCTGTCGCTGCCCATGGCATAGGCATGGCTCGCCCGCTTGCGCAGCGCGTCGTAGACGAGGTTGCCGATCGCGGCGCGATCTCCGGCGCCCGCAAAGCGGTTGTTCAGTCCCCACGCCTTCAATGCCTCGGCCACCGGTCGATGGCGCGTCTCGACGTCGGCGAGAACCTCGATGGCGGCGGAAAGGCGGCCGGGCAGACGCATCAGCCGCGACCCGGCGCGCAGATGTTGATCCAGTTGCCCGAGATATCGCGGAAATCGAAATAGCGGATGGGCCCCGCATCCTTGATTGGGGTCGCCTCGAGCCCCTCGGTCACGATCGCCTGGCGCAGCCCCTCGGGGTCGCTGCTGTAGAAGTTGAAGCGGTAGTGGCCATCTCGGTCGATGCTCCGCGCAGGATAGAGCGTCAGCGCGGCCTCGCCGCCCGGCAGGCGCAGGCCGATGTAGCCAGCAGACTCGAAGATGGGGGTCATGCCGAACATGCGGCCATACCAGGCCGCGGCGGTGGAGGTGTCGATGGCCGGCACGAAGACCGTGTCGATGCGATCGATCAGCGCCATCACACGCCACCGCGATAGTTCGGCGGCTCGCGCGTGATCGTCACGTCGTGCACATGGCTCTCCTGCAGCGCCGCGCCCGAGATCTTGACGAAGGTCGCGTTCTTGCGGAAATCCTCGAGGTCATGCGCGCCGGTATAGCCCATCGCCGCGCGCAGGCCGCCGGCGAGCTGGTGCAGCACATTCCCCGCGGCGCCCTTGTAGGGCACCTGCCCCTCGATGCCCTCAGGCACGAGCTTGAGACTGTCGCGCACCTCCTGCTGGAAGTAGCGGTCGGCGCTGCCGCGCGCCATGGCGCCCACCGAGCCCATGCCGCGATAGGCCTTGTAGCTGCGGCCTTGGTAGAGGTAGACTTCGCCCGGGCTCTCATCGGTGCCGGCGAGCAGCGAGCCCACCATCGCCACCGATGCGCCGCCGGCCAGCGCCTTGGCGAGATCGCCCGAAAACTTGATGCCGCCATCGGCGATGACAGGAATGCCGTTCTTGTCGGCTTCCTCGGCGCACGCCATCACGGCGGCGAGCTGCGGCACGCCGACACCGGCGACGATGCGGGTGGTGCAGATCGAGCCCGGCCCGATGCCCACCTTGATGGCGTCCGCACCCGCATCGATCAGCGCACGGGTGGCTTCCGCGGTCGCCACATTGCCCGCGACGATGCGCGTCGAATTGCTCTCGCGCTTGACGCGCTCCACCTGCTCGGCGACGCGTACCGAATGGCCGTGCGCCGTATCGATCACCAGCAGGTCAACGCCGGCATCGATCAGTGCCATCGAGCGCTCATAGCCCTTGTCGCCGACGGTCGACGCCGCGGCGACACGCAGCCGGCCCTGCGCGTCCTTGACCGCCATCGGATTGAGCTGCGCCTTCTCGATGTCCTTGACGGTGACGAGGCCGACCAGATTGCCCGCTTCGTCCACCACCAGCAGCTTTTCGATGCGGTTGCGGTGGAGCAGCGCCTTGGCCTCGTCCTTGCCGACGCCGTCGCGCACGGTCACGAGGTTCTCGTGCGTCATCAGCTCGGAGATCTTCTGCCGCTCATTGGTGGCAAAACGCACGTCGCGGTTGGTGAGGATGCCGACGAGCCGGCCCGGCACGCGCCCGCCCTGCCCGCCATTGGCCACCACCGGAATGCCCGAGATGCGGTTGGCGCTCATCAGCGCCAGCGCGTCGGCCAGCGTCGCCTCGGGACCGATGGTGATGGGGTTGACCACCATGCCGCTTTCAAAGCTCTTGACCTGCCGCACCTGCTCGGCCTGTTCAGCCGGCTCGAGGTTGCGGTGGATCACACCCATGCCGCCCGCCTGCGCCATGGCGATGGCCATGTTGTGCTCGGTCACGGTGTCCATCGCGGCGCTCAGAATGGGCAGGTTGAGCTCGATGTCCTTGGTGACGCGGCTCCTGATGCTCACCTCGGTGGGCAGCACGTCGGAGCGCGCCGGCTGCAGCAGCACGTCGTCGAAGGTCAGCGCGGCATCGCCGGTGATGGATGTGATGATTCTCGCCAAGGAACGGCCCTTCCGTGCATCAGAAAACAGGAAGCCCGCGCCGGCGACTCGGTCGCTCGCGCGGGTTGGCGAGGGTGATTATCATCGCGTCGGGCAATTGCAAAGGTCCCGCCCGATGGCGTGGCATGCGTCGGGCGCACGGCTCCGGTCGGATGACGAAAGCCCCTCCGACCGGGCGGCTGGCGGGACTTAGCCCAGCGTTTCCAGCTGGTCGATCAGCGTGTTGACCCGGTCGACATACTGCAGGTGACGCTCTTCGACGACGAAGCTGATCGTCATGTATTCGCGACCGGGGCAGAAGGTGCTGATGTTGGTCGACTGGTGGAACGCGCCGCAGTAGATCGGCTCGATCATCCAGTCGGTCAGCGGCCCGACGCTGCGATGCGGCGGCACCAGCGTCAGCACCATGTCGGCGGTTGCGCCCTGCAGGCGCCACACCTTGTCGTTGATCATCCAGGGGAAGGTGCGGCTCAGCCGGCGCAGCGCCCCCATCATCGCGAGGATGGTGAGCTGGAACTTGGTGATGTCCTTGTTCTCGCTCGCTTCCATCTCGGCGTCGACCGCCTTGGCGTAGCTCACGAAGTCGACATTGAACGGGAACTTCGCCTCGAGCGCGCGGACGCGGAAGAAATCGTCGTCCGACGCCGTCCGCTTGGTGTCGAGCATCGTATAGGCGGCGGTGATGAACTTCTCTTTGACGCGCCGGTCCTTCTCGGAGTGGAGCGCGAAGGTCACCAGCGCGAAATAGAGCGAGCGCTGGCGCACGCCGATCCGATTGGCGAGCGCGCGGACGCGCTGGCGCGGAATGGCGAGCGTGCGGAAGTGCAGCTTGCGCTCCGGCGCGTTCATCAGATTGCCGGCGACCGAGTAGACCCAGGCCATCATCGTACCGCGGAAGCCCTGGCGGAAACGCTTGAACCAGTTTTCGCTGCGGCCCTTGTCGGACTGGATACCGTGATTGGCGGTCTGCGAGCGGGTGAGCAGCGCGGCGTCCGAGCCTTCCATCAGGCAGTGCGCCGAGCGGACCTGGATGATCGACATCCGGCCCTCGGCATCGGGGCCGTTCTTGAGGTTGGCCGCCATCACGCGGAACAGCGGCAGCTCGGGGTGCCTGAACACGTCCTGGCTGTGGCTCAGCCATTTGTCGGGATAGCCCTCGAAGCTGTCGACGTCCTCGACGCTGGTGATCTCTTCGAGGATCCGCTGCGGGAACGGGTAGCCCGGCTTGGCGCCGCGGAAGCCGTGCGTGAGCTGCGGCGCCAGCGAGACCATCTTGGCCACGAGGTCCTGCAGCATGGTGTCGTCGAACCGCGATTTCGAGAACGCCGTGAAGAACACGGTGTCCTTGCCGGCCAGCAGGAACCACTGGAAATCGGTGAACAGCGCGTACGGATTGTCCTTTACCGCATCGGCGGCGAATTCCAGGGCGACGGCATTTTCGGAGGCGAAGCTGGAGGAGGAGAAGCTCTTCATGTGCACACAGATGGACTTTTTTGCCGTTCTGACACGGATTTTGCTGTTCGGGCAATATTGGCGGCAATTGAGCTTAACGACTGTGGTTTCTCGGCAAATCCGCCAATTGTGACCGCCCCCGCCGATTGCGGCATTGTCAGGGGCGGCGTTGAGGCCTATCGCAACGCCTTGCTCCCCCTCGCATTTCCCCGCGAACCCATTCCATATTTGAATTGATCCGCGTCGTCCCCATCATCCTTGCCGTCGCGCTGTTCATGGAAAACATGGACTCGACCGTGATTGCGACGTCGCTGCCTGCGATCGCAGCGGACATCGGCACCAGCCCGATCGCCCTCAAGCTGGCCCTCACCGCCTATTTCGTGTCGCTTGCCATCTTCATCCCGATCTCGGGCTGGATGGCCGACCGCTTCGGCTCGACCAACGTCTTCCGCGCCGCGATCGGCGTGTTCATGGTCGGCTCGATCTGCTGCGCCTTCTCCAATTCGCTCGAGACCTTCGTGCTGTCGCGCTTCCTCCAGGGGGTCGGCGGCTCGATGATGACACCCATTGCCCGCCTGGTGCTGCTGCGCGCCACGCCGCGCAACGAGCTGGTGGCGGCCACCTCCTGGCTGTCGGTGCCCGCGCTGCTCGGGCCGCTCACCGGCCCGCCGGTCGGCGGCTTCCTCACCACCTATCTCACCTGGCACTGGATCTTCTGGATCAATGTGCCGATCGGCATCATCGGCATCCTCGCAGCGACGAAGTTCCTGCCCAAATCCGAGCCGCGCACGCCGCGGCCGATCGATCTGTTCGGCTTCCTGCTGACCTCGATCGCCTTTGCCGGCATCATCTTCGGGCTCTCCGTCATCAGCCTCCCCGCGATCCCGGTCGCCACCGGCTACGTCGCCGTCGCGGTCGGTGCGGCCGCGGCGCTGCTTTACCTGCGGCACACCAGGCGCGCGGCGTTCCCGCTGCTCGATCCAAAGCTGTTCCAGCGACGGTTCTTCCGCACAACGGTCGTCGGCGGTTTCTTCTTCCGCATCGGCATCGGCGCCTTCCCGTTCCTGATGCCGCTGATGCTGCAGCTCACCTTCGGGCTCACGCCGTTCGAGTCCGGCATGACGACGTTCGTAACGGCGTTCGGCGCCATCATGAGCAAGGTGCTCGCCGAGCGCGTCTATGCGCGCTTCGGCTTTCCCCGCACGCTCACCGCGTGCGCCGTCCTCGGCGTGGTGTTCCTTGGCATCAACGGCTTGTTCACGCCACAGACGCCGCACCTTCTCATCATGTTCTGCCTGTTCCTGGGCGGGGTCACTCGGTCGTTCTTCTTCACCGGCGTCAATGTGTTCGGCTACGCCGATGTCGATGAAACCGAGGCGAGCCAGGCGACAGTCATCTCCGCCGTCGCCCAGCAGATCTCGATTGCGCTGGGCGTCGCCGTGGCCGGCGGCCTGATCGAGTTCACCTCGCGGCTCCATGGCGGGGCGCCGAACCTCGGCGACTTCCACATCGCCTGGTTCGTGGTCGCCGGCATCGCCGCGATCAGCGCGCTGTTCTTCTGGCGGCTGCCGCCCGATGCCGGCGCCGACGTCTCGGGCCACCGCGCAAGGCCGCTGCCCGTCAAGCCCGACCCCATCGCCTGATGAACACCCGCATCGTCCCGCTGATCCTCGCCGTCGCCCTGTTCATGGAGAACATGGACTCGACGGTGATCGCTACCTCGCTCGCCGAGATCGCGCGCGACATCGGCACCGAGCCCGTCGCCCTCAAGCTGGCGCTCACCGCCTATCTCGTGGCGCTTGCCATCTTCATTCCGATCTCGAGCTGGATGGCCGATCGCTTCGGCGCCAAGAACGTCTTCCGCGTCGCGATGGTCGTGTTCGTCATCGGCTCGGTCTGCTGCGCGCTGTCGAATTCGCTGCTCACTTTCGTCCTGTCACGGTTCCTCCAGGGCATGGGCGGCGCGATGATGACGCCCGTCGCGCGGCTCGTGCTGGTCCGCGTCACGCCGCGCAACCAGCTCGTCGACGCCATGGCCTGGCTGTCGATCCCCGGCCTTGTCGGTCCCATCGTCGGCCCGCCCATCGGCGGCTTCATCACCACCTATGCCAGCTGGCACTGGATCTTCCTCATCAACGTCCCGATCGGCCTGCTCGGCCTCGTCGCCGTCAGCATCTTCCTGCCCGACTGGCACCGCAACGCGCCGCGCCGGATGGACTTCGCCGGTTTCGTGCTCTGCGGCACCGCCTTTGCCGGCTGGGTGTTCGGCATTTCGGTGGTGACCCTGCCCGCATTGCCGATCAGCTTCGGCATCGGCGCCCTGCTGGGCGGCACCATCGCAGCGCTGATCTATCTGTGGCACTTCCGGCGCACCGACTATCCGCTGCTCGACCTGCGCCTGTTCCGCCTGCCGATCTTCCGCGCCACAATGATCGGCGGCACCTTCTTCCGTCTCGGCACGGGGGCGATGCCGTTCCTGTTTCCGCTGATGCTGCAGCTCGCCTTCGGCCTCAACGCCTTCCAGACCGGCACCATCACCTTCGCCAGCGCCGTCGGCGCCTCCGCCGCCAAGTTCGCGGCCGAGAAGGTCCTCCAGGTCGTGGGCTTCCGCAACGCGATGATCGTCGCCACCGCCGGCACCATCGCCGGTGTCATCGGCATGGGTCTCTACTCGCCGCAGACGCCGGTCTGGCTGATGATGACCTTGCTCGTCCTCACCGGCTTCGTCCAATCGATCTTCTGGACCGCCACCAACGCCTTCGTCTTCGCCGACGTCGACGATAAGGATGCCGGCCAGGCCAACGTCATCAGCCAGGTCGGCGTACAGCTCTCGCTGGCCTTCGGCGTGGCGCTCGGCGGCGGCGCGCTGGAGCTCTTCCGTCTCTCCCATGGTGGCGAGTCGACGCTGCTCGACTTCCACCTGTCGTTCTATGTCATCGCCGCCATCGGCATCATCTCGACCGTGATCTTCGCGCGGCTGCCAAAGAACGCCGGCGCCAACCTCAGCGGACACGGCGGAGGTGGCGGCGGCGGACACTGAGCCTCACGCCACCCTGGTGAGCTCGGGCTCGTCCGCGCGCCGTGGGGCGGAGGCTTCCCACCAATCCGCGAGGGCGTCGATCATCGGCACGAGTTCGCAGCCGGCCGCGGTCAACGCATAGTCGACGTGGCGGGGATAGCCCTGGTGTTCGGTCCGGCGAACGAGGCCTGCCGCTTCGAGCTTGCGCAACTCCAGCGCAAGGATGCGATGCGACACGGTCGGATTGTCGCGCTGCAGATCGCTGAAGCGCTTCGTCCCGTCCTTGAGATAGTAGAGCAGCAGCGCCGGCCAGCGGCCCGACAGCACGCGCATCACGTCCTCGATGGGACAGGCGGAGACGAGGGACTTCATCGCGAGGCTCCGTGGTTACAAAAAGGTCCGTAATTTACTTGGGTGCTGGCGCACCTATGTTCCAGCCGCTGCGCAGCGTCCTCCAAACGCAACGGATACATCAATGGAACCGATCCTTGTCTACGGCGTCCCGGCGGGAAGCTCGATGGGCCTTGTCGCGACGCTCGAATGGCTGGGCCAGCCCTATCGCCTCTGCCGCGTCGACATGCTGGGCGAGATGCGCGAGCCGCCCTACCTGCGCCTCAACGCACGCGTCGAAACGCCCGCTCTCATCACCGATGGCGGCCGCGTCGTCACCGAGACGATGGCCATCGCCCACTGGCTCGCCAGCCGCGACCCCGACCACTGCATCAGCTTCGCGCCGCAGTCGCCGGAGCAGGATCGCCTCGTCCAGGTGATGGCCTTCATCAACACCGGCTTCACCGGCGCTTTCGGTCCGCTCTGGACGGCGATGGAACTCTCCGAGCCCGACCCGGACTATGAGCGCCAGCTCCGGCGCCTCGGAACGGCGGCTGTCATCGAGCGCCACGACAAGCTCGAGGCCATGATCGGCAACAGCGAGTTCCTGGTCGCCGACCATCCGACGCTCGCCGATGGCGTGCTGATCGGCGTTGCCCGCTGGCTCGACATCCACGATGTTGCATCACGCGGCCGCTGGCCGAAGCTCGACGCCCTGCGGCGACGCATCGAGGCAACCCCTGCCGTGCAGTTCGCGCTGGCCATCGAGAACGACGAAACGCCGCGCGGGTCGGGTGCCATGCTGGAGCATGTGCCGCTGGCCGAGGTGATCGAGCGATACGGAACGCCGGCCTAAACGCTAGCGACGGCAACGGTGGGGGACGCTGGCGCGAGCGTCCGCCTGTGCGCCCCCTACCCCTTGAACCCTTTCGCCACCAGATAGCTCTCCGCGCTCTCCTTGCGCGAGGCCGGCGGCTTGGCATGCAGCGTCGTGGTAAAATGCCGTTTCAGCAGGTGCAGCAGCTCGTGCTCGGTGCCACCCTGGAACACCTTGGCGATGAACGCGCCGCCCGGCGCCAGCACCTGCACCGCGAAATCGGCGGCAAGCTCCACCAGCTGCATGATGCGCAAATGGTCGGTCGCGCGATGCCCGGTGGTCGGCGCCGCCATGTCGGACATGACGAGGTCCGGCTTATGACCGCCGAGCGCCGCGATCAGCGCGTCCGGCGCGTCGGGGTCGTTGAAGTCCTTCTTGAGCAGGACCACGCCCTCGATGGGGTCCATGTCGAGATAGTCGATGCCCACGATCAGCGGATTGTCCGCCGTCGTTCCGACGATCGGCGCGGCGACGAGGCTCCACCCGCCCGGGGCCGCGCCCAGGTCGACCACGCGCATGCCCTTGTGCAGAAGATTGTAGCGCTCGTTGAGTTCGATCAGCTTGTAGGCCGCGCGCGAGCGCAGGCCCTGCGCCTTCGCCTGGGCCACATAGGGATCGTTGAGCTGCCGCTGCAGCCACAGCGTCGAGCCGATCTTGCGGCCCTTGGAGGTCTTCACCCGCACCTTGAGGTCGCGGTCGGATCTGCGGCCCGTGCCGCCGCCCATGTTCGTCGTCTTGGCCATCAGCGCCGTGCCATCTGGGGCCGGCGCTGGTTGGCCCGGTCCTCGTCCATCAGGGAAATGAGAATGCCTTCGCGCAGGCCGCGGTCGGCGACGCGCACGCGCTCGGTCGGCCACTCGCGGCGGATCGCCTCGAAGATGGCGCAGCCGGGCAAGACGAGATCGGCGCGGTCGCGCCCGATGCAGGGGTGGCCGACGCGCCGGTCGAACGGCATGGCGAGCAGCGCCTTCATCGTCGCGTCGACTTCGGCGCGGTTCATCCACAGGCCGTCGACCTTCTGCCGCTCATAGCGCTCGAGGCCCAGATGCAACCCGGCAAGCGTCGTCACGGTGCCCGAGGTGCCGATCAGGTGCACCGGGTGCTCGGCGATCATCTGCTTGAGCTTGCCGCGGCCTTTGAAGTCGCGCAGATGGCCCGAGACATAGGCAACCATCGCCTCGAACGTCTCGGCCGTCACGTCCACGCCACCGAAGCGCTCGGCGATCGACACGACGCCCACCGGCAGCGACTGCCAGGAGCGGATCGAGGCCGACATCCGGCCCTGCCGTCGCGGCCGCCCGCCGCGGAAATCGAGCCAGGCCAGTTCCGACGAGCCGCCGCCGATGTCGAACATCAGCGCGCCGTCGCTGGCATCCTCGATCAGGTCGGCGCAGCCGGTCACGGCCAGCGACGCCTCGGTCTGGCGGTCGACGATCTCGAGTTCCATGCCCAGTTCGGCCTTCACGCGGGCAATGAACTCCGGCCCATTGGCGGCCGAGCGGCAGGCCTCCGTCGCGATCAGGCGCATGCGCGCCGGCTCGTGCTCACGCAGCTTGTTGCGGCATTGCTTGAGCGCCTCGATGGTCCGGTCCATGGCGGCGTCGGATAGCCGGCCGGTGGTCGACAGCCCCTCGCCCAGCCGCACGATACGGGTGAAGCCGTCGAGCACGCGGAACGATTTCTCGTGCGGGCGCGCGATGAGCAGGCGGCAATTATTGGTGCCAAGGTCGAGCGCGGCGTAGACGGGTCCACGCGGCCGCCTGGGCGGATTCGGGGCGTTGGAGTTCCGCCTCTCCGCATGACTCCTCGGACCCTGGGGCCCTTTGGCAGTCTCGAGCCGCTGAGGCCCCCGCCCCTCGGCTTCCGCCACGCCCGAAAGCGCGGCTGCGGCGGCGGATTGATCTTGCTCGATCACTCGCCAACCTCTTGCCTGCGCGGTCGCCCCTCCGGTCGTGGACCGGCAGCGCCCTGGCGCAGATTGTTCTAACGTCCCGCAAACCCTACGGCAGACCGCAACGGCCTGTCAAAAGCAAAGCGCCCCGGGCAGTTAACCCGGGGCGCTCGCATTCATGGGGACGCAGGCGGGGCGCCCGCTGCGCCGGCCGTCAAATCCGCGTGAGCTGGTAAGTCTGGCAGAGGATGCCCGAGCAGCCCTTGAGCGTCATGTAGTTGGTGCTCTTGAGCGTCATGCGGCCCTCATAGGCCTTGCCGTCGAACAGCACATTGCCCTGCCACTCATTGGCAGTGGTCTGCTCGGCGCCACGCACCACATATTTGTTCAGCACCGCGAGGTTCTGCTCGGTGCGCTGGTCGTCGCGCAGCCAGATTAGCTTGGCGCACAACTCGCCATTGTCGCCGCAGGCGGTGATCTTGTAGCGGGCCTCGCCGGTCGTGACTTCCCACGAACCGACGGGGGAAGCGGAGGCCGCGAGAGCCGGCGCGGCAGTCAGGGCGGCAAGGCCGAGGGCGGCCGCCCAGGAGAGGAAGCGTGTCATGTCAATCCTATAGGGGCCGGCCGAAGCCGGCACGATGTGGGGTTGTCAGGTGGGATGGGGGTTTCGACGCTGGACCGCCCCCCGCATCCCGCCGGGGGCACGCCCCCGACTGGTTCGACGGCGCATATGATGGCGAAATGGGGCGCCGGCGTGGCACCCGGGTTACCGTTTTGTCATCGGGGGGCTGCGCGGAGCGCGGGGCGCGTTGGCTGCCGTTTCTGAACGCTTATAGAACCATGTGCTTCGCGCCGGAACCCGATTTCAGGCGAGTTCTTGAGGACGTTCGCGAGCTGCGGCTCGCCGCTGAACCACTATCCGCCGAGAGTGTTTAGGTATTAGTTGACGGCACGGCGCGAATCGGCGATTTCTCTGTAAAGTGGTTCGTAAACACGGGACGGGAGAGACCGGCATGTCAGGGGAGAAGTTCGGCGAGTTCGTCCGCCGCGCGCGCGAGGCCAAGGACATCGGCCTGCGTGAAATGGCGAAGATGATCGGGGTGAGCCCGACCTATCTGTCGAAGGTGGAGCGGGACGAGTTCGCGCCGCCGGCCGAGGACAAGGTCAAGGCGATCGCGCAGATCATCGGCTGCGACGTGGACGAACTGCTGGCGCGGGCGGGCCGCGTGGCGAGCGACCTGTCGGACATCATCAAGCGCCACCCGGTGGAACTGGCGGCGCTGCTGCGGACCACGAAGGGATTGACCACTGACGATATCGCCAAACTGGCCCGCAACGCGCAGAAGGCGAAGGACAAGTGAACGCCTGATCGGGCGATGACGATTTCGAAGATGCAGATGAGGATCGGCGATCAATGACCAAGTTCGTTTCCTATGTGCCCGACGAGGCGATCGAGAAGGACGCGCAGGCGCTTCTCGCCGAATACGCCCATGCACGCGGCGTCACGATCGAGGCACCCATCGCGATCGACGACATCATCGAGAAGCATTTGAAGATCGGCATCGAGTTCGACGACACGCACCGGCTGTTCGGTGTGCCGCGCTCGGGCATCGGGTTCGATCCCGATATCCTCGGCGCGATCTTCTTCGAGCAGAAGCGAATCGTGATCGACGAAAGCCTCGATCCCGATGCCAACCCCGCCAAGGAAGGGCGCTACCGCTACACGGCGGCGCACGAGGTCGGCCATTGGCGTCTGCATCGTCATCTGTTCGGCAAGGACCCGGCGCAGACTTCCATGCTCGATGGCAACGCGCCGCCGAGCGTCATCTGCCGGACCAGCCAGGCCAAGGCGCGGATCGAATTGCAGGCAGACCTCTATGCCTCCTGCGTGCTGATGCCGCGCAAGCTGGTCTTCGCCGCCTGGGACGAGGCATTCCCCGATCGAAAGCAGCGGGTGCTTCAGCCGTCCGAACCGATCGACCATCCCTTTGTCGAGATCGCGCGCTTCGAGAACCGCTTTCCCGGTGCCGCCTTCACCGAAAGCGACGATCAGGCGCTGTGGCTGAAGAACTCAAGCCCGGAGGAGCGCGACAAGCAGTTGAGCGCCACGGTCGCCGCGCTGATCGGCATCGCACCAAAGGACGAACTTGAAGGCATGATGGCGGCGCAACTGGTCGCCGCCCACAACGCCGCAATGGAATGCTACCGGCGCGCCATGATCGGCGAACAGACCTTCGAG
This sequence comes from Devosia sp. 66-22, assembly GCA_001899065.1. GTDB lineage: Bacteria > Pseudomonadota > Alphaproteobacteria > Rhizobiales > Devosiaceae > Devosia_A. Next base: position 365,128 of record MKUZ01000017.1, on the reverse strand, counting down.
GGGCGGCGCGAGAACCTTGCGCAGGCGAACAAGCTGTCGCGCACCTATGCGGCGCTGCTCGAAGCCCTCAACCGCCATCGCGGCAAGGGCCAGCAAAAGGTCACGGTCGAACACGTCCACGTCCATGCGGGCGGGCAAGCGGTGGTCGGCATGGTCGCCGCACCCCGTCAACCGGGGGGTGGGGACGCCAGCAAAATCGAGGAACAACCCTATGCAAAGCAGATTGCCGGCCAGATTGCCCATGCACCTGAGCCCGCGTTGCCACGCCCGGACGCGGGCCGGGACGCCGTGCCAGTCGCCCGCGATGGCGAACGGGCGCTGCCGGATGCACGGCGGCAAGGCCAAGGGCGCGCCGAAGGGCAATAGCCACGCCCTCAAGCATGGACGTTACACCGCCGAGGCCATCGCCGAACGGCGGCACCTGATCGCGCTGTTGCGCGGCATGAAGGGCCTTATCGAACAGGTGGATGGCGAGGAATAGGCCGGTGGGCGTCTTTTCCCGATGCGGGCGGGCCTTTAGGTTCTTTCCGGCGCCTGTCCTGTGCGGGCGGCAAAGGCGCGATCCGCCGCCAGCGGCAGGGGTGCGAACCGGGTGCGCACCCTCAAGTTCGCGGGTTCGCACCCGGATGCAAACGGTGCGCATCCGTGCCAATACTCAATTTTGACTTGAACGATTGAAGGATTCGCCTGCGAGAATGGATAAACGGAGCCTCACCGAACGCGATATCTGCACGAAATTCATCCTGCCGGCCGTCAAGCGGGCCGGCTGGGACGAGATGGTGCAGGTTCGGGAGGAGGTCTATTTCACCAAGGGCCGGATCATCGTGCGCGGCAAGATGACCTATCGCGGCAAGGCGAAGAAGGCCGACTTCGTTCTCTACTACAAGCCGAACATCCCGATCGCGCTGATCGAGGCCAAGGACAATACGCACAGCGTCGGCCACGGCATCCAGCAGGGCCTCGACTACGCCGCGACGCTGGACATCCCCTTCGTGTTCTCCTCGAACGGCGACGGCTTCGTGTTCCATGACCGCACCGGCCGAAGCGTTCCGGTAGAGACGAATCTCGGGCTCGACGCATTCCCGTCGCCAGCCGATCTGTGGGCGCGCTATCGCGCCTGGAAGGGCCTCGACGCCGAAGCCGAGCAGATCGTGCTTCAGGACTATTTCGACGACGGCAGCGGCAAGGCCCCGCGCTACTATCAGGTGAACGCCGTCAACGCCGCGATCGAGGCCATCGCGAGAGGCCGCGACCGCGTGCTGCTGGTGATGGCGACCGGCACCGGCAAGACCTACACCGCGTTTCAGATCATCTGGCGGCTGTGGAAGGCGGGCCGCAAGAAGCGCATCCTGTTCCTCGCCGACCGCAACGTGCTGATCGACCAGACGATGGTCAACGATTTCCGCCCATTCGGTGCGGCGATGGCGAAGCTTTCCACCCACGCCAAGACGATCGAACGGCAGGACGGCACCACGGTCGATCTGCCGCTGGCGCTTGACCGGAAGCGGCGCATCGACACCGCCTTCGAGGTCTATCTCGGGCTCTATCAGGCGATCACCGGCCCGGAGGAGGAGCAGAAGCTCTATCGCGAGTTCTCGCCCGGTTTCTTCGACCTGATCGTGATCGACGAATGCCATCGCGGCAGCGCGGCCGAGGATTCGGCCTGGCGGGAAATCCTGACGCATTTTTCCGGCGCGACGCAGATCGGCCTCACCGCCACGCCGAAGGAAACCGAATACGTCTCCAACACCGATTATTTCGGCGAGCCGGTTTTCACCTATTCGCTGAAGCAGGGAATCAGCGACGGCTTCCTCGCGCCCTACAAGGTCATCAAGGTTCACATCGACCGCGACGTGGAAGGCTATCGCCCCGAACTCGGGCAACTGGACCGGGACGGCAACGAGGTCGAGGACCGCATTTACAACACCAAGGATTTCGACCGGCACATCGTGCTCGACGACCGCACGGTGCTGACCGCGAGAAAGATCAGCGAGTTCCTGAAGGAAAGCGGTGACCGCTTCCAGAAGACCATCGTGTTCTGCGTCGATGAGGAACACGCGGCGCGGATGCGGCAGGCGCTGGTCAACGAGAACGCCGATCTGGTCGCGGAGAACCAGCGCTATGTCATGCGCATCACCGGCAGCGACAAGGAAGGCCAGGACCAGCTCGGCAACTTCATCGACCCGGAATCGAAATATCCGGTGCTGGTGACAACCTCGCAGCTGCTCTCGACCGGCGTCGATGCGCAGACCTGCCGGCTGATCGTGCTCGACCGCGCGGTGGGCTCGATGACCGAGTTCAAGCAGATCGTCGGGCGTGGCACTCGCGTGCACGAAGACACCAAGAAGTTCTATTTCACGCTGATCGACTTTCGTGGCGCGACCAGCCATTTCGCCGACCCGGATTTCGACGGCGATCCGGTGCAGATTTACGAGCCGGGCGAAGGCGACCCGATCACGCCGCCCGACGACGCGCCGCAAGGCGACGACACCATCCCGCCCGAACCCGGCGACGATGAAACGGTGGTCGATCAGCCGGGCCTGCCGCTGCCGCCCGGTGGCCCGATCCGAAAGATTTGTGTCGATGGCGTCGGCGCTCGCATCCTCGCCGAGCGCGTCGAATATCTCGACGAGAACGGCAAGCTTGTCACCGAATCCCTGCGCGATTTCACCAAGACGGCGCTGAAGAAGCGCTTCGCCAGCCTCGACGATTTCCTCAAGCGCTGGAAATCGGCGGAACGCAAGCAGGCGATCATCGAGGAACTGGAGGCCGAGGGCCTGGCGCTCGACGCCGTGGCCGACGAACTCGGCAAGAACCTCGATCCCTTCGATCTGATCTGCCACGTCGCCTTCGACAGACAACCGCTCACCCGCCGCGAGCGGGCCGAGAACGTCAGGAAGCGCGACGTGTTCACGAAGTATGGGCCGCAGGCCCGCGCCGTGCTCGATGCGCTGCTGGAAAAGTATCGCGACGAGGGCGTGCTCAATCTCGACGACGCCAACGTGCTGAAGGTGACGCCCTTCACCGCCATGGGCACGCCCTTGCAACTCATCAAGGCGTTCGGCGGCAAGGAGGGTTTCGAAAAGGCCGTCCACGAGATGCAGGACGCGCTCTATCAGGAGACCGCTTGAGCCATGATCGTCCGCACCACCGTCAAATCCATTCAGGACATCATGCGCCAGGACGTGGGCGTGGATGGCGATGCGCAGCGCATCAGTCAGCTCACCTGGCTGTTCTTCCTCAAGATCATCGACGATCAGGATCAGGAACTCGAAATCACCAAGGACGGCTATCGCTCGCCGATCCCCGAGCGTTTCCAGTGGCGCAACTGGGCGGCGGACCCGGAAGGCATCACCGGGCAAGCGTTGCTCGATTTCGTCAACGACGAGCTGTTTCCGGCGCTGAAGGGATTGCAGGTTTCCGCCAAGCCGGGCGACCGCCGCCGCGTGGTGCGCGACGTGTTCGAGGACGCCCACAACTACATGAAATCCGGCCAGTTGCTGCGGCAGGTGGTGAACAAGATCAATCAGGTCGATTTCAACAATCTCGACGAGCGGCGGCACTTCGGCGAGTTCTACGAGCAGTTGCTCAACGACCTGCAATCGGCCGGGAATGCCGGCGAGTACTATACGCCGCGCGCCGTGACCGCCTTCATGGTCGATCGCATGGATCCGCATCCCGGCGAAATCCTGTTCGATCCCGCCTGCGGCACGGGCGGGTTTCTCACCTGCGCCATCCGCCACATGGAAGCCAAGGGCTATGTCCGCACGCCGAAGCAGCGCGAGACCATGCAGGCGAGCCTGCGCGCGGTGGAGAAGAAGCAGCTTCCGCACATGCTGTGCGTCACCAATATGCTGCTGCACGGCATCGAGGACCCGAGCTTCGTGCGCCACGACAACACGCTGGTCCGGCCGCTGATTTCGTGGAGCAAGGACGAGCGCGTCGATATCGTAGTCACCAATCCGCCGTTCGGCGGGCGCGAGGAAGACGGCATCGAGAACAATTTCCCGACCTTCCGCACCAAGGAAACCGCCGACCTGTTCCTGGCGCTGATCGTGCGTCTGCTGAAACAGGATGGCCGCGCCGCCGTGGTACTGCCCGATGGCACGCTGTTCGGCGAGGGCGTCAAGACGCGGCTCAAGGAACATCTGATGGAGGAGTGCAATCTCCACACCATCGTCCGCCTGCCCAATTCCGTGTTCAAGCCCTATGCCTCGATCGGCACCAACCTGCTGTTCTTCGATAAGGGCACGCCGACGAAAGACATCTGGTTCTACGAGCACCGCGTGCCCGAAGGCCAGAAAGCCTATTCGATGACAAAGCCGATCCGGCTGGAACACTTTCAAGGCTGCATCGACTGGTGGGGCGGCAAGGCGCGGAAAGGCCGGGAGGAGACCCCGCAGGCTTGGCGCGTGACGGCCGAGGAGGTGAAGGCGCGCGGCTATAATCTCGACATCAAGAACCCGCACACGCAAGCCGACGATCACGGCGACCCGGAAACGCTGCTGGCAGACCTTGCCCGCGCCGAGGTCGAGACGGCGGGCTTGCGCGACCAGTTGAAGGCGATACTCGTCGAGGCGCTGGCCCGATGAACGCGGAACGCCTTTTGCTGCATTATGAGCGGATCGCCGACACGCCCGACGCGATTGCCCGGCTGCGCCGCTTCATTCTCGATCTGGCCGTGCGCGGAAAGCTGGTGCCGCAGGATGCGAGCGACGAACCGGCGTCGGACCTGCTAAAGCGGATCGCCAAGGAAAAGGCGCGGCTGGCGAAGGCGGGCGATATCAGAAAGCCGCCAACGCTTGAGCCGATCACAGATGCCGAAGCGCTTTACGTATTGCCGAGGACTTGGGCTTGGGTGCGTGTCGGCGACATCTTCGACTACGATGCCGGGACAAAGCGCGATCCGAAGGAGTTGGATCAATCGCGATGGCTTCTGGAGCTTGAGGACATCGAGAAGGATACGTCGAGGATCATCGAACGCCTGCGTGTCAGCGATCGAGATTCGCAAAGCACGAAATCCGAGTTTGAACCCGGTGACATTCTTTACGGCAAACTGCGCCCCTATCTGAACAAGGTGGTGGTCGCCGATGAGCCCGGCTATTCGACAACTGAGATCGTCGCAATCCGTCCGCTTCTTAGGCTATGCCCGGAATATTGCGCCCTAGCATTTCGCCGCCCGGACTTCGTGGCCTATGTCGAACGATTGGGGCGAGGCACCAAGATGCCACGCCTGCGGACGCCAGACGCAATCGTCGCGCCCTTTCCCCTCCCACCCCTCGCCGAACAGCGCCGCATCGTCGCCAAGGTCGATCAGTTGATGGGCCTGTGCGACCGGCTGGAGGCGGCGCGGGCGGGCCGCGAGGCGGTGCGCGACCGGCTGACGGCGGCGAGCCTCGCCCGCCTCAACGCGCCCAATCCAGAAACTTTCGAGGCCGACGCCCGCTTCGCCCTCGACGCGCTGCCGGCGCTCACCACACGCCCCGACCAGATCAAGCGCCTGCGCCAGACCATTCTCAACCTCGCCGTGCGCGGCAAGCTTGTGCCGCAGGATGCGGGCGACGAACCGGCATCGGAACTGTTGAAGCGGATCGCGAAGGAGATTGCCGCCTACGGCAAAGCCAACCGAATTGGTCAAGCGCAGGCTGATCCAATCTCGGATGACGATCTGGCGTTCGCCGCCCCTAGTAGTTGGGAATGGGCGCGCCTAAGCGCCTTGTTCAAGGTGATCACCGATGGCGACCACCAGCCACCGCCGAAAGCCGACAAAGGCGTGGCGTTTCTGACGATTGGGAATGTCACTACCGGGCGCCTCGACTTCACCGGCTGCCGGCTGGTGCCGGAAGCCTATTTCAAGTCGCTCGCGCCCTATCGAACGCCCGCCAAGGGCGACATCCTCTATACAGTTGTCGGCGCGACCTATGGTCGGCCCGCGCTTGTTGAGACCGATCGCGCCTTCTGTGTACAGCGGCACATAGCGATCCTAAAGCCGGTCGAAGCGATGAGCGTGCGCTTCCTAATGGCCCTTCTTGCTTCGCCGTTGGTTTACGATCAGGCGACGCGCAGCACTACGGGGACCGCGCAACCGACAATCGCGCTTCGGCCCCTTCGGAACTTCCTCGCGCCGATCCCACCGCTCGCCGAACAGTACCGCATCGTCGCCAAGGTCGATGTGCTGATGGCGCTCTGCGATCGGCTGGAGGCGAGCCTCACCGCCAACGCCGCCACCCGCCGCCGCCTGCTCGACGCGCTGCTCGCCGAGGCGCTGGCGCCGGCCGGGGAACGCGAACTGGAGGCAGCGGAATGATGGAAGGAAACCCCACGCCATGAACCGTTATGTCTCGCTGATGCTGTTCATCGTTCTCGTACTGGGGGGCGGGCTTGTTCTCGGCTTCCTCACCACGCCGGGCGAATGGTACGCCGGGCTCGTCAAGCCTTCCTTCAACCCGCCCGCCTGGCTGTTCGGTCCGGTGTGGACGGTGCTCTATGTCCTCATCGCCATCGCCGGCTGGCGTGTCTGGCAGCGCGATCGCACCGGCTGGCCGATGAAGCTGTGGTGGACGCAACTCGCCCTGAACTTCCTGTGGACGCCGGTGTTCTTCGGCGCTCACCAACTCGGGCTCGCGCTCGTCGTGATCCTGCTGATGCTCGCCGCCATTCTCGCCTTCATCGCCACCGCGTGGCGGCTGGATCGCGTGGCGGCGTGGCTGTTCGTGCCATACGCCGCCTGGGTCGCCTTCGCCTCGCTGCTGAACGGCTCGATCTGGATGTTGAACTGAGGTGGCGGAGACCCGAGCAACAGATGCAGAGCGCGTTCAGACACGATTGACGGTCGGAGCGGCCTATCGGCGCTTTGCGCCGCGCGTGCTCGTCGGTATCGCGCTGCTCGGCCTCGCGCTCGGCGGCTGGTTCTGGTGGCGCGGCGAAGCGGGATCATCCCATCTCGCCTGGACGCTCGGGACACTGCCGGTTCTGCTCGCCCTGTTCGGCCAGATCAACGCGTCGCTGCGCCGCGGCGATGTCGGGCTCGATGTCGTCGCAGCGCTGTCGATGTCGGCGGCTCTCGTCTTCGGAGAAAGCCTCGCCGGCAACGTCGTGGCGCTGATGTATGCGGGCGGCCAGTTGCTCGAATCCTTCGCGGAAGGACGGGCGCGCCGCGAAATGACGGCGCTGCTTGGCCGCGTCGCCTTCACCGCCATGCGCTATCGCGACCATACGCTCGAAGAAGTGCCGATCGCGACCATCCGCCAGGGCGACCGGCTTCTGGTTCGCCAGGGCGATGTCGTTCCGGTGGACGGACACGTCGCCGGTGGCGTCGCGGTGCTCGATCTTTCGGCACTGACCGGCGAGTCGATCCCCAAGAGCCTTTCGCGTGGCGGCGAAGTGATGAGCGGCTCCACGCTTGTTGGCGCCGCCTTCGACCTGATTGCAAGCCGACCGGCCGCGGAAAGCACCTATGCGGGGATCGTTCGCCTCGTCGAGGCGGCGCAGGCCAGCAAATCGCCGATGGCGCGGCTGGCCGATCGCTACGCGATGTGGTTCTTGGCGCTCACGGTGTCGCTCGCCGGTGCCGCCTGGTTCCTCAGCGGCGATCCGATCCGCGCCTTGGCCGTGCTCGTCGTCGCGACGCCATGTCCGCTGATCCTTGCCGTCCCTGTCGCCATCATTTCCGGTATTTCACGAACGGCGAAATTGGGAGCGCTGGTGAAGGATGGCGCGGCTCTTGAAGCGCTGGCGCATGTGCGAACGGCGATCCTGGACAAGACTGGAACGGTGACACAGGGGCGTCCCACGATCACCGCCATCAGAGCGGGCGAAGGGTTCACCGAGCATGACGTGCTGGGACTCGCCGCGAGCCTCGATCAGGCTTCGGCGCACGTCATGGCGACTTCGCTCATTCAGGCGGCGACCGACGCCGGCCTCACGCTCCTGCCGCCGTCTAGCATCGCCGAACTTCCCGGCAAGGGCATCGAGGGAACGGTGGGCGGCCGGCGTGTCGCGATTGGTGGCGACAACTATGTGCGCAATCGGAGCAGCGGCGGCCACGCGCTCCTGCAAGCGCTGGACGATCATGACGGCGTGCAGTCCGTGGCGGTAGCCGTCGATGGCGTGGTCGCGGGGGTCATCCTGCTTCAGGATCAGTTGCGCGAGGATGCGCGCGCCACGCTCGATGCGCTCCGCGCGGCGGGAATTGAGCGGATCGTGCTGGCGTCGGGGGATATGGACCGCATCGCCCAAACGGTCGGCCGGTCCCTTGGCGTTGACGAAATCCTTGGTGATCTGACACCGGAAGGCAAAGTGATCGCGGTCCGTCGCGAAGCGGCAACGCGGCCCGTCATGATGGTGGGCGACGGCGTCAACGATGCGCCAGCGCTTGCCACCGCCGAGGTTGGCGTTGCCTTGGGCGCGCGCGGCGCGGCTGCGTCTTCCGAAGCCGCAAGCGTCGTGCTTCTGGTGGATGAACTCTATCCGCTCGCCACGGCGCTCAATATTGCCCAGCGAACGCGCGCCATCGCCCTTCAAAGCGTGTTCATTGGCTTGGGGCTTTCCATCGCAGGTATGATCGTCGCGGCGTTCGGCTATTTGCCGCCCGTGCAGGGCGCTCTTTTTCAGGAAGCGATCGACGTGGCCGTGATACTGAACGCCCTTCGGGCCTTGCGATAGTCGGGACAGCTTCGCGATCGGTCCGGTTCCCGGCTTGATCCGTGCGGCCAAGGGCGCAATGATTCCACTACGCTGAATGCTTGCGATCCGATTGTGTTTAGGTTACACTAAACGACATGAAAAGAGCCGCGAAAACCGCACCTGCCGCCGATCCCGCCCGCAAGCAGGCGGTGATCTATGCTCGCGTCTCCTCCAAGGAACAGGAGAAGGAAGGCTTCTCGATCCCGGCGCAGTTGAAGCTGCTCAAGGAATACGCGGCGACGAACGGCTTCGCGGTGGCGCAGGAATACATCGACGTTGAAACCGCGAAGCAGACCGGCCGCGCCGCCTTCGGCGAGATGGTCGCCTATCTGAAGGCGCACCCGTCCGTCCGCGTGATGCTGGTCGAAAAGACCGACCGGCTTTATCGCAACCTCAAAGACTGGGTGACGGTCGATGAACTCGACGTGGAAATGCACTTTCCAAAGGAAGGCGTGGTGCTGTCTCGCGAGTCGCGGTCCTCGGAAAAGTTCATGCACGGCATCAAGGTGCTGATGGCGAAGAACTACATCGACAACCTGTCCGAGGAAGCCCGCAAGGGTATGCAGGAGAAGGCCGAACAGGGCATCTGGCCGACCAAGACTCCGCTCGGCTATCGCAACGTCACCGGCCCGGACGGCAAGAAGATCATCGCCACCGATCCCGCGATCGCACCGCTCATCGGCAAGCTGTTCGAATGGTACGCGCGCGGCGACATTTCGCTCAAAGAAGCGGCGCGCAAGGCGCATACGGCGGGCCTCACCTATCCCAAGAGCGGCGCCAAGGTGCCGGTGAGCACGGTTCACACCATCCTGCGCAACCGGCTTTATACCGGCTGGTTCGAATGGAACGGCAAGCTCATCGAGGGCAAGCACGAGGCTCTGGTGCCGGTCGAACTATGGGAGCGCGTGCAGGGCGTGCTCGACGGCCGCTTCGCCAGCAAGGCCAAGCGCGGCCGGCATGACTTCGCCTTCTCGGGCCTGATCGCCTGCCATGCCTGCGGCTGCGCCGTCGTCGGCGAAATCAAGAAGCAGCGCTACATCTATTATCACTGCACCGGCTACGCCGATAAGTGCCAGGGCAATCCGGCATCCTGCCGCCGCAAGCATGTGCGCGAGGAAGCGCTCGAAGCGCAGTTCACCGAATTGCTCGGGCGGCTTCGCTTCGATGACGAGGTGCTCGAATGGGTGCGCGATGCGCTTCACGCCAGCCACGCCGACGAACGCCGCGAGCATGAAGAAGCGATCAAGCGCCATCAGGCCGAACACAAGCGGCTTCAGGACCGCATCAACGCCATGTATGTCGATAAGCTCGACGGGCTGGTGGACACCGCCTTCTATGAAAAAATGTCGAACCAGTGGCGCGAAGAACAGAATCGATGCCAGCGCGAGATCGACCGTCACCAGAACGCCGATAAATCCTACAAGGACGAAGGCGTTGCGCTTCTGGACCTTGCCCGTAACGCCCAAAGGCTATTCGCAATGCAGGAACCGCGCGAAAAACGCCGCCTGCTGAATTTCTTACTATCGAACTGCACTTGGGAGGATGGCGAAGTGGTCGCAACTTTCCGACAACCCTTTGACATGCTTGCAGAAACGGCAACCACCGCCGCCCACGTCGAGGTGGGCAAGAGCGCCAAATCGGCTAAAAGTGAGATTTGGCTGGGGAACCTGGATTCGAACCAAGATTGACGGAGTCAGAGTCCGTAGTTCTACCGTTGAACTATTCCCCAATGGCCGGCAGTGCCTGCGCAAAGGAAACGGGCCGCGAGGTGCCGTCGGCGCATTTCGGCCCGGCTTGTAGCGGCAATCGCCCGGCCGATCAACAGCCAAAGCAGCGCCGCGGCGCGACATCGGTGCCGCACCGCTTGCCGGCCGCGCGCGCCTCAGCGCGGGCCCGACGGGACGCGGCGCAGGATGGTTTCGAGCGCCCGCGCCGTTGCTTCCTGGTCGGCTTCGTCGAGCCCGGCGATCGCGCGCTCGAGCTCGAAGGTCGGGTCCGATTCGAGCACCTTGCGGCCGGCGTCGGTGAGGTCGAGCACTTCGGCGCGGCCGCGCGGCTGCACCTCGGCCTTGGCCAGCAATCCCTTGGTGATCAGCGTGCGCACGGTCCGGCTCACCGGCCCGTTGGCCAGCCCCTGGAAGCGCGCAAGATCGCTCGCCGTGCGGCGTTCGGTGGACGTCTTGGCGAAGTAACGCAACGCCATCCACTGGGCCGGGAACAAATCCTCGGCATAGCCGCGCGAATGCAGCATGCGCGCGACCAGTTCAAGCAACTCCGCCAGCGCGGACGCCGAGATTCTTGCCAAGGCCAACTCCAGAGCAGGTGACGCGTCCTGCGCCATTCGGCCGTCAACTCAAGCCGCAACACCCCGTCCGGGGTCATCACCGACGTCGGTGGATAGGTGACTGTACTACGTCAGTCCGGATGGGGACAGCACCTCGCCGTCCTCACCCACAAATTGCTGGTCGTTCTCCCGCGACGGCGGGAGCCTCGATGCAGGCAGCAGAGCGGCGCCGCACTCAGGGCTCGCGGAAGGCGAGCTGCAGTTCGGCGACGAAGGGATGGATCAGATAGTCGAGTACGCTGCGCTCGCCCGTCGTCACGAAGGCTTCGACCGGCATGCCGGGCAAGAGCTTGATGTTGGCGGGCAGCTTGGCTTTGTCCTCGGCCTCGATGCGGACATTGGCGGTGTAGTAGCGCCGGCCGGTCTGCTGCTCGACCACGAGGTCGGGCGACACCTGCTCGATATGCCCCCAGGCCTCGGGCGTCTTGCGCTGGTCGAGGCTCGAAAAGCGCAGATGCACGCGTTGGCCGGTCTGGATCTGGTCGATGTCCATCGGGTCGATATGGATGCCCACGAGGAGATCGTCCGATTGCGGCACAATCATCATCAGGGTCTGGCCCGAGCCGACGACGCCGCCCACGGTGTGGACGATCGATTCGTGCACGATGCCGGCCTGCGGGGCGCGGATCGTGGTGCGGGCCACGCGATCCTCGGCCGCCACCTTCTGTTGCGTCGCCTCGGCGAGGGCCTGCCGCGTGCGCTGCAGTTCGTCGAGCGCGCGCTGCGTGAACTCGGTGGTGATCTGCTCGATCTGGAGGGCCTTCTCGGCGATCGTCGCCTTGGTCTGGGCGATGGCGGCGATCAGCCGGCCCTTTTCGCCCTCGGCGGAAGCGAGTTGCAGTTGCAGCGTCGACACCTGCCCGGCCTCGACAAGGTTCTTGGCGTAGAGCCCTTCCATGTCGGCCGTGCGCGCGGCGATCACCTCGTACTGCTTCTCGGCGGCCTTGAGCTGGATATCGAGGCCCTCGATCTGATGATCGAGCTGGGAGATCTGTTCGTTGAGCTGGCTCACCTTGCCGGACTGGTCGCGTACCCGCGCCGCGAGGATCTCCTGCTGCGTCGCATAGCGCGAGGCGATCTCGGCATCGTCCTTGATCGGCGCGAGCTCGGCGGGCAGCGCGAAATCGGACTCCCCGGCCAGCTCAGCCAGCAGCCGCGTCTCGATGACCAGCGCCTCGTTGCGCTGCGCATTGACCACGGCGAGGCTCGCCTTGATGGCGGTGTCGTCGAGGCGGAGCAGCACCTGTCCTTCCTCGACAGCGTCGTCGTTGCGCACATTGATCTCGGTGACGATGCCGCCATCGGCGTGCTGCACCTGCTTGGAGAAGCCCTCCACGATCAGCGAGCCGCCGGCGATCACGGCGCCCTGGATATCGGTGAACGCAGCCCAGGCGGTCAGCCCGCCGAACAGGCCGATGACACCGAGCAGCCCCACCACCGAGTGGCGCTTGAGGCTGGCAATATCGAACAGCGGCGCGTTGCCGGCTTCAGCCGTCATGTTCCCGGATTCCTGATCGGCTGCACATTGTCGCCGGTGATCTGCTTGAGCACATCGTTCTTGGGGCCGAAGACGACCTGCCGGCCACCCTTCATGAACAGCAGCTTGTCGACGGCAATCACCGCGCTGGGGCGGTGCGCCACGACGATCACGATGCCGCCGCGGGCGCGCACGGCGCGGATCGAATCGGTCAGCGCCGCGTCGCCTTCGGCGTCGAGATTCGCGTTGGGCTCGTCGAGCACCACGAGGAACGGATTGCCGTAGAGGGCGCGCGCGAGGCCGACGCGCTGGCGCTGCCCGGCCGAGAGATTGTCGCCGTTGGTACCCACCTGCGTGTCATAGCCGTTGGGCAGGCTCGAGATGAGGTCATGCACATTGGCCAGCCGCGCGGCGGCGATCACGTCTTCGCTCGACGCGCCGGGCTGGAAGCGCGCGATGTTCTCGGCCACGGTGCCGTCGAACAGATCGGCGCGCTGTGGCAGATAGCCGATGATCTGCCCGATCTGGGTGGGGTCGTAGTGCTGGAGCAGCGAGCCGTCGAACCGGATCTCGCCGGCGCCCGGCGTCCATACGCCACACAGCGTGCGGGCGAGCGACGACTTGCCCGAGCCCGACAGGCCGAGCACGCCCATGCCGTCGCCGGCCTCCAGTTCGAAGCTGATGCCGGCGATGATCGCCGTGGTGGCCCCCGGCGGGCCAGCCGCGAGCTGGCGCACCGAGAGCGTGCCCTTGGGCAGCGGCAGCATCGTCTCGCGGCTGCGGTCGGGGGCTGCCGTCATATAGCGCTTGATCCGGTCCCAGGCCTGCCGCGCGGTGATGAACTGCTTCCATTGCGCGATCGTCTGCTCGATCGGGGCGAGCGCGCGCGAGGTCACGACCGAGGCGGCGATCATCAGCCCGCCCGTCATCTCACCGCGGATCACCACATAGGCGCCAAGGCCGAGCACCAGCGACTGCAGCAGCAGGCGCGTCGCCTTGGTGATCGAGGAGAAGAAATTGGCGCGGTCGCTGGTCACGCGCTGGGTGGTCAGCATGTCGCCGGTGCGCTGCATCCAGCGCCGGCCGACATCGCCGATCATGCCCATTGCCACCACCGTCTCGGCATTGGCGCGCGCATCGTCGGTCTGGCGCTGCCGGGCATTGGCGGCGGCGGCACTGTCCTTGCTCGGCTTGCGCAGCACGAACTCGTTGATGATCATCAGGATGGTGATGAGGATCGCGCCGCCCACGGCGAGCCAGCCGAGGAAGGGGTGGATGATGAAGACTACCGCGAGGTAGACCGGCACCCACGGCATATCGAGCAGCGCCAGCGGACCGGGGCCGGCGAGGAAGGTGCGCAGGCTGTCGCCGTCGCGCACCGGATCCATCGTTGCCGCCTGCCCGGTGGCGAGCCGCAGGCGGATCGAGGCCTCGAACAGCTTTTCGCCGATGGCGTGATCGAGCAGATTGGCCAGGCGCAGCGACATGCGGGAGCGCACCGTCTCGATGAACGCATAGAAGATGTAGACGGCGGTGATGATGATGACGAACGCCATCAGCGTCGGCAGCGACCGGCTCGACAGCACGCGGTCGTAGATCTGCAGCATGAACAGCGGGCCGGCCAGCATCAGCAGATTGGACACGAGGCTGATGATGAACAGAGATACGCCCGCGAAGGTCGCGACCGGCATCGTGCCGGGTGCGCTCCCCCGCTGCTTCTGCCCTCTCGAGTCGACAAGAGCGGTGGTGGTCAGGACTGTCTCCGTCCAGGAGGTGCGAAATCGCCGCGATCATCACGGCCAGACATTGAATATCCCTTTAGGCACAACGCGCTGTTCTGTAGTGGGCGCGATGTATTGATGTGCTGTATCCGGCTTTTCCCCGGCGTGGTCAATAAAGCGTCAATAACGCCGGTCGCGGGCAGGAGGCGCCGTGGGAGCCTAGGCGTTCCCCGGCAGGGGAAAGCGCTCCACCTCGGCCAAGAGCTCCAGCATGCCGGTCACCTCGGCCTCCGCGATGATCCGGCCACGCTCCGGCGAAGCGTTGGCGGCGTTTCCGACCGCGCCCGAGGGGTTCAGGTCCGACGCGATCCAGGAATAGGCGTGCGTGCCGGTGGGGCGCAGATATCTGAACTGCTGTTCGTCGCGCGCCGCGACCGAGCGGAAATCGTCGAGCCTGTCGGCGTGGACCAGTTCGGGCCGGAACAGCATCATCAGCGACGTCTCTAGGTCGCCGGCATGGATGCCGTGGCGCCGCTCGATGTCGCTGAGCAATCCATCCGGCGGCTGGAAGCGGGTCCAGCCGGTCTTGACCACCAGCATGTTCTCACGCACCCGCAGTTCGCGGCCGACAATGTCCATCACCGCTTCGTTGCCACCATGCGAATTGACGAAGACGAGCTTCTTCACTCCTGCCCGGCTGATCGACTGGCCCAGTTCGAACCAGGCATCGAGCAGCGTGTGCGCGGTGTGCGTCACCGTTCCCTTTGCCCACAGGTGCTCGTTGGACTTGCCCACCTGCTGGATGGGCAGGATGCGGATGTCGAGATCGGCCGGCGCGCGCGCGACAAGCAGGTCGAGGCATCCCTGGTTGAGGATCATGTCGGTGCCCACCGGCAGGTGCGGTCCGTGCTGCTCGATCGCCGCGATGGGGACGATCGCGATCGTCTTCATGGGGTCGATGGCGCCGTATTCGGCGGCGGAGAAATCGGTCCAGTAGATCTTGCGTGCCACGCTCAAACCTCCGACGCCGGCCCGGCGGCAACAACTTCGATCTCGACGAAGAATTCGGGCCGCGAGAACCCCGATACGATCACCAGCGTCGAGGCCGGCATCGGCTGGCCGAAGCGCGCATTGCGCGCCTCCATATAGGGCTTGAGATGCTCGCGGCTCGTCACGAAGGCGTTGATCCGCACCACGTGCTCGAGGCCGAGCCCAGCCTCGGCCAGGATCGCCGCGACATTGTCGAAGGCGACCGCTGCCTGCTCGCCGACGGTCGGGGGAATCCGTCCGTGCCGGTCGATCCCCAACTGGCCCGAGCAGAAGACGAGTCGCTGGCCCTGCGGTACCTCGACGCCATTGGAATAGGCGGAGAACGGCGGATGGATCGAGGTCGGTGAAAGCGGCTTGTGCATAACTGCCCCGTGCTGCTGCACAGCTAACCGGCATGAGTGCGTGAAAGCCAGCCTAAAAGCATGCCGCGCTGGCGCATATCTAGGCACATGGGCGGGTGCCGCGCTTTTGGGCTTTTCTTTTGTCAGCCGCGCTGAATTAATCTCCGCCAAGATGCCGATCGGGCATCGGCCGGCTGTCCGCCCCAATCACCAGCCGGCACACGGGGATCTCTTCAGGGACAACAGGAGACTACCGACATGCATACCCTCCTCAAACTGGTCGCGGCCGGCGCCATCGCCGCGTTCGCGTCATCGGCGTTTGCGCTCGATGAAGTCAGCTACGGCACCAACTGGCTCGCCCAGGCCGAGCATGGCGGCTTCTACCAGGCCGTCGCCGACGGCACGTATGAGAAGTACGGGCTCAAGGTCACCATCCGCCAGGGCGGCCCGCAGGGGGCCAACCGCGCGCTGCTTACCGGCGGCCAGATTCAGTTCTACATGGGCGGCATGACCACCGCGATCGACGCGGTCAAGGAAGGCATTCCGACCCTCACCCTCGCCTCGATCTTCCAGAAGGACCCGCAGGTCCTGCTGGCGCATCCCGAGGCCGGCTTCAAGACCTTCGACGACCTCGCCGGCGCGTCGAAATACATCCTCAGCAAGGACGGGTTCATCTCCTACTTCCTGTGGATGAAGGCCAAGAACCCTGCCTTCGTCGACGAGAAGTACGAGCCCTACACCTTCAACCCGGCGCCGTTCATCGCCGATCCCATGGCGATCCAGCAGGGCTATCTGACCTCCGAGCCGCTGGCGATCCAGAAGGAGACCGGCTGGGAGCCGCAGGTGTTCCTGCTCGCCGACAACGGCTTCTCGCCCTACTCGACCACCATCGAGACGATGAAGCCCTGGTACGAGGCCAACAAGGACGTCGCCAAGCGCTTCGTCGAAGCCTCCATCGTCGGCTGGTACAACTATCTCTACGGCGACAACGCGGCCGCCAATGCGATGATCAAGGCCGACAATCCCGAGATGACCGACGAGCAGATCGCCTATGGCATCGCCAAGATGAAGGAGTACGGCATCGCCGTCTCCGGCGACGCGGTCGACAAAGGCATCGGCTGCATGACCGACGAGCGCTGGGACCATTTCTACCAGCAGCTCGTGGGAGTCGGCCTGTTCGAGGCCGGCATCGACGTCAAGCAGGCCTACACCACCGAGCTCGTCTGCCAGGGTCTTGGCAAAGAGCTCGTGAAGTAGTCTTAAGCACACACGAGCGGGCGGGCATCGGGCCCGCCCCTTTCGTTTCGCGGTACCCCTGTGACTGATCCTTCCGTCGCCGAGCCACTGTCCGCCGATCGACCGGACCGCTCCGATCGCAGCGTCGTGTCCATGCGTAACGTGTCCAAGGTGTTCTCCAACGGCACGCTGGCGCTCAAGGACATGTCGCTCGATGTCGAGCGCGGCGAATTCCTGAGCCTGCTCGGTCCCTCGGGTTGCGGCAAGTCCACCGCCCTCCGCATCATTGCGGGCCTGGGCGCCGCGAGCTCGGGCAGCATCGACTGGCCGGGCAGCACGCTCGACTCCAGGGGATTGCCGCAGGGCGACATCGGTTTCGTGTTCCAGGAGCCGACGCTGATGCCGTGGACCACGGTGTTCGGCAACGTCTATCTGCCGCTCAAGCTTGAGGGCGTGAGCAAGTCCGCTGCGCGGTCGCGCGTCATGGAGACGCTCTCCTCCGTCGGTCTCGCCGATTTCGCCGAGGCCTATCCGCGCGAGCTCTCGGGCGGCATGAAGATGCGCGTCTCGATCGCGCGCGCGCTCGTCACCAAGCCGAAACTCCTTCTCATGGACGAGCCCTTCGCGGCGCTCGACGAGATTACGCGGCAGAAGCTCAATGACGACGTGCTGCGCCTCTGGCGGCAGTCCGGCGTGACGGTGATCTTCGTCACGCACTCGGTCTTCGAGAGCGCCTACCTCTCCAATCGCATCGTGGTGATGAAGGCGCGGCCGGGCCAGGTCTCGGCCGATATCCCGCTCGCCACCTCCAGCGACCGCGACGCCAATTACCGCACGTCCGAGGAGTACCGCGCCACCACCGACCGCGTGTCGCGCGCCCTGCAGGAAGCGATTCACCTGGGAGGCGGCAGTGTCGGACACTAAGCTGGCAATGGGTGACGAGGGAACGGACGCCGCCGTCATCATCGCCCCGCCGCGCACCTCGACGGCCGAGACGATCCTCCGCATCGTGGTGCCGGTCGCGATGCTCGTCCTCGCGGTCGTCATCTGGCAGGTCTATGTCGTCGCCAGCGGCACGCCCAAATACATCCTTCCCAGCCCGCTCGATGTGTGGAAGTCGCTGACCACCGACTATCCCACGCTCCTCCCCTCGCTGTGGGTCACGCTCAGCATCACCTTCCAGGCGCTGTTTCTCGCGCTCGTCGGCGGCGTGGCACTGGCGATCCTCCTGGTGCAGTCCAAATGGATCGAGCTGGCGATCTTCCCGTTCGCGGTGATCCTCCAGGTGACGCCGGTCATCGCCATCGCGCCGCTGCTGCTCATCTACACGCCCAACACGCAGACGGCGCTGCTGATCGTCGCGTTCCTCGTGGCCTTCTTCCCGATCCTCTCCAACATGGTGGCGGGCCTCAAGAGCGTCGACCACAATCTGCTCAACCTGTTCGACCTCTATGGCGCCGGCCGCTGGAAGAGCTTGCTCTACCTCAAGATCCCCGCCTCCATGCCCTACTTCCTCGCCGGCCTGCGCATCGGTGGCGGCCTGTCGCTGATCGCCGCCGTCGTCGCGGAGTTTGCCGCGGGCAGCGCCGGACAGGGCTCGGGCCTCGCCTTCCGCATCCTCGAATCCGGCTATCGGCTCAACATTCCGCGCATGTTCGCTGCGCTGCTCATGCTCACGGGCACGGGTGTCGCCATCTTCGGCATCACCTCGCTCATCTCCTGGCTCGTCCTTCATCGCTGGCACGAAAGCGCCGTGCGCCGGGAGAACTGATGGAGACGCTGCGCAACGCATCAGTGCCGTCGGCAATGATGGGCCGGCCCGGCGGCGAGATCGAGCGTGTCGACATCGCGATCGCCGACGGCCGCATCGCGAGCATCACGCCGCACACCCCCGGCCCCGGCCGCGACCTCGACGGCGGCCTGGTGCTGCCCGCGCTCGTCGACATCCACACCCATCTCGACAAGGGCCACATCTGGCCGCGTCGTCCCAATGAGGACGGCACCTGGGAAACCGCCCTCACCCGCTCGATCGAAGACAGCACGACGCGCTGGTCGGCCGCCGATGTCGAGCGCCGCATGGATTTCGCCCTGCGCTGCGCCTATGCGCATGGCACCGCCGCCATCCGCACCCACATCGAATCGACGCCACCGCAGCACGACATCTCGTGGGACGTGTTCGACCGCATGCGCGAACGCTGGGCCGGCCGCATCGAGCTCCAGGCGGTGTCGCTGGTTGGCCCGCAGGTCCTGCTGGACCCCGCCATGCTCGACGCCGTCGCCGCGCGCGTCGCCGCTGCCGGCGGCATCCTCGGTGGGGCTGTCCGCAGCTTCCCGCAGTCGCGCGAGGCCATGCGGGCCGTTGTCGATGCTGCCGGTCGGCACGGGCTCGACATCGACATCCACGCCGACGAAACGCTCGACCCCACGTCCGACGTCCTGCTGGCGCTGGCCGAGGCCGTCATCGAGACCGGCTACACGGGGCGCGTCCTCGCCGGTCACTGCTGCGCGCTCACCGTGCAGGGCGAAGCGATCCAGCAGCGCACCATCGAGCGGGTCGCCGAAGCCGGCATTGCGATCGTCTCGCTGCCGCTGTGCAACATGTATCTGATGGGCCGCAATGCGCGTGGCGGCGTCACGCCGCTGCAGCGCGGCGTCACTCTCCTCCACGAGTTCCGCGCCGCCGGCGTGCCCGTCGCCATCGCCTCGGACAATACGCGCGATCCGTTCTACGCCTATGGCGATCTCGACGCGCTCGAAGTGCTGCGCGAGGGCGCCCGCATCCTCCATTTCGACCATCCGATGGATGGCGCATGGCGCTGGGCCCGCACCGTCGCCGCCGACGCCGCCGGCATTGCGGGCTTCGCCTACACGGCGCAGATTGCCGTCGGCGCGTCGGCGGACCTTCTCCTCTTCCGCGCCCGCAACTGGACCGAGCTGCTGGCCCGCCCGCAATCGGACCGCATTGTGCTGCGCAACGGCACGGCGATCGACACCACCCTTCCCGACTATCGCGAACTCGATGACCTCATGGAGGCCTGAGATGGACCTGACCCAATTCCGCGCCGCGCTCGGCGACATCCCGCAGCAGGATCACCCGAGGATCGTGCAGCAGAAGAGCCGCGATCACTACTGGTACTCGCCGCGCCTCAAGGCCGAGCTCGAAAACGTCACGGCCCAGCTCGTCGTCACGCCGCGCACTCAGGACGAGGTCGTCACCATCCTCGCCGCCGCCTACAGATACGCCGTTCCAGTGACGCCGCGCGGCGCCGGCACCGGCAATTACGGGCAGGCCATGCCGCTCTCGGGCGGCGTCATCCTCGACCTCACCGGCCTCGACCGCGTCGTTTCGATCAGCAAGGATCGCGTGCGAGCCGAAGCCGGCATCATCCTCGAAAAGCTCGACGAGCAGACCAAGGCCGCTGTCGGCGGCGAGATGCGGTTCCACCCCTCGACCTATCGCATGGCAACGCTGGGCGGCTTCATTGCCGGCGGCTCGGGCGGTGTCGGGTCGCTGCGCTGGGGCGGCCTGCGCGCCTTCGGCAATCTCCTCGGCCTCAAGGTCATCACCTGCGAGGAGACGCCGCGCATTCTCGACCTCACCGGTCCCGACATCCTCAAGGTCGCGCACGCTTACGGCACCAATGGCATCATCGTCGAAGCCGAGATTCCGCTGACGGCGGCCTATGACTGGGTCGACGTGATGGTCGGCTTCAACTCGGTCATGGAGGCCTGCGCCTTCGCCGAACAGGCGGCGCGGCAGGATGGCCTCTTGCTCAAGGAAATCTCGCCGGTCGCGGCTCCTCTCCCGTTCGACTGGTTCAACCGGCACAAGCCCTACATGAAATCGCGCGACCAGTCGGTGGTGCTGTTGATGGCCGCTCCGGCCGCGGTTCCCGCCCTCATTGACCTCGTCGACTTCCACAAGGCCGATCTCCTGCTGCGCACCGATACGCTGGCCGAGGACGAGCGCAGGAAGCTGCCGCCGATCTATGAGCTCGCCTGGAACCACACGACTCTGCGCGGGCTCAAGCTCGACCCCGGCATCACGTACCTGCAGACGCAGTATCCCGATCTCGAGCATGTGAAATGGGCGATCGAACACTTTGGCGACGAGGTGCCGATGCATCTCGAGATGATCCGCTTCGACGGCAAGATCGTCTTCGCCGGCCTCCCCATCGTGCGCTACACGACCGAGGAGCGGCTCGAGGAGATCATCCGCATCCACGAGGCAAACGACATCCTGGTGTTCAACCCGCACCGCTACACCCTCGAAGAGGGCGGCATGAAGAAGACCGATCGCAACCAGCTCGAGTTCAAAAAGCAGGCCGACCCCAAGGGCATACTCAACCCCGGCAAGATGATCGCCTGGGATGACCCCAATTTCGACCTCAACAGCGGGCGCGCCTGGCTGTTCGATGGCCTCAAGACGCTGGGTGCCGCCTGATGCGCGTGATGGTGCTGCACGCCCACCCGCTCGAGACGAGCTACAACCGGTCCCTCTGTAACGCCGTTGTAGATGCGCTCACCGCCAAGGGGCACCAGGTCGATCTTGTCGACCTCTATGCCGAGAACTTTGACCCGGTGCTGAGCCGCGAGGACCGGCTGCGCTACCACGACGTGCCCGACAACATCACGCCGGATCTGAAACCCTATGTCGACCGCCTGATGGCCGCCGAGGGCATGGTCGTTGTCCACCCGGTGTGGAACTACGGCTTTCCCGCCATCCTCAAGGGCTATTTTGACAAGGTGTTCATGCCAGGCGTCTCGTTCGTGCTCGAAGGCGGCGACGGACCGGACAAGGGCAAGCTCAAGCCCAACCTCAAGCACATCAAGAAGATCGCCTTCGTCACCTCCTATGGCGGCAACCGCTGGCGCACCATGGTGATGGGCGATCCGCCGCGCCGCATGGCAAGGCGCTGGGGCTGGGTCACCTTCGGCGGCTGGCTCCCCCCGACCTACCTCGCCCTCTACGACATGAACAACGTCACCCCCGACCAGCTCCGCGGCTTCATCGCCAAGGTGAAGCGGGTCATCGGGAAGTGGTGAGTGCCTCGCGCCCCCTCGCGCCCATAGCGGACGACCTAGACATTCCCGCTGAGAAGCCCTTCGCGAGGATCGAGGACGCGGAGCACGGAACGCCGAGGTGATCACACCACCTTCGCCTTCCGCTTGAACGCGTCGCGGTCCCACGCCCGCGTCGCCATCACCTCCGCGAGGATTTCGGCGGCGCGGAACACATCCTCGAACCGCAAATAGAGCGGCGTCAGGCCGAAGCGCATGATGTCGGGCTGGCGGAAGTCGCCGATGACGCCGCGGGCGATCAGCGCCTGCATGATGGCGTAGGCTTCGGGGTGGCGCAGCGACACCTGAGTGCCGCGCGATCCGGCATCGCGCGGCGTCAGCAGCTCGAATTCCGGGCAACGGGCGCCCACTTCGCCCGCGAACACATCGAACAGCGCGTCGGCCTTGGCCCGCACCGCTGCGAGGTCAACGCCGTCGAACGCCTCGAGCGCCGCGTCGAGCGCGCTCATCGAGATCACCGGCGGAGTGCCGACGCGGAGCGCGTCGGTGCCCTCGGCGGGCTGGTAGTCGGGCGCAAAGGCGAACGGCGCGGCGTGGCCGAGCCAGCCGCTGAGCGGCGTGCGGAGGCCGGGCAAATGGCGCGGCGCCACATAGGCGAAGGCCGGCGCCCCCGGCCCACCATTGAGATATTTGTAGCCGCAGCCAATGGCATAGTCCGCCCCCGCCCCGGCGAGGTCGACGCGGAACGCGCCCGCCGAGTGGCAGAGGTCCCAGATCACCGTCGCGCCCGCCGCGTGCGCCCGCGCCGTCAGCGCCTTCATGTCGTGCCGGGCACCCGTGCGGTAGTTGACCTCGGTGACCAGCACGACGGCCACATCGTCGCGGATCACCGCCAGATCATCGACACGCACCTCGTGCCCGGTCAGCGTCGCGAGCCCGCCGGCGATATAGATGTCGGTGGGGAAATTGCCCGTTTCGGTCTGGATCACCCGGCGGTCCGACCGTCCGACGGCCACCGCCAGGAGCTTGAAGATGTTGAGCGAGGTTGAATCCGCCACCACGACGCTCCCCGGCTCGGCGCCGATCAGCGGGGCGATGCGGGCGCCGACGCGGCGCGGCAGGTCGATCCAGTCGTGCCGGTTCCAGCTCGTGATGAGGTCGCGCCCCCACTCCTCGCTCACCACCTTGGCGGTTCGGGCGGCGACCGAGCGGGGCAGCGCGCCAAGCGAATTGCCGTCGAGATAGATCGTTCCCTGAGGGATCGAAAAGCGGTCGCGGAACGGGGCAAGCGGGTCGGCGCGGTCGAGCGCCTGTGCATCGGCGTGGGTCATGGCCCGTTCTTCCCCGACTGTGGACGCTTTGTCGATAGACAGGCGCCCAAGCGCGCCCTAAACCGCCGCCGACACAGGATTTCGCCGGATGCCGGACAAGCTGCTCGACCTCATGCTCGCCGCCGCGCGCGCCGCCGCCGCGCCGATCATGGACATCTATCTGGACGAGTTCGACATCTACGAGAAGGCCGATGGCTCGCCGGTGACGCTGGCCGACCAGCGCGCCGAAACCGCCATCCTCAAGCTGCTGGCGCCGACGGGCCTGCCATTCCTCGCCGAGGAAAGCGTGGCGGCCGGCCATGTTCCCGAGCTGGGCGACCGCTTCTTCTGCATCGACCCGCTCGACGGCACCAAGGAATTCCTCAAGCGTAACGGCGAGTTCACCGTCAATATCGCGCTCATCGAGGGCGGGCGCCCGACCCGCGGCGTCATCCTCGCCCCCGCCTCCGGCGCCACCTATCTGGGCGGGCCGGACGGGGCGTTCGAGATCAACTACCGCAACGAGCTCCTGCCCATCCGGACCAATCCCAACCACCCGATGCGGGTGGTCGCGTCCCGCTCGCACGGCCACGATGCACTCAAGGGGTTCTGCGACGCCCTCGTCGTCACGGAGGACGTTTCGGTTGGCTCCTCGCTCAAATTCTGCCTGCTCGCCAAGGGCGACGCCCAGCTCTATCCGCGCTTCACGCCCACCTGCGAATGGGACACCGCGGCCGGCCAGGCGATTCTCGAGGCGGCCGGCGGCGCTGTGCTCACCCTCGACGGCCGGCCCCTCACCTACGGCCGTGGCGGCGATCACCTGAACCCGTTTTTCATGGCTGCCGCCTCGCTCGAACTAGCCGCTAAGGGTGTGTCGGAAATGCAGAAAGCGCTTTCGGCCGGCTGAAGGTCCCGTTAACCGCGCATGGCTTACATGCGTGGCGCGCGCTTGTGGTCACTTCCGTGTGCGTATATAGGCCCGGCATATTCTTGCCCAGCATATGGCCTAGTCACCTGCTCATGAACGTCCGCACCATCTGCCTGTCCATCCTCTATGATGGCGAGGCGACCGGCTACGAGATCCGCAAGCTCAGCGTCGAAGGGGAGTACTCCTACTTCATCGACGCCAGCTATGGCGCGATCTATCCGGCGTTGCAGAAGCTCGAGGCGGACAAGTTCGTCACCTCGCGCGTCGCCCGGCAGGACGGCCGGCCCTCCAAGAAGATCTACTCGATCACCGAATTGGGCCGCCGCGAATTCATCAACTCGCTGTTCGACAAGCTGGGCGAGGATGAGTACCGCAGCGAGTTCATGCTGTTCGCGCGCTTTGCGCCAGAACTACCTCAGTCGTTGGTCATCCAGCGGCTCAATGAGCGCCTCGAATCGCTCGACCAGGCGGTCGCCGAAATGGATCGGCTCGCCACCAACCACACCAGTCCCGCCGATCGCTGGATAATCGACCATGGCCGATCTTGCATGGCGTTTGCGCGTGACCATATCGAAGCCCACATGGGCGAATTGATCGCGATGGCGCGGCCGGATGCCGCTGCTGCCGCGGAATAGAGGGCATTTTCTCAATGCGTGCGATTTACTCCTACGGCATCGCGCTCGTCATCGTGCTCGGTCTGGCGATCTGGATGGCCTCGGGCATCCTCGTAACCGGCGGCAACGGTCCAGGTAATGGCGAGCGGAACATCGTCTCGCTGGTCGAGAAGGACGGCGGTCCGCTGACCGACGCCATCAACGACTCCCACATCAACGATCATGGCGAGCAGGTCGGCCACGTCGACCCCGAGCTGACCATTGCCGAGCGCAATGAGCAGGCCGGCGGCGGTGAAGCGGCCGCGCCGCGCTCGGTGCGCATCGCCGTCGTCACCGCCCAGAACATGCCGATCGAAGTGCCGCTGCGCGGCCGCACCAAGGCCAAGTCGAGCGTCAATGTCGTGGCGCAGACCTCGGGCATCGTGCAGTCGGTGGCGGTCAAGAAGGGTCAGGCCGTCAAGGCCGGCGACACCATGTGCACGCTCGACCAGGGCGCCCGCAAGCTCGCGGTCGACCAGGCGCAGGCCGCTGTCGACCAGGCGCAGACGGCCTACAATGCCAATCTCGAGCTGGTGAAGAAGGGCGTTGCCGCTTCCAACACCACCCTCGCCGTCGAGGCGCAACTCAAGGGCGCGCAGGCGCAGTTGCAGAACGCGCAGCTCGAGCTCGACCGCACCGTCATCAAGAGCGACATCGCCGGTACCGTCAGCGACCCCATGACCACCGTAGGCAGCATGCTCTCGATGGGCCAGCCCTGCGCCACTGTCGTCGAGCTCGACCCGATGCTGTTCATCGCCTCGGTCCCCGAGGCCCGCATCCAGTACGCGCGGCTCGGCCTCAAGGCCGCCGTGACCACCATCACCGGCGACAAGGCCGAGGGCACCGTCAGCTACATCGCGCCCACCGCCGATGACGCGACCCGGTCGTTCCCGGTCGAGATCGACCTGCCCAACGCCGACCTCAAGCTGCGCGACGGCATCACCGCCGAGGCGGTGGTCAATGTCGGCACCGCGCCGGTCCACGTCCTGCCGCAGTCCGTCCTCACGCTCGACGATGACGGCGTGCTGGGCATCCGCACAGTCGAAGCGGGCAACAAGGTTGCCTTCCATCCCGTGACCATCATCCGGGATACGCGTGAAGGCGTCTGGGTCACCGGCCTGCCCTTCAGCGTCAATGTGATTACCGTCGGACAGGAATTCGTCCAGCCCGGCCAGATCGTCGATGCAAAGACTGCAGACGGGGAGCCTGCCGCAACATGATGAACTTCCTCGAGCGCGTCCTGCGCATGCCCAGGGTCGTCCTTACGGTGATGGCCCTGCTGCTTGTTGCCGGCGGCATCAGCTACACGTCGCTGCCCAAGGAGAGTTTCCCGGCAATCGACATTCCCTACTTCTACGTTTCGGTGAGCCAGACCGGCGTGTCGCCGGGCGACGCCGAGCGGCTCCTCGCCAAGCCGATCGAGGACCGCGTCAAGGAAGTCGACGGCCTCGTCAATTACACGACGACCTCGACCACCGGCCACGCCTCGGTGTTCCTCGAGTTCGACGTCAATGTCGACGGCGACAAGGCGCTGCAGGATATCCGCGCGGCCATCGACGGCGTCACCGGCGAACTGCCGAGCGACGCGACGACCCCCACGGTCACCGAGATCTCGTTCTCGGGCATGCCCTCGATCAACGTCGCGGTCTATGGCGACGTGCCCGAGCGCGCGCTGGTGCAGAACGCCAAGGCGCTGCGCGACGAGCTCGAGAAGCTGCCCGACGTGCAGTCGGTGTCGATCTCCGGTTCGCGCGACGAAGTGCTCCAGGTCACCATCGACCTCAACCGCCTCGACGCCTACAACCTCACCGCCAGCCAGCTGTTCGACGCGCTCGCCAAGAACAACATGGTGGTGCCGGGCGGCACGCTCGACACCGGCCAGGGCTCGTTCAACGTCGAGGTCCCCGGCCTCATCACCACGGCCGAGGACGTCTACAACCTGCCGCTCAAGACGGTGGGCGACACCGTCGTCACCTTCGGCGACGTGGCGACCATCACGCGTACCTTCGAGGACGCGACCAGCTACGCCAACGTCAATGGCTCCCCCGCCATCACGCTGGGCGTGATCAAGAAGCTTGGCACCAACGTCATCACCGTGTCGGACGAAGTCCGGCGCGTCGCGACCGAGGTCACCGCCAGCTGGCCGCAGGGCGTGCAGCACTCGTTCCTGCTCGATCAGGCCGAGAGCACCAAGCAGCTCTTCCGGTCGCTCGAGGCGGCGGTGCTCACCGCGGTCGCGCTGGTTCTGATCACCTGCGTCGCCACCCTCGGCTGGCGCGCCGCCATCATGATCGGCCTCTCCATCCCGATCTCCTTCATGATGGCTTTCCTCGTCGTCAGCATCCTGGGCATGACCATCAACATGATGATCATGTTCGGCCTCGTGCTCGCCGTGGGCGTGCTCGTGGACGACCCCATCGTGGTCGTCGAATATGCCGAGCGAAAGCTGCAGGAAGGCGTGAGCAAGAAGGAAGCGTTCATCCTTGCCGCGCGCAAGATGTTCGTACCGGTCGTGTCGGCCACCTTCACCACGCTGGGTGCCTTCATCCCCCTGCTCTTCTGGCCGGGCATCATCGGCAAGTTCATGAGCTACCTGCCGATCATCGTGATCGTGGTGATGTGTGCCTCGCTGATCTCGGCGCTGGTCTTCATGCCCATCATTGGCGCGTTCATCGCCAAGGCGCATGTCGATCCCGAGGAGAAGGCCAAGGCCGACATCGTCATGTATCCCGACAAGTTCGACATGAAGAAGGTGGGCGGCCTCACCGGCGTCTATGTCCGCATCATGTCGCGCCTGTTGCACTATCCGCTGGTCACGCTGCCCATCGGCTTTGCCATCGTCATCGGCATCTTCGTCGCCTATGCCGGCGCCGGCGTGCGCAGCGAGGCTTTCCCGGCGTCCGAGCCCGAATACGGCACGGTCAATGTGATCGCCCGCGGCAACTATTCGCCGATCGAAGTGCGCGACCTGCTGATGGAAGTCGAGCAGAAGATCCTCACCGTCCAGGGCATCCAGGACTCCGTGATGGCCTTCGGCGGCGGCGACGGCATGATGAGCGGCGGCTCGCCCACCGACACCATCGGCAGCTTCAGCCTGCAGCTGATGCCGTGGAACGAGCGCTACCCGGCCTCCAAGATCTTCGCCGACATCCGCACCGCGGTGGCCGACATCCCGGGTCTCGACGTGCAGATTTCGAGCGTCGAGAACGGCCCTCCCGCCGGCAAGGCGATCAACCTGCGCGTCGAGAGCACGCTCTATTCCGACCTCCTGCCGGTGGTCGAGAAGGTGCGCAGCTTCGTCGAAAACGACCTGGGCGACACCATCGACGTCGAGGACGGCCGTCCGTCCCCCGGCATCGACTGGGAGATCACCATCGATCGCGTCGCCGCGGCCAAGTACGGCGTCGGCGTGCGCGAGCTCAGCCCCTATGTGCAGCTCGTGACGGGCGGCGTGCGTATCGGTTCCTATCGTCCCGACGATGCGACCGACGAGCTCGACATCCGTGTTCGCCTGCCTGAGGGCGAGCGGACCTTCGATGCGCTCGACTCGCTGCGCATCGTCACCGCGCAGGGCCTCGTGCCGGTCAGCAACTTCATCGAGCGCAAGGCGGTGCCCAAGACGGCCAATCTCAGCCGCCGCAACGGCATCTACTCGATGAACGTCGCCGCCAACCTGCTGCCCAACGATGCGCAGGGCAACCCGATCGCGGCCGACGCCAAGGTCGACCAGGTCAAGAGTTGGTGGGACGAGCAGGTCAAGGCCGGCACCATCCCCGCCACGACGAACCTTGCCTTCGGCGGTGCAGACGAGCAGATCGGCGACACCAACGCCTTCATCGTCACCGCCTTCAGCATGGCGCTGTTCCTGATCTTCTTCATCCTGCTGCTCGAGTACAATTCGTTCTGGCAGGTGTTCGTCACGATCTCGACGGTCATCATGTCGCTCGCGGGCGTGTTCCTTGGCCTGATGGTCACTGGAATGTCGTTCTCGGCGATCATGACCGGCCTCGGCATCGTGGCGCTCGCCGGTATCGTGGTGAAGAACGGCATCGTGCTCACCGACACCTACAACCACTACACCCGCGACGATGGCGTCGA
The DNA here is from genome assembly GCA_001899065.1 of Devosia sp. 66-22. GTDB lineage: Bacteria > Pseudomonadota > Alphaproteobacteria > Rhizobiales > Devosiaceae > Devosia_A. Next base: position 336,263 of record MKUZ01000017.1, on the reverse strand, counting down.
GCCGATCAAGGCGATGCTGCTCACCATGAGCCAGCGCGTCCGCCCGGTTCTGCTCACCGCCACCGTGACTGCGCTGGGCGTGATCCCGATGGCGCTGAACGTCGAGTTCGACTTCATCCGCCGCGAGATCGTAGTCGGCGGTCTTGCCGGCTCGTGGTTCATCCACCTCAGCGCGGCGCTGGTTTCGGGCCTGTTCGTGTCCACCGCGCTCACGCTGGTGATGGTGCCGGTGATGATCGTCGCCCCCAAGGTGGCCGGTCACCAGTTCGCCCGCTTCTTCCTGGGCCTGCTGCACCTGCCCGGCCGTCTGTGGGCCATGGTCTTCCGCCCCCGCACCAAGGCGGTCACGCCGGACGGCGAAGTGGTCGACGTCCCCGAGGCGCCCCCTGCCCTCCCGGCCACCCCGCCGGCCCGGCCGAAACCGGCCAACGACGAAGACGGCAACCGCCAGGCAGCGGAATAGCCAAGAAGGCCCGGAGCGATCCGGGCCTTTCGTTTTTGGCGGCTTGTAATAGCTCTGACGATTGTCTATTTTAGCTATTCTAGCTAATGGAGCCTGCCAGATGGTCGAGATTTCCGCCACCGACGCCAAGAATAAGTTCGGCGAAGTTCTCGAAATGGCCCGCAAGGAGCCCGTCCGCATCCAGAAGAATGGTCGCGACGTCGCCGTGATGCTGTCGGCCGAGGAGTATGCAGAGCTCACCGGACGTGCGGGCTCGGCTAAGGTTCGCCCCCTCGTCGACAAGCTTCTGGCGCGCAGTGTTGAGCGGCGAAAGTCGCTGTACGAAGCACTCGCCAAGTAGGTCGCGATGACCTTCTATCTGACGCTGGACGAGGTGCTTCGCATCCACGACGTTCTCATTCGCACGTTCGGTGGAGCGTCCGGAGTGCGCGACCACGGTCTGATCGAGTCCGCGCTGCTCCGGCCGCAGACGGGCTATTATGCAGACCTGATCGAAGAAGCTGCCGCCCTCTGGGAAAGTCTGGCGATGAACCACGGTTTCGTCGATGGGAACAAGCGCGTCGCGTATGCCTGCGTCGAACTCTTCCTGCAGGCCAACGGCGCGGACATTTCCGCAAGCAACGAACAAGCGGAGCGCTTCATCTACTCCAACCTCGAGGCTGGCTCTTTCCGCAAGGATGTGATCGAGGCCTGGCTCCACGCCAACACCGCACCATTCGACCCCCACGCCTGAGGCGACGTCGCCTGCAAAGTCCGGGGACCGCTCCGCCAGGACTTCGTCCTGCACGTCTACGGCAGTCCAGGTGCGCTCATTCGGCCGCGGGCAGGCCCCGCTTGACGAAGCCCTGCGCGTCGTTGGCGGCCTCGCGCGCCCGCTCCTCGGCCTCGCTGGCCTCACGCTGGCGCGCCCACATCTGGGCATAGAGGCCGTCGCGCAGCAGCAGCATCTGGTGCGTGCCGCGCTCGGCGATCAGGCCGTCGCGCAATACGATGATCTCGTCGGCATTGATCACCGTCGACAGGCGGTGCGCAATCACGAGCGTTGTTCTATTGCGGCTCACCGCGTCGAGCGCCGCCTTGATGTCCTGCTCGGTCTTGGTGTCGAGCGCCGATGTCGCCTCGTCGAGGATGAGGATCGGCGGCCCCTTGAGGATGGTACGTGCAATCGCCACGCGCTGCTTCTCGCCGCCCGAGAGCTTAAGCCCGCGCTCGCCGACCGGTGTGTCGAAGCCCTTGGGCAGCGAGGCGATGAACGGGCCGATCTGGGCGAGGTCGGCCGCCTCGCGCATTTCGTCCATCGACGCGCCGGGGCGGCCGTACTGGATGTTGTAGGCGATGGTGTCGTTGAACAGCACCGTGTCCTGCGGCACCATGCCGATGGCGTGGCGCAGCGACGCCTGCGTCACCTCGCGGATGTCCTGCCCGTCGATGGTGATCCGCCCGCCGGTGACGTCGTAGAATCGGAACAGCAGCCGCGAGATGGTCGATTTGCCCGCGCCGGTCGGCCCGACGATCGCAGTGGTCTTGCCGGCGGGCACCTCGAAGCTGATACCCTTCAATATCTCACGGTCGGGATCGTAGTGGAACGTCACATCATCGAAGCGGATGACCGGTCCCTTGATATCAAGTGGCGCGGCGCCCGGCTTGTCTTCGATCTCGGGATTCTGGTCGAGCAGCTTGAACATCTCCTCGATGTCCGTGAGCCCCTGCCGGATTTCGCGATAGACGAAACCGATGAAGTTGAGCGGGCGGTAGATCTGCATCAGAAACGTGTTGAGCAGCACGAAGTCGCCCATCGTCAGCTGGCCGGCGAGCACACCCTGCACGCACAGGATGCCGATGACGATGACGCCGGCATAGAAGATCGCGGCCTGGCCGAAATTGAGATAGCCCAGCGAGGTCCAGATGCGGATCGCCGAGCGCTCGTAGCGCTCCATCGATTTGTCGAAGCGCTGCGCCTCCATCTGCTCGTTGGCGAAGTACTTGACCGTCTCGAAGTTCAAGAGGCTGTCGATCGCCTTGGAGTTGGCGTCGGTGTCGCTCTCGTTCATGTCGCGGCGGATCGAGATGCGCCAGTTCGAGGCTTTGATGGTGAAATAGAGATAGAGCCAGATCGTGACGACGAGCACGCCCAGATAGCTCACGCCGAACATCCACACGAAGACCACGGCGACGATGACGAACTCCACCACCGTGGGCGCGGTGTTGAGCATCGTGAAGCGCACGATGGTCTCGATGCCCTTGGTGCCGCGCTCGATGACCCGGCTCAGCCCGCCGGTGCGACGGGCGAGGTGGAAGCGGAGGCTCAGCTTGTGCAGGTGCTCGAACGTCTCGCGGGCGAGCTTGCGGACCGCGTGCTGGCCGACGCTCGCGAACAGGATGTCGCGCAGCTGCTGGAAGCCGGCGTCGAGAATATTGCCCACGCCATAGGCGACGACGAGCACGATGGGCACCGCAATGCCCAGCACCAGCGCCTGGTTGCTGCCGGCCGCCTGGTTGAGGCCGTCGATGATGCCCTTATAGGCAAAGGGGATGAAGGTGGTGGCGATCTTGCTCAGCAGCAGCGCGCCGATGGCGAGCACCACGCGCAGCTTGAGGTCCGCCCTGCCCGCCGGCCACATATAGCCCCACAAATTGCGGACGGTGGTGAGCAGCGAGCCTTCCGCGGTCACGCGCGGCGCTTTGCTCGTCGGTGCGGGAGAAGCCATCAGGCCGGCTCGGTTTCCGTTCGCCGCGGCGCGGCGAGGTCAGCCGCGAGGCCGGAATAGAGCCCCGAGAACGCGCCGTTGAGCGCGGCGAGCCGCGAGGTGTTCAGCGAGTAGCAATTGCGGGTGCCCTTGGGGCTGCGCTCGACCAGCCCCGCATCGAGCAGCACCTTGATGTGCTGGCTCACCGTCGACTGCGCCAGCGGCAGGCAGTCGGTCACGTCGGTGCAGCAGCAGTCGGACTGCTTCTCGGCGAGGATGCGCAGGATCGACAGCCGCACCGGGTGTCCCAGTGCGCGCATCACGTCGGCCAGTTCTTCGTCCTGCATCGTGTTCATCGTCATTTACCGATAGAAGAGAACCGCGACTTTCGCAAGGCCGATCAGTTCAACTGCAGCGTGCGGAACGACGAATTGTCCCCCGAAGCCGGCGGCGGCAGCACGAGGACGTTGGGATAAAGCGGGTTGAATTCGGGGGCGGTCGACGCGGGTGCCTCGATCGGCTCGACGCTCGCCTCGGCTTCGAGTTGTACCGGCGGCGCCTCGGGCTCCGCGGTGGGCGCCTCGACAACCAGGCTCTCGGGCGGCGTCAGCGTCGCAGCACCGTCGGGCGGCTCGGCCGGTTGCGGCCCGGTGGCGTTCACGGCCCCTTGCGGCCCGACGAGCGCAACATCGGCGGCCGGCGCCAAAGCAGCGGAGGGCGCGCCTTCGGCGACGAGGCCGGGCGCCGTCGCATCGAGCGTCACCGTGGCAGCTTCGGGGCCTGCCGAGGGCAATCCTGTCGCCAGTTCGGCCGGCGGCACGATCGCCACCTCGAGCGGCGGCTCGGCGACCGGCGCGGCTTCGGCTCCGGTGATCGTCGCAGGAGAACCGGTCAGGCCCACGGGCGCGGCAGCCGGCGTCTCATACTCGTTGGCGTTGGCCCCCATCCAGCCCGCCGGTGCCGGCGGCGCGGACGGTTCGCTGGACACGTCGGCGACGATGTCGGGCTGCTCGGTGCTGCCCGCCTCCGGCGCGAGCAGTCCGCCGTCAGCCATTCTGTCGTGAAGACATGCACCGAAACCGTTGGAATCACGGGAACATTCGAGCAGCGACGGCGCGGCCAGAATGCCGCCCACGACCAGCAGCGTCGCAACAGCGACGCCGACGGTGGCGCTCACCGAAAGTGCAGCATGAGAGGCGGCCAAGACGTTCCCCGATGGAGGAACAACTACGTGGCCGTTCCCCTCGTTTTGAGCAGTTTATATGTGATGGATTCATATAGCGCCTCAAATGAGGCGTCGATGATGTTTGCGGAGACGCCGATCGTCGACCAGCGCTCGCCGCTGGCGTCGCGGCTTTCGACCAGCACACGGGTGACCGCGCCCGTGCCGCCGTCGAGGATACGCACCTTGAAGTCGACCAGTTCGAGGTCGCCGATATCGCCCGAGAACTTGCCCAGATCCTTGCGCAGCGCGGTGTCGAGCGCATTGACCGGGCCGTTGCCCTCGGCCACCGACATGAAGCGCTCGCCGTCCACGACGACCTTGACCACCGCCTCGGTCACGTCGATCTGCTGGCCCTTGGCGTTGTGTCGCCGCTCGACCGAGGCGCGATAGCTCTCCACCTCGAAGTAGCGCGGCACGGTGCCCAGCACCTCGCGGGCGAGCAGCAGGAAGCTCGCCTCGGCGCCGTCGTAGGAATAACCCCGCGCCTCGCGCTCCTTGACCGTGCGCAGCAGCCGTTCGAGCCGCGGATCGTCCTTGTCGAGCACGATGCCGTGGCGCTTGAGGGCGGTCAGCAGGTTCGACTTGCCGGCCTGCTGGCTGACCATGATGTTGCGCACATTGCCCACGCTCTCGGGCGGCACATGCTCATAGGTCGAGGGGTCCTTGGCGATCGAGGACGCATGGATGCCCGCCTTGGTCGCGAACGCCGCGGCGCCGACATAGGGCGCCTGCCGGTCCGACGCCCGGTTGAGCAGATCGTCGAAGGCGCGGCTGACGCGGGTGAGCTCGGCCAATTGCTCGGGTCCGACGCCCGTCTCGAAGCGATCGGCAAAGACCGGCTTCAACACCAGCGTCGGGATCAGCGTCACGAGGTTGGCGTTGCCGCAGCGCTCGCCCAACCCGTTGAGCGTGCCCTGGATCTGCCGCACGCCGGCTTCGACGGCCGCCAGCGAGTTGGCCACCGCTTGCCCGGTATCGTCATGCGCGTGGATACCGAGCTTGTCGCCCGGCACGACTGCCGTCACCGCGCGGACGATCTCGGCGACTTCGCTGGGCATCGTGCCGCCATTGGTGTCGCACAGCACGACCCAGCGTGCGCCAGCCGCGATCGCCGTGCGCACGAAGGTCAGCGAGTAGTCGGGGTTGCCTTTGTAGCCGTCGAAGAAGTGCTCGCAGTCGATCAGCACCTGCTTGCCCGCCGCGACGCCGGCCTGAACGGACTCGCGCAGGCTCTTCAGATTCTCCTCGCCGCTGATGCCCAGCGCGACCTTGACCTGATGCTCGGACGATTTGCCGACGAGGCACATTGCCGATGCCGGCGCACGCAGCACGGCCTGCAAGCCGGCGTCGTTGCCTACGGAACGGCCGCTGCGCTTGGTCATGCCAAAGGCAGTGAACGTCGCGCGCCTGGTGCGGTTCTGCCGGAAGAACTCGTCGTCGACGACGTTCGCCCCAGGGTAACCGCCCTCGATGTAGTCAACCCCGATCTCCTCGAGCAGCGCGGCGATGCGGATCTTGTCCTCGAGCGAGAACTCGATGCCGGCCGTCTGCGCGCCATCGCGCAGCGTGGTGTCGAACAGATAAAGGCGGTCCTTGGTCATCACACGGTACTCGGTCTTGGTGTCCACGCTGGCGTGTCGTGATCGGGATGCTGGTTGTTGCTGCGCTTGATGGCGCCGGCTTCGTCGCCCATTGCCGCCTCGGTGGTGCCGACTTCCTCGACATCGCGGAGGTGGAACAGCGACGGATGCTTACCTTCGAGCCCCATCTGGTAGAGCAGCGGAATCCGATGCGGCTCGTCGAAGGCACCGATCGTGAACGAGATGTGCTGGCCGCCCTCATAGCGGTAGTAGAGCGGCGTCCCACAATTGCCGCAGAAGCCGCGACCGACATGCTCGGAGCTGCGGAACTCGGCGGCCTTGCCGCGCGTCCAGGTCAGGTTCTCGTGGCCGATGCCCACCAGCGCCGCGAACAGGTTGCCCGTCGCCTTCTGGCACATGCGGCAGTAGCACACATGCGGGTTCTCGCGGATCGCCCTGGCATGGAAGCGCACCGCGCCGCACTGGCAGCCGCCGGAGAATTCACCCAGATCGAGATCGTCCATCATCGTCCTCCCGGCGGCCATTCGGCGGTGTCGCGATCCGGATGCTGATGGTTGCTCTGCCGGATCGCTTCGGCGGTCGCCGGGTCCTCGTCCTCGGTGGCGGGCAAATCGGGCAGATGCCCGATGCCATTGACGAAAGGCAGCCGGCTTTCGACGCCGTGCTGGTCGAGCGGCGGGAAGTCCTCGGGATGATCGAGCGAGCCGATCGCTACCGAGATGCCGCTGCCGCTCTTATAGGCAAAGGTCAGAGGGGTACCACAGTCGCGGCAGAAGCCGCGCTCGACAAGGTCGGACGAAGAGAACGTCGCGATCGCCCCGCGCGTGACCTCGAAATACTCCGAGCGCGCGCCCACCAGCGGCGCATAGAAGCCGCCGAACGCCTTCTGGCACATCCGGCAATGGCAGACATGCGCGCCCGCCGGCCTGCGGGTGAAGCGATAGCGGATCGCGCCGCACTGGCAGCCGCCGCTCCAGCTCTCGCTCATCGCGCACCTCCGGCGAAACGGTCGGTCGCTTCGATCAGATGGTGCAGGATGCCCGGCTGGCTCAGCGCGTGCCCCTCGCCTTCGGCGAAATGGAACTCCGCTTCCGGCCATGCCCGATGCAGGTCCCACGCTGTCTGCGGCGGGCAGGCGATGTCGTAGCGGCCCTGCACGATCACGCCGGGGATCGACCTGAGCCTGTGCGCGTCGCGGATCAGCTGGCCGTCATCCATCCAGCCTTCGTGCACGAAATAGTGGTTCTCGATGCGGGCAAAGGCCAGCGCGTAGTCATCGTTGTAGAAGGCGTCGCTGACGCCCGGATCAGGAAGCAGGGTGATGGTCTCGCCTTCCCATTTCGACCACGCCTTGGCGGCCGCCAGTTGCTCGGCCCTGTCGCCCCCGATCAGCCGCCTGCGATAGGCGGCGATGAGGTCGCCGCGCTCGGCCTCGGGGATGGGCGCGACGAAATGCTCCCATTTGTCGGGGAACAGCAGCGACGCGCCGTGCTGGTAGTACCATTGCAGTTCCCAGCGCCGCAGCGTGAAGATGCCGCGCAGCACCAGTTCGGTCACGCGCTCGGGGTGCGTCTGCGCGTAGGCAAGCGCCAGCGCGGAACCCCACGAGCCACCGAACACCAGCCATGTGTCGGCGCCGACCATGTCGCGCAGCCGCTCGATATCGGCCACGAGATCCCAGGTGGTGTTGTGCTCGAGCGACGCGACGGGCCGCGACCTGCCGCAGCCGCGCTGGTCGAACAGCAGCACGTCGTAGCGCGACGGATCGAACACGCGCCGCTGGTTGGGCGACAGTCCGCCGCCCGGTCCGCCATGGAGGAACACCGCCGGCTTCGCCCCGGGCGTGCCGACGCGCTCCCAGTAGACGGAATGACCATCGCCCACATCGAGCAGGCCCGAGGCGTAGGGTTCGATCTCCGGATAGTAGGTCCGCAGGGTGCTCACGCGACAAATCCTCCAGCGGGCGGCCATTGCACCGTGTCGTGGTCAGGATGCTGGTGGCTTACGATGCCGGTCATGAACGCGTCGGAGTTCGGGTTCTCACCGCGCCGTTGCATCGGCAGATCGGGCAGGCCATCGACGAAGCTCAGCTTGTCGGCCGGGTTGACCTGGATCGCCGGTGCGGCCAGCTCGGGATCATCGAGTGCGCCGATCGCGACCTCGACCGTCGCCCCGCCATAGTCATAGGCGAGCGGCGTTCCACATTGAGCGCAGAAGCCCCGGCGGACCTTGTTGGAGCTCTGGAACCAGGCGGGCGCGCCGCGCGTCCAGGCGAGCCCGTGTCCGCCCACCAGCGGGCCGTAGAAACCTCCGAATGCCTTCTGACACATGCGGCAATGACAGATCGAGGCGCGTCCCAGCCGCTCCACCGAGAACCGCACCGCACCGCACTGGCAGCCGCCGGTGATTTCACCCGCCATGATAGACCGCTTCGATGTTGTGGCCGTCCGGATCGAGCACGAAGGCGCCATAATAGTTGGCGTGATAATGCGGCCGCAGCCCCGGCTTGCCGTTGTCGCGCCCGCCATTGGCGAGCGCCGCCATATGGAAGGCCTCCACTTCCGCGCGGCTGCCCGCGACGAACGCCACATGCGCCTCGCCACGATATTGCTTGCCGCTGCCGATCCAGAAGCTCGGCTGGTCCTTGCCGAAGCCGGCATGGGAGTGGCCGCCTTCGCTGAACTCGGCCAGCGGCTTGATCCCGAGCGTGCCGAGCGCCGCGGTGTAGAACGCCATCGAGCGGCCGAAATCCGTCGCGGACAGCCCGACATGATCGAAGATGCTCATCGCTTGATCTCCCATTTGGTGACGCGTTCGCCAGCGTCGTTCTTGCTGTCCATCAGCTGGATACCCTCGGCGAGAAGCGCCGACCGGATCTCGTCCGCCTTGGCGAAGTCCTTGGCATTGAGCGCCGCGAGGCGGGCCTGCACCGCATCCTCGACGCGCGAGTGGTCGAACACCAGCGCATCCGACAGCAGGCCGTCCTTGCTGAAGCCGAAGAATTCGAGCGTTGCGGCGAGGCATTCGACCGCCGTCTCGACGCCGCGGTTCGCCTTGCGCGCGATCACATCGATGGCGACCGATGCGCGGTGGAAGTTGAGATCGTCGGCCAGCGCCTCGATCACCGACGCATCGGGCGTGCCGGTACCCTTGGCGGCCGACGCCGTCCGCTGCCAGCCGCGCAGCTTCTCTTCGGCCTCCTCGACCCGCTTCACCGTGAAGTCGATGGGCTCGCGATAGTGCGTCATCAGCATGGCGAGGCGCAGCACTTCGCCCGGCCAGCTCCGGCCGCCGAACCTGTCGGTCTCGAGCAGCTCGTTGATGGTGATGAAATTGCCCAGCGACTTCGACATCTTCTGGCCCTCCACCTGGAGGAACCCATTGTGCAGCCAGTAGCGCGCCATCGTCTCGGTACCATGGGCGCAGCGCGACTGGGCGATCTCGTTCTCGTGGTGCGGGAAGATCAGGTCAAGGCCACCGGCATGGATGTCGAACACCTGGCCGAGATACCGCTCGCTCATGGCCGAGCATTCAATGTGCCAGCCGGGACGCCCCCTGCCCCATGGCGAGTCCCAGCCCGGCTCGCTGGCCGAGCTCAGCTTCCACAGCACGAAGTCGGCCGGGTTGCGCTTGTGGGCGTCGACCTCGACGCGTGCGCCGGCAAGATTCTGCGACAGGTCGCGGCCAGACAGCGCGCCGTAATCGTCCATCGTCTCGACCGCAAACAGCACTTCGCCACCCGCCTCGTAGGCGTGGCCGCGCTGCTGCAGCGACGCGATGATGCGCTGCATTTCATCGATGTTCTCGGTCGCGCGCGGCTGCACGGTGGGCTGCAGGCAACCGAGCGCCGTCGTGTCCTTCTGGTATTGCGCCGCGGTGGTCTCGGTGACCTTGCGGATGGCCTCGTTCAGCGGGCTGTTCGGGTAGTCCCGCGCGGCGCGCGCGTTGATCTTGTCGTCGACATCAGTGATGTTGCGGACATAGGTGACGTGGTCGGCGCCGTAGACGTGGCGCAGCAGCCGGAACAGCACGTCGAAGACGATCGCGGGACGCGCGTTGCCGATATGCGCGAAGTCGTAGACCGTGGGGCCGCACACATACATGCGCACGTTGTTGGGATCCAAGGGGACGAAATCCTCCCTGGTCCGCGTCAGCGTATTGTGCAGCTTCAATGTCACGTCAGAGCCCATGGCTATCCCAAGCGGTTACACGCTGGCAGCGGGCTCTTCTGGCTTCGAGACTAGTAGGGTGAAGAAAACCGCGCCGCCAACAGCTGTTAGCAGCAAATAATCGAGACGACGATAATCGCGACGGCGGTTTTCATGGCGCGCAATGTGACGACGAAGCCGGCGGAAAGCAAGGCCTTCCGTCGGCAGGGTGGATGAATGGCGTCGGGACCACTTAGCGGGAGCGGTAGGTCATGTGGCAGGCGCCGCAACTATCGCCGATTTCCTGGATCGCGGCGGTGTAGCCGGCCGTGTCGCCCGATTGCGCGGCGGCGAGCATGCGCGCGGCAACTTCTGCGTCGTGGTCGAACCGGCCCTTGAAGTCGTCCCAGTTCTGCCACACCGCCGGCAGCGCCTTGGATTTGTCGGTGCCTGAGCCCTCCCTGAACAGCGCCGGCAGATTGGCGAAGTTCTGCAGGACCGTCGTCGCGGCGGCCACGGCCTGCTCGCCGGTCAGCGAGGCGGCGCCGCGCAGGGTCATGCCGTTCTGCTTCATGGCGCTCTGGCGGGCCTCGACCAGCTGGTCATTCGTCATCCCGGCAATGGCGGGATCGACCACCACGGCCGCGGTGTCCTGGGCCGTCGCAACAGCCGCAACGGTCAGGGCGAGGGCAAATCCAAGGATGAGGGGGGACTTCATAGGCATCGGGGATGGCTCCGGTGTCGAAGAGCACGGACGCTCTCAGGAAGCTTAACGCCTTGCAAGCGCTGATATTCCTGGAACCCCTCACCGCCATTCACGTTGCGGTGACGCCTGAGCTTTAGGTTCAGCCCGTTTCGGTCTCGTCCGAATTTGGGCTAAATGCAGCACTAGCCAGGAGCGCATGGGGTTCGCCGTGAATCTGACGCAGAGTGCGTCGGCAGTTTTGATGCGTCTGGCGCTGCTGTGCTGCGTCAGCCTCGTTTTCGTCCTCGACGGCAGCGACGCCTATGCGCAGTCGCGCAATTGCCAGGCGCTGGCCAACACGCTTGCTTCGATCGAGCGGAGCGGCGCGTTCGATGATCTGAGCGATGTCCGGCGGCGGACGCGCGAGCTCGAACGCGACGTGCAGCGGGCGGAAAGCAAATATGTCCGTGACGGCTGCAATGCCGCGGCCAAACGCGGCGAGAAGCTCAACAGCGCCTGCCGCACCCAGGCCCGCGTCGTCATCCGCGCCCGCGAAGCGCTGCAGGCGGCCTCCAGCCAGGCGGAAACCGGCGCCGCGGTTGCGCAGCAGCGCGAGGCGATTCTCCAGGAGATGGCCCGCTTCAACTGCTCGTCCCGTTCGAGCGCCGGCGTCACCGAGCGCAAGCGCGGCAACATCTTCGAGCAGCTCTTCGGCGGCTTCGATGACGGCGATGGGGGCGTCGACACCCGCGGCGACGAGTTCGAGGGCTTTGCGGGCTATGAGACCGTCCGCACGGTGTGCGTCCGCCGGGTCGACGGCTACTACTGGCCGGTCAGCTACTCGACGCTGGTCGAATACGCACCAAACGATCTCGCCGCCTGCATGGAGCAATGCCCCGGCATGGATGTCGACCTCTACTACTACGACAATCCAGGCCAGGGTCCCGAGCAGATGATCAACCTGCAGGGCCAGCGCTATGTCGACCTGCCCACGGCCTTCGCCTACCGGTCGGCCTACGACACCGCCAATAGCTGCAAGGCGAAGGCGAACTATGGCGCGATCGGCCTGGTGGCGATGGACGACGGCAGCAATCGGGCGATCGTCAATTACGGCGAGCTGAGCTTCCCGCTCCCCATGCGCGATCCGCGCCGACAGAGCCAGGTCACGATCGTCCAGGCCACCGCGGTGGCCTATGTCGATATCCCCCTGCCCCGCCCGCGACCGGCGGCGCCCGGCGAGGAGCCCAAGCCCGTCGTCGTTCAGCAGGCGGCGAACGAGCCCGAGCGCATCGTGATGTTCGGTGACAAACGGGTCAGGATAGTCGGTCCCGACACACCTTACGCCCCAACAGCGGCAACAGGGACTTGAAGTCGGGACCATCCTCGCGGCCGGTCAACGCCAGCCGTAGTGGATGAAACAGCGCCCTGCCCTTGCGGCCCGATTTCTGCTTGAGCGCGCCGGTCCATAGCGACCAGGTTGCCTCGTCCCACGGCTCGGGCGGCAGCAGTTCAAGAGCGTCGGCGAGAAACGCGCGGTCTTCGGGCGCCGCAGGGACATGCGCCGCTTCGCCTTCCAGCACCCGTGCCCACGCCTCGATGTCGGAGAATTTGCGCAGATTGGCGCGCAGGATTTCCCATGCGGCACCACCGATGCTGCGCGGCAGGCGCGGACGCGCCGCCTCATAGGGCATCTCATGCAGCAGGCGCGCATTGAGGCTCTCGAGCTCGGCAGGATCGAAGCGCGCCGGACCATGCGAGATCATCGAGAGGTCGAGCGTTCCGGCGATCTGGCCCAGATCGGCGTGCGGCTCGACCGGCAGGCTGGTCCCGGTGAGCACGGCCACCGTCGCGACCGCCAGCGCCTCGAAGCCCTCCTCGCGCAGCTCGGCCAGCGAGAGCGATCCGATCCGCTTGCTGAGGCCCTCGCCCTCGGCGCCCGTCAGCAGATTGTGGTGCGCGAACGCCGGCACCTTGCCGCCGAGCGCTTCGAAGATCTCGATCTGCGTGCCGGTGTTGGACACATGGTCCTCGCCGCGGATCACGTGCGTGATGGCGAGGTCGATGTCGTCCACGACCGAGGGCAGCGTGTAGAGATAGGTCCCGTCGGCGCGGATCAGCACGGGGTCGGACATCGACGCGGTGTTGACGGTCTGCGGTCCCTTGATGAGATCGTTGAACGTCACGGGGCGGCCATCGAGCCGGAAGCGCCAGTGCGGCCTGCGCCCCTCGGCTTCGTACTGCCGCTTCTGTTCGTCGGTGAGCGACAGCGCGGCGCGATCGTAGATCGGCGGCTTGCCGAGCAGGCGGGCTCGGCCACGCTTGATCTCGAGCTCCTCTTCGGTCTCATAGGCTGGATAGAGACGGCCGCTCGCGATCAACCGGTCGCGCGCCGCGTCGTAGAGCGCCGTCCTGTCGGACTGCCGGACCTTGAGGCCCGGCGTCACACCGAGCCAGGCGAGATCCTCCTCAATGCCCGCGGCGAACGCCTCGGTCGAACGCGCGCGGTCGGTATCGTCGAGCCGCAGCACATAGGTGCCGCCGGTCCTGAGCGCGAACAGCCAGTTGAGCAGCGCCGGCCTGGCGTTGCCCAGATGCAGGCGCCCGGTGGGCGATGGGGCATAGCGGACGGTGGTCACTGCACGCCCTGCTTGGCGGGCACCGGCGGCTGCTCGCGCGGCACAACCTCGCTCTCGTCGCGATACCCGTTGGTGATGGGATATTTGCGCCCGATGCCGAATGCCTTGCGGGTCAGCTTCACGCCCGGCGCCGCCTGCCGGCGCTTGTACTCGGCGAGCAGCAGCAGCCGCTCGACGCGCTTGACCAGCGCCCGGTCGAACCGGCCGTGTCCGCGCTGGACGATCTCGGCGACCGACAGTTCATTTTCGACGAGGCCGGTGAGCACCTCATCGAGGATCGGATAGGGCGGCAGCGAATCCTGGTCGGTCTGGTTGGGCCGCAACTCGGCGCTCGGCGCCTTGTCGATGATCGAGCGCGGGATCACGTCGCCATGTGGACAGAGCGAGCCGTCGGGGACATGGGCGTTGCGCCAGGCGGCGAGCTTGTAGACCTCCATCTTGAAGAGGTCCTTGATCGGGTTGAAGCCGCCATTCATGTCGCCATAGATCGTGGCGTAGCCCACCGCCATCTCCGACTTGTTGCCGGTGGTCAGCAGCATCGCGCCGGTCTTGTTGGAGACCGCCATCAGCACGAGGCCGCGCATGCGCGACTGGATATTCTCCTCGGTCGTATCCTGCGCCACATTGCCGAACACCGGCTGCAATTCGCGCAGGGCCTCGTCCACCGGCGCACCGATTGGAACGACGTCGTAGCGGACGCCGAGGCGCACCGCGCAGTCGCGGGCGTCGGCGAGGCTCTCCTCGCTGGTATAGACATAGGGCAGCATCAGGCAGTGGACATTCTCGGGGCCGAGCGCATCGGCGGCGATCGCCGCCACGATGGCGCTGTCGATGCCGCCCGACAGTCCGAGCACGACCTTGCTGAAGCCGTTCTTGCGCACATAGTCGCGCAGGCCGCGCAGCATCGCCTGCCACGGCGCTTCTTCGATCGAGGCCAGCGGGATCACATCGCCCCTGGTGCAGTGCCAGCCGTGCTTGCCGCGCTCCCAGTCGGAGACGATGAAGTCGCTCTCGAAGCTCTTGCCCTGGAAGACGAGCTTGTTGCCCGGCTCCATGCCGAAGGACGCGCCGTCGAAGACCAGCTCGTCCTGGCCGCCCACCTGGTTGAGATAGAGCAGCGGCACGCCGTCTTCCTGCGTGCGCGAGCGGACGAGGTCCTTGCGGATGTGCTGCTTGTCCGTCCAGTAGGGCGAGCCATTGGGGCACAGCAGCATCTCGGCGCCGCGCTGCACGAGGTGCTCGCAGACCGGCCGATGCCAGATGTCCTCGCAGATCGGCACGCCGATCGTCACGCCCTTGATGACCATCGGCTCGGGCAGCGGCCCCGGCGTGAAGTAGCGCTTTTCGTAGAACACGTCGTCATTGGGCAACTCGCGCTTCAGCCGGCGGGCGACGACCTTGCCGTCCTCGGCGAGCACCACGGCATTGTAAAGCGTGTGCCCCTCGCGCCAGATCGTGGGCAGCAGCAGACTGACGCTCATCCCCTTCGTCGCGCGGACCAGTTCGCCCGCCGTGTGCATGGCGTCTTCGAGGAAGCGCGGCTTGAAGAACAAATCCTCGGGGAAGTAGCCGGTGAGGAACAGCTCCGACAGCATCAGGATGTCGGCCCTGGCCTCGGCTGCCTGCCGCAGGGCGTCGGTCGCGAGCTTCAGATTGGCCGTCAGCGCCCCAACCTTCGGGTTGAGTTGCGCCAGGGCGATGCGGAGCCGGTCTGTCACAGGGCTGATCCGTTCGAAATCGCGGGAACGATTAGCCGCTCACCCCGGCAAGGGCAAGCGGCGGTCGTCCGCGGGAACGGCGCTCAGAACGCGTAGGTTGCCTCGGCGAGCAGGCCGAACCGCAGCATTCGGAACGGATTGTTCGTTGAAATGAAGCTGCCTTCGACGAAGCTGGGATCGGTGTCGTAGGTGCCGTCCGCATCGGCGTCGCCCGGGTTGCCGATGGTGGCGCGGTCGTAGGTCGCGTCCGCCGTCCCCTGCAGGTACCAGGCGCGGCCGCCGAGACGCACCGTCAGGTTCTCGACCGGCTTGATGCCGACGAACGCCTCCGCCATCGCGCCATACCCCCAGCCGTCGATCGAGGTGGGCGAGGAGCGCATGGACGAGATGTTGCCGTTGGTGAAGCCGTAGGGCGCCTGCGCCGGCCCGCCATATTCGGCGACCGAAAAGGCCGGATCGTCGACCCCAGCGGTTCCGCTTACCTTGGCGTAGGGCACACCGGCGATGGTGGCGGTGACATCGAAGATGTCGCCCAGCTTGGCCTTGCCGGAAATGCCGAGGCGCAGCACATGTGCATCGATCGAGTTCGCAGCGCTGGCCCCCGGCAGGAAGGTCTGGCCGGTGGTGGGGTCGTAGGTGATGTCGGCCGCCGACTCCGCCGTCGTGTAGTTGAACCGCCCGGTGTCGGGCTCGTCCTTCCAGTACAGATAACCGACCATCGGGCCGATGCCCGAGCCGTTGCCGTCGCCCCAGGCGTTCCAACCCAGGTCGCCGCCCACATAGGCCACGCGGCCGTCGACGATGGGGTTCACCCCGCTCGGCGTGCTGACGTCGCCGCTGACGGCCATCGAGTAGCCGCCGATCGCCGTGGCGAAGGTGTTGGTGACGCGGTCCTCGATCCGAAGGTGCAGTTCGCCGATATGGGCGGTGTCGGTCGAACTCACGGTGCCGCCGCTAGAGGTGAAGCTCTGGGCTCCTCGCGCATACCAGTAGCGGACGCCGGTCTCGATGTAGATGGGGTCGGTCTCGTCGCCCAGTTCGGTCCACTGGCTCGGCTCCACCGAGTAGGACGAGCGGAACTCCGGCGCATCCCCGTCATCGCCCCAGTCGTTGTAGTCGGCGGCGACGGCAGGAGCAGTCATCGCTGCCAGCAGCGCCAGAATACTGGATGTCGAACGAAGCATGGCAACCCTCAGCACAACGGAACGCAACGCTCCGTTTATGCTCTGTTAGGGTTAATACGATGCTAAGTGCGGGTCTTACTCAGCTCGCCGCGGCGCGACGCGCCGGACGCTGCACGCGGATTTCTTCGGCGACGAGGAAGGCGAGCTCCAGCGACTGCGAAGCGTTGAGCCGGGGATCGCAATAGGTGTGGTAGCGGTCCTTGAGATTCGCCTCGGTGATCGCCGCCACGCCGCCGCCAGTGCACTCGGTCACGTCGTCGCCGGTCATCTCGATATGGATGCCACCGGCATAGGTGCCCATGTCGCGGTGGATGTTGAAGAACGAATGCACTTCGCTGAGCACGCGGTCGAAGGGGCGCGTCTTGTAGCCGTTCGCTGCCTTGACCGTGTTGCCGTGCATGGGATCGGAGCACCACACAACCGTCCGCCCTGCCCGCGTCACCGTCTCGATGATGCGCGGCAGGTGCTCGCGCACCTTGTCGGAGCCGAAGCGGCAGATCAGCGTGATGCGGCCGGCCTCGTCCTGCGGGTTCAGCTTGTCGAGGAGGCGCAGCAGGTCGTCACTCGACAGGCTCGGTCCGCACTTGATGCCGATCGGGTTCTTGATGCCCGAGAAGTACTCGACATGGGCGGCATCGGGCTGACGGGTCCGGTCGCCGATCCACAGCATGTGGCCCGAAGTCGCGTACCAGTCATTGGTGATCGAGTCGCGCCGTGTCAGCGCCTCCTCGTAGCCGAGCAGCAGCGCCTCGTGGCTGGTGTAGAACGCCGTCTGGCGCAGCGCGGGTGTGTTCTCGGGGGTAAGGCCCAGGGCCCGCATGAAGGAGATCGCGTCGTCGATCTTGTCGGCGAGTTCCTCAAAACGCGGAAAGGCCGTGGAGCCCTTCATGAAGCCAACCGTCCATTCGTGCACGCGCGACAGGTCGGCATAGCCGCCCGTCGCGAAGGCGCGCAGCAGGTTCAGCGTGGCTGCCGACTGGCGGTAGGCGAGCAGCAGCCGCTCCGGATCGGGGATACGCGCGCTGTCGGTGAACTCGATGTCGTTGATGATGTCGCCGCGATAGCTGGGCAGCGTCACGCCGTCGATGGTCTCGGTGTCGGACGAGCGGGGCTTGGCGAACTGTCCCGCAATGCGGCCGACCTTGACCACGGGCTTGGTGGCGCCATGGGTCAGGACCACCGCCATCTGCAGGAAGACGCGGAAGAAGTCGCGGATGTGATCGGCGCCATGCTCGGCAAAGCTCTCGGCGCAATCGCCGCCCTGCAACAGGAAGGCCTCGCCGCGGGCAACGTCCGCGAGCTGCGATTTGAGCTCGCGCGCCTCGCCGGCGAACACCAGCGGCGGGAACTTGGCGAGCTGCCTTTCGACCGCTTCGACGCGGGCCTGGTCCGGGTAGACGGGAACCTGCGAAATCGGCTTTTGCCGCCAGCTAGTCGGGCTCCAGGTGGTCATGTCGTCACTCGCCTACTCGTGGAAGGCGCGGCATAGCGCGGGCCGGAGCGCCGGGCAAGCTAGACCTTTGCGCCATTCCGGTAACGGTGAGTCGGGCCCTTGAAGGTCACAAGCTCCTCGCCTGCCGTCGGATGCATGGCGATTGCCCGGTCGAAGTCGGCCTTGGTAGCGCCCATCCCGATGGCGACGGCGGCGACCTGGACCATCTCGGCGGCATCCTTGCCCAGGATGTGAAGGCCCAGCACCTTGCCCCCGTCGGCGGCCGTAATGAGCTTCATCATGGTGCGCGTCGACTTGGTCGAGAGCGTGTTGATCATCGGCCGGAAGCGGGCAAGGTAGACATCGATGTCCCCGTGCGTCGCCGCCTCCTCCTCGGTGAGTCCGATGGTCGCCACCTCGGGCTCGGCGAAGACCGCGGTACCGATCTGGCTGTGATCCACCCATTGCGGGTTGTCGTTGAACAGCGTCTCGGCGACGTACCAGCCCTCGCGCACCGCGATCGGCGTCAGTTGCGAGCGGCCGGTCACGTCGCCCACCGCGTAGATCGAGTCGACGTTGGTCTTGGAATAACGGTCGACCTTGATCGAGCCGTCGGGGTTCAGTTCGACGCCCGCGGCTTCGAGGCCGATGCCCCTCGTGTTGGCCCGCCTGCCGGTCGCGAACATCACGGCGCCGAACGGCGCGTCCACCTCGTCGGAGAACCGGGCGACGACGTCGCTGCCCTTGGCCTCCAGCGCCCGAATAGTGGTTTCGTAGATGAGCTTGACCCCGCGCTCCTGAAGTCCCGCTTCAAGCCCGGTGCGCAGATCGTCGTCGAAGCCGCGCAGCACCTTGTCGCCGCGATAGACGAGCGTCGTCGGCACCCCGAGCCCGGCGAACACCGTGGCAAACTCCACCGCGATGTATCCGCCCCCCTCGATCAGGATCGAATGCGGCAGTTGCTTGAGCTCGAACGCCTCGTTCGAGGTGATTCCGAGCTCCTTGCCCGGGATGTCGGGAATGTGGGGATGCCCGCCCGTCGCAACGAGGATGTACCGGGCGGTGATCTCGCGCCCGCTGCTGACGAGCCGGGCGCTGTTGGGTCCGGTCAGGACCGCGCGGTCGCGCAGCAGCGTGCCGCCCGGCTTCTCGACTGCGGCGACATAGGCCGCCTCGAGCCGGGCGATCTCCTTGTCCTTGTTGGCGACGAGCGTGGGCCAGTCGAAGCTGCTCTCCACGGTCCAGCCGAAGCTGGGCGCGATCTCGAACATGTCGGCGAAGCGCGAGGCATAGACGAACAGCTTCTTGGGCACGCAGCCGCGGATGACGCAGGTGCCGCCCACCCTGTCCTCTTCGACCACGGCGACCTTTGCGCCATAGGTTGCTGCCATGCGCGCCGCGCGGACGCCTCCGGAGCCGGCGCCGATCACCAGCAGGTCGTATTCGAAGCTCATGGCCTAGCGGGTGCACCAAAAAACAACCCCGCGCAAGGCGGGGCTGCAAAGGACCGATTTTCGACCGAAACCATTGAAATCTTCCCCGACTTTCGGGGGGATTTCGACGGCGCGTCAGACGTTGTAGCCGGCTGCCTTGAGCGCAGCGCGCACCTCGCGCACGAACTCGGTGCCGAAGTTCGAGGTGTAGATCTGCATGACCTTGCCGACGTCCTGGTTCACCGCCATGGCGTTGTCGGCCAGCTTCTGGCCCGCCGGGGTCTCGTAGAAGGCAACGATCTGCTGCAGCTCTTCCTGTGTGTAGGTCACGGCGTAGATGCGGGCGATCTGGTTGAACAGGTCGTCGCTCTTGCCCCTGCGGGCTTCGAGCGACTTGCCGATCTGGTCGTTGATCTGCTGGGCGATCTCGGGATTGGACTGCGTCAGCAGCTTGCTCGTCTGTGAAGCGGTCATGGCGGCGATCGCTTCGAAGATCTGCGCCTTGTTGGTCAGATCGACATACTTGCGCGCCAGCGCGAGCTGCTCGGGCGGAATCTCCTGCGACACGGCCGGCGCCGCTGCGCCAAAGGCCAGCGAGAAGGCCAGCAGGGCTGCGGCCGCAAAGCCCGAAAGGCGAGTCATCATCATCTGGTTCGTAACCCCCATTTGGCGACGGGCTCTGCCGTCACGCGTCCATCGTTTCAATGCCGTTGGCGCCGGCAACATAGGCCCTGTCACACAGTCGCAGAAACAGCCCGTGCTCGACCACTCCCGGCACATTGTGCAGGTCGGCTGAGAGCGCTTCTGGATTGAAAATGCGGCCAAATAAAGCATCGAGAATGAGATGCCCCCCGTCCGTTACCACGGGATCTCCGGCCTTTCCGAGCCGCAGCGTGACCGCCCCGGTCGCGCCGTGCGCCGCGGCAACCGCCGCGACCATGCGGCTTGTCGCGCCGAGGCCGAACCGGTTGACCTCGATGGGCAGCGGGAACTTCCCGAGAGGGTCGACGACCTTGGAGGCGTCCGCAATCACGATCATCCGGTGGCTGGCCGCCGCCACGATCTTCTCGCGCAGCAAAGCCGCGCCACCGCCCTTGATGAGGCTCAGTCCGGGGCCGATTTCGTCCGCCCCGTCGACCGTGAGGTCGAGTTCCGGGGTCTCGTCCAGTGTCGTCAGCGGAATGCCGAGCCCGGCGGCCTGTGCTGCCGTGACCTCGGAGGTCGGCACGCAAAGGCAGTCGAGGCCGTCGCGAACCCGCTCGCCCAGGAGGTCGACGAAGTGCCGGGCGGTCGAGCCCGTGCCCAGCCCGAGGCGCATGCCCGGCTGCACTTCGGTCAGCGCCATTGCTGCCGCCTGACGTTTCAGATCGTCGCTCAAGATGCCCCTCCGTGCTCGCCGGCTGCTTGGCGTCGGGCGTCCCGATTGTCAATGCGCAGCTCACGGATGCGTGAACAGACTGTCGTTTTGCCGCAACACGGCCGCGACAGAGTCACCGAACACACCCAGAAGTGACGCGAAATCCCGGCAGACAGTACTTTCGGGCTAACAGCAATTTAGCTAAGCATTTTTACACGGTTTGCCGGAGTGGCTCGCTCCGGTTCGGCTCAGAGGCAACAATGGACAGACGGAAATTCACGGTCGCGGCCCTTGCCGCGCTGGTCGGCGCGGCGGCAACGCCCGCAATGGCCAAGCTCTACTACAATCCCGATACCAACAAATGGGAAGAGCGCGAGGCGTCGGCGGGCGGTCGCAGCTTCAAGCGGATCGACAAGGAAATCGTCCCCTACGAGACCAAGTTCAAGGTCGGCACGATCGTGGTCGAGACGGGCGAGCGGCGCCTTTATCTCATCCTCCCCGACGGCAAGGCGCTGAAGTACGGTATCGGCGTCGGCCGTGACGGCTTCACCTGGTCGGGCCAACACCGCATCAGCCGCAAGGCCGAGTGGCCCGATTGGACCCCGCCGGCCGCCATGCGCAAGCGCGTTCCGGACCTTCCCGCCCACATGAAGGGTGGCCCGCAGAACCCGCTGGGCGCGCGCGCCCTCTACATCGGCAGCACGCTCTACCGCATCCACGGCACGTCCGAACCCTGGACCATCGGCCAGGCCGTGTCGTCGGGCTGCATCCGCCTCACCAATGAGGATGTGATCGACCTCTACGAGCGCGCCCAGGTCGGCGCGCTGGTGGTGGTTCACCACTAATCCTGTCGAAATCGATCCGAGGCCGGGCCCTGCGCCCGGCCTTTTTGTTTGCGCAGCGCGCAGCTACATTGCCCCAATGACTCTCCTCTTTTCGCAGCGCGACATCGAACCCGTGGCCGGCGGACGGCCGCTGATCGACCGTTTCGGGAGACAGATCAACTATCTGCGCATCAGCGTCACCGACCGCTGCGACTTCCGCTGCGTGTACTGCATGTCCGAACATATGCAGTTCCTGCCCAAGTCCGAGGTGCTGAGCTTCGAGGAGATCGACCAGATCGCCCTCGCCTTCATCTCGCGCGGGACGCGCAAGATCCGGCTGACCGGTGGCGAACCGCTGGTCCGGCGGGACATCCTGGAGCTTGTGCAGCGCCTCGGCTCCTACATCGGCAGCGGACTGGACGAGCTGACCCTCACCACCAATGGCAGCCAGCTTCGCCGCTACGCCGGCGGCCTCGCCGATGCCGGAGTGAGGCGCATCAACGTTTCGCTCGACACACTCGATGAAGCGCGCTTCCGGGACATCACGCGTCGCGGCAGGATCGGCGACGTGCTCGACGGCATCGACGCCGCCGCCGAGGCTGGGCTGCAGCTCAAGATCAACATGGTCGCAATGCGTGGCGTCAACGACGACGAGATCGAGCCGATGATGGCCTGGGCTCACGGACGCGGTTTCGGATTCACGCTGATCGAGGGCATGCCGCTGGGCGAAGTCGGCATCGATCGCGTCGACAGCTACCTGCCGCTCAAGGAACTGCGTGCGCGGCTCGCCTCTCGTTACACGCTGGAGCCTACGGATCATCGCACGGGAGGTCCTGCCCGCTACGATTGGGTGAAGGAAACCAATGGCTTGATCGGGTTTATTACGCCGATGAGTCACAATTTTTGCGAGAGCTGCAACCGCGTCCGGCTCACCGCGACCGGGCAGCTCTATATGTGCCTGGGCCAGGAGGACATGGTCGACCTCCGCGACGTCCTGCGCGCCGACGGGCCAAGCGCGCTCGACGCCGCGCTCGATCGTGCCATGCAGCTCAAGCCCAAGGGCCACGACTTCGTGCTCGACCGCACGCACGCCGGCCCCGCCCTCAGCCGGCACATGAGCGTGACCGGCGGCTAGCGCCTATTTGTCGTCGTCGGCGACGCTGACGAACTCGAGCGGCAGGGCGGTGGTGTACTTGATCTGGCCCATCGCAAAGGACGAGCTCACATCGGTGAGGTTAATCTTGGCGATGAGCTTCTTGTAGAAGGCATCATAGGCGCCGATGTCGGGCACGACGACGCGCAGCAGATAGTCGACATCGCCGCTCATGCGGTAGAATTCGACGACTTCGGTAAAGTCCTCCACCACCGCCGAGAACTTCCGCATCCAGGCGTCATTGTGCTCGTTGGTCTTGACCGAGACGAACACGGTGACGCCCGCATTGATCTTGCTCGGATCGAGGACAGCAACGCGCGCCTTGATCACTCCGTCTTCTTCCATCTTCTGGATGCGGCGCCAGCACGGCGTGGTCGAAAGTCCGACTTTGCGGCCGATTTCAGCGACGGGCGTGGTCGCATCCTTCTGCAGCAATGCGAGAATCTTGCGGTCGATCTTGTCCAGTGCCATGGAGCCCCTCATTTGAAATCAGTTTGCGGAAAATGCCGCTAACGAGCCGTGCGCACGCAAATATCCGCACACAATCGCCCAGTCAACGCAACAATGTTGCGCGTGTCAACGTCCGAAGAGGCCCATGAGCCACGACCAGAAGTCACCGTCATCGGCCCCGTGGCTACGGCGCCAATCGGCCGGATCGTCGAACCGCCCCGCCCAGATTCCGCGGCCGTTGAGACGGGCTTCCGCCAGCGCCAACCCATATTCGAGCTCGGCTACGGCCCAGCCGGCCCGCACCAGCTGTTCGCCGAGGTCGCCCCTTGCCGCGCGGCAGCGGGCGAGCACGCGGCGATAGCGATCGTGGCCGTCCGCGGCGCACGTCGTGGTTGTCTTTTCGATCAGCCGGTCGAGGAACGACCGAGCCTCCCGGCCGCATGGCCATTCGGCCCCGGACGCATCGCGGCAATTCTGGTCCAGTTCGACGGCGTCGAGGCCCACCAGCCGCACTCGGCTGTCGCCGATCCTGAGGGTATCTCCGTCGACCGCGCGAGCCTGCCCGCTCAGCGCTGCGGGCGGCGGCCAGAACAGCGCCGCGACGACGGCGAGCAACGCAATGGCAACGAGGGTGGCCACGGCGCCGATCGGACTGCGGAACCCCCGCCGCCGCGTCCAGGGCGTGCCCCGCATTTCACTCCCCCTTAACCACGTTTGGCATAGGCTTTTTCGTCAGCGTAGCGAATGCGTAGCTCTTTCGCAGCATCGAGTTAGTTGAGTACCGCGTAATGCCATTTGAGCCGGCGCATCAAGCCGATGTGCGCTCCCAGATGGGGCGCGAACTGCGCCGAAACGCGCAGAAGACGGTGTTCGACGCGCGCCAGCGCCTGACCTCGTCCTCCGGCACCCGGGCGTCCCTCGACTACGAACTCCTCGACGAATACGCCGACTCGCGCATCTCGAGCGCGCTGGTCCTGCCGCTGATGTTCGCGATCCTTGCGCTGTTTTCCTCGCTATGGGTGCAGCCCTTCGTCGCCGTATGCTGGGCCGCGATCGTCGCGGCAGCCAACACCGGGGTGGTCGTCGCCTCGCGGCAGTTCCGCCGCAGCTCGCCGGACCAGTTCATCGCGAACCGCTGGACCACGACGTTCATCACCGTCGAGACGATCTACGGCATTGCCTGGTCGCTGCTCGCGACGTTCACGCTCTTCTCCGACGAATCGACCAGCCTCGCGGTCGTGATGTTCGCCCTTGCGCTGGTAGGCATCGCGGCCAACGCGGTGTCCTCGCGCACCCTGCCCGGCGCGACGCTCATGTCGACCCTCCCAGTGGCGCTCACCGTCGCGATCAACCTTGTGGTGCTGGGCGGCCTGCTGAACTGGTCGCTGGCCGCCGTGACCATCGGCGCCGAAATTTTCTTCGTCTACCTCGCCCGCCAGATGCATGGCAGCAAGCTCGAAGAGATCATGCATCAGGCCGAAAAGGATCAGCTCATCAACGAGCTCGAAGAAGCGCGCGAGATGAGCGACGAGGCGCGCCGCCACGCCGAGCAGGCCAACATCGCCAAGTCGCAGTTCCTCGCCACGATGAGCCATGAGCTCCGCACGCCGCTCAACGCCATCATCGGTTTCTCCGAGGTGCTGCAGTCGGAGCTGCTCGGGCCGCATGCGGTGCCCCAGTACAAGGAATATGCCGGCGACATCCATCGCTCGGGCCAGCACCTGCTCAACCTCATCAACGAACTGCTCGACCTGAGCCGCATCGAGGCGGGCAAGTACGAGCTGAACGAGGAGGCGGTGGCGCTCATCGACATCGCCGAGGACTGCCGGCGCATGGTCGAGATCCGCGCCAAGGCCAAGGGCATCGAGCTGAGCTTCAACTATGCCAACAACCTGCCCAAGCTGTGGGGCGACGAGCGCGCCATTCGGCAGGTGGTGCTCAACCTGCTCTCGAACGCCATCAAGTTCACGCCGCAGTCGGGCAAGGTCGCCGTCATGGTCACGCGCTCGACCGATGGCGGCCAGCTCATCTCGGTGCGCGACAACGGTCCCGGCATTCCCGAGGACGAGATCGAGACCGTGCTTTCGTCCTTCGGCCAGGGCTCATTGGCGCAGAAGACCGCCGAACAGGGCGCGGGCCTCGGCCTGCCGATCGTTCAGAAGATCATGGAGCTGCATCAGGGCCGCTTCGACCTGTTTTCCAAGCTCCGCTTCGGCACTGAAGTGATCGCCACCTTCCCGCGCGCCCGGGTGATGGACGCGCTGGCTCCCGTGGTCGAGAAGCGGCAGACGCTGCAGATCTATTCGGAGGCCAGCGGCCGCTAATCCTTGCCGCTGACTCCGGCGCTGGCGAATGTCGCCATGTTGTTGTGAAGGTGGAGCGCCGTTTTAGCGAGCACCATCCCCAGCGCGGCACCACTCCCCTCGCCCAGCCGCATGCCCAGCTCGAGCAGCGGCGTAACCCCCAGGCGTTCGAGCGCCCTGGCGTGGCCGCTCTCGGCCGAGACGTGTGCGAACACGCAGTGGTCAATCGCCTCGGGGTTCACGGCATGGGCAATGGCCGCCGCGGACGTCGCGACGAAACCGTCGACCAGCACGGGAATCTTTTGGTGGCGCGCCGCGACGAGGGCGCCGAGCATCGCCGCTATCTCACGGCCACCCAGGCGGGCGAGGATCGCCAGCGGGTCGCTGAGGCCATCACGATGGAAGGCCAGCGCCCGATCGACCGCATCGGCCTTGCGCACCAGCCCCGCATCGTCGACGCCGGTGCCGCGGCCGACCCAGTCCGCGCCGCTGCCACCGTAGAGCGCCGCAAAGAGCGCCGCGGCGATAGTGGTGTTGCCGATGCCCATCTCGCCAATGGCAAGGCAGTCGGGGCGGCCGGCGATGGCTTCCATACCGTAGGCGACGGTGGCGGCGCACATGCGGTCGTCCATCGCCGGCGCCAGTGTGATATCGCCGGTCGGCAGTTCGAGCGCCAACTCGAAGACGCGTAGGTTCAGCTCGTGGAGCGCGCAGATCTGGCTGATGGCCGCACCGCCCGCGGTGAAGTTGGCAACCATCTGCGCCGTGACGTCCCGCGGAAAGGCCGAAACGCCCTGGTCGGTGACGCCGTGATTCCCCGCAAAGATCGCAACCATCGGGTTGTCGAGCGTTGGCGGTGATTTGCCCTGCCAGCGGGCGAGCCATTCGACGAGCTCCTCCATGCGGCCAAGGGAACCCGGCGGCTTGGTGAGCTGCGCATCGCGCATGCGGACGGCGTCCACCGCCTCCTCGTTGCCGGGCGGAACGAGGAGCAGGAGATCGAGCACTTCGGCGAAGGGATTGGCGACCATGGCTTGCCTGAGCGGGAGCGGGATGAAAAGTTGGCGACTTGTAGTCGAGCGCATGGGAATTGCAAAATTGACGGACGACGGCCCTCCCGCGCCCCGGCCCACCAACGATAACCGTCCTCCTGCGGCCGCCCTGAGCTTCGGCGATGACCTGCTGATGGGCGTGCGATTCTACTCGCGCCTGCCCACTGGCAACACGCCGCACCGCCGGCCCAGTCTCGACCGCATGGCGCTCACGCTGCCGCTGGCCAGCGTGGTGATCGGCGTGATCCCGGTTGCGGTTCTGCTGGTGCTTGAATGGCTGGGCACACCCACATTCTTCGCCGCGGTCATCGCCGTCGCCGCGCTGGTGATCGTCACCGGCGCGATGTCGGAAGATGCCCTGGCCGACGCAGCCGACGGACTGTTCGGGGGGGCCACAATCGAACAGCGGCTCGAGATCATGAAGGACAGCCGGCACGGCACCTATGGTGTTGCCGCCATCGCCGTACTTCTCGGCGCGCGCATCGCAGCGGTGGGTTCGGTGACGAGCCCGATCGAGGCCGCGGCGATCCTACTGACGGCCCCCCTGATCGCCCGCTCGGGTGCGCTGTGGCTCCCCTATGCCCTGCCTCCGGCTCGCTCCGGCGGCGCGGCGGCCACGGCCGGCCAGGTCCGCCGGGGCAGCCTCCTGCTCGGCTTCGGTGTCGCCGCCATTGTCAGCCTTGCGACGGCCGGTTTCGCCGTTGGCATCCAGGGCCTCGTCGCCGCGTTCGCACTCGCGGCCCTCGTCGCATGGGGCTGGACGACACTGTGCCGCAGGTTGATCGGTGGCCAGACGGGCGACCTGATCGGCGCCCTGCAGGCCCTCCTTGAAATCGCCGCGCTCGCTGCCTTTATGATCTTCGTATAGGAGATCGCATGCTTTTCGTCGGTGTCGCGCTGTTGGTGGCCGTCGGCCTGGCCCTGTTGGTCAGCGCCGATGCCGGCTCGTGGCTGGGGCTGACACAGATGCAGTTCGGCCAGCTCATTCCGCTGGTGATCCTCGCGATCATCTTTGCCGCCGGCGCGTTTTCGCGGCGCCAGAAGTTCAGCACAATCATCGCCAACTTCGGCGTCTGGGCCGGTCTCTTCGTGGTCGTGCTCATCGGTTACACCTACCGCGAGGACCTCAAGGACCTTGCCGCGCGGGTCGTCGGCGAGCTGTCTCCCACCACGGCGATCGTCGATTCCGAGAATGGCACGGCGACGTTCCGCCGAGGTCTCGACGGCCACTTCACCGTGGCGTCAACAGTCAATGGCGCCCGGATTCCGCTGCTCTTCGACACGGGCGCCAGCGCCGTCGTGCTCTCTTATCGCGACGCGGCGCAGGCCGGCATCGATGTGCGCGATCTGAGCTTCACCCTGCCCGTGATGACGGCGAACGGCACGGGCCGTGCCGCGCTCGTCAAGCTCGACCGGGTCGAAGTCGGCGGGATAGCGCGGCGCGACGTCCGCGCCTTCGTCGCCGAGGATGGGGCGCTGCAGGGGAGCCTGCTGGGCATGACCTTCCTTGAAACGCTGAGCCGCTATTCTGTGGCGGGCGACAAGCTCGAGCTCGCCGACTAGCTTCCGACTCCCCCGCCCGCATGCGAGGATGAGGCCTCAACCGGAGGCGACCATGCCGCAACGAGATTATGACGAGCGACTGCTGCGCGAATCCTTCGCGGCCGCGCGGCAGGCTCGCGATGGCGGCGACCATCCGTTCGGCGCGGTACTGGCCGACGGAAATGGCAACATCCTTCGCCGCCAGGGCAACGGCTACTCCGCGGAAGGCGGCGACCGCACGGCCCATGCCGAAAAGCTCCTGGCCTCGTGGGCGGCCAAAAACCTGAGCCTTGACGAGTTGCAGCGCTGCACGCTCTACTCGTCGGCCGAGCCATGCGCGATGTGCTCAGGCGCCATCTACTGGGCCGGTATCGGCCGCGTCGTGTTCGGCCAGACCGAGCGCGACCTCAAGGCGCAGACCGGTGCGCACGAGGAAAACCCCACGCTCGATCTGCCCTGCCACATTGTGTTCGAGGCTGGTCAGCGTGCGACGGAGATCATCGGTCCGCTGCTCGCCGACGAGGCGGCACAGTTGCAGGCCGACTTCTGGAGCAGCAAGGGCTAGGCGACGGCGCGCACGGGCTCCACAGCTTCGAGCGCGCGCAGCAGCACGTCGGAGCCCGCGCCCTTGCGTGCAGCGTCGACGCTCAGGATCTGGCGGAACACGCGCGCACCCGGCCGGCCATTGGCAAGGCCGAGCATGTGGCGCGTGATGCTATTGAGCCGCGCGCCGCGCGACAGCTCGTCTTCAGCATAGTCCGCCATCGCCCGCATGACGGCGCCAAGATCGAAGCGCCGCTCCGCGTCACCGAAGAACCGATGGTCGATCTCGGCCAGCATGGCCGGCTCGTGATAGGCGGCGCGACCGAGCATCACCCCCGACATGTGCTCCAGATGCTGTGCCGCCGCGTCCAGCGTCTCGACCCCGCCATTGATCGACATCTCGTAGGGCGCGACGCGCTGCGCCAGACGATAGACCCGCGGATAGTCGAGCGGCGGGGTGGGCCGATTTTCCTTGGGCGACAGCCCCTTCAGCCACGCCTTGCGTGCGTGCACATAGATGTGGTCGGCACCCGCCTCGATCATCATGTCGATGAAGCGGTCGAGGCTCGCTTCGGTGTCCTGGTCGTCGATGCCGATCCGGCACTTGACCGTCACCGGACGGTCCGTCGCCGCACGCATCGCTCGCACGCAGGTTGCCACCAGGTTAGGCTCGGCCATCAGGCACGCGCCGAAGCGGCCCGACTGCACGCGGTCCGACGGGCAGCCGACGTTGAGATTGACCTCGTCATAGCCGAAGCCGGCCGCAATCCGGGTCGCCTCGGCCAGCTCGGTCGGATCGGAGCCACCGAGCTGTACCGCCACCGGATGCTCCACGGCACGGAATCCCAGCAGTCGGTCGCGATCGCCATGGACAATCGCTGCGCTCGTCACCATTTCGGTGAACAGAAGTGCGCGCGTCGTCAGCACGCGGTGGAGGTAGCGGCAGTGCCGATCGGTCCAATCCATCATCGGCGCGACAGAAAACCGTCGGGCGCGCTGCAAGGCTGTGGGTTGTGTTTTCAAGGCTTAGCGTACGGAGTTTTTCGTGCAGTTTCAGGCGGGAAGTAAGGCAGCTGACACATTCTGGCTAGAGCTTGACGCAAGAAAGGCGGCATCGGATAGGTTTCGCCCCCAAGGCCCTGGCCTCGGCTCCTCCGCAATGAGAGGTTTCGTCCCATGACCGTTTTTTACAACATTCTCGGCAACAATCTCGTCGCGAACGTCACCAACTTCACGGTTTGGTTCGCCATCACCTTCTGGGTCTTCATCGAGACGCAGTCGGTATTCGCGACGGGCATGATCGCCGGCATCTACCTCATCATGACGGCAGCTTCGGGCATTCCGTTCGGCGGCCTTGTCGACCACAACAGCAAGCGACTGGTGATGCTGGGCTCGAGCGTTGTTTCGTTCGGATTCTATGCCGCGGCCTTTGCCGTGCACCAGCTGGCGCCCGAGGGAAGCCTCAAGGACGTGGCGAGCGTCTGGCTGTGGGCGTTCATCCTGCTGGTGATGATCGGTGTGATCGCGGGCAACATCCGCAGCATTGCGTTGCCGACGCTGGTCACGTTGATGATCCCGGAGGATCGGCGCGACAAGGCGAATGGCCTCGTGGGCATGGTCAGCGGCATCGGCTTCCTCACGACCTCGGTGATCAGCGGCTTCCTCGTCGCCTGGGGCGGCATGTTCGCGACGCTGCTGTTTGCGCTTGGACTCACGGCCCTCGCTTTCGCGCACATGCTGTTCCTCAGGATCGACGAGACGGCTGCGGCCAAGACCGATGGAGATCCGGCCGAACAAACCGGCCCCAAGCGCATCGACATCTCGGGCACGATCAAAGTCGTCGGTGCCGTTCCCGGCCTCTTCGCGCTGATCATCTTTGCCTGCCTCAACAATTTCCTGGGCGGCATCTTCATGGCGCTGCTCGATGCCTATGGCTTGTCGCTGGTGTCGGTGCAGATGTGGGGCCTCACCTTCGGCGTTCTATCGACCGCGTTCATCATCAGCGGCCTCATCATCGCCAAGACCGGCCTCGGGAAGAATCCGCTCCGGACGCTTCTGCTGGTTAACCTCATCACCTGGGGCGTGTGCGTGCTGTTCCCGCTGCAGCATTCGTTCTGGCTGCTGGCAGGCGGGTGTTTCGTGTGGATGCTGCTCGGGCCCTATGCCGAGGCGGCCGAGCACACGACGCTGCAGAAGGTGGTGCCCTTTGAGCGGCAGGGTCGCGTCTTCGGCTTCGCTCAATCCATCGAGCAGGCTGCTTCCCCGCTGACGGCGTTCCTCATCGGCCCGCTGACCCAGTTCGTCGTCATCCCGTTCATGACGGACGGATGGGGTGCGCGCACGATCGGCGGCTGGTTCGGCACCGGCGCACCGCGCGGCATGGCGCTGGTGTTCGTCGTGGCCGGACTCCTCGGCCTGATTGTCACCATCATCGCGTTCAACTCGAAGTACTACCGCCAGCTCTCGGCCGCGTACGCCAACAGCAAGAACGATGACGACGACGACAGCGGCGGGGCCGTCCCGGTCACGGCCTGAACGCGGGATTAACCCGCCCTGTCCCCGGCGCATGGCTCACGTGCCATGCGGGATCGCTCGCCCAATTGTTCGCCCCGCGCTGAAGGCTTATGTCAGCAGCGGGGCGCACGACTGGTGAGAACCATGACGGACAAGCCGAAAATCGTGATTGTGGGCGGCGGCTTTGGCGGCCTTGCAGCGATCAAGGAACTGAAGGGCGTCGACGCGGCCATCACGCTGATCGACCGCCGTAACCACCACCTTTTCCAGCCATTGCTGTATCAGGTCGCCACGACTTCGCTCGGCCCTTCCGAGATCGCCTGGCCTATCCGGCAGCTCGTCCACCGGCGCCAGGAGGTGACGACCCTGCTCGGCAGCGTCGCCGCTGTCGACCCCGCCGCCAAAGTGGTGCGGCTCGACAACGGCACTGCCGTGCCTTTCGACTATCTCATTCTCGCCACCGGCGCGCAGCACGCCTATTTCGGTCAAGATGACTGGGAACCGCACGCGCCCGGCCTCAAGACCCTCGAGGACGCGACGGCCATGCGCCGTCGGCTGCTGCTGGCCTTCGAGCGCGCCGAGCTCGAGGCTGATCCCGAACGCCGCAAGGCACTCCTCACCTTCGTCATCATCGGTGCAGGCCCGACGGGCGTGGAGCTCGCCGGTGCGATCATCGAGCTGGCGCGCATCACGCTGCGCGACGACTTCCGCAACATCCAGCCCGAAGAGGCGCGGGTCGTGCTGATCGAGGCCGGCCCGCGAGTGCTCGCCAACTTCAAGCCCGAAATGTCCACCTATGCCGAGAAAGCGCTGGGCGAACTGGGCGTCGAAGTCCTGCTGAATACTCCCGTGACGTCCGTCCATGCCGATGGCGTGACCTTTGCCACTGGTGCCATCGCGGCCGAGACGATCATCTGGGCCGCGGGCGTGCTGGCCTCGCCGGCCGCCAGATGGCTCGGCGTCGAAGCCGATCGCGCCGGTCGCGTCAAGGTCAACCCGGACCTCAGCGTGCCCGGCCACCCCAGCATCTTCGCAGTCGGCGATACGGTGACCGCCGTCATGCCTGACGGCAAGCCCGTACCCGGCATCGGCGATGCCGCAAAGCAGGGCGGCCGCCACGCAGCGAAAGTGATCAAGGCGCGCCTCCGCGGCGAGGCCGCTGAACTGCCGTTCCACTACCGGCATCTGGGCGACATCGCCACCATCGGCCGGAGCCGCGCGCTGATCGACTTCGGCTGGCTTAGGCTTACCGGCTGGATCGGCTGGTGGACGTGGGGCCTCGCCCACATCTACTTCCTGATCGGCCTCAAGAACCGCATCTTCATTGCGCTCAACTGGCTGTGGATCTACCTGACCGGCTATCGCTCGGCCCGGCTGATCACGCAGGACACGCCGACTAGCGCAGTGCCATCAGCCGATCCGGCGCGAGCAGGAACGGCGGATAGGCAGCCGCCAGATTCGAAAGCGGCATGACCTCGGGCTTGAGCGCGATGCCCAGCGTGTCGGTCATGAAGGCGCGGCGCGCATCGATGCGACCGGCGACGTCGGGGTGCTTGTCCCGCAGTTCGGCCCTGCCCCGCTCATCGAGCAGCGCGATGCCGTCCTCGATATTGGCCCCATAGTATGGCGCGCCAGCGGCCGGGATGATGTCGCACTGGATCGCCTGCCCTGACTTCAGCGTCTCTTTCGAGTTCGGATAGACCGGGGTGTTCATCCACTCATCGATGTGGATGAGGTGGCCGGGATTGAGGATCAGGTTGAAGAACGGCGTGCCGAGGTGCTTGCGCGCGATCGCGTCCAGCGAGCCACCGGTAACGCCGATGCCAATCGTTGAATACCACTCGGCGGCGCAGGCGAAATAGGGCATTGCCAGTCGCTCGAGCCAGTCCGGTGCGTTTGAGGGGAGCTCGGAGGCATCCTCCACCACCCAGCCGATCCGGCTCGACAGGCCGCCCCAATAGCCCACCGCCGTGGTCAGCGGATCGCCCCGCTCGATGATCTTGCCCGAGGGGCTGTCGAGACCGACGAGGCGGCTGCCGGTCGACAGCATCGTGTGGCAGGAATGCGGGAGGCCGACGAGGCGCATCGACTGCGCCGCCTCGAACTCGGACATGCCCGGCCTGATGCTGCGAAACAGCGCCTTCAGCGCCTCCGAGCACATGACCGCACCGAACTCGAACTGCGCGATCTGCGCAACTTCGTTGATGGCGCGCAGGCCGGTGCTCGCGTCCATCAGCAGGGCATTGGCGTTGACCACCTTGCCCTGTTCGCCCGCAATGCCGCGCAAGGTATCGATGATGAAGGCCGGCGTCTCGAACCAGGTCTCGGGCCGCTTGGCTTCCGACATGCCGTAGTATTTCCAGCCCAGCACGCCGATGCGATGACCGGGCTCGATGCCTGCGCTGGCGAAGACTTCCTCGAGGTCGGGCGTCTGGCTGCGGTCCTGCCCCAGCAAGCCGAATGGCGGATAGAGCCGCGCATCCACTTCGATCTCGGACTTCTGGGCGCGGCCGAGATTTTCGGGGCCGGCGAGCAGCGTCGGGATGTTGCCCGGCGCGATGATCAGCAGAGCTTCCTCGAAGCGCGGATCAAATCCGGTGAGCCAGGCGAGGTTGGCCGAATGCTCGCGGTCGGCATAGATCACGAGGGAATCAATACTGGCAGCGCGGCGGGCCTTCATGAGAGCGTCGAGGCGAGCGGAGTAGATCGACCGATCCAGGTCCGGACGGGCGGCTGGAACGCCAAAATCGGGTAGCTTCGCGTCGATCAGTTCTACCGGCATTCTTGCCCTCTCTCGTGAACGGCGCGGACACTAGGTGGTCGCCCCCGCCGAGGCAACCGGTCAGCCGATCAACTTAACGGTCCGCCGGCATCTCGCTGACCGCCCGCGCCAGCTGCCGCTCACGCAGCCAGAGGTAGAGTCCGGACGCGATCACGATCGGCGCCCCGATATAGAGCCAGACCTCAGGCGGCTGATTGAAGATCAGCCAGCTCGAAGCAGTCATGAAGATGATCTGGATGTAGCTGAACGGCGCCAGCACCGACGCCGGCGCAAACCGGTGCGCAGTGGTGATGAACTGATGCCCGGTGAGGGCCGCGACGCCGATGAGGCAGAATGCGAACCAGCCGCTCGGATCGGTGGGCCAGGTCCAGCCGCCCAAAGCGAACGGGGCGATGCAGAGGGTGGCGACAAGGCCAGAATAGAATTGCTGCGTCGTCGTCGTGTCGACCCCCGCCAGCTTGCGGGTCAGCAGCATGTAGAGCGCCCCGCAGGCAGCACCCAGCACCGACAGGATCGCAGCCGGGTGGAAGGAGGCGGTTCCGGGGTGAACGACAATGATGACGCCCACGAAACCGACGAAGATCGCGACCCAACGCCGCCAGCCCACCTTTTCGCCGAGCAGGGGGATCGAGAGGGCGCACAGGATCAGCGGCGAGGTGAACATGATCGCCGAAGTGATGGTCAGCGGCAGGTAGGTCAGCGCAATGAAGTTGAAGATGGTCGACCCCAGCAGCGCCAGCCCGCGAATGATCTCGATCGGCAGATTGCGCGTCGCGGCGAGCGTGGTGCCGCGCTGCGGCGCAAAGATCGCCACGACGATCAGGAACTGCGCCGCATAGCGGACGAACACCACCTCCATCGTCGGCATGCCGCCCTGCGACAGCCATTTTGCGCAGGTGTCGATGACGGTGAAGCAGGCATAGCCCACGAGCGCCAGACCGATGCCCAGCAGGCGGCGGTCTTCGATCGGGCGGACTTCAGGCGACATGGCAGGATCCCCGCCGCGAGGACTCGCAGCGTCCTCCTGCGATGGGGGATCGGCGGCCGGGTGTCAATGCACGGAGGTTTGAGCGGTCCGGCACCGGTGCTATATTGGTCATAAGGAGACGTCTGATGCCCGAAAAACAGCCTCTGACCAATACGGAGTCGCCCGATGGCAAGGGCCGTTCCTGGCGGCCACCCGCCAAGCGCGATGTCGTTTCCGAGGAGGGGCTGAAATGGCAGCATGAAAACGCCGAGGCTGCCGAGGCGTGGGCGAAATGGGTTGAAGAGCACGGCCTACCTTTGCGCCGCTTCTCTAATGGGGCGCATGGACCTGCATCGCCGGCTGGGCAGGCTTGTCGTTGACGTGCAGGCGGACATTATCCCACCCTTGGGGACGCGGCTTGTCGTTCCGCTGTTCGAGCCGGACGAGGTTCCTCGAACCATGCCAAGGCTCCATCCGATACTGGCAATCGAGGGACGCTCGTACGTTCTGGCCACACATCTCATGGCGGCGGTCCCCGTCACCGAACTGGGGCGTCCCGTTGGGTCACTCGACGAGCACTACGACCGGATCGTTGCTGCCATCGATATGGTCTTCAACGGCTTCTAACCCTCACGCCAGCCATTTGGCGTAGTCGCTGACCAGCAGGTGCCAGGGCTCTTCATCTTCCTCGATGCCACCAAACCGCGCAATCCGTGGGTCCTCGAAGACGTTGTCGGTGTTGTCATCGTTGACGGTTGAGACCTCGCCGACGAACACATCGCCGCCCTCGCCCCAGAACGCGTGCCAGTGCTCGTTGGGCATCAGCGTGACGCTCTCCCCCGGCGCGAGCTTGAGCTTGTGGCCCGCCGGCAGTTCGCGGCGGATGCCGTCGGTGTAGACGACGGTGCCCTTGCTGCGATCGCATTTGCCGTCGGTGTCGCCGAACAGCTCGATCACCAGCGTCCCGCCGCCGCGATTGATGATGTCCTCCGCCTTGAGGTTGTGGCGGTGCATAGGCGAGTACTGGTCCTTGCGGCTGATCATTGCCTTCTCGGCGTAGAGCATGCCGCGGCCCTTGCTGAGGTCGGCATTGTTGCCGTTGCGGACGGTGAACAGGAACAGGCCCGTGCCGCTGAAGTCACCCAGGCCGTAGTCGGTGATGTCCCAGCCGAGATTGTGCGTGATGATCGCCTGCGCCTCGCCCTTCCGCGCCCTGAACTCGGACGGCGACCAATAGGCAAAGGGCGGCATGATGTAGCCGAACGAGCGGATGAACTTGTCGCTCTCGCGCATGATGCGGTTGACGTCGCTGCGCTTGATGGACGGGGCAGTCATGCTTGGCTCCGGGAAGGAAGTCGATCCTAGTAGGTCTCGCGAAGGTGCCTAACCTTCAGACTGGACGCCAGCGCTTTCTGCGTCACCTTCGCGCCGCGCCGCGGCGTGAAGGTGAGCCGCGTCTCGCGGCCCGGCAGCAGGGTCACGGCGTTGTCGCTGAAATGACCCGGCACGTCGGTCGTTGCAGTGACGAACACAGCCGGCTTGTCCGATTTCAGCACGAGCACCGGCTTGCCGTCGGCGCTCTCCCAGCGCGAGACGATCCTGGCCGGCTGCATCTCGTAGGCCTTGTAGGCCTTGGGGAAATAGTCGTTCTCTCCGATCAGCCGGCCCGCCTTGTCGCGCCAGGAGAAGAACAGGAACTCGCCGGGCCGCAGATCCTCGAGCGCGATATGGGCAAGATCGACGGCGGCATCGGGACTAGTTTGGCTGCGGCCGGTGAAGACCACTCGCGCCTTGCCGCCGACATCGACGGCCTGCACTTCGAGGCTGATCTCGGCTTTCGCCGCCGTGTCGTTGATGCCCCGCAGCACGATCGACTGACCGTCCTCTTCGGGCACGGCGACGACGTTGATGGGTCGGAAGAAGCGCTTGGCCATGTAATGCAGCAGCTTCCACTGCCCGCCATAATCGAGGCTGGCCCATGAGTGGACGGGGTACGTGTCGTTGATCTGCCAGTAGAGCGTGCCCATGCAGCGCGGCTTGGTCGAGCGCCAGAACTCGATGGCCGTCTTGATAGCCAGCCCCTGCTGGATCTGGCTGAGAAACACCATGTTCTCAAAGCTCGACGGGAAGCGGAAGTAGCGCAGCATCGTCTCGACGATACGGGCATTACCCCCGGCATTGCGCTGATGGCTCTCCATCACCGGCGAGGACGGATTAAGGTCCTCGGGATTGGCGAAAGTCTCGATGACGTTCATCGAAGTGAAGCTCTGGAAGCCGAATTCCGATGCGAAGCGCGGCTGCACCTCGCGATAGGCGGAGAAGTCCTTGGCCTCGTGCCACACGCTCCAATAGTGCATGTCGCCGCGCGTGTCCTTGTGCCACCCGTCCTCGAAATCCATGTAGCCCAGCGATGGCGACGACGGCCAGAACCGGCGGTCCGGATCTTCGTCTTCCACGATGTTGCCCAGCATCGAGTTGAGCCGATCGTAGTTGGCGATGAAGCGCTTGGAGTTGGCCCTGGTCTCGGGATACCAGCCCAGCGAACCGATCACCTCGTTGTCCCCGCACCACAGCGCGAGACAGGCATGGTGCGAGAGGCGCCGGACCTGCTGGGTGATCTCGACACGCACATCGGCGAGAAACTCGCGATCCGCGGGATAGCTCATGCAGGAGAACATGAAGTCCTGCCAGACCATGATGCCCAGCTCGTCGCACAGCTCGTAGAAATAGTCGGGCTCGTACTGTCCGCCGCCCCAGACGCGGAGCATGTTCATGTTGACCGCCTGCGCGCTCTCGAGCAGGTCACGCACCACGTCGGGCGTGATGCGCGAGGGGATCGCGTCGGCTGGAATCCAGTTCGCCCCCATGGCCGTGATATCGCGGCCGTTCACGCGCACCTTGAAATTGTGGTCGATGGCATCGGGCTCGACGATCCATTCGAGCTTGCGCAGGCCTACCCGTCGCGTCGTGCGTTCGCCGTCGAGCGTCGTCCACAGCTCGTAGAGCGGTTGCTCGCCCTGCCCGTTCGGCCACCAGAGCCTGGGGTTCTTGACCGTCAGGTTGTGGGTGAAGACGTTCTCGCCCGGACGCACAACGACCTTGTCGGCAATTTTCTGGCCGGCGATTTCGTGCATCAGCTCGACCGAGCCTTCGGCGAAGGCGTGGACGATCGTGCGGATCGACAGTTCGACGCTGCTCCTGCCGTGCGCCTGACTCACCTGCACGCTCTCCTGTCGGGCGAGCCGAGACTTACGCAGGGCAATGCGGCCATAGACACCCGTCGGCATCAGCCGGATGCCCCAGTCCCAGCCGGCGTGGCAGGCCGTCTTGCGCACGAAGTTGAGATGTACGCCGGGCAGGCCATTGCTCAGATAGTTGAGCGTGTAGGGAATCGGGAACGGATGGGCGTCGTAGCGCGCCTTGGCGACGTCCTTGGTCACCGCGAATTCGAGGCGCAGGGTGTTGGTGCCAACCTTCACCTTGCTGGTCACGTCGATGTCGTAGCGGATGAACTGGTTCTGGGTCCGCGCGACTTCCTCACCATTGAGAAACACCGTCGCGATGCAGTCGACATTGTCGAGCGTCAGGGTGAGGTAGCCGTCGATATCGGCCCTGCCGGCTGTAAAACGGCGCTCCATGTTCCAGGGTGTATCGTGCACCCACATGACCGCCTGCTCGTTCTCGCCGAAATACGGATCGGGGATGTCGCCGGCCGCGAGCAGCGCCGTGTGAACGTCGCCAGGAAGCGTGATGGTCTTTGCCCGCAGCTTTCGCACTGGACTGCTGAGGGCAAAGTCGCCGCTCAGGTCAAGTTCCGAATAGGATGCTGCCGGCGCAAGCGCGGCCGCTGCGGTCTTGGCCATGGACGTCCTCCCTGGGCGCGGCCAGTCCGCCGCACAACTGGCGCTCAACCGGACTTGGCCCGGTTCGAATGCAAACGTTTGCATTTCTGATTCCGGGCGGTTCTAGCCGGACCTGAGCCAGCATGCCAGAGGTGGCGCACGCATTTTGCAGAAACAGGTGACGATTGACAGGTGACCATATGGTCACCTATTGTCCTCGCCGTGGATGATGTCTTCAAGGCGCTGGCCGATCCCACCCGGCGCCGCTTGCTCGATACCCTGCGCGACAGGGGCGGACTAACGTTGACCGAGCTCGAAGCGGGGCTGGGGATGACGCGGTTCGGGGTGATGAAGCACCTCAAGGTGCTTGAGGACGCCAGCCTCGTCGTGACCCGCCGGGATGGGCGGTTCAAGCACCACTATCTCAATGCGCTGCCGATCCAGGAGGTCGCAGATCGCTGGATGGCGCCCTACGGCAAGCCGCTGGCCCGGTTCGCGCTGGACATAAAGAACGCGCTGGAGGCGCCGATGGCCGACAAACCCGACTTCGTCTTCGAAACCTACATCCGCACCACGCCTGCCAGGCTGTGGGATGCCCTCGTCAATCCCGACCTGACCCAGCAGTACTATTACAGCAGCCGGGTCGAGGCTGACCTGAAGAAGGGCGGTCTCTTTCGTTTCCGTGGCCCCGATGGCGAGGTGAATCTCGACGGTGAGGTGATCGAGGCCGATCCGCCGCGGCGCCTGATGACGACGTTCAAGGCCGCATGGGCGCCCGATGGCGAGCCGACCCGTGTGCTGTTCGAGATCGAGGAGATGGGCGAGACCTGCAAGCTCACGATGACGCATTACGACTACGAGAAGTCGAAGGCCGGCATCGAAGCGGGCTGGCCGCTGATCATCTCCCGCCTCAAGACGCTGCTCGAAACCGGCACACCGCTCGACGTACCCGGCATGTAGGGAGCGGCGCTCAGTTCTGGATGAGGCGCAGCAGCGAGCAGTCGGGATCGATCAGGGCCCCGACGCGGCCGCCCCAGGCTTCCTGCCTGGGGGCGTGGAGGCGCGGCCAGCCCGTCTGCCGCTCGGGAATGCCGGCCGCGACGCAGCCGGCATAGAAGGCATCGAGATCGTCGAGTCGCAGGCATGAGCCGGCCGCGTTCGCCGCCGGATCGAGGTCCGGCCAGGGAAAGAACTCGAGTGTCAGATCACCGCGCCTGAGGATCATCCAGCCCTCGTCGCGCCACGTCTCGGTAAAGCCGAGCGCGGCGTAGAAGCGTGAGGTCGCCTCGAAATCGCGGGCCGGCAGATTGGGTGTCGCTCGATCGCTCATGGCCGATCTCCCTTCGAGGGCAATCCTAGCGCCTCGTCAGGATGCCGCAAGCAAGCCGAACGAGCCTGCGACAGGTAGACGGGGAGGCGGTCGCCCGCCTCCCCACCGGTTTACTCGGCCGCCTTGGCGTCGAGGTCGAGGAAGCCGCCCGACTGGCGCTCCCAGAGCTGGGCGTAGTGGCCGCCGGTGGCGAGGAGCTGCGCATGCGTGCCCTCCTCCACGATCTTGCCGGCTTCGAGCACCACCAGCCGATCCATCGCCGCTATGGTCGACAGGCGATGCGCGATGGCGATCACGGTCTTGCCCTGCATGAGCGTCGCGAGCTGCTCCTGGATCGCCGCTTCGACCTCTGAGTCGAGGGCGGAGGTGGCTTCGTCGAGGATCAGGATCGGGGCGTTCTTGAGCAGCACGCGGGCAATGGCGACGCGCTGGCGCTGGCCACCCGAGAGCTTCACGCCACGCTCGCCCACATGGGCGTCGTAGCCGGTGAAGCCCTTGGGATCGACGAGCCCGGCAATGACCTCGTCGACCTTGGCCTGGCGGGCCGCCTCGATCATCTGCTCTTCCGTCGCATCCTGCCGGCCGTATTTGACGTTCTCGCGGATGGAGCGGTGGAGCAGCGAGGTGTCCTGACTGACAAGGCCGATGGCGGCACGCACGCTTTCCTGCGTGACGTTCCGGACATCCTGTCCGTCGATCCTGATGGAACCCGATTCCACGTCGAACAGACGCAGCGCCAGGTTCACCAGCGTCGACTTGCCGGCGCCCGACCGCCCGACGAGACCGACCTTTTCGCCCGGGGCGATACGCAGGTTGAAGTGCTCGATCACGGTGCCGGTCTTGCCGCGCCAGTAGTTGAAGGTGACGTCGTCGAAAACGATCTCGCCCTTCGTGACCGTCAGCTCGGGAGCGTCCGGCTCGTTGATGAGCGTGATCGGCTGGGCGATGGTGTCCATCGAGTCCCGTGTCGTGCCGACCTGCCGGAAGATGTTGGAGCCGATTTCGAGGATCCAGCCCGACATGTTCATGATCTGCAGCGCGAACGGGATGGCGGTGGCTACCG
Source organism: Devosia sp. 66-22 (assembly GCA_001899065.1). Classification (GTDB taxonomy): domain Bacteria; phylum Pseudomonadota; class Alphaproteobacteria; order Rhizobiales; family Devosiaceae; genus Devosia_A. Next base: position 295,329 of record MKUZ01000017.1, on the reverse strand, counting down.
CGGCGGCGGTGAGCGTGCCGTTGTTCCAGCCGGCGAGCGCGATCCAGCCGATCGAGATCACAAGGCCGGCGTTGAGCACGAACAGGATCGACCACATCCAGGTGAAGATCCGCATCAGTTTGCGGAACTCGACGGCGTGGCTCATCACGCTGTCCGACACGTAGTTGTCCTCGTGCGCGCCGGTCGAGAACGTCTTGAGCGTCTGGATGTTGGTGTAGCTGTCGACGATGCGGCCCGTAAGAACGGACTTGGCTTCCGACAGATCCTCGGAATGCTTGGCGATCAGCGGCATCGTGACCGTGAACAGGATGCCATAGAGCACCATCCAGATGCCGACCGGAATGAGCAGAACCCAGTCGAGCGCCATGAAGGTGATGATGGCGACGATCACGAAGATCAGTGCGTACCACGCGGCGTCGATGGCGAGGTTGACGCCGATCTCGATGGCCTCGCCCACCTGCATCACCTTGTTGGCGATGCGGCCAGCGAAGTCGTTCTGGAAGTAGGTCCAACTCTGCCGGATGACGTGCCAATGGCTCTGCCAGCGCGCGATGTCCACGAGGTTGGGGACGATCGAGTGGTTGCGCACCAGCGTGTCGAACAGGAACGTCACCGGCCGGACGATGGCGATGACCGCCACCATCACCAGCAGCATCTGCCAGTGGGTCGAGAACATGTCGCCGGGGTTGGTGGTGGCGAGGAAGCCGACCACGAGGCCGACGAAGATCGGCATCATGGCATCGGCAACCGCACCCACGGCAACAAGGCCGAGGCGGATCAGGAAGGCGGCACGGAATTGCCCGACGAAGTAGAAGACGAACTTCCACAGACCAGTGGGCGGCTGGCGGTCGGCAGCCAGGGCGACCGGCGAGTAGCGGTCGTCGAACCAGCTAATAAGACGATTGAACATTTGGCTCTCATTTCGATGAGAACCCGGCGATCTGGAATCAGCTTCGGGTTCGCGTGACGGATGGTCGCTTGCGGGTGCTCCGGGGGTAAGGCCGGGCCGTGATCAGCTTTCCGTTGTTGCTATCCATCGAAGATCTCCTCTTGGTTGTTGTGACTGTTATTCTGCGGCTTCTTCCACCAGGTCGGCTTCGATGAAGCCGCCGGACTGGCGGTGCCAGAGCTTGGCGTAGATGCCGTCGAGCGCGAGCAGCTCGGCATGCGTGCCCTGCTCCACGATGTTGCCGCGCTCGATGACGACGAGCCGGTCGAGCGCTGCGATGGTCGAGAGGCGGTGCGCGATCGCGATGACGGTCTTGCCGCGCATCAGCGTCTGCAACTGCCCCTGGATCGCCGCCTCGACCTCGGAGTCGAGGGCGGACGTGGCTTCGTCGAGCACCAGGATCGGCGCGTTCTTGAGCAGCACGCGGGCGATCGCGATGCGCTGCCGCTGGCCGCCCGAGAGCTTCACGCCGCGCTCGCCCACATGGGCGTCGTAGCCGGTGCGACCCTTGGGATCGACAAGCGTCTCGATGAAGTCGTGCGCCTCGGCCAGCTTGGCCGCCGCGATCACTTCCTCATCGGTTGCGTCCGGACGGCCATACGCGATGTTCTCCTTGACCGAACGGTGCAGCAGGGAGGTGTCCTGCGTGACGACGCCTATGTTGGCGCGCAGCGAATCCTGCGTAACGGTCGCGATGTCGGTACCGTCGATCGCAATGGTTCCGCCCTGCCGATCGTAGAAGCGCAGCAGCAGGTTGACGATGGTCGACTTGCCCGCGCCGGAGCGGCCGACAAGACCCACCTTCTCTCCCGGACGGATGTGCAGGTCGAGCCCCTCGATGACACCGGACTCCTTGCCGTAGTGGAAGGCGACATCGTTGAAGCGGATGTCGCCGGTCACGGGCGTGATGGCCTTGGAGTCCGGCTTGTCGTGGACGACCGCCGGCAGCGACAGCGAGTTGATGCCGTCGCGCACCGTGCCGATGTTCTCAAACAGCGCCGAGAACTCCCACATCACCCAGTGCGACATGCCCTGCATGCGCATCACCAGCGCCGCCGACACCGCGATCGCCCCGGCGGTGACGATCCCCGGCAGCCATAGCCAGATGCCGAGCGCGAACACTGAGAACAGCAGCAGGCAGTTCATCGCCGTGATGACGATGTTCAGGAGCGAGAACATCCGCATCTGGTTGTGAACCGTGCCCAGGAACCCGTCCATGGCGTCCTTGGCGTAGGCTTCCTCGCGGTTGGAGTGCGAGAAGAGCTTGACCGTCGTGATGTTGGTGTAGCTGTCGACGATGCGGCCGGTCATCAGCGAGCGCGCGTCGGCCTGCATCTCGGCAACCTTGCCCAGGCGCGGCACGAAGTGGCGGAGCAGCAGGATGTAGCCGGCGAGCCAGACCACGAAGGGCGCCGCGAGGCGCCAGTCGCTGGTGGCCGCGAGCACGACGGCACCGCCGAAGTAGAAGACGACATAGACCAGCATGTCGAGTATCTTCATCACCACTTCGCGTACGGCGAGCGAGGTCTGCATCAGCTTGGTGGCAATGCGGCCGGCGAACTCGTCCTGGAAGTAGCTCATCGACTGGCGGATGAGGTAGCGGTGGCTCATCCAGCGGATGCGCTGCGGATAATTGCCCAGCAGTGTCTGGTGCACCACGAGCGAGCTGAAGCCGTTGATCAGCGGAATGGCGAGCAGCACCACCGCCCCCATCCAGAACAGCATGGTGCCATTGTCCCGGACGAAGGTTGCCGGGTCGGACTTGCCGAGCCAGTCGACCACGCCGCCGATGAAGCCGAACATCACGATCTCGAGCGTGGCGATGGCGGCCGAGCAGACGGCCATGGCGATCAGCCAGCGCTTGGCGCCCCTCGAATAGTACAGGCAGAACGCGACCAGCCCCTTGGGCGGCTGCTCGGGCTCGGTCGTCGGATACGGATCAAGGCGGCGTTCGAACCAGCCAAACATAAGGGTCACCTGACGATGTGAGAGAAGCGCAACGCTTGACGGCTGCAAATGCCGGAGGTTTGTTGCGCGCCGGTGTCGCCGGCCCTTCCCATTGCCGCCGTATTTGGCGCAAAGAGGAGAAGGACCGGTCGATCCAGCCCGTCAGAATATAAGAAGATTCGACGCTTTGCCTGTCACCGGCAAGCCACACAATTTCAGAGAGTTAGCATGCGCACCGAGACCGAGCACACGATCTACCTCAAGGACTATGCGGCGAGCCCCTACGCGATCGACAAGGTCGAGCTCGACGTCAAGATCGGTCCGGTGACCTCGCGGATACGGGCGCTGCTGACGATCACGCCGCGGACCGGGACCGAGCCCGGAACGCCGCTTGTGCTCGATGGCGACGAACTCAAGCTCGACAGCATCGCGATGGATGGCGGGCCGCTGCCGCTCACCGCCTATGCCGCCAGCGCGACGACGCTGACGGTCAGCGAGCCGCCTGCCCGCACCTTCGTGCTCGAGACTGAGGTCACGCTCGAGCCCGAAAAGAACGTCAAGCTCATGGGCTTCTACCGCTCCGGCGGAACCTGGTGCACCCAGTGCGAGCCCGAAGGCTTCCGCCGCATCACCTACTACCTCGACCGTCCCGACGTGTTGGCGCCGTTCAAGGTGACCATGAGCGCCGACAAGGCGCTGGCGCCGGTGCTGCTCGCCAATGGCAACCTCATCGACAGTGGCGACCTCGAGGACGGCACGCATTTCGCCGTCTGGGAGGATCCCTTCCCCAAGCCGGCCTATCTGTTCGCGATGGTCGCAGGCGACCTCGGCTCGATCCACGACGAGTTCACCACCATGAGCGGCCGCAAGGTCGCCCTGGGTGTCTATGCCGCGCATGGCAAGCAGGACGAGTGCCTGTGGGCCATGGACTCCCTCAAGCGGTCGATGGCCTGGGACGAGCGCCGCTTCGGCCGCGAATACGATCTCGACGTCTTCAACATCGTCGCCGTCTCCGACTTCAACTTCGGCGCGATGGAGAACAAGGGCCTCAACATCTTCAACGACAAGCTTGTCTTCGTGAAGCCCGACAGCGCCACCGACGACGACTACTACAATGTCGAGCGCGTCATCGCGCACGAGTACTTCCACAACTGGACCGGCGACCGCATCACCTGCCGCGACTGGTTCCAGCTTTGCTTGAAGGAAGGACTTACCGTCTATCGCGACCAGGAATTCACCAGCGACGAGCGCAGCCGCGCGGTCAAGCGTATCGATGACGTCAAGACGCTGCGCGCCTCGCAGTTCCCCGAGGATGGCGGCCCCCTCGCCCACCCGGCACGGCCGGATCGCTACAAGGAGATCAACAACTTCTACACGGCGACCGTCTACGAGAAGGGCGCCGAGATCGTGCGCATGCTGGCGACGCTGCTGGGCGAGGCCGGTTTCCGCAAGGGCATGGACCTCTATTTCGAGCGGCATGATGGCGACGCCACCACCATCGAGGCTTTCATCAAGGTGTTCGAGGACGCCAACGGTGTCGACCTCCAGCACTTCCAGACCTGGTACCTGCAAGCCGGCACGCCGGAGGTCACCATTGCCGACAGCTACGACGCCGCGAGCCAGACCTACAAGCTGACGCTCAGCCAACGCACCGCTCCGACGCCCGGTCAGGACGCCAAGGTAGCGCTGCCGATCCCGGTCAAGTTCGGGCTCATCGGTCCCAATGGTTCTCCCATGAGCTGGAGCAGCGCGTCAGGCGACGTGCGCGGCGACGACATGCTGGTCCTCGAGGGCGCGAGCGCGACCTTCGAGTTCAAGGGCGTGCCCAACAAGCCGGTGCCGTCGCTGTTCCGCGAGTTCTCGGCACCGGTCAGGATCGTCTCCGCCGCCACGCAGGCCGACCGGCTGTTTCTCGCGCGACACGACAGCGATCCGTTCAATCGCTGGCAGTCGCTGCAGGATGTCGCGGAAGCGCTGATCGTCGATGCGGTCGCTGGACGGGTCTGGTCGGCAGCGGACGTGACCGCGCTCGCCGAGGCGCTCGAGGACACCGTTACCTCCAAGTCCCTCGACCCTTCGTTCAAGGCGCTGGCGCTGGGTCTGCCGCCCGAGCAATTGCTGGCGCGGACCATCGGCACCAATGTCGATCCCGACAGCATCCGCGCGGTGCGGCTCAAGCTCGTCGGCGAGCTCGTCGCGCATCTCGCCCCGGCCCTGACCGCCGCCTACAAGGAGAACCGATCCACCGCGGCGTTCTCCCCCGATGCGGCGCAGGCCGGTCAGCGCGCGCTCAAGAACCAGGCGCTGGCGCTTCTCGTCGTCGGCGGCGCGGCCGGGGGCGCGCAGCTGGCGCGCGAACAGTACGACGGCGCCACCAACATGACCGACCGCTTCGTGGCGCTGTCGGCGGCGGTGCAGGGCTGGACCGGTGACGCCGAGGCAATGCTCGGCCACTTCCGCACCATGTACACCGCCGACCCGCTGGTGTTCGACAAATGGCTCGCGCTCAGCGCTTCCGTGCGCGCCGACGGCGTTATCGAACGGATCAGGGCGATCCTTGCCGACCCATCCTTCCCGGCGAACAATCCCAACCGGCTGCGGTCGCTGGTGGGCAGCTTTGCGATGGGCAACACGACGCAGTTCGCGCGTGCCGATGGCGCCGGTTTCCGCTTCGTCGCCGAGTTCGTGGCCGATGTGGACACCCGCAACCCGCAGGTCGCGGCGCGCGTGCTGACAGCGTTCCCTATCTGGCGCAGCTTCGAGCCGGTGCGCATGGCGGCAGCCGAGGGGGCCCTCACGGCGCTGCGCGACGCGGGCGGGCTCAGCCGCAACACGGCCGACATCCTCGAGCGGACGCTGGCGGGTTAAGCGGCCGGCCGCATCCCGCGGAAGCGCCAGACCGCGTAGCCGATAGTCACCACCGTCGCGGTACCGACCGCGGCGATGCTGCCGATCGTGGCAATGTCGCGTGGCGCGAACGCCCAGAGCAGCGCATAGGCCAGCCCGGACAGCATGAGGGCCCAGCCGCCGACTCGCCGCACCGCCTGCCTTACGGCCGCTGCGGCGCGCGTCTGCGGCGGCGGGCCATCCATCATCTTGGGCATCAGGTTACCTGACGCGAAGATGCTCAGCCCGATCATCGCCATCACCACACGGACGACTGTGTCCTGGTCGGTTAGCCCCATCTGCCTCGCGAGGGTCATCAACAGGGCGCCGGCGACGATCGTGCCGGCGACGGCGAGGCTGAAGATGACTTGCTTGCGCGCCTGGGCGCGAGAATCGACAACGGGCACGGGATCGTCGGTCATTTGGCGGCTCCGTCCTTGAGGGTGATCGCCGGCGCCGCCGGCGCGTTGTCTGCCGTGCGGGTGGCGAACAGCCGTGCAAAGCCCAGCAGCGCATCCTCCAGCACCGACAGTTTGAGTTGGTAGGTAATGGTCGTGCCGATCTTGGTGGCCTCGATCAGGTCCGCCTCGCGCAAGACGGCGAAGTGGGCCGACATCGTCGGCCGCGATACCGGGAAGTGCGCGGCAAGCTCCCCTGCCGTCAGCGGCTGCTCGCGCAGCAGTTCGAGCACCTTGCGGCGGGTTGGGTCGGCGAGGGCTTTGAAGACGGCGTTCATGATGTCGATATTTAGCTAATCATCGAACTCTGTCAAGATGAATTTCGATGACTGGCTAAATTTGTGCCCATTGTCGCCTCGCTCGCGACGTCCATTGCCGGCGACGCCGCATCTCTTAACGAAACGCTAAGGGAAGAATTTTTCTTCGGCTGCTAAGTGACTCATCGGACTCACGTTTTAGGCCAATGCGACGAAGGTTAACGCCAGCCCCTCTGGACAGCACTAGATCGCTGATTCAGATTGCAGATCAGGGCGTGGTCATTACCTGATTTTCGGGCATACGGGCGGAGCGGTGCATGCGGTCGGCGGAGCTATCCGGCGTCGGGTCTCAAGGATTCAGTCGCGTATTCGGACAGGTCTCGCCGCTTACCTATGCCGTGGCGCTGACCGCCTTCATCGCCGCCTCGATCTTCGTGACCGCCGATGCCTTCCGCACCTTCGAGGACATCGCCGAGCGAAACGCGCTGATGCAGCGGCTGGGTGCGGCGCAGCCGCTCCTCAGTCGCCAGTTCGTTGCCACCGTCTTTGATCCTGTGGCTGCCGAGGTCGATGACGGCGCCGCCTATTCCGGCCTCGCGCAGCGCGGGGGTGTCGCGTTCGGCCTCGCGCTGCTGTTCGCGGTGGCGGCGTTCCGCCGGCGTCCCGTCATCCTGCCCAAGTCCGATGTCCCCTATTCCGACCTGCTGGCGACGATCCCGTTCGGCATTGCCTGCTGGACCGCCGATGGCCGGCTCATTGCCTGCAACGAGCAATATCGCGCCCGTCTCAATGCGGAGCCGTCCGATGTCCGCATCGGCGCCTCCTACGCCGCCTCCGTCAGGCGCTTCGTCCAGGGCGGGTTCATGCAGCTCATCACCGAGGACGACCGCAACCGCGTGCTCGAACTGCATCGCGAAGACGGTACCTGCCTGATGATCGACGAACGCCCGCTCGATGGCGGCGGCTTCGTCACGCTGGTGACCGACGTCACCGAGACGCGTCGCACCGACCACCTGCTGACGTCGATCCGCGAGGAGCAGAAGGTCCTTGCCCGCCGCTACCACGAGGAGAAGCTGCGGGCCGAAGCGGCGAGCCAGAGCAAGACCGCCTTCCTCGCCCATCTCAGCCACGACATCCGCACGCCCCTCAACCACATCATCGGCTTCGCCGACCTGATGCGGCACGAGACCTACGGTCCGCTCAGCGACCGCTACATCGAATATGTCGACTCGATCCGCACCTCGGGCGAGCGACTGCTCGGCTTTTTCGCCTCGACGCTCGACCTTGCCGAGCTCGAGGGCGGCCGCCGCGTACTCAATCCGGTGGAGCTCGACGTCGACGATCTCCTGATGGCCGTCACCAAGCGCTTTTCTGCGCAGGCGCAACGTAAGGGCATAGCGCTCACACTCGGGGCGCCGGCGCTGGCCCTGATCGTTGCCGACCGCTTTTCGCTCGAGCGCATGCTGGGCAATGTCGTTGACAACGCCATCCGCTACACCCCGCCGCGCGGCCGCGTAACGCTGACCGCCTATGCCGCAAGCGACGGCGTCGTGCTCGAGGTCACCGACACAGGCATCGGCATGAGCGCCGAGCGCCTCGCCACGGTGTCGCAGCCCTTTGCGTTCGGCGATGCCGCCCTGACGCGCGACCGCGACGGTGCGGGTCTCGGCCTCGCCATCGCACGAACCATCGTTGAGCTGTCCGGCGGTCGCCTCGCCATCGACTCGCGGCCGGGCCTCGGCACCACCGTTGCCGTGTCGCTCCCGCTGATGGACGCACGCGCGCCGGCCGTGGACATTGCGGCGGAGTAGCTGTTAGGGCATCCGCGCCCGTTCGTACCAGGCAGCCGCCGCTTCCCTCACCTCTCCCTGCATCTCGACCAGGTCTTCGGTCAGCCGCAGAAAGCTCGGCTCGTTGGTGAGCTGCGCGAGAAGATCGCGGAAAGCATCGGTCCAGCCCTCGTCCTTGAAGGGATCGGTGAGGGCGGCGCTCATCACCTGCAGCACCGTCGAATAGGTGCCGTGGATCTCCGCCAGCCGTGCGCCGTTCGGCACGAGCCCGACTTCCCCCAGCCGTGCCAGGATCGTCGCCGTGGTGCCCCGCGGCAGCGCAATATCGTCGCGCGCGAGGAGCTGCGCCGATTGCGCGATGAACTCGAGGTCGACGAGGCCTCCGGGCACAAGCTTCAGATCGAAGGGATGGCGCGGCGGCCGCTCCTTGGCCAGCAGCTCGCGCATGGCGAGGACATCGGCAACGATCTTGGCGCGATCAGGAGTGCGCCCCAGCACGTTCGCAATCACCTCGCCCACAGCGAAGCCGAAATCGCCGTCCGCCTCGATGACGCGCGCCCGCGTCAGCGCCAGATGCTCCCAGGTCCAGGCGCTTTCCTCCTGGTAGAGCCGGAAGGCACGCAGGCTCGTTGCAAGCGGGCCGGCATTGCCCGAGGGCCGCAGCCGCATGTCGGCGTTGTAGAGCACACCCTCCGACGTCGGCGCGGTCACCGCCGCGACGAGCCGCTGCGTCAGCCGCGCAAAGTAGTGCGTGGCCGCCAGCGGCTTCTCGCCGTCGGACTCGGTGGTCGTCTCCGCATCGTAGATCATGATGAAGTCGAGGTCGGACGACATGGTCATCTCACCGCTCGCCATCTTACCGAAGCCAAGCAGCGCCACCGGCGCGCCGGGAACGACGCCATGCCGCTTCTCGAACTCGCTGCGCACCGCCGCGAACAGCCGGCGCAGCATCGTCTCGGCCAGCGCGGTGAACTGCTCGCCGGCGCGTTGCGCACTGATCGTGCCCGATACGAGGCCAGCCGCGATCAGGAACTGCTGTTCCTGTCCGATGATGCGGGCGCGGTCGATCACCTCCTGATAGTCGCGCGCCTCGCCGAGGAAGGCGTCGACCTTGGCAACCAGTATCTCGCGGCGCGTCACGTCGTCGGCAAAGGCCGGATCGATCAGCGCGTCCATCACATGCGCGCGATGGATCACCGCTTCCGCCATGCGTGGCGCCGACGCCATCAGCTGCACCAGCAGCTCGCGGAGCTGGGCGTAGTTGCGCAGGAGCGCGAAGAGCTGCACGCCCGTCGGAATCCGGCCAAGGAAATTGTCGAAGCGCTGGAAGGCGAGGTCGGCGTTGCCGGTGCGTGCGAAGGTCGTGAGCAGCAGCGGCAGCAGCTCGGTGAGGTGCGCACGTGCCGCCGCTGCACGCGTCGCGCGATAGCCGCCATAGTGCCATTTGCGCACAGTGGCGGAGACGGCGGCGGCGTCCCGGAATCCCATTCTGGTCAGCGTCTCGAGCGTCCCCGGATCGTCGTCGCTGCCGGTGAAGACAAGGTCACCACCATCCGCACCCAGGGTCTCACCTTCGGTGAACAGATCGGCATAGTAGCCCTGCACCCGATTGAGCGTGGTCCGGTACGCGGCCTCGAAATCCTCGCGCGAGGAAAACCCCATCAGCGCTGCGATCACCGCCACGCCTTCGGCCGTCTCGGGCATCACATGGGTCTGCTCATCGCGCAGCATCTGCAGGCGGTTCTCCACCGCGCGCAGGAACCAGTAAGTCTCGGTGAGGTCGGCGGCGGTCTTGTCGGCGATCCAGCCGGTGCGGGCCAGCGCTGCCAGCGCCGCCGAGGTCGGGCGAACGCGCAGCGTCCTGTCGCGCCCCCCGGCGATCAATTGCTGGGTCTGGGCGAAGAACTCGATCTCGCGGATGCCGCCGCGGCCGAGCTTGACGTTGTGACCCTCGACGCGCGCCTCGCCGACATTCTTGGAAATGTTGATCTGGCGCTTCATCGCCTGGATGTCGGCGATGGTCGCGAAATCGAGATGCTTGCGCCACACATAGGGCGCGAGCTCAGCGAGGAACGCCTCGCCCGCCGTCCTGTCGCCGGCGCAGGGCCGTGCCTTGATCCACGCCGCGCGCTCCCAGTTCTGGCCACGCGACTCGTAATAGGCGAGCGCGGCGTCGGTCGAGAGCGCCACCGGCGTCGAGCCCGGATCGGGCCGGAGCCGCAGATCGGTGCGAAACACGTACTCGCCGCCGACCCTGTCCTGCATCAGCGCGGCGAGCCGCTGCACGATGCGCGAGAAGATCTTGGTGTCCTCGAGCGGATCGGCCAGCACATCGACCTGCCGGTCGAAGAAGGCGACGACGTCGATATCGGACGAATAGTTGAGCTCGCGCCCCCCATGCTTGCCGAGCGCGAAGATAACGAGGCCCGACGAGGCGGCCGTGATCCCCTCCTTGACGTCCCCCTTGGCGGTCGCCTTACCCAGCAGGAAGTCGAGACCAGCCTCGAGCGCGGCGTCCGCGAGGTCCGACAGCGCGGCCGTGGAAGCCGCCGTCGTCCACCGTCCGCCGACTTCGGCCACCGCCGCCAGAAGCGCCACCCTGCCCTTGGCAAGACGCAGCGCGGCGGCAATCTCCGGTTCATCGGCGGCCGATCGTCCGGCGACGGCGACCGCCGCCAGTTCGCGCGCCAGCGCATCGTCGGGAGCCGCCAGGGCTTCGGCCAGCCAGCCGCCATGGCGTTCGTGGAGTTCGCGCAGATAGGGCGCGGCTGCGAGGAGGGAGTCGAGAGGAACAGGCATCGCCGGAACGCTAGACAACCCGCTGTTGCGCCGCAAGCACGGCGCTTAGCCCTTGTTACGGCACGCAAAAGTGACCACTGGCAATTCCGGGACGGATGGGTATGTTCGCCCGCCTCCCGGGAAGCTCGTCACATGCGCACCAAATTCGCCGTTACCCTGTTCGCCGCCCTCGCTTTCGCCGCGCCCGCACAGGCGGCCGGCCTCAGCGGCATGGGCGCGGCCATCTTCGGTAACGGCTTCAACTTCGCCAAGGCGAATCTCGAGAAGGCGCCCATCAAGTCGATCAAGGTCGGCAAGCTCGACGTCGGCCTGCAGACGACCCGGCTCAAGGACGTGCAGAAGGCCTTTGGCGGCACGCTCCAGAGCGACGGCACGGCCACGTGGCTCTGCTACCACGCGGCCGACACCAACACCTGGTTCATCTCCAATCCGTTCGGCGGCCAGGAGTTCGTGATGATGGTGGCAGTCGAGACGAGCACGAAGACGCCGGGCGATTGCGAGGCCAGCGACACGTTCGTGCCGCCGGAGTTCGGCGTCCCGGGCATCGGCGCCAAGCTCGCCGAGCTCAAGGCACATTTCGGCGCCGCCTCGGGCAGCAAGATCGCCTACCGTGCCGACCGGCCGGGCGGCTACTCCGACATCGCGCAGTATCTCGGCTACATGCTGAAGGGCGGTACCGTGAGCGGCATCGGCGTGGGCGAGACGTCGATTCCGACCGCGCATTAGGCCGGCAGATCGATCACCGCGCGCACGCCGGGCGCGTTGTCCTCGATCCGGAACTCGCCCTTGTGCAGGCGCGCCACCGCATTCACCAGCGACAGGCCGAGGCCGGAGCCCGGCTCGGTCCGGCTCTTTTCGAGCCGCACGAAGCGCTCGACAACGCGGGCGCGGTCTTCCGCGGGAATGCCCGGACCGTTGTCGGCCACCTCGATCAGCACGCGGCCGCCGGCCGACCGCACCGCGATGCGGATCGTGCCGGCCCGGCCTTCGGCGGGCTCGAAATATTTGAGCGCATTCTCGATCAGATTGACGATCGCCTGGCCGATCAGTTCGCGGTTGGCGCGCAGGCGGACATCCGGAGCGATCGCCGTTTCGAATGCCAGCCCCTGCTCTTCCGCGACCGGTTCATAGAGTTCGGCCACGTCGGCGGCGACGGCGCTGACGTCGACATCGGCGAACGCCCCTGACGGCGCGCCGGCCTCGGCCCGCGCGATCATCAGCAGCGCGTTGAAGGTCTTGATCAGCTTGTCGCTCTCGCTGATCGTCGTCTCCAGCGCCTGCCGCTGCGTCTCCCCGCCCGCGCTCTCGCGCAGCGCCGCCTCGGCCTTGGTTCTGAGCCGGGTCAGAGGCGTCTTGAGATCGTGCGCGACGTTGTCGGTGACTTCCTTGAGGCCCTGCATGAGCCCCTCGATGCGGTCGAGCATGGCGTTGAGACTCGTCGCCAGCGTGTCGAACTCGTCGTTCGCCTTGGTGACCGGAATGCGCTCGCTCAGATTGCCCGACATGATCTTGGCCGATGTCGCATTGATCGCGTCGATCCGCTTGAGCACGCGGCGGGACGTGATGACGCCGGCAAGCACCGAGAACACCAGGATGCCGATCACGGCGTAGAAGAAGCCCTGGAACACGATGGCGGTGAAGCCGCGGCGTTCGATCACGTCGCGCCCCACCACGAGCCGCAGCCCCGAGTCCAGCACGAGCGAACGAACCACCGCATAGCCCTCGCGTCCCTCGGCATTGACGTCCTGCTCGTCAAAGCCCGGGCCATTGTAATCGAACGAGAACACGCCCTCGCTCTCGAGGACATTCTGGGGAATGTTGTCGATATTGCCGACGATCTGCAGGCCGGAATTGTCGCCCAGATAATAGAGCCCGGGCCCCGGCTGGCTCGCGAGCCGCGCCAGCGCGAACACGATGCCGCGCACGCCCTGCCGGCTGTCGATGTTGCGCAGCGCCTCCACCTCCCGGTCGATGGCGTGCGTCTGCTGCTGCTGGATCTGGATGCTCGACTGATAGGCGAGGAACGTCAGCAGCAGGATCGAGAAGATGACAAAAAGCAGGATGAAGATCGCCGTGAGCCGAACGGTCGTCGTCCGCCACAGCTGAGCGATCTTACTCACGGATCATGTATCCGGCGCCGCGAATGGTGTGGAGGAGCGGATTGGCGTGGCCCTTGTCGATCTTGGAGCGCAGTCGCGACATGTGCACGTCGATGACGTTGGTCTGCGGATCGAAGTGATAGTCCCACACATTCTCGAGCAGCATGGTGCGCGTCACCACCTTGCCCGCATTCTTCATCAGATATTCGAGTAGCCGGAACTCGCGCGGCTGCAGCAGGATCGTCTCGCCCTCGCGCTCCACCTTGCGCGACAGCCGGTCGAGCTTGAGGTCGCCGACCTCGTAGGCCGTCGCCGCTTCCGAGGGGCTGGAGCGCCGCGCCAGGACTTCGACGCGGGCGAGCAATTCGGTGAAGGCATAGGGCTTGGCGAGATAGTCGTCGCCGCCGGCGCGCAGGCCGGTCACGCGGTCGTCGACCTCGCCCAACGCGCTGAGGATCAGAACGGGAGTCTTGCTGCCTTCGGCGCGGAGGGACTCCACGATCGACAGGCCGTCGCGGCGCGGCAGCATGCGGTCGACGATCAGCACGTCATAGTCCATGCTCGAGGCCATCGCGTAGCCGGTCTCGCCGTCGCTCGCATGGTGCGTGACGTGGCCGGCCTCGTCGAGCGCCTGCATCAGGTAGCTCGCCGCTTCGCGGTCATCCTCGATGAGCAGGATCTTCATGACGCCAGCCTAGTGCCCCGGTTTGGGTAGTCAATAAAGCTCCGGCTCCGAAGCGGTGTGCTCCGGAGCCGGCTGGGGAGACCCCGGCTTAGTTCTGTTCGAGCGGCAGGCCGATGAAGCGGACAGCGCCATTGCGCTCGGCCTTGATCAGGGCCGTGCTGCGGCCCGAATCCTTGACCGCCGTGATGGCGTCCTCGAACTCCTTGGCGGACGAGACCGGCTTGTTGTCGACCTCGAGGATCGCATCGCCCACCGAGAAGCCCTTCTCGGCGGCCACCGAATCTTCCTCGACGTCCTGGATCAGCAGGCCCGCGCCGTCGGCGTTGGGCACCAGGGTGATGCCCACGCTCGAGGGAGTCGGCTCGTCCGGCTGCTGCGGCTGGTCGGGCTGCTGCGGCTGGTCGGGCTGCTGCTCGTCGTTGAGCGTGCCCAGCGTCGCGGTGAGCTTGCTTTCGGCGCGGTCGCGCCAGACGGTCAGCTCGACATTGGTGCCCGGCGCCTTGCTGGCGATGGTGCGCGACAGCGAGATCGCGTCGTCGATCTTGGTACCGTCGACGGCAAGGATGATGTCGCCCGACTTGAGGCCGGCCTTGGCACCCGGCGAGTCGTCGTTGAGCTGGGTCACGAGCGCGCCGCGGGCGCTGTCGAGGCCGACGCTGTCGGCGATGTCCTTGTTGACGTCCTGGATCGAGACCCCGAGGAAACCGCGGGTGACGACGCCGTTGTCGATGAGCTGGGACGCGACCTGCTTGACCGTCGACGCCGGGATGGCGAACGCAATACCCACATTGCCGCCGTTGGGCGTGTAGATTTCGGAGTTCACGCCGACCACCTCACCCTGAAGGTTGAAGGCGGGGCCGCCGGAGTTGCCGGTGTTGATGGCCGCATCGATCTGCAGGAAGTCGCCATAGGCGGAGCCCTGCACGTCGCGGCCGAGGGCCGAAATGATACCGGCCGTCACCGAGCCGCCGAAGCCGAAGGGGTTGCCGACGGCGACCACCCAGTCGCCGACGCGTGGCGAGTCATCGGCGAAGGTCACGAACGGCATGTCGCTCGCGCCGGCGATCTTGACCACTGCGAGATCGGTGCGCTCGTCGGTGCCGACAACGGTCGCTTCGTACTCGTCGCCATTGTCGAGGACAACGGTAACCTTGGTGGCGTTGCGCACGACGTGATTGTTGGTGACGACATAGCCGTCAGCCGAGATCGCAAAGCCCGAGCCGGCGGCGACGAATTTGCGGCCCTGCGGACGCTCGCCGCGATCGGGGCGGTCACCACCGGAGGGCGGACCACCGAACTGCTCGAAGAACTTGCGCAGCGGGTTGTCCTCGGGAAGGTCGGGGAAGCGCGGATCGAACTCGTCGCCGAAGTTCTGCGCGGGCGCGTCGCGGCCCTGCACGATGATCGAAACCACGGCGGGCTTTACGGCATCGACGAGGTCGGCGAAGCCGAGCGCGGGGTTGGTTTCAGGCACGGTGACCTGGGCAGCAGGCTGAACCTGCGCGACAACCATCGGAGTGGTGGCCGCGAGGAACGCGGTGCCGCCGCCGAGCCCGACCAGAATGGCCAGCGCCGAGGCGCCAATCCACTTGCGGGAACGGACGAAGAAGTTGGAATTCATGGTGTTCTCCTTCTGAACGGCTCACGAATGAGATGCCGCCTATATGGAGCCCACCGTCTTTCCGAAAAGTGGCGCCAACATTACTTCTTGGTAAGGGCGCACCACTGTCCGGCTCGCCCTCGTCAGAACAGTGCCTGCCGGATCAGGTCGAGTGCGACAACCGTCAGCACCACCTTGAAGCCGATGCGAAAGGCGCGCTCGGGCACCTTGAGCAGGATGTGGCTGCCGACGGCCGTTCCGCCGAAGCCGGCGACGATCATGGCCGCGACCAATGGCAGGTAAGCCGCGAAGGCGAAGCCGAGTGCGGTGAAGGTGATGACCTTGAGCAGGTTCTGCACCGTCATCAGCATGGCGTGCGTGGCGACGAGCTGGCGGCGATCGGCCAGCCCCTTGATGAAGGTCGCGATCAGCGGACCGGTTGGGCCCACCACCATCGAAAGCGCCGAGATCACCGCGCCGCCAATGAACTGCACCACCCGGTTCTCGCCGACGATCCTGGGCTGCGGCAGCCACGCCGTGATCAGCACGAAGCAGCCGATGATGAGGGTGAACAAATGCTCGGGCAGCAGGTAGGCGAACTGTCCGCCGACGATGACTCCAAGCACCGCGCCGAGCGAATCCACACGATCAGGTGCCACTGGATGTGATCGCGCTGCACCACCGCGCGCCCCGCATTGGAGCCGAGCTGCACCGCGCCATGCACCGGCACAACCACCGCGGGCGGAAACACCAGCGCCAGCACGGCAACCATCAGCAGCCCGCCCCCCAGCGAGAAGGTGGCGGTGATCATCGAGGTCACGAAGCTGAGGCCGATGAGGAGGAGCGCGAGGAGCGGATCGACGCCGGCAGGAAGGAGCGAGGTGAGCACGACCCCGCGATAGACCTACGCCTTGCCCGAGTCTAGTTCGTCCAGCGCGCGCTGTTCGTCCGCCGTCAGTTCGGCCGCTTCCGGCGCAGCCGTTGCCCGCTTGCGGCGCGCGGCGAGGACGATCGCGCCGACCCCGATCAGCAGCACGATCGGCGCCGCCGTCCACAGGATCAGCGTGTGCGGCGCGAAGACGGGCTTGAGCAGCACATACTCGCCATAGCGATCCACGAGGTACTGGATCACCTGCGTGTCGGAATCCCCCGCGAGCAGCCGCTCACGCACGATCAGGCGGATTTCGCGGGCGAGGTCGGCGTTGGACTCGTCGATGGATTCGTTCTGGCAGACGAGGCAGCGCAGCTCCGCCGAGATGTCGCGCGCCCGCGCCTCGAGCACCGGATCGGCAAGGACCTCGTCGGGATTCACCGCCAGCGCAGGCTCCGCCAGCAGCAGGGCCAGCAGGAGCGCGAGCAGCGTTCTCATTGCGCCGGAGCGGCCTTGGCCGCAGCGGGGCGCGGCGCGCCAACGCGCAGGCGCCTGTCGCTGAGCGAGAGCATGCCGGCGGCGGCCATCAGCAGTGGCCCGAGCCAGATCAGCGTCACATAGGGCTTGTACCAGGCGCGCACGACGTGGCTACCGTCGACCGCATCTTCACCCAGCTGCAAATAGAGCTGCGAGAACCCGTAAGTTTCGATCCAGGCTTCCGTCGTGGGCATGCCGCTCGCGGGATAGACGCGGCGTTCCGGCGCGAAGCGGCGGGTCGATCCATCGGGCGCAGTGACCACGAACCGCCCCGTTTCAGCGGCGAAGTTCTCGCCTGCCCGCTCGTCGATGCCCTCGAAGGTGATGCTGTAGATGCCCAGCGGCTTGCTCGTCCCCGGCTGCATCGTCGTCACCAGCTCGAGCTGCCAGGCCGTCGCGGTGACGATGCCGATGACCGTGACACCGAGGCCGAAATGGGCAAGCGCCGTCGAAAACGCGCTGCGCGGCAGGCCGATCAGACGGCGCATGCTGAGGCCGATCGCCATGCGGCCGAAGCCGGCGCGGTCGATCAGCTCGGCGATGGCGCCGAAGCCGACCCAGAAGCCGAGCAGCAGTCCGAGCGGCGCCAGCGAGATCGAGGCCCCTGAAAGCGCAAAAACGAGGATCGTCACAAATACTGCGGCACCGGCTGCGCCGGCGAGCCGCTGCGTCACCGCGATGAGGTCGCCGCGCTTCCAGGCGAGGAACGGCCCGAACGGCAGCACCACCAGCAGCGGCGCCATGATCGAACCGAAGGTCAGCGCAAAGAACGGCTCTCCAACCGAAATCGTGCGCCCGGTCAGGGCGTCGAGGATCAGCGGATAGAGCGTGCCGGTCAGCACGGCAGCGGTCGCTGCCGCAAGGAACAGATTGTTGAGGATGAGCGAGCCCTCGCGGCTGATCGGCGCGAACAGACCGCCCTGCCGCAGCGCCGAGGCGCGGAACGCGAACAGCGCGAACGCGCCGCCGATGAGGGCGGCGAGCAGCGCGAGGATCACGAGGCCGCGCGTGGGATCGGCGGCGAAAGTGTGCACCGAGGTCAGGATGCCCGAGCGCACCATGAAGGTGCCGAGCAGGCTCAGCGAGAAGGTGATGATGGCAAGAAAGATCGTCCAGATCTTGAGCGCGTTGCGCTTCTCCATCACCAGCGCCGAATGCAGCAGCGCGGTACCGGCGAGCCAGGGCATGAAGCTCGCATTCTCGACCGGGTCCCAGAACCACCAGCCGCCCCAGCCGAGCTCGTAATAAGCCCAGTACGAGCCCATCGCGATACCCAGCGTCAGGAAGATCCAGCTCACCAGCGTCCACGGCCGCACCCAGCGCGCCCAGGCGGCATCGATGCGGCCGCTGATCAATGCGGCGATCGCAAAGCTGAAGCACACCGAGAAGCCGACATACCCCGCATAGAGCAGCGGCGGGTGCACCGCGAGGCCGATGTCCTGCAGGATCGGGTTCAGTTCCTGCCCCTCGAACGGCGCCGGCGACAGCCGCGCGAACGGGTTCGAGGTGAACAGGGTGAAACCGGTGAAGGCCGCGGCCAGCAGGCTCTGGATCGACAGCACCAGGGTGCGCAACTCATCGGGCAGCGCGCCGCCGAACATGGCGACCGCCGCGCCCATGGCGACGAGGATCAGCACCCAGAGCACCATCGAGCCCTCGTGATTGCCCCACACGCTGGTGATCTTGAACAGCAGGGGTTGAGCCGAGTGCGAATGCTGCCAGGCAATGGCCAGCGAGAAGTCCGAGGTGACGAACGCCTGGATCAGGGCCGCGAACGCCGCCGCGACAAGCAGGAACTGCAGCACCGCGCCCTGCCGCAGCACGAGGCCGATCCGGTCGGACCGGTTCCAGGCCCACAGGCCGCTGACCGCCGATGCGGCGGCGATGGCGAAAGCCAGGATGAGCGCGAAGTGGCCGAGTTCGATCGCCATCAGCCGGGAGCTCCGTCGCGCTGCCATTCGCCATTGGCCTTGAGGGCCTCGACGACTTCCTTGGGCATGTAGTTCTCGTCGTGCTTGGCGAGCACGTTGGTCGCGGCAAAGGTGCCCGCGGTGGTCATCGCCCCCTCGACCACCACGCCCTGCCCTTCCTTGAACAGGTCGGGGAGAATGCCATTATAGTGCGTCGTGAGCTCGGTGGTGCCGTCGGTTACTACGAAGTCGTTGACTTCGCCGGTGCGCACCCAGCTCCCTTCCTTGACCAGACCGCCCATCCGGATCGACGTCCCGGCGGCAACCGCCTTGGTCTGGATCTCGGTGGGCGAATAGAAGAACACGATCTGGTCGCGCAGAGCGAACAGGATCAGCGTCACGGCGAGAGCAAGGACCGCACCCAGGCCGCCGATCACGGCGAGGCGCTTCTGCTTGCGGGTCATGCTCATCGTGCCACCAATCCGTTGTCGGCTGCCACGCCGTCGAGCTCGTTGCGCTCGGCGGCATCGGGATAGGCCTTGCGCGCAGCGTCATACGCCGCCTGCGCCTCGTCCGTCCGGCCCTGCACGAGGCGCGAGCGGACAAGCTGCGTCCACTCGTCAATCGTTCCGCCCTCGGCCGTCAGCCGCGCGGCGAGGCCGTCGACCATCGCATCGATCTGCGCCTGGTCGGGTTCGGCCGATATCGCGGCGCTCGGGTTCAGGCCCTGCTCGGCAAACGCCAGACCGTTCTGCGCCGTTACCACCCAGGGCTCGCCGCCCTTCGACAGCTTCAGAAGCGCATTCCAGTCGCGGATCGCCGCTTCGTACTGGCCGGCGCGAGTTTCCTCGCCCGCTACGTAGTAGAGCGAACGCACATGAGTGGGATCGAGCGCATGGGACCGCTGCAGCAGCTCCAGCGGCTCGCCCTCGACACTGCCACCCTGCTGCATCATCAGCGCTTCGGCGAGGTCGGTAAGCGTGTCGGCGGTCGGCGTGCCGAGTTCGTTGACCTTGCGCAGCGCGTTGACGGCGTCGGCGTAGCGGCCGAGCTGCATGTAGGCAGGCGCGATCACCGTCCAGCCGCGAAGATCGTCGGGCGCCTGCGCCAACCGGGCTTCGATCGTTTCGATCGCGCTTTCGAGCGTCACCTCGCCCTCGGCCGCCACGCGGCTCGCCAGCGGCTCGGCGGGCAGGTCGGGCCGCCCGAGCCACGCATAGGTCGCCAGCGAAATCGCCGCCACGAGAATCACCGGCAGCCAGACGGCGAGCCGGGTGCCGCCCCTGGGGCCGTCGCTCGCCTTGTGCCGCAGCACTTCGCGCGCCAGCTCGCCCCTGGCCGCCACGGCCTCGGCCGCTCCGAGCCGGCCCATGGCGGCGTCGGTTTCGATGGCGCGAAGCTGCGCCCGGAAATGCTCCTGCGTTGCATCCGCCGTGGAGGCAGCCGCGTTGACCCTTCGTCCCGCGCCCGCGTAATAGAGCGTGGCGCAGGCGATGGCGGTCAACAACAGGGCAAACAGCCAGATGGTCATGGCCTCAGCGGGGCTCGAACTCGGAAGCGTGGCATCTATAGAGACATTCGGGCGAAATATGCAGCGGTGCAGCCCCGGATGGCAGGCGCCGATTGCCGCAGTGCGGCATCATGGCTGAATTCGAGATCGCCATCGTCGGCACAAGCCTGCTTTCCGGCCTCCTGGCCGGGGTGCTGGCGCGCGACCATGGCGGCAAGGTCGTCCGGATCGGTCGTCCGCTCTCCGCCCAGCGCCTGCCGCGCAGCCTCAATCTCGCCCTGCCCCTCGCCACCCGCCCCGAAGGCTGGCGGCTGCTGCGGCAAGCGGAAGCCGACACCCGGACGCTGCTCGGCTCGATCGGCGTTCCCGACAGTGTCGGCGCCACCGAGGCCGAGCTGGTTGCCGACCTCCCCGATACCGCGGCAGCACTCGATCACCTCGCCCATATGGCCGTGGGCTTCCGCCACCAGGTCCGCCGCATCGACGGCGGCTGGGCCTTCCGCCATGTCGCCGTCCTCGACGCCGACCCCGTTGAGAGGCGGCTCCGTGAATGGCTGCTGGCCGCAGGCGCCGCCAGCATCGACGAGGGCAGCGTCGATGCCCGGCTCACCGTCCTCGCTGACGATGACGCAATCTTCGATGCGGTCGCCGCGTCCGACCGCCCGGCGGTCCTCGTCCCACAATCGATGACAAGCACGCTGCTCGTCTCGCGGCCATCCTCGGCGCCGGTCCGGCGCTACCCCGACCGCGGGGTGACGCTGCTGGCGCGGCCGGGGAACACCATGCTCGCCATCGTCGGCGGCGAGCACGAAATCGATGCGCGCCTCGCCTCCACACTGCCGGGACCGTTCCCGATGAAACGACTCGCGACGACGCGCTACCGACGCTTCAGCACCAGCGACGGCGCCCCGCTCATCGGCCCGCTCGGCCCGCATTTCGTCATCACCGGTCTCGGCGATACCGCGCCGTTCTTAGCCCCCGCCATCGCGCGGCTCATTGCCGGCACCGCCGCCGAGGAGGACAAGCGCTGGTTCGCCGCCCACGACCCTGCCGCGGACCGTTCGGCCATCGCCGATATCTCCCCTGCCATCGAGGCCGCCCCATGAGTCAGCCTCGCCGCCTTGCCGCCGATGCGGCGCATGAGTTCGGCGGCATTGCGCTTGATCGCAGCAAGCCGCTCTCCTTCCGCCTCGATGGGCGCCGTATCGATGGCTTCGCCGGCGATACCGTGCTCTCGGCGGTCCTCGCCGCAGGCATCGATGCCTATGGCCGCTTCGGCGACACCGTCCTCGGCCTGACCGACCGGCTCGCGCCGCTGGCCGCGTCGAAACGCGGCGGGCCGCTGCCGCTCGACCGGCACCCGGCCAGCGACGGCCTCGATCTCGCCACCGTCGGCCACCGGAGCTTCAGCTTCCGTCGCGGCACGGCCCTCGGCCATGTCATCGACGGCATCGTCGAACTGCCCTGGCTGCGTCTGAAGCCCGAGACGACGCTCACCGCCGACCTGCTGGTGGTGGGCGGCGGTGTCGCCGGTCTCGCGGCCGCCGATGCGGCGGCCAAGGCGGGACACAGCGTCGTCCTCGTCGAGCGCCGCCCCTGGCTTGGTGGCGACGCCCGCTATTTCGGCCCGGTCGGCGATGAGGCCAGTCCCGAAACCGTCAGCACCGATCTCATCGCCCGCCTCGGCGTTCCCGGCACGACGGTGCTGACCCATGCCGAGCTGTTCGCGCTCCATGGCGCCACGGCGCATGTCCATCGTATCGTCGACGGGCGTGGCATGGTCGTTGCCGTCAGCGCGGATCGCATCCTGCTCGCAACGGGCAGCGTGCAGCGGCTGCCGGTCTTTGCGGGCAACCGGCTTCCCGGCGTGACCAGTGCCATTTCGGCCTACCATCTCGCCAAGCGCTACGGCGTCATCCCCGGCCGCAGCGCGATCGTCGCGACGCAGAGCAATTACGGCTACCGCCTCGCCATGCGGCTCCACGATGCCGGCGTCGACATCCGCCGCATCGTCGATCCGCGGGTCAATCCGCAGTCCCGCTTCGTCGATTTCGCCAAAGCCAGCGGTCTCAAGCTCGCCGGCGGGCAGCTCCCGCTCGCGGCCGGTCCGGCGCGCCGCCACGGTCTCGCCGCGAGCTTCGCCAATACTGGAACGGCGCTCTCCGCGCTCGACCTCGAGGCGGAGGCGCTGATCGTTTCGGGGCCGTTCCAGCCCGATCTCACCTTGTGGATGCTGGCAGGCGGCGGCACGCATTGGAGCGGCGGCAAGCTGCTCGCCCGTGGCGGCATCGAGCGTATCGCGCTTGCGGGTTCCGCCGCCGGCTACCGCAGCATGAGCGCGTGCATCGCCAGCGGCCGCAGTGCCGTGGCCGAGCTGTTCGGCCGGCCGCGCGAGCCGGTCGAGGACAGCGAGATCGGCGCGCCTTACGAGACGCCGGAAGCCGAGACCACCATCGCGCCCGTCGTTGCCGGCGCGCCCGCCTTCCTCGATGCCGGCGCGAGCCTGTTGGTCCGTCCGGCGCCCGGCGCCAGGCCGATGCTCACCCGCCACGCGCAGGCGCCATCGCTCGGTGACGTCGCGGCGTCGGTGGAGCTGGGCCTCACCCTGCCGACGGATGCCGGCGCGGTGGCCGAGGAACGGGGGGCGCCCGGCGGCGATCTCGCCGCCTCCGACTGGAAGCCGGCTCCCGGCACCCTGTCGACGTCCCTGCCCTGGCTCGCCGGCCGCTTCGGCGACGACCCGCAGACCGTGCGGCTCGTGGTCGACAGCACGCGCGTCTTCGCGCGCGGCGCGCTGGTCTATGCCAACACCTCCCCCGCCGACCCGCTGCTCGCCACCGGCGTCATCGAGTCCGAAGGCGCGCCCGGCGGCACCGCGCTGATCTCGCGTGCGGGTCTCGCCGGCACTGATCGGTTCATCGTGGAAACGCTGGACGGGCCGTCGCCGGCCCGCATCGCGCCGAACTAGGTCCGGCGCTCGGCCGCTTCCTTGGCGCGCCGCATCGTCTCGGCATAGTCGAGGTTGAAGCGCACTTCGGCCATCTTGAGCGCCGCATCGAGCCGCGCCGACGACATGGCATCCGCCGGATTGCGGCGCAACGCTTCGAGGTTGCGCTCGATATGAATCTCGAGTGCCTGGCCGGTCTGCGCCCACACCTGGTCGAACACCGCATTGACCGCCAGCGAGTCGCGGCTGTCGCGCACCGTGGCCAGCAGGTAGACGCCGTTGAGGGCGGCGAGGATCTGGTCGCCGTCGACACGGTCGTTCCCCTCGCGCCTGCGCAGCGCCATGTTCATGTCGGGGCCGACATTGCGCAGCTTGGGCTCGATCCGCTCCGACGCCGCCTTGGTCAGCGCCGCCGCAACCACCGACCAGCGGCCGCTGCGGTTGAGTTCGGCGTAACCCGTCACCGCGCGCAGCAGCCGGTGGAAGCGATCCACCGCGCGGCACACTAGGTCCATGTCGCTGAACGTGCCCGACTGGCCCATGGCCGGAATCTGGTCCTGCGCATGCGCAAAGCAGGCATCGAGCAGCGGTCCGAAGCCGGCGCGCACCAGCGCGCTCTCGGTGTTGCTGTTGGCGATGCGGATGGCGGCGTTGATCAACCGGGCCGGCGTTGCCACCTGCCCCACCGCGCTCATCATCAGCAGGCTCGCCATCGCACCGTCCTGCAGCGGCATCGACTGCAGCGCGAGCGCCAGCGCCGCCTCGTCGCCCATGCTGTTGGCGGCGCGGCCGAAGCTCTGCGCCTTGTCGAGCAGGCTGCGGCAGCGCAGCGCGTTGAGCACGGTGGGCAGCCGCGCCCACGCATCCTCGCCGCCGAGCTGGGTCTTGATCCGCCGCGCCGCGTCCAGGCTGGTCTGCGCCTCGGAAAGCGCATTGCGCGCCCGGGCCATCAGGTCGGGCATCAGCGCGTCGAGCGCCGCCAGATTGTTGGGGATGTCGTCGATCGCCTCGATATCGATCAGGTCGGGCGCAAGGTCGCGGACCATCCAGCTCCAGGCCGCGGTCGCGACCTCAGGCGTCACCGCGCCGTCGAAGGCGAATTCGGTCGGCGCCTCGACGACGACAGCGTCGATGAGTCCGAGAAACGGTTTACCGAGCCTTTGACGAGCCGCAGACGCAGCCGGGCGAACGGAGGCTTGAGCCATGACAACCAGTGGGCGAAAAGTCAGTCAGTCTCTGACCTTAGCCCCGCTTGGTAAACAAAGATTTCCTATCGCTGCTGCGGGGTGGCCGCGCCGTCAGGCGCTGACCGTCCAGCTTCCGTCGGCCTCGCGGCACGCCGTGCCCTTTTTGGCGAAGTTCTGGCCCGCAATGGTCACCGTGTGCGTGAAGTCGCGGCAGTCGATCAGGTTCACCCGCACATAGGGGCCCACGGTCACGGCGCCGGTCTGGCCGTTGTCGCCCACCCAGTTGCGGGGGGCGCCGACGCGGCCGAACTGCAGCGCGTTGAACTGGGCGCTCGCCGCCTGCTCCTTGGACTTCGCCGACAACTGGCCGAGAACGCCCGGATCGATGAACGAGGACACGTCGGTCATCGAGGCCGCCACGGCCCGCGATTCGGCGGGCGCCGAGAGCTGGGCCGGGTCGATCGCGGCGACCACCGGACCGGTCGCGACCGGCGTCATTGTCGGTGCGGTGGCGCAGGCGGTCAGAGCCAGGGCGGGGAGAAGGAGGAAAACACGGCTGAGTTTGGTCATGCTGGTCCCGAGGTGATGGCTTAGCTGAGCCGCATAACTGCGGCGGAGTTAAGTCAGCTCCGGACGAGGCCGCCTACTTTGGCGGCCGGCAGCTTGAGCTCGGCAAGCACGCCGCCCAGAACAGAGCGCCTCAATTGCAGGCTGCCGCCGTAGACGTCAACCAGTTCCTTGACGATGTCGAGGCCGAGGCCGCTTCCGGGGGTTTTTTCGTCGAGACGGACACCGCGGCGCAACACTTTGGTCGCCTCGTCCTCGGTCAGGCCCGGGCCGTCATCCTCGATGCGGATCAGGAGGAATTGCTGGCTGGGCGTGCGCTCGGCCATCATTGTCACCGCGATCTTGCCCTTGGACCATTTGCAGGCATTGTCGAGCAAATTGCCCGCCATCTCCTCGAGGTCGCCCTCGTCCCCGCGGAACCAGGGCAGCGACGCGTCCGGCCGCTTGAAAGCGATGGTCACGTGCCGGTTGAGCTTTTCCATCACCCGCACAAGGCGCAGCATCACCATGGTGGCGTCCGCCTTCTTGCCCACCACCGAGGTGCGGGCCGCGATCCGCGCCCGGTCGAGATAGGTGGTGACGAGCTGCGTCATCTTGTCGGATTCGGAGGTCACCACCCGCGCCAGCGGGTTGTCCCGGGCCGCGGAGGCTTCGTTGCGCAGCACGGCAAGCGGGGTCTTGAGGCCGTGCGCGAGGTTGCCCACGGCGCTGCGGGCGCGCTCGATGATCTGCGTGTTGGAGCGCAGCAGCTCGTTGACCTCTTCGGCCAGCGGCGCGATCTCGCGCGGATAGGTGCCGGTGATGGTCTCGGCCTCGCCCTCGCGCACCTTCTCGATCGCCTCGCCGAGCCGGCCGATCGGCCGGAGCGCCAGCCGCGCCACGATGCCCGACATGATGGCGAGCGCAATCCCCACCGCCGACAGCACCGTCAGCGTCTGGCCGCGGAAGTCGCTGGCCGAGCGCGAGATGTCGTCGAGATTGCCGGTCACCATGATGCGCAGCGGCCGGCCATTGCTGGTCGTGGCGCGCTCGATGGCCCGCACCCGGTTGCCCGCCTCGTCCTCGAGGATCGCCGAGCGATAATTGTCCGCGTCGAACGGCGCCTCGATCCTGGGGATCAGCATCCCCACCGCCGAACCCGAGGTGGTGATCACCTCGTCATTGGCGTCGCGGATCACCCAGTACCAGCCGGTCGAGACGCGATAATAGCGGGGATCGGTGACGATGATGTCGTCGAAATCCGGGTCGGTCGAATCGAGCGTGCCGCTCGAAATCGTGTCGATGTTGAAGCGGAGCTGGTTGCTGAGGTTGGAATCGAGGGCGCGCGAATAGAGGTCGGTCAGGAGGAACGCCGTCCCCACCAGCGCCAGGATCAGCCAGGCCGCCGACAGCCAGAAGAGCGAAAAGGCGATCGAGCCTTTTCTCATGTCCCGTCAGTCCTCGAGGATCTGGTAGCCGAGGCCGCGGACGGTATGGATCACCTCTTCGGGCAGCTTCTTGCGCAGCCGGCCGACGAACACTTCGATGGTGTTGGAGTCGCGGTCGAAATCCTGGTCGTAGAGGTGCTCGGTCAGCTCGGTGCGCGACACGACCTTGCCCTTGTGGTGCATCAGATAGCTCAGCAGCCGCAATTCGTGGCTGGTGAGCTTGATCGCCTGCCCGTCCACCGTGACCTTGCCGGCCTTCACGTCGAGACGCACCGGGCCGGCGGTGATTTCGTTGGAGGCATGGCCGGCGGCGCGGCGGACGAGCGCCCGCAGGCGCGCCAGCAGTTCTTCCATGTGGAAGGGCTTGGCGAGGTAGTCGTCGGCGCCGGCATCGATGCCCTGCACCTTGTCGCTCCAGCGGTCACGCGCCGTCAGCAGCAGCACCGGCATGGACCGGCCGGCCCGTCGCCATTCCTCGAGCACCGACAGCCCGTCCATCTGCGGCAGGCCGATATCGAGGACCACCGCGTCATAGGGCTCGGTTTCCCCCAGGAAATGCCCCTCCTCGCCGTCGAAGGCGACGTCCACGGCGTAGCCGCCCTCGGTCAGGGCGTCCTTGATCTGCCGGTTCAGATTGGTGTCGTCTTCGACTACGAGAATCCGCATCTTCCTGTTCCCTCAGCGCGACAAATCAAGGATTTACAGCACTTCTTGGGTGCCATCTACCGCATTAAGGGCGATTTTCGCCGCCTCGCCTTCGGGCGAGACGACGTTGAGGATGTAGAAGGGCACGCCGTCGATCATGCACACCTGCACGTCGGAGACTTCCTCATAGTCGGAAATCCCGCCGAGCCGCTTGATCTTGGGCCAGCTCAGGATCTGCCCGGACTCGATCGCGGCGGTAATCTGCTTGTCGGTCAGGCAGTCCATACCCCGCGCCCTGCCCTGCGCGGACGCAGGCATGACGGCTGCCAGCGAAATCACCGCTGCCGCCGCCATCGTGATGAGAATGGTGCGAGAAAATGTCATGCCGCCACATTTAGCGACGATCCGCTGAATGTGGGATGAATGACGTAAGTCAGGATGCCGCAGGGCGGGTCAGTCCGCAATTCTGATGACATTGCGGAAGGTTAGCGAAACCCGCCGGCCCCGTGGCACGGTCGTGCCGGCCACCTCGTCCGAGCGCCGCGCCGCAATCCCATGCTTCCAGTCAAAGCGGGATACGCCTTCGAGCACGAGCAGGCTCGCCGGTTCGAGCCGGTGCGCGAGCGCCGGCTGCAGACTGAGCGGCGTGAAGTCCATCGTGCAGCCGGACCCCAGGCTCAGCGAGGCGATCATGTCGCCGAAGCAGGGTTCGCAGTCGACATGCGCCGCGATCTCCTGCCCCGGCAGGTACTCGTCGACGATCACCTGGTCGGGCACGGCTTCGAAGATGCCGTCAGCCGACAGTCCGCCGGCCAGCGTCGCAGGCCACTCCGGCAGCGGCCCAAGGTAGCTGTCGCGCGTCACCCGGCGTGCCTTGTAGTTGTAGCGACAGCCATAATGCTGCACCCGCCGCCGAAGATCGTCCCGCCAGGGCAGCGCGTCGATCTGCGCAAGAAGCTCGCGAGCTTTTCGCGGCATCGACATAGTCCGGCAGGTATCGGGCCGACGGCGGGATCATGTGGAGCTGGTTACCCGTTGCTGATGTCCGTCTTAAGCCCCCGGCGCAGGAAGATAAACGCCAGCGCTTCCATCACCAGCGAGGCCGGGGCGTGGTTTTCGAAGGAGGGGACATCCACGCCGAGGAGGCCCGCGAGTCCGATCAGCAGCATGATGGCGGCGACGATGTAGGTCTTGTAGCCCGATAGCAGGTTCATCTCGGTGGTCCTTGTGGTTGAGGGAAGATCTCCGGCCATGGCGAGGGCCGCGGCGTGGATGGCGGCGACGCGGCGGTTCCAGCCGCGGCCGAATACGGCGAAGGTGGCGAGGCGCTGGAGGAAACCCAGCCGTCCGTCGCAGAGCGCGACGATGATGCCGGAGACGCCGGCCGCGGCGATCCGCGCCTTGAGCGCGCCCAGCGTCAGCGGCCCGATCCAGCCGTCGGCCCTGACCTTGAGCAGCGCCTGCAGTGCCGTGATCGCCCGGGCCGGGCCGGAGTTCACCGCGTAGTCGAAGAGCGCGAGGTCGAGGCCCGCCGGCAGTTCCGCGCCGTGCACGCGCTGCCAGTAGGCCGCGTCGTAGATGCGTCCTGCCTCGGTGCGGCCAAGCGCCTTCACCTCGGCCTTGGGCAGCTTCCACCACGGCGACACGCTGCGCCAGCGCGCCAGCGTCTTGCGGGTGATCCCCATATTTGTCGCGCCGCCGGGATCGCGCGGATGATCGGCGTAGCCGCCCTCGTACAGCAGCACGTGGTCGAGGCAGCGCGCAAAGCGCGCCGCCGCAGTCAGCTCAGGCATCGAACTCTCCTTGTGCCCAATGGCCGGGTCCGTAGGGCGCGCTCACCTGCGCGACGCGCCAGGTGAAGGCCGCTGCCGGCCCGCCGAAATCGGCAACCTGCTGGGCCGCGGTGTAGGTCGCAGCCGGAGCTGCAGCATCGATCGTCCGCTTGAGCGTCGCGCCATCGCGGATCTCGACGCGATAGCTCTGCGGCGCCCAGTCGAGCGGCGCGTCCTCGGTCGCCCAGCTATCTGTGTCCGCGCGGCTGCGCCGCACCCAGCTCAGCGCGATATCGCCGCCGGATGCGACCGCGTGCAGATGCACCGGACGCAGTGGCAGCATCGGACCGAGCCCGATATCGGCCGCTGCGGCCACACCCACCGCATCGGTCGGCCCCGCAAAGCACAGCAGCTCCGCCGTCGCACCGAGCCAGGTCGGCGGGACGGGCTCGAACACGGCGCGGCTGTCGAGCAGCAGCGCGCAGCTGCCTGTTGCTGCCGGACCGATCGCATGGTCGGTGCCACCCTGCCCGCGCAGCAGCCGGGTCAGCCGATAGCGTTGCGGCGCGATCAGGTCCGCCGACGCGAAGCCGACGATCTCCCACTCCCCGCTATCCGTCTCGACCGCGACGCGGTTGGCGCCCGCCAGCACGTCTGTCTCGTCGCGGGTCGACAGATGCCCGCTCAGCAGTTCGACCTCGAGGGCGTTCACAATGTCCCAGGTGAACATCGTTCCAGCATTCAACGGCGCGGTCAGCGTGCCGAGCGTCGCACGCGCACCGAGCGTCGCCAGCACGGCACCCGTGCCGGCGTCGGTGACCGACACCTCGGCCGGCCAGGGCTGCCCGAAGGCTCCAAGCGCCAGTCGTGTGTGGCCGGTCTCGTCGGCGGCTGGCGGCAGATGTGCCGCCATCACCACAGGCACCGACCGTACGGCCGGTACGGCGCCGGGCGAGCCGGGCCGCGTGCTCGTGATCGCCACTTCGACCTCCGGCCGGGCCGCGCGCGCCATCATGCGCCGGGCCAGTCCGTCACGGATCTCGGCGACCTCGAACGCCTCGCCGGCGATCTCGATCGCATCGCCCACTTCGAGCGCCAGCGCCGATGGCGGCAGGGTCAGCTCCACGGTCTCCCGCTGCGCGAGGCGCTCGCCGAGCAGCCGCTCGGCCGCCAGTCGTGCACCGCCCAGGTCGAGCACCAGTCCGGCCGACACCGTCTCCAGCGCGCCGGCACCATCGCCGACCGCCGTCACCGACCCGGCCAGATAGTTGCGCTCGCGGTCCCAATAGGTGAGGGCGACGCGGCCCACTGCTTCGCCGGCATCCGGCCGCCGCCGCGTCAGCAGCGGTCCGCCATCGGCAACCACCTCGCCGACCGCGATGCCCTCGCGCGCCACGCCGATCGACAGTCCGTCGATGCCATCGCCTGCCGCCAGCCCGCTGATCGCCAGCAGCGGCTCCATGGCCTGGCGCAGCGTCATCGGCGCATCGAGCAAATAGCCGTGGACGAAGGGCGCGGCGGCCGCGACGGCGTCGAAACTCACGCCGTAATCGGCCCCCAGCGCCCGCAGCAGTTCGTCACCCGCAACGCCGCCGAGGCGGCCTGTGAGCCAGTGCCCCGTCGCGTGATTGGCGCCGTCCGACCACACATCGGCCAGCCCCGGGAACGCCGGATATGGTCGCGCATCCCAGGTCCACAGCGTGATCCGCTGCACCATGGCGCTGCCGGCCCAGTGGTCGAGCGTCGCGCGCAGTATCTGCCGCTGCATCAGCGAATCCGGAGCGCCGTTCGAGAAGTACGGCGCGAACGATTCCGAGCTCTTGGGATCGAGGAACACATTGGGCTGGTTCGCGCCGCGATGGATTGCCGGCGCGCCCAGCTCGGTGAACCACACCGGCTTGCTCGCCGGCACCCAGCCGGTGGGCGTGCCCGACCGCACTCCGCCCGGCCGGTTGTGATGGGCGTTGCCCCACCATGACGCGAGGTCCTTGAACCGCCAGACCCACGGCTCGCCATAGGCGCCGTCGGTGATGGGCGAGCGCGTCCCCGCGCTGCGGTCGCCGCTCGAGGCATAGTACCAGTCGATGCCCTCGCCGCCGGCGATGCTGTCCGCGAGGTCGGCCGTGTCATAGGGTCCTGCGCCCACCCGCTGGTCGGCGAGCGGCATGTAGTTGTCGATGCCGATCACGTCGATGTCGTCGCTCGCCCAGACCGGGTCGAGGTGGAAGAACTTCGCGCCGCCGCCCGGCTGGTAGCCGTGATATTCGCTCCAGTCCGCCGCATAGGTCAGCGTGACGCTCGGCCCCGTCACGGCGCGCACATCGGCCGCAAGGTCGACGAGCGCATCGACGAACGGAAAGCTGTTGCCCGGCCCGCGCACCTGCGTCAGCCCGCGCAGCTCCGAACCGATGATCAGCGCTTCGGCGCCTGCGTCGTCGGCCAGGTGCGCATAGTGCAGGATGAAGTCACGGTGCTGGTCGGCGAACGCGGCCACCTGCGCCACCGCGGCGCTCGTTCCGTCGTCGCCGTCCGCACACGAAATGCGCCCGCGCCAGGGATAGGCCGGCTGACCCATCGGATTGCCCGGCCGGATGTCCATCAGCAGGATCGGATAGATCGTCACGCCGATGCCGCGATCCCTGAGATCGGCGATTGCGGCGCGCACAGTGGCGTCCGAGGGCGTGCCGCCATAGGCCGGCCCGCCGCCATGCGAGCTGACCACCGGCACCTCGCCGCGCCCGAGCCCGGCGACCTCCCATTCGGTGTCGAGCACATTGCGTGTCGCTGCCTCGACGTGCGGCGAGATCGTGCACTCGCCGCAGCGCAGGTCGTCGCCGAACCAGGCGACGACGAGCGCGACGTTCTCGAGGTTGGGGCAGAGATCGCACAGCTCGTCGATCGACACCGACCAGTCCGACACGTCCCGCAGCAGATGCGCGTTCTCGCTACGCGTCACGCCCTGCGACACCAGCCGCACCCGCGCCACCGGATCGTAGCCGAACTCGGTGGCGCCGGGGATCACCGTCACCGATGTGATCGCCGGCTCCAGCTCGCCCACCACGCGGCAGAGCTCCACCGAGATATTGGGAATGCGGTTGCCGAACGGGGCGAGCGGCAGCCGCTCGAACACCAGATAGGCCAGCCCGCGATAGGCCGGCGCGCCGCTGCCCTGCACCGCAGCAATCAGCGAGTCTGCGTTCTGCGTCTCGCTGCCGCGGTGGAACCGCAGCGCGATCCCCGTGGTGTCGAGCAACTGCCCGTCGGCCCAGATGCGGCCGAGCCGGTGCACGCGCCCTTCGCACAGGCCGATGGCGAACGAGGCCGCGACGCCCCGCTCGCTCGCGCCGCCGCCCTTGGCGCCCAGCTCCGCGTCGTCGATCTCCTCGAGATCGGTCGCCCAGATGATGTTGCCGCTCAACCGGCTCCAGCCATAGAGCCGCGGTATCGGCGTGCCCTCGCTCGAGCCCGACATCCTGAGGTCCGCGCCCGGCCGCGCCGGCTCGCCGAACAGCGCGTTGTCGATGGCGCTGCCCGCCAGTGCGCCGAGGGCGCGGCCGATCATGGCGCCGATCGGTCCGCCGATCGCGCCGCCAGCCATTTGGCCAGCCAGTGACAATGCAAGTGTCGCCATGGCTCACAGATCCGGAAAGTCGAAAATGGCGGCGACGCGCTTGCGCCAGCCGTCGGTGAGGTCGCTCAGCACAACGCCGCGCCCCTCCTGCGCGTGGATGAAGCCGTGCTCGTCCACCGCGATGCCGCAGTGCCGCGGCACGCGTGTCCGTCCAAGCTGGAACAGGATCACCTGCCCCGCCCGCGGCCGGCCGCTCGCACGCACCAGCTGCCTCTCGGCCAGCGCCAGTAGATCGTCGGCGTGCCGCGTGTCGCGCCAGTCGGCGCGATAGGCGGGCAGTTCGATGGTCTCGCCACCCAGCTCGCGCCACACGCCGCACACCAGCCCCAGGCAGTCGCAGCCGGCGCCGCGCCGCGCGCTCAGATGCCGGTAGGGCGTTCCGAGCCAGCCGCGGGCGGCGGCCACCACATCGTCGCTCGTCATGAGAACAAGGCTCCACCCTGAAGCGCGTCGTCGGCGCGCGGATAGCGCAGCAGAAAGTCGTTGCCCGGGATGTGCGGGAAGCCACGGAAGTTCGCGACATTGCCAAAGCGGCCGCGGCACGTGCCGAGCTGCCGGTCGCAGCCGAGCGCAAACTGGGGATGCGTGGGCAGCACCTTGCAGCGCGCATCGCCCAGCACGGCGTCGCAGAGCGGCGAGTACACGCGGCCGCGCACGCGGTTCAGCGCCTGCTGCCCCGAGCGCAGCTCGGCGCGGAACTGTCCGTCCTCGCGCACGATCTCGCCGATCGTGGCGCGTCGCAGCAGCGCGCGCTGGCTCACGTCGCGCCAGTTGACCCGCCAGGTCTCGACCTCGGCGCCGTCGAACAGTCCAGCCGCGATGTCCGCCTCGGCGATCGCATCCGAGCGCAGCACGCCGAGCACTTCGCCGGTGTCGACCTGGCCGCCAAGCCGCGCCGGCACGTCGCCGCCATCGAGCATGGGCCGATAATCCGTACCGGCAAAGCTGAGCGTCCGGTCGTGATCGGTGAAGCCGAGCACCGCCAAGTCCGACCGCGTGATCTTCCAACAGGTCGCCAGCGTCGTCGCGCCGCTCTCGACATGCGTGCGAAAACCGATATCGAGCGTTCTCATTCGCGCACCTCGATCAGTGGAATGGCCGGCGCGTCGGCCGCGTCAAAGCCCGTGAGCTCGATGTCGAGCCGGTCGATATCGAAGCGCACCGGCACGTCAAACGTGAAGCTCGCGGTCAAGACGACGCCCGCCCCCGGCGCCACGCCGAAGGTGACGATCCCCGTCAGCGCGTCGACCGCGAAGCCGCCCGTCGCCACGCCGTCGGCGAACACGTCCACCGTCGCGGCCACGGGCTTGGTGATCGGCCGGTCATAGGGGTCGAACGCCGCGCCATAGCGCTTGACGAGTTGGAACTGCGTCGCGCTCCCATTGCCGGTCCCGAGCGGCTGCAGGCCGTTGCTCGAATTGTCGAGCCCGTCGCGCCACAGGAATGAATGGAACCGCCCGCGCCGCTCCTCGAAGAAGGCGAGCACGATCTGCATGTCGGCGCGGCTCTTGATGCCGTAGCCGGCATTGTAGCGGCGGCGGGACTGCGCCCAGCGCTGGTTGCGCTCCTCGCGCCCGCTTGACAGCGTCACGACGTCGGTCATGCGTTCCGGCCCGCCCCGCGCGCCCAGCGCCACGTCGAGCGGAAACCTCACCTGATGGAATGCCATTTCAGCTTGCCCTCGTGCCGCGCCGCACCGCGCGCAGCAGCATTGCCGACACCTCCGCCTCGCTCGCGACGAAGCTGTGGGCATCGGACGCCGCGACGTTGAACGTCACCTGCACCGGAGCGCCCGGGCCGTGCGGCCGCGAGAGTGGCGACGCGGCGGCCCCCGCGGCGCCCGCCGCCGACACCGGAAAGTAGGACGGCGTGGCGATGGAACCGCCTGCCAGTGCCGGGTTGAGCCCGCTGAACAGCGACTCCACCACGCCCGACACCAGCGAGCCCACCGGCTTCAGCGCGGCCCGCAGCGCGATATCGGCGAAGGCGCGCGACACCTCGCCCAGTACCCCGCGCAGCGAGCGGCCATCCATGATCGCGCCGCGGAACGCCGCGGTCAGCGACCGCGCCACGCTGTCGGCCAGATCGCTCACCCGTTCGAGCTCGATCGACACGTCGCCCAGCTCGCGGCTGAACGCCTCCGGAAATCTCTCATCGGCCATCGGGGAATCTCTCCATCATCGTGCGCAGGCCGTCCCGGTCGGGCGCCCCCGTCCGCCGGCCCGCAACGCCTTCGAATGCCGCCGCCAGCTCGCGCGGCGTCAGGCCCCAGAAATCGCGCGACGACAGGTGCAGCACGCCGAAGCCGAGCCGCATCGCGTCCGCCCAGGGAAACGGCGTCATGCCTCGCCCCCGAAGGTTGCGCGCAGCAGCCGCGCGGCGATCTCGGCGGCGCCCTTGAGCCCGCCCTCGATCGACATGCGCGCAATATCGTCGTCGGTCACCGCATTGCCGCCGCCGCGCAGCCCCGCGCCGATGATCGCCGTCAGGTCGCGCGCCGACACGCGCCCGCCCGCGAACCGCTCGCTGAGCCCGACGAGATCGCCGGCGCTCAGCCGCGCCTCGAGCTCGGCCAGCGCTCCCAGCGTCAGGCACAGCACCTTCTCCTCGCCCTCGATCAGGGCCGAGATTTCGCCACGTTGAATGTTTGGCATCAGAGCACCGTGAACCCCAGCTCGCCCGCGCTCTCGAGCGCGATTTCGAACGTCACCTCGCCCGCATGGTCGGCGGAGAACTCGAGCGCCGTGATCTGGAACGGTCCTTCCACCGCCCCGAAATCGGGCAGGATCAGTCGCCACGCGCGGATCGTGCCGGCAAAGAACAGTTCGCGAATCCTGGCGTCCGACGCCTGGTCCTTGAAGATGCCGCTGCCCGAGACAGAGGCGCGCTTGATGCCGCCGCCGGCGAGCAGTTCGCGCCAGCGTCCGGCGCTCTCGGCATCGGTGGCGTCGACCACCGCCGCATTGAAGGTGAGCGCCCGCGTGCGCAGGCCCGCCACCGTCAGGAAACTGCCGCTTCCCGTCTGGTCGAGCTTCAAAAGCATGTCCTTGCCGCTCTGGGCTGCCATGGTGTCCTCAGTTGGGTTCGGTGAAATAGGTCAGCGCAATCGTGGCGCGGGCCCTGCCCGTCGCCTGGTCGATCGCGCTATCGGTGCGGTCGTGGCGCCTGATGGTGATGGCGAGGTCCGGGCTCGCCACGCCCAGCGCGATCTCGACCACCGCCTCGGCAATCGCCAGCACCGCCTTGCGGCTCGCGTCGCCGGCCCACGCATGAAGCACCAGGCGGTGCTCATGTCCCGGTGCCGTGTCGCCATCGCGGGCCAGCGCGTCGTGGCGTACAATGACGATGTAAGGCGGCGTGCTGTCTCTGGGTGGCGCGTCGAACACCGGCGGGGCGAGTTCGGCCCGCAGCGCCGCCACCAGCGCCGCTTGCAACTGGACGATCGGATGGGTCATCCCGTCACCGCCCGTTCGCTGCACTGGCAGCTCAGATAAGCGCGCCGTCCGTTGATGTCGGCCAGGGCCGCGATCTCGAGCGTTCGTCCGCGATAGGCGATGCGGTCTCCCGGCTTGAGATCGGTGCGAAAGCGGATCACCACCGCATGCGAGATGGCCTGCCCGCGCGCATCCTCTGCCAGTGATGGGCGCGCCGACAGCTGGCGCACGCGCGCCCACACCACGCCCAGCGCCGAATAGACCGCGACCGCACCGCCTTCGGGCTCGCTGCTTTCGATCTTGCGCAGCAGCGTGACGCGGTCGGTCAGCGTGCCGAGCGCGGGAATGCGTTCGTTCATAGCCGCACCCGCCGATAGCCCGCGATCAGCCGTTCGAAGCCGAGCGGCGCCGTCGTCACACTGTCGCGATGCTCGTACCAGTAGGCGACGAGCGCCAGCACGGCCTGCTTGAGGTCGGCCGGCACATCCGCCGCATCGCCATAGCCGGCGGTGTAATCGATCGTCAGTTCGTCGACCGCCGCGGCCAGCAGCACCGCGTCGCCCTGCAGCACCGCGCCGGCGGGCGCAGCCAGCAGCGCCATTGCCGGCACCACCGGCAGCGCCACGAGCAGCCCCGCCACGCAGGGCAGCACCAGCCGCCAGGTTTGCGTGATCATGGCGCGACCGGTGATGCTCTCGACGTGCAGCCGCGCCGCCGCGATCAGCGCCCCGACGAGCGCGTCCTCGTCGCCGCCATCGATCCGCGCAAAGGTCTTCGCCTCAGCCAGCGACACCGGCTCCTCGCCGGGTCCGGCGATGAGATAGGAGGTCATGTTGATGTCCTTGAAAGGGAGCGATTGCGAATAGCGAATAGGGGCAGCGATCGGGCGGGAGGGACCCAATGCGCCGCTCACTACTCGCTATTCGCTCGCGGCCTCCGTCAGGAGGCAGCGAACTTCAGCAGCTTGATCGCATCGTAGTTCTGCACGCCGCCGCCGACGCGCTTGGTGGTGTAGAACAGCACATAGGGCTTGGCGGAGTACGGGTCGCGCAGCACATTGACGCCCTGCCGATCGACCACGAGATAGCCGCGCCGGAAGTCGCCGAACGCGATGCTGAACGAGCTGGCAGCGATGTCGGGCATCGCCTCGGCCTCGACCAGGTCGAAGCCCATCAGCGTTGCCTTGCCGTCGGCCGTCGCGGCCGGCTGCCACAGATAGTTGCCGCCATCGTCCTTGAGCTTGCGGATGGCGCCCTGCGTCTTGCGGTTCATCACCCAGCTCGCATTCTGGCGATAGCCGGCCTTGAGCGCATAGACGAGGTCGATCAGCACGTCGCTGGGGTTGCTCGCCGGAAGCGCGCCGGCATTGCCGGTGGCCACATAGCCCAGCTTGCCCCACTCCCAGCTCGCTTCCGCCACCGTGGTCTCGGCGAGAAAACCCTTGGGCTTGTTAGTGCCATTGCCCGTGACGAAGGCGATGCCTTCCTGCTGGGCAAAGGCGGCGTTCACTTCCTCGGCGATCCACTGGCCGACATCGACGGCCGCATCGTCGAGGAAGGCGCTGGTCGCCGCGGGCATGGCGTAGAGTTCGGCCGCCGGGAAGCTCAGCGCGTCGATCACCTGGCTGTCGGTCTCGGGCCGCGCCGCGGCCTCCGCCACCCAGCCGGCTTCCGGCCCGGTCCTCGTCACCGGCTTCTTGTAGGTACCGGTCGAGATCTTCCGCACGCTCGCGATGGACCGAATGGGCGACAGCGCCGCCATCAGCTGCGTGATCTGCTCGTCGGTCTCGCTGGGTACCAGATAGCCGCCATCGGGGTTGGAGCCGATCGAGAGCGCCTTCTCCTCGCCGCGCTTCACATAGGCGGCGAACGCGTCCTTGTACTCGTCGCCGGCGTCGGGGCGGCCGCCCTCCAGCCGCGGTCGTGCCCGCTCCAGGCTGGCGCGGTCGATCGCCGCCTTGGCGCTGTCGAGCGCCTGGTTCAGCCGCTCCACCTTCTGCTCGGTCACCACGTCGGCGCTGCCGCGCTTCTCGAGCTCCTTGATGCGCCCGTCATTGGTGCGCTTGAACTCCTCGAAGGCGCCCATGAAATCGGCGAACATCGCGTCGATGCCCTGCCCGGCCTTGTTCTCGAGGCCACCCGTCGTTTCGGTCATTGTCAGTCCTTTACTGCTTGAAGACGTCCATGGCCGCCTGCAGCGACCGTTCGAGCCGGCTGCTCGCCGGCGGCTTGCCCGGAGCGATCCGGGCCAGATCCATCATCGGGAAGGTGACGATGGAGATTTCCCACAGGTCGACCTCCCACAGCCGGCGGTGACCTTCCCGGCTTGCCCGCGTCGACTTGACCGTGCGGAAGCCGATCGACAGTCCGTCGACGGCACCCCTGCCGATCAATCGGCGCAGGGCATCGGCGCGCGGCACGTCCTGCACCAGCCGGCCCTCGACCCACAGGCCATAATCGTCCTCGCGGATCGCGTCCCAGGTGCCCACCGGCTCCTTGGGGTCATGCTGGAACAGCATTTTTATCCGGTGCCGGCCGCGCAGCCCCAGGCTCCTGCGGAACGCGCCCGGCATCACGATGTCGCCGCCATCGTCGAGCTTGCCGAACACGCTGGCATAACCCTCGAAGCGGCCGTCGGCATCGATCGGAAGCGGCCCCATCACCGCCTCCCCGGCTTGGGCGCCGGCGGCAAACGCGGCGCGAGTTTCTCCGCGAGGTGCCAGGCGAACTGCCGGAACACCTCCGCGGCCTCAGTTTTCTGGGCCATCGTCAGTCCTTGCGTTGAAATAACAGCGGTTGGCCGAACGAGCCCTCTCTGGGGTCGGTCGGACAGAGCGACAAAGAAGCTCCGGTTGGCCGAACGAGCCCTCTCGGCGTCGGTCGGACAGAACGAGAAAGACGCTACCTTTGGCCGAACGAGCGCTCTCGCGATCGGTCGGACGGCGGAGACGAAAAGAGCCGGTTAAGCGCGGCGGTCTCTTTGACAAAATCCTCAAAGCGCTGATTGGCGCGGGCGAGCTCGCGCAGCGTCCATGCGAGCAGGGCACTCGCCCCGCTCGCCCACAGGAACAGCGCCAGGTGCGCCAGATCGCCCCGCGACGCGATCGTCTTGGTCAGTTCATCCATCGGTGTTCCCTTTGAGACGACCCCTTCCACCACGCCACGCGTGGCCCTCGCCGACCTTTGGATCGAGGAGAGCTGGCGGGCTTCGTGAGTGAGGCGGTGGGTGGTGTGCCACGGGCGCTGCCCTGACAACCCCATTCAATTCTCGTTCAGCGGTACCGGCTCAGCCTTCCTCCATCACCGATGGAGGTCGCCATGTCGTTGCGTCGCGCGTCGTCTCTTGTCCTCGTCGTGGCGCTGCTCAGCGCCGCGGCCGCCCCTGCCCTCGCTGCTCCCAGCAATGGCGCCGGTCCCGGATCCGGTGCGCCCGGCAAACCGGGAGGCGGCATTTGCGCGGATATCGAGAACAGCCTGCTTGCGGCTGAGGCAGAAGCCGACAAGCGCTCCGGCACCAAGGCCGCCGAGAAATGGTCGCGGGCCGCCGATGGATTCTGGCGCGATGGCGAAGTCGTCGGCTGCAGCTGGGCGGCGTAGTATTGACGGTCCGCATCCAGGAGCTCTGGAGGTGGCTAGTACCGGGGTTCAGGTTCAATCGACAATGTGTAGGCACTCGCCTGGTCGACGACGTATTGTTCGTCGGGGCGCCACGTGAACCTTGGCATGAACAGAAACGTGGCACCGTCTGGCAGGCTTGCCCTGTGCCAATGGTCCCCAGCGGGTGACTGCGTCACGAGATCGATCGTGTATCCCGGTGCGAACCCGTCGACGGTCGTGCCATCGGCGTTAGTGAAAGTCGGCATGTAGTACAGCACAATGGACAGACTTGCGCCGGAAGCGTGGCGAGCTCTCTGCTCACGGAAGATCGCCCAGGCCCGCTCGGTCACGTTGATGTTTTCTATATGTGGCATTAGAGAGGACCGTAGTGGGCAGGAGCAACATAGTAGACGGGGCACAGCTCGAGAGCGTCGATCTCGCGAGAGTACATTCGACCGAGGTAGTCAATATAGGTACATATTCTGATCATCCTGTCTCCGGCGGGTCCGGAGCGGGAGTCTATCAACCTGCCGGCAAGAGCCACCTGAACGCTAGCCGCGGGCGCGCGTGGATCGTCTATCCAACGCCCGCCTATGCCTACGCCGGTTGGATCCCTAGCGCCGCCCGGAGCCCTGGCTGATCCTCGCGATACCTCACTTCTCCGGGCCAGTTGACGGCACACTCCAGCTGCTTCCACGCGAGGTGCAGTTGAAAGGCTTGTAGCCGCGCGGCTTGCCTCGTCCAGCGCGTGCCGTATGCGATGCACCGAACTCATCCCCCCACCCCCAGCAGCTCCCGCTTCTCCTCGTCGCTGAGGAATCCCGCGCCGCCGATCCGCGCCCATCTGCTCGCCTGGTCCTCGGACAGCACCTCGATGCCGTCGAAATCTGCCTCCAGCGTGACCCCGGCGAACGCCGGCTCGAGCCAGAAGCTCAGATCGTCGGCCACGCGGCGCACCAGTGGAACGATGGTCTGGCGCCATAGCGCCTTGTTGGCTTCTGCCATGTTGGCGTAGGTGGCGTCGCCCGGAATGCCCAGCAACATCGGCGGCACGCCGAAAGCCAGCGCGATCTCGCGCGCCGCCACATGCTTGGCCTCGATGAAATCCATGTCGCGCGGACTGATGCTGAGCGCTTTCCAGTCGAGCCCACCCTCGAGCACCATGGGTCGGCCGGCATTGGCCGCGCCCTGGAACGCCGTTTCGAGCTCAGTCTTCAGCCGCTCGAACTGCTGCGGCGTCAGCGAGCCCGATCCAGCCGAATAAACCAGCGCGCCGCTCGGCCGCGCCGAATTGTCGAGCAGCGCCTTGTTCCAGCGCGACGCCGCATTGTGGAGGTCGAGGCTCGTCTGCGCCGCCTCGAGCGGCGCGAGGCCATAGTGGTCGTCGAGCGGATGGAACAGCGACATGTGCAGCACGCCTGGCACCGGACGGGTGTCCTGGCGCAGCGTCTGCGTGCGGCCGCCGGCGGTATAGGCATAGGCCTCGGCATAGCCGTCACGGCCCACCACCGCCTGCATCCGGTCGGGCCTGAGCCCAAACAGGCCCTTCACCTCGCCATCGGCGACCGCCGCATGGAGATACGCATTGCCCGCCGTCTGCAGATAGGCATAGACCGCCTCGAGCAGCTCACTGCCCGACTGGTGCGGGTTGGGCCGGCGCAGCAGCGCCGGCAACGGATGCTCCTCGAGCCGCTTGCCGGCCTCGCGCGCCACCAGCGGCACGCGCGCCGCGCCTTCGGCGATCAGCCGCACGCAGCGATGCACCACCGGATTGCGCATCACCCCTTCCTGCGCCAGCGCCGGAAAGCTGCGCCGCGTCCAGTCCGGCGCGCCCAGGTCGCGGATCGCCATCAGCATGTGCCCGGACTTGGCTTCGGGCGTGACAGATCGTCCGCCCAGCAGGCGGGTCAACAGGTTCGGCATTGTATGTCCTTGCTACCTTCTGGGCTCGTAGCGAAGCGCCATGGCGCCCGAGCCATATTCCAGGCGGCCGACCAGCTTGAGGTCGACGCCCTTGCTCAGCCCCGCGAACAGCGCCGGGCCGTGTCCTGCAATCCGCGGGTGCACCACGAATTCGTATTCGTCGATCAGCCCGAGCTCCACCAGCGCCATCGGCAGCCGCACGCCGCCGGTATAGAGGCCGCGGCCCGGCTGCCGCTTGAGCGCGCGGACGGTCGCCTCGAGATCGACGCCGCGCACGACTTCCGCATTCCAGTCGGCATGCGCCAGCGTGTCCGACACCACATATTTCTTCGTACGGTCGATCACCTTGGCAAAGGGCAGCATCCAGTCGGCCACCCAGTCGGCCTTGTTGCCCGCGGCGGCCGGCCGCCAGGCAGATTCCATCATCTCATAGGTCGTGCGGCCGAAGATCAGCGCGTCGGCGCGCGCAATCGTCTCGGCCGCGCGCCGGTGCAGCTCCTCGTCGGGCGTCACCGTCATATGGTCGATGCAGCCATCGAGCGTCACATTGATCGAGTAGCGGAGCGGTTGCATGGGCAAACCGTGCCACGACCGCAATTGGATTGGAAGCCGCTCGCTGCTATGGCTTCACCCATGGCAAGCACCCTCGATATCATCGCGATCGCGTGGACCCTCCTGGCCCTCGCCCTGGTCCCCACGCAGCTCAAGACCACCGCACCTTACGGTCGGCACGCGCACGACAGGTGGGGACCGTCGATATCCAACCGGCTCGGCTGGACGATCATGGAGGTCGTCTCGCTTGCCGTGTTCGTTGTCCTCTTCCTCTCCGGCCCCACCGAAAAGACGGCCCCGATGTGGGTGTTCTTCGCGCTGTGGGCCGCGCACTACATCAACCGCAGTCTGATCTTCCCCTGGCGCACGCACACCGCCGGCAAGACCATCCCCATCGCCATCGTCGGCAGCGCCATCGCGTTCAACCTCGTCAATGCCAGCCTCAACGGGCTCTATCTGGGCTGGTCCGGCGCGGTCTATCCGCCCGACTGGCTCACCGATCCGCGCTTCCTCGTCGGCCTCGCGATCTTCCTTGCCGGCGCCGGCATCAATTTGTGGTCCGACAACAAGCTCATCGGCCTGCGGGCCGATGGCAGTACCGGCTACACCATTCCGCGCGGCGGCCTGTTCAACGTCGTCTCGTGTCCCAATCTCATGGGCGAGATCATCCAGTGGTCGGGCTTCGCGCTCATGTGCTGGAACCTGCCCGCGCTGAGCTTTGCCGTGTGGACCGCCGCCAACCTCATCCCGCGCGCGGTGAGCCATCATAAATGGTATCGCAAGACTTTCCCCGACTATCCTTCCAGCCGTCGCGCGGTCATCCCCGCGCTCGTCTAGGGGACGCCGATGTATCGACTGCTCGTTGCCTGCCTGCTCGTGTCGCTGACCCTGCCGGCCGCTGCCGCCGACTGGGCCTATGAGGACGCGGGCGTCCCTATCGCCTATGTCGACAATGGCGCGGCGCAGTTCCAGTTCGCCTGCCGCGGCGGCGACCTCGCCATGGGCTATTGGGTGCGTGCCCCGCACCGCACCGTCGCCGGCGCCGCGTCGCTCCATCTCGCCATCACGCCCGATGCCAGGGGCAGCGCCGCATCGCTGGCGGGCGCGAG
Organism: Devosia sp. 66-22; assembly: GCA_001899065.1. Lineage (GTDB taxonomy): Bacteria > Pseudomonadota > Alphaproteobacteria > Rhizobiales > Devosiaceae > Devosia_A. The sequence continues at coordinate 252,241 of MKUZ01000017.1, read as the reverse complement.
TTTCGCGCAGGACATGCCGCTCATCCATTCGGACGGCACCTCGATGATCATCCGCGGCCCCGTCGCCCAGCAATGGGCCCGCATCGCGCAGCGCGCCAAGTCCACCATCCGCGTCGCCTATGTGCGCAAGCAGGACAAGCTCGAAATCTTCAACAGCAACGAGTTCGGCGCCGCCGGGTCATCATCGGCCATCAAGCGCGTCCTCGACCGCTGCGGCTGAGCCGGATGGGGCTGCGCAACTATCTCGTCGAAGGCGTCTCCGGCGTCGGCAAGACCGCCGTGGCCGAAGAGTTCGAGCGACGCGGTTTGCATGTGATCCACGGCGACCGCGTGCTCGCCTATTACGGCGATCCCGCTACCGGCGCGCCGCTCGCCGCGCCGCCCGGCCTCGGCGATGCCGAGACCGTCGCCTGGGGCAACGGCCACTGGATCTGGCCCGTCGACAAGGTGAAGGCCCTCATCGCCGACACCCGCCACGCCGTCACCTTCTTCTGCGGCGGCTCGCGCAACCACCACCACTTCCTCGACCTGTTCGACGAGGTCTTCGTGCTCGATGTCGATCTCGCCACGCTCCGGCGCCGCCTCGCGAAGCGTCCACCCGACGAATTCGGTGGCCGCCCCATCGAGCAAGAGCTGATCGTGCGGTTGCACGCAACGAAGCAGGACATCCCGCGCGGCGCTACAATCGTCGACGCCACAGCACCGGTCGCGCAGATCGTCGATGCTCTTCTGGCGCGGATCGGCAGCGCCTAGAGTGGCGCCGTCGGGTTCCTCGACCCCACGAGATACGACCGGTGTCGCAGTCGACGGCCGCTCCCGCGCAGCGGGGGAGGGGGACCAGGCGAAGCCTGGTGGAGGGGGCTGCCATGGCACCAGCCGATGCCCTACATCCCCCGCACCCGCGGCCCATCGCGCAGCATCAGCTCGGTGATCGCCCACACCGCGGCATCGAGCCGGTCGGGGGAATGGCCCTCGCTCATGCCATCGACGCCGAAGGCGCACATCTCGTCCTCGAGCGCCGTCAGCCCCGCCGCGTGCAGCACGCGGCCCTGCGCGTAGAGCGCCGCCACCGGTTCGGCGCGCAGCCATTTGCCGCGCGTCGCATGGACGGTCCGCACCGGCGCGCCGGGATCCACCTGCGCGAGCACCGCCTTCACCATCTCGCCGCCCTGGTTCACTTCGGCCACGATGCAGTCGGCGCCGTGGTCATGGAACGCCCGCACCGCGCGCGTCGCCCAGGCGATCGGCGCGGCTGGCTTCAGCGTCAAATCCTCCAGCACCACCGCTCCCGTGTCGGTGCGCGCCGCCACCACAATGCCGCAGCCATCGGCCCCTGCCCCGCTCGTTGCCGGCGGGTCGACGGCGACAACGATGCGCCCACGCTCGGTGCCGTCATCGCGGCGGAACATATCGCGCGTCCACAGGGCGCCCGGCAGGTCCTCGATCAGTTCGCCTTCGAGCTCCTGCCGCCCCAGCACGGTGCCGCGATAGCGCGCCACCACGGCCGTGAGGAAGCTGCGGGCGAGGTGCTTCTTGTTCTCGGCCGTCGTCATCCGCGTCACGACGGTCGTCGGCTCGGCCAGCAGGCGCTTCACCAGCCTCGTCGGCCGCGGCGTCGTCGTCGCCATCTGGCGCGGCTGGTCACCGAGGCGCAGGCCGAACTGCAGCATGTCCCAGGCGGCTTCCGCATTGGGCCATTTGCCGATCTCGTCGCACCACGCCGCCGCGAACTGCGGCCCGCGGAATCGCTCGGGATCGGCCGCGCCCAGGATCATTCCCTCGACACCGTTGGGCCAGTGGAGCGTCGCTCCAGAAAGCCTCGGCTGTTCCCAGGGCGGCGTCACCGCCATGATGCCGCTCACCCCGCGAACCATCACCTCGGTCGCCTCGGTGATCGTCTCACCCACCAAGGCGATCGGTCCGGTGCCGTTGGCAGCCAGTGCCCTCACCCACTCCGCGCCGGCGCGGGTCTTGCCCGAGCCGCGGCCGCCGATCAGCAGCCAGGTCACCCAGTCCCCCGCCGGCGGTCTCTGTTCCGCGCGGCGCCAGAACGGCCACATGAACTTGATGTCCTCGGTTTCCTCCTCGTCCAGCTCTTGAGCGAGCGCCGGATCAATCACGATTGAGCTCGATCAGACGGTCGGCGATTTTGGAACGAAGCGTCAGCACTCGCATGGAGGGCTGTCTGGGTGTCTTTGCCGATCGCTCCTTGAGTGCAAGCACGCGATCGAGTGTGGCAACGAGTTTCGAGAGCATTGCAACTTCAGTTGCGCCGTTCTGCATGACTGCCTCCAAGTCGGCGATCTGCCCGTCGAGCAGACCGAGCATCCTGCCCACAAGGTCATTGGGATCGATCCGGTGGGGTTGCCGCATCTCCCAGCATTCGGCCCGCATCCATTGCTGAATGGTCGAGGCCGAGATTTTGTGCTTCTGCGTAATCTCAAGCAATGTGAGATAGGGCTCCTCGTAGTCCTTTCTCACGAGCGCGCGGAACGCCGCGTCGTAGAGCGATACGAAGTGTCCGCGCTGGTCGCGCGTCAGGCCGCGTTTCATGATCTCCGTCCTCGCAACCCGCACCTGACCGCACACGCTCTCCTTCGGAGATCGCCGTACTGTCTTCTTCACGATGCGATTGGTTGTCGTCGCCGCCCCGTCTCGGGGCCCATTTCTGCGACCGTACCTAATGTATAGCACAGCTGCGTCACGCGGGGATAAGTCGGAGAAATAAACCCGGTGTCCCCTTCGCGCTCTAGGCGTTGCGGCGACAAATTTCGGTCACTGCGAGCCCGCTTTCGACGCTGAATCGACCGCGAATCGCATCGCCGCCAGGGGGATTCCGCAAACCGGCGAACCGGTCTAGGGTCCGGCGCGGGGGCGGGAGACGCAGATGAGATTCGACAGCATCGCCGCGCTGGGCCTCGCCCTCGCATTGGCCACCACCCCGGTCCTCGCGCTGGAGGAATCAACCGTTCCCGAGCACATGCTCGGCATGGTGGGCGACTGGCGTCTTGAGCAGGAAGACCAGAGCCTGCCCGCCTGCGCGCTCACCTTCACCGAGGACCAGAGCGTCGGCGGCTGGCAGATCCACCTGCCCGAGCCCTGCCCCGCCCCGTTCCCGCCGGCCGATGCCTTCGTTGCCTGGAACATCGATGCGTCCGACGGCGCCGTCCTCATCACCGACGGCATGCGCAACCTCGTGCTGCGCCTCATCGAGGGCGAGGACGGCCTCTACATGACCGAACCCGGCATCCTCCCCGCCTTCTACCTGATGCTCCCCTATGACGAAGATGGCCTGGGCGGCGAAGTGCCGGATCAGTAGGCCGGACCTCACAGCTCCTCGGCCGGCTCCCAGGCGGGCCAGTCGGCGACGTGCTCTTCCCAGGTGCCCGGCTCGACCTCGCCTTCCGAGACCGTCCGGCCGCGGACCGAGATGCCGGCGGCCACCACCGTCTCGGGGTCGCCCGACACCAGCGGGTGCCACCAGGCGAGGCCGCGGCCTTCGGCGATCCGGCGGTAGGCGCAGCTCCTGGGGATCCAGTCGATCTCGGTGACATTGGCCGGCGTCAGCTTGATGCAGTCCTTCACCTTGGCCTGGCGGTTGGGGTAGTCCGAGCACTTGCAGGTGTCGCCATTGAGCAGGCGGCAGCGGACGTCGGAATTGTAGATCTCGCCGGTGTCCTCGTCCTCGAGCTTCATCAGGCAGCAGCGGCCGCAGCCGTCGCACAGCGCTTCCCACTCGGCGGAGGTCATCTCCTCCAGCGATTTGTCGTCCCAAAAGGCCATATGTTTGCCGTCGTTGGAGGGGATTTCACTTGCCCGTGGGGGTTGAGCTATTCTAGCTCAATACCGTCGGTCTGGAGCATCCCTTGCAGGATCCCTTCTATCACAAGGAAAAGCGGCGCAAGAAAGCCCGTATGCTCGACGCCGACGCCTGGCTCGACAGCGCGCTGTTCGAGTTCTGGAACTCCATCGGTCGCGGCTACCAGCGCATCGAGGACTTCTTCCACGGGTTCCGGCTGCGCGGCGTCAAGCGCTTGATTGTAGAGGTGATTTCCGACGGCGCCTCGTTCACCGCCATCGGCGCGGTGCTCATGCTGGCGCTCGCCCTCCCCGCCTTCCAGGCCACCGCCTCCGGCCGGGTCAACAACGCCAACGAGATCTCGGTCATCTTCCTTGATCGCTACGGCACCGAAATCGGCCGTCGCGGCATCCGCTCGGACGACAGCTACCCCCTCGACAAACTGCCCGACTACTTCGTCAAGGCCACCCTCGCCACCGAGGATCGCCGCTTCTACGACCATTTCGGCGTCGACGTGGTCGGTACCCTGCGCGCGCTCGTCAACAACTATGCCGGCGACAACGGCACCCAGGGCGGCTCGTCCATCACGCAGCAGCTCGCCAAGAACCTGTTCCTGTCCAACGAGCGCACCTGGGAGCGCAAGATCAAGGAAGCGTTCCTCGCCGTCTGGCTCGAGTGGCACTACAGCAAGGACGAAATCCTCAAGCTCTATTTCGACCGCGCCTATATGGGCGGCGGCAATTTCGGCGCTGCGGCAGCAGCCGAGTACTATTTCGGCAAGAAGATCACCGACGTGAACCTCGCCGAGGCGGCGATGCTGGCGGGCCTGTTCAAGGCACCCACCAACTACGCGCCCACCGTCGACCTCGCGGCAGCGCGCGGCCGCGCCAACCTCGTGCTCTCCAACCTCGTCGATGCCGGCTTCATGACCGAGGGCCAGGTCGCGGCGGCACGCCGCAATCCGGCGACCCCCATCGATCACGCCTCGACCGTCAACTCCCCCGATTACTTCCTCGACTACGCCTTCCAGGAGCTGCAGCCGCTGATCGCCGGTACGCGCTCGAGCAGCTTCACGGTGCGCACCACCATCGATCCGGTGCTGCAGTCCTATGCCGAGGACGCCATCACCTCGGTGCTGCGCGAACAGGGCGAGCAGTACGACGTCTCGCAGGGCGCGATGGTGGTCACCGAACCCAATGGCGCCATCCGTGCCATGGTCGGCGGTACCGACTACGGCAAGAGCCAGTTCAACCGCGCGACCTCGTCGCTGCGCCAGCCCGGCTCGTCCTTCAAGCCGTTCGTTTATGCCGAGGCCATCGAGACGATGGGCCTCAAGCCTACTTCCGTCGTCAGCGGCGCCACGCGCTGCATCGGCGACTGGTGCCCGCGCAACTACTCGGGCAACTCGGTGGGCAATATCAGCCTCATCAACGCTTTCGCGCAGTCGATCAACACGGTGCCCGTCAACCTCTCGATCCAGACCGGCCGTCAGCCCATCGCCGATCTCGCGCACAAGATGGGCGTGAAGACCGATTTCGAGGTCACCCGTTCCCTCGCCCTCGGCGCCGCCTCGCTCACCGTCCTCGACATGGTCAACGGCTACACCGTCTTTGCCAATGACGGCCTCGTTACGCCCTCCTACGGCATCACGCGCATCACCACCGCGCGCGGCGACGTGGTGTGGGAGCCCGATCTCACCACGCCGCACGAGCGCGTTCTCTCCGAGCAGACCGTCGCCTACATGAACCAGATGATGCGCGCCGTGGTGACCAGCGGCACCGGCCGCCGCGCCGGTATCGAGGGCGTCCCCGCGGTCGGCAAGACCGGCACCACCAGCGACTATCGCGACGCCTGGTTCGCCGGCTTCACCGGCAATTACGTCGCCGCGGTCTGGCTGGGCAACGACGATTACCACAAGACCAAGAACCTCACCGGCGGCCTGCTGCCCACCGTCGCCTGGCAGAAATTCATGGCCTATGCGCACACCAATATCGAGGTGAAGCCGGTGTTCGGCGTCGACTTCGAGCCCAAGCCCTTCGTGGTCGCCGAGGCCGAGGGCGATGCGGCGGCCAATCAGGTCGAGCGGCCACCCACGCTCAAGCCCGAAGCCGCCATCAAGCTGCTCGATCTGGCCGATGCGCTCGAGGCGACGCTCAAATCCGTCGGCTCCGGCTCGCAGGTGGCCGCACTCGCGGTGACGGCGGCCCCGGCGCCTGCCGGCCTTTAGCCGTTGCGGTTTCTGCTCAATCTCCTGCTGATGCTGGTCGTCGCGCTGGGCGTCGGCTTCGGCCTGTCCTGGTATGCGCTCAGCGACGGCCGCCTGTTCGGCGCCTCGCAATACGGCCCGTGGGTCACCTGGACGCGCGCCGGTGCGCCCGAGCCCGATCCCTACACCCGCGCCTTCATCACGCGGAACGCCGCCTTGCAGCTCGGCCAGGCGGAGGGCCTCACCCTCGTCGCGACCACCGACAGCGACGGCCGCCGCCTCGACCGCGCCTGCCGCTATCGTGTCGATGGACGCACGCCGACCTCGACCTTCTGGACGCTCATCCCCGTCGACGACCACGATGGATCGGTTGCCCGGCCCGATGGTCCACCCGGGTTTCACAGCAGCCGCATCGCCCGCTCCAATGACGGCTCGATGCAGCTCTATTTCAGCAAGACGCTGAGCCCGCTCAACTGGATCGAGCTCACCGGCGACGGCCCCTTCAGCCTCGTCCTCACGCTCTACGACACCGTGATCTTCTCGGGCGTCGGCGCCAGCGAGACCGCCACGCTTCCCTCGATCATCAGGGAGTCGTGCTGATGGTGCGCACCCTGCTCTATCTGCTGGGGGGCCTGCTGCTCGGGCTGGTGATCCACCTCGTGGTCATCCTCATCCTGCCGCGCATTTCCGAGAACGCCGCCTACACCCAGGTCGCCTCCATCGAGGCACTGAACAGGACCACGCTGCTGGCACTGCCCAAGGCGGGCGAGGCCAACCCGCTGCATCTCGACCCCGATATGAGCTATGGCCTGTGCAAGCTCGACTTGTCGGCCGGCCCCGGCGAAGTCACCGGCACGCTGCCCCTCGCCTTCTGGTCGGTTGCCGTCTACGACAGCACTGGAACCGTGCTCTACAGCACCACCAATCGCGACGGCATCGGCCAGACGCTCGACCTGGGCATCTTCGACCCGGCCCAGACGCGCCTGCTCGCCGAGCAGAAGATCGACATCTCGCCGGGCCTGCTGATCGTCGAGGCGCGCACCGATGAAGTGTTCGTCGTGGTACGTCTCGCGCCGCCGCATCCGTCGGTGCGCGACCGCTACGAGGCGCAGCTCGAGCGCCTCGCCTGCCGCAACATCGCAATTTAGCGTCGCGCTACTTCCGGTACGGCCCCTCGTCGGGGGCCGACCTCAGCACGCGCGAGGGGATCGCCGTGCTGTCGCGATTGCCGTGCGATCCGAAATCGCCACAGAAGTCGCCGCGTTGCGCCGCCTCCACCCACACCGCCAGCTCGTTGAGCCGCGCATTGGCGCCGATCGCTTCCTCGTGCGGGGTTTCGACCAGCAGATGGTCGAGCGCGTAGGAATAGGATTCGTAGCGGTAGGACACCGACCGCGCGAACCAGCCGATCACCGCCTCGTTCTCGGCGTGCCGCTTCATGGCATTGACCGACACCTCGTCCTCGAGGCCGGCGATCTGGTTCGACGCAAGGCCGCGCTGCCTGTCGATCTCGATCACTGCACAGACCGAAGCGAACGCCGAGGGCATCATGCCGAGGTCGGCAATCGCATCCTCCTCGATCCGCGTGTAGCGCACGCGCGAGGAAGCGAAGCGCTCGCTGTGCAGCCAGTCGTAGTATTTGCGGGTCTTGAGCGGCTTGTTGCTGATCGGCGTGATGCGGGTGCGCTGGAACTCCACCGCGACATCGCCGAACCAGTCATAGGCATGCGGGGCGACGAGATAGCGCCACACCCTGTCGCGCATCTCGATCTCCTGGTCGGCGAGGTTGAACCTCGACCCGTCCGAGATCGTGTTGCCGATCGCCGGCATTATTTCATCGTTGAGCACATTGCGTTCGGCGCGGCCGAAATCGCCCGTCGGCCGGGCGCAGGCGCTCACCGTCAGCAGCGCGATGATCGGAAGGGCTCCGAGGAGCGGCAGCCTACCCACGTTTACGTTTGCCGCCCGAAGAGGTCGCCGTGGGTTTGGTCGGCGCGCTGTCGGCCTGCCGCTCGTAGCGCACGCCGGTGAAGATCAGGATCTGAGCTTCGGCAGCAGCGCCCTCGCGGGGCGCGGGACTGCCGCCCTTCTCTCGACTCTCGAACTGCACCAGCTTGCCCACGATGGCCTCCGTAAATCAGGGCGACGCTTCTTTCCCCAGTTGGGGCATTAAGGAAGGGGTAAGGTTAACAGTCTGCTAACGATTGGTGGGAAATAGATGGAGGCATCGACTAATGGGCGCTCCTGACGATTCCGATGCTCGGCTTCCAACCCTACGAAACCTTCCAGCTTCTCATTGAAACCGGCGGCATCGACCGGACCAACACGCTGCTCATCGCGGCCTGCGATGCCTACGCCCGGCGCGGCCGCGCGACGCTGCAGGAGAGCGAACAGTTCCACGCCCTCGCCGCGCGGCTGTTCCCCGCCGCGGCTCCCTCCGCCCGCGCCAAGGCAGCGGCCGCACTCGGCCGATCCGAGAGCCTGTCCGCCGAGCTCGAGGAGCTGATCGTCGCCAATATCGGCGAAGACCTCGCCGACTTCCTCGTGAGCGCCCCCAGGCTGTCGGAAGCCACGATGCTCAAGATCATCAGCACCGAAGATGTAGCGAGCGCCGCCGCCCTCGGCCGGCGCAGCGACCTCACCAATGTCGTCCTCGCCAAGCTGTTCCAGATGAACAGCCGCAAGGTCTATCGCGCCCTCGCCACCAACACGACCGTCGCGCCCAAGGGTCCCTATCTCGCGGCCCTCGCCCGCTCGGCGCAGATGGACCACCAGGTCGCCTGGTCTCTCGCCGCGCGCGAAGATTTCGACGCGGCGCTGCTCGCCCCCGCTTTCTTCGATCTCAACGAGAGCGACCGCATCAAGGTCATCCGCGCCTTCGCGATGCGCGCCACGCCCGCCGCGCCGATCAAGCGCACGCTCGAGCAGCTCTCGGTGGCCACCGAGGAGCTCACCCGCGCACTGATGAAGCTCTTCACCGAGAACCGCCGCCCCGAGGTGACGCGTCTCCTCCACCAGATCACCGGCCTCGACGAAGTCCGCTGCGGCCAGATCGCGCACGACACCTCGGGCGCCGCGCTGTTCGTCGTGCTGCGCGCCTTCGGCTGCAGCGCCTATGACGGGCTCAAGGTGTTGATCCACGCCACCGCGCAGGACGGCGAGCGCTCCGGTTCCCTTGCAACCTTCTCCAAGCTCTTCGAGGCCGTCAGCGTCGACGCCACCGCCTATCTGATGAGCGCCTGGCGCGGCGAGGTGAACCTGCTCGACCTGGGCAAGGCCGAATACCGGCCCTTCACCGAAACCCGTCGTTCCGCCGCGGCCGCCGCCGCGCAGGCGCCCAGCCAGCAGGTCGAGAGCACCATCGCGGCCCTCGCACGCATCGGCATCAAGCACGCGAGCTGAGCGCCGCTCGCGCTCGCCGCTCTAGCCTTTGGCCATCGTCACGCCGGGGTCGTCGCCGCGCATCTCGACGGCGATCACCCACAGGTCCGGATCGAAGTCGGCTTCGCGCGCGATCCGTTCGCGGATCGCCTGCGGCTCGGCGTGGTCGAAGCGCCGCACGAACAGCCGGTCCTCGTCGCCCTCCTCGCGCGCCGTCGATGGCGCGGGGGTCAGCAGCGAGACGGTGCCGTTGAGGTGATCGATCTCGATGAAGATCTGGCCCGCAATGGGGTCGCCCTTGCGGACCACCACGCAGATATTGCCGATGTCGTTATGCCGCCGCACGAAGGCGGCGGCCCACAGGTCCGAGCGGATCATGGCCGAGCCGATAGCACGGCGCGGCCCTTAGATCACGGCGCCATTCTGCACGAGCAGATTGACCAGCTCCGGCGTGATGCGCCCGGTGACGTTGTAGTTGTAGTAGACCTCGAAATTGCGAATCGCCTTGGCGGTCGCCTCGCCGGCCACTCCGTCGATCTGGCCATGCAGGAAGCCGAGGCTGGCGAGACCGCGCTGGATCGCCCCCACGACCTTGGGATCGGTCGACACCTTGGTCACGTCGATGGGCGTGGTGATCACGTCGGTTGCCGGCACTTCGGCGACATTGGCGCGCACCGCGATGGTCTGCACCTCGCGCTTCGTCGGCCCGCCCGCCGGGTCCTCGAGCGCCACGGGCTGCTCCTCGACCGCCGGCGGCGAGGTCATCTCGAGCGTCGTGACGCCTTCCGCCTCCACCGTCGGCTCGAGGGGCGGCAGCGCTGCCGTCGTCTCGGCCGGCGTCGCCTCCGCCGCAACGAGCGGCTCGGGCGCGGGCAGCGCCGGGGTTTCCTCGACCAGCGCCAAGGCCGGCGTCTCGGTCTTGATCTCGGCTGTCACCGACTGCACCGGCTGCAGCGCCGCGGCAGCCTCGGTCTGCTGGCCGGGCTGGGCCGTGATCGGCGTTTCCTTGATCAGCGTGATGATCTCGGGCGTGAGCTGGCCGGTCGGCTTGCGGCCCACCAGTTCCTCGAACGCCTTGATGGCGCGGGCGGTCCGCGGACCGTAGAGGCCGTCGACCTTGGCATCGAACAGGTTGAAGGCGGTCAGCTTGCGCTGGATTTCGAACACGTCCTCATTGCCGATCGGCTTGCTGGCGAGCGGCTCGACGGTGTTGGCCACGCTGCCCGTCGTCTCGACTGTCGGTGTGGGCGCGGCGAGCAGCTTCACCGGCCGCTCCATCGGCGTCACCGGCGCGGGCTCGGTCGTCGCGGCCGCCTTGTCGAAGGTGCCGAACAGCGGCGCGGGATGATGGCCGGCCTGATTGTAGAGGGCATTCGAGCCCGCCATGGCGCACAGCGTGGTCAGCGCGGCGATGGCCGTATTGCGAAGGGGCGCGCGCATGTAGAGCGCAATAACCCACTTGGCGGTGCGCCCGATCCGGACTGCCACCGCTTGGCCGGCCTGCAGCGGCAGACCGGAGAACGCATCAACACTCATAACGCTCTTCTTACTTCTTCGGGCCATTCGGACTTACGCGCGACCACCGGCTCACGCGGGGTGATTTGGGTCACCTCCGCAGTTTCGGCCTTTTTGGTTTCCGGACCGTTTAAGGGCAGAAGAACCGTCACCGTCGTCCCCTCGCCCGGCGTCGAGAACGCCCTGAGCGTGCCGTCGTGCAGGTCCACCAGCCCGCGCACGATCGAGAGTCCGAGACCGGTCCCCTCGTAGCGCCGCGACAGCCCGTTCTGGACCTGGAAGAACGGTTCGCCGATCCGCTTGACGGCGTCGCCATCCATGCCGATGCCGCGGTCGGCCACCGAGATGTTGAGCAGGTTGCCCTGCCGCTTCATCGACACCGTCACTGTTCCGCCTTCGTGGCTGAACTTGATGGCGTTCGACAGCAGGTTGATCAGCACCTGCCGGCAGGCGCGCTCGTCGCCAATCAGCGGCGGCAGAATCCTCGGCAGGTCGGCCACGAGCGTGATCCGACGCTCGCGCGCCAGCCCGTCGACCATCTTGAAGCACGGCTCGACCAGATTGGCCGGCTCGAAGCTCTCGGTCATCAGCTCGAACTTGCCCGCCTCGAGGCGGCTCATGTCGAGCAGCATCTTGACCACATCGAGCAGGTGATGCCCGCTGCGGTGGATGATGTCGGCATATTCGCGGTGCGCCGGCGACAGTTCGCCCACCACGCCGCTCGTCATCATTTCGGAGAAGCCGACGATGGCGTTGAGCGGCGTGCGCAGCTCGTGGCCGATCGTGGCGAGGAAGCGCGACTTGGCGTTGGACGCATCCTCGGCCAGCCGGCGCGCTTCGCGCATCTCGGCATCCTGCCGGTGCCGCTCGGTCACGTCGCGCAGCAGCGCCACGACCTCGTTGCGCGATTCTCTGGCTTCTTCGTCGACAACCGGCGTCAGGCCGACTTCGACCCAGGCGAATTCGGGAATGCGGGCCGGCTGCGTGGGGTCGTCGCGGCGCATGCGCACTTCCACGGTGCGTGACCTGCCCTCATGATTGGCGCCCGAAAAGGCGGTCATATAGGTCGGACGGTCGAGCACATGGATGCGTTCGATCAGGCCATTGCCGGACAGTTCGTAGCGGGCGCAGCCGAACAGCTTTTCGGCCGACTTGCTGGTGAAGATCACGCTGCCGTCGCTGGCAAAGCGCATCACCGCGTCCTGCACGTTCTCGACCAGGTGGCGATAGGCGATCATCTGGCCGCGCTCATAGACCGCGAAGGCCGAGTTGAGTCGGCTCGCGGTGAACGCGGTCATCAGCGCCGTGATGAGGAAGCTCATCCCGGCGATCAGCGCATATTCGGGGCGCGGGATTTCCGGCCATCTGACGAGGCCGAGTGTGCCGAGGCAGCCGATCGCGATCACCGCCACCAGCAGCACCCAGGAGCGCTTCTTCATGGGCGTACGCGTCAGCAGCGTTGCCTGCACCGGCGCGAGCAGCGCCATGGCGAGGCCGAAATCGACGATCTGGGGATCCACCAGCGTCAGCACGAGGCCAATCAGCAGCGTTGCGTAGACCTGCCCGAAGGCGGCGCGCTCATACTGGCCGCGCCGATGCAGCGCCAGCGTCATGAAGCCCGCGCACAGCCCGATCGTCACGATCACGAAGGGCATCAGCCCGCCCTGCGCGAGCAGGTACAGCGCCGCCGGACTGCCGATCACGCTGGTTGCGATAATGATTCTGGCATTGGCCGCAAGCGTCTTGCGCCGCAGCGTTTCCGGCCGTCCGCGCTGGGCCTCGGAGGCGCTACCGGTCTCTCTGCCCAACAGAGAGTCGAAGAGGCTACGCATAACTAGTTTCCGCTTCCCGGGACGCCCGGTTCGTGTTGCTGGGTACCTTGTCTCCAAGGACCTAAGACACCCTTAAGTGGAACCGCCCCCCACCCCGCTGTTCCCGCTTTCCACTTCCCGTTCCCTCGCTTTCTCGCGCTAGCGTAAACAATGAATTGACCACGCCCGGACCGCGGCAGTCCTCTCCGGCGTGCGGGCGAGGCGCCCCCCCGTCAGGCGGGCAGAGGCAGCGCTGCTTTGCCCTCAACCGGGTCCCTACGGCCGATGGATTCAATTTTATCGAATTTCGCCCCGCTGCCTTAATTCGCCGCGCCTAGCCTTGCTGTCGAACGGTCCTTCCTCCCCGTTCGAGAGGCTAAACGATGTTCGTGCTCCGCTCCGCATTCTGGCTCACCGTGGGTTTCCTCCTCGTCGCACCGCATGGCACCGATTTCGGCGCCACCGCGACGGCCCTCAAGGACCAGGCGGTCGAAGCGGGCATCGAGGCGGGCCAGCAGCTCATCGTGTCGCAGATCACGGCCGAAGCTGCCCTCCCGGGCCTCCTGGTATCCGTTGCTCAGGCGTCGCTGGACACGGCGCCTGTCGTCCCGGTCGCCGCCGTCCTTCCCCGGTCGCGGCCGGCATCACTGAGTTAGGCCAGGGGTACGCGTCACTTCCCCGACGCACTCACCCAAGCGTCCCTTGGCTTTCTGCCGCAGATGCGCTGCCCCGCATCTGCGGCTTCTTTCTTGGCGCGGCCGCACACGCATACTAGATAGGGCGCATGTCCCATCCCGCCGCCTTCACCGACATTGCCGACAACCTCTCCTATCTCGACGACTGGGAGGACCGGTACAAATACATCATCGAGCTGGGCCAGGCGCTGCCGCCGCTCAGCGACGACGAAAAGAATGCGGCCAACAAGGTCAATGGCTGCGTCTCGCAGGTGTGGCTCGTCACCGAGCGCGAGGGCGACACCCTCACTTATCGCGGCGAGTCCGACGCGATGATCGTGCGCGGCCTCGCCGCCATCCTCATCGCGCTCTACTCCGGCCGGCCCGCCACCGAGATTTCCGAGACCGACGCCATCGCGCTGTTCGACAAGCTCGGCCTGCGCGAGCACCTGTCGACGCAGCGCTCCAACGGCCTCGTCGCCATGGTCAACCGCATCCGCGCCGAAGCCCGCGCCGTCACGGCCTAGAACCGCATCTGTGGCCGCTCGCCATCCATCCAGCTGCGTTGTGGAACGCGAGTCTTTCCAACGGCATGGGGGCCTAGCCCGAAGTGCTGCGCGAGCTGCTCGAGGCCGATGCGCAGCACCAGCTTCGCCGAGCGGCGCGGCCAGCCGCGATCACGCTCCACCTCCTGCAGGCCCTTGAGCCAGCCGCACACGTCCATCACCACGCCGGCGCACTCGGCGGGCAGCGCGCGATGGATCGCGTCGAGCGTCCGGCGCGCGTCGACGGCCATGTCGGCGAGATCGCCTGCGCCCACTCGATGCCCTCCACCCGAGACGACGCCGCCATAGTTCATCGTCACCGCCGGCTGCAGCAGGCTGCGCTCGACCAGCCTGCGAACACGCTCGCCGGCCTCGAGGTGATGCGGCTGGAGAAACGCCGTCTCGCCAGCGGCGAGGCGCGACAGCGGACTCTCGGCAAGATTGACCTGCCGTCCCTGCCCGTCGGTGGCATCGAGCCGGTGTTGTGCTGCGAAGTCACGCGGCATGCTGCACCTCGGTGACCCGCGTCTCGTTGAAGCGCTGCTCGATACGCGCGATCTCGCCCTCGACGCCGGGATCGTCCCGGCAGTCCTCGATCGACTGCATGGCGTGGGCCACGGTCGTCCGGTCGCGATGAAACAGCTCGGCGACGACATCCTGCGGCCGCTTCAGCAGGACATGGCAGAGATACATCGCGAGCTGCCGCGCCGCCGCGGCATGGCCCGAGCCGCGCGAACGGCGCAGCAGGCTGGTCAGCGAGACGCGGCGCTCCTGCGCCACCAATTGCGTGAGGAGGAAGACCTCGGGGTCGGTCCTCAGCTTCTGAAACCGCAGCCGGCCCGCCGGCTCCCAATCCAAAAATCCCAAATGCATGGCCTCACCCGATATAGGAACATATTCCTATATCTATGACACAGGTCCGTCACACGGGGATAACTTTTCCACATCAGCGCAAAAAGAGACGCGGCGCCAATGGCTTGGCGCCGCGTCTTGAGAAGAAGTAGAGGTCCGTTACTTGCCGGCCTTGCGGCCCAGACCATTGTCCTTGGCGAGCCGGGAGCGGGTCGCCGAATAGTTCGGAGCCACCATCGGATAGTCCGCCGGCAGGCCCCATTTCTCGCGGTATTCCTCGGGCGACAGATTGTAGTGTGTCCGCAGGTGCCGCTTGAGCGATTTGAACTTTTTGCCGTCTTCGAGGCAGATGATGTAGTCCGCCGCGACCGATTTCTTGACCGGCACCGCCGGCCTCAGCTCCTCGGCAGGCTCCGGAGCAGTGTTGGAGCGTAGCCCCCGCAATGCCGAATGAACGTCCGCGATCAGCTTGGGCAAATCGGTGACGCTCAGGGCGTTATGGCTGACATACGCGCTCACAATCTCAGTGCTGAGATCGATGAGATCGTTGTCACCCGCAAAGGCCGCGCCGTTCTCGTCAGTCATTTCGTTTCCTTTTCTTACTTACCCCAGCAAGGTGGGCGCAACCTTGCCAAGTATCGATTCTTTAGGGCGGACCCCGACCGATTGCAACTTACCATTAGGTGTATGCACCGCGGCAAATTCTGCGCCGGCATGCACTCTATTGCTCAGTGATTGCTGTCGTATTCTTGAATACTGGTCCGCGGATCGGGACTTGTACCGGTCCGAAGTGCCGCCCGCGCCAGCAGGTGCGCCGATACTGGGCTGGTGAGGATCAGGAACACGAAACCGAGCACGCAGCGCACCGCGATCGCCCAGTCGCCGGCCATGCACGCCACCGCCAGCAGGATCAGCCCGGCACCGAGCGGACCGGCCTTGGAGGCGGCATGGAGCCGCGTATAGACATCGGGAAAGCGCAGGATGCCGAGCGCGGCGATGGCGGTGAGCAGCGAACCGGCGAGCAGCAGGGCGGCGGCGAGATAGATCAATTGCGCGCTCGCGACAGCAGGTAGCGGGCAAACGCCACCGTGGACAGGAAGCCCACCAGCGCGACCGCGATAGCGATATCGGCATAGAGCGAGAGCCCCGAGGTGACCGCGAACAGGCCGATGATCCCCACCGCGATCACCGTGATCGTATCGAGGCCGAGGATGCGGTCGGCCAGCGTCGGGCCGCGAATGATGCGCACGATGGCGGCAAGCATGGCAAGGCCGAGCAGCGCGAAGCAGATCGTGGTGACCGTCTCGATCATCGGAGCACCCCCAGGATCTTGGTTTCGAAGCCCGCCGCAATATCGCCGATCAGGGCCTCCTTGGACGCCATGTCGATGGCGTGGATGTAGAGCGTCCTGCGATCGGCCGACACGTCGACGCTCAGCGTTCCCGGCGTCAGCGTGATCATGTTGGCGAGCAGCGTGATCTGCGCGTCGGTCGTCACCGTTAGCGGATACGCGATGATCGCCGGCCGGATGGTGAGCCGGGGCTGCAACGCCAGCCACGCGACCTTGAGCGCGCTGACGATCAGTTCGCGGACGAACAGCACTAGCAGCGAGAGCCATCTCATGGGCTGAGCCCCACCGAAGCAATGTAGCGCGCCGGATCGAGCAGGTCCCGCGCCGCAATCGTCGCAGCTTCGACCAGGATCGCTGGCGCGAGCCCGAGCACGACCACCACGATGGTCAGTATCCACGTGGCCATCATCGGCGATGGCGGCAGCGCCGCCTTCTCCGCCGTGCCGCGCCAGAAGATGTGCGACCACAACCGCGACCCGGCGATCAGCGTCAGCAGCGCATTGAGCAATACAGTGAAGACGGCCAGCCAGTCGGTCGCGCCGACGAAGCCCTGCAGCAGCAGCAGCTTCGGCCAGAAGCCGAGGAAGGGCGGCACGCCCGAGACAGCCAGCACGAGCACGAAGAACAGGATCGAGAGCGATGAGTTCGCGGCATAGAGGCCGCGCATCTGCCGCGTATCGCCCTGCCCTGTGGCGCGCTCGATGAGCCCCGCCACGAGATAGAGGCCGGTCAGCGTGAGGATCGCGTGCACGCCGTAGGCGATGCTGCCCGCGACTGCCTCCGGCGCGACACCGGCCACGCTCAGCAGCATCAGGCCGACGCCGCCGATCAGCATGAAGCCGATGGCGCGGCGGAGGCCGGTCTCCGCGATCGCCGACAGCGGACCGAGGATCGCGGTGGCGATCGCCAGCGCCAGCAGCACCGGCGCCAGGTGCTCACGCGCCACCGGCAGCAGCATCACCAGCGTGCGCAGCAGCGCATAGATCCCCACCTTGGTGAGCAGTCCGCCCATCAGCGCCGAGATGGCGGGCGGCGGCGCGTGATACGAGGCAGGCAGCCACGCATTGACCGGAAACACCGCCGCCTTCATGCCGAAGGCAAGCGCGAACAGCGCGCCGATGGCGGTCAGTGGGGCCGCATCCGCGCGCGCCGCAGCGCCGACGATGTCGGCCATGTTGAGCGTGCCCAGCAGGCCATAGAGCAGCCCCAGCCCCATCAGGAAGAGCGTCGTCGCGAGGAAGTTGAGGATGCCGTACTTCACCGCCGCGTCGAGCTGCAGCGGATGTCCCGCCAGCACGATCAGCCCGAACGAGGCGATCAGCATCACCTCGAACCACACATAGAGGTTAAACAGGTCACCCGTGAGGAACGCGCCGGTCACGCCCGCGAGCAGCAGCAGGACGAGCGGGTAGACGCCGTCGCGCACCGCCGCCTCCGGCGTGTCGCCCTGCTGGTACAGCACCACGCAGAGTGTCGCGACCGCCCCTGCCAGCGCGAAGCTCGCGCCCAGCACATCGGCCGTGAAGCTGATGCCGAAGGGCGGCAGCCACTTGCCCATCGTCATGCTGAGCGGGCCCGCCTGCATGACGCGGTTGAACAGCAGCGCGTCGCACACCAGCACCGCGAGGATCACCGCCAGCGTCACCCAGAGCTGCACCCTGAGCGCGCCGCGCAGCATCAGCAGCAGCGCCGCGCCCATCAGGCACAGCACCACGGGCAGGATGATCACCCAGTCGGCCGGCGGTGTCACATGCTCGATCACCGCTCAGTACTCCAGCGGCGGGTTGGGCTCGCCGTCCGGTTCGGCGAGGCGCATCTGGTCGGTGTCGTCGGCATGCATCTCCTGATAGGCGCGAAGCGCCAGCACGATCAGGAAGGCGAACATCGCAAAGCCGATCACGATCGCGGTCAGGATCAGGGCCTGCGGCAGCGGGTTGGCGAAGTAGCCCACCGGCGTCGCCTCGCCCTTGGGCACGATCGGCGGCGCCGCGCTGGTCAGCCGCCCCGACACGAAGATCAGCAGGTTCACCGCATTGCCCAGCACCACCACGCCCAGCAGCACGCGCACCAGCGCACGCGACAGCATCAGATACGCGGCCACCGCAACGAACAGTCCGACGAGCAGCGCGACCACCGGCTCCATCACACGCCCTCCCCGCCATCTTCGAGCGCGAGGATGATGGCGGTCATGGTGCCGAACACCACGAAGTAGACGCCGATGTCGAACGCGCCCGGCACGCCGAAGGCGTAGCCCGGCAGCCACAGCGCCGTCATGAAGGGCACGCCGTAAAGGATCGAGAGCAGCCCCACGGTACCCGCCAGCACCACGCCGAAGCCGGCAAAGGCGATGGGGTTGAAGCGCAGCAGCCGGCGCACCTCGCCGACGCCGCGCGCCATGCCGTAAACCGCCGCCGCCGAAGCGGCGATGAGCCCGCCGATGAAGCCGCCGCCCGGATCGTTGTGACCGCGCAGCAGGATCACGATCGAAAACAGGATCATCGCGGCGGCGATGAGCGGCGCCATGGTGCGGAAGATCAGCGTGTTCATGCCGCCACCGCCTTGCGCTTGCGCTGCCGCCTGAGCAGCGCCAGCACGGCGATGCCGGCCGTCATCACCACCGAGATTTCGCCCAGCGTATCGAGGCCGCGATAGTCCACGAGGATCACGTTGACGATGTTGTGGCCGTGCGCGATCTCGACGCTTGTGCGCGCGAAGAACTCGCTGAGCCGGCCATCGAACGCGCCCTGCAGCACGCGCAGCAGCAGCAGCGACACCGAGCCGCCGATCAGCAGCGCCAGCAGCCCGTCGCGCGCCAGATCCTCATACGGCCGTGGGTCGCGCGTCGACAGGCGCAACCGCGTCATCACCAGCGCGAGGATCACCACCGAGAGCGTCTCGACCATCAGCTGCGTGAAGGCGAGGTCGGGCGCGCCGAACACCATGAAGATCAGCGCCACCGCCAGTCCCTGCACGCCGAGCGCGATGATCGCCCCGAGCCGCGAAGGCGCCAGCACCACCATGACGACGCCGATCGCCGCCATCGCGATCACGCCCCATTCGTAGAACGCGCCGCCGGCAAAATGCGGCAGCGCCGGCCAGTCGTTCATCGCCCAGAGCGGCGTCACGAGCACAATCGCGAGGCACGCGAAGGCGACGACGACATAGAGTTCGAGACGGCCGTGATGGAACACCCTCGTCCATCCCCCCGCGGCGCGGATCAGCCCGAACATCGCCTGGTCGAAGCCGCGATCCCAGGTCCACACGGCGCGCTCCTCGACCGAGCGATCGAGCTCGGCCTCGACTTCCGGCTCGCCGGGAGCCGTCGCCCGCGGCACCGCTCGCGCCCGGCGCCGGCTCACGAGCTTTCCGGCGCGGGACGGGACAGTTTTGGCAATGGCCGCGCGGATCCAGTCCCGCTGCCAGTAGATCGCGATCGCCAGCCCCCAGGTCACCAGCGACAACCACACCGGCAGCGCGCCGAAATCGACGGCAAAGCCGAGGTGGCTCTCGACGGGATGCCCGGCAATGCTCGAAGCCATCGGCGCGAGGAGCAGCTCGCCATAGGGCGAGACCGCGAACAGCACCGCGAGACTGGCGAGGCCGAACAGCGCCGGGCCGATCCACAGGGCGAAGTCTCCCTCGTGCGGCGCGTGCGGGGTCGGTCGCAATGGCCCCATGAACGGCCGGATCATCACGGCGAGGCCCACCACGCCCAGCAGGGCATTGCCGAGGACCATCACGACGATGGCGACGATGCCCCAGGCGTCCCCCGTGCTCAGCGCCGCATACATCTCCTCCTTGGCGAGGTAGCCGAGCAGCGGCGGGATGCCGAACATCGACAGTCCCGCCAGGGCGGCGCAGATGAAGGTGATGGTGAGCGTATCGCGCAGCCCGCCCAGCACCGTGATGTCGCGCGTTCCCGTACCGTGGTCGATGATGCCCGTGACGAGGAACAGCGCCGCCTTGTAGAGCGCATGGGCGACGAAATAGGCGGCCACCGCCATCGCCGCCGTTTCACCGCCGATTCCAAGCAGCATCACCGACAGGCCCAGCGATGCGATCGTGGTCTGCGCCAGGATCTGCTTGAGGTCGGTCTGGCGCAGCGCGGCCACGCCGCCCCACAGCAATGTGATGGCGCCGAAGCTGCACAGCAGCGCCTGCCATTGCGGCGTTCCCGCCAGCAGTGGCGACATCCGCGCCAGCAGGTACACCCCCGCCTGCACCATTGTCGCCGAGTGGAGATAGGCCGACACCGGCGTGGGCGCTTCCATCGCGTTGGGCAGCCAGAAGTGGAACGGCCACTGCGCCGATTTGGTAAACGCGGCGACGACGATGAAGCCCAGCACCCATGGGTAGGACCACCCCGCCTCGCGCAGCGTCGGCGAGTAGGCGAGGTCGGAGATCGTCCAGGTGCCGGCCACGTGATGCAGCAGCACGCCGCCCGCCATCAGCGCGAGGCCGCCAATGCCCGTCACGATGAGCGCCTGGATCGCGCCACGCCGTGCCGCCTCGCGCTCGTGATCGAAGCCGATCAGCAGGAACGAGGTGACGCTCGTCAGTTCCCAGAACACGAACAGCCCCACCAGGCTGTCCGACAGCACCAGCCCGAGCATGGCGCCCATGAACAGCAGCAGGAAGGCGATGAAGCGCCCGCGATGGCGATGATCGTGCAGATAGCTGGTCGAATAGATCACGATGAACGCGCCGATGCCGGTGATCGCCAGGGCGAAGACCAGGCTGAGCCCGTCGATCAGGAAGGACAGCCGGAGGTCCAGCGCCGGCACCCAGTCGATCGCGAGCCGGACCGGACGGCCCGCGGCAACGCCCTCGACCGTCGTCAGCAGCGCGACGAACAGCGCCGCGGGCACGAGCGCGAGCCCCCATCCCGCGGCCACGCCGCCATGCCGGCACATCGCCGGGGCCAGCAGCGCGGCCGCGAAGGGCGACAGCAGCAGCGCGATGGCGAAGATGTCGAAGTTGAGCGTCAAGGCGACCCCGGGATTCGTCGGGGCCACCTTAGCGGAACCAGCGGGTGAGGCTACCCAAACCGGCCATTGTGCCCCGCCGGAGCGGGAATCCCTGTTGGCAACGCCCGGGGGGCACGCCTATGTACCCGCCATGACCGAAACCACCCTCACGCCTCCCCTCGCCGACCGCCGCCAGCACGCCATCACCCAGCATGGCGTCACCCGGCAGGACCCCTATGCCTGGCTGCGCGCCGACAATTGGCAGGAGGTCATGCAGGCGCCCGATACGCTTCCCGCCGACATCCGGACCTATCTCGAGGCCGAGAACGCCTATGTCGCAGCGGGTTTCGAGGCGCCGCAGGGGGAGTTGATCGAGGCGATCTACCGCGAGATTCGCGGCCGCATCAAAGAGGACGAGACCGACCTGCCCGATCCGGACGGGCCGTGGGCCTACAACTCCCGCATGGAGGAAGGCCGGCAGTACCCGCTGATCGTGCGCACCCCGCGCGCGGGTGGCGACGAAACCATCCTGCTCGACTGCAATGTCGAGGCCGGCGAGGGCTATTTCGGCTTCGGCGGCGCCGAGCACTCGCCCGACCACACCCTGCTCGCCTGGGCCGCCGACCGGCAGGGCTCGGAATTCTACACCATCCATATCCGCGACATCGCGACCGGCAAGGATACCGGCGAGACGATCGAGGAGTCCGGCGACGGCGGCACCTGGTCGCCGGATGGAACAGCGCTCTATTACACCGAGCTCGACGAGAGCCATCGCCCGTTCCGCGTCCGCCGCCACGTCATCGGCACGCCGCAGGCCGACGACACGATCGTCTATGAGGAGGCCGATCCCGGCTTCTTCGTGGGCGTCGGCGAAACGCTCAGCCGCCGCTACATCGTCATCGACGTGCACGACCACCAGACGTCCGAGCTCTACCTCATCGGCGACGGCAGCCTCGAGCCTCGCCTGGTGTCGGCGCGGCTCGCCGAGCGCGAATACGATGCCGAGGAGCGTGGCGGTCTGCTCTACATGCTCACCAATGCCGATGGTGCCGAGGACTACAAGATCGTCACCGCGCCCGCCGAGGCTCCCGACGCCGCGCACTGGACGGACCTCCTGCCGCACGTCGCGGGCGTGCTCATCCTCGACATCCTGCTGTTCGCCAATCACCTCGTGCGGCTCGAGCGCTATGAGGGCCTGCCGCGCATCGTCGTGCGCGACCTGCGCGACAACCGCGAATGGACCGTCGCCTTCGACGAGGAGGCCTATTCGCTCGGCATGTCTGCCGGCTACGAGTTCGATGCGACGACCTTCCGCATGACCTATTCGTCGCCCACGACACCCTCGCGCACTTACGACATCGACCTCGATACCGGCGCGCGTACCCTGCTCAAGGAGCAGGAGGTGCCGAGCGGCCACGATCCGGCCGACTATGTCACCCGCCGCATCTTCGCCGACGCAGCCGATGGCGCGCGCGTGCCCATCACTCTGCTCCATCGCAGGGACACGCCCATCGACGGCACCGCGCCGGCCCTGCTTTACGGCTATGGCTCATACGGCATGTCGATGCCGGCTGCCTTCTCGGTCTCGGTGCTGTCGCTGGTCGATCGCGGCATGGTCTATGCCGTGGCGCATATCCGCGGCGGCATGGAGAAGGGCTATGCCTGGTACCGGAACGGCCGGCGCGAGCACAAGCTCAACACCTTCACCGATTTCATCGCCTCGGCCGAAAAGCTCATCGCCGACGGCTATGCGGCGCCGGGCAAGGTCGTCGCCGAAGGCGGCTCGGCCGGCGGCATGCTGATGGGCGCCGTCGCCAATATGCGCCCGGACCTCTGGGCCGGCGTGCTGGCCATCGTCCCCTTCGTCGACGTGCTCAATACCATGAGCGACGACACCCTGCCGCTCACCCCGCCCGAATGGCCGGAATGGGGCAACCCCATCGAGTCGGAAGCCGATTTCCAGCGCGTCGCCGCCTATGCGCCCTACGAGCAGGTGACGGCCATGGACTATCCGCCGATCCTGGCGCTGGCCGGCCTCACCGACCCGCGGGTGACCTATTGGGAACCGGCCAAATGGGTGGCAAAACTGCGCGCCACCAAGACCGACAGCCGGCCGCTCTATCTCAAGACCCATATGGGGGCCGGGCATGGCGGCGCCTCGGGCCGGTTCGACCGCATCAAGGAGACCGCGCTGGGCTATGCCTTTGCGCTGTCCTGCGTCGGATTGGCATAACCTACCGAAAGGCGCGGTTGGCGCGACATGCCAAAAGGCCTATATCGGTCCTACGGCCGGTTCCGGCTCGCAAAATCAATAAGTTGGAGCACTCCTCATGGCACTCACCCTCCCCGAGCTTCCGTATCCCTATGACGCCCTCGGACCCTACATGTCCAAGGAGACGCTCGAGTTCCACCACGACAAGCACCATCAGGCGTACGTCACCAACGCCAACAAGCTGATGGAGGGCAAGGGCCTCGAAGTTCTCGAACTGCCCGACCAGGTCAAGGAAGTGTTCGGCAAGGATCCCGGCCTCTTCAACAATATCGGCCAGCACTACAACCACGTGCATTTCTGGAACTGGATGAAGCCCAATGGCGGCGGCGGCGCCGGCAAGGTCCCCGGCGCCCTGCTCAAGGCGATCGAGTCGGATCTGGGCGGCTTCGACAAGTTCCGCGCCGATTTCATCAATGCCGGCACCACCCAGTTCGGTTCGGGCTGGGCCTGGCTGTCGCTCAAGGATGGCAAGCTGCAGGTCACCAAGACCGCCAATGGCGAGAGCCCGCTGGTCCATGGCAACGCCAAGCCGCTCCTGGGCGTCGACGTGTGGGAGCACAGCTACTACATCGACTACCGCAACGCCCGCCCGAAATATCTCGAAGCCTGGTTCGACAATCTCGTGAACTGGGAACATGTCGAGCACATGTACGAAGAAGCGAAATAAGCGCTTCCTCTGCGACTTCCCCGAGCCCGCCGGCCACCGCCGGCGGGTTTTCTGTTGGCCGGCCCGGCGCCCGCTTCTAGGCGGCGCGGGGCCGTGTTAAGCATGTCTTAACCATGGCCGAGCCGCTCAGGACAATTGCCGTTCTCGTCGCCAATCCGGCGCTGTCGTCGATCCTGTCGATGACGCTAGCCGGCGCGCCCTCGCTGCGCGTCCGGCCGTTCGAGACCGAGCTCGCGCTCACCGCCTATCTGCAACTGGCGCCGGTCGACCTCGTCGTCGCCGATTTCGACAGCCTCCCCGCCCGCGCCGACCGGCTCGCGGCACGCCTTCGCGCCGACAGCGCGATTCCGCGCACCGTGCAGATCGTGGCGCTCGCCAGCGAGCTGACCGCGGACATGCGTGCAGCGGCGCGGCAGTCCGGCATCGACGAGATCATCATGAAGCCGATGTCGCCGCGCTATCTCGTCGAGCGCGTGCTGTCGCGGCTCAGGCGGACCGCCACCGTGCCGCCCGAACGCCGCCGCCGATTGCAGCGGCGCGACTGGTCGGCCTTCGGCGACAACATCGTGCCGCTGTTCCGCCCTGCCCCGGAAGCGCGGCCCTAGATAGTTGCGCCACTAGCGCGAACGACCCCCACCCGCTTGAACCGATCGTGCGACGACCGCCGGGCCCTAGACCGGATTGGTCGCCCCCTGGTCGATCAGCCAGGCGGCCTTGTTCCAGATGTCCTCGACCGAGTCGGCGAACTGCAGGTAGCGGTCGTGGTTCTTGATCGAGGTCGAGAGCACGTCGGCGGCGTAGCCGCGCATCACCTTGAACGCCCCGTTGCGGTCGAAGAACACCACCGGACGGCGCCCCGGTCCGCCGCCGCCGCGCACCCAGGTGCGGTAGAGCGCGATGGCCGAAGCGAGCGAGCCGGGCAGCGCGACATAGAGCGTCGAGATTTCCGCCAGCCGCGCCAGCCGTGCCTCCGCCGTGGGTGCGTGCTCCACCGTCACGCCGGTGAGATAGCTCGGCTCGGAGAACGCCTCGTCCCCGATCAGGATCACCTCGCCGCCGGCCGTCCGTGCGCTGGTGAGCAGCGGCACCGGAATGGTGTCGGTCGTATCCACCACGCAGGCGAGCCGCGCGCCCCGGCGGGCGAGGTAGCTGCCGGCCTGCGACATGATCGTCGCGCGCTCGGCATCGCCCGGTCCATGGTCGGACGCGAAGATGCCGATGACCGGGTGCGCGTCGGGCGACATCAGCGGCCCCGGCTCAGCGTGCCCAGGATGCCGCGCATGATGGCGCGGCCGAGCTGCGTCGCCATGGAGCGCGCCGCCGACTTCATCGCCGCCTCGGCCACCGAGTCGCCGCGCGAGGTCTTGCGGGCCGGCGGCGGGCCGCTGTCCTCGCGATAGCGCGGTGGGCCGGAGCGGTAGTTGCTGTCCTCATAGGTCGGCCGCGACGGTGCTTCGCTCCTCGCGTCCTCCCGCTGCCGCGCTTCCTCGGCCTCGGCGTTCTTCTTGGCCTTTCTGGTCAGCACCTCATAGGCCGACTCGCGGTCCTCGACCGTGTCGTACACCGCGCCCACCGGCGAGCTCGCCATCACGGCCTTGCGCTCCTCGGGGGTGATCGTGCCCACGCGCGCCGAGGGCGGCCGGATCAGCGTGCGCTCGACGATCGAGGGAATGCCCTTGTCCTCGAGCACCGACACCAGCGCCTCGCCGACCGCGAGCTGGGTGATGGCTTCCTCGGTGTCGAAAGCGGGATTGGTGCGGAACGTCTCGGCCGCCACGCGAACGGCCTTCTGGTCGCGCGGCGTGTAGGCGCGCAGCGCATGCTGCACGCGGTTGGACAGCTGCGACAGCACGCTGTCGGGAATATCGATGGGGTTCTGCGTGACGAAGTACACGCCCACGCCCTTCGAGCGCACCAGCTTGACCACCTGCTCCACCTTGTCGACCAGCGCCTTGGGCGCGTCGTCGAACAGCAGGTGCGCCTCGTCGAAGAAGAAGACGAGCTTGGGCTTGGCCGGGTCGCCCACCTCGGGCAGTTCCTCGAACAGCTCCGACAGCATCCACAGCAGGAACGTCGCATAGAGCCGCGGCGACTGCATGAGCTGGTCGGCGGCGAGCACCGAAATCATGCCGCGCCCGTCGGTGGCGGTGCGCATCAGATCGCTGATCCTGAGCGCCGCCTCGCCGAAGAAATTCTCCCCGCCCTGCTGCTCGAGCACCAGCAGCGCCCGCTGGACCGCGCCGATCGTCGCCGTCGCCACATTGCCATAGGTCGCCGAAATCTCAGACGCATTGCGCTCGACCTCGATCAGGAGCTGCCGCAGATCCTTGAAGTCGAGCAGCAGCAGGCCGCGGTCGTCGGCGAATTTGAAGGCGATGTTGAGGACGCCTTCCTGCGTGGCGTTGAGATCGAGGATGCGCGACAGGAGCAGCGGCCCCATCTCCGAGATCGTGGTGCGGACCGGATGGCCCTGCCGGCCGAACAGATCCCAGAAGATCACCGGGAACTTGTCGCTCGCGAAATCGTCGAAGCCGATCTCCTGGGCGCGCTTGACGATCCAGTCCTTGCCCTCGCCCATCTGCGACAGGCCCGCGAGGTCGCCTTTGATGTCGGCGCAGAAGACGGGCACGCCGGCGCGCGAAAAGCCTTCGGCCAGTCCCTGCAGCGTCACCGTCTTGCCGGTGCCCGTGGCGCCGGTCACCAGCCCGTGCCGGTTGCCATATTTGAGCAGCAGGTACTCCGGTTTGGTGCTGGCGCCCATATAGAGACGGTCGTCGAGAAGCATGTTGGGCACGGGACGGCAAACTCCGGAGTCGAAAACGGAAGCCGGTTATAGCTGCCGCTCGCCGGGCGCGCCAACCCGGCTTGCGCAGCCCCTGCCGGGCGCCCATATCGTCGCGAAACCGGGAGGGACGGGATGCTGATCAGCACCACCGAGGAGCTGCAGGGCTTCGAAATCACCGAATATCTGGGCCTTGTGCATGGCGAAATCGTCTCCGGCGCCAATATCCTGCGCGACGTGATGGCGACCGTCACCGATTTCGTGGGCGGCCGCTCGGCGGCCTATGAGGAAGAACTCAAGAATTCGCGCGAACACTGCCTCACCGAAATCCGCGACCGGGCGCGACGGCTGGGCGCCGACGCCATTGTCGGCCTGCAGCTCGATTTCGAGGTCATCGGCTCGCGCGGCGCCATGATCATGGTCACCGCCGCGGGCACCGCGGTGCGCCTCCGCAAGCTCTAGCTTTACCACAAGCCCCGCCGCGCGTGGCGCGAACCGCCGATTTCGGCGACAATCGCCCGATGAGCATCCTGCGCCCCACCCGCCGCCTGGTCGTCGCCGGCCTCGCCTCCGCCCTTGCCGCCCCCGCCCTCGTCGGCCGCGCGGCCGCCGACGACGTGGTCAATCCCTACGATTTCGGCCTCAGCAATGAGAGCCAGGGGATGGACCAGTCGGCCGCGATCCAGGCGGCCATCGACGCCGCTGCGACGAGCGGCAAGGACGTCCGCCTGCCCTCGGGCGAGTACCTCGTGCGCGAGCTGACCCTGCCCAGCAAGATCCGCATCATCGGCAGCGCGCGCGGCACCTATCTCGACAGCTTCGACGGCGCGCCCGTCTTCCGCATCGGCACGGTCAGCGGCATCGTCCTCGACGGCATCAGCTTCGGTGGCGCCGTCACCGAAGCGCACATCATCCTCGACGGCACGGAGACGATCACGCTGCGCGACTGCGCCTTCGGCGGCGGCAGCGTCGCGATCAGCGCCTGGCAGGCGAGCGCCACCATCGAGAACTGCAGCTTCGCCGAATTGACCGACGCCGCCATCCACAGCGTCAACAGCCGCGGCATGCTCATCCGCGGCAACCGCATCAGCGGCTGCGGCAATGCCGGCATCCGCATCTGGCGCGACGCGAGCGGGCATGACGGCTCGATCGTCACCGGTAACATCATCAGCCGCATCGACTGGACGGGGGGCGGCAACGGCCAGAACGGCAACGGCGTCAATGTCTATCAGGCCGATAGCGTCATCGTCGCCGACAATGTCATCTCCGACTGCGCCTTCACCGCTGTTCGCGTCAACGCCGGCCGCAACTCACAGATCCGCGGCAACACCTGCCTCAATTCGGGCGAGGTCGGCATCTTCTCTGAGTTTGGCTTCTCGGGCTCGGTGATCGCCAACAACATCGTCGACGGCGCGGCGACGGGCATCGACATCACCAATCTCGACACCGGCGGTCATGTCGCCACCTGCACCGGCAACATCGTGCGCAACATCACCGCAGCCTCGGCGGTGAACCCCGACACGCGGCCGGTCGGCATCTACGCCGAAGCCGAAACGGTGGTCGCCAGCAACACCATCGAGAACGTCCCCGGCGTCGGCATCGTCGCCGGCAACGGCACGTTCCTGCGCAATGTGGTGATCAGCGACAACGTCCTCTACGCCGTCACCATCGGCATCGGCGTCAGCGTCGTGCGCGACCCCTCCCCCGGCGCCGTGTCGGTCACCGGCAACCTCATCGGCGGCCCGCTCCAGCACGGCATCGTCGGCCTTGAATGGGAAACCATCGCCTCCGACGACCTCGCCCGCGACGCCGCCAGCTACCCTCACGTCACGATCGCCAACAACACGATCGCGCGGACGTAGGGTTCGACAGAAATTGGATTTGGAGCTATCGTCCGCACATGAAGAGAACCTTCTTTGTGCGCGCGATCTGGGACGACGAGGTCAACCGCTACTATTCAGAGAGCGATATTAGCGGGCTCGCCATCGAGACCGATACATTGGACGAGTTCGAAGAAGTTCTGAACGACGTTGCGGCCGAACTGGTTTTCGCAAATCACATTTCGCGCGAAGACATCGCATCCATCCCGCTGAAAGACCTGGTGCCGACCATCGTCTGGCAGCGGCCGGTCGAGAGGGCGGCCTGATTGGTCAAGGGCTACTATCAGGCCCTGACCAAAGAACTGCACGATCTCGGTTATCGATACGTCGTCAATGCAAAGGGCAGCCACGAGAAGTGGATGAAGGGCGACCACGTCCTCATTGTCCCTCGGCATCTCGACACGAGGCACCTGGCCAACAAGCTGCTGCAAATGGCCGGCAGCACCAAGAAGTTCTAAGCCCCCACCGCCATCGCGGCCGTCGCGCGTGTCACGCCCACCTCGAGCCCGCGGACGTTGCGCGTGGTCTGCGTCGCGAAGCGCTCGAGCACCTCGCGCTGGGCGGTGTCGGGGTCGCTGATGGCGAGCAGCAGGGCCGCCACCATGGCGTGCGATGCCAGTGTATTGCCGTCATCGACCTTGAGCGCGTAGCCCCAGCCCTTGTTGCGGACCGCGCCGCATTGCACGCCCTCGGCGCCGCCCTTCTGGAACAGCCGGCCGCCGAAGGCGCGCATCACGTCCGTATCGAGGGTGCCGGTGCCGCCCACGAGATGCGGATGCGCCGTCGCCGCGTCGAATATCCGGTGCGCGGCGGACGCGATGTCGGCGGGCAGTCCCTCCCCCGTCGCCATCCGCGCGAAGCCGCGGGCGAAAGCGCGCAGCGGCGCGGCCCAGGTGGGAATCGAACAGCCATCGGTGCCGCAGCGGTCGACGGTGAGCGGCTCGCCCACCACCAGCTCGATGCCGGCGCGCACCGCACGCTGCACCGGGTGATCGCGGTCGACATAATGCGCGGTCGGCACGCCGAGCGCTTCGGCCACCGCCAGCATGCCCGAATGCTTGCCCGAGCAATTGTTGTGGAGTGCCGTCGGCTGGTGGCCCGATTCGCGCAGCCGCTCGCGTGCGGGTGCATAGCTCGGAGCGTGCGCGCCACATTCGAGATCGCCGGCTGCAAGACCGATATGGCCGAGAAACGACGTCACGCCGGCGACATGGAACTCCTCGCCCTGGTGCGAGGCACAGGCCAGCGCCAGTTCCTCGTCGGTGAGCTTGAACCTGTCGATGGCGCCCGACGTGACCATGGCCAGCGCCTGCATCGACTTGATGGCCGAGCGCGGGAACACCGGCCGGTCGATATCGCCGGCCGAAGCGATGATCTTGCCGGCGCCGTCAACGACCACGAAGGCGCCGCGATGACGGTTTTCGATCCAGTTGCCGCGCACGACTTCGGCGAGGATGGGGTTGGCTGTCTCAGACAAAAATCGGCCTCCGTGGTGCCCTTGTGGGACATCAGGAGGCCGGGAAAGTCAATCGGATACGGGAGGGAGGAAGACAGTGCATGGGACCGGCTGGAGGGCCGGGTAGAAACTAGACCGTGTCGGCGAGGCGAAGGTTCAGGACCTCGTAGGACGGCGCGGCGAGCTGGGAGGGGCCCTTGGCGCCGAACGACTGCGCCATCGCGGGCTGGATGGCGAACACCGCCGCCCCCGCAATGATGATGCCGGCAAGCGCGGCAACGAGCAGTTTTTCGTGGTTCCTGGTCATTTCGATCCCCGAGAGGTCTGGACTGATGCTGCGGTTCTAGCGAGGCGGGATTGAACCGCCTCTGAGAGCCACGTTCAGACAGCGTTCATGGGACGGACATGGGAGCGCCATCCTTGGGGTCGTGCTGGAAAAATCAGAAGCCGAGGCCGGGCAGCCATTCGGCGATGCGGTCGCGGAACACGATCACCACCGCGATGATGAAGAAGGCCGCCACCCACCAGCGCACCCGGCGCGGAATGCGGGAAGCCGGCTCCGGCGTGGCCTCGGCGATACGCGCCTCGCGCCGGGCCAGAATCTCCCACTGCACATCGGCACGCGCCTCGGGATCGAGGGGCGGTCGGAGCGGAACTGGAGTCTCGTCGTCTCCGGAAGCCATGGCGGCGCTTTCGGGCGGATGGGCCGGTTGCGGCCCCTAATCTACACCCGCTTGCCGTCAGCGTCGAACAGCAGGCACGTCCTCGGGTCAAGACCAAACTCGACCATGGCGCCGGTCGCCATCGCCGAATGGCCGCGCTGCTGCACCGTCACCTGGGTGCCGCTCTCGCTCGCCGCATAGACGTAGGAGACGCCGCCGAGCTGCTCCACCACCTGCGAGCGCGCGGTGAGCCGCGCCGGCGCATCTGCCGCCTCGACGAAGTGCTCGGGGCGGATGCCCACCGACACCGGCTGGCCCGGGCGCGTCTGGTCGCCGCGCGTCGCGACGCGAATCGTCGGCGCCCCAAACTCGTTGAAGCGGACCTCGGCGTCGCGGCCATTGGCATTGACGATCTCGGCCGGCACGAAGTTCATACGCGGCGAGCCGATGAAACCGGCGACGAACATGTTGTCGGGATTGTCGTAGAGCTCGATCGGGCTTCCCTGCTGCTCGACGATGCCGGCGCGCAGCACCACGATCCGGTCGGCCAGCGTCATCGCCTCGACCTGGTCATGCGTCACATACACCATCGTCGCGCCGAGCTGCTGGTGCAGTTTGGCGATCTCGATGCGCATCTGCACGCGCAGTTCGGCATCGAGATTGCTGAGCGGCTCGTCGAACAGGAACGCCTTGGGCTCGCGCACGATGGCGCGGCCGATGGCGACGCGCTGGCGCTGGCCGCCCGAGAGCTGGCGCGGCTTGCGCCCCATCAGCTCGCCGATCTCGAGGATGCGCGCGGCTTCGGCGACGCGCGTCGCCACCTGCTCGCGCGGCATTCCGCCCATGCGCAGGCCAAAGCCCAGATTCTGCTCGACCGTCATGTGCGGATAGAGCGCATAGGACTGGAACACCATTGCAACACCGCGCTCGGACGGGTCGAAATCGGTGACGTCTTCGCCGCCGATGAACACCTGCCCCGAGGTCG
Organism: Devosia sp. 66-22; assembly: GCA_001899065.1. Lineage (GTDB taxonomy): Bacteria > Pseudomonadota > Alphaproteobacteria > Rhizobiales > Devosiaceae > Devosia_A. Next base: position 220,436 of record MKUZ01000017.1, on the reverse strand, counting down.
GCTCCTCGAGCCCGGAGATGGTGCGCAGCAGGGTCGACTTTCCGCAGCCCGAGGGCCCCACGAACACCACGAACTCACCGTCGCCGATGTCTAGATCGACGTTCCGGATCACCGGCACGGCGCCGAAGTTCTTGTTGACGCCGCGCAGCTGCAACTCGGCCATTCATTCCCCCCGGCGGTCTTCGACTTCGCCTATTGATGCGCGGAAATCGCGTTTCCGCAACAGTCTGCCGTACGGTCCTCACGATGTTCTGAAGGCCGTCCGACCTCATATGTCAGTAGTTCTGGCCCAATCGTCCTTCACCTTGCAAGAGTAAATGATGTACGTGCCTCTTGATTAGGAAGGCAACGTGCGCGATGGTTGCGGTGCTGCGACGGCTGGGAGGCTCGATCGCGGCACATGGGAGACTGGTCGAGGCCTGGAGAGCCGGCGACGCCATTTTCCCGTGACGGAGGACATTAGGAGGACATCCATGAAGCGACTTGCGCTTGCCGCAATGCTCGGCCTGATGGCGCTCGCGCCGGCTTAGGCCCAAACAGTGGTGAAGTACCTGCACATCGCGTCCATTCCGGGCGAGGTGGAGCTGATGCAGAAGGCGGCCGACGAATACATGGCCGCCAACCCCAACGTGAAGATCGAACTGCCCTTCCTCGAGAACGAGGCGTTCAAGGCCAAGCTGACGACGCTGCTGCAGTCGGCCGAAGCTCCGGACATCTTCCACTCCTGGGGTGGCGGCGTGTTCTACGAGCAGGCCAAGGCCGGCGTGCTGCGCCCGGTCGAGGACGTGATGAGCCAGGCGGCCAAGGACGAAATGGGGTCGGCCGGTGTCTCGGCGTTCACCGCCGCCGACGGCCATCTCTACGGCATGGCTCGCGACGTGGCCGAAGTCGTGCTGTGGTACAACAAGACGCTGTTCGAGCAGGCCGGCGTCGATCCGGCGAGCATGGGGACCTGGGACGGTTTCCTCGCAGGCGTCCAGAAGTTCAAGGATGCTGGCATCACCCCGCTCGCCGTCGGTGCCAAGGACAAGTGGCCGGCCCATTTCTGGTGGAGCAAGCTGGTGGTCCGTCTGGCCGGTCAGGACGGCTTCAACGCCGCCGCTGCCGGTGAAGGCGACGGCTTTGCCGGCGAGGACTTCGTCAAGGCTGGCGAGTACTTCCTGCAGCTTGCCGCGCTCAATCCGTGGCAGGAAGGCTTCGAGGCCGCGTCCTATGGCGACGCCTCGGGCTATTTCGGCGACGGCAAGGCCGCGATGCACCTGATGGGCGACTGGGACTACGGCGCCATGAAGGACAATTCGGCCTCCAAGCAGGGCATCCCCGACGATCAGCTCGGCATCCTTCCCTTCCCCACCATCGAAGGTGGCAAGGGCGATCCGACCGATACGCTGGGCGGCCTGTCGGGCTACCTGTTCAGCAAGAACGCGTCCGACGAAGCCGTGAAGTTCCTCGAGTTCTACAACTCCAAGGCGGTGCAGGAGAAGTTCGGCCAGGCCGGCTACTACATCCCGATCGCCAAGGGCGCGGCGGACTCGATGACCAACCCGTTCAAGGTGCAGATCGGCAAGAACATCTCGGGCGCCCACTGGCACGCGCTGTTCTTCGACCAGGCTCTCGGGCCTGCCGTGGGCGGCGTGGTCAACGACGTCTCGGCGGAACTGGCTGCCAACGCGATCAGCGCCCAGGAAGCGGCTGAGCTCGTGAAGGAAGCCGTGGACGATACGCTCTAATCGAGCGTCTCCCTGCCGGCGGACGGTCTCCCGTGCCGTCCGCCGGTCCCTGTTCTCGATCTTCGACTTGGGTGGGCACGCGATGGCGAGTGTCGCAAGCAGTATCGACACCGTGAGCGGCAGCGCCGTTCGGCCGCGACGCTACATGGACCGCAAGAGCCTCGTGCCCCTGCTGCTGTTCCTGCCGCCCGCGCTGCTCCTGTTCACCGTGTTCGTCGTCCTGCCCATGATCGATGCGGGCACGTTCTCGTTCTTCGACTGGACGGGCTACGGGCCGATCACCGACTTCGTGGGCTTCGACAATTACGAAGACGTCATCACGCACCGCAACTTCGGCACCGCCGTGCGCAACAGCCTCATCGTCGTCGCGGTATCGCTGCTCATCCAGTTGCCGCTCGCCATGTGGGCGGCCATCGCACTCTCGGAGCGCGGCACGCACGTCAACATCCTGCGCACCATCTTCTTTGTGCCCTACATGCTGGCCGAGATCGCCGCGGGTCTCATCTGGAAGTTCGTCTATGACGGCAATTACGGCCTCGTCCCCATCATCGGCGACGCCATCGGCCAGAAGCTGCCCTTCGTGCTCGCCGACAAGCTCTGGGTGATCCCGGCCATCATGCTGGTGATCATCTGGAAGTATTTCGGCTTCCACATGATGATCTATATCGCCGGCCTGCAGTCGATCCCCAGCGAGGTGATCGAGGCGGCGCGCCTCGATGGCGTCAAGAAATGGAAGATCGTCTGGCACATCAAGCTGCCCATGATCTGGTCGGCCATTGTGGTGTCGGTGTTCTTTTCGATCACCGGCGCGCTGCAGCTCTTTGACCTCATCATCCCGCTCACCGGCGGCGGACCGCAGAACACCAGCCACACCATCGTGACCTTCCTCTACCAGTTCGGCATCCTGCGCATGAAGCTGGGCTTCGGCGGTGCGGTCAGCGTGATGCTGTTCATCGCCTGCGTGATCGTTGCGATCGTCTATCGCAGGCTCCTCTTCCGCGCGGAGCAGACCTGATGAGCGCCCCTCCCCTCCCCACCGGTACCAAGCGCCGCCGTCCCACGGTCTCGGCGTTCCAGTGGTTCACCATGCTGGTGATCGCCGCCTTCATCATCGTGCCGTTCTACACGACCGCGCTGGGGGGCTTCAAAGAGATCGGCGAGCTGCGCGTCAATCCCTTCGGCCTGCCCGCGAGCTGGGATCCGGTGCGCTTCACCGAGATCATCTTCGGGCCGACCTATATGCGCTCGCTGGGCAATTCGCTGTTCATCGCGGTGGGCACGGTGATCCTGTCGACGCTGATCTCGTCGATGGCCGCCTTCGCCTTCGCCCACATCAAGTTCTTCGGCAGCAAGTTCCTGATGGGCTATCTGCTGCTCGGCCTGCTGTTTCCTTCGGCCACCGCCATCCTGCCGCTCTTTATCAAGATGCGGGACCTGGGGCTGCTCGACAAGCACCTGGGCATCATCATCGTCCAGGTCGCGTTCAGCCTCAGCTTCTCGATCCTCCTGTTCCACAATTTCTTCAAGGAGCTGCCCAAGGAACTGATCGACGCCGCGCGCATGGACAATTGCGGCTACCTGCGCATCTACTGGTACATCACCCTGCCGCTCTGCCTGCCCATCATCGCGACCGTGGGCGTGTTCAACTTCGTGGGCAGCTGGAACAGCTTCCTGCTGCCGCTCATCACGCTCAACACGGACGCCAACTACACCTGGCCGCTGGGCATCATGCAGTTCCAGGGCCAGTACGGCTCGGACTGGCCGCGCATCCTCGCCTACCTGACGCTCAGCATCCTGCCGGCCATCGCCTTCTTCCTGCTGGCGCAGCGTTACATCATCTCGGGCCTCACCGGCGGCGCGGTGAAGGGCTAGAGGTCGAGCTCGATCCACACCGGCGCGTGATCGCTGGCGCCTTCGCGCCCGCGCACCTCGCGGTCGACCGCGCCGCCCTTGAGCTTGCGCACGAGGTTCTTGCTCAGCAGGAAATGGTCGAGCCGCAGCCCGGCATTGCGCTCCCAGCGGTTCCGCATGTAGTCCCAGAAGGTGTAGAGCGCCGGCTCATCCGGATAGAGCTTACGCAGCGCGTCGGTCCAGCCCTGCTCGAGCAGCGCCCTGTAGGCCGCGCGCGCTGCCGGCTGAACCAACGCATTGTCGCGGTAAGAGGTCGTGACATAGATGTCGCGCGCCTCCGGAACGATATTGTAGTCACCGGCCAGCACGATCGGCAGCTTGCTCGCCCGCAGCCCGGCCGCGTGCGCGTGCAGCCGCTCCATCCAGCGCAGCTTGTAGTCGTATTTCGGCCCCGGCTGCGGATTGCCGTTGGGCGCATAGAGACAGGCGATCACCACCCCGTTCACCGCCGCCTCGATGTAGCGCGCCTGCTGGTCATCGGGATCGCCCGGCAGCGTCGTCTCAGTCACCACCGGCTCGGCTCCGCGCGCCAGGATCGCCACGCCGTTCCACGCCGACTGCCCGACGAACGCCGCGCCATAGCCCGCCTCGGCAATCGCCGTGCGCGGAAACTGCCGGTCGGTCGCCTTCAATTCCTGCAGGCACACCACATCGGGCCGCCGCACCCGAAGCCAGTCGAGGAGGTTCGGCAGCCGCCGGTTGATGTTGTTGATGTTGAAGGTGGCGAGCTTCATGGGGTGTCAGCGCGAGCAATGCTAGCGTGCAATCCGTCCCACCCACTCGGTCACCTTGTCCGCTACCGCCTGCAGGTGCTGCGCCGTGGTGAACCCGGAAATCGCCTTGCGCGGCTTCAGATCGTGATCGCCGTCCTCGAGCCAGAACAGCTCGATCTCGTCGCTCAGTCCGTACTCGCCCACTTCGTAGCGGTCGCCGAACTCATCGCGCGTGCCCTGGCAGATCAGCGCCGGCGCCTTCAGCTCGAGCAAATGCGCCGTGCGTAACTGCGTCGGCTTGCCCGGCGGATGGAACGGGTAGCCGAGGCACAGCAGGCCGGCGATGCGGTTGGCGGCGAATTCGGCATCGGCGATCATGCTCGCCACGCGCCCGCCCATCGACTTGCCGCCGATGATCAGCGGCCCGCTGGTCGGCCCGAGATCGTCGATCGCTGCGACATATTCGGGCATCACCTTCTCGGCCTTGGGCGGCGGCCTGCGCTCGCCGCTGCGCCGCGCCGCCATGTAGCCGAACTCGAAGCGCGCCACACGGAAACCGGCGCCGGCCAGCACCTTTGTCGTCGCGTTCATCGATGCCGAATCCATCGGCGCGCCCGCGCCATGCGCCAAGAGGATGGTGACGCGCGCGTCCTCGGGGCCGTCGAAAAGGAAGTCCGTGGGCATGCTGTTCCTTTGCTTTGTCCGGGCCGCAGCGCGCCGGGAGCGCTCCGGCCCTGCCAACCGCGCTCTCAGCTCGCCGATTTGCGCAGATTGAGGTCGATATAGGCGATGCCGCGGGTCGCGGTGCGCGCCCATTCGCTGTCGGTGTCGAGCTCGAGATAGCGGCTCCACCAGCGCCGCGCCTCGTCGAGGTGCTTGGCGTCGAATTCGAGCGTGGCGAGATTGTACACCGCGTCGGCGTAGTCGGGGTCGATGGCGATGGCGCGCGCGAGGTGCCGGCGCGCCGCGTCGGTCTTGCCCTCGTCCTTGAGCAGCGCCGCATAGTTGAACCAGGCCTCGACGAAGCTGGGGTCGGTCTTGATGGCGAGCGCATAGGCGGTGCCCGCCTCGTCCCCCTCGCCCAGCGCGCGGAAGCAGTTGGCGCGATTGTAGGCGGCCACCGAGTCCGACGGGTCGAGCGCGAGACAGCGCGCATAGAGCACCGTCGCCTCGGCGTAGAGCTGCGACGCCTCGGCCTGCTCGGCGAGCGTGAAGTACTCTTCGCTGTCGTCGTCGGCCGGCTCGAGCGGCAGCAGGCCCTGCCCGTCGAGTTCGCGTCTGCGCTCGCCCTCGGCCGCATAGATCTTCTGTGGCCCGCCCGGATGCAGCGACAGCGCCGTCAGCGACGCCACCGGGCCGGAACGGTGCACCGAGCGCGCCACCGCGCTCCAGCTCGCGCCCCCTGCGATCAGCCCGGCATATTTCTTGGCGAGGATCAGGTCGCGGAACGAGAACGGCTCGCTGTCATGCTCGAACGCGTCGAACAGCGCGAGACGGTCCAGCGTGTCGCCATCGAGCTTGCTCTGATCGAGCAATTGCTGCCGCGACATGGCCGAGCCCTCTGGCGCCTCGAGGAGCCGCAGCCAGCGCAGGAAGCCGTTCTCGCTGATCAGCCTAATGCCGGCATCGCGGAGCGTATCGATGCGCGCGTCGATCGCGGCCTCGCCCTTGTCGAGGAGCTTCCGCCCCAGCACCACGCGCGAGGTCTGCCGGGTAATGCCGCGGCGGAGCCGTCCGCCACGCGTCGCCACTGCCCGCGCCGCGAGGCGCTGCGGGAAAGCGCGCAGCGCTCCCACAATGCCAAGCGTCGGGACGGATGCCGCCATGAGGGGTTAACCGGCCTTCTTCTTGGCGGGAGCCTTGGCGCTCGCGGCCTTGCTGGCGGCGACCGCCTCCTTGAGCGAGGGCTTTGCCGGTGCCTTCTTGGCGGCCGGCGCGGCCTCGCCCTTGGACTTGCTGGGCGCGGCTGGCTTGGCCTGCCCCAGGCTCGCCTTCAGCGCATCCATGAGGTTGATGACATTGCCGCGCTCGGGCGCCGCCGCGATGATCGGCTTGTGGCCCTTGAGCTTCTCCTTGATCATCTCCATCAGGGCGCTCTCGTAGCGGTCCTCGTACTTCTCCGGCTCGAAATGCGTGACCTTCTGCTCGATCAGCTTTTCCGCGAGCTGCAGCATTTCGGGGTCGGCCTTGATGTCCGGTATCTCGTCGAAATAGGCCGCCGTCGAGCGCACCTCGCGCGGGTCGCGCAGCGTGGTGACGAACATGCCCTTGTCGCGCGCCCCGATCGTGACGACGCGCTCGCGGCTCGACATCACCAGCCGCGCGATCGCCACCTTCCCTGCCGCCTGCATCGCGTCGCGCAGCACCGCAAAGGTCTCCTCGGCCATCTTGCCGTCGGGCGCGAGGTAATAGGGCGAGTCCTGGTAGATCACGTCCACCTCGCTCTCATCGACGAACGCCTCGATGTTGAGCGTGTGGTTGGATTCGATGCGCACCGCCTCGAGGTCTTCGTCCTCGATGATGATGTACTGCTTGTCCTCGTACTCATAGCCGCGCACCAGGTCAGCGCGCTCCACCAGCCCGAGCTCGGGATCGACCGGCTTCATGTTGATGCGGTTGTGCGTGTCCTTGTGAAGCTGGTTGAACCGGATCTTCTCATTGGCGCTCACAGCCGGATACAGCCGCACCGGGCAGCTCACCAGACTCAGCTTGATGTAACCCTTCCAACTGGCACGGGGGGCCATGGTCGACTCCATTGGATACGCAGGTACAGGCGGGCGCCCAGTTTAGTTCAAATCCGCCCGACCGTCGATGCAGGTAAACAAGGGGGGTTAACGGGGGACGAGCGCAGAGCCGATCATGCCGGGCGAACGGGGGAACTGAGCTCGAAGCCCGGGCATACCGCTCACCCCGCCACCCAGCCGTGCTCTCGCTGCCGCTCCGATGGTGGCCCGGCGCGGGCTATCCCGGCCGTTTCGCAGCAGCCGCCAGGTCCCCCGCATCGTCGTCCATCGTCGCCCACGGGTCGCCGTTCGCGCTCACGATGGCAGGCACCGTCGAGTAGTTGAGGTCTTCGGGCGCGCTCACCGAGCGGAGGTCGTCCCAGTGCAGCGGCGTCGAGGCCGGCAGGTTCGGCTTGGCGCGCAGGCTATAGGGCGCCACCGCCGTCGCGCCGCGATAGTTGCGGTGGAAGTCGATGAAGATACGCCTGCTCCGCTTGTCCTTGGCCATGTTGACCACGAACGTCTCGGGCGCCGCCTTGGCGATGCGGGCGGCGATCTCGCCGGTCGCGGCGTGCGTCTTCTTCCAGTCGAGCTTGGGCTTGAGCGGCACCACGACGTGCAGGCCCTTGCCGCCCGATGTCTTGACATAGGGTGTGAGGCCGATCCCCTCCAGCATCTCGCGCACGAAGAACGCCGCCTCGACGATCTGCCGGAACTTGATGCCCTCGCCGGGGTCGAGGTCGAAGATCACGCGGTCGGGCTTCTCCAGCGCGCCGTCCCAGTGACAGCCCCAGGCGTGGAACTCGATGACGCCGAACTGCGCCAGCGCGAGATAGCCCTTGGCGTCCTCGACCGAGATGTACTTCTTGAGCTCGCCCTCCTCGCTCGACATCGTCTCGAAGCTGCCGATCGTCGCGGGCATGCCGGTGAAGGGGTGGCGCTGGAAGAAGATGTCGTCGAGCCGGCCGCTGGGGCTGCGCACCAGCGATACCGGACGGCCGAAGATGTGCGGCAGCATGAAGTCGCCGATGGCGGCATAGTAGATCGCGACGTCGAGCTTTGTCGGCCCCGATTTGCCGAACAGCCGTCGCGTCGGGTTGGTCACCCAGATGTTGGCGAGATCGGCGTCCGAGATGATGCGCTGGCGCGGCATCGGCGTTTCCGCCTTCGATATCTCAGGCTCGCGCAGGCCCTTGAACACGGCATGGCGGAGGCTGTTGTCGGCGGTGAGGTTCGAATAATGCACATGCGCCGTGATCACCGGACGGATGGGGATCACGTCGCGCGGCATGCCGTCGAGCTTCTGGCTCGGATCGCCCAGCGGCGCCAGCTTGTCGAGAATCGACACCAGCTCCGCGCCTGAGAATCCCGTTCCACATTTCCCCGCATACTCGAGGTCGCCATTCACCCACTGGCCGAGCGCAATGGCGCCGATGCCGGCGACGGCCGTCGACAGCGTATAGCCGACGATCGGGAAATCACCCGACAGCGGCGCCTTGACCTTCACCCAGGTCTTGCTGCGCGCCTCGATGTAGGGCGCGTCCTTGCGCTTGCTGACGATGCCCTCGAGGCCGATCTCGGTCGCATGGTCGTAGAGCACCGTTCCATCGCCATCGATGCCGTCGCTGTACTGGAGCGCCGAGCTCGCCGTGACCACCGGTGCCAGCAGCGCCTGCAGCAGCGCCTTGCGGTCGGCGAGCCTGCCCTTGGTCAGGTCGTAGCCGTCGAGGTACATCAGGTCGAAGGCAAAGAAGGTCAGCCGGTCGCTCGCCCCGTCATGCAGCGCCTGCTGCAGGTCGGAGAAATGGGTGATCCCCTGCTCGTCCACCACCACGATCTCGCCGTCGATGATCGCCTGCTTGGCCGGCAGCGCTGTGAAGGCGTCGGCGAGCACGCCGTACCTGTCGGTCCAGTCGATGCCGGTGCGGGTCAGCAGCTTCACCTTGCCGCCATCGAGCAGCGCGATGGTGCGGTAGCCGTCGAGCTTGATCTCGTGGATCCAGCCTTCGCCGGCCGGCGGGTCGTCCTGCTGGCTCGCAAGCTGCGGCTTCATCGCCTTGGGCATCGGCGCCCTGGTTGCGCCCTTCAGCGACTTCGCGTCGATCTTTGCCGGTTTTGCTACAGACTTTTGCTGTCTTTGGGCAGGATGTGCGTTTCGCAGCTCCTCGATCGTCAGCCCCGATTTGACGCTCTCGGGACGCGCCTTGAGGATGTCGGTCTCGGTATCGACGCCGGTGTCCTTCTCCTTGAAGAACAGCCAGTTGGTGTCCGCCTCGCCCTTGCGTGGCTTCATCCTGACCAGCATCCAGCCGCCCTTGAGCTTCTCGCCCCACAGCCGGATCTTCAGGTCGCCTTTGCTCAGCCCTTGATGCGGCTCGTTCATCGGCGCCCAGGTGCCGGTGTCCCACACGATCATCGGCCCGCCGCCATACTCGCCCTCGGGGATCACCGCCTCGAAGTCGATGTACTCGATGGGGTGATCCTCGGTCTGCACCGCGTAGCGCTTGTCGGCGGGGTTGAGGCTGGGGCCCCTGGGCACCGCCCAGCTCTTGAGCACGCCGTCCAGTTCGAGCCGCAGGTCGTAGTGGTCGGCCGTCGCCGAATGCTTGTGGACCACGAAGCGGCTGCCGGTCCCGGCATTTGGGGCGCCGGCCGGTTCGGAGGTCTTGGTGAAGTCGCGCTTGCCGCGATAGGCAGTCAGATCGCTTTTGGCCAACGCGTCCCCCGATCGGCCGCCAAGTTACGGCAGCCGCACGGCTTTGCAAGGCGTCAACCGTCCTTGCGCGGCAGCGCCACCGCCGGCATGGGCGAGAAGTTGACCGTCTGCCCGCCCGGAAAGCCGAAGATCGAGCCGGCGCTGTTGGTGCTGCGCGTGCCGCCGTTCGACATGTTGGCCTCGCCGCGATTGGTCTCGTGGTCGCTGCTCGTGCCGTCGTCGTCCTCGCCCGGCGGCCGGTCGCTGGTGGCGGTCACTTGCGTCTTGGATTCGCCCAGCACCTTCTCGCCGCGGTCGAGCATTTCCTGGCTGGTCGTCACGCCCTTCATGGTCTCGACGATGTAGGGCATCACATAGGCGCGCGGCGCCGCGATTGGCACCTGGTTGGCGTCGATCTCCTGCACCCACAGGTAGATATTGCCGGCGAAATCGCGTGTCTTGTCAGGCTCTTCGACATAGGTGTGGAGCAGGCTGAAGCGCGCCGGCAGCTGCCCGCCGCTCGGCCAGCCGATCAGCCCGGAGATGACGCCATAGGCGCCCACGAACACCACGGCGGTCACCAGCATCACGCCGGCCTTCACCCACCAGCGCCAGATCGAGAAGATGCCCAGATTGAGCACCAGCAGCGCGAGCAGCCCGTAGATGGCGATCGTGCCCCACAGGGCCATCTGCATGGCGGTCATTTGGGCGCCCTCACCGCTTCCACGAGGGAATCCTGGATGTCGTTGAGGTTGCTGACATTCCCCTCGGAATCGAGGGTGAAGCGGATGGCCGTCTTTTCGTCGCCGACGCCGTTGAGGTTCATCGACTGGTAGTAGATCACCTTCACCGTCGGGTTGAGCTTTTCGACCTTCACCGAGACCGGCACCGGCACGTTGGAGGGATTGAGGAAGTTGTAGACGTTGACCGTGTACTCGCCGGGAATGATGCCGCGCAGCGTCACCGTCTCCTGGTTGAGCGGGAACGTCACCGTCTCGCCATTGACCATCACCTGGTCCAGATACTCGCCGCGGTCGTCGCGATCGAGGTGCAGGAAGCCGCGGTCGAGCGTGTTGTACCAGACGATATTGTCCTGCGGATCGCGCACGTAAGTGTCGATGTCGTCAGCCAGATTGTCCGGCCAGGTGACGGTGATCAGGAACTCCGCTTTGACGTTGATGTTGCCCACCTTGTCGTCGGGCTTGATCAGCGCGAAGGCGATGAACAGCATCACCGCGAAACCGAGCAGCGCGTTGAACAGGATGTCGGTGAACGGCACAAAGGTGCCGTCGTCGCTCTCGCCGGTGAACAGGCTGGTCTCGTTCATCCTTCGGCTTTGCCAATCCGCGGAATGACGCCGACTTCCGTGGCCTCGGTGATGATCTCGAACAGCTCGGCGATGGCGGTATCGAGCAGGAAATACTCGAACTTGAGCACAAGTGCGGCACCGATGCCGATCACCGTGACGTTGAGGGCGATGGCCATGCCCGAGGTCATGCCGGTCAGCGCGCCGCGCAGCGTCTCGGCGTCGAACGCGGTCAGGCCCGAGAGCGGAATCAGCATCAGGATGAAGCCGATCGCGGTGCCCAGCAGCGCCAGCCGCAGCAGCCCCTCGGACACGAACAGGCCCAGTTTCTCGCGGCCGCGCAGCCGGTCGGCCAGCGAGCGCAGCAGGATCGTCTGGTCGAACGGCCCCGCGCCGAGCGAGGCCTTGCGCAGCAGATTGCCGATATAGGTCGAGATCAGGCCGGGCTCGAGCTCGCGCCCCTGCACCATCACCCGGCCGTCCGGCAGCAGCACTGGCACAGCGTCGGCCGTTTCCATCTGGTCGCGGACGCGCCGCGCGACGATCAGGTCCCGCGAGGTCACCCAGGTCTGATAGAGGCAATGGAGCGCGGTCAGCACGAAGATCGCCGCGATGATGGTGGACACATGCGTGCGGTCGGTTTCGAGCACCTGCTGGATGAGGCCGAAGGCCCACAACGCCAGAATGCCGATGGCGAGGACGATGTTGACCAGCAGCCACTTGAGTACGGGGGCATAGTCGTTGACTTCCGCCCAGCTTCCAATGACCGGGTTCCGGCCCGATCTGGCCGGCGCGACGTCGATATCCTGCATGATGTGGTCCGGTATCCTCTGCAGTGAACCTGACATGCCGCTGATTAGACAAACCCAATGAGTTAGATTGGCCGCCGCGATATGCTTTCCCTGTAGGGAGCAGCTTGAATGAGTGCGTGCCGCAAGGCGCGCCGAACTGGGAGTCCAAGATGAAGAAGTCGATCCTCGCTTTGACCGCAGCGCTGGCCGTGAGCTTTGCCGCCGGCGGCGCGCTGGCCGCGGGCGACGCCGAGGCCGGCAAGGCCGAGTTCAAGAAGTGTGCCGCCTGCCACGCCGTCGGCGAAGGCGCCACCAACCGCGTCGGCCCGGTCCTGAACGACGTGTTCGGCCGCGTCGCGGGCACCTTCGAGGGCTACAAATACTCGCAGGCCATGGTCGATGCCGGCGCCGGCGGGCTCGTCTGGAAGCCCGAGACGATGGCCAAATTCCTCCACAAGCCCAAGGACTTCGTGCCCGGCACCAAGATGTCCTTTGCCGGCCTCCCCAAGGAGGACGCGATCGCCAATCTCGAGGCCTACCTTCTGACGCTGTCGCCCAACTACGTGCCGGAAGCCCCGGCCGACGGCGCGTCGTCCGAGGCGTCGAGCGCTCCGGCGCAGTAAAAGTCCCGGGAAATCGCCCGGTCCCGTTGGGACCGAGTGCGACGAAATACTCCCTTTCGGGAGCCGTGATAACGATATCCAATGGGGGTTCAGGGAGCCTTCATTGGATATTTCGCTCAAGCAGCTCGAAATGTTCCGCGCCGTGGTGGTCGCCGGGTCGATCACCAAGGCGTCGCGTCGCATGGGACTATCGCAGCCCTCGATCTCCCAGCAGCTCGCCAAGCTCGAGGAAATGCTGGGCACTCCCCTGCTCCGCCGCAACCGCACCGGCCTTATCAGCCTCACCCCCGCGGGCGAATACTGGTTCCGCGCCAGCGAGACGGTGCTGCAGCAGATGGCAAATTCGGTGGACGAACACCGCCAGCGCTTCATCGACAACAGCGTGAGCCTGCAGATAGGCGTCACGCCCACCCTGCGCGGCCGCTTCGTCGCGGCCGCGGCACGGATCGCGCGCGATGAGCCGGGCTTCACCAAGTTCGACCTCTTCTACGCCCTGTCGAGCAACGAGCTGGTCGAGAAGCTGCGGCTCCATCAGCTCAACTGCGCCATCGTCAACATCGACTCGCTGGCCGAGGACCGCAATTCCTTTGCGGTCACCGAGCTGTTCCAGGACCACATCGCCTGAGTGGTTCCGGCGGGCGTGTCGGCCGCCGAGATCCGCGCGGCGCAAAAGCAGCAGCCGCGCAGCGAGCCCCTGCCGGAGTGCATGGCCCATTTCGTCGATGTCTACTCCAACCCGCAGCTCCGCACCCAGTCGGAGGAGTGGTACAAGCACAATCTGCCCGCCGCGACGCCGACCTTTCGCGCCATGACTTACGCCGCGGCGACCGACATCGTGTCCGAGGGCCTTGCGACGACGCACTGCCCGATGTCGATGGTGCCCAACATCCCCGATTCCGAGCGCGTGAAGCTGCAGTTCCTGCCCACGGAGATTTCCCGCAACGTCGCCCTGGTGATGCCCAAGCACCTGCTGACGCTGCCCTCCTACGCCAACATCTATCGCAAGCTGGTCGACTTCTGCCGCGACGAATACCGGCACGAAATGAAGTTCGAAGGCATCCGCCTCGTCAGTTGACGGCGGCGTTGCCGCCTGTGAGCCGGATATAGGCCTGTGTCAGGTCCGTCGCGCCGGTCGCCGCGCACAGGCCGGCGGGCGTACTCTCGCTGACGACCTCGCCGGCCTTCATCACCGCGATCCGATCGGCCCGCTCCACTTCTTCGACCAGATGCGTCGACCACAGGATCGACGTGCCGCGACTGGCGCGCACCTTCTCCATGTGGGTCACCACGAGCCGGCGCATCACCGGGTCGAGCCCCACCGTGGGCTCGTCCATCAGCAGCAGGTCGGGGGCGTTGAGCAGCGCGCGGGCGATCTCGACGCGGCGCTGGTTGCCGCCCGACAGCGTGCGGACCGACTGCTTCACCAGATCCTCGATTTCGAGCAGCGCGGTGGCCTCCGCGATACGCTCGCGCAGCAGCTTGCCGGTGAGACCGAACAGATTGCCGTGAAAGGCGAGGTTGGCGAACACCGTCATGTCGAGGTCGACCGACCGCGACTGGAACACGACGCCCAACCGCCTGAGGATGGCGGAGCTGTTGCCGCGATAGTCGAGGCCGAACAGCCTCACCTCGCCGCCGTCCGGCGCAAACAGGCCGGCGGCGATCTGGAACAGGGTCGACTTGCCGGCCCCGTTGGGTCCGAGCAGGCCGACGATCTCGCCCGGCTGGATCGTGAGGTCGACACCCCGCACGGCCTCGATCTTGCCGTAGGCCTTGCGCAGCCCCCTGATCTCGAGCACCGGGTCGCTCATCCCATCACCTGCGCGGGGGCGGCCGCGATCTGTGCCGCGAAGCGGGCGTGATCGGCTGGCGTGCGTGCGCGCCGCGAGGTGTCGAGGACGATATCGGAGATGATCGTCGCCGGCCGGCCCCGCAGCGTCACGGCGCGATCGGCGAGGCGGACAGCGTCCTCCACCAGATGCGTGACCAGCACAACGGTCGGCCGTTCATGCTCGACGAGTTCGATGAACAGCGCCTGCAGTTCGTCGACCAGCGTGCGGTCGAGCGACACGAAGGGTTCGTCGAGCAGCAGCAGGTCGGCGTTGACCGAGAACGCACGCGCCAAGGCGACGCGCCGCTGCATCCCGCCCGAAAGCTCGTGCGGATAGGAGTCCGCCGCGCCGTGCAGCCCGACCCGGTCGAGCAGCGCAAGTGCCCGGCTGTCCTCGATACCCGGAGCAACGGCGCGGATGTTGTCGATGGCCGTGAGCCAGGGCAGCAGCCGCGCATCCTGCAGCACGAAGCCGGGCGGCGGCGCCTGGTGAGCAGGCCGGCCGCCCACCCTCACCTCGCCGTCGAACGCCGTGTCGATCCCCGCGATCATGCGGAGAAGGCTGGACTTGCCCACGCCCGACGGCCCCACCAGCGCCGTCACCGTCTCCGGCGCGATCGACAGCCGGAAGTCGGCAAAGAGCGGTGGCGCGTCGGGAGCGAAGCGCTTGTCGCGGATCGCTATCTCTATGCCTGGGCCGGTCGCCATCTCAGTACCCTGCGCTCGATCGGCCGCATGACGAGATACTCGAAAGCCAGCACGACGAGGATGAAAGCGACGGTATAGGCGAGCAGCCCGGTGATATCGAAGAACTGGAAGAACACCGACACGCGGAAGCCGACGCCGCCATCGGAGCCCAGAACCTCGAATACCAGAACGATCTTCCAGATCAGCGACAGGCCGGTCCGCGCCGCGGCAAGCACGAACGGCATCAGCTGCGGCACGAAAATGAACCGCAACCGGCGCGCGAACGGCATGCGAAAGGCCGCGGCGAGCTCGTCATAGTCGCGGGAAAACGAGCGCACGCCTTCGCGGACGGTGACGACGACCAGCGGCACCTTGTTGAGCACCACCGCGGTGATCAGCGCCGTCTCGGTCAGGCCCAGCCAGATGTAGAGGGCGATGGCGATGACGATAGCCGGCAGGTTCAGTCCCACCACCACCCAGCTCGCGAACAACCGGTCGGCCCAGCGCACGCGGCCAAGCGCAATCCCGATGGCGGTGCCGATGGCCATGGCGATCAGGAAGGCGACGGTGGCGCGGTAGAGCGTCTTGCCAAGGTCGGCGATGAGCTTGCCGTGCAGCGCCATATCCCACAGCTCCACCGCGACCGCGACGGGTGTGGGAAACAGGCGATTGGGGAAGACCATCGCCAGCACCTGCCAGATGACGAGCAGGAGCGGCAGCGACAGGACCTCGAGGCCCAGATCGCGCCGCTTGCGCTGCGCCGCCCTGGCGGCCGGTCTGCCCGAAGGCCCGTAGTCTATTTGCTGTATCCCTTCCAGAACGTGCCCGGCGCCAGCGTCTGCACGTCGCCGACGACGTCGGGACCGCCATGCTCGGCCATCAGCGCAAAGCTCTGCTCGGCCGCCTCAATGTGGTCGGGATCATAGCTCCTGACGATGCCCACGCGGTAGTCGTCGCGGAGCTGGGTGAACAGGGCGTCGTCGTCGCCCACCTTCATCACCGGGCGGATCGTCTCCCACACGCCGTCATCGCTGCGCAGCGCGTCCTTGGTGGCGAACGAGGCGTTGAGGAACGCCACGAGGGCGTCCGTCTTGGTCTCGGCCGTCTGGTCGGTGAAGGCCCAGCCCAGCAGCGGCGGCTGTTCGGAGACGCCGAGCGCCTTGAGCATGTCCCACACCGACATCAGCTCGGTTTTGCCGGCGAGCTTGGCACGGGCGTTCCAGTTCCACAGGTTGAGCGACGCCTGCGCCTGGCCGGTGGTGATGAGTTCGTTGATCAGCGGCGGCGCGCCGAAGCGCACGGTGGCCTCGTCCGCAAGGTTCCCGCCGGTGACGCTGCCGTAATAGGCCTGCAGGATCGCCCAGCTCTTGTCGACCGGACTGCCCGAGATTGCGAGCGTCTTGCCCTTGAGGTCCTCGACCTTGGCGATGTTGGCCGCCGGATCGACAATGAGGCCGCCCACCGCCAGCGAGTGCGGCACGAAGGTCAGCATGTTGCCGCTGTTGCGCTGGATCGAGACGTAGACGAAATCCGACAGGATCACGTCGACCTCGCCCGCCTGCAGCGCGATCTGCCCCGCCTTGGCGTCGGCCAGTTCGCGGACGTCCAGCTCGACATTGTTGGCCTTGTCGAGGCCGAGCGCCTTCATGGCCTCGAGCTCCCAGAACACGGTGCCATTGGCCATGGCGCCGATGGTGATCTTGAGCGGATCCTGGGCCAGGGCGGGTGTGAGCAGGGCTCCTGCCAGCGCGAGTGCCGACAGGACGGTTCGAATGGCGCGACGCATGACGTCTCTCCTCCGGATTGGTCGTGTTTGTGCGATCGCTAGCACCCGGCGTGATTGCCCACGTCAATATAGAACATAGCGGCACGTCGCATTGTGGCCGCCATGGGCGTGGCCGATCATGGTTCACCAAACCTATGAATCTCAAAGGGATAGCGAAGGAACTGTGATGAACAAGATGATCGTGGCGGCGAGTGCGCTGGTGCTCGCGGCGGTGACGAGTGTGCCTGCACTGGCCGAGGGCAATCTGGCCTCGCGCGCCACCGAGCTCGAGCTTAACATCAACACGGTCGACCTCGCCTTCTCGCAGACCGAGTTCCAGGTCGAGACCGGCAAGTACTACATTCTCCACATCACCGGCGATGGCGAGGAGGAGATCCAGGTCGTCGCTCCGGAACTGTGGCGCAATTCGTGGATTAATCAGGTCGTCGTCAACGATCTCGAGACCACGCCCTACGGCCTCTACGGTATCGAATTCGACGACGAGGGCACGTTCAGCATCGGCTTCGTGCCGATCCGTCCGGGCGAGTACGACATCTACGTGCCGGGCTACGAAACGCGCGGCCTCAGGGGGAAGTTCGTCGTCAAATGACAACCCGCCGTCAACTGCTCCAGGGGGCCGCGCTGGTTGGCGCGGCAACCCTCCTGCCCCGCCCCGCTTATGCCGCCGGCACGGGCAACATCTTCGTGTCGCTCGAAAAGGGCAACGAGGTCGTCGTTCTCGACAGGACCTATGCCCAGATCAAGCGCATTGCCACGAGCAAGCGCCCGCGCGACATGCACTTCAACCAGGACCGGACCCAGCTCTTCGTCGCCTGCGGTGACGACGACGCGATCGACATCATCGACGTGAACACGCTCGAAGTGGTCGACTCGGTCGTTACCGGCCCGAGCCCCGAGGTCTTCGCCTTCTCGCCCGACTACAAGACCATCTGGGTGTCGAACGAGGAGTACTCGCAGCTCGAAGCCATCGACCTCGAGAGCCGCGTCTCGATCGCGCAGATCCCGACCGGCGCCGAGCCCGAAGGGGTGATCGTCAGCGAGGACGGCAAGACCGTCTACGTCACCTCGGAAGTCGCCGACATGGTGCACGTCGTCGACGTCGCCTCCGGCGCGGTGATCAAGAATATCCTCGTGGGCACGCGGCCGCGCCGCTTCATCTTCACGCCCGACGGCAAGCAGCTCTGGGTGTCGTGCGAGCTGTCGAGCGAGATTTTCATCATCGACCGCGCCACCAATGAGATCGTCGGCGACTCGCTGTTCTTCGTGCCGCCCGGCTTCAAGCCGGAAGATGTGACCCCCGTCGGCATGGCGGTGACCAGGGACGGCAGCAAGATCCTGCTCAGTCTCGGCCGCGCCAACCATGTGGCGGTGATCGACGGCACGACGCACGAGGTCATCAAGTACATCCTCGTGGGCCGGCGCGCCTGGTCGGTGGACCTGTCGCCAGACGAGTCCGTCGCCATCGTCTCCAACGGCCTGTCCGACGACATCACCGTCATCGACATGGCCAGCCTCGAGCCGACGCAGACCATCCCCGTCGGCCGCGTGCCGCACACGGTGATGATCGATGGCTAGGCTCGCGCCGTGGCTGATGGGAGCGGCGCTGTCGCTGCTCCCTGTCGCCGCCATCGCCCAGGACGCGCCACGCGACGTGAGGATCGGCTATCTCAGCCTCGACTACGATGCGCGCTACGACGAGAAGCTTGTCTATCTGGGCCTCGTGCTCGATCCGCTGACGCCGCCGGTGCCGGGTGCTCGCATGGGCGTCGAGGACCTCAAGATACTCGCCGATGCTGCCGGCTTCTCGGCAACCCTCGATGAGCAGAAGGCAGCCGACGTCGCCGGTCTTGTCGCCAGGGTGCAGGAGATGGCTGCTGCCGGCGAACGCTTCATCATCGTCGACCTGCCCGCCGATGTGCTCGATCAGGTCGCGGCGGCCACGCGCGACCTCAAGGTCACGCTGCTCAACACCACGGCGCACGAGGATTTCCTGCGCGAGCGCTGCTACCCTAATCTGCTTCACACTGCCGCCTCCGACCGCCAGCTCGCGGACGCGCTGGTGCAGTTGCTGCGTGTGCGCAACTGGACCAATGTGCTCGTCCTGTTCGGCCAGAACCCGCGCGACAAGGTGCTCGCCGACGTCTTCACCGCCTCCGCGCAGCGTCTGCGGCTCAACGTCGTCGACACGCGCCAGGTGACGCAATCGACCGACTCCGAAAGCATGGAGCAGAACAACACGCTGCTGGTCACCGGCGGCGTCGACTACGACGTCATCTACATCGCCGACACGCAGGGCGACTATGCCCGCTACCTGCCCTACGCCACGCAGCTTCCGCGCCCGGTGATCGGTTCGACCGGCCTCGAGGCCGCCGAATGGAACTGGACCTGGGAGCGCGACGGCGCCTCGCAGGTCATCTCCCGTTTCGACAGGCTGACCGGCGACCTCCACATGGACGGACCCGACTGGGCCGCATGGGTCGCCGCCAAGTCGGTGATGACCGCCTATGGCAAGTCCCGCAAGACCGATCCCGATGAGATCGATGCGTGGATGCGCGGCGCGCGCTTCGGTGTCGACGGCTCCAAGGGCGTGCTGATGAGCTTCCGGCCGTGGGATGGCCAGATGCGCATGCCCATCACCCTGTCGACCGCCGATGCCGTGATCGAGGCGGCGCCCCTTGACGGCTTCGAGCATCAGGTGACAACGCTGGATACGTTGGGCACCGACCAGCCGGAGTTCGTATGCAAGTGAGTGCTGGCGCGCTGTGGCTGGGGTTCCTCGCCATCACGCGCCGCGAAGTCCTGAAGTTCCTGCGCCAGACCGAACGGCTCCTCTCGGCGCTGATCCGTCCTGCGCTGTGGCTCCTCGTGTTCGCGACGGGCCTGCACGATCTGCTCGGCCTGTCGATCATCCCGCCCTACAAGACCTACACGCCCTACCAGGAATACATCATCCCTGGCCTCATCGGCATCGTGGTGCTGTTCCAGTGCATGCAGTCGGCGCTTTCGATGGTTTATGACCGCGAGGCCGGCGTGATGCGAGTGATGCTGGTGAGTCCGCTGCCGCGCAGCTTCCTGCTGTTCTCCAAGATCGCCGCGGCGACGATCCTGTCGCTGCTGCAGGTCTATGCGTTCCTGCTGCTCAGCCTCGCCTTCGGCATCTCCATGCCGCTATGGAGCTGGATCACCATCATTCCCGCCGTCATCCTCACCGGCCTGATGCTGGGGTCGATCGGCCTCCTCGTCTCGGTCTACACGCCGCAGATCGAGAACTTCGCGGGCATGATGAACTTCGTCGTGTTTCCGATGTTCTTCCTCAGCTCCGCGCTCTATCCGCTGTGGAAGCTGCGCGAGGCCGGTGCCTATCCGATCTACTACGTCTCGCAGGCCAATCCGCTGACGCATGCCATCGAGCTCATCCGCTTTGCGGCCTACGGCCAGTTCAACTGGCTGGCGCTGGGCGTGGTGGCTGGTTGCACTGTCGTTGCGTTCCTCCTCGCCGCGCGTGGCTACGACCCGCAGGCAGGCGCGATCCGGACCGTTCGCCGGGCCTGACGCGGGCCACATTCCGAAAAGCAATAACACTCATAGACGACACGCTGACCCAATCGGGTCATGAGTCCGGCACGAGGAACCCCCAAGACTGTGACATCTCGTCCGCCCGATGCGGCATGGATTCGCATCAAGGCGGGAACGTTCTCAGCGCTCCCTCAAAACGAGAGCGCGGCAACAAACCAGGAGTGGAGGATCTCTATGAAGATCTTGAACCTATCGCGCTCTGCCATGGTGGCGGCGGCGCTGGCTCTGAGCGTTGGCGGCTTCGCGGCCGTGAGCGTCGCTCAGGAAGTCACCTTCGAGCGGCTGAAGGATGCCGCGTCCGAGCCGCAGAACTGGCTCCTGCCCTACGGCGACTACACCGCGCGGTCCTTCTCGGCTCTCACCGAGATCAACAAGGACAACGTCAAGGACCTCGAAGTCAAAATGATGGTCGCCATCGGCGGCAGCCAACCGGCCTCGGTCGGCGGCGTGTCGCCTGCCCAGCGTGCGACCCCGCTGGTCAAGGACGGCCTGATGTACGTCCAGAACGCCTGGGACCAGGTCAGCAAGATCGACCTCAAGACCGGCAAGATCCTGTGGACCGCCGATCTCAGCGGCCAGGGCGCGGCGAGCAAGTTCGGCTCGGTGGCCCTGCTCGGCGACAGCGTCTACTACGTGTCGCGCAACGACCTGATCATGTTCAAGCTGGACGACGAGACCGGCGACATCGTCTGGGAAGTCGACACCAAGGACCCTGAGGCTCCGGCCGGTGCGCAGCGCGCCACCGGCGGCGTGCTCGCCGTCGACGGCAAGATCATCACCAGCGCGGCCGGTCCGGCCATGCGGTCGTGGATCGCCGCCTACAGCGCCGACGACGGTTCGCTGCTGTGGCGCTTCTACTCGATCCCGGGACCGGGCGAGCCGGACCACGAGACCTGGGCCGACGATCACGACGCCTACCTCACCGGTGGCGGCGGTATCTGGAGCACCCCGTCCTACGACGCCGAGAGCAACGCGATCATCTTCGGTACCGGCGAGTCGCAGCCCTGGGCTGACCCGGCCTTCCGTCCGGGCGACAACCTGTACACGAACTCGACCGTCGCCATCGACGCCGACACCGGCAAGCTCAAGTGGTACTTCCAGGAGATCCCGCAGGAGACCTGGGACTACGACACGATCAACCCCAAGATGCTCTACGACATCAACTACAACGGCGAGAGCCGCAAGGTTGTGGGCACCTTCTCGCGTAACGGCTTCTTCTACACGCTGGACCGCGCCAATGGCTCGTTCATCTACGGCACGGCCTACCGTGACCCGAACTGGACGGCCGGCCTTGATCCCAAGACCGGCAAGCCGGTGGAATACGTCCCGGGTTCGCTGACCCAGGAATACGCTCCCAACGCGTCCCTCAAGGTGGGCGATACGTCGACGGCGCAGAACATCTGCCCGGCGCTGCAGACCTCGACCTGGTGGCCGCCGACCTACAACCCGGACACCAAGGTTGCCTATATCCAGGCGATCGATGCGTGCTTCAGCCAGTCGATCGATGAGCACATCGACCCGACCCGCACCGACCTCGCCGGTAACCCCGGCATGTGGGGCGGCGGCAATTTCTGGAAGTTCGACTACGCCTTCCCGAACGCGCCGGGCCTGATCATCGCCGTCAACACCGAGACCGGCGAGAAGGTCAAGCAGATCACCGTCGACTACCCGACCAATTCGGGTCTGCTGGGCACCGCGTCCGATCTGGTCTTCGCCGGCAGCGCCGACGGCCGCCTGATCGCCTATGACGGCACCACCATGGACGAAGTCTGGTCGTTCAACACCGGCACGCCGATCGGCGCGCCGCCGATCAGCTACGAAGTCGACGGCAAGCAGTATGTCGCGGTCGTCACCGGCGGCAGCCCGGGCTTTGCTCCGGCCCTGCAGGGGATGCAGGCTGCCTCTCAAGTTGTCGTGTTCGGTCTCGACTAAGCCATCATGAGCGGGGAGGCTCCGGCCTCCCCGCTTTCTCCTGGAGTTGACGCCGTTGCGCCTCCGTCTGCTCGCCGCCGTCGCGGCTCTCTTCCTCGCCACTCCCGCGCTTGCTCAGGACGTTCCGCCCAAGATATGGGACGTGCCCTTTGGCACGCCGATCGACAGCCTCGGCATCGACTTTGCCGAGCCCGCCTGCGGCACCGATGGCGGCCCGCCCAGCGTCACGCTCGCCAGCTTCGCCGATTATGCCCAGTGCCCCACGGAGGCCGATGGGCTGCGCGAGATCTGGTTCCGCTACGACGATACGTTGCAATACCTCGCCACCGCGCTGCGCAATCCGGTGCAGGCCTTGCGCTACAATTTCAACAAGGTCGGCATGCAGCCGGCGATCCTCTCCTTCCTTGTCGATGCGAGCGGCCGCATTCGCGGCTATCGCGCGCACACCGATCCGGCGGCCGAACCGCGTCTGCGCTTCGACCATCACCTCGCCTCCACCATTATGCGCGCGCCACTGGGCGTCGCGAACTGGAGCTGCGAGGATCTGCCCCGCGCCGAAGGCGAAGGCGAGATCGAAGGCCAGTACGTCAAGCAGCGGTGCACGCTCGACACCGCCGAAGTCGCGGGCACCAACGAGACACGGTTCTACCTCAAGCCCGGGCAGGCCGTGGTCGACCCCGCCACCGGCAAGCCGATGCTCAATGCGTTCGAGAGCTCCGCCTCGGTCACCGTCACCCAGAAAGCGCCCTACGCCGCCGACGATGCCACCGTCGTCGCCGCTAACGAGCCCCCCGCTCCGGCGGCCGACGATACCCTCGGGCAGTTTCTCGCCGGCCTCACCAATGACTGCCGGGGCTGCGATTTGAGCGGCGCGGACCTTCGCCGCCGCGACCTCACCGGCGCCGACCTGACCGGCGCCAAGTTCGTCGCGACCAACCTCCATCGCGCCATCCTGAGACAGGCCAGGCTCGCTGGCGCCGACCTCTCGCGCGCCGACCTCAACCTCACCGACGTCACGCAGGCCGACTTCAGCGGCGCAAATCTACACGAGGCGGTGATGTACAATGCGCGCGGGGCGCAGCCGAATTTCGCGGGCGCCAACCTACGCGCCATCCGGGCCGGTTCGCTCGATCTGCGCCAGGCCGTGTTCGACGGCGCGACCATCACCACCGCCGATTTCGGTCAGGCGCGGCTCAACAATGCGCGCTTCATCGACGCCGATCTCACCGGTTCGTACTTCTTCCAGGCCAATCTGGTGCGTGCCGATCTCACCGGCGTCAAAGCCAGCGGCTCGGCCTTCAATCAGTCGGTGCTGCGCGATGCCAATCTCAGCAGATCGCTGTTCCGCGACTCCGACTTCCAGGGCGCCAACCTCCTGGGTGCCGACATGAGCGGCGCCGATTTCACTCATGTCCGATTCGACCGCGCCAATCTGCGCGACACCGTCCAGGACGGCACAATCCTCACGGACTCGCTGATGCCCGACGGCACCACGGCCCCCTAGACAGCGGAACGCCGCCCCCGAGGGAGCGGCGTTGGCGATTGTCAGCGGCCCGCAGTGTCTAGCGGTAGGCGAGGCACTCGGGCGCGTTGGCGTCGTCGAAGTACTCGACGCACTGGTCCTTGGTGATGCGGCGCTGGCCGTGCACACGGGCGCCGATATAGGCGACGAGATCATCGATCTCCTGCGTGCTCAGCGCGGTGCCCGGCGATACGTCCATCGGTTCGCCGTCGATGACGCCGTAGCACTCCTCGGTGACGTAGGCACCTTCGAGATTGTACGGCATCTTGGTGCCCGGCAGGCCGCACGAGATCACCATCTTCATGGTGTCCAGGTCCATAGCCGATTTGCGCAGGCTCGGACCGGCCGGAAAGTGGCCGCCCTCGCCGCCCTGGCCGAAATCGCCGTGGCAATTGAAGCAGCCGCCGCGGTTCTTCCACACGTTGAGGCCGGCCTTGATCTGCTCCTCGGTCGGCGCCACGGGCTCCGAGGAGGAGGCGGTATCCTGCGCCACCGCGGAGGTGATCGAGACGCCGGTCACCGGGAAGAGGCACAGGGCGGCAGTCACCGCGACCGTCAGCACGGCGCGCGGCAGGGAGAACGTCGTATTCATCGATGATTCCGGATGGTTCGGCATTTGAAAAAACCCTCGCATGACGGGGTTGATGGAGCATGACCCGTTTGGGTCAAATCGCGGGGACGTGTCTGGTTCCCTGTCATTCTGCGGCCGGCTTGAATCGTTGCAGATCGGCAGCAACCAGGTGCGAATTGAACATCCGCGCGGCGGGCTGGCGTACGAGGAGCTGGATCAGCTCGGACTGGCTGTGCGTGCCGGTCTTTTCGAACGCGGATTTGAGGTGCCGGCGCGCCGTTTCGGGCGAGATCGCCAGCGATGCGCTCGCCTTCTGCAGCGAGCGGCGATGGACCAGCATGCGCACGAAGCGCGCCTCGCCATTGGTGAGGCGGAACAGTTGCGTCAGCGTCGTCTCAGGCGGGCAGATCACCCAGTCGGGATCGGTGAGAACGAACAGCACCGCGCCGTCCTCGTGGGTCGGGTCGCGCCATTCGGACGGCACCGTCGTCATCATCGCCGACAGCGGCTTGTCGCTGAAATAGCGCTCGATCCGCATCGCCTGCGGCTCGCTCGGACCGGCGCGCGACAGAAAGCTCTCGACGTCGAGCCGCCCGTTGGCGGTGTGCAGCGAGTCGAGCTGCATGTGGAGGCCATCCTCGGCGGCGATCAGCGACTGCGCGAGCGCGTTCATGCGCAGGACGCGGCTGTGGCGGTCGAGCAGCGCCAGTCCGTAGGGCAGGCTCTCGAAGATCTGTGGCTCCGCGGGCCGCGCGAGGCGATCCTCGATCTCGAGGGCACGCGTCAGATGGTCGACGATGTGACGCATCGCCGCCAGCTCTTCGGTGGCGAAGGCCGGCTGGTGGCTGTAGCGCGTGACGCAGAAGAACCCCACCTCGGCGCGCCGCGTCGTGAAGATCACGTGCACCGCGTGACCGATATCGATGGCGTCGAGCGTCACCTTGTAGAACGGCGATTTGCCGATGAACGGATCGGCCCTCATGTTCTGGACCACCGAGAGCTCGCCGCGCGGCAGCCGCCAGGCGCGCTCCATCAGTAGGTCCTGGCCCTCATAGGTGCCGCATTCGGCGTGCGAGACGACGTAGCACACGCCGCTGATCCGGCCGGTCCCGCGATCAGGCATATGCGGCGCAATCACCGCATGTACCGCGTCGAACGCCGCGGCAACCTGCTCGGCCATCGACTGCCAGCTCTGCTTGCCCATGGCGGCGTCATACGCCATGCCGGCAAAGTCGTATGTGATCCTCGGATCGCTCACGGATACCCACTTTCCCCCGGCCGTTTTCTATCGCGGCGCACCGCCTGCCGGGAGAGAAACCGCGGCCGGAGCACGAAACCGGCGCCTATCTTCGATATTGCGCGGCCCAATGATCGGGTCCGACCTTCGTCGCTGTGACGAACTGCGCCTTGCGGGGGCCACCGCCGGCGCTAGCCTCGTCTCCCCCTCAGGAGGCGCCGACATGCCGGTTGACCACCCCGATCGCCAGGCGATCACCGAAGAGCTCCATGCTCGCCCGGTCGACATCCTCGACGGCACGACGCGGCTGCGCCGCCTCGTCTTCGTCCCCAGCTCGCCTGCGGCGATTGACGGGTTGATCAGCGGTTTCAATGACTTCTGCGCATCGCACGGCATCCCGCCAATGCCCCGCGGCGTCCGGCAGACGAGCTTCGCCGCCGGCCACCGCACCGCCACCTGGGAATTCCACACCGAATTCGTGACGATCACTTGGCGCGCCGCCCTGGAGGATGCCGAGAACTGGCCGGCCGACATCGGCATCGAGGCGGTGGGCGACGCGAGACTGATCGCCGCGACCCGCATCGACGTCATCGCCGACCTCCAGATCCCCGACAGGTTCATCACGCAGTTCAACCTGTCGAGCCTGTGCGTGTCGCAGGTCGAAGACGGCGCGGCGCAGATCGCCACCGACTACGTCGCCGATGCCGACGGCTACACGCGCCTCGAATTCGCGGCCGGCGGGCTCACCCCGCTGCGTCGCTCGATCATTGCCCGCCGCCTGCTCGAGATTGACACCTATCGCAGCATGGCGCTGCTCGCCCTCCCCCTCGCCCGCCGGACGGCGCCCGAGCTGGCCGAAGCCGAGCGCGACCTCACCGCCCTCATCGAGACGCTGGCCGAAGCCACCACCAGCGAGGCGATCCAGGCCGCGCTCGACGCGCTGCACCGGCTGTCGATCCGCTCGGGTCAGCTCTCGGAGCGCCTCGGCTACCGTTTCGCCGCCGCCCGCGCCTACGGCACGATCCTGGCGGCGAGGCTCGATGGGCTGCGCGAGGGGCCGACCGCGCTCGGCTCGACCATCGGCCGCTACCTCGGCAACCGCGTCGACCCCGCGCTCGCGACCTGCCTGGCCATGGAGAAGCGGCTCGAAACGCTGACGGACAAGATCGAGCGCGCCATCGAACTGCTCAACGTCCGGATCGGCCTCGATCTGCAGATCCAGAACAAATCGGTGCTGGAGACCATCGCCAGCACGGCGCAAAGCCAGTTCCGGCTGCAGGCGACGGTGGAAGGCCTGTCGGTCATCGCCATCAGCTACTACGCCCTGGGCATCCTCAGCTACGTGCTCGCCGGCCCGCTCGAATGGGTACATTTCGACAAGGCGCTGGCGGTGTCGATCGCTGCCCCCTTCGCCATCGCCATCGTCTGGTGGTCGGTCCGCCGCCTGCGGCGGATGCACTTCGGCTAGCAGGCGGGCACTGGCCACGACCGCGGACGGTGCGCTATCGAGACGGCGCACAGACGGAGCGGATGGACATGGACAAGCCCTTTGCCGGCAAGACAATCGCGATCACGGGAGCGGCCGGCGGGATCGGCCAGTGGCTCTGCCGCTTCTTCGGCGAGCAGGGCGCGACCATCGCCGCACTCGACCGCAGCGACAAGGTGCTCGATCTGCCGCACAAGCTCGGCGCCGACGGGATCTCCGTCAAGGCAGCCGTCGCCGATGTGGACGACGCTCCGGCGGTGACCGCGGCCTTCGCGGGTTTCGGCGACGTGCACGTCCTCATCAACAATGCCGGCGGGTCGCGCCACCCGCTGATCGCCACCACCGATCCGGCGGGCTGGGAGGAGGAAATTGGTGCCAACCTCAACGGCGCCTACACCTGCGTCCATGCGGTCCTGCCGCAAATGGTAGCGCGCCGCGGCGGCAACATCGTCAATATCGGCTCGGTGAACGGCCTCGCGGCCCTCGGCGATGCTGCCTACAGCGCCGCCAAGGCCGGGCTCATCTCGCTCACCCGCTCCATCGCGCAGGAATATGGCCGCTACGGCATCCGCGCCAATATCGTGCTGCCGGGCACGGTTCGGACACCGGTCTGGGACGAGCGGCGCGCCAAGGATCCCAACGTGCTCAAGACGCTCGAACGCTGGTACGCGCTCGGCCGGATCGTCGAGCCCGAGGAGATCGCCCGCGTCGTCGCGTTCCTCGCTTCCGACCATGCCAGCGCTGTCACGGGCGCCGCGATCCCCGTCGATTGCGGCCTGATGTCGGGCAACATCGTCATGGCGCGCGAGCTGACGGTCGAGAATTTCTGACGCCGGTCGCTCCCAACTGGTCCGCTTGAAACCCCCGTCGCGCGTGGTACTCACACGCGGCCGCGCCGACGCGGCATCCCAGGTGCCTCATGTCCAACGATATCCCGCCCGAGCTCTTTCTCACCGACGAGCAGAAGCAGTGGTTCAAGCACGACCGCTTCGGCATGTTCATCCATTGGGGCCTCTATGCGCTCGCGGCGCGGCATGAATGGGTGCAGAACCGGGAGGAGATCGATGACGCGACATACCGCAAGTACTTCGAGAACTTCGATCCCGATCTCTACGATCCCAAGGAATGGGCGCGCCGTGCCCGCGAGGCGGGGATGAAATATGTGGTGCTCACCGCCAAGCACCATGAAGGTTTCGCGCTCTGGGACAGCAGGGCCACCGACTACAAGGCGACCAACACGCCCCATGGCCGCGACCTGCTGCGGCCGTTCGTCGAGGCCTTCCGTGCCGAAGGGCTCAGGATCGGATTCTACTACTCGCTGCCCGACTGGCACCATCCCGACTTCACCATCGACATGTACCACCCGCTCCGCAACCGCCAGGACGCGGCGGAACTCAACAAGGGTCGCGACATGCGGCGCTACGCGGAATATCTCCGCGCCCAGGTGACGGAACTGCTCACCGAGTACGGCCAGATCGACATCATCTGGTTCGACTTCAGCTACCCCGGCCGCACCTACAAGGGCCTTCCCGGCAAGGGCCGCAACGATTGGCAGAGCCTCGATCTGCTCAAGCTCGTCCGCAAGCTCGCGCCCAACATCATCGTCAACAACCGGCTCGACCTCGAGACGGACACGCCGGACATGATCACTCCCGAGCAATACACGCCGCGAACGCCGCCCATGCTCAACGGCAAGGAGCCGACCTGGGAGATGTGCCAGACCTTCTCGGGCTCCTGGGGATACTACCGCGACGAGGAAAGCTGGAAGAGCCCGGCGCAACTGATCCAGATTCTGATCGACGGCGTCGCGCTGGGCGGCAATTTGCTGATGAATGTCGGACCGACCGCGCGCGGCACCTTCGACCAGCGTGCCATCAGTGCGCTCGACGCCTATGCGCGCTGGATGCGGCTCCATAGCCGCGCCATCTACGGCGCCGGGCGTTCCAGCTACGTTGCACCGGAGGGGTGTCGCTACACCCAGCGCGGCAAACGGCTCTACCTCCACATCTACAACTGGCCCAACCAGTACCTCCATCTCGACGGCCTCGCCGGCAAGGTGGCGTACGCGCAGCTCCTCAACGATGCGAGCGAAGTGCAATGGGTGGGCGCCCAGACCGACCCGCATTTCGTGCCCCCGGTGGGGCAGACCACGATGACGCTGATGCTGCCGGTCAAGCAGCCCGACGTCGTGGTTCCCGTGATCGAACTGATCCTCAAGGACGAGTAACAATGAACGCCATCATTCGCACCGAAAAGCTCAGCCTGCCGATGTCGCGCCTCGGAGAGCCGAGCAATCTGCCGCGTTTCCGCTGGCAGCAGCCGATGCCCAACCGCGAGACGCCGCCCAATTTCGGCCTCTCGCCCGAGGAAAGCAGTCACGGTTTCGAGTGGGGCGAGGACTCCATCCTCCCCTATCAGGTGTCGGACGACTACGACCGCGACCTCAGGGATGGCGAGCTCGATGTCCTGGTCATCGAGAACAGCCGGCTGCGCGCCGTGGTGGCACCGTCGCTGGGCGGTCGCCTGCTCGAGCTCAAGGATCTCGCCAGCGGCCGCGACCTCGTGTTCCGCAACCCGGTCTTCCAGCCGGCCAATCTCGCCGCGCTCAACGCCTGGTTCTCGGGCGGCATCGAGTGGAACGGCCTTATTCCCGGGCACACCGCCTTCACCTGTGCACCCGTCTTCGCCGGCGTCCGCAACACGCCGCAGGGCCCGATCCTGCGCCTCTACGAGTTCGACCGTATCGTCGAAGCGACGTGGCAGGTCGACCTGTTCCTGCCGACCGATTCAGCCGTGCTCTACGCCCATGGCCGTATCGTCAATCCGGCTGCCGAGATGCGGCTCGCCTATTGGTGGACAAACGTCGCGGCGCCGATGCAGCCTGGTACCCGCGTCCTGAGCCCCGCCGACTATTCGATCGAGCATATCTGGCCGGGCAACAATCTGGGCCGCTGCGAGTTTCCGCGCGCCGACTGGGACGCATCCTATCCCGAGCACTGGGAGAACGCGACGTCGGTGTTCTTCCGCGCGCCCGAAGCACCCCGTCTCTTCATCGCCTCCGTCGATCGCGACGGCCACGGTCTCCTGCAGACTGCGACGCACGAGATGCAGGGTAGAAAGTTCTTCTACTTCGGCAGCGCGATCGGCGGCCAGAACTGGATGGACTATCTCTCCCAGCCCGGCAAGGGCAACTACCTCGAGATCCAGAGCGGTGTCGCGCCGACGCAGAACCAGCGCTTCGAGCTGGCGCCCGGCGAGCAGCGCGAATGGACCGAAGCCTACATGCCCACCAGTCTCGACGCCGGGCAGGCGCACGCCGCCGACTATCGCGCGGCCACCGCGCATGCGGGACGCGAGCTCGATGCCCTGCTGCCGGCGGATGAGCTGGCGCGGATCGACGCATTCCTGCGCGAACAGGCTCGCCTGCCGCTCGATGTCCGTCACTCCAGTGGCACGAGCTGGGGTGTCCGGCAGGAACGCCTGCTCGGCCGCAAGCTGGCCGAGGGTCTCGACTTCAGCGTCGATGGCGCCGCCGGCTTCTGGGACGAGCTCGCGGGCGGTGGCACCGTCTCCGCGGCGAACCTCACCGACATGCCCTCGGGAACGGCCGTCTCCGCCGTGTGGGTCGATCGCCTCGCTGCCAGCGCGAATGCGCAGGGCGAGACCTGGCTGCACGCATTGATGCTCGCCACGGCCGCTCTCGACCGCGACGACAGGGACGCCGCTCGCCGCCACGTGGCGCAGTCGCTTTCCCTGCGGCCGAACTGGGCTGCCTATCGGCTGGAGGCCCTGCTGGCCGACACCCCGGAGGTCGCCTCACAGAGCTACCTGCGCGCCTGGAGTGCCGAGGGCGCGCCGCCCGAGCTTGCCATCGAGATCGCGCAGCATTTCATGGCGGCGCGGCGCTCGGCTGAGCTCAAAGCCTTCGTCGATGCCCTGCCGGCGGCGGTGCGCGACAAGGAACGCATCATCCTCGCACGCGCGGTCGTCGCGGCGGACGATGGCGATTTCGACGAGCTCGAGCGGCTGCTGTTCAGCCGGTCCTTCGCCTCCATCCGCGAGGGCGAGACGCTGCTGTCGGATCTCTGGGTTCGCCTGCGGCGCGGCCGTCTCGACGCCGGGCTCAAGCGAGCGGCGAGTGCCGATGAGATCAAGGCCGATCTCAAGGCGCATCCCGTGCCGCGCGAGCTCAACCTGCGCATGCACGAGATCGAGACCTAGGCGCGCAGCGACCTGTCGCGGATCGACGCGGCGATCCTTGCAAGCATTGCCTCGTCGACCGTTACCCCCTGATGGCGCAGCGCCAGCACGACCGCACCCACGGTGGGGTCGCCGGCAAGGCGGACATCGGGCTCGTGGCCGGCGGCGCGGATGACCGCGGCGATCGCCGCGGGCAGGCCCGTCAGGTGCGCGGCGACGCTGCCGCCCAGAACGACCGGCCCGGGCATTCCGGGGTCGTAGACAAGCCTGAAGTTGTCCAGCAGGTATTGCTCGGACTGCGCCAGCAGTTCTCCAGCAACACTGTCCTCGCGATGGGCGACGACGAGCGGCGCGAACTTCGCCAGCTCGATCGGGCGCATCTTGTAGATCGCGTCGATGAACAGGCGCAGCGGCCGCGGTCGGCCGTCAAAGGCACGGTCGTCGCTCATTGGAATATCGAGCGAGCCGAGCACCGCCTCGGTCAGCGCGGTTTTCGGTCCGCGCCCCTCGAGCGCCGCGGTCACCGCGATGGCCGCATGCTGGCCGAGCCAAAAGCCGGAACCCAGATCGCCGAGCAAATAGCCGGCGGCGTCGACAACGGCGGCGACGTCGCCATTGTGGATGCGCACGGCGCCCGACCCCGTGCCGCAGAAGATGCAGTAGCCGTCGGCCGCAGCGGTAACGGAGGGCAGCATGGCATGCGTGTCGCCCGTCAGCACCAGCGACCCGCTGAGCCCGAGGGCGCGAAATGCCTCCTCCACGCGGCGCTGCATCTCGGCGTTGCGCGGGCCGGCAATGGCAAGCAGGGCGACCTTGATATCGAGGGGCTCACCCGCCTCGGCGGCGGCGGCCTGGCTGGCGGCGATGATCGCCGCCGCCGCCTGATCGGGGGGATTGGAACCGGGATTGCCGCCCCGGTTCTTGCCCTGCCCCAAGCAGTTGCCCGCCATGTCCACCAGCGTCGCGCGTGACGTGGACCCGCCCACATCGATTGCGAGGAGAGCCGTTTTCATTCCGTCATTAACCTGCTTGCAATCCCCGGATCGGGTGATAAGAATTGTTTTCACGCACAGGGCGGTCTGCCTGATAGTGATTTTCAAGGTGTGGGCTCGTTACCATAGATGACCACTGCCGCAAAGCCGTTCAGCATGCTGGACCGCATCAAGACTTTACAGTCTCAGATGCCCGCTACGATGGCGAAAATTGCGGCCGTTCTCCTTGACGATCCCCGTGCCCCGCTCAATCTGTCGATCACCGATCTGGCCGAGCGCGCCGGCACCTCGGCGGCCAGCGTCACGCGCTTCTGCCGCATGCTTGGCTATAGCGGCTATGCCCCCCTCCGCGTCGCCATCGCCGAGGATGTCGGTCGCGGCAGCGCCCAGGATGCATGGATCGCCGATATCGGCCGCTCCTTCGGGCCGCACGATCCGCCCGACGAGATCCGCCGCTCGCTGCTCAACACGCATGTGATGTCGCTGCAGACCACCGCCGGGCTGCTCGACATGGCGGCGGCCATCCGCGTTGCCGACCGGATCGCGAAATCGCGCCAGGTCGATGTCTACGGCGTGGGCGGCAGCGGCCTGACGGCGCTCGAGACGGAGGCGCGGCTCTATCGCATCGGCATCAATGTCCACACCTGGGCCGAGGTCCATAACGGCCTCACCAGCGCGGCCATCCTCGACGACAAATGCGTGGCGATCGGTATCTCCAACACCGGCCGCACCGAAGAGACCATCCAGATGCTGGCCGTCGCGAAGGCGGCCGGCGCGCATACCGTGGCGATCACCGGAAATCCGGAATCGCCCCTGGCGCGCGACGCCGACGAGATGTTGATCGCCGCGGCGCCCGAGGGTTACCTCAAGCCCGCGGATCTGTCGGCGCGGCACTGCCAGCTTTTCATCGTCGACCTTCTCTATCTCCTCGTGGCGCAGTCGAATTTCGACCGCACGACGCGTCTGCTCGCCGCCTCCGGTGCCGCCGTGGCGCCGCGCCGCCGGGCGCTGCGCAGCGCCCCCTCCTTCCGACCCGCCGCGCGATCGGCAGCCCAAATGTCCAAAGAACCGAGTTGATGATGACCGACCTGACTGCCCAGTTTCTCAAAGAAGTCTCGACCCGTCTCGAGCGTCTCGCCGGACCGAACAAGGCCATCGACGATGCCGTCGTCGCCGTCACCGAAAGCCTCGAGGCGGGCGGTGTGGTCCAGGCTTTCGGCACCGGCCATTCCGAAGCCTTCGCGATGGAAATCGCCGGCCGCGCCGGTGGCCTCATCGCCACCAACAAGATTCAGCTGCGCACGCTGGTTCTGCGCGGCGACCGCAAGGTCTCCGAGCTGGGCGGCGCCGACTTCGAACGCGATCCCAATATCGGCGAGAACCTGCTGGCGCTGTTCGACATCCAGCCCAAGGACGTGTTCATCATCGCCTCCAATTCAGGCGTGAACGGCTCGATCCTGGGCATCGCGCTCGCCGCCAAGGCGCGCGGCCACAAGGTGATCGCGGTCACCAGCCTCGACCACACCATGAAGGTCAAGCCCAAGCATCCGAGCGGCAAGCGCCTCAGCGAAGTGGCCGACATCGTCATCGACAACCTGGCGCCGTTCGGCGACAGCACAATGCAGCTCGAGGGTGGGGTCGGCGTCGGCGCCGTGTCCTCGCTCACTGCAGCCTTTATCGCTCAGCGCATCACCATCGGCGTGTCCGAGGCGATCCGCCAGCGCGGTAAGACGCCTCCCGTGTACATCTCAGCCAATATTCCGGGAGGCGACGAGCACAACCGTGCTCTCGAAGATCTTTACGGCGAGCGGATCCGCAGGGAGGCGTAAGCGTCTTGCCTAACCGCTCGGCGTAAGGTGAACTAGACTTAATTCGACAAGGGAGAACTAAATGACCAAGACTTTTGACCGCCGCACGTTCCTGAAGGGGACGACGGCACTGGCGGCGGTTGCCCCGTTCGCCGGCCTGCTGGGCTCCACCGGCCGTGCCTTCGCGCAGGACGCGGCCAATCCGTTCGCGG
Organism: Devosia sp. 66-22; assembly: GCA_001899065.1. Lineage (GTDB taxonomy): Bacteria > Pseudomonadota > Alphaproteobacteria > Rhizobiales > Devosiaceae > Devosia_A. Next base: position 186,104 of record MKUZ01000017.1, on the reverse strand, counting down.
TCGCCGAGGGCTCGACCGTTGACGCGGTGATCTTCAATGGTGGCTACGGCATCGACTATGTCGATTTCGCCGCCAACCTGATGAAGACCAATCACCCGAGCCTGAACATCACCGTGGCGCCGTCGACCCAGATCGCCACGGAGCTGCAGCCGCGTTTCCTCGGCGGCAACCCGCCGGACCTGATCGACAACTCCGGTGCCGACGCCATCGGCTTCTCGGCGATCATCGACCAGCTCGAAGACATGAACAGTGTCCTCGACGCTCCGAACCTGGAAGGCACCAAGATCCGCGACACGCTGGTTGGCGGCGTCGAGGCTGCCGGCACCTTCGGTGACAAGTTCGTGGCGCTCAACTACGTCATGACCGTCTACGCCATGTGGTACTCGGCCCAGCTCTTCGAAGACAATGGCTGGACCCCGCCGACCACTTGGGCCGAAGCCATCGACCTGGGCAAGAAGGCCAAGGAAAAGGGCATCTTCCTCCTCGGTTGGGGCAAGGAAGCGGCGACCTACTACCGCACCACTGCCGTCGCTTCGGCGATCAAGGAAGGCGGTCACGAGGTTCGTCTGGCCGTCGACAACTTCACGCCGGGCTTCTGGTCGCATCCGGCGTTCCAGTCGGTGTTCACCTCCCTGTATGAGATCATCCAGGGCGGCATGATGAAGCCGGGTGGTTCGGGTACGCAGTTCACCGCTGCTCAGGCGCAGTGGTCGAACGACCAGCAGTTCCTGCTCTACCCCTCGGGCTCGTGGATCGAGAACGAGATGAAGCCGGCGACCAAGGAAGGCTTCCGGATGACCGGCATGCCGGAACTCTCGGTGTCCGACAACGGCGCGTTCCCCAAGACTGCTCTGCACGCCACGGCGGGCGAGCCGTTCATCCTCCCCGCTGGTGCTCTCAACCTCGCGGGCGGCAAGGAACTGCTCCGTACGATGCTGTCGAAGGAAGCCGCGGCCAACTTCGCCAAGACCAAGCTCGCCCCGACCATCGTCAAGGACACTGTCCCGGCCGACGGTTTCGGTTCGACCGCCCTGGTCTCGCAGAGCAAGCTGCTGGCCGACGCCGGCTCGGACGTGTTCACCTGGAACTCGTTCGACCTGTACGGCACCAACCGCGACGAACTCGTGGTCTGGAACAGCTTCCTCGACGGTCAGCTCGACGTTGCGGCCTTCACCGCCGCGCTGTCGCAGATCACCGACGCGGTGTACAATGATCCGTCGGTCACGAAGGTCGTTGTGAAGTGACGGTAGGCACGATGGCAGGAGCGTCCGCCGCCAAGCCGCGGTGGGCATTGCCGAAGTTCGAGAACATCAGCTTCACGCTGATGTTCCTCGGTCTTCCGCTCGCGATATATGTAATTTTCGTGATCTTGCCGTTCGTGCAAGCCTTCTACTACTCGCTCACGGATTGGACGGGCTTTTCGAAGTCGATGAACTTCGTTGGCCTGTCCAACTACCTCGCCCTGACGCAGGACCCGGTCTTCATCAAGGCCGTGACCAACAGCATCGTTCTGGTGCTGATCCTGCCGCCGCTCGTCATCATCCTGTCCCTGACGCTGGCCACTCTGGTCACCGTCGGCGGCGCGAGCCGCGGCGAAGTCAGCGGCCTCAAGAACTCCGATCTCTACCGGATCATCTCGTTCTTCCCCTACACGGTGCCCGCCATCGTCATCGGCATACTGTGGGCGCAGATGTACGACCCCTCAAACGGGTTGCTGAACGGCATCCTGACCGCGATGGGGTTCGACTTCTTCAAGTCCTTTGCCTGGCTGGGCAATGAACGCACCGCCATGGGCGCTTCGATCTTCGTGATCGCGTGGTCGCTGGTCGGCTTCTACATGGTGCTGTTCATCGCCGCGATCAAAGGCATCCCGTCCGAGGTCTATGAGGCGGCGCGCGTCGATGGCGCCGGCCGCTTCCGCACGGCCATCAGCATCACCCTGCCGATGATCCGCGACACCATCCGCACGGCCTATGTCTATATCGGCATCCTCGCCCTCGACGCCTTCGTCTACATGCAGGCGCTCAATCCTGTCGGCGGCCCCGCCAACTCGACGGTCGTGATCTCTCAGCATCTGCTCAACACGGCCTTCAAGAAGGGCAAGTTCGGTTACGCCACCTCGATGGGTGCCACTCTTGCCATCATCACGCTGGCCTTTGCGGCCATCGTCTTCCTGGTCTTCTGGCTCACCGGCGAGAAGAAGCCGCCCAAAGTTGCGCCGACCACTGCCGCGCCCCGCTACACCACCGATGTGAAGGCTGCCCTCGCCGCCCTGCGCGCCGCCGACTCCACCCACGCCCCCAGTGCGCCGGGCTCGTCGCGCCCGCCGCGCATCGAGCGCTCGTCCAAGCCGTCGTTCTTCACCGACCGGACTGTGGCGACCATCGCGCACATTGCGCTCATCGCCTGGGTCGTCATCATCTGCGCACCGCTGCTGTGGGTGCTGATGTCGTCGTTCAAGACCACGCAGCAGATCTTCGGATCGCCCTTCTCGCTGCCCACGAGCTTCAACTTCGAAAACTACGTGTCGGCGTGGACCACCGCGAGCATCGGGACCTACTTCGTCAACACGGTGATCGTGGTTGGCAGCGCGCTGGTGATCGTGATGCTGCTGGGCGCGATGTGCGCGTACTATCTGGCGCGCTACGAGTTCAAGGGCAGCCAGATCATCTACTATCTGATGCTCGCCGGACTGACGTTCCCGATCTTCCTCGCCGTCGTGCCGCTGTTCATGACGCTCAAGAACTTCGGCATCCTCAACACCCTGCCGGGCCTGATCGTCACCTATGTGGCGTTCGCCCTGCCCTTCACGGTGTTCTTCCTCTATGCGTTCTTCAAGACGCTGCCGCAGGAAGTCGCCGAAGCGGCAGCGCTCGACGGGTGCGGTCCGTGGCGTATCTTCTTCCAGATCATGCTGCCTATGGCGACGCCGGGCATGGCGTCGGTCGCGATCTTCAACTTCCTGGGCCTGTGGAACCAGTTCCTCCTGCCCATCGCGCTCAACACCAATGCCAAGAACTACGTGCTGTCGCAGGGCATGGCGTCGTTCGCCTCGCAGGCGGGCTACGCCGTCAACTTCGGCGCTCTCTTCGCCGCCGTGGTGATCACGGTGCTGCCGGTGCTCGTCACCTATATCATCTTCCAGCGCCAGCTGCAGGGCTCGGTCTCGCCGGGCCTGATGAAGTAGCAGCGGAAAGCAGTTCGACGCCCCGGACCTTCCGGGGCGTCACGCGACCTCGAGCTCGACCCCGCCCAGCGCGCAGCTCGCCCGGTAGGTCCCTGCCTCAGCCACCGACAGCGGTCCGAGCCGCGCCCCGGTGATGATCACGTCGCCGCGCTTGAGCCCCGAGCCGACCTCCGCGGCATAGCCTGACAGCCAGCCCAGCATCTCGACGATCACGTCCATGGCGGCGCCCTTGCCGGTGCCGGCGAGCGTGTCGCCGTTGTGCACCAGTGTCATCTCGAGCGCGCCGAAATCGTCGCCCTCGCGCGGCGCCCTGCCCTCGCCCAGGACCACGCCTGCGTTGCTGAGGCTGTCGGCGAGCAGCGACGGGAAGTCCTGCTGCTTGGGGTCGGGGTAGCTCGAGCGGAAGAGCTCGAGCGCAATATGTGTCTTCGCGATCGCGGTGCGCACATCGGCCGCGCTTGCCGCCGCCGGCAGGTCGCTGCCGAGCACGATCGCCACTTCGACTTCGATCCGCATCGCCGCCGCCCTGTCATACGACAGGCGATGCGGCGTCGGCTGAGCCGACCTGCCGCGCAGCGGTGCGCCGCACCAGCCCGAGCCCGATGGGTGCGGGCCGACTTTCCACCCGCAGCTGCCATGCCGCCGGATGAACGCCGACTGGATCGCCATTGCCTCGGCCGGCGTTCCCGGCCGCAGCGCGTCCGGCAGGCCGTCGATCGTGCCGCCGCTGTGCGAGGTGGCGGCGAGCAGATCGGCCGCGTCGGCTGCCTTGTCGCTCACTTCGCGTGCCCCGCGCGGAACTCGGTACCGAGCGGCGGCATCGCCCGCCGCCACGCTGGATCGGTGTTCTGGTCCGCGAGACCGGCCTTGAGCGCCAGCAGGCCGCCGGTCGCGTCGATCTGTGCGATGCGTTCGGCCGCCAGCGCGGCGAGCCGCACCGCCTCATCGCCGGCGCGTGTCCGGTAGAGGGCGGCGAGGTCGCTGGCATAGAGGTTGGGCAGGCCGCCGATCATGCCGGCGCCGCCGGCGTCGAGCAGGTGTGGCAGCACGCGGTCGTCGCCGGTGAAGATGCTGAGCTCGGGGAAGGCCCGCACGAAGGCGAGGCCGCTCGCGAGGTCGCCGGTCGAGTCCTTGATCCCCGCAATCGGCGCGCCCTTTCCGGCCTGCAGCGCACGCACGAAGTCGTGGGTGATGGTGATGCCGCTCATGGCGGGAATGTTGTAGAGCACGAACGAAACCGCCGGCCGCCCGGCCCGCTCGAATACCGCCTCGAAGTACGAGACCAGCCCTTCGAGCGTGGCGTTGCGATAGTAGAAGGGCGGCAGCACCAGCGCATGGCGGCAGCCCAGCGCGGCGATGTCCTTGAGTTCCCGCGCCGCGGTATCGACGGCACTCACCATGATGGCGGGCAGCAATTGGTCGGGGCGGACCCCGCCGGCAAGCAGCGCCTGGTTGGCGGCGTTCTTCTGGTCGCTCGAGAAGGACACGCCCTCGCCTGTGCTGCCGAAGGTCGACACGCGCGTGCAGCCGTCGGCGATGAGCTTTCTGGCATGCGCCAGCAGGCGTGCGGTATCGATCGACAGGTCGGCGTGAACGGGGGTGAGGATGGCCGCGATGATGCCTCCTAGGGCGGTGTCGCGAACGCGCTGTTCAGTCATGGTTCTGGTTCCGGTCAGCGCACCGCCGCGTACGCGCCGCGGAAGACCGAAGCGGGCACGTAGCCGAGGTTGCGCGAGATATCGAGGCAGGCGGAAATCAGCGCCCGGGACAGTTCGCCCGCCCGGGCGCCGATGATCTGAGGGTCGGTGCCGGCGATCGAGCAGCCGCCGATCACCTGCCCCTGCGCGCCGAAGATCGGGGCGCCGACGCAGTAGTTGCCGACTTCGTTCTCGGAGTCGTCATAGGAATAGCCGCGCTCGTGGATCGCCCGCAGCTCCTCCATCAGTTCCTCCATCTCGGTGATGGTGTTGGGCGTCACGCGCGGCATGCCGGCGCGCTCGAGGATGCCGCGCGCCTCCGCTTCCGGCAGATGGCCGAGGATGGCCTTGCCCACGCCGGTGCAGTGCATCGGCATGCGGTCGCCCACCGCCGTGCGGGCAATCAGCCGGCGTGAGGACTCGACGGCATAGATATAGAGGATGCGGTCACCCTCGCGCAGCGTGAGATACACCGACTCTCCCGCGAGGTCGGCCAGCGCCCGCACATGCGGCGCCGCGCGGTCGCGGATCTCGACGTTGACGCGCACCGATTGCGACAGCGCGAGGATCGCGGTGCCCAACGCATAGGCCTCGCCGCCCACCTTCTCGATCAGTCCCTCGGCCACCAGCGAGCGGAGGATCGCATGCGTCGTGCTCTTGGGCATGTCGAGCCGCAGGCTGATCTCGGCCAGCGAGAGCCGCGGCTCCTGCGCGCTGAACAGCTTGAGCATGCGGACTGCCTTGCCCAGGCTCTTGTTGGTCGTCGATCTGCGTTCTTTATCGGTCACGGTCAGCCATCCGCACGCTCTTCAACCGCCTCGACCCCCTTGAGCTCCAGCACGTCGGCGAAGTGGCAGGCCGACCAGTGGCCGGAACTGGTTTCGCGCAATGGCGGTGCTGCCGTTTTACAGATTTCCGAAGCATAGCGGCAGCGGGGGTGGAAGTAACATCCACTGGGTGGATTGGCGGGGCTTGCAACCTCGCCGCTCAGAATAATGGTTTCGTCCCTCAGATCCGGATCGGGTTTTGGCACCGCCGACATCAATGCTTCGGTATAGGGGTGCCGGGGACGCTTGTACAAGCTCTCGGTGGGCGCCAGCTCGATGATCTTGCCCACATACATCACCGCCACCCGATCGGCGATGTGCTCGACCACACTCAGATCGTGCGCCACGAAGATGAGGCTGAGGTTCAGCTCGCGCTGCAGCCGCTGCAGCAGGTTGAGGATCTGCGCCTGGATCGACACGTCGAGCGCCGACACCGGTTCGTCCGCCACGATCAGCACCGGCTGGCTGATCAGTGCGCGGGCGATGCAGACGCGCTGCCGCTGCCCGCCCGAAAAGGCGTTGGGATAGCGCGAGAGGTGCGCCGTGTTGAGGCCGCACAGCTCGGCGATCCGCTCGACCCGCCCGGCGATCTCTTTCGCCGGCAGGCCCTGGGCGCGCAGCGGCTCGCCGATGATGTCGCGCACCGTCATGCGCGGCGACAGCGACGAGAACGGGTCCTGGAACACCATGTTCATGTGCCGCCGCAGCCGCCGCAGCTCGCCCTTGCTGGCGGTGGCCAGGTCGACATCGGTGTCGTCCTCGCCGATCACCAGCCGCGCCGCGCCGCCGGTGGGATCGATGGCGCGCACGATGCAGCGGCCGAGCGTGGTCTTGCCGCAGCCGGACTCGCCCACCAGCCCCAGCACCTCGCCGCGCGCCAGGTCGAAGCTCACATCGTCGACCGCCTTCACATGGCCGGTGACGCGGCGCAGGGCGCCACTCTCGATGGGGTAGTACTTCTTGAGGTTGCGGACGCTGAGCACGGTCTCAGTGGACATTGGCAGCTCCCTGCGGCAGGCCGGCAGCGGCCACGACTTCGGGATAGAGGAAACAGGCCGAACGATGGCCCGGCGTGACATCGACCAGCGGCGGCACCGCCTTGTCGCACACGCCTGCGATCGCCACGGGGCAACGCGGGAAGAACCCGCAGGCCACCGGCTTGTTGATGGGTACGGGCACGTTGCCCTTGATCGATTCGAGCGGCTCGCCGGACTTCTTGCCGATACGAGGCACCGAGGCCATCAGGCCCTTGGTGTAGGGATGCTTGGGCGCATGGAACAGGTCGCGCACCGCGGCGTATTCGACGATCGAGCCCATGTACATCACCGCCACTTCGTCGGCCATGCGGGCGATCACGCCGAGGTCGTGCGAGATGTAGAGGATGGCCATGCCCTGGTCGCGCTGCAGGTCGCGCATCAGCCGCAGCACCTGCGCCTGCACCGTCACGTCGAGCGCCGTGGTCGGCTCGTCGGCGATCAGCAGGCGCGGCTGCGATGCGAGCGCCATGGCGATCATCGCGCGCTGCCGCATGCCGCCCGAGAATTCGTGCGGGTACTTGCGCAGCGCCGCCGCCGGATCGGCGATCCCCACCTTCTGCAGCATCGCCACCGCGATCTCATGCGCCTTCGCCTTGTCGCGCGTGCGGTGCAGGTAGATCGTCTCGAGCAACTGGTTGCCGATGCTGTGCACCGGCGAGAACGAGGTCATGGGCTCCTGGAAGATCATCGCCGCCTCGCCGCCGCGGATCGAGAGCAGTTCGTCGTCCTTGGGGCCGAGCGAAACGATGTCGACCGGGGGACGGTCGGGGTAGTGGAGCAGGATCTCGCCGCTGGTGCGGGAATTGCGCGGCGCGATCTTGAGGATCGACTGGGCCGTGATGGTCTTGCCGCAGCCGGACTCGCCCACGAGCCCCAGCGTCTTGCCTTCGGGGATGGTGAAGCTCACGCCGTCCGACGCCGTGAGGTTGCCCTCGATCAGCGGCAGCACGACGCGCAAATTCTTGACCTCGACCAGGGGCCGGGTCGCTGTCTCGGGAGCTGATGTGTGCGGGTTGCTCATGGGCTAGCTCCGATACGGGTCCGCGGCGTCGCGCAGGCCGTCGCCGAGGAAGCTGAACGCCACCACGATCAGGATGACGAGGCCGCCGGGCACCAGCAGCCAGGGGCTGATGGTCACGGTCTGGATGTTCTGCGAATCGATCAGCAGCGTGCCCAGGCTCACCGCCGGCGGCCGGAGGCCGAGCCCGAGGAAGCTCAGCGCCACCTCGCCCAGGATCATCTGCGGCACCGCCAGCGTCAGGTGCACGATGAGATAGCTCATGAAGCCGGGCAGCAGATGCGTGGTGATGATCTTGGCCTCGCTGACGCCCGACACCTTGGCGGCCATCACATAGTCTTCCTCGCGCAGGCTGAGCAGCTTGCCGCGCACCACGCGGGCAAGCGTCGTCCAGCCCACCACGGCGAGCACTGTGGAGATACCGAAATAGACCTGCGTCGGACTCCAGTCGGCAGGCACGAGCGCCGCCAGCGCCATCCACAGCGGCAGCGTCGGCAGCGACTGCAGGAACTCGGTGAGGCGCTGCACGAAATTGTCGATCGCGCCGCCGAAATAGCCCGAGATGCCGCCGAAGAAGAGGCCGAGCCCGAAGCCGATGGCAAGACCGATCAGCCCCACGAACAGCGAGGTTCGTGCGCCGAACAGCATGCGCGAAAACAGGTCGCGCCCGAGCTGATCGGTCCCCGCGAGGAAGATGCGCCCATCGCCCTCGACACCGAAAAGATGGATGTTCGTCGGAATGACGCCGAACAGCTGGTACGGCTCGCCCTTGACGAACAGCGAGATGTCGTAGCGCTGCGCGGTGTCCACCACGTATTCGCGCTGGAAGGTTTCGCGGTTGAGCTCGTTCTTGAGCCCATAGACGAAGGGCCGCAGATGGAAGCCGCCTTCGGCATCCACGAACTGGATGCCGGTCGGCGGCGCGAGCAGATGCTGCGTGTGGCGCTGGAACGGCCCGTAAGGCGCGACGACTTCGGCGATCAGCACGAGCGCATAGAGCGCCACGATGAACCAGAGCGAGACCAGTGCCGCCTTGTGCCGGGTGAACTTGGCCCAGAAGAGCTGGCCGCGGCTCAGCACGCGCCCGCCCTGCGGAACGGCGGCGGCGGAAGTTTCGAGAGCTGTGGTCATGGCGCTCTCCTCAATTGGCCCGGCTCATGCGCACGCGCGGATCGAGCATCGTGAGCAGGATATCGGACATCACGACGCCCACCACGGTGAGCACGCCCAGCAGCATCAGGCAGCTCGCGGCGACATAGGTGTCCTGCGCGACGATGGCGCGCAGCAGCAGCGGGCCGATGGTGGGCAGGCCCAGCACGATGGCGACGATGGTCGAGCCCGAGACGATGTCGGGCAGCAGGTGCCCCGCCGTCGAGATGATCGGGTTGAGCGCCACGCGGAAGGGATACTTCATCAGCAGCCGCCCCTCGGGTACGCCCTTGGCGCGCGCGGTGATCACATATTGCTTCTGGAACTCGTCGAGCAGTTGCGAGCGAAGGATGCGAATGGTCGCGGCGGTGCCGGCGAGACCAACGACGATGACCGGCACCGGCAGGTGGATCATCAGGTCCCACACCTTCTCCCAGCTCCAGGGCGCGGTGATGTATTCGGGCGAGAACAGTCCCGTGGGGGTCACGCCGAACAGCCGCGCCGAGGCGACGAGCAGCACGAGGGCGAGCAGGAAGTTCGGCACGGCGAGGCCGATGATGCCGAGCAGGCTGAAGCTGTAGTCGCCGACCGAGTACTGGTGCGTCGCCGAATAGAGCGCCACCGGGATCGACACGACATAGACGAACACCATCGAGACGAGCGACACGATGATGGTGAGCCACAGCCGGTCGGCGAGCAGTGTCCACACCGGCTGCTGCCATTCGAACGAGTAGCCGTAGTCGCCCTGCGTCACGAGCGGCACGATCCAGTTCCAGTATTGCACATGGAGCGGCTGATCGAGGCCGTAGCGCACCGTGAGGAAGTCGAGCTGCGCCTGGGTGGCCGGCGAGCCGGCGGCGTCGAGCTGGGTGGCGAAGGTCTCGATGAAGCTGCCCGGCGGCAGGTTGATGATATAGAAGCACACCACCGAGACGAGCACGAGCACGACGACCATATAGGCGAGGCGGCGCACGATATAGGATAGCATCGATGTCCCTCGTTCGGCGGAGGCGGGCGGGACGTTGCCGTCCCGCCCTCGTCAGCTAGAGCAGGTCCCGGAAGTTCGGGATGGTGCCGTAGAAGATGCGGTTGGCGTCGTGGAAATTGGCGGCGCCGCGATAGGCGCTGCGCACGGCGAAGATAATGTCGTTGTCGCCGTCGAACTGCCAGTCGGTGTACTGGAAGCCGCTGAGGCGGATCGAGTCCTCGGGCTTGAGCCCCGTCTCGTCGCGGATCAGCTGCTTCACCCGGCGCCAGTTCCACAGATCCTTGGACGCCAGCACATAGACCTTGTTGCGCTGCCGCATCGAGTGGTCCTTGTGGAAGCGCGTGAAGCTGTCGTCTTCCTCGCGGGCCCATTTGCGCAGGATGTCGTGGTCGTCGAGCGCATTGCCGATGGTGAGATATTCACCGGTCACCGGGTCGCGGCGGATGGTCAGCTTGGCCTTGCAGCCCGGCAGGTCGAAATAGCCGGTCGCCGGATCGAAGCTGATCTTCTTGCCGTCGTCCTCGATCTTGATGCGCGCCGATTTCTCGGCTTCGAGCGGGCCGGCCTCGAAGGTCATGATATCCCACAATTGCCCGTCGGGATCGGCGACGACGTTGCCCTCGCGCCAGCCGGGCTTCAGTGTGCGGCCCCACTCCTTAGGCACCCAGGCGGGGTCGAACGGAATCTTGTTGCTCATCGTCCAGTTGGCGGCATCGAGCAGATTGGCGTCGACCGGCGCCGACACGACGCAGGCCTGGAACCCCGTTCCCCACACGCAGGGCGTGCAGTCCTCGAAGGCCTTGTAGATGCGGCCGTTGTGGATGGTCACGGCCACTGGGGCGCAATGATAGTTCGGACCGTCGTGGTAGAAGCCGCCGGGGAACAGCCAGCCATTCTCGGGATGGTCCACCGTGGGATGCGTCCAGGTGTAGCCGCCGTCGTCCGAGCGGCGGATCACGATCGAGCCATACTGCTGCGACGTGCCGAAGATGTAGAGGGCGCCGTTGTGGTAGAACAGCGTGCTCCAGTAGCAGTTCATGATGTGGGTGATGTTCACCCAGGTCGCGCCATTATCCTCCGAGCGGTAGATGCTGGTGAGGCTCTCCTCGGACTCCTGGTTCCGCGGGCAGCCGACGCCATAATAGTCGTGGCTCACCACGAGCGCATTGTCGGGAAGGCGGACGACGCTGGGGCTGCCGAGGAACGTGCGCGTGAGTTCGGGCTGATATTTGACTTGGCTGAGTGGGATCATTTTGGCTTGGAGGGCGCTCCTTCGCGCCGGCTATTCAGGGCAGCGGGTGAGGCCGGGCAGGAAGCCCGCCCGGCCAGGTCACAGGGAGGATTACTTGGTCAGGTACCACTGCTCGGCATGGCCACCACGCAGGTGGTCGATGAAGAGCATGTTGTTGTCGGGGAAGTTCTTGAGCTTGTTGGAGCGGGTGTAGACGTAGGGCACCTCGCCCACCGTGCCGATGTGGAGCATCTGCTTGACGGTGTTGCCGACCACTTCCTTGCCGAGCGTGTAGTACTCTTGCGAGCCGAGCGGCGTAGCCTGCCACTTGGTCACGAGGTCCTGCTGGGCCTTGTACTCGGCCGGCGGTTCCTCGCCCTCAGCGCCGTTGCTGAGCTGCCACTTGCGCCAGGCCAAGCCGCCACCCACCGGGTTGGTGTCAAGACCATAGGGCGGACGGAACCAGATGGGACGCGTGTACATGTCCTTTTCGGACACGACGTCGGCGAACCACACCGAGGCCTGCACCTCGCCCGCCGCGACGGCCTGGGCGAAGGTTTCGCGGGTGACGGTGTTGACCTGCGTCGACACGCCCACCGCGGTCCAGTACTCGGCCATCAGTTCCGACAGCGGCACGCGGTTGATCGCATCGTGCAGGATCACGCGCAGCGGCTGTCCGTCGGGCCGCACGCGGATGCCGTCGGCGCCCTTGGTGAGACCCATCTCGTCGAGCAGCGCATTGGCCTTGTCGACGTCGTAGTCCGAGAAGTAGCTGCCCATCCAGTCTTCGTAGAACGGCGACTTGGACGACACGCCCCACTGCCGCGGCACGCCGAGGCCGAAGAAGATCGTATCGTTGATCTCCTGGCGGTTGACGGCCAGCGACATCGCCTCGCGGAAGCGGACATCGTTGAAGATCCCGCGCAGCACATCATCCTTGGTGGTGATGTTGAACTGGTACTTCACGATGGCGCCGAGGTCGGCGGTGTAGAGCATGGTGGTGTAGTTGCCCGCCTGCTCGCCGGCCTTGAGCACCGGCAGGTCGGCCTGCGAGAACTTGTCGGCATAGTCGAGCTGGCCCGACTGCACGTTGAGCTTGACCACTTCGGGGTCGGACACGAGCATGCGGACCTGCTCATCGAGATAGGGAAGCTGGTTCCCCTCGGTGTCCACCTTCCAGTAGTACGGGTTGCGGCGGTAGTACTGGTTGCCGAACTGGTCGACCTCGCTCAGCATCCAGGGCTTGAGCACCGGCAGGTTGACGTCGACCTGGAAGTCGCCGGTCTGGCCGTTCTGGTGCGACACGAAGGCGTCGACCCAGGAGGCGAAGCCCTCTTCGGTCGCGATCTTCTCGGCGTCCGCGTTGTAGTCCTTGTGCCACTTCTGCAGGTAGTGCTTGGGCGCCAGCGGGAAGCCGGGCTCGGCGCGCGCCACCGACAGGATGAAGGCCGGGTTCGGCGCGGCGAAGTTGAACTTCACCGTCTGGTCGTCGATCTTTTCGACGACGATGGGCTTGCCGCCCACGATCAGATTGCCCGGCAGCGGCGGCAGGTCGCCCTGCCCGCCGATATCGTTGAAGAAGAACAGGATGTCGTCGGCGGTGACCGGCTGGCCGTCGCTCCACTTCATGCCCTTGCGCAACGTGACGGTCGCCGACATGTTGTCGGCGGCCAGCTCGATGCTGCGGGCGATGTCGGGATAGACAATTTCCCAGTTCGTGGTGACGCCGGCGAGATGCGCGTCCCAGGCCGAGTAGCCGACATTGCCGAAGGACTGCGGGTTGGTCGCGTTGTAGCGGATCGTGCCGCCATAGGTGCCGATCGATTCGCGCGGCCGCACCACCATCACGTCCTCGCGTGCCGGCAGGCGGTCGGCGAGCGCCGGCAGCGTGCCTGCGGCGACAGCGTCGTCGAAGCTGGGCGACTGCTTGAAGTCGGGCACTTTGGTGCCGGCCGCTTCATAGTCGTCGAGGTTCCACGCCATGAACTGGTCGACGAGGGCGATTTCCTGCGTCTGTGCGTAAGTGGCGGTGGCTACCATGCTGGAGCCGACGCCCGCGAGGATCGCAAGCGTTGCGGCACCCAAAAGTCGTCTGATTGTCGTCTTCATCGGGCCCCTCCCTTGGGTCGTTGTGGTCGTTGTGGTCGCCGCCGGCGGCGGCAACCCGATCGTCAGGCGGACCATTCGCCCTTCTTGCCGAAAGTCTCGAGTGCGGCGGCGCCGAAACGCCGTTCTGCTTCGACCAGCGCCGCCCGCGTTTCGCTCATCGAGCGGCCGGCCAGGATCTGTGTGGCCTCGATCACCGAGGTGCACTCATTGCCGTCCATGAACAGCGTCGCGTCGAACACCTTCTTCTGATCCTCCTCGGGGATGATCATGAAGCCGTGCTGATCGGCGTGAACGAGCTGACCCGAGGCGATCTTGAGGCCGAAGACCTCGACCTCGTGGCCCCAGCGCACCGGCCAGGCATAGGCGTGGCCCACGCACAGCCGCGCCGCGAGCGCCTTGAAGCCGATCGAGGCCATCTCGTTGACGTCGCGCACGCCGCCATCGGTGATGAGGCCGACGCAGCCCAGCGCGCGATGCAGGCTCGCATTGACCTCGCCAAAATAGGTGCCGATCACATTGGGGCTGTCGGCGTCCTTGATGACGACGATCTTGGGCCCCGGCATGCTCTCGAGATATTCGCGATAGCGCTGCGGCGCGTCGGGCGTGTTGCGCAGATGGTCCGGATTGCTCGGCTGCACTTCGAGCGTGACCGCGTAGCCGGCCATCGCGCCGAACTGCGGCATGAAATCCCGTACGTCCTGCTTGTTGACCACTGTCCGGCGGTCGATGCGGCTCACCTGTTCCCAGCCGTTGAACACTGTCGGGGTGGAAAACCGGCGCAAACGCAGCAGTTCGCCAGCCGTCAGGGCTTGCTTTGTGGACAGTTCAACCTCCCGCACCTGCGTTCTGCAATGCTGAACGCTATTTGTTATTGCTGACATGGTGAGCACAAACCATCGTCGCGGTCAATGCGATTTCAGGACGATGCTGTCACAGATCAGGCCGCGGCGACGGCCTCGGTGATGGCGAGGCACAGCCGATGCGTGCGGATCGCATCGGCGTAGGTGCAGAACACCGCGTCCGGCTCCCCGGCCCTCACGGCCGCAAAGAACCTCAGGTTCTGCCGCACATAGGAACTGGAACGCGACTCCAGACTCTCCGTGGCGCCATTGGTGGCAACCGTCACGCCGCCGAGCGTGATGACGATCTCCCGTCCGGCACAGATCAGCCGCAGCTCGGCGCCGGGACCACCCGGCAGCAGGCAGGTGGCGGTCACCACGCCCGGCACGCCGCCGAAACGGAGCAGGGCGGCGCTGGTGCCCGCCACGTCGCCATCGGCGAACTCGGGCAGCCGTCCGAAAGCGCCGGCCGCTCCGAGCAGCTCGCCCTCGCCCACGAGGTGGCGCGCCAGGTCGACCAGATGGCACGCCTGTTCGAGGAACTGCCCGCCGCTCTGCGCCGCAAACCGCCACCACGGCGTCGCCGGCGTGCCGATGTGGAAGCGGCCGAGAACCATCTGCGCCGGCGTCTCATCGAGCAGCTCGCGCACGCGGTCGAGCGTATCGAGCGCCCGCCAGTTGTAGCCCGCGGCGACCACGAGGCCGCTCGCCTCGGCCGCCGCGCCGATCGCGAGCGGCGTCGCGAGGTCGAGGCCGATCGGCTTTTCGACGAGCATCGGGATGCGCGCCGCAATCAGCGCGCGTTCGACAGCCCCGTGTTCCGCCGGCGGCAGCGTCACCAGCACGGCGTCGGGCCGCCCCTCGCCGATGAACGCGTCGATATCGGTGAAGGCAGCCCCGCCGAATCGCTCCGCCGCCCTGGCCGCGCGCTCGGGGCCGCGCGCCAGATGGGCAACGACCGTGACGCCCTCGCCGCCCTCCTGCTCGAGCGCCGCCAGATGCCGCACCGCGATCCCGCCTGCGCCGATCACTCCAAGTCGCATCGCCGTCCTCCGCACGCGGGCCTCGACGTGGCGTGTGGATCACGGCAGGCCCGGGTCGTCACCTACACCATCTTGCCCCGTGGGCTACGAATGTAACAAATTTACATCTCCCGATTCTGCCCTGAAACAATTGACCACATTTTTTCGCTCGGCTAGCGTCCGGGTGGGTGCTCGTTGCGGGCGCCTTTGGCTGCCCGATCGGTTGCGGATGCTGGCGATGGGTTCAATGGGTCTCAGACAAATCCAGGAAGCGGACCTTGTCCTCTACTGCACCTCTCGCTTTGTTCGTCGGTATGCCCGGACTGGACCTGTCCGCCAGTGAGGTCGCCTTCTTCCGCGAGGCAAATCCCTGCGGCCTGTTCCTGTTCAAGCGCAACCTCGACAATCCCGAGCAGGTGAGGCGCCTGTGCGCGCAGTTCCGCGAGGCGGTCGGCCGCGCCGACGCGCCCATCTTCATCGACCAGGAAGGCGGGCGCGTGCAGCGCCTCGACAACGGCAAATGGCCGAGCTTCCGCGCGCTGGGCGATTTCGGCGCCCTCGCCCGCAAGGATTTCGAGCTCGGCACGCGCGCGCTGCGCCTGTCGACGCTGGCGATGGGCAGCCTGATGGCCGAGCTCACCATCGACAGCGGCACCACGCCCATTGTCGATCTCGCGCGCAAGGTGACGCATGGCGTCATCGGCCAGCGCGCCTTTGGCGACGATCCCGACCTCGTCATTGCCCTTGGGCGCGTCGTGGTCGATGCCATGCTCGAAGTGGGCGAGCTGCCGATCATCAAGCACATCCCCGGCTACGGCCGCGTCACGGTCGATCCGCATTTCGACTGCCCCGTCGTCGACGCGTCGGTCGAGGACATGCGCGACACAGATTTCCGTCCCTTCGCGGCGCTGCGCGACTCGCCCTGGGCGATGGTCGCCCACCTTATCTTCACGCAGATCGATCGCGAGCGGCCCGCCTCGGTATCGCCCATCGTGCACGAACTCATCCGCCGCGACATTGGCTATGACGGCGTGCTGATCACCGACTGCCTCACCATGGAGGCCCTGTCGGGCACCTGGGCCGAGCGGGTCACCGCGGCGCTCGATGCCGGCTACGACATCGCCCTTCACAGCCAGGGCGACCTCGCCGCGACCGAAGCGGCAGCCAAGGCGGCGCGGCCGATGACGCAGCAGACAATGGATCGAATTGCCCGCGCTCAGTCGCGGCGCGGCAAGCAGCGCGTGGATGTGCTCGCACTCCACGCCGAAGTCGAAGCGATTTTTGAGGAGACCGGCATCGCCTAGGCGCCGGCATACAGGGAGAAGACAATGCTAGGACGACATAAGCTGATCCTCGCCGCATCCGCGGCGGTACTGGCACTGGCGGAACCCGCCAGCGCGCAGAGCGTGCTGACGCTCGCCTCCGAGCAGACCACCACCTTCGTGCGCAATTTCAATCCCTTCGGCCAGACCTCGGCACGCTATACCACGCTCGATTTCATCTATGAGCCGCTGGTCGTGTTCAACCGTCTCGCCGGCAACACGCCGCATTACCGGCTGGCCGAGAGCTACCAGCTCGCCGATGATTTGAAGTCGATCACCTTCACCCTGCGCGACGGCCTCAAATGGTCCGATGGCGAGGCGCTGACGGCCGACGACGTGGTGTTCACCTATGGCTACATCAAGACGTTCCCGGCGCTCGATTTCATCTCGGTCTCGGGGCTGCTCGCCTCGGTCGAGAAGGTCGACGAGCGCACCGTGCGCTTCAACCTCAACGAGCCCAACTCGCTGATCGCCAACACCATCGTGGGCATGCCGATCGTCCCCGAGCACATCTGGGCCGATATCGCCGACCCCGTCACCTTCGCCAACGAGACGCCGGTGGGCTCTGGTCCGATGACCGAGATCACCCGCTTCACCCCGCAGGTCTACGAACAGTGCCGCAACCCGAACTACTGGGACGCGGACAACCTCAAGGTCGACTGCCTGCGCATGCCGCAGCTCGCCGACAACCCGCAGGTGCTCGCCGCCCTTGCCGACGGCACGCTCGACTGGGCGACAAGCTTCATTCCGGACATCGACAACACCTTCGTTGCCAAGAACCCGGAGCACCATAAATACTGGTTCACGCCGTCGAGCCTGGTGTCGTTCCAGCTCAGCATGATCACGCCGGACGAGAACAACCGGAAGGCGTTCAACGACGTGAACTTCCGTCGTGCGCTCAGCATGCTCGTCGACCGCCAGACGATCGTCGACATTGCCGGCTACGGCTATCCGCTCGTCAACGACGATCCCTCCATGCTGGGCGAGCTCTACAAGGCCTTTGCCAATCCGGCAGTGGCGACCGAATACGGCAAGTATGGCAAGTTCGACCTCGCGGCCGGCGTCGCGCTGCTCGACGAGGCCGGCTACAAGGACGGTAATGGCGACGGCTTCCGCGACAATCCGGACGGCACGCCTATCGCCATCGACATCGAAGTGCCCAATGGCTGGACCGACTGGATCGACGCGGTGCAGATCACCATCGAGTCGCTGACCGAAGCCGGGCTCAACGTGAAGATGAGCACGCCCGAGGCCGCGGTGTGGACGCAGGACCTCATCGAGGGCAAGTACTCGATGACCCTCAACGCCCTCGCCTCGGCGGCCGATCCCTACTTCCCGTACCGCCGCTCGTTCAATCCGGCGGACTTCGGCAAGAGCCGCTTCACGGCGCCGCATTGGGAGAATGCCGAGATCATGGCGCTGCTCAACAAGTACACGCAGTCCAAGGATCCGGCCGAACAGAAGACGCTGATGGACCAGGTGCAGGTGATCGTCGCCGAGGCGATGCCCGTCATCCCCGTCTACAACAGCCCGTCCTTCTACGAGTACAACACCAGCCGCTTCACCGGCTGGGCCAACGCCGACGATCCGAAGTTCTCGCCGGTGGTGTCCAACGCCAACCCGGCCCGCCTGCTGCAGCTGCTGGATCTCGATCCGGTCGCCCAATAGCGTCCACGTCCGGGGGAGCGCGGCACCGCGCTCCCCTTCCCTCCCGGCGGTCCCCGCACAAGGAAGCAAGCACGGATGGCCTTTCTGCTCCGGCGCCTCGCCTTCTACCTCGCCGCGTTCCTTGCGGCCGCCACCATCAATTTCTTCCTGCCCCGCGTCATGCCGGGCGACCCCATCCAGATGATGTTCGCCAGCGCCGGCTCGGAGCTGTCGCTCGAAAATCTCAACGCACTCAAGCTCACCTTCGGCTTCATCGATGCGCCGCTGAACGAGCAATATGTCCGCTATCTGCAGAGCGTGTTCACCGGCGATCTCGGCCGCTCGATCAAGTACTTCCCGCTGCCCGTTACCGAGCTGCTCGGCCGCGCCCTCGTATGGACGCTCGGCCTCGTCGGCATCGCGACGCTCGTCAGCTTCGCGCTCGGCACGATGCTGGGCATCATGGCCGCGTGGCGGCGCGGCACGCTGTTCGACACCATCGTCTCCGTGCTCGCGATCTTTTCGAGCTCCGTGCCCGCCGTCGTCGTGTCGCTGATCACGCTGTTCGTCTTCGGCTACACGCTGCGCTGGTTCCCCAATGGCTATGCGGCCAACCCGCTGCTCGATCCGGCGTTCAACTGGACCTACATTTCGAGCGTCCTCTACCACGGCACGCTGCCCATGCTGACAATGGTGATCGTCCTCACCGGCGGCTTCGCGGTCACCATGCGCAACAACATGATCAACCTGCTCGGCGACGACTACATCGTCATGGGCCGCGCCAAGGGCCTATCGGACGGCAATGTCATGCTCTGGTATGCGGCCCGCAACGCGCTGCTGCCCACCGTGTCGAGCCTCGCCATCGCCATCGGCACGGTGCTCGGCGGCTCGCTCGTCACTGAAGTCGTGTTCAACTATCCGGGCCTCGGCAACACGCTCTACCAGGCCATCCTGGCGCGCGACTATCCCGTCATCCAGGGGCAGCTGCTGATTATGACCGCCGCCATGCTCGTCTCCAACTTCGTCGTCGATCTGAGCTATGTGCTGCTCGATCCGCGCCTCAAGAAGGCCTGAGCGATGCGGAAGCTCTTCACCCAGCTCCTCGGCAACAAGAAGGCGCTGATCGGCGTCACCATCCTCCTCGTCATCGTGCTCGTCGCGATCTTTGCGCCGCTGCTAACCGAGTACAGTCCGGTGCGTCGCGTCGGCCGCCCGCACCAGCCGCCATCATGGGAACACTGGCTGGGCACCACGCGGCTCGGTCATGACGTGTTCGCGCGGCTCGTCTATGGCGCGCGCGTGTCGCTCGCGGTCGGCTTCGGTGCGGGGCTGCTGATCACCGTCATCGGCACGGTGCTGGGCATCATCGCCGGCTACAAGGGCGGCATCGTCGACGAAGTCATCAACTTCTTCACGAACATGGTTCTGGTCGTCCCCAATCTGCCGCTGCTGCTCGTGCTCGCCGCCTTCATCGGCCAGGCGAGCCCGCTGGTCATTGCCGTCATCCTGGGCCTCACCTCGTGGGCCTGGGGCGTGCGCGTCACGCGCTCGGAGACGCTGTCGATCCGCCAGAAGGACTACGTGAAGTCCGCCGAGATGCTGGGGGAGCCAGCCTGGCGCATCATGGCCTTCGAGGTGTTCCCCAACCTCATCTCGATCGTGGGCATCAATTTCATCGGCAGCGTCATCTTCGCCGTCATCACCGAGGCGACACTCGAGTTCCTGGGGCTGGGAGATCCCAACACCGTGTCGTGGGGCATCATGCTCTACAATGCGCAGAACGCCTCGGCCCTGTCGGTCGGCGCGTGGTGGGACCTGCTCTCGCCCTGCCTCGCGCTCGCGCTGCTCGGGCTCGGCCTCGCGCTCATCAACTTCGCCATCGACGAAGTGGCCAATCCGCGCCTTCGCACCGGCAACATGCTCGGCCGCTGGTTCGGCCTCGTCCGCGCCGGGGAGGGCAAGCTGTGACAACGCCCGTCCTTTCCGTGCGCAATCTCTCGATCGACTACATCGGTGCCGAGCAGGATTTCCACGCCGTCAGGAATGTCAGCTTCGACATCGCGCCCGGCGAGTTCTTCGGCCTTGCCGGCGAATCCGGCTGCGGCAAGAGCACCATTGCCTTCGCCGTGAGCCGCCTGCACCGCCCGCCGGCGCTGATCCGCAGGGGCAGCCAGATCCTCGTCGATGGCCGCGACGTGCTGGCGCTCGACGACGAAGCCCTGCGCAGCTTCCGCTGGCGCGAAGTGGCAATGGTGTTCCAGAGCGCGATGAACTCGCTCAACCCGGTGCTCACCATCGAAGCGCAGTTCCACGACGTGCTGCGCACCCATGCGGGCCTGTCGCGGGCACAGTCCCGGGCGCGCGCCGCGGAGCTGCTCGAGCTCGTCGACATCTCGCCCGACCGCCTCTCCGCCTATCCGCATCAATGCTCGGGCGGCATGCGCCAGCGCATCGTCATCGCCATCTGCCTCGCGCTCCACCCCAAGCTGCTGATCATGGACGAGCCGACCACCGCGCTCGATGTCGTGGTGCAGCGCGAAATCCTCCAGCGCATCGACCGGCTGCGCAAGGATCTCGGCTTCTCCGTACTGTTCATCACGCACGACCTCAGCCTGATGGTCCAGGTCAGCGACCGCATCGGCGTCATGCTCGAAGGCGAGCTGATCGAGGTCAACGAGGCGCGCACCATCTACCGCACGCCGCAGCACCCCTACACGCAGCGTCTCTGGGCCTCGATGCCGCGCCTGCATGGCGAGCAGATCAGCGGGACGGCACCATGACCGGCGACACCGCTCCCATCCTCGCGCTCGACACTGTCAGCAAGGTCTTCGGCCGCGGCGACAGCGCCGTCTATGCGGCGCGCTCGGTGTCCTTCGCCCTGCGTCCGGGCCGCACCCTGGCGCTGGTCGGGGAGTCCGGCTCGGGCAAGACGACAGCGGCGCGGCTCATCATGCGCGAGTACCAGCCCGATGCCGGCCAGTTGCTGTTCCGCGGCCAGCCCATCGGCAGCAGCCCGGTCTCCAGCCTCAGGGCCTATCGCGCCGCGGTGCAGATGGTGTTCCAGGACCCCTTCGCCTCGCTCAATCCGGCGCACACCGTGCGCTACCACCTCGAGCGGCCGCTTCGGCTGCACCGCCGAGACCTCACCCGGCAACAGCGCCTCACCGCCATCGACGAGCTGCTGGCGCGGGTAAAACTCGACCCGGCCCTCGTCGCTCCGAAATTCCCGCACGAGCTGTCGGGCGGCCAGCGCCAGCGCATCAGCATCGCGCGCGCCCTCGCGGTCAGCCCCGAGGTCATCGTTGCCGACGAGCCGACCTCGATGCTCGACGTGTCGGTCCGCCTCGGCATCCTCAACCTGCTCAACGAGATGAAGCGCGAGCTCGGCCTCGCCTTGCTCTACATCACGCACGACGTCGCCACCGCGCGCTATGTCGCCGAGGACATCATGGTCATGTATGCCGGCCAGATCGTCGAATGGGGCGCCATGGAGAGCGTGCTGGGCAACCCGCAGCACCCCTATACGCGCCTGCTGCTCTCGGTGGTTCCCGATCCCGACCGCCGCTTCGACGAGATCGGCGACGAGCTCGGCCGGGTCGACCAGATCCGCCGCCAGTCGGCGATCGCCCAGCCCGAAATCCGCGAAATCGCGCCCAACCACTTCCTCCGGCCGATGCCGGAGTGAAAGGCGCCGGGCGCTGCGACAAATGTGCTGCTGGCTGGGGCGCTAGGATTCGAACCTAGGAATGGCGGTACCAAAAACCGCTGCCTTACCACTTGGCGACGCCCCAACGGCGCGGTTCCTACACGCTAACGCGTTGAGGCGCAACGCGGCCCCCGCAGCCCGGATACGACGCTTGAATCCCACAAATGTCACAGCTATAACGCCGCCACTTCCGCCCCCTCAGGGGGGTGCGGCAAGCCCTATCGGAGTATAGCGCAGCCTGGTAGCGCACCTGCTTCGGGAGCAGGGGGTCGAGTGTTCGAATCACTCTACTCCGACCAATACGAGCCCGGCCTCCTCCGCGAGGCCGGGCTCTTTGTTTACTCTGAGCGTTCACTGCAACCGCAATGCGGTCTTGATTGTTTCTGCACGGGTGGTTTTTCTTGGAGCCTGAGGTACTGCCCGTGAACCGCTCTGCCCTCCTGCCTGTCCTCGGCTATGCCGGATACCCGCTGGCCATTGCCGGCGCCCTGCTCATTTTCGGGGCCAGCTCGCTGCTGACGCTCGACATGATCGCGGCGAATATGGGCCAGGTCACCACCCCGATCGCCGCCAGCGCCGATTTCAACGTGCCGCCGGTGCAGCAGATCGGCTCGCTGACGCCGCCGCCGGCCCCGCGGGCGCAGGAGACGGCTGTGGCCGCGCCCGCGCCCGAAAGCAGCATCGTCGCCGTCGCACCGCCCGCCGAGACCGTCGCCGTCGCGCTGGCGCCGCCCGAATCCTCCATCGCCACCATCGAGCCGCCGGGCCTCGGCTCCAGCCAGATCGGCGGCCAGGCCGTCAACGTCCGCGCGACGCCCTCCAAGACCGGCGCCAAGATCGGCGTGCTCAATGCCGGCTCGGCCGTGCGGATCGGCGAGAATATCGGCGGCTGGATCCATGTCTATTTCAGCGGCGGCGACGGCTGGGTCTATCAGAGCTATCTCGCCGGCGGCTGACGGAAAGCCCTTCGCGCGGCTTGCATGCCGCTCGCGCCGCGTCCTAGGTAGGGGATCGTATTGCCCCCTCTAGAATGTCGGTCTGATTGCCTCAATATCAATTGCCAAGCGTCGTCGTCCTCGGCTGCGGTCGCAGCGGAACGTCTATCTTCGGCGAGCTCTTCGACGCGCTGCCGCAGTATAGCTATCTGTTCGAGCCGTCTTTGTCCGACCTTGCCGCGGCCGACGACCTGTCGCGCCCGCTCGCAACCAAGGGGCCACGGCACCACGACGAGGCGCGGCACCGGGACGGTCTTGCCTTTGCTCTGCCAGAACTGTTCGACATCTTGCCGGCACCACGGCGCATCTACTGGATGGTACGCCACCCGCTCGACTGCATCAGCTCGCTCCGCCCCGGCATAGCGGCGAACTGGAGCCATGTTCCGCGGCCGGCGAACTGGCGGGACCTGCAATCGGAGCCGCTGGTGATCCAGTGCGCGGCGCACTGGGCTCACATCAACTCCGCCGGCTACGCGCAGATCGCCGATCGTGCGCGCGTTGTCCGCTACGAGGATGTGGTCGCGGGCCCGATGTCCGTCGCCACGCAGATCCTTGCTGATCTCGGCCTCGCGGACGACGCCGATGCCGCCCACGCCGTCGCGATCTGGGCCGCCCGGGTCAACGACAATCCGGGGATCGATGAAGCCGCGCGGCAGACGCACTGGCTCACCACCGACCATTCCGTGCATGTCGGCCGCTGGCGCGAGAATCTCAGCGCGGCAGAGGTCGCCGCCGTCCGGCACCTCATCGACGCGCCGGCCCGTAGCTTCGGCTACCTGCTCTAGCCTCCAAAAAGCAAAGGGCCGGTCGCGCGGACCGGCCCTTGCCGTTCGAAATCAGGGCGCGATCAGGTACGCTTCTTGGCCAGCGTGAAGATGCCGGTGACGGTCAGCGCGGCGAACAGCATCTTCAGCGCGTCCCACACGAGGAACGGCTGCACGGCCTTGGCGAAGGCGGAGCCGACAACGTTGGACTGGTCGATCCAGGAAGCGCCGCTGCCCAGCACCAGCAGCCACAGGAAGCCCAGCGCAAACAGCAGGGCATCGGCGATCAGCATGGCGAGGAGGAGCGTGCCGATCTTGGCCGAGGCACCAAGGTCCGCGGCGCGGCCGATGACGTAGGCCATGGGCACGAAAGCGAGCAGGAAGCCGCCCGTCGGTCCGGCCAGATAGGCCATGCCGCCACCGGTCGCGAACACCGGCAGGCCGGCCGCGCCCTCGAGCAGATAGGCGATCACCGTCGCCGTACCGATGCGCCAGCCGAAGGCGGCGGCGAGCGCGGCGACGGCGAAGCTCTGCAGCGTCACCGGGACGGGCCAGGTCGGCACATTGATCTTGGCGGCGAGCGTGATCAGCACGGTGCCCAGCAGCACGGTGAAGACGTTGCTGATCAGGCGCGTGGTCTGCGACTTGGGCTCGAGAACTCCCAGGATGGTGTTGGGAGTGGTCAGCGTGACGGCCATTGCGTTACCTTCTTTCGGGCGCGGAATGCTGCCCGTTTTCTATTCTCTCACCTCTATGAGCGCAATGGCCGACGCCTCGCCCCCAGCCCTCGCCTTCGATACCGATTTCGCCCCGGAAACCGGCCATCCGGTGGACGTTCTGCCTGGCGTCGTACGTCTCACCGCGCCCAATCCGGGGCCGTTCACCTTCACCGGCACCAACAGCTTTCTCCTCGGCGGCGACCGCCTCGCCATCCTCGATCCGGGCCCCGACGACGCGGCACATCGCGCGGCCCTCCTCGCGGCGGCGGCCGGACGGCGGGTCGAGGCGATCATCCTCACCCACACGCACAAGGACCATTCGGCCGGCGCCGATGCGCTGCGCCAGGCGACCGGCGCTCCGCTCTGGTTCGCCGGCCCGCACCGGCTCAGCCGGCCGCTGCGGCGCTTCGAAACGAACGCCCTCGCGGGCGACTGCGACTGGGATCTCGTGCCCGACCGCAGCCTGCGCGACGGCGAAACCTTCACCGCTGGCGACCTCGAGCTGGTCGCCACGGCCACCCCCGGCCACTGCGCCAACCACATGGGCTTCGGCCTCGCCGGCACCGGCTGGCTGCTCACCGGCGACCACATCATGGGCTGGAACTCGACGCTCGTCGCCGTGCCCGACGGCTCGATGGCCGACTATCTCGCCTCGCTCGAAAAGGTGCTCGCTTTGCCCCACGCGCACTATCTGCCGGCGCATGGCGGGCCGATCGCCGATGGCCCCGCCTATGCGCGTGCCCTCCTCGCGCACCGGCAGCTGCGCAACCGGCAGATTGCCGACGCGGTGGCCGCCGGCGCCACCACCATCGGCGGCCTGCTCGACCGCATCTATCCGCAGCTCACCGCGCGGCTGCGCTTCGCGGCGGCGCTCACGCTGAGGGCACACATCGAGTATCTCGCCGAACGCGGCCTCATCCGTGCCCGCCGCACGCTGTTCGGGCTCCGGCTCTCGCCGCCCTAGTCCTGCGCCACCGGTTGCGCCGGCGCGTTGCGCAGCATCAGCGTCACTTGGTTGTCGAGTTCGAGCAAGAAGGCCTCGACGCGCTGGCCGTTCTCGCCGAAATCGGGGAAGGCGCTGAGCGAGGTCGAGCGCATGTCGACGGTTGCGCCGTCGGCGCCGCCGGCGACCCGCACCGCCACTTCCTGCGAAAAACCGAGCAGCGTCGTCACCACTGCATTGTACTGGCCGGTATCGAGCGGGCCGAGCGGCGCCCGCGTCGCCCGCACGTCCCAGCCCCGCGCCTCGACCAGTCGACCGACGACGTCGTACATCTGCGGCGCTTCGATGGGATAGGTGCGGGAGCGCGCATTGGGATAGGCCGCTGCGATCCGCTCGCGCTCCTCCGGCCCGATGAAACGTGATTCCACAAAGCTCACCAGCGGCGGCGATTCGGCAAAGTCGGTCGACACATCCGGCGAGGCCGGGGTGCTTGCCGCCAGCCAGGCGAAATAGGCGGCCGGCAGCAGGCAGATCGTGCCGAACACGAAGGCAACCGTCGCGCGGCCCCAGCCCTGGTCGCCGGTGAACCACAGGCGCGCGAAGGCAACCAGTGCCATGCCGATCGCGGCAGCCGCCAGGGCCATGGCGACTGTCTCGATCGCGATGAAATTGTCCGATGTGATCAGATGGCCGCGATGCAGCAGCACGGGGATCGCTGCCAGCGGCAATGCCAGCGCGCCGAACCGGCGTGCCCACACGGCCCATTTCGAGGTCCGCACGAGAATGCGCATCAGGGAGTGGTCTCGGCCGGGGTCACCACGTCGGGCAGCGGCGGTGGCGGTGGCGGCTTGCACATGTCGCGGATCGCGTTCCATTCCTCGGTCGTAAAGGCCGGGCGCGCGCCGGGATCCTTCGTGTCGAGAGCTTCAAGCGCGGCGCGGCGATCGTCGGTCAGTGGGTGGTTCTGGAACAGCGCGAGCGCCTTGGAGAACGCGTCGTCCTTGGCGACGCGGTCGAGCAGGTCGACGAGGCCGGACGGGCTGAAACCGAGCCGCTGCGCGGTCTTGCCGGCGAAATCGTCGGCCTGCGCTTCGGACTGGCGCGAGAAGCGGTTGTCGATCAGCGACGCGCCCACCGCGCCCGCCACCGACAGACCGGTGAGGTCGCCCAGCACGAAGCCCACGAGCAGCCCCGTCGTCGAAGTCGAGATCAGCCCCTGCATGCCGTGGCGGTAGTAGACGTGCCCCAGCTCATGCGCCAGCACGCCGGCGAACTCGTCGGGCGTGCGGCTCGCCTGGATCAGGCTCGACAGATAATAGGTGCGCCCGCCGGGCAGCGCGAAGGCGTTGGGCACGTCGGAGCGGACCACCGTTACCGTCGGCGCAAAGGGCGAGTTGAGCCCCGCGAAGGCGAGCTCGGTGAAGCGCGTGATGGCCTTGTTGGCGACCGTGTTGGGGTTGGTCTCGCACACCGCATAGCCTTTGCCGCCAGTGAGCGAGGCCTCGATCTGCGCGTCGGCCGTCGCGCCGATCTTGCTCTCCCATTCGGGTGGAAAAAACGTCACCAGCCGGTCGGCGAGCAGCGGGATGCCGTAGAGATAGGCGACGATCACCGACAGCAGGGCGGCCGTCGCCAGCCCGATGATGCGCGCCTGCTTCCAGTAGTCGGCGCGCTGGTGCTGGTTGAGCTTGGGCAGCACGCCCAGCGCCGCCTTCATGTTCTCGATGCCGGTCACCGCGAGGCGCGCGCCGGCCGGGCGCTGCCGGTTGCCGATCCTGAGCTCCATCATGCGCGAATGCAGCAGATGGCACTCGTCGGCCGGCCAGCGATCGACGATCTCGCGCGTCCCGGCATCGAGGATCGCCAGCATCACCGGATCGGAAGCGAGGTCGATGATACAGATCACATCGCGTGAGCTCGCGGTCTTCCCGTCCTGGTAGCGGGCGGTGAACTCCATCAATACGCCCCCACATTGAGAGCATCGGCGAGCCCCTGCCCGATCAGCGCCTTGTCCTCGGCGGTCGCCTGCACCGTGCGCAGGCTGTCGGGGTTCGCGATGCTCGCGCCGCGCGCCAGCAGCACCCACCAGCCGAAGCTGAGGATCAACTCGGCCAGCATGCCGAAGGCGCCCAGGATCACGAGATAGGCGACGATGAGCAGAATGACGTTCGTGGTGCCCGATGAGAAGAGCGATACCAGCGCCTCGGCGTCGGGTGTCTGGCCGCCGGCGGCCGCCGCGGCATAGACGCCGCCCAGCGCGATCGCGGCCGTCAGCGCCAGCAGGATCAGCAGCGCCACGACGGCGACGACATAGACCGCGAACTGCCCGAACAGCGCGCCCGTCCCGAGCTTGACGCTGAGCTTGGCGTCGCCCACCGACACCGTCGAGAGCATGCGCGAGGCGACCCGCGTGCGGTAGAAGGCGAGGCTGAACGCCAGCACCAGCACGCAGCCGATGCACATGCTAATGCCGATCGGCCCGGGCACAGGGACGTTGCCCACCATGGTGAAGTCACCGGTCGAGCCGATCCAGCCGCCGGTCGCACCAAGGGCGATGACGTTGAGGAAATAGGCCGAGTAATACGGGCCCGCGATGGTCTTCCAGTTGCCGGCGATCTCGAACTTGCGGTCGCCATACCAGGTATGCCGCCAGCGGTAGCGCCACAGGCTCGAACCCATCCATGGGTAGATCAGCCCCAGCGTCAGCACATTGGCGATCGACCAGAAGAAGCGGCGGAGGGCATAGGCGAACGCATTGCCCTTGAGGTCGAAGCGGATACCGCGCCAGAGCGTGCGCGACAGGCGGAAGTCGCGCGCCCGGTACACCGCATAGCCCATGAGGAACCACACCACGGCGGCGATCGCCGCATAGCCGAGCAGCACGAAATCGACGTCCTGCATCGAGAGCACGAAGAAGGCGATGTAGATGGGCAGAAAGAACGCCAGCGCGAAGAAGAACCCCAGCAGCAACTGGCTCGCCGTGCCTGTGTATTCGATCGGCTCGCCGTCGATCACGGTGTTCTGCCAGTAGAAGCGCCGCTTCCACGTCGCCTGCCAGAACCGGTAGAGCCCGATCGTGGGGATCATGAGGGCATAGCCGCGCAGGATGATGCCAAGCATCTCCTGTCGCCCGCCGGTGAACTCGACGCGCCCCGTCCGTGCCTCTGCTGTGGTGTCCGTCATGCCGATCGCCGCCAAACCGGTCTCACGATTTCACGGGCGCGGCCCAGCGGCAAGGCTCAGGGATAGAGCCGCGCGCGTGTCCACACAGCATCGTGGCCGGTGCGGGTAAACCGGACACGGTCGTGCAGGCGGAACTCCCCGTCCTGCCAGAACTCGATCTCGAGCGGCACGATTCGGAAGCCCGACCAGTAGGCCGGCCGGATCACCGGCTCGTCCTCGCCCAGCGAGGATTTGAGCGTTTCGACCGCCTCCATCAGCACCGTCCTGGCCCTGAGCGGCCGGGACTGCTTGCTGGCATGGGCGCCGATCTGGCTCACCCGCGAGCGAGTCGCGAAATAGGCGTCGGCCTCGCCCGGCTGCACCACCTCCACCGGCCCCCGCGCGCGGAACTGCCGGCGCAGCGACTTCCAGTGAAAAACCAGCGCCGCCCGGGGGTTGGCGCGCAGTTCCTCGCCCTTGCGGCTCTCGAAATTGGTGAAAAACACGAAGCCCCGGTGGTCGCGGGCGTTCAGCAGCACCATGCGCACATCGGGCATCCCGGCGGCGTCCACGGTGGCCACCGCCATGGCGTGCGGATCGTTGGGTTCGCGCTGCCGGGCGTCCCCGTACCACTCCTCGAACAGCGAGAACGGGTCGATTTCCCCCGTATCGGCGTCGTCGAAGATGCGCTCGGAAAGGGTGTTTGCGGTCATTGTGACGATCTGGACAAGGCGGGGGGTCGTGGCCATATAGGTTGGGAAACGGCGGATTTTCAATCCGAAACCCATTTATCCGAAGGAACCCATGCGCGATCCCTACACCGTGCTCGGGGTTTCTCGTTCTGTGAGCGAGAAGGATCTGAAGTCGGCCTATCGCAGGCTGGCCAAGGCCAATCACCCCGATCAGAACAAGGACGACCCCAAGGCGCACGCCAAGTTCGCCGAGATTTCGGCTGCCTACGACTTCCTCACCGACAAGGACAGGAAGGCGGCTTACGACCGGGGCGAGATCGATGCCGAGGGCAACCCGAAATTCGCCGGCTTCGGCGGCGCCGGCGCGCGCCGCGGCGCCGGAGCGGGGGCTGGCGGCTTTTCGGCCGAGGACATCCTCAAGGAATTCATGAGCGGCTTCGGCGGCGCCCAGCAGCGCGGCGGCCGCACCACCGGCCCCGGCGGCTGGGATCCGTTCAACGGCACCATGGGCGGCGGTGGTCCGGGTTTCGGCGGCGGCAGGGCCCAGTCCAACAAGGGCGAGGACGCCAATGTGACGCTCGCCGTGTCGCTGGAGGATGCGCACAAGGCGGCCTCGGTGCCGCTGCGCCTCCCCACCAACAAGGTGGTCAACGTCAAGCTGCCCGAGACAGTCGAGGACGGCCAGCAGATCAGGCTCAAGGGCCAGGGCATGCCCTCGCACCTCGGCGGCGAGCCGGGCGACGCCATCGTCACCGTCAAGTTCGAGCGCCACAGGCAGTTCCGCCGCGACGGCGCGGATCTGCGCGTCGAAGTGCCGATCGCGCTCTACGAGGCGGTGCTGGGCGGCAAGGTGCGCGTCCCCACGCTCGACGGCTCCGCCGAGCTGACGCTGCCGGCCAACATCAACACCGCCAAGGCGCTCCGTCTCAAGGGCAAGGGCCTCCACGGCGCGGGCGACCTCTACGCCACGCTCAAGATCGTGCTGCCCGAAAACGGCGACCCCGACCTCGAGGGCCTGATGCGCTTCTGGCGCGACCAGAAGCCCTACAAGGTCCGCGACTGATGCCCTGGGCGGCGGTGAAAGGTCCGGTCCGCACACACTAGCCGGTTCAGGCGCGCAGGATCTTCTCCATCGCCTTGCCCTTGGCGAGTTCGTCCACCAGCTTGTCGAGGTACCGGATTTCGCGCATCAGCGGGTCCGCGATGTCCTGCACCCGCACGCCGCACACCACGCCGGTAATCAGCGCCCGCGAGGGATTGAGTTCGGGCGCCGTGGCGAAGAAATCGCGGAAGGTGGTCTTGGCCGCCAGTTCCTTGTCCAGCGATTTCTGGCTGTGGCCGGTCAGCCAGCGGATGACCTCATCGAGCTCCGCCTTGCTGCGGCCCTTGCGCTCGACCTTGGTCACATACATCGGGTAAACGCTCGCGACGCTGATGCCGTAGATGCGGTGGTTGGGGTCGGTGTCCATGCCCCAACACTACCCGCTCCTTTTCGGTCTCGGCCAGTCCTTTCGCCAACAGCCGCCGCAGGCGGCGAGCGGCGCTCGGGTGTCAGCTCTGTGACGGGGGCAGCATCACGCGGGCCAGCGCCCGCAGCAACGCCTCGACCGCGTAGGGCTTGCGCACCACGGGCACGTCGCTCAGTGCGGCGGGGATCATGCCGCCGTCACCATATCCCGTTGCGAACACGAACGGGATGCGGTGCGCCAGCAGTACTTCGGCGACGCCGATCGAGGTCCCGCCCCCCAGATTCACGTCGAGAATCGCCACCGCCGGCTTGGAACGCTCGATGGTCTTGATCGCCTGGTCGGCGGTGCTCGTGGTCATGATCCGCGTGAAGCCGCGATCGGCGAGCATGCCCTCGACGTCCATCGCGATCAGCATCTGGTCTTCGAGCAGGAGGATTGGCAGGTCGCGCGGCAGTCCGTCGGCGCTCGCCCCACGCGGCAGTCCCTGCAGTCCCCCTACCGCTTCGGCCACCGCGCGACGGACATGCCGCGACGGCAGGCGGAAGCGGGCGACCACGCCCTCCGGCGCGTAGGTGACTTCGCTCTCGCCACTGAGGTCGAACGGCACGCTGCGGTCGAGCAGTGCCGTGCCGAAGCCCTCGCGCGATGGTGGCGAGACAGGTGGCCCGCCGCTTTCGCGCCACTCGATGGTGCAGTCGCCATTGGCGGTGATCACGGCGCGCACGTCGAGCCGTCCACCGGTGACGCTGAGCGCGCCATACTTGGCCGCATTGGTCGCGAGCGCGTGCAGCACCAGCGCCATCACAGAGTAGGCGCGCGCATCGGTCCACACGCCATCCGCGTCGATCGCGATCGCGCTCGTGGCGCTGCGGTAGGGCGACAGCTCCGCCTGCAGCAGGTCGGCGAGCGCGCCGCCCCCTGCCCCGCGGATCACCTGGTCATGGGCAAAGCTCAGCGCCTGGATGCGACCTTTGAGCGTCGCCACATATTCCTGCAGCGAGCGCCCCGGCGCCACCGGTTGGCCCACCAGCGATTTGATGACGGCGAGGATGTTCTTGACGCGGTGGTTCAGTTCCTCGTTGAGCATGCGCTGGCGCACATCGGCCTTGGCGCGCTCTTCCTCGAGCATCTCGTTGTGGCGCAGCACCACTTCGACCAGTGCGGCACGTGCCGCCTCGGCGATCTCCCGGTCTTCTTCGGTCCAGGGCTGCGCGTGCTTCTCCACCGTCTGCTTCCAGATAGCGAAGCTCTTGCGCGGCGTAAGCCGGTCACCCATCGGGCCGCTGATGTAGGATTTCTCCGGATCGCCGGCCCAGTTGAGCGTCTGGACCAGTTCCTTGCGAAAGAAGAACAGGTAATCGCGCGGCGTCTGCGACAGCGGAATGGCGAGCAGACCCGAAGCGATCTGGTGGTATGCTTCGGCGGTGGGGAAGCGTGCGGAGAGCGTGTGCGTCGCCCACACGCGGCCGCTGCCCACGCTGCTCACGAAGGCCGCCAGCGCCGGCCCCTCCGCAGCCGCGGGCGTCGCCCCACGCGACAGCCAGCGCCCGCCATACCAGAGCGCAATCCCGTCATTGGGCATCAGCCGGCTGAAGTCGCCAAGATTGTCGACCAGCACGTCCTCGACATCGCGCTGGCTCGCCAGTTGCAGCACGCGATCGAGATAGGCGTGGGCCTGCGTGGCCACGTCGAGCTTCTGCTTCTGCCGCAGTGCGCTTAGCTGCAGCGAGAAGAACTCGCCG
Source organism: Devosia sp. 66-22 (assembly GCA_001899065.1). Lineage (GTDB taxonomy): Bacteria > Pseudomonadota > Alphaproteobacteria > Rhizobiales > Devosiaceae > Devosia_A. Next base: position 153,839 of record MKUZ01000017.1, on the reverse strand, counting down.
AACATTTCTGCCGCCACGCGCAGCGACATCGGCAGCACGCGCGACGCGTAATGATGGCAGGCGATCAGCCCCCACAGTTCGCCGTCGACGATGATCGAGATCGACATCGACGCGCCCACACCCATGTTGCGCAGATATTCGAGATGGATCGGCGAAACCGAGCGCAGATGTGCATAGCTGAGGTCCAGGGGCTCGCCCGACAGGTCGAGCACGGGGTTCACGCGCACCGGCCGGTAGTCCGACGACGAAATGATGCGAATGGTGTTCTTGAGGTAGAGGGTGCGCGCTTGCTGCGGAATATCGCTGCCGGGGAAATACTGGCCGAGGAAGCTCTCGATGTCCGCGCGCTTGACCTCGGCAATCACCTTGCCGGCGCCGTCTCTTTCGAACCGGTAGATCATCACGCGGTCGTAGCCGAGAATGCCGCGCACCAGCCGCGCCGCCTGCTGCACGAGCTGGTCCACGGTGTCGATGCGCGAGATGCGACCGATCATTTCGCGCGCCACTGTCAGTGGCTGCTCGTTGGGATTGCCGGCCGGCTCAAACTCGACGATCACCGTCGACAGGTAGCGGTGCAACGCGATGTCGAAGCGCAGCCCCGACGGCAGCTCTATGTTGAACAGCAATGCCGGCCGCGCGGAGTCGCCGGCCGTCGACAGCGCATTGCGCAGTTGGTGGGTCACCTCGCCGCCGAGCATGCTCTCGGTGGCCGAGCCGTTGATCGCTGCGATCCCCAGAAGCTCAACGCAGTTGGCCGAGCTGCGCAGCGCCGTGGTGAGGCTCGCGTCGAAAGCAATCAGCGCGCCATGCGGTTGGATCGATCCGGGAATATGGATCGGCTCGCGGTCGCAATTAGTGAGGTCGACGGCCTGCGTCGGCGGCTGCGCCGTCATGCTCGTGCCCCGAAGGCCGACGCCGCAGCGGCGAAGGTCGAGAGCGAGGCGAGCGTGGCCGCCTCGATGTCGAACTGCCCGTCGGCTTCGAGGATGTCGAGGAAGGCGCGCCAGTCCTTGAGGCGCGCGCACTGCCGCGCGAGGTGACGCGCGCCATAGTTTGCCGACAGCCCGAGTTCCCGCGCCCGCTTGTAGAGCAGCTGTGCCCCTAGCGACGAGCCTTCGAGCACATAGAGTGTGCCGAGCAGGTCGCATGCGCCGATCGGAGTCCCGCGCCGCTCGAGCGCCGGTAGCTCGACGCCCAGGTCAATCATGTCGAGGCGCAGCTCATCGGCCACTGCGGCCGGGCGCCACCTGCCCAGTACCGCGGACCAGTCGGCCGACAGATCGGCCTCGAGCGGGGCGCGGAAGCGGTAGAGCGAGGTGAGGTAGCGGCGATAATTGTCGAGCGATGTGAAATCGCCAATGGCCGCATCGACCATGGCGTGCGCCGCGGCGGTGCGCTCCCTGAGCTGGAAGCGCCGAAGAGAAGTCGTCATCTGAAACCCCGAGTCGGAGAGTAATAACGGCGATGACCGGCGTTAGGTTCCCGTAGCTGTCAGTTCGTCTGTCGTCACCAGCCGCGCGCCCGCCGCCGCGAACGCTGCATTGTGCGCGGCGATAATGCCGGGCGCGCCGGGCCGGCTGCCGGTGCTGTGCGCGTCCGACACCACCGTCACCTTCAGTCCCTCGGCCAGCGCGCCCTCGACCGTCGACGTCACGCAGTGATTGGTCGCCGCGCCGATGACGATCACCTCGTCGGTGCCGAGAGCCGTCACCCAGCCGCGCAGCTCCTCGCTCGTGAACGCGTTCTCGACCGTCTTGCCGAAGGTCGGCTCGTCCGCCCCCTGCCCCAGCGCCGGCCAGATCGGCCAGCCCGCAGCGCCCGGCGCGAGCTGGTCGCCGGGCGGCGAGTTCTGCTGCACGAAAGCGACGCCGTGCCCGCTGCGACGCGCCCATGAGAGGATCTTCCGCACGCGCGCGACCAGCCCCTCGGCGTCGTGCAGCGGCGGTGCGACGCGGCCGTCGAACATGCCGGTCTGCAAATCCACTACGATCACCGGCGCGTTGCCGTGCATCTCACCCTCGCGGCGCCGCGGCGCGCTTCAGCCTGTCGTTGATCGCCTCGCCCAGGCCGGCCCGCGGGATCGGCGCGACTGCGATCCGCGTGGCCCGCGTATCGAGCTCGTGCAGCATCGCGAACAGGTTGCGCGCCGCCTCGTGCAGATCGCCTTCGGCCGACAGGTTCAGCGTCGCCTCGCCCGGACCGAAGCCGAGGTAGGCCTCTCCCGGCTCCGCCGCCCTGGCGTTGAGCCGCAGCGCTGCGTTCGGCGCATAGTGGCTCGCGAGCATGCCGGGCGACGCCACTGCCGCGCCCTCCGCCGCTACCGTCACCGGCTGGCCGATCGCCCGCTCGATCTCCTCGCGCGCCAGGGCGCCGGCGCGCAGTTGCGTCACCGTCCCGCCCTCGACCGCAAGGATCGTCGACTCGACTCCCGCCATGCACGGGCCGCCATCGAGCACGGGCACCCGTCCGCCGAACGCCCGCCGCACCTGCTCGGCCGTCGTCGGCGACAGCTTGCCGGATGGATTGGCCGACGGCGCCGCCAGCGGCACGCCCGCCGCGCCGATCAGTTCGAGCGCCAGCGGATGGTTCGGCACCCGCACGCCCACCGTATCGAGCCCCGCCGTCACGATGTCACTCAGCCCGGCCTCCGGCAGCCGCGGCAGCACCAGCGTCAGCGGCCCCGGCCAGAATCGGGCAAGCGTTTCGGCCAGCGGCGAGAAGCTCACATGGCGCCGGGCCATCGCGACATCGGTCACGTGGACGATCAGCGGATTGAAGCGCGGCCGGCCCTTGGTCTCGTAGATCTTGAGCACCGCGTCCGAGTTGGTCGCATCGGCGCCCAACCCGTAGACCGTCTCGGTGGGGAACGCGACAACCTCGCCCCGCTGCAGGGTCGCTGCGAAGTCGCTCACATCTTGCCTGTGCGGAACGGGCCCGGCCATGCGGCGCTGTTTGACAAGGGGGGCTGTGCCCGTCAAGGAATCACTGACATGGCCACCCTGCTCGTCAGCCAGCGCAATTTCGAGAGCCACCGGACCCCGGCGGGCCATCCGGAGCGCGCCGAGCGCATCCGCGCCATCGAGGAAATCCTCGCGCCTGCCGACTTTCCGGCCCTGATCCGCCGCGACGCGCCGGGCGGCGACCTCACCCTCGCCGACCTCGTCCACGCGCCCGGCTATCTGCAGGCCCTCGCCCAGGCACGACCCGCCGAGGGCATGGCGCAGATCGACGAGGACACCTTCATCTCCTCCACCTCGCTCGATGCCGTCGGCACGGCACTGGGCGGCGGGCTCGCCGCGCTCGACGCCGTCGCCCTGGGCGAAGTCGAGAACGCCTTCTGCGCCGTCCGCCCGCCCGGCCACCACGCCGAGCGCGAGCGGCCGATGGGCTTCTGCCTCATCAACACCATCGCCATCGTCGCCCGCGAGGCGCAGCGCAAGTACGGCGCCGAGCGCGTCGCCATCGTCGATTTCGACGTCCATCACGGCAACGGCACGCAGGACATCTTCTACGACGATCCCACGGTCATGTACGCCTCGACGCACCAGATGCCGCTGTTCCCCGGCACCGGCGCCGCCAGCGAGACCGGCGTGCGCAACAACATCCTCAACGCGCCGCTCGCCGCCCGCTCCGGCAAAGACGAGATGCGGGCCGCTTATGATGCTCAAATCATCCCGACTTTGACTGACTTTCGGCCGGATTTCATTTTGGTTTCGGCCGGCTTCGATGCCGATTACCGCGATCCGCTCGCCCAGTTGAACTGGCATCCCGAGGACTTCGCCTGGCTCACCCTCAGGCTGCGCGAGGTCGCCGACCGGTGCTGCGGCGGGCGCATTGTCTCGATGCTCGAAGGGGGTTATGACCGGCAGGGCCTCGCCACCGGCGTCGCCGCCCATGTCACTGCACTGATGAGCTGATTTTGGCCGATCTCGCCACCGACGACGTCAAGACAATGACCTTCGAAGCCGCGCTCACCGAGCTCGAAGGCATCGTCGCGCGCCTCGAGGGCGGCAAGGCGCCGCTCGCCGAATCGATCGCCATCTACGAGCGCGGCGAAGCCCTCAAGTCGCATTGCGAAGGGCTGCTCAAGGCCGCCGAGGCGCGCATCGAGAAGATCGCCCTGCGCAACGGCAAACCGGTCGGTACCGAGCCGCTTGACACCTGAGCCGTCACGTTGGCGGTCGCATTCCTCGACCGTCGGCGATCGGCGAGCAACGAGAGCTGTCTGACATGTCCGACCGCGTCCGACTCGATCTTGCCCTCGAGCAGCGCGGTCTCGTCCAGAGCCGCGCCCGGGCCCGCGACGCCGTCCTGCGGGGCACAGTCACCATCAACGGCGCTCCTGCCGCAAAGCCGAGCCAGATGGTGGGGCCTGGCGACAGCATCGCGCTCGATGACCCGGCGGGCGGCTACGTCTCCCGCGCCGCACTCAAGCTGATCGCCGGGCTCGACGCCGGCGGCATCGCCGTCGCGGGGAAGGTCTGCCTCGACGTGGGCGCCTCAACCGGCGGCTTCACCCAGGTGCTGGCCGAGCGCGGCGCGGCCAAGATCTACGCCGTCGATGTCGGCCGCGATCAGCTTCATCCGCAGCTTCAGGCGCTGGGCAATGTCGAGTCGCTGGAAGGGCTTAATGCCCGCGACCTCACGGACAGAATCATCCGCGAGCCGATCGATCTGCTCGTGTGCGACGTCAGCTTCGTCTCCGTCACCAAGGTGCTCGGCGCCCCGCTCGCCCTCTGCCGGCCGGGCGCCGACGCGGTGATCCTGATCAAGCCGCAGTTCGAGGTGGGCCGCGACAATATCGGCAAGGGCGGCATCGTCACCGACGCCGCGGCGATCGCCCGGGCCCGCGACGATGTCGTCGCCTTTCTTGCCCGCGCCGGCTGGTCGCTGCGGCAGGCTCTGCCCTCGCCGATATCGGGCGGCGGCGGCAACAAGGAAATCGTGGCGCTGTTCCGCTGCGGCTGATATATCGTCAGTCAACGATTGAAGCCGCCAGCGCGGCGCCGGCCTCCCCGGCCGGTTGCGCGATCGTTTCAACGACATATCAGATCAGCAGGTATCACCATGGACTATCGCCGCCTCGGCAAATCCGGCCTTCGTGTTTCTGAGTTCTCCTTCGGCGCCTGGGTCACCTTCGCCAAGCAGGTGGGCGAAGACGCCGCCGCCTCGATCATGGCTACGGCCTATGACAACGGCATCAACTTCTTCGACAATGCCGAGGGCTACGAGCAGGGCAACGCCGAGATCGTGATGGGCGAGGCGCTCAAGAAGCTCAACTGGAGCCGCGACACCTATATGGTGTCCTCCAAGGTCTTCTGGGGCGGCAGCAAGCCGACGCAGAAGGGCCTCAGCGCCAAGCACGTCACCGATGGCGCCCACCAGGCGCTGAAGCGCCTGCAGGTCGACTATCTCGACCTCTATTTCTGCCACCGCCCTGACATCGATACGCCCATCGAGGAAACCGTGCGCGCCATGCACAACCTCATCGTGCAGGGCAAGGTCATCTACTGGGGCACGTCCGAGTGGAATGCGCAGCAGCTCACCGAGGCGCATCTCGTCGCCCGCCGCGAGCACCTGACGCCACCCACCATGGAGCAGCCCGAATACAACATGTTCCGGCGCGAGAACGTCGAGAAAGAATATCTGCCGCTCTACGAAATGGGCCTGGGCACCACCATCTGGTCGCCGCTCGCCTCGGGCTTCCTCACCGGCAAGTACAATGATGGCATCCCCGCCGACAGCCGCGTGAACCTGCCTGGCTACGAGTGGCTGAAGCGCAACCTTGAGTCCGAGGCGGGCAAGGCCAAAATCGAGAAGGTCAAGAAGCTCGCCGTGCTGGCGAGGGATATGAGCCTCCCCGTCCACCACCTCGCCCTGCTCTGGTGCAACGCCAACCCGAACGTATCAACAGTTATCCTTGGCGCCAGCAAGAAGAGCCAGCTCGAGGACAATCTCAAGGCGCTGGACCACAAGTCGAAGCTGACGCCCGACGTGATGGCCCGGATCGACGAGATCCTCGGCAACAAGCCCGAAGCTCCGCGAGCCCTCGCGCGCGAGTAGCCGACGACCCGAGGCTCACCTCCGATGGGTGCTTCCGCTCGCCCGAGAAATCCGGCCGGAGCGAGCGGAAGACGCGACTCTAGTAGCCAATGCCGCCGTCGCGTCCTGTCTGGCCGCGGTGGCGCAGGAAGTGGTCGGCCAGCACGCAGGCCATCATCGCCTCGCCGATCGGCACCGCGCGGATGCCGACGCAAGGGTCATGGCGGCCCTTGGTGATCACGTCGGTGTTCTCGTAGTCCGTCGTCACCGTCTCGCGCGGCGTCAGGATCGAGGAGGTCGGCTTGACCGCGAAGCGCACGACGACGGGATCGCCGTTCGAAATGCCACCCAGCACACCGCCGGCCTTGTTGGTCTTGAAATAGGGTCCGGCGTTCCCGGCGCGCATCTCGTCGGCATTCTCCCAGCCGGTAAGTGACGCAGCGGCAAAGCCTTCGCCGATCTCGACGCCCTTGACCGCATTGATCGACATCATCGCCGAAGCGAGGTCGGCGCTAAGCTTGCCGTAGATTGGCGCGCCCCAGCCCGGTGGTACGCCCTCGGCCACGACCTCGATCACGGCGCCCACTGAATTGCCGGCCTTGCGGATGCCGTCGAGATAGGGCTCCCACTCCTTGGCCGCCACCGGGTCAGCGCAGAAGAATGGGTTCCTGCTCACCTCGTCCCAGTCGAAATTGGCGTAGTCGATCTTATAGGGGCCTATCTGGACCAGCGAGCCGCGGATGCGCACGCCGCCCAGCACCTGCCGCGCCACCGCACCCGCCGCGACGCGTGCTGCCGTCTCGCGCGCCGACGCGCGGCCCGAGCCCTTGTAGTCGCGGATGCCGTATTTCTGCAGATAGGTGAAGTCGGCGTGCCCCGGCCGGAACTTGTCCTTGATCTCCGAATAGTCCTTGGAGCGCTGATCCGTGTTTTCGATCAGCAGCGAGATTGGCGTGCCGGTGGTTTTGACCACGCCATCCGACTCGTCCTCGAACACGCCAGACATGATCTTGACCGCATCATCCTCGCGGCGCTGCGTGGTGAAGCGGGACTGGCCCGGCTTGCGGCGGTCGAGGTCGCGCTGGATCATCGCAGCAGACAGCGGAAGGCCCGGCGGGCAGCCATCGACGACGACGCCGAGCGCTGGCCCGTGGCTCTCCCCCCAGGTGGTGAAGCGGAACATGTGGCCGAAGGTGTTGAAACTCATCGCGCTTTCTTTGTCCTCGCGCCGGACGGGCTAGTCGTCCCAGCTCTGCCCAGCCGGATAGACCACAGATTTGCCGTCGATGAAATGGACCACCGAATCCTGCGGCGGGAACCAGTTGACCGCTCGCTCGTGCGGGAAGCCTTCGATCAGATGACGCAACACGCGCAGAATGCCGCCATGCGAGACGATCACCGATGGGCCGGTGAGCGAAGCGCCGAAGGCGGACACACGACCGGCGACGTCCTCGTAGCTCTCGCCTTCGGGCGGATTGAAGTGCCAGAAGCTCGCATCGCGTTCGCCGGCAATCGCCATCTCGCCGGCGGCGAGGTCGGCGTGCAGGCGCCCCTCATAGACGCCGAACGAAATTTCGATCAGGCGCGGATCGATGGTGATGTCCGGCAGCGGCTCGCCGATGCCGCGACGGACCAGGTCCATGGTTTCGCGGGTGCGGCCGAGCGGCGACACATACCAGGAGAAGTCGGTCGCGACGCGACCGGCGCGATCGAGCAGTTGCTTGAGCAGCTCGCCGTTGAGCGCGGCTTGTCCCCGGCCCCGATCGTTGAGCGGAATGTCCCTGCTTCCCTGGTAACGCCCTTCGGCATTCCAGTCGGTTTCGCCATGCCGGACGAAATAAAGTTCCGGCCACTCGAGTTCGGCCATTTGGTCTCAGGCGGTGGGAGGGGTCTCGGGCTCGTCCATCAGCTTCATGCCGACGATGTTGAAGCCGGCATCGACATACTGGATCTCGCCAGTCACGCCCGATGACAAGTCGGACAGCAAATAAAGTCCGGCCTTGCCGACATCGTCGATATCGACGTTGCGCCGCAGCGCCGCATTGGCCTCCTGCCAGTGCAGCATGTCGCGCAGGCCGGAAATGCCGGAAGCGGCCAGCGTCTTGATAGCGCCTGCGGAAATCGCGTTGACGCGAATACCAGCCTTGCCGAGGTCGACCGCGAGATAGCGCACCGACGCCTCGAGCGCCGCCTTGGCCACGCCCATGACGTTGTAGTTCGGCACGTATTTGACGGCGCCGTAATAGGTCAGCGTCAGCAGCGTACCGCCGGCGCTCATCAGCGGCTCGGCGCGCTTGGCGACGGCGGTGAAGCTGTAGACCGACACGTTCATTGTCAGTTGGAAATTGGCCGAAGAGGTCTCGATGTAGCGGCCTTCGAGCTCGTTCTTGTCGGAAAAACCGATGGCGTGGACGAGGAAGTCGAGGCGGCCCCATTTCTCCTTGATCTGGCGGAAGGTCTCATCCATCGCCTCGTCACTGGTGACGTCGCACTCGACGAGAAAGTCGGAGCCGACTTCGGCGGCCAGCGGCTCGACCCGCTTCTTCAGCGCTTCCCCTTGATAACTAAAGGCAATCTCGGCGCCCTGGGCGTGTAGGGCCTTGGCGATTCCCCAGGCGATGGAGCGGTTGTTGGCAACGCCCATGATCAGGCCGCGCTTGCCTGCCATAAGTCCTTCGGCCATAGGGAATTTCCTCCTGGGAGTTGGGTTTGCTGGCCTTCTGCCATACGGGGCAATATCAGTCCATATCCTGCCAAACGACGGCAAATGTAGGGGCACTTTCGTGGTGAAAGTCGGTGAACTTCGCGCTTTCGTCGGCGACGATTCGGTGATCGACGAGCCGGGCCAGATGGCTGCCTATCTCAACGAGCCGCGCAAACGCTTCCACATTCCCGCCGCCGCGGTCGTACGCCCAGCCACGGTCCCGCAGGTGCAGGCGATCGCCCGCTGGGCCAACGAGAATCGCGTGCCGCTGATCCCGCAGGGCGGCAATACTGGCCTCGTGGGCGCGCAGGTGCCGCTGCGGGGCGACGAAGTGATCGTGTCGCTGCAGCGGCTCGATGCCATCCGCGACGTCAACGCGCAGGCCGGCAACATGACCGTGGAAGCCGGCGTGATCCTGCAGCACGCGCACGACGCGGCCGAAGCCGCCGGCGCGATCTTCCCGCTCTGGCTCGCGAGCCAGGGATCGGCGCGGATCGGAGGCCTCCTCGGCTCGAACGCCGGCGGCGTGCAGGTGCTGGCCTATGGCAATGCCCGCGAGCTCTGTCTCGGGATCGAGGCCGTCCTCGCCGATGGCCGGCTCTACCAGGGCCTGAGCGCGCTCAGGAAGGACAATACGGGCTACGATCTGCGCGACCTGTTCATCGGTGCCGAGGGCACGCTGGGCATCATCACGGCGGCAACCATGAAGCTCTTCCCGAGGCCCGTCGGCTATGAAACGGCATTCTGCTCCGTCGCGGGGCCCGAGGCTGCGCTCGAGCTGTTCTACCTGATGCGCGAGCGCACAGGCTCGCGGCTTACGGCGTTCGAGCTGATGCCGCGGCTCGGGCTCGACCTCTTGCTCAAGCACCAGATGACCCCCCAGGATCCCGCGGCGAGCCTTTCTCCCTGGTACGCCCTCGTCGAAGTCAACCTGATGAAGGGCAGCGCGTCGGGGGCGCTCGAAGCCGCGCTCGCCGAGGCGTTCGAGCGCGGCATCATCGCCGACGCGACAGTGGCGCAGTCCGAGACGGAGCGGACGCGGATGTGGTCGGCGCGCGAGCTGATGAGCGAAGTGCAATCTAAGGAAGGCGCCTCGATCAAGCACGATGTCTCCGTGCCGATCGCCGCCGTGCCGCGGCTCATTGCCGAGGGCAGCGCCGCGGTCGCGCGCGCCATCGAGGGTGTGCGCCCCTGCCCGTTCGGCCACATGGGCGATGGCAACATCCACTTCAACTTCAGTCAGCCCGTCGGTGCCGACCCCAAGGCGTTCATGGCGCGCGAGGCGGACGCCAATGCCGCGATCTATGACATCGTGCTCCGGCTGGGCGGCTCGGTTTCCGCCGAGCACGGCATCGGCCAGCTCAAGACCGGCCTGCTCGAACGGGTGAAGGATCCGGTCGCGCTCGCCATGATGCACTCGATCAAGTCGGCGCTCGACCCCAACGGTATCCTCAACCCCGGCAAGATGCTCGGCTCCGCACACAAGGCTGTGCCTACTTGAATGCGCCCCCGGAGGGATCATCTACGGCTCCTCACGGAGACATCGCATGATCCTCGATATCGGCTTCCTCGACGACGCCACGCGACCGACGGTGCCCAGGCTGGAAGACATCACCCCAGCGCAGCGCGCCGCCGGTGAGCATCTGCGCGATGTGCACGACCACATCCGGAGCGAGTTGCAAACGGTCAAGGTGCTGATCCAGCGGGCCGGCACGGGCCTCGTGAGCAAAGCGGAGATCGCGGCCGAAACCGAGAAGCTCGCGATGGTCGCCAATCTCCGGCGGTTCGGCGTGCTGTGCGGGCAGTACTGCGCGCTGGTCAACACGCACCACTCGATCGAGGACGCGTATCTGTTCCCCAGCATCGCGGCGATCTCGGACGGCTATCGCAGGGTTGCCGACCGACTGCGCGCCGAGCATGGCGTGGTGCATGAGTTGCTCGAGCGCCAGATGGCCACACTCGAGCAGCTGGCCGCCGAGCCGACCCCCGCGCATTTCACCGCGGCGACTGAGATTTTCGAAGCGCTCGAGCGCGTGCTGCTTTCGCACCTCGGCTATGAGGAGGACCAGATCGGCGACGCGCTGGGCTATTACGGCCTCGTCTAGCCGAACAGGTCGAGCTGGCTGCCGCCGGCGGCCTTCTTCCTCGGCCGCGCCGACTGCGCCTCTTCGGCCGCCTGCTCGGCCGTGAGCGGCGCGATCAGCTCCGGTCCTTCGGCGTCCGCTCGCCCGACGGCCTTGCCGACAGGGTGATAGGTCATCGTGCCCTGCGGCGGCGACACCGCCAGTCCCACTGCGCCGCGGATGTCGACATCGCGGGTATTGAGCCAGCCGTCGATCGCGGCCTGTCCGCGCAGGATGGCAGGCATGCGATCGTAAACGCCGGAGATTTCGAGATTGGGATCGACGGTGACGATGCAGACGGTGTCGACTTCCTCGCCATTGGGACCGGCCCAGGTCGAGTAGAGCCCGGCAAAGGCCATCGTCTCGGTCTCGTTCGAGGTGATGTAGTAGGGTCGCCGCACTCCGTCGGTCCCTTTCATCCACTCGAAGTAGCCCGTCGCCGGCACCACGCAGCGGCTGTTGCGTACCGCGTCGCGGAAGGACGGCTTGTCGGCCATGGTCTCGGCACGGGCATTGATGAGCAGCGAGAACTCGCGCGGATCCTTCACCCAACCCGGCACGAGGCCCCAGCGGAACAACTCGGCGGTGCGGCGGCCCTGCCGCTCGACGATGGCGATGATGGGCTGGGTGGGCGTGATGTTGTAGCGCGGCGGATAGTCCACCTCGTTCAACACCTTGAACAGGGCAATCATCGCCTCGGGCGGCAGCAGGAAGGCGTAGCGTCCACACATGGCGCAAACCTAGGTGCTTGCGCTGGAGTCGGCAAATCGCATCATGGGGGCATGACCGGCTCCTTCCTTGCTGCCAGCGTTGCTATCGTGCGGCGCGACGACCTGCTCCTGATCCAGCGCAACCGGCCGCCGTCCGAGGGCCTGTGGACGCTGCCCGGCGGCCGGCTCGAGCCCGGCGAGACGCCGGAGCAATGCGCCATCCGCGAGCTCAAGGAGGAGCTCGGCCTCGATGTCTTCGGGCTGCGCAAGCTGATCGTGCTGCGGCACGGCCCCTACCGGCTGCAGACCTTTGCGACGCAGACCTATGATGGCGAAATCGCGGCCGCTCCCACCGAGATTCGAGCCTGGCGCTGGATGCGACCGCACCATCTGGGCAGCATGCCGACAACACCCGGGCTTGGCGACGTGGTCGAGGCGGCCTTCCGCATCTTCGACCGCTCGTGACCGCCTTGCCGCCGACACGATCGCAGGATTAGAGGAAGACCATGCGTTTCCGCCCCGCCGCCCTGCTGTTGCTCGCGACGCTTGCCCTCCCCAGCCCGGTGCTGGCGATCGATCCGCCCTACCAGCCGCAGATGGAGCGCCTCGCCGAAATCCTGGGCAGCCTCTACTTCCTCAATCCGCTGTGCAGCGAGGCAACGAGCGACTGGCGGCAGGAGCTGGCCGACCTCGTGACGCTCGACCAGCCCGACGAGGATCGTCAGCAGCGGCTCTATGGCGCGTTCAATGGCGGCTACCAGGCGTTCTCGCGCCTCTATCGGAGTTGCACGCCCTCAGCCGAGGAAGCGCTGACGCGACTGCTGGTCGAAGCGGAAACGACGGCCCGCGACATCCACACCCGCTTTGCCGAATAGCCGCGGCTATTAAGTATAGTTTCCGACCCCGCGTTAACTGTCCGGTCACTTGCCGCACGAGCGCCACACGGTGCGTGTTAAGCCAAGGCATGCGGACGACCAAGCCCAGCATTCCCGGTTTCGGCAGCGAAAGCGCCAAGGATGAGCACCGTGCCGAGCGGCAGCTTGCGCTCGAGTATCTGGCCGAGGCCTGGAACACGGCCGAGGATGAGGGCGTCGAGAGCCTGGCTCTCGCCCACGCCTCGTTGTTTGCCGCCATCGCAACACTGGTGCGGGCGCATGGCGAGGAGGCGACCGCGCTGATGGTCAGCGCCCTGCCCGACCGCATCCGCAACGGCGAATACAATCTCGACCGGCTGACGCACTGATCAGAGGCGTCCCGCCACCCCGCCCGATCGTCGGACGGCGCAGCAGCGATGCGCCGCTAGACGATCTCGAAGTCGCTGGCGGAGAGGTTTGGCTTGTTCGACAGAACCGCGATCTCGACCTGCGCACCGGCGCCGTTGCCGTCGGCGTCGTAGTACAGCTTCCCGTTCGCCTTGTTGTAGATGAGGAAGTCGTCGGCATCCCTGGCGGCCGTACCCTTGCGGAACTCGTTCGAGGTCACGGTGGGGCCGAGGGCGCCGAAGTACCAGCTGTCGAGGACGATCTCGTCCTTGCCGCCGAAGTCCTTGATCGTGTCGCGGTTGGCATAGAGGACCGGATCGTCGAACCAGAACGTGTCGCGACCTGAACCGCCCTCGAGAACGTCACGGCCCTCGCCGCCATGCAGCGTGTCGTTGCCGGCACCGCCGGTGAGCTGGTCCTTGCCTCCAAGGCCCACAAGGAGGTTGCCCTTCGAGTCGCCGGTGAGCTTGTCGCCGGCGGCACCGCCGACCACGTGCTCGATGTTCTTGATCTTGTCCTCGACCTTGCCGCCAACCTTGACGGAAACCTGGGTCGACCCGTTCAGCTTGACCTCGACCTTGGACGTCTTGTCGAAGTACAGCGCCATGTCGGTGCCGCGACCGCCATCGATGGTGTCCTTGCCGCCGCCGCCCATGAAGCTGTTCTTGAGCGCGTCGCCGGTGAGCTTGTCGGCGAAGTCGCCGCCATAGACGCCCTCGATGTTCCTGATCGTGTCGGCGAAGCCGCCGGCAACGAAGACAGCCGCATCCTGGGCGCCGTTCAGGGTCACGACGATCTTGCCCGCTGCGTCCCGGAAGTCGGCAATATCCATGCCGTCGCCGCCATCGATGAGGTCCCAGCCCGATCCGCCCATGATCAGGTCGTCGCCGCCATCGCCGTAGAGCTCGTCGCTGTCGGAACCGCCGAAGATCTCGTCGGAATCCTCGCCGCCACGAACGGTGTCGTTGCCGAGGCCTCCCCAGATGTAGTCCTCGCCGCCGAGGCCGAGGATGGAATCGTGTCCCTCGAAGCCGGCGAGGTCGTCATGTCCCTGCGTGCCGACGATGGTGTCGTTGCCGCTCCCCGAGTCGAAGTAGATACCCCAGCCATCGTCCGGCGGCACGGCGGATGCGTCGTAGTTGAAGGTCGGGTTAGGGTCGAGCGGCGTGTTCCCAGGATTGCTGCGGGCCGTTGCAACGTCGAGCACGAAGCCGGAGGCCTCGATAATCTTGCTGCCGCCGGCTGTCTTGAGCGTCAGGCCGGTGACGCTGCCTGCCGTCAGCACATCGCCGAGATAGGAAAAGCCGGACCCGGTGATCTCGAGAATTTCACCATTCGAGAGCAGTAGCGTCGCACTACTTGCGCTCTTTATGATGGCCTCGCCCGCAAGAATGGCGTCGACAGGCGCGTAGAGATCGAAACTCACTCTGGAAAACTGTTTGACAGTAATCGTAGCCAATTATTCCCCCAATATTTCTTTGAACGGAGGGAACTCTAAAGCAGGTCCATGGTCAAGGACCTACGAGGCGAGAGTCTCGAGGAACTCGACCGGGCGCCCGCCCGCGGGCGCCACGAGCTCGCCTTCCCACATGACGGGGGTGCCGCGGAGCACCGTGCCAACGGGCCAGCCGGTGACAGCGACGCCGTCATAGGGCGTCCATGGCGATTTCGAGGCGATCCAGGCGTTGGTGATCGTCTGCCGGCGCTTGAGATCGACGATGGTGAGATCGGCGGCATAACCGGCGGCGATACGGCCCTTGCGCGCGATGTTGAAAATGCGCGCGGGACCGGCACTGCTGAGGTCCACAAACCGCTCGAGCGTCAGGCGGCCGGCATGGACATGGTCGAGCATGATGGGGACGAGGGTCTGCACGCCCGTCATGCCCGAGGGTGAGGACGGATAGGGCTTGCGCTTTTCCTCGATGGTGTGCGGCGCGTGGTCGGAGCCGAGCACGTCGACAACGCCGTTGTCGACGCCGGCCCAGATGCCGGCGCGATGGGCGGCGTCGCGCACCGGCGGGTTCATCTGCGCAAAGGTGCCGAGCCGTACATAGGCGGTCTCGTCGAGCGTCAGATGGTGCGGCGTCACCTCGACGGTCGCCACGTCTTTGTGGCCGGCAAGGAACACCATCTCCTCGGCGGTCGAGAGGTGGAGCACGTGGATGCGCTTGCCGTATTTGTGCGCGAGCGCGACCAGCCGCCGCGTGGAGCGCAGCGCCGCCTCGGGATCGCGCCAGACCGGATGGGAGCGCGGATCGTCGGGAATCCGGAGCGGCTTGCGCTCCTCGAGACGATATTCGTCTTCCGAGTGGAAGGCAGCGCGGCGGGAAATGACGCGCAGGATGCTGCCGACCCCGTCGTCGTCGGCGACGAGCAGGCTGCCGGTGGACGAGCCCATGAAGACCTTGACGCCGGCGCAGCCGGGCATCCGCTCCAGCTCGGGGAGCTCGCCGACGTTCTCATGGGTGCCGCCGATGAAGAAGGCGAAGTCGCAATGCATGCGGCCGCTGGCGCGCGCGATCTTGTCGGCGAAGGCCTCCCGCGTAACCGTCAGCGGGTTGGTGTTGGGCATCTCGAAGACGGCGGTGACGCCGCCCATGACGGCCGCCAGCGAGCCGGTGGCGAGGTCTTCCTTGTGCTCGAGCCCGGGCTCGCGGAAATGCACCTGCGTGTCGATGACGCCGGGTAGGATGTGGAGGCCGGCACAATCGGTGACGACATCCGCCGTCGCCGGGCCGAGGCTGCCGAGCGCCGCGATCAGGCCACCACGCACACCGATGTCGGCGAGGTGGGTGCCATCCTGATTGACGATGGTGCCGTTCTTGAAGATCGCGTCGTAGTGCGCCATGTCTGAAGTCCTTACTGGATGGCCCCTATGCCTACAATCCTCCGTCCGTCGCGTGCATTGTTCCGCTTTTCCGGCGCCGAAGCGCAGAAGCTGCTGTTCGACGTGGTCACCGGCCGCCTCGTCGAGGCCGAGGGCCCGCCGGTATGGTGGGCGCTGCTGTCGCCGCAGGGCAAGATCCAGGCCGAGGGGCGGAGCGTGTGGCGCGATGGCGCCTTCTGGCTCGATGTCGACCAGACGGTCGCCGACTCGTTCCTCAAGCGCATGAAGATGTACCGGCTGCGCGCCGCCGTGACGATCGACGACCTGCGCCCATCGCACGCGGTGGGCTACGATCCGGCGGCCGAGGTTTCGCATGTGATCGCGACGCGGGACGAGGCGGCAGGATGGGCGGCCCCCGACACGCGCTGCGACGCCGCGCGCATCGCGCGGGGCCTGGCGGAGCTGGGCCCGGATTTCGGCGCCGACCAGGTGTTTCCTCACGATATCGGGATGGACCTGCTCGAGGGCGTCGACTTCAAGAAGGGCTGCTATATCGGCCAGGAGGTCGTGAGCCGCATGCAGCATCGCGGCACGGCGCGGCGCCGGCCAGTGATCGTGTCGGGCGTCGACGTCGTCGCGGGGACGCCGGTGATGGCGAGCGGGCGTGACAGCGGGGCGATCGGTACGCCCGTCGACGGCACGGCTGTCGCCATCGTGCGGCTCGACCGCTTCGATGGCGGCGAGGTGACGGTGGATGGGCGGCCCGTCACCATCGCCCTGCCTCTGTGGGCCACGTACCGGCTTGGGGAATCGGCGGCGGCTGAGTAGCTTTCCGGCTTCGTTCGGGGGCGGGATTGGCACGCAACAGCACCAGAGCCTGGCAGCGCATGCTGAGCGGACGGCGGCTCGACATTCTCGATCCGTCACCGGTGGATGTGGAGCTGACGGACATCGCCCATGGGCTGGCGCGCGTGGCGCGCTGGAACGGCCAGACACAGGGCGACTATCCGTACTCGGTGGCGCAACATTCGGTGCTGGTGCTCGAAATCTTCAGCGCGATGACGCCGGACGCGACCGCCCGCGATCGGCTCTACGCGCTGCTGCACGACGCGCCCGAATATGTGATGGGCGATATCATCTCGCCGTTCAAGGCGGCGATGGGCGGCAACTACAAGGACGTCGAGAACCGCCTGCTCTCGGCGGTGCATCTGCACTTCGCACTCAACGCCGCGGCGCCGGGCATCGTGCAGCGCCAGATCAAGAAGGCCGACAAGGAGGCCGCTTACCACGAAGCGGTGAACCTTGCCGGCTTCGCGGTCGAGGAGGCGCGCAAGTTCTTCGGCGAGCCGACGTTGCCGGCGTTCGAGCTCGAGCGGTTCGACCAGTTGATCCGTCCCTGGCCGACGCGCGAAGCGCATGACCGCTTCGTCGATGCGGTCGACATGCTGGCCACGGCGATCCACAGCTCATCGTAAAGTTAAGGTAAACGCCTGTTCCGTTTTGACGCAGGCCGATGCCACATGGTTGATGCGAGGTTAACGCACGCGCTTCAGCCGGAGGCATCATGATCAATGCCGTCAGATCGATCTCGTATGGCGTCTTCGCCGGGGGCATCCTGGCGCTGACCATCCTGGCGCCACAGCAGATCGCCGCGATCGCCGAGGAGCCGGTCGAGATGGCGCTCGCGACCATCGACAAGCTGTTCCCAGCGCCGGTCGACCCGCGACTCTTCCGTCACTACGAATTCACCATCGACGAGAGCGTCTCGACCGACGTGCAGCGTACGCAGGTGGTCAAGAAGATCGGCCACGGCATCACCTCGCGGGTGACGATCGTGACCACGCCAAGCGGCACCTACTCGACCGATGGCATGCTGTCGCCCTACGTCCGCTATCCGGGGATCGAAAAGCGGTTGCGGACCTGGCCTGACGACTTCTACCTCGCGGATGGCGGACGGTGGATGAGCTACGCCGACGGCTCGTTCATCTACCTGGTGTTCCGCGTGCCGACGCGCGGCTAGCTCAACCGGCGGTCCAGCCGCGCTTGAACTGGTAGAAGACGTGCAGCCCGATCTTGGTGTTCTTCTTCAGCTTGGGCGCCCAGTGCGGATAGACGTAGGTGGCGTGATAGTGGGTCGAGGCGCCCACCTCTGGCACATAGAGCGTGCCGTTGATCACGCCCTTGGCGATCTCTTCGGCCTGGGCCCAGGCCTTGGGCTCGGTGACGCGCTCGGGGATGCCGTCGCAGGCGAATGAGAACTGGCAGGCGTTCCGCATGTGCTGGTTCTGGAACACCACGTTGCAGATGGTCTTGGGATAGATCTTGTGGGCGACGCGGTTCATGACGACCTGCCCCACCGCGATCTGCCCGCGATAGCTCTCCGAGCGGGCCTCGAAGTAGATGGCGGTGGCCATGCACCACAGCTCTTTTTCGGAAACCTTGTTGCCGTGCTTGTCGACCAGCAGGTCGAACGCGGTGGCCGGTGTCGTCTCGCGCGCATAGGCGAGCGTCGCCGACGGGCTCACCGGCATGATGCCGGGCATCGGCACGACCTGGTCGATGGCATCGAGCGCGGCGCTGGAGGCGCCCGGGTCGATGCTCGCGACCTGGATCGGGTCGGCGGGGGTATCCTCGAGATCGCCGATGGCGCGCTTGGGCTTGCGGGCGTCGGCGAGCTCGGTGCGGATGGCGTCGAAGCCGCCCGAGACCGTCACGCCATCGGGCGTGAGGCGGGCGCGGTTGACCTTCTCGGCACGATTGGGACCGGAGAAGAACCCGGTGTTGAACAGGCTCTCGACGGAACCGACGATGATGAGGTCGTCGCCCTCGCGCTCGAGCGTGGCGGCGGGCACTGCGGCCACGGCCCTGGTCGGGCCATCGAGCCCCGGACCATTGGCGCCGGCGGTCAGCAGGGGGTACGCGGCGAGAGCCAGCAGCAGGGTCGCGAAGACGCCAGCACGGCTATGCCGGGGACGGGCCCAGGAGTCGATCGAACCGAATAGGCCCATCTAACGCGATACTACTCACGCAACGCCACAACACTCGACGCTTCGGCACCATGTTGCTCAAATGCCGACGAGCCGGATCATGGGGGATTAGGGTTATCGTGAGGTAAACCCCATGCGAATCGCGGGGCCGCGCGGCCGAACGTGGTTAATTTGCGCGACGCGCGCGCATCATGTAGCGAGGCGGACAGGGCAATTGTCCGCCGGGGAAGGCGCGTGGCGATCGATCGAACAACGGCGGGCTGGATCAACGGCCTGATTGGCGTCGTGATCTTCAGCGGCTCCCTGCCCGCCACCCGGCTGGCGGTGATGGAGTTCGACCCCGTTTTCCTCACCGTGGTGCGAGCGGCCATTGCGGGGATCGTCGGGCTCGCCCTGCTGCTGGTTTTCCGCGAGAAGCGCCCGGCGCAGGGCGACCTGGTTTCGCTGTTCATCGTCGCGCTCGGGGTCGTGGTGGGCTTTCCGCTGCTCACGGCGCTGGCGCTCAAGCACATCACCTCGGCGCACTCCATCGTCTTCATCGGCCTGCTCCCCCTCGCGACGGCGATCTTCGCGGTGATCCGCGGCGGCGAGCGGCCGAAGCTGCCCTTCTGGCTGTTCTCGATCCTCGGCAGCGCGCTCGTGGCCGGGTTCGCGCTGTTCCTGGGCGGCGAAAGCTCGCCGATCGGCGACAGCCTGATGGTTGCGGCCATCATCGTGTGCGGGCTCGGCTACGCCGAGGGCGCGAAGCTGTCGCGAACGCTGGGCGGCTGGCAGGTGATCTCGTGGGCGCTGGTGCTGTCCCTGCCCCTGATGATCGTGCTGTCGATCGTCTACCGTCCCGCAACGCTCGCGGGCATCAGCCTGCCGGCATGGCTGTCGCTGGCCTATGTGTCGCTGTTCAGCATGCTGATCGGATTCGTGTTCTGGTATCGCGGCCTCGCCCAGGGCGGGATCGCAGCGGTGGGGCAGCTGCAGTTGCTGCAGCCGTTCTTCGGGCTGGCACTGGCAGCGACGCTGCTGCACGAACCGGTGACCTGGGTGATGCTGCTGGTGACGGTCGGCGTGATCGCCTGCGTCGCGGGCGCGCGGCGGTTCTCGCGCTGATCAGCCGCCCGCCGCCTGGGCCAGAGCCAGGCGCGCGACGGGGACGCGGTAGGGCGAGCAACTCACATAGTCGACATTGAGCCTGGCGAAGAACTCGAGCGAGGCGGGGTCGCCCGCATGCTCGCCACAGATGCCGATCTTGAGCGCCGGATTGGCGGCGCGGCCGCGCTCGATAGCGGTGGCGATCAGCTCGCCGACGCCCTTCTGGTCGAGCGAGACGAAGGGGTCGATCTCGTAGAGACCCTTGCGCTGGTAGGCAGCGAGGAAGGCCGGCGCGTCGTCGCGACTGATGCCATAGGTGGTCTGCGTCAAATCGTTGGTGCCGAACGAGAAGAAATCGACGTGGCGCGCGATATCCGCGGCGCGCAGCGCGGCACGCGGCAATTCGATCATGGTGCCGAAGGCGAAGCGCTCGCGCGACGCGCGGGGCAGCGCCGCGGCATCGACGAGCTCCATGACGCGCTGGCGCACCCAGATGACTTCGTGCGCGGTCGAGACAAAGGGCACCATGATTTCGAGCGCCACCGGCTCGCCGCCATCGGCCATGGCGGCGCGGGCGCCCGAGAGCAGCGACTGCACCTGCATCTCGAGAATCTCGGGATAGGTGACGGCGAGGCGTACGCCGCGATGGCCGAGCATCGGGTTGATTTCGGAAATACGTTCCAGTCGCAGCCGCAGCGCGCGCAGCTCGAGGCCGAGCGAACGCGCGGTCTCCTCGATATCCTCGTCGGTGCGCGGCAGGAATTCGTGCAGTGGCGGATCGAACAGGCGGACGCAGACCGGCCGGCCGGCCATGGTCTTGAAGATGGCCGCGTAGTCGGCCGTCTGGTAGTCGACGAGGCCATGCAGCGCCGCCTTGCGGTCGGCTTCGTCGGCGCTGAGGATGAGGCGACGGAGCGCCGCGAGGCGCTCGCGGGCGAAGAACATGTGCTCGGAGCGAGCCAGGCCGATACCTTCGGCGCCGAAGCTCAGAGCGGTCGTCGCCGCTTCGATGGTTTCGGCATTCGTGCGCACCTCGATGCGACGCGAGGCGTTCGACCAGCCCAGCAGCTCGCCCAGCGCGCCGCCGATCTTGGGGCGGCTCAGCGGCAGCACGCCGGCATAAACCGAGCCGTCGCTGCCATCGATGCTGATGCGGTCGCCGGCGTGGAGCACGAGATCGCCGATGCGGCAGGACTGGTCGGCGGGATCGACCGAGAGGGTGCGCACGCCCGCGACGCAGGGCTTGCCGGTGATGCGGGCGATGACGCCGGCATGACTGGTCATGCCGCCGCGCGCCGTGAGGATACCGGTCGCCGCCTTCATGCCGTCGATATCGGCGGGGCCGGTTTCGTTGACCACGAGGATGCAGTGCCGGCCGCGGGCCTTGTAGCGGGCGGCATCCTCGGCCGTGAAGACGATGTAGCCGCTCGCGGCGCCGGGCGAGACGCCCAGCCCGACGGCGATGGGCTCCTGCGCGTGACCGGGCCGGAGGCTCGGATGCAGCAGCGCCACCATGCGGTCGGGATCGATGCTGGCGACGGCCTGCTCCTCGCTCCACACGCCGCGCTCGACGCGATCGGTCGCCGCCTCGAGCTCAGCCGCGGCGGTCGCCTGCCAGGGGCGGGCACCGATGAAGGTGAGGCCGCCCTTCTCGGCAGCCACGGTGATCGACATGTGGCGCGCCGCGAGCCGGTCGATCGCTTCGCTCAGCTCGGCGGCCTCGGGCGACAGCGGCACGGCGCCACCCGGCAGCGGCGCGGGGCCGATGCTGCCGCTCTGCGGGTCGCGCGAGAGGAACTGGATGATCTCTCCCTGCGCCACGGCCTGGACGAGCACGATGTCGTCGGCATTGCTACTGGCATAGGACTTGAAGGCGTCGGCAATGGCGCGGCCGAGCGGGCGGGCGGGGTCGACGGCCTCGGCCTCGGTGGCGGGAGCCGGCAGGCCGGCCCGGGCGGAAGCGAGGCCGGAAACGGTCCTGTCGCTGGCCGTGCGGACGACCAGCGGCGGCGGGCGGCTGTCGCGTCCGACCAGCCGGAACAATGTCGCGACCCAATGGGCCCGGAGGCGGCTGGCGCTCTGGCGGCGCTCGCTCTGCAACGCATCCCACGCGGCGCGGGTCACGAGGATGGTGGGGATGGTGGGGAGCCCCTCCTCCCAGGCAGCGCGAATCCAGCGCGCCTTGCCGGCGAGCAAATGGCGCTGGGCCTCGGACAGGTTTGCGTTGCCGCCGGACGGCGCGACCGCAAACATTTCGAGGGCGAGGCTCACCGGGGCAATCCCTTGATTTGGCTCGGATACTATTGTGCCTGCCCGTTTGACGCGCCGCAACCGGGCTTGACTTGGGTGCGTCACGAAAGCATCTGACGGGCATGACCAAGCCCAAGCTCGACATCACGCTGTGCGCGCCGCGCGGATTCTGCGCGGGCGTGGACCGTGCCATCCAGATCGTGGAGCTGGCGCTCGAAAAGTACGGTGCGCCGGTCTATGTGCGGCACGCCATCGTCCACAACAAATATGTGGTGGACGGGCTGAGGCAGAAGGGCGCGGTGTTCGTCGAGGAGCTGGACGAGATTCCGCCGGGCGATGCGCCGGTGGTGTTTTCGGCGCACGGCGTGCCCAAGGCCGTGCCGGCGGATGCCAAGGCACGGAACATGTTCTTCCTCGATGCCACCTGCCCGCTGGTGAGCAAGGTGCATATCGAAGCCAATAGGCACTTCAACGAGGGCCGTGAGATCGTGCTGATCGGCCATGCCGGGCACGTCGAGGTGATCGGCACGATGGGGCAACTACCGGCCGGCGCGATCACGCTGATCGAGACGACCGAGGACGCGGAGGCATACACGCCGCGCGATCCCGGCAAGCTCGCTTTCGTGACGCAGACGACACTGAGCGTCGACGACACGTCGGCGATTGTCGATGTGCTGCGCCGGCGCTTCCCCGCGATCGCGCTGCCGCACAAGGAGGACATCTGCTACGCCACCACCAACCGCCAGGAAGCGGTGAAGAAGGTGGCGCCGCAGGTGGATGCGATCGTGGTGGTGGGTGCGCCGGAGAGCTCGAATTCAGTGCGGCTGGTGGAGGTCGCGCGCCGCGCCGGATGCGAGCGGGCCGTGCTGGTGGAGCGCGCCGACGCCATCGACTGGTCGCAGTTCGAGGGCATTCGCACCCTCGGCATCACCGCCGGCGCCTCGGCGCCCGAAACGCTGGTCGACGAAGTGATCGAGGCTTTCGCACAGCGCTTCGACATCAGCGTCAGCGCGCATGGCGCGGGGCGCGAGACCATCGTGTTCAACCTGCCGCGCGAGCTGCGCGTCGCATGAGCGGGCTCGACCTGTTCGAGACCGAGCGGCTGGTGCTGAGCGGTTGGCGCCGCGAGCAACTGCCCGATCTCGTGCGCCTGCACGGCGATCCGGTGGTGGCAAGATATCTCAGCACGCATGGACAGCCCTGGACGATCGAGGCGATGGAAGCCGCGCTCGAAGAGTGGATCGCGCTGTTCGCTACACGGCGGCTCGGCAAGCTGCGCGTGACGCGCAAGACGGATGGCGTGCTGGTGGGCCGATGCGGCTTCGGCATCTACGAGCCGACAGGCGAGCCGGAGCTGGGCTACTCGCTCTATCCCGAGTTCTGGGGCAACGGCTACGCCGTCGAGGCGGGCGCCGGGATGCGCGACTGGTTTTTCCGCGAGACGGAGATGCCGCAATTCATCGGCCTCGCCGATGTGCGCAATGCCGCGTCGATCAAGGTACTCGAGCGGATCGGCATGACACCGACCGAAGTAAAGCCCCATGACGGGGTGCCCTTCCAGTTCTACGTGATGGCACGGCCGCAATGAGCGAGAGCGTCATCATCCACACCGATGGGGCATGTTCGGGCAACCCGGGTCCGGGCGGCTGGGGTGCGGTTCTGCAATACGGTTCTACCATCAAGGAGCTCAAGGGCGGCGCGCCGATCACCACCAACAACCAGATGGAGCTGACGGCGGCGATCGAGGCGCTCAATGCGCTCAAGCGACCCTGCGCGATCGAACTTCATACCGACAGCAGCTACGTCAAGGACGGGCTGACCAAGTGGATCCATGGCTGGAAGCGCAATGGCTGGCGCACGGCGGACAAGAAGCCGGTCAAGAACATGGAGCTGTGGCAGGCGCTCGATGCGGCGACGCAGCGGCACACCATCAACTGGCACTGGGTCAAGGGCCACAATGGCGACGAGATGAACGAGCGGGCCGACCAGCTGGCCAATGAGGGCATGGCGCCGTTCAAACCCAAGAAGCGCGACCGCTCGCTGGTGCCGCCGGTCTAGCCAAGGCTTCCGCCTTCCCAATCGTCTCACGGTGTGGCAGCAATTGCTCACTGAGGGAGACATCATGCATCGCCTGCTCGTTCTCGCGGCCGTCCTGGCCTGCGCCACCGCCCCCGTTCACGCCGCCGAGCCGCCCGTCGGCGAGTATATGTGCCACGACAATGGTGGCGGGGCGATCGGCCTGTTCAGCATCACCGGGGCGGGCACCTACGCCTGGCAGAGCACGGCAACAGCCGATTTCAAGGTGCTCAAGGACGATCCGTCGAACGGGCCCGGCACCTATACGCTGCGCGCCGATGGCTGGATGGAGTTCGAGGGCGCCTTTGCCGACCAGTGGGGTGTTGTCGGCACCTGGGAGGAAGGCTGGGTCTGGTTTTCGAACGACTATGGCGGCGTGATGCGTTGCGGCACTGTGCTCAGCGGCTAGCCCGACGACCAAAACGGGGCCCGAGCGGCCCCGTCCCTATCCCGCGACCTTCGAGAAGTCGGCCACGATCTGCATGGTGTTGCGCAGCGCCGCCAGCAGATGCAGGCGGTTGGCGCGGACGAGCGCGTCGGGGTCGTTGACCAGCACCTTCTCGAAGAAGGCGTCGACCGGGGCACGCAGCGTCGCCAGCGCGGCGATGGCGCCGCGATAGTCGTTGGCGCGCGCCTTGGCCGCCGCCTCGACATCGACGTGCTTGATGGCGCTGGCGAGCGCCGTTTCCTCGGGCAGGACGAATTTGGTCTGGTCCGAGACGGCGTCGTAGGCGCGGGCGTCCTTCTTCTCTTCGGCGGCGAGGATGTTGGCAGCACGGCGGTAGCCGGCGAGCAGGTTCTTGCCGTCGGCGGAATCGAGCAGTGCCGACAGCGCTTCGACCCGACGGGTGATCTCGAGGATGTCGTCGGACCGCGCCGTGATCACCGCATCGACGAGATCGTGGCGGGCGCCGGCGTCGCGCAGCGTGACCTTGAGGCGGTCGTGGAAGAACGCGAGCAGGTCGGTCTGCGACAGATCTTCAGCGGTCTCGTCGGCCGTCTCGACCTCGGACTTCGAACCCTGCGCCTTGCGCACCATATAGGCGGCCTGGAACAGCGGCGTCAGGGGCAAGGCCAAATCGTTGTCCGTCACGATGCGGATGACGCCGAGCGCGGCGCGGCGGAGGGCGAACGGATCGCGGGAGCCGGTGGGCTTTTCGTCGATGGCCCAGAAGCCAGTAAGGAGGTCGAGCTTGTCGGCCAGCGCCACGGCGATGGCGACGGGCTCGCCCGGCACCTTGTCCGACGGGCCGAGCGGCTTGTAGTGATCGGCAACGGCGTTGGCGACCTCGCGCTTTTCGCCCTGGGCGAGCGCGTAGTAGCGGCCCATGATGCCCTGCAGTTCGGGGAACTCGCCGACCATGCCGGTGGGGAGGTCCGCCTTAGCGAGCATGGCGGCCTTCTTGGCGTCCTCGACATCGGCGCGGACGAGCGGCGCGATCTCGGCGGCGAGCCTGACGATGCGCTCGACCCGCTGGAACTGCGTTCCAAGCTTGGCGTGGAACACCGACTCTTCGAGCTTTTCGACATTGTCCTTGAGCGGCAGCTTGAGGTCGGTCTCGTAGAAGAAGTTCGCGTCGCTCAGGCGAGCGCGGATGACGCGCTCATTGCCCGCAACGATGGTGACGCCCTGATCGGTCGCGACATTGTTGGCGGTGAGCAGGAATTTGTTGGTGAGCCGGCCGGTCGAGTCGCGCAGGCAGAAGCACTTCTGGTTGGCGCGAATGGTGGCGATGATCACTTCCTCGGGCACCTTGAGGAAGTCCTTGTCGAACGAGCCCATCATGACGACCGGCCACTCGACGAGGCCGGCGACCTCCTCAAGCAGGCCCTCGTCGTGGATGATGCTCAGGCCCTGCGCGAAGGCGAGGTTGTCGGCATCGGCGCGGATGATCTCCTTGCGCCGGTCGAGATCGAGCACGACGCGCGCCTTCTCTAGGGACGTCACATAGTCGTCGAAGCGGCGCACCTTGATCGGGCCGGGAGCGAGGAAGCGGTGACCGTAGGTGGTCTGCCCGGACGTGATGGTGTTGGCGCTGAACGGGATGACGATGGGCTCGTCATTGTCGGTGCCGAAGGTCGCGGTGATGGCGCGGATGGGACGGACCCAGGTGAGCCCGCCATGGCCCCACTGCATCGACTTGGCCCAGGGGAAATTCTGGATGACGCGCGGCAGGATGTCGGCGAGGAGCTTCGGCGCCTCGTCGCCCTTGCGCTCGATATGGGCGACATAGGAGTCGCCCTTCTTGGGATCGGAGACGATCTTGGCCTGATCGATCGAGGACAGGCCCGCCGATTTGAGGAAGCCATCGATCGCCTGCTGCGGCGCGCCGACGCGCGGGCCCTTCTTTTCCTCGCGCAGGTCGGGCGAGCGCGCGGGGATGCCGGCGACCGTCAGCGCCAGGCGGCGCGGCGTGGCGAAGGCGCGGGCGCCTTCATAGACGAGGCCCGCCTCGACCAGGGCGTTGGTGACAGCCTTCTTGAGGTCGTCGGCCGCCTTGCGCTGGAAGCGCGCGGGGATTTCCTCGGAGAACAGTTCGAGCAGCAGTTCAGGCATTTTTCGTCCGGTCGTAGGGGCGCGGGAGGGTTAGCAAGGGGCGCGTGGAATGTCCACGCGCGCAGCACGACGCTCCCGGTGACGTGAGGTCCCGGTGCAGGGGAACCGCGGGGCAAACGACCCCGCGGGCGGAGCGCGCGGATAGCGCCTCCGAGAAAAGGGGAAAGCGCCGGAATTCCGGACGCCTCCGCGCACTCCGCCGGTCGGGCTGTCGGGCGCGTGGCGTGAGCGCTGTGGGCACCTATGTGCCCCGGCAGTCCGACACGAACCCCAGGCTGCGCGACCGCAGCCCTCCCACCCTCGTCACCCGCACCTCGTCCGTACGCGCGGGGATCGGTGACGACTGGGGGCACCATACAATAGGTCGGAAGGACCGTGCGTAAGTTGGCTCGAAATCGGGGTCAAAAGCCCGGGAATGCTGGGCACTCCGCGAGTCAAACTGATGCGTCTTTCCACAGGCTGCGCCCCCACGGCTTCGCCGGTCCCGGAGGCAAATTTAGTCGAATTTTCACCATCGCGGCGGGTAAGGGAGGAAATGGGCGCAACCAAAGGGTGGGGGTGGACGCTGTAGCTTGTGCAAACGGGTGGTTCGAATGCGTCCTCTGCAACTTCTGGTCCTCTTCCTGTTGGTGGCGCTCCCGATTGCCTCGGTGCTGGCGCAGGATGGCGTCAGCGTCGAGATGTCGGCGCAGGCGGTCAACGCCGCCGACCTTGCCACGGTACCGGCCGGGTTCCTCCCTCCCCTCGTGCCGGACGAGACGACGGAGCCGGGCGACGCTCCTCCTCCCGCGTCGCCCGACCCCGCCATCGTCAAGCTGCAGGTGCTTCTCGACCGCGCCGGGGCCTCACCAGGGGTGATCGACGGGTTCGACGGCGACAATGTGCGCAAAGCGGTGCGGGCGTTCGAGCTGATGCACGGCCTGCCCGAGGACGGGACGGTCGACGAGGCCGTGGTGGCGGCACTCGACACGACCGAACCGGTGGTGGGTGGATACGAGATCACGCCCGAGGATGTCGCGGCGATCGGCCCGCCGATCCCCGCCGATTATGCCGAAATGGCGCAGCGCGAGTTCCTTGGCTACGCCAGCGCGCCCGAATTGCTCGCCGAGCGCTTCCACATGGATGAAGATCTGCTGCGGGCGCTGAACCCGGCAGCGCAGTTCATTGCCGGCGAGACAGTGGTCGTGACCGCCTACGGGCCCGACGTTACCGGGCGCAAGGTGGCGCGGATCGAAGCGGACAAGACAGCGCGGCAGCTGCGCGCCTACGATGCGACGGGCGCATTGGTGGTGGCGTATCCGGCCACGATCGGCAGCGCGGACAATCCCTCACCGAGCGGCACACACCTCGTGGCGGCGGTCGCACCGATGCCCAACTACACATACAATCCCGACGTGAATTTCCAGCAGGGCGAGAACACCGACAGGCTGATCATTCCGCCCGGGCCGAACGGGCCGGTGGGCTCGATGTGGATCGACCTGACGGAGCCGACCTTCGGCATCCACGGCACGCCGATCCCGGACACGATCGACAAGACGGCCTCGCATGGCTGCGTGCGGCTGACGAACTGGGACGCGGGCGAACTGGCGGGGCTGGTCGAGCCGGGCGTGCCGGTGGACTTTGTAGGGTAGCGTTCTACCGCAGGTAACGACCCCCGCTGCCGGCTTCGCTGGCCGGCTCGGTGGGGCTCGATCCAAATGACCGCCGCCTCGCCGGCTACCAGCCGCCGCCGCCTCCGCCACCGCCGCCGCCACCCGAGCCGCCACCACCACCGCCGCCCGAGAAGCCGGAGCCGGAGCTGGTGCTGGGCTGGGCGGCGATCATTGCGGCGCTCATGCCGGTGGCGATGCCGGAGAAGGATTTCGAGAAATCGCCGGTGCTGCCGCCTGTGGACCACGAGCCGCCACGATACCACCCGGGCGAATAGGAGCCTGCCGTGGCGCCCTCGACCGCGTTGCGCACCAGGTCGGCCTCGAAGCGCTCCGACCATGGCTTCTCGACGCCCAGCGCGATGGCGAAGGGAAGGATGGTCTCAAAGCGCGTCACCGACATGGGCGGCTCGCCCTTGTCGACATAGTTGAGGCGGTTCTTCTCGGCGGTCTCCATGTACATCCTGAAGCCCTCGATGTCGTCCATGAGCTTGCGGCCCTGGATGGTGGGCGCACGCATGAGGATGGCGAAGACGATCACGATGACCATGATCGAGATGGCGGCGATAAGGCCGGTGTCGATGTTGAGACGGAAGCCAGCGAGCGCATCGATGCCCACGCCGATGAAATTGAAGCCGATGATCGCGACCCAGATGATGGTGATGATCTTGCCGACGACGCCGCCCTTGGCCGAACCGAAGATGACGCCGAGGAAGACACCGATGATGACCGCGCCGATGATGGCGACGATGAGGAACACCGGATCGAGCACTTCGAGCCAGACCAGCGCGCCGAGCATGACGACGGCAAGCAGGACACCGCCGATGCTGTAGAGCACATTGTTCTTGAAGTAGACCTCGCGGTTTTCCTTCTCGATGGTGGCTACGAGCTCGCCACGCTTGGTGTTGAGCTTGGGGCCGTCGGTCTTGTCGACGGTGACGGAGCCCTTGGACCGGACATAGTCGTAGATGATCTGCTCGCCCGGCGGCAACTTCTCGGTCGCCTTGCCCGTCGAGGTGATGGTGAGGTCCTTGCCGGTTTTGTCGATCTGCACCAGGCCCTTGACGCCGAGATCGAAGATGGCGGCGGTGAAGGCGGTCCAGCCGCCACCCTTGAAGCCCATATTGCCGATATAGTGCATGAGCGCGGGCGACATGCCCTTGGGCGCGTGGAACAACGGAATGATGGTGCCGCGCGCCGGATCGCGGCCGACAGCACTCCAGGCGAAGTAGTTGTACAGCAGGACGATCAGCACCGCGAAGCCGGGGAACACCAGCTCGCGATGGTCGGAGATCCAGTTGCCGACGCCGGTGAGTCCTTCGGGCGCGACAAGAATGCCCTTCTGGAATTTCACGGCGGCGGACAGCCCCTCCCCTGCCGCGAGCTCGCGCGTGGTGCGGACGGTGACGGAGTTGGGGGCGGTCTGGTCGATCCGGACCGCCTGCTCGGTGGAGCCGGGCGTGCCCGTGTAGCCGATGGCACCATCGATCACGGCACCCTGCGGCACCTCGAGGATGGCGGTGGCCGACAGGATGGGGAAGTTCCAGTAGTTGCCGGTAGCGTTCCAGTAGAGCTCGTCATGGTCCGCGAAGTAGCGGGCCATGCGGCTCATGGTGTAGCGGATGGTGTAGGTGTGCACCCGGTAGTCGAGGAAGACGTCGGCGTCGCCGATCTGGATGCGCTTGAAGCCGCCACCGAGGTTGGAGACGTCGTAGGGCTCGGGCTGGCCGTCGCGCAGCACTTCGACGACGCGCAGATCCGAGCGGAGCCGCGTATTGTCGGGATTGACGAGCTGGGTGGGGATATCGCGGTAGATGCCGCGGCGGATTTCGCTGCCCTCGACATTGACCGCGATGGTCTCGGTGACCTCGACGGAGCCGTCGGCGCGCAGCGTGGTGTCGCTGACAAATGAGCGGATCTCCTCGCGGGCCATGGCGGGGACCGCGCAAAGCGATGCGAGGACGAGCAGCAGCGCCGCGATCCAGGAGTGGGTACGCCGAGTGAACATGCTGCGGCCCTCGCGCATGGGAAGATGGGTCCCCGCTATCCGCGGGGACGACGATCGGGTGGCTTAGAATTTCACCTGCGGCACGGCGCGGTCGGCCGGGTTCTCCATCTCGAAATACTGCACCTTGTCGAACTTGAAGAAGTTCGCGATGACGTTCGAGGGGAAGGACTCGACGGCCGTGTTCAGGTCGCGGGCGGTGCCGTTGTAGTAGCGGCGCGAGAGCTGGATTTCGTTCTCGGTGTTGCTGAGCTCGCCCTGGAACTGCATGAAGTTCTGGCTGGCCTTGAGGTCGGGATAGGCCTCGGCGACGGCGAACAAGCGGCCGAGCGCGCCCGACAGAATGCCCTCGGCCTGGGCGCGCTGCTCGGGCGTGCCGTTCTGGGCCGCCTGCGCGGCGGTGCGCGCCTGGGTGACGGCCTCGAGCGTCTCGCGCTCGTGGCTCATATAGCCCTTCACCGCTTCCATCAGATTGGGGATGAGGTCGGTGCGGCGCTTGAGCTGCACGTCGATGCCCGACCAGCCCTCCTGGGTGAGCTGCCGCTGCCGCACGAGATTGTTGTACGCCATGATGCCGTAGCCGATGACGACAACGACGATGCCCAGAATGATCCAGCCGAACATGATGCCTCCGAGGAAAGGCGCGCCCTCCGCGCCGAGCGTGCCGGTAAACTGTCACCGGCTTGGTGGCGCTGCAACTGGCGTCGGACGGCTGAATGGACAATGAACAGGCGAGTTTGGCGCCGCGCCCCGCCAATCCACTTGATTTCAGTTGATCTGATCGTCCGAGGTATCGTCACCCGGATTTCGGATAAACCGCTTGCGCCGCTTATAAGCCGCTGGATTGCCAGCGACTTTCGGCCGGAAGAGCGGCGAACGCAGCGCCTTGGCAGCAAGATTGCGCTTCTTCGGCGGGGCTTTGCGGGGCGGACTCATGGCGATACCTCGCCATGAGTCTAGCGCGAAATCAGGCGCCGAACAGCGGCCACCGGCCCCAGGCGACGAAGACCGCGAGGACGAAGAGCACAATGTTGGCCGGCAGGATCTGCGGCTCGCCGCGGCGCAGATGGAAGCCGAAGGCGAGGAGCTGGACCAGGGCGAGCCCGAGGGCGGCGAGCGGGGTGAGCCAGGCGAGGATGCCGGTCAGCAGCGGCAGGACGAGGCCGACGGCGCCGGCCACCTCGGCCCAGCCGACGAAGCGGGTGAGGCGCGGGTATTGGGCCGGCCACTTCATCTGCGCGGCGAGCTTGTCGATGGGTTGCGTGCCCTTCATGACGCCGGCCATGAGGTAGACGAAGGCAAGCAGCACGGCGGCCGCCCAGAGCCAGAAATTCAGCGACGTCAGAAAGTCCATGTCGTTCCCCTTACGCGTCGCTCATGGCTAGAGCGCTGCTCCAGCTTGAGCAAGCAGGCACAGGCACTATACTTGGAACCCCGAATGTGAGCGCCCCGCGGGCAAGGGAGGTTCCAGTGCAGGACGAGGTGGTGATCCGCGAGTTGACCGGATTCGATCAGATCCAGACGATCTTTCCCCTCTACGGCCAGACCGGTTCGTTGCCGGAGGCACTGTTCCGCGAGCGCCTCAGGGCGATGATCGCGCAGGGGAACTATCGCTGCATCGCCGCCTTTGTCGGCGACAGGATGGTCGGTGTTTCCGGCCTGTGGATCGGCGTCCAGCTGTGGGCCGGCAAGTGGGCCGAGGCAGACCATGTGGTCGTGGACCACGAGATGCGCAGTGCGGGAATCGGCGCCAAGATGATGGTGTGGCTCGAAGCGGAGGCGACACGCATGGGGTGCGACCTGATCCGTATCTCGATGCTGCTGGGGAAAGAGCGCACGCACAATTTCTACAGCCGGAACGGCTACGCCGACGACGGGCTCATCCTGGTGAAGCCGCTGAGCGCCTGGGCGGAGTTGGAGTTCCCCGAATACGCCGCTCACAAGGCGGCGATGCGGAGGGGTGAGACCGACGCCTGACGACCTCCGACCGGAGCAGCGCGGCACGACGGCCAAGTTCCGGCTTAACATGCAGGCGGGCTACGATCTCGCGAGGGCCGAACAATCGGCCGCCAAGGAGCTCGACGCTATCGAGCCGCTCAGGGGCGCCGGTTAGGCGCCGCCACCTTCCGTCTGCAGCCAGGCCGCGCCGCAGGCTTTGGCGAGCTCGCGGATGCGCAGGATGTAGCTCTGGCGCTCGGTGACCGAGATGACGCCGCGGGCGTCAAGCAGGTTGAAATTGTGCGACGCCTTGATGACCTGCTCGTAAGCGGGGAC
Source organism: Devosia sp. 66-22 (assembly GCA_001899065.1). Lineage (GTDB taxonomy): Bacteria > Pseudomonadota > Alphaproteobacteria > Rhizobiales > Devosiaceae > Devosia_A. The sequence continues at coordinate 121,287 of MKUZ01000017.1, read as the reverse complement.
GGCGAGCAGGTGCCGGCCGTCGGGTCCCTGCCCCTGTTCGAGCAGCGCCTTGCATTCGGCTTCGGCGTCGGCGAAGTGGCGGAACAGCATGTCGGTGTTGGCGTATTCGAAATTGTAGCGCGATTGCTCCTGCTCGTTCTGCAGGAACACGTCGCCATAGGTGACGCGATCGTTGCCGCCGCCGTTGAAATTGAGGTCGTAGACGTTCTCGACGCCCTGCACATACATGGCGAGGCGTTCGAGGCCGTAGGTGATCTCGCCTGGAACGGGGTTACACTCGAAGCCGGCGACCTGCTGGAAGTAAGTGAACTGGCTGACTTCCATGCCGTCGCACCAGCACTCCCAGCCGAGGCCCCAGGCGCCCAGCGTCGGGCTCTCCCAGTCGTCCTCGACGAAGCGGATGTCGTGCAGCGCGGAATCGAGGCCGATCTGCTTGAGCGACTCGAGGTAGAGCTCCTGGATGTTGTCGGGCGACGGCTTCAGGATCACCTGGAACTGGTAGTAGTGCTGCAGCCGGTTGGGGTTTTCGCCGTAACGCCCGTCCTTGGGACGGCGCGAGGGCTGGACGTAGGCGGCGCTCCACGGCTTGGGGCCGAGGGCGCGCAGCGTCGTCGCGGTATGGAACGTCCCGGCGCCCATCTGCATGTCGTAGGGCTGCAGGATCACGCAGCCCTGGTTCGCCCAGAATTGCTGGAGCGTCAGGATGAGGCCCTGGAAGGAGTTCCGGGGATCCATGTTGGCGGGCAGATTGGGCATCGGGCTAGTCCGGTTGGAGGCGCGCGGAACCTAGTTTCTGCCGCCCGATGGGTCAACGGGCCCGATCGGACGGGGAATCGGTTAGGCTGCCGGTACCGGAGGCGAGGTATGTTTGTCGTTGAACTGTTCATTCCGCTCGAGAAACCGGACGGCACGGCCGTGCCGGTCAATGTGTTCGAGCGGATCAAGACCGAGCTGACCGAGCGGTTCGGCGGCGTGACGGCGCATCTGCAGTCGCCGGCCGAGGGCGCCTGGAAGCCCGAAGCCGAGGACGTTGTCCACGACCGGATCGCCATCTTCGAGGTGATGGTGGAGGACGTCGATACGGCCTGGTGGCGCGACTACCGGCACCGGCTCGAGGTCGAGCTCGACCAGCACCGCATCCTCGCCCGGCTGCACCAGGTGACCGTGCTCTAGGCCGGGGGGCGCCGCAACGGAAGCCCCGTAAGCGATGTCGTCCCCGCGATGCGGACGGCGATCAGCGGCCGCTCATCGAGCGGAACATCGTCTCGAACCAGGGGTAGTGGCGCGCGGCACGGCCGGTGAGTGCGAGGTAGCGGTCGCGGCGGGCGCGGCGGCGGAGAATTCGGGCGCGGTGCACGAGGCGGTCGAGCCAGGCGGCACGCGGGGCGGATTCGGCGGGACTCCAGATGCGTCCGAGAGCGATGTCGGCCATGTGCGTCGTCCTCCAGATGGTGGAGGAAAGCTAGCGCGGACGCCGGCGGCGTATTGTCAGCGGAACGAGGGACAGCGCGGCGTCCCCCGATCGGGGGACAGGCTAGACCGGCGATACGGCCGAGAGCAGGACGCGGACCAGCGCGGTCTGATTGCGCACGCCGGTCTTTTCGAAGATCCGGTCGAGATGGGTACGCGCCGTATTGGGCGTGATCGCCATGCGCTCGGCGATCTGGGCGAGCGACAGCCCCTCGGCGACGAGGGCGGCGACGCGCTGCTGGGCCGGAGACAGCCCGTAAATCTGCGTCGCGACCCGGAGGCGGTCTTCGTCGACGGCGGCATCGGCCAACAGGAGAAGGATCATGCCGGCATCGCCGACAACCCAGTAGATGCGGCTCGCCACCCCCTCCCCCGCTTCGACGACAATGGGCACCGCGCCGTGGCCGGACATGTAGGCTGTGTCGAGCTTGGCAGCCCAGGCGAGCGCCGCATCGAGCGCGCGATCGGCGGTGCGGTCGCGGAAGTGGGCGCGGCCGGCGCGGATGACGAGGTCGTCGCTGTCGGCGAGCATGCGCTCGGCAGCCGGGCTCTTCCACAGCACGGCGCCGGCGCCGTCGAGGCGGAGTGCGACCTGGCTGAGCTTGCCGGCATCGCCGTCCAGAAAGCAGAGCACGGCGATCTTCCACTCGCCATCGTGCCGTTCGAAGACGCGCATCTCGTGGACGATGCCAGGACCGAAATAGCCGTCATACCGCTCGGGGTAGTGCTGCTCGAACACGGCCCAGGCCATGTCGCCCGCAATCCGCAGCGTCAGGTTTTCGACCGTCGTTTCATAGGCGTTCGGCAGGCTCACGGGGAGCGGTGCGGTCCGGGCGCGGGCAGCGAGCTCGTCGAAGCCCTGCCGCACGAAGATGCCGCCGGGGCGCCACCAGCCCAGCCGCGTGGTGTAGGGCGCGTGGACGAAGCAGGTCTCCCACAGGGCGAAATCATGGGTCCAGATGGCGGCCCGGTTGCGATGGATCAGCGCAATGATGGCGTCGCGGTCGGCGTCGTTATCTGGCATTTTCGCATGTCCCCCACTCCGACCCTAGCGCGGCGGGGGCGGAAAGTCTGTCCCGCAGGCGGGGGACGCGCCTGCGCCGGGCGCTAGAGCAGGCCGCGGACGGCGAGGCGTGCGGCGGCCTGCGCCCGATTGACCGCGCCCGGCTTGCGGCGGCGCTGTTGAGGTGGAACCGGACGGTCGATTCCGAAATGCCGAGCAGCGTCGCGATCTCCCAGTCGGTACGACCGTCGGCGACGAAGGCGAGACAGTCGCGCTCCCGCTCGGTCAGCGCCGGCACGTCATCGGCGGGCGCGGCGAGTTCCATCAGCCGCTCGGTGAGCAGCAGCCCGGCCATGTGCCGGCTCACTTCCTCCGGAGTGCCGGCAGCGAGCACGCCGTCAAGCTGACCCTGAGCGGGAGGTTCTAGACCGCCCCCGGGGCTGTTCATACAATCTTCGCCAAGCCGTTTATCGGTTTGGGCAGGTTTACTGGGCATTGTGGCGTGCTTGATTGCCGCGATTGCCTGGATTTGATGCCTTTCCATCTGCGCCTTGTCGCCTTGATCGTGCTCGTGGCCGGACTTGCCGTGTTCGCGGCCGGACCGGGCTGGCTCAGGCTCGACTTCGAGGCGCGGGCGGCCTGGTGGTCGGTTCCCTCGCTGCTCGGACCCATGGCAGCAGCCGTGGCGTGCTTCCTCGCGGCTCGGCGCGGAACGCCAGGGGAACGGTCGGCGTGGCGCAATTTCGGCATCGGCTCGAGCCTCTATCTGCTGGGCAATGGCAGCTACATCGCGCTCGCGCTGGTCGACCGCGTGCCGGTGTTCCCGTCGCTGGCGGAAGCGGCGTTCTTTGCGATGGCGCTGTTCTTTACCGCCGGCATGCTGCAGTTCACGCAGGTGCGGAACCGCTTCGGGACGGTGCAGCTCTACAATTTCGCGCTGATCTACTGCGCCATCGCGCTGTCGGCGATCTTCGTGCTCAACCACAGCATCGCCGCGTCGGTGATGCCGCCTTTCGCGACAGTCGTCGCCTTCCTCTATCCGGCGCTGTGGTGCGCGGTCGCCGCCTTCGGCGTCCTGTCGCTGACGCTCTATGGCTATGGCCGCAAATCGGTGTCGTACGGACTGATGGTGCTCGCGGTGCTGGCCGAGGCGGTGGCCGACGGGCGCTATGCGCTGGGGCTGATGGACGGCACCTACCAGGTCGGCGGCATCATGCAGGTGCTCTGGCTGAGCTCGAGCCTGCTGATCGTCTGGTCGGCGATCGAGCAGATGGCCGAGACGCGGGACGAGCCGAGCGCGGAGACGCAGGCTGCCGCGCCGAGGCGGCGTGCCGACCGCTCGATCGCGCAGGCGACGGTGCCGGCGCTGGCGGTGGGCGCGATCCTCATTTCGGGCTCGGTGTCGGGCGTGGTGGGCGGACCGCCCTACTCTTACGTGGCGGGCGTGCTGGCCATCGGCTTCGCGCTGATCGCCGGCTTCCGCGAGCACTGGATCATCAGCACGCAGCGACGCCTGCGGCATGCGGTGGAACAGAGCCGCGAGGCGCTCGAAGCGAGCCGCACGCAGCTCGAGGCGGTGCTCGAGAGTACGCATGACAGCGTGCTCGTGATCACGCGGGACTGGCGAGTTGCCTACTGGAACAGCCACGCTGCGCAGATCATCAAGCTGACCAATGACAAGCTCAAGGTCGGGGTCAGCCTGTGGGAGCTGTTTCCGAACGCGGCGACGTCGGGCGAAGGCGACCAGTACAAGCGCGTGTTCCAGACGGGCGAGCCGGCCGAGTTCGAACTGTTCCTCGACGACCAGCAGGTCTGGCTCGGCATCCGGGCGTTCCCGACGGCCGAGGGTCTCTCGGTGTTCTTCCGCGATATTTCCGAACAGAAGCGGGCCCGCGACGAGATCGAGCACCTTGCTCATCACGACCCTCTGACGGGGCTCGCCAACCGGGCGCTGTTCCAGCAGCGGCTGCACGAGGCGCGGGAGCCCGATATCGCCGTGCTGCTGCTCGACCTCGATCACTTCAAGGAAGTCAACGACACGCTGGGCCATCCTGTCGGCGACGTGCTGCTGGTGAGCGTGGCCAACCGGCTGCGCGACGTGCTGGGACCCGACGTGACGGTGGCGCGGCTGGGTGGCGACGAGTTCGCCGTGATCCTCTGCCGACACGACGGCGAGAACGAAATCGCCGCGATCGCCATGCGGCTGATCGAGACGGTGGGCGCGCCGCACCCGGTGAACGGGCAGCCGGTGCGCGTCGGCGCCAGCATCGGCATCGCGGTGGCCGGCAGGGCGACACGGCCCGACGAACTGTTCAAGAACGCCGACATCGCCCTCTACGCAGCCAAGACCGAAGCGCGCGGCGCCCACCGCTTCTTCGAGCCGTCGATGCATATCGAGCTGATGCAGAGGCAGGCCCTGCGCTCGGATCTGGCGAACGCGATCGAGCGCGGCGAGTTCGCTCTCGCCTATCAGCCGCTGGTGGATTTGCGCACCGACCGGGTGGCGAGCTTCGAGGCGCTGCTGCGCTGGAACCATCCGCGCCGCGGTCCGATCTCGCCCGAGGAATTCATCCCGGTGGCCGAGGAAAGCGGGCTGATCGTGCCGATCGGCGAATGGGTGCTGCGGCAGGCCGCGCGCGAGGCGATGCGCTGGCCTGCGGACGTTGCGGTGGCGGTGAACCTGTCGCCGCGGCAGTTTGCGACGGACGGGCTCGCCGACACCGTCAAGCGCGTCCTGGCGGAGACCGGGCTGCAGGCCAGTCGGCTCGAGCTCGAGATTACCGAGACGGTGTTGATGCGCGACTCCAACACCAATCTCGAAACGCTGCGGCGCCTGCGCAACGCGGGCGTGAGGATTGCGCTCGACGATTTTGGAACGGGGTTCTCGTCGCTCGGCTATCTGCAGCGCTTCCCGTTCTCCAAGATCAAGATCGACCGTGCCTTCGTCAGCGGCCTGCCGGGCAGCGAGGAGAGCCAGGCCATCGTGCGCTCGGTGATCGGGCTCGGCCAGTCGCTGGGCATGAAGGTGACCGCCGAGGGCGTCGAGACGCCGGCGCAGCTCGCTTGGGTGCGCAATGGCTGCGACGAGGCGCAGGGCTATCTGCTGAGCCGTCCGGTGGCCGCGGCGGAAGTGTTTGGCGTGCTCGCCGAGATCGACGGCTCGCGCCGCGTCAGGCGGCTCGCCGGCTAGTCACCTAGCGCCGATTGTCGTTCTCGGGCGGACGGAACGTGCCGTCGGCGTCGCGCTTCAGGGTGATGACGTCGGGGCGCTTGCGCTCCTCAAGGTCGCGCTGGTGAACTTCGGTTTCCTCGGCCTTGAACTGCTTCTGCCAGTCGCGCCAGATGCGGCGGACGCCCAGCGCAATCGCGCCGAAGATCACGGCCATGATGAGGATGCGCAGCAGGATCGCTGTCATAGGCCGAGCCTCGACCAGACCGTGCGGTCTTCGAGCGTGGCGGCGACATCGGCCGCGATGCCGAGGCGCGGAAGCTGGAACAGGCCGCGCTTGGGCTCGATGACGCGCAGGCGCATGCGCTCGCCGAAGCGGCTGCGCAGGGTCTCGTGCAAATCGCCTACGCCGTCGATCAGGCCGAGCTCCAGACCGCGCAGGCCGCTCCAGAACTCGCCGGTGAACAACTGGTCGTCGGGCGCGGTGAGCTTGCCGCCGCGGCGCGATTTCACCCAGTCGATGAACACCTGATGGATCTCGGATTCGAGCTGCTTGATGCGCTCGACGTCCGCTGGTTTTTCGGGAAGGAAGGGATCCATGGTCGACTTGTTCCGGCCCGAAGTGTGAACACGGCGATCGACGCCGAGCTTGTCGAGCGCCCGGGGGAAGCCGAAGCCGGCGAAGATGACGCCGATCGAGCCGACGATCGAGGATGGATCGGCGATGATCTCGTCGCCCGCGGTGGCGATGAAATAGCCGCCCGATGCGGCGGCATCCTCGACAAAGACGAGGACGCGCTTTTCGTGCTCGGCGGCGAGATCGCGGATGCGCTTGGAGATGAGGCGCGACTGCACCGCGGAACCGCCCGGCGAGTTGACGATGATGGCGACGGTGTCGCCCGACATGCGGAAGGCGCGGTCGAGCAGCGGCGCGACGCCCTCGATATTGAGCCGGCCCGGGCGCGTCTCGGCGGCGATGACGCCATGCAGGCGGACGACCGGAATGACGGGGCCCTGCTTGCGGAAGGGCCTGGTCAGCCAGCCGATGAATCCGGTCGGTTCGCGCATGTTTCTCCTCAACGCCGCGGCGTCATGTAAGGCCGGATGGCCACCATTACCAGTGGAGCCGGTCGCGGCCGCGGAAGATGGCCTCGAATTGCGGGCGGAATGTGCGTCCGGACGGCGTGTGGATGGCGCGCGAGGCGAGCAGCGTCAGCGGGGCGCGGGAACCCTTGATGCCGCGGATCAGGATGCGGTTGGCCGGCTCGGCCTCGCGCGGGGTCAGCGGCAGGATCGTGACCGCGCCGAAACGCGCCTCGAAGCTCTGCAGCAGTGCCGACAGGCGCTCGGCGACGTGGATGAAGATCACCTCGCCGCCCGGCGCGGCATGACTGGCGGCAGTCTTGACCCAGACGTCGAGCGCCTCGGCCGACATGTGGCGGGCGGCGGCACGGCGGGCAGACGGGGCGGTGCCGACCTCGAAGAAGGGCGGATTGGCGAGCACCGAGACGAAATGGTCGGGCCTGAGGCCGGCGGCGGTGCGGGTGCGGCCGCTCGCGGTGAGGTCGAGGGTGAGCACCTGGGCGCGGCCGGCGAAGCCGTTGGCGGTTACGTTCCCGGCCGCCAGCGCCGCGGTGTCGGCGTCGGCTTCCACCAGCATGGCGCCGAGGGCGGCGTGATCGGCGAGGGCAACGAGCGCCGCCGTCCCCACGCCGGCGCCCAGATCGAGCAACTGGCCCTGCCCGTGGCCCGTCGCGGCGCCCAGCAGCACCGAATCGAGCCCGGCGCGAAACCCCCGGGCAGGCTGGGCAATGGTCAGGCGCCCGCCCAGAAAGGCGTCATGTGTGACCTCCGGACGTTTTACAATTTCAGCGCCGTGGGCTAGGGACATCGCGAGTTTCCGGGCCGGTTCGCGCCAATCATACGGGTTTGCGGACGGGCCTCAACGGCAGAACGGCAAGAGATGGTCACCTCGGCGGCGGCAACGAAGGAACAGGCAGGACTGGGCGCGCTCGACCGCCTGCTGGCGGCGACGCATGCCGAGATGGACAAGGTCAACGCCCTGATCCTGAGCCGCGCCGAATCCCACGTGGAAATGGTGCCGCAGCTTGCCCGCTACCTAATCGAGGCCGGCGGCAAGCGGCTGCGGCCGATGCTGACGGTGGCCGCGGCGCTGGTGTTCGACAAGCCGACGGGCGCCCAGATCAATTATGCGGCGGCCGTCGAGTTCATGCACAACGCCACCCTCCTCCACGACGACGTGGTGGATGAGAGCGACATGCGGCGCGGCCGGCCGGCGGCGCGCATGATCTGGGGCAACCAGGCAAGCGTGCTGGTGGGCGACTACCTGCTCGGCCAGGCGTTCCTGATGATGGTGGAGACCGGCAAGCTCGACGCGCTGGGCGTGCTCGCCAAGGCGGCAACGGTCATCGCCGAGGGCGAGGTGTTCCAGTTGTCCAAGGCCGGCGACCTCGCCGCGACGCCCGACGACTACAACCAGGTGATCCGCGCCAAGACTGCAACGCTGTTCCAGGCGGCAGCCGAAGTGGGCGCCATGGCCGGCGGCGCCGACGACGCGGGCCGCACGGCGCTGCGCGATTACGGGCTCGAGCTCGGCCTCGCCTTCCAGCTCGTCGACGACGTGCTCGACTATCGCGGCGAGAGCGGCGCGATGGGCAAGAACACCGGCGACGACCTGCGCGAAGGCAAGATGACGCTGCCGGTGATCCTCGCCCTCGCCGATGCCAATCCGGCCGAGCGCGAGATCATCGCCGCGGCGCTGGGCAAGGCCGATGCGAGCGACACCTCGCTCACCCAGATCGTTGCGATCATGAACCGGCACAATGCGCTGGGTCGGACGGTTGAGCAGGCGCAGGCACATGTGCAGCGCGCCCGCGCCGCCCTCGCCCCGCTGCACGATACCGAGATGAAGACGATCCTGAGCGACATCGCCGAATTCTATGTGAGCCGCGCGTACTGACGCTCTGGCCCGCCGCGGCATTTGCGGCTACTGATCGGACGAGGCTGTTCCCCCACATGACGATCGCGGCGTTCGCGCGCGATCGGCCGATTGCGCGTCCTGCCGAGCGGCAGGACGACGGATGACTTGTCCCTGGAGGATAGATGCCTGAATTGACGATACGCCCGCTGCGGCCGGGCGAGACCGAGCTGTTCCTGTCATATCCGTTCGAGCGCCTGCCCGGATTGTGGGAGACGGCGCGCGACTACGCCGCGCTGCTCGCCGCGCGGCAGTACCGGCCCGAACACACCTGGGTGGCGATCGAGGCCGGCGTCGTGGTGGCGCGGGCCTGCTGGTGGTGCGGGCCCGACGACACACGTCCGGCGGCGCTCGACTGGCTGGAGGCGATGCCGGGGCCGCGACAGGTCGCGCTGGGCACCAAACTGCTGCTGACCGCCCATGATTCCATGCGCAATGACGACGGCAAACGGCCGGACTACCACCTGTTCCTGCCGCCGGGCTGGCGCGACAATCCGGTGATGCGCGACTGGGCCAGGGCGCGGATGGACGCGGCAAAGAATGCCGGACTCCAGCTGTTCGTCGAGCGCTTCAGCTATCGCTGGTCGGCGGAGCGCGACGGCCTGCCGCCGCGCGGCGCGCGGCTCGACTACAGGCCAGCGGACGAGGCGCAATTGCTCGTCGCGCTGCGCGAGATTCTGGCCGACACGCTCGACGCACATGACCGGCGCAGCATCGCGCAGATCGGCCTCGATCGCGCCGCGCAGCAGCAGCTCGAGGACCTCGCCTGGTTCCCCTCGCCGCGCGACTGGTGGAAACTCGCCTACACCAAATCGGGCGAGCTGGCCGGCCTCATCGTGCCGGCGCGCAACCACAGGGTACCCGTGATCGCCTATATCGGCGTCGTGCCCGCGCAGCGCGGCCGCGGCTATGTCAACGAACTGCTGGCGGAGATGATGTGGATGCTGAGCGAGTTCGCGCCCGGCGAGGAGGTGGGCGCCGACACCGACATGGGCAATGTGCCGATGGCGGCCGCGTTCGGGCGTGCCGGCTTCCGGGTCACCGACGAACGCATCGTGATGACCGACGCGGAGAGCTGATCGGGAACGCGGGCCTCTTCTGTCGCCGGATTCGTCAACGCCGGAACATTTCCGGCCGGTCACCGTCGAATGGAGCGAACCAGCGGGGCGCAGATGTCCCGTTGCCTTCCGTTCCCAGGAGATCGACATGATCAGAACTACAGTGCTTGCAGCGCTCCTCGCTTTCGGCATGGCCGGCGTCGGCGCCGCCGCCGACGCGCCCACCGATCCGCAGATCGCCCACATCGCCTACACGGCCGGGCAGATCGACGTTGTGGCGGCCGAACAGGCGATCAAGAAGAGCACCAACGCGGACATCATCGCCTTCGCCACGCTGATGGCCGCCGACCACAAGGCGGTGAACGACCAGGCGCTGGCGCTGGTGACGAAGCTCGGGGTCACGCCCGAAGACAATCCGACCAGCCAGGCGCTGAGCCAGGCGGCGGCGGACAAGCTGGCCGAGCTCGACAAGCTCGATGGCGCCGCGTTCGACAAGGCCTACATCGCCAACGAGGTCGCCTACCACGCCACGGTCAACGGAGCGCTGAGCTCGGTGCTGATCCCCTCGGCGCAGAACGCCGAGTTCAAGGAGCTACTCAAGACCGGCCTGACGCTGTTCACCGAGCACCAGCATCATGCCGAGATGGTCGCGGCAAAGTTCCAGTAGGAGCCTTGAGATGACCGCCCTGATCAAGCTGGCCCTGACCGGCGTGCTGGTGGCCGGCACCGCGCTCGCCGCGATGCCCGCTTTTGCCGCCGACTACACGATCGTGATCGACAAGATGAAGTTCGGCCCCGTGCCGGCCGAGCTCCATGCCGGCGATACGGTCATCTGGCAGAACAACGACATCTTCCGCCACTCGGCGACGGCCCGCGACAAGAGCTTCGACGTCGACCTGCCGGCCGGAACCGAGGTCCGCATGGTGGTGGGCGCGGTGGGAAGTCTCGACTTCTTCTGCAAGTTCCACCCCGGGATGACGGGCACCCTCGTCATCGCGCCGTAGGCCGACGGGCGCCGGAACGGCACGTTCCGGCGCCCCGCAGCCTGTCGGGAACGTATTGCGCGCTTCGCCGTCCAATGCGGTAGGCATAGAGTAGGCGATCATGACAACGACACGGCTCACCGTTTCCCCTCCCCGCGCCGACCTCGCCGGCCATGGCGACAGGGTGCTCGTCGAAATGGCGCGCGGCCAGGACGAGGCGGCGATCCGCACGCTTGTCCGACGCCACAACCAGCGGCTGTTCCGCGTCGCCCGCGCCATCGTGCACAACGATGCCGAGGCCGAAGACGTGGTGCAGGCAAGCTATGTGAAGGCGTTCACGCACCTCGACGGCTTCCGCGGCGATGCCGAATTCACCACCTGGCTCACGCGCATCACCGTCAACGAGGCGACCGAGCGGCTGCGGCGGCGGCGGCCGACGACAGGGGTCGAGCAGATCGACATCGAACGCGGCCAGAGCGCACAGATCATCCAGTTTCCCTCCATCCAGCCGCAACTCGATCCGGAGACCGAAATGTCACGCCAGGAGATCCGGACTTTCCTCGAGCAGGCGGTCGACGCCCTGCCCGTCCCCTTCCGCTCGGTGTTCGTGCTGCGCGACGTGCAGGGGCTGAGCGTCGAGGAGACGGCAGCCACGCTCGACATCAAGCCCGAGACGGTGCGGACGCGGCTGCATCGGGCGCGCCGGCTGATGCGCGAGACGATCGAGCAGAAGCTCAACGGCGCCTTCACATCGCTGTTTCCCTTCGACGGCCAAAGATGTGTGCACATGGCCGACCGTGTTCTGGTAGAACTGCGCACGCACAATGGACCGCCCGAACCCGTCGCCGCCGGGCACGACTAGAGAGACTGGCAATGCACACCATCATCCGGAACCTGGCCCGGGCCGCCGCGCTCGCGATCTTCTGTGTCGGCGCGCAGACCCTGCCGTCGCTGGCCCATGCGGAACTGGTGTCGTCCGTTCCTGCCGCCGATGCCGTGGTCGAGGTGATGCCAGAAGCGCTTGTGCTCACCTTCTCGGAGAGCATCGAGCCGGCCTTCTCCAAAATCGAGATTGTCGGACCCGACGGGCTGGCGGTCGGCGGGACGAGCTTTGCCATTGACCCTGCGAACGGCGCGAGCGTGATCGTCACGCTGCCAGCTGGACTGCCGGACGGCAGCTACACCGTCGACTGGGCGGCAGTCGCGGCCGACGGCCACAAGGTGAGCGGCACCTATTCGTTCGACGTGAAGTAAGCGATTGCCGGAGCTTGTCCTCGCCGCGGCACGCGTCCTGCACTACGCGGCGGCCATCCAGCTCTTCGGCATCGCCGTGTTTGCCGCTGCGATCGCGCCGCCGGGGATGCCGGGCAACCTCACCAGGCATCTGCGCAGGCTGGCGATCGCCTGTATCTGCATCCTCGTGGGGACATCGCTGATCTGGCTCGGCGTGACGGCAGCGACGATGGGCGACGGCTGGGCCGACGCTGTCGATCCCGCCACGCTGCAGCTCGTCCTCACCGGGACGCAGTTCGGCCGCACGTGGATCGCCGTGCTGGCGCTCGACGTGCTGCTGGTCGCGGCGATTGCGGCGTGGCCGCGATGGTGGGCGCTCGCGGTGCTCTCCGGCGCGATGCTGGCGGTGCTGGGCCTCGTCGGCCATCTCGCCGCCACGGGAGGCTGGACCGGCGGCGTCGGCCGGGCCAGCCAGATCGCGCACCTGGTGGCGGCGGGGTTCTGGCTGGGCTCGCTCCTGCCGCTGGCCCTCAGCATGCGGCTGGGCGCCGATGCCGAGGCGGCGCTCCGCCGTTTCTCCGGCCTCGGCCACCTGGCGGTAGCGGTGACGCTGGCGACGGGGCTCGTCAATACGTGGCTGCTGATCGGCGGACCGCCCACCGACCTCGCCTCGCCCTGGCAGGCTCTGCTCGCAGCCAAGATCGGGCTCGTGCTGCTGATGGTCGGGCTGGCGCTCGCCAATCGCTACGTGCTGTTGCCGCGCTTCGCACGCGACGGCGCGGTGCCGCTCTATCGGTCGGCACTCGCCGAGATGGCCATCGGCGTCGTGGTTGTCGCGCTGGTCAGCGTGCTCGGTACGCTGCCGATGGGCTGAGCCTCACGCGGCAAGCAACGGCGCGGCGGCGACCCAGTAGGCGGGCCAGGTTTCGCGGAGGTCGTGGGCGGCCTGATGGGCCTGGGCGCTGGAGCCGAAGAGGCCGAAGACCGTGGCGCCGGAGCCGGACATGCGGGCGAGGATGCAGCCATTGGCGACACGAAGCTGGGCGATGAGGTTGCTGATGACGGGCACCATGGCGATGGCGGGCGGCTCGAGGTCGTTGCGGGTCTCGCTGAGCCAGAGCCCAAGTTGGGCGGGACGGGTCAGCGGACCGCCGATATCGGGGAGGCCGGGATTGTCGCGGCGCTCCAGCCGGCGGAACACGTCGGCGGTAACGACTGGAACGAGCGGATTCACCAGGACGACATAGCAGGTGGGGAAGTGCTTGAGCGGCAGCACGATCTCGCCGATGCCGCGCACTTCCGCCGGCCGCGAATAAAGGCACATCGGCACGTCGGCGCCGAGGCCGCGCGACAGCTCGAGCAGGTCGGGGAAGGCGATGTCCGCATCGGCCATCGCCGCGAACAGGCGCAGGGCCGCCGCCGCGTCGGCAGAGCCGCCGCCCAGGCCGGCCGCGACGGGCAGGTTCTTGGCGAGGCGCAGATCGATGCCGTCGGGCAAGGCGCCGGGCCAGCGCCGGCGGAAGGCGCCGAGCGCCCGCAGCACGAGGTTGCTCTCGCCATTGCCGAGGCCGGCGGCGAAGGGGCCGCTGATCGAGAGGCTGTCCTGCCGCGCCGGCGCGGCTTCCAGTTCATCGCCGACTTCGGCGAAGGCCACCAGCATTTCGAGCGAATGGTAGCCGTCGGCCCGGCGGCCGGTGACGTGGAGCGCGAGGTTGATCTTGGCGGGCGCGGCCTCGACTGACGTCTCCGCCATCGCTCAGTTGGCCGCGGCCTGGTCTCCGGGCGCCGGCTCGACCGGCGCCGAATCCTCGCTGACGGGGGCGGCATCGAGGCCGCCCTTGAGCTTGGGCTCGATCCGCTTCTTGACGTTGCCCTCGGTGTCCATGGCATAGGCGACCTTCCACTGGAACGTCGCTTCAAGCTTGCGGCCGACGCGCCAATAGGCGTCGCCGAGATGGTCGTTGATCTCGGGATCGGCGGGACGCAGCAGAGCCGCCTCCTCGAGCTTGCCCACGGCTTCCTCGAAGCGGCCGAGGCGGTAGTAGGCCCAGCCCAGGCTGTCGATGATGTAGCCGTCATTGGGCGCGCCTTCGATGGCCTTCTCGATCATCTCGAGGCCGCGGTCGAGGTTCATGCCCTTGTCGACCCAGCTATAGCCCAGGTAGTTGAGCACCTGCGGCTGGTTGGGATTGAGTTCGAGCGCGCGCAGGAAGTCCTTTTCGGCGAGCGGGAACTGGTCCGAGCGCTCATAGGCGATGCCGCGTACGTAGTAGAAGCGCCAGTCGGCGGGACTCTTGCCGCCGGTGACGGCGAGCGCCTGGGTATAGGCGTCGGCGGATCGGGCGAACTGCTTGTCGGCGCGCAGCAGGTCGCCGAGCACGGAGATGGCGTCGATGTCGTCCGGATTGGTGGCAATGATGTTGCTCAGCCGACGGATCGCCTCGGGGCGGTCGCCCATCGCATCGAGATTGTCGGCGACGCGCACGGTGGCCATCGGCTTGAGCAGCGAATTGGCGGGGAGCCCATCATAGAGCGCATTGGCGAGCTCGTGCTGGCCGGCGCCATCGTAGAGCTGGCCGATGACGATGGGGATAGTGTCGTTGCGCGGGTCCAGATACTGCGCCAGCCGCTCGAGCACGAGCGAGATGTCGGTGGTGCCCTCGCGGGCGAAGGCGAGGCCGACGCTGTGGAACATCTGCGCGGCGCCGGCCTGCACGCTGTCGACGAACATTGTGGGCCGCTGCCGGTTGGCGAGCTGCGTCTTGAGCGCGGAGATGATGGGGTGGTTGAGGCCCTGCGCCTCGAAGGCGACGATGGCGTCGAGCGCCTCGTCGAAGCGGCCGGCATTGGCAAGGATGCGGGCATAGGCATCGACCACGTCGGCGGTGAAGGCGTCGACCTCGATCGCCTGGCTGATGTAGTCCTGCGCCGCGGCGCGGTCGCCGGCGACTTCGGCCATGATGGCGCGGTGGAAGACGAGGAACTCCTCGAGGCCGTTCTCGGCGACCTTGTCGAGCGAGCCCATCGCCTCGCTGTAGCGGCCATCGCCGATCAGCGCCCAGGCACGCAGGATGGAGCCGGTGATGCCCTCGAAGCTGTCGGAGCCGAGCTTGTCGAGGTCGCGGATGGCGGCCGCGTAGCGCCGGTTCTTGAGCGCCTCGGTGGCGATGACGAGCTGGGCGAGCTGGTTGGTGGGCTCGAGCTCGAGCATGCGGCGGGCGGAATCGGCGGAGCGTTCGATCTCGCCATTGGCGGCGAGGGCAACGAAGGCGGCGTGGATGACCAGCGGATTGTCCCACTCGTCGGCCGCGGCCTGGGCGAAGTAGCGGGCGGCATTGGGCGTGCTGAGCTCGCCCATCGCTTCCTGGCCGGCCAGATAGCTGCCGGCGGCGCTGGGACCTTCCGCGAGGTCGAGGAACTGGCCCTGGGACAAGGCCGGCGCGGTGAGTAGGAGACCGGCAAGCGCGGTGGTGGCGACGAGGCGCAGGGCGAGATTCACGAGGTTTCCTTGTCTCCGGGACCGGCCGAATAGCCATGGAAAGATTGTCGATTTTGCGACTGCGCCGCAAGGCCACACGGGGTTGTGAGGCGCGGCGGCAGCGTGGTTCGGCCGTCACATGCCCACATAATTGGGCCCTGAGCCGCCTTCAGGTGGGACCCAGGTGATGTTGCGGGCCGGATCCTTGATATCGCAGGTCTTGCAATGGACGCAGTTGGCCGGGCTGATGCGGAAGACCGGCTCTCCGGTTTCGGCGGACAGCTCGTAGACGCCGGCGGGGCAGTAGCGCGGCGCCGGTTCGGCACCGTAGGCGGGGAGCGTGTCGCGCACCGGCACGGCCGGGTCGGCGAGACGCAGATGGACCGGCTGGTCCTCGTCATGCGCGATATTGGCAAGGAACACCGAGGACGCGCGATCGAAGGCGATCCTGCCGTCGGGGCGGTCATAGCTGCGCACGCCGGTGGTCGAGGTGGGCCAGAGCGTGTCGGCGTCGGCGTTGCGATGACGGAGTGTGCCGAAGGGCGAGACCCGCAGCAGCGTGCTGACCCACATGTCGATGCCGCCCAACAGGACGCCCAATACGGTGCCGAAGCGCGACCACAGCGGCTTGACGTTGCGCACGCGGCGAAGCTCCGGACCGATGCCGGTGGCAAGGGTACGCTGCCTCAGGTCGTCGAGCGTGTCGTGCGCCCTGCCCTTGCCGAGCGCCTCGGCCACCGCATCGGCGGCGGCGATGCCGGAACGGATGGCCGAATGAATGGCCTTGAGGCGCGGCGCGTTCATGTAGCCGGCGGCGCAGCCGATGAGCGCGCCGCCCGGGAAGGCGAGGTCGGGGATCGACTGCCATCCGCCCGAGGTGAGCGCGCGGGCGCCGTAGGAAAGGCGGGTTGCGTCCTCGAGCAGGCGGGCGATGGCGGGGTGCTGCTTGAAGCGCTGGAACTCGTCGAACGGCGAGAGCGTCGGATCGCGATAGTCGAGATGGACGACAAGGCCGAGGTAAATCCGGCGGTCGGCGGCGTGATAGAGGAACCCGCCGCCCTGCGTCGCGTCGTCGAGCGGCCAGCCGAGGAAGTGATCGACGCGGCCGGGCTCGTGGAGGGCGGCGGGGATCTCCCAGACCTCCTTGAGACCGAGGCCGTACTTTTGCGGCGACGCGGCGGCGTCGAGGCCGAAATCGCCGATGGTGCGCCTGGCCAGCGAGCCGCGCGCGCCCTCGGCGATGAGCGTGTATTTGGCCCGCAGACCGATGCCGGCGGCGTAGCCGGATTTGGGCTTGCCGGCGCGGTCGACGCCAAGGTCGCCGGTGACGATGCCTTCGACGGCGCCGCCCGCGCCGCGCAGCACGTCGACCGCGGCGGTCATGGGATAGATGTCGACGCCGAGGGCCTGTGCCTCGGCGCCCAGCCAGCGGACGAGGTCGCCGAGCGAGACGATGACGCCGTCAAGCGTCTTCATCAGCGGCGGCAGCAGGAAGCCGGGTAGGCGAAAATCGTGGCGGCGGGTGAGGACGTGGAACACGTCCCGGGTCACGTCGGGTCCGACCGGGGCGCCGCGTTCGCGCCAGTCGGGGATCAGTTCACTGAGGCCGGAGGGATCCATCACCGCGCCGGACAGAATATGTCCGCCGATTTCCGCCGCCTTTTCGACGACTATCACCGCCGTTTGGGGGGATCTCTGCTTGAGCCGGATGGCGGCGGCGAGGCCGGCGGGGCCGGCCCCGACGATGACGATTTCGGTCTCGATGATGTCGCGCTCGGCCATCGGCGCCCCGGCTCACGATCAGGCGAGGCCTATGGCACGCGCGCCGCAGGATCGCAAATCAGCGGTGCTGGTCGACCAGGATCTGGTTGCCGTCGGGATCGTGGATGACGAAGTGCGCCGGGCCGGAGCCGGTTGGGTCCGCCCTGGCCTCGAAGGCGATGCCCTTGGCGTCGAGGTCGGCCTGGATGGCGCGGACATCGTCGAACGGGTCGACGGGTCTGGCGTCCTGTCCCCAGCCCGGATTGAAGGTGAGGATGTTCTTGTCGAACATACCCTGGAACAGGCCGATGACCGTCGTGCCGTTGGTCATGATGAGCCAGTTCTGGTCGGCAACGCCGCCCAGATCGGAGAAGCCGAGCTTCTCGTAGAAGGCCCTGGATGCCTTGATGTCCTTGACGGCGAGGCTAATGGAAAAAGCACCGAGTTTCATGCAGCAGCTCCCTAGTGCTGGCGGGAAGAGGCACGGATTGCGCCGGAGGATGGCCGAGACCGGCGCGACGATGAGCCCGACCGGGAAGGTCTCGCTGCGCCGCCGCCCGGAGCACTAGGCCAACCGCCCGATGCCGCGCTCGAGTGCCTTCCGGTGAGGGTGAAGGCTATTGGCCGTGACGGGACGGTTCAAGAGGGCGACGCATGGGTTCCACCGTCGGGGTGGCCGTGAGATAAGGGCGCGATGGCGCACGACCCCTCACAGATGTCCGACGCGGAAGCCCTCGCGGTACTCGACTGGTATCGCGCGGCGGGCGTGGACATTGCGGTGGGCGACGAGCCGGTGGACCGGTTCGCCGCGTCCGCAGTCGCGCCGGTCAAGCGCGTCCTGCCGGCAGCAGCCGGCCCGGCCCCTGCCCCGCCCCCCGCGGCACCGCTGGTGACCGATCCGGCCGAGACGCGCGAGATTGCCGCCGCCGCGACGACGCTCGAGCAGCTGCGGGCGGCGATGGAGGCCTATGACGGCTGCGTGCTCAAGCATCGCGCGACTCAACTGGTATTCGCCGACGGTAACCCGCAGGCGCAGATCATGATGGTCGGCGAGGGTCCGGGCGAGCAAGAGGACAAGCAGGGCAAGCCCTTCGTCGGCCGGGCCGGCCAGCTCCTCGACCGCATGCTGGCGGCGATCGGGCTCGACCGCACAAAGGTCTACATCGCCAACATGGTGCCGTGGCGGCCGCCCGGCAACCGCAACCCGACGCCGGACGAGCTGGCGCAATGCGCGCCCTTCCTCCACCGCCAAGTGGAGCTCGTGAACCCCAAGCTCATGGTGACGCTGGGCAATGTGCCGACGCAGGCGCTGTTTGCCACCAGCCAGGGCATCACCCGCATGCGCGGCCAGTGGAAGACGCTCGAGATCAACAACTGGAGCGGCCCGGTGCTGCCGACGCTGCACCCCGCCTTCCTGCTCCGCACGCCCAGTGCCAAGGCACAGGCCTGGAAGGACATGCTCAGCCTCAAGCAAGCGATTGTTAAGCAAGGAATTCGAACGTCGTAAGGGAACGGCCCAGCTTTAGCCGCTGTTGAGGGTCAGGGCCTCAGTCTCCGCCGAACAGACAAGAAAGCGTCATGTCGTCCGTCGTCAAAATCTATGCCCTGTTCCTCGGCTCCGCGTTCCTGATGTTCGCGGGCGGGCTGCAGGGGCTGCTGCTTTCGGTGCGCGGCGCCGAGGAGGGCTTCTCGCTGCTGGCGCTCGGCCTGATCGGCACGGGCTGGTCGGTGGGATTCATCGCCGGGTCGATCACGGTGCCGCTGCTGGTGCAGCGCGTCGGTCATATCCGGGCCTTCTCGATCATGGCGGCGATCGGGACCATCACGATCCTCTGCAATCTGCTGCTGGTCAACGACATCTCGTGGATCGTGCTGCGCGCCTTCTCAGGCTTCTGCTTTGCCGGCGCGGCGATGATCGTCGAGAGCTGGCTCAACGAGGTGGCCGAGAACAAGAGCCGCGGCACGATCTTTTCGATCTACACCACCATCAACATGACGGCCTCGACGCTGGGGCAGCTCGCCATGTCGGTGACGGGCGTGTCGAGCCACATCCCCTTCATCGTGGGCGCCATCGCCTTCATCTGCGCGATCCTGCCCAGCGCCATGACATCGACGCCGCAGCCGCGGCCGCTGGCCTCGGCCAAGCTCGATGTGTGGCTGCTCTACAAGACCTCACCGCTGGCGGTAATCACGGCGTTCTCGGTGGGCATGGCCAACGGGACCTTCGGCACGCTGGCGCCGGTCTACGGCCACGACCAGGGGCTCGACGCCTCGGGGATCGCGTTCCTGTTCGCGGTGACCGCGGTGCTGGGCGCCATTGCGCAGGTGCCGGCGGGACGGATCAGCGACAAGATCGACCGCCGCTGGGTGATCGTGGTGCTGGGGACGCTCGCGGCGGTCGTCGGCTTCGTCACGCTGCTGTTCAACCCGCGCGGCGGCTGGTTCATGTATGTTCTGTTCGCGCTCTACGGCTTCTCCGCCTATCCGATCTACGCGATCGCGGTGGCGCATGCGAACGACTTCGCCAAGCAGGGCGAGTTCGGTCGCGTCGCGGGTGGCATGCTGCTGGTGCTGGGCACGGGCCTGGCGATCGGCCCCGCCATCGCCGCCGTGGTGATGAACCTCTATCAGCCCGTGGGACTGTTCATCGTGACGGCGACGTTCCACGGCGCGCTGGCGCTGACGGCGTTCCTGCGCATGAAGGTGCGGCCGGTGCGGATCGACGGGCGCATCCGCTTCCGCGCGATGAGCGCCGAAAAGGGCGTGACGCCGGGCACGGTGGAACTCGATCCGCGCTCGGACGAAACGCAGCAGGCGGTGGAGCGTGCGTCCCCTGCCCCCGGCAGCCTGAAGGCGGAAGCCGAGATCATTACGCCCGACGTGGTCGAGCCGGTGAGCGTGGTCGAGACCGACCGCAAGCCGGACGCGACGCCCGAGCCGGAGAAGAAGAACGATGTTCAAGAGTGAGCTGGATCTGAGCCGCCCCTTCACGCCGCTGTCGATCGCGGTGCTCGCGGTAAGCGATACGCGCACGCTCGAAACCGACACCGCCGGCGCCCTGCTCAAATCGATGATGGAAGCCGACGGGCACCGCTGCGCTGAGCGCGCCGTGTGCCGCGACGACATCCACGAAATCCGCGGCCATGTGATGCGCTGGGTCAACGATCCGGCGGTGGATGCGGTGATCACCACGGGCGGTACCGGGTTCTCGGGGCGCGACGTGACGCCCGAGGCGCTCGAGCCGCTGTTCCAGAAGCGGATGGACGGGTTCTCGGTGCTGTTCCACCAGTATTCGGCCACGACAGTGGGCACGAGTTCGCTGCAGTCGCGCGCGACGGGCGGACTGATCGGCACGACCTTCGTGTTCGTGCTGCCGGGCTCGCGCGGTGCGTGCCGGGACGCGTGGGAGGGGATCCTGCGCGCCCAGCTCGACAACCGGCACAAGCCCTGCAACTTCGTCGAGCTGATGCCGCGGCTGGGCGAACGCTAGCCGCGGGTCATCAGCTTGCGCTCCGGCCAGCGGGCCGAAGCGCGTGCATCCGGCGCGGGATGCGTCACCGCCTCGACCATCACCTCCTGCTCATCGAGACCCGACAGCGGGATGACGTCGAGGGCGCGCGCGCCCAGCATCGCCACGCCCACCAGGGTCCGCACGGACACCGTCTTGCCCATCAGCGCCTCGAACGAGCCCACCACGAGGCGGTGCTCGAGCGTGTTGCCCGCCCCCACCCGATAGCGCACGAGGCTGTCGATGGTGACGATGTCGTCGTCGACGGCCTCGAGCACCTCGGCCGAGATCAGGCGGGTATTGAGCAGGGTGTAGTAACCGCGGGGCGCGATCGGCCGATGCAGGGCGATGCCGCGCATGATGGCGTAGTCGCGCTGGGTCAGCCGCGCCGGCGGCAGCAGAACCGGCTTCATGGCAGGGCCGCGGGGAACAGCGAGCGGAGCCGGTCGCGGTCGGCGACGCTGCGCAGGCGCACCGTCAGCGTCTCGGCCTCGATGGGGACCTGCGGCGGCAGGCTATAGACGATATCGGGCGCAGTTTCGCGCGACCAGCGGGCGAAGCGGGGCAGCTTGTGGCTGCCGGTGGCCGGAAGGGTGATGCTGTAGCGGAAAGTCATTTGGGTCTCGACTGAACAGGGCAGCCGCCGGCCACCGGGCCGCGGCGGGAATGGCCTGCGGCTCGGCGCGATGCACGGACCAGCCGAAGCCGGCGCCGCAATCCGCGCGAGGGCAGTCCGTCTCGATGTTGGGGGTCAGCCCGCGGTCCTGGCTCCGACGCTTGCTCGCGCAGGTCGTCGTGCCAGGCTAGAAGCCTGTCTTCAGTCTCGTGCCGCGCAGCGCGGCAGAATGTGCAAGGGCAGTCATGCCCGCCATCATGGCCAGTTCGCCAGGGAAGTCAAACCGACGAAGGGCGCAGGCACCAGGCCCCGCGCCCATCGAGGCGGCGTCGCACGGCCGCAATGGACCACCCCGCCTCAGGCCGAGCCGGCGCTCGGCAGGCTGCCGAGCAGGATGTCGAGCTGTTCGAACTGCTCGGGGAAACCGCCGATGCCGCCCGAGGCCATTGCTTCATCGAGCGCGGCCTTGGAGGGATAGAGGTCGTGGAGGACGAGGAGCGTCTTGCCGTCCCTTTCCTCGAAGGTGACGGTGGTCACCGACCCCTCCTCGCCCTCCTCGTTGGTCCAGACGAGGCGCCTGGGAGGCTCCACCTCGAGATAGCGACCGAAGAACGCCATCGGCTGGTCGAAATCGGGATGGCCGAAAACGAAGCGATAGGTACCGCCCGCGCGAACGTCGGCCTCGCACGAGATGAAGGTGATGCCGAAGGATTTTGGCGTCCACCATTTCATCAGCAGTTCGGGCTTGGTCCAGGCGTCAAAGACGATGCGCGCGGGGCCATTGAAGGTGCGGGTGACGACGACCTCCCGCTCCGAACGACGATCGGTCGTGGTGATCGGCCCCTGCGTTTGTTCACTCGCTCGCTGTGCGTCCATTGGACTCTTCCTTCTGCTTGAGTTGTTCGACGACCTTGTCCAGTTCATCGAACCGGCTGGCCCACATCTGGCGGTAGCGCTCGATCCACGCCGCCTCCTCCTCGAGGCCGCGGCCGCCGAGCCGGCAGGTGCGAACCCGCCCCACCTTCACCGTGGTCACGAGACCTGCCTGCTCGAGCAGCGTGACGTGCTTCTTCATGCCCGTGAGGGTCATGTCGAACCGCTCGGCAAGCTCGGTGATCGAGGCGTCGGCACGGCCGAGCTGCTCGAGTACCCCCCGACGCGTCGCATCGGAAATGGCGGCGAAGGAGGTGTCGAAGCGCGCGGCCGGATAAAACTGAACCATATGGTTCAGTATCTTGTCGTGCCGCGAAACGCAAGGGCGGAACGCGTCCGCTCGCCCGTCCGTTCTGCATGAGAGGAAAGCGACATGATCCGAAAGCTCAAATCCGGCGCCTACCGGCTCTATTCGAAGAAGGCCGATCCAAGGACCGGCAGGCGCCGGAATCTGGGCACGTTCGACACGCGCGAAGCGGCCGAGAAGCACGAGCGCGAGGTGCAGTTCTTCAAGCGGCACCAGCAGCCGGCCATCTCAATGTTCTTGTTTTGTTCACGACCAAGTGCTACTGGTTAAGACCCATTAACTTCGGGACGATTCGTCCCCATCTGGTGTCATCATGGCCATCCAGACCGCCCCATCGTTCGAGCAGCTCGAAAAGCTCAAGGATACGCGCGACGCCGACCTGATTGGCCGCGGCATGCTCGATCCCAAGCGCAATCGCGGGCGCGGGGCGCAGACAAATGCGCCCAGCCGGTTCGACACCGAGAGCCGCGAAGCCTTCGACGATGGCTGGGGCCAGGTGGAGGAACTGAAGCCGTTCGAAACGGTGGAGCATATCGAGCGCGCCAAGAGCATCATTACGCGCAATGAAAGCCCCGATATCGGCTTCGACCGGTCGATCAACGCCTATCGCGGCTGCGAGCATGGCTGCAGCTACTGCTTCGCGCGGCCCACGCACGCCTATCTGGGACATTCGGCGGGGCTCGATTTCGAGCGGCAGATCTATGTGAAGGTCAACGCGGTGGAGCTGCTCAAGCGCGAGCTCGCCGACAAGCGCTACAAGCCCAAGCCGATCGCGATGGGGACGAACACCGACCCCTACCAGCCGGCCGAGCGGACGCACCGGCTGACGCGCGGCATCCTCGAAGTGCTGCTCGAAACGCGGCATCCGGCATCGATCGTGACCAAGTCGGCGCTGATCGTGCGCGACCTCGACATCCTGAGCGAGATGGCCAAGCTCGGGCTCATCCATGTGGGGCTGAGCGTGACCAGCCTCGACCACATCCTCAGTCGCAAGATGGAGCCGCGCGCCTCGACGCCTGAGAAGCGGCTCGAGGCGATCCGGCTCCTGTCTGCGGCTGGGGTCCCCACCGGGGTCATGGCGGCGCCGATGATCCCCGCGATCAACGACATGGAGATGGAGCGCATCCTCGATGCCGGCGCGGCGCAGGGCGCGCAATGGGCCGGCATGGTGCTGCTGCGCCTGCCCGGCGAAGTGCGCGAGATCTTCCGCGAATGGATGCTGCGTCACTACCCCGACCGGGTGAAGCACGTGATGAGCCTGGTGCGCGATACGCGCGGCGGCAAGGACTACAACGCGGCCTGGGGTGAGCGCATGGTGGGCGAAGGCGCCTATGCGACACTGATGCAGCAGCGCTTCGCCAAGGCCAAGGAGCGCTACGGACTCGACCGGCGCCTGCCCGCGGCGCGGACCGATCTGTTCATGCCGCCGCGGGTTGAGGACAACCAGCTCAGCTTGTTCTGAGGGGCGCAGGAGGGGCATGTTGAGGCCCATGCCGCGCGATTCGAACGAGCCAGGTGCCGCTTCCGTCCCCGACCTCTTCTACGAGAAGCGGGCGGTGCGGCGTGGTGCGACCATCGTTGCCGGCGTCGACGAAGTGGGTCGCGGCCCGCTGGCCGGCCCGGTGGTGGTCGCTGCGGTGATCCTCAACCGGCGCCGCATCCCCGACGGGCTCAACGACAGCAAGCAGTTGACCGCCGACGACCGGACGCGGCTGCACGATGAGATCCTGGCGAACTCGACCGCGGTGTCCGTGGTGGCGGCGCCGACATCGATCATCATGGATCTCAACATCCTGTGGGCCTCGATGTGGGCGATGCGGCGGGCGGTGATGACGCTGGCGGTACAGCCCGACCATGTGCTGGTGGACGGCAGCACGCTGCCAAAGGGCATGCCGTGCACCGCCGAGAAGGTCGTGGGCGGCGACGCGCTGTCGCTGTCGATCGCCGCCGCCTCGATCATCGCCAAGGTGACGCGCGACCGCATGTGCGAGATCATGCATTGCGAGGAGCCGCATTTCGGCTTCGACAGCCACAAGGGCTATTCGGCGCCGACGCATTTCCGGGCGCTCGAGGCACACGGGCCCGGGCGCTATCATCGAATGGACTTCGCGCCCTGCATCGAAGCCGATACGCGGCTGAGGACCGGCATTTCGATCGGCCCCCTGGTCCCGCCCGGATGGAAGAAGCCGCCGCCCAAGCCGCAGCTCGACCTGTTCGCCGCCTAGCTGTCGTTGGCTCCGAGCTTTAAGCTTTCGTTCACCACGAGCCTTAAATCGCCTTTAACCGTAAGGCCTTACAACCAGCCTCGTTAGTGCTGCGTTAGGGTTACGAGTATGTTGCGTACCGCGCGTACGGCCAGTTCGGCCGATGCGGAGAGGGCGACGCTGCCCGTCGACACGATTCTCGTCGGCGACTGCATCGACCACATGAATGCCTTGCCGGCCGGCTCGGTTGATCTGATTTTTGCGGACCCACCCTACAACCTTCAGCTCGAAGAGGGACTGACGCGGCCCGACCAATCCAAGGTCGATGCCGTCGACGACGACTGGGACAAGTTCCAGAGTTTTTCGCATTACGATGCGTTCACCCGCGCCTGGCTGAAGGCGGCGCGCCGCCTGCTCAAGCCGGATGGCGCGATCTGGGTGATCGGCTCGTACCACAACATCTTCCGCGTCGGCACGGCGCTCCAGGATCTCGATTTCTGGATGCTCAACGACGTGATCTGGCGCAAGGCGAACCCGATGCCGAACTTCCGCGGCACGCGCTTCACCAATGCGCATGAGACGCTGATCTGGGCGGCGCGCGACAAGAAGAGCCGCGTCACCTTCAACTACGAAGCGATGAAGCAGGCCAATGAGGACACGCAGATGCGGTCCGACTGGCTGTTCCCCATCTGCACGGGCGGCGAGCGGCTGACCGATGGCGAGGGCGACAAGGTGCATCCGACGCAGAAGCCGGAAGCCCTGCTGTTCCGCATCCTCAATGCGACGACCAGGCCCGGCGATGTGGTGCTCGACCCGTTCTTCGGCACCGGCACGACCGGCGCCGTGGCCAAGAAGCTCGGCCGGCATTTCATCGGCATCGATCGCGAGGACACCTATATCGCCGCCGCGCTCAAGCGCATCGCGGCGATCAAGCCGCTCAGCGGCGAGGCGATCGAGACCGCCGTGCCCAAGCGACAGGCGCCGCGCGTGGCCTTCGGCTCGCTGGTCGAGATGGGCCTGATCACGCCGGGCACCGAGCTCTACGACCATCGCCAGCGCTGGTCGGCGCTGGTGCGCGCCGACGGCACGCTCGCCTCGGGCCAGCATTCGGGCTCCATCCACCGGGTCGGTGCGCTCGTCCAGGGCGCCGAGGCCTGCAATGGCTGGACGTTCTGGCACACCAGCAATCGCGGGCGCCTCGCCCCCATCGACCTGCTGCGCGGCGAAGTGCGCCAGCAGATGGAGAAGCTTTCGGCCTGAGATAAGACCTCCAGTCTTCGGGCAGACCTGCCCCCGGTCCAAGAATGGGCCGGGGGCATTTTCATTCGAAGCCCGCTACCGCCAGGGCTTTGCGGAACAGCGTCGGCAGGGCTTCGTTGTCGAGCTGGCGCGGGTCGCTCCACCAGCCGTCCTCGAGCGTCGAGATGTCCGCGATCGTGGCGGACCAGATTTCGAGTTCGAGGCGGAAGTGGGTGAAGACATGCACCACCTGTCCCCTGTGGCTCCAGTCGCCGGGGACGGGAAAGGCCGGATCGGATTTCGTGCCGGTCCAGTCCGACACCGGCGTCTCGGTCATTTTGGCGAGGAGGCCGGTTGGCGGCCGGGAACGGAGATAGACGTCGCCCGAGGCGTCGCGCATCACGAAGGCATGGCCGTAACGCGTTGGGCGTTCGGGCTTTTCTGCCTTCACCGGGTAGGCCAGCGGATCGCTGCGGGTGCCAGTGCAGCCCGGCTGCAGCGGGCAGACGAGGCAGCTGGCCGCGCGCGGGGCGCAGATGGTGGCGCCGAGGTCCATCATGGCCTGGGCGAAGTCGCCGGCGCGCGCGGGCACGGCGGCCTGCACGGTGCCGCGGATCAAGTCCTTTCCGTCGCGAACGGGAACGCCGAGGGCGAGATAGCGGGCAAGGACGCGGTCGACATTTCCGTCGACGACGGCGACGTGCTCGTCAGCACTGATCGCGGCGATGGCGGCGGCGGTGTAGGGGCCGATGCCCGGCAGGGTGAGCAGTTCCGCCGACATCGTGGGGAACACGCCGCCATATTGCTCGACCACGGCGGCGGCGCAGGCATGGAGGTTGCGGGCGCGGGCATAGTAGCCGAGCCCCGCCCATTCGCGCAGGACCGAGTCGAGCGGTGCTGCGGCGAGATCGGCAACGGTGGGCCAGAGCGAGGTGAAGCGCACGAAGTAGTCGCGCACCGCGGCGACCGTCGTTTGCTGCAGCATCACTTCGCTCAACCAGACGCGATAGGGATCGGGGCGAACGCCCCGCGCCCGGTCGGCGGGCGAGACGCGCCAGGGCAGGTCGCGTGCGTGCTGGTCGTACCAGGCGAGCACGGCGCCGGAATCGAGCGGCATGACCTGTTGCGCTGCGGACTGTTCTGGCATCATCAGGCACATGGACCAGCCGGGTAGCCGGCGCAACGGATTTCCCTCGTGGCCAAGAAGAGCGCAGAGCCAGCCGAGCCCAAGCGGCTCAACCGTGCCGTCGGCGTCGCCGAGGCGCTGGGCGGCGTGCTCGATTCCGCGCTCAAGAAGCGGGGCTTTGCCACTCGCGACATCCTCGCCAACTGGGCGGCGATGGCGCCCAAGCCTTATGACAAGGTGGCGATGCCGGCCGAGCTCAAATGGCCGCGCGGCGCCGGGCATGAGGGGGCGACGCTGTTCCTGCGCTGCGCAGAGAGCCAGCGCCTGGCGCTGGCGCACGAGGCACCGCTGATCGCGGCGGCGGTGAACCGCTATTTCGGCTATTTCCTGGTGCGAGAGATCAAGCTCAGCGCGGCGCCGTTCATCCGCAGTTCAGCGCCCAGGCCGCAGAACACCACAACGCCGCCGGAGGTGGCCAGACATGCCGATCAGGCTGTGGCGGAGGTCGACGACCCTGCCCTCAAGGACGCGCTCAAGGCATTGGGCGAACGCATTCTCAGCGGCAAGCGTTGATACCGACCCACTGTTCAACCCGACGTGACCAATTCTTACGGTTTGGTCACTTGCCGCCCTATCGCGGCTGTGTAACGTGCCGCCAAAATCAGGAGTGAACCCGTGAAACTGACCCGCCGAGAGACCCTTGCCCTGGCCGCCGTCGCGACCGCCGCGGGCGTTGCCGGCCTTCCCTCGATCACGCTCGCCAAGGAAGGCGACATGATCGACCTGCTCAAGCTGATGAACGTCGCCATTCCCGACAAGGTGCTTGGCGATGCGGCGGCCAAGGTGACGGTGATCGAATACGCGTCGCCCACCTGCCCGCACTGTGCCGACTGGTCCAACAACGTGCTCCCGCCCTTCAAGGAGAAGTATGTCGCGACCGGCAAGGTGAAGTTCATCATCCGCCCGTTCGCCCGCAACACGCTGGACGCCGCGATCTTCATGCTCGCCGAGCATGCCGCCAAGTCGGTGGATGGCGGTGCGACGCCGGCCCCGGCCGATCCGTCGGCGCCGAGCGCCGAGGCCAGCGCCGAGCCGGCGGCTCCTGCCGACCCCGGCAACCCCAGCGGGCTGTCGCAGACTGCGATCGAGACCTATGACAACGTGCTGTCGGCCTACTTCAAGACGCAGCAGGAATGGGGCACCGCGAGCGACCCGCTGACGGCCCTCAAGACCGTCGCGACCCAGCTCGGCTTCTCGGACGCGGCGTTCAACGAGGCACTGACCAACCAGGAGCTGTTCAACGGGATCGACGCGATGCGCAACCAGGCGCTCAACGATTTCGGGCTCGAAGGCACGCCCACCTTCTACGTCAACGGCAAGCAGCTCACCGGCGACAAGACGATGGAGCAGCTCGCCGCCGAGATCGATCCGCTGCTCTAGCCCGGACGGGATCCGGGGCAGCCTTGACCCCATATGTTGGGGACAAGGACTCAATTTCCACAAGGTTCAGTGGCCTACGACGGCCCGTCGCTTCCGCGCGACGGGCCGTTTCGCTATCTCAGAACCTATGTCTATGAAGTTCTCGCGTCTCAAGCTGCACGGGTTCAAATCCTTTTCGGATCTGACCGAGCTCCACCTCGAACCTGGCCTGACCGGCGTTGTCGGGCCCAATGGCTGCGGCAAGTCCAATCTGGTCGAAGCGCTGCGCTGGGTGATGGGCGAGAGCTCCTACAAGGCGATGCGCGCCTCGGGCATGGACGATGTGATCTTCAACGGCTCGGGCAACCGGCCGCAGCGCAACAGCGCCGAAGTGACGCTGGTGCTCGACAATTCGGACCGCACGGCGCCGGCGACGCTCAACAATGCCGACGTGCTGGAAGTCACCCGGCGCATCGAGCGCGAAGAAGGCTCGGTCTATCGCGTCAACGGCAAGGAAGTGCGCGCCCGCGACGTGCAGCTCCTGTTTGCCGACGCCTCCACGGGCGCCCATTCCCCTGCCCTCGTCCGGCAGGGCCAGATCGGCGAGCTGATCGCCGCCAAGCCGACGGCAAGGCGGGCGCTGCTCGAAGAAGCGGCGGGCATCTCGGGCCTCCATTCGCGCCGGCATGAGGCCGAGCTCCGGCTCAAGGCAGCCGAGCAGAACCTCGAACGCGTCGAGGACGTGATCAACCAGGTGACGCAGCAGCTCGAGCAGCTCAAGCGCCAGGCGCGCCTCGCGACGCGCTACCGCTCGATCAGCGGCGACATCCGCCGGGCGGAGGCGACGCTGTTCCACATCCGCTGGATCGCGGCGCGGGCGGCGGAGAAGGAAACCGAGGCCGAGCAGGGCCGGCTCATCAACGAGCTCGCCAACGCCCAGCACACCGAGCTCGAAGCGCAGAAGGTGGTGTTCATGGCCGACCAGGCCGTGCAGCCGCTGCGCGACAAGGAAGCGGCGGCCGGCGCGGCGCTGCAGCGCCTGACGATCCTCGCCGAGCAGCTTGCCGAGGAAGCGCGGCGGGCCGAACAGCGGCGCGCCGAGCTGACGCAGCGTATCGAACAGACCACCGCCGATGGATCGCGCGAACGCGCGCTGCTCGAGGAAAGCGACGAAGCGCTCAGGCTCGCGGCCGAGGAGAAGGCCCGGCTCGAGGTTGAGGCGGCCGGCGAAGCCGAAGCCTTCGCCGCAGCCAAGGCGGCGGCGGAAGAGGCGATGAACGCGGTGCGCGCGGCGGAAGCCGAAGCGCGGATCGCCGCCGATCTCGAAGCGCAGGTGAAGGCACGTCGGGCGCAGGCCAAGCGCGGCGCCGAGGATGCGGCGCAGCGCGCGGCGCGACTCCGTCAACAGATCGCCGATGTCGAGCGCGACGCCGCTAATGTGGCGGCGCAGCTCGAGGCCGATGACGGCGTGACCGCCAAGCGCAATGCGCTCGATGGGGCGCAGGCGCTGTCGGCGGAAGCCGAAGCCGCCGCCGTGGCCGCGGAGGAAACAACGCGGCAGGCGCAGGCGGCGCTCGAGGCGGTGCGGCCGAAGGTGACCGAGATCGAAGCGCAGGTGAACCGGCTCGACGCCGAGGCGCAGACGCTCAACCGCATCCTCAATGGCGGCGCCAAGGGGCTGTGGACGGCGATTGCCGACGAGCTCAAGGTCGACGCCGGCTTCGAGACCGCGCTGGGCGCGGCGCTGGGCGACGACCTCGAAGCGTCGTCGGACGCTGGAGCGCCGCTCCACTGGGCCGGCCCGATCCCCGGCGAGGGCGACCCTGGCCTGCCGGCCGGCGCCACGCCGCTCAGCACGCATGTTTCCGGAAGCGGCCTATTGGAACGCCGTCTCAATCAGATCGGCGTCGTCGACAAGGCCGAAGGCTCGCGGCTGCAGCGCGAGCTCAAGCCGGGGCAGCGCCTGGTGACGCGCGAGGGAGACCTGTGGCGCTGGGACGGTTTCGTATCGGCGGCGGATGCCCCGAGTGCTGCGGCGCAGCGCCTCGCACAGCGCAATCGGCTGGCCGAGCTCGATGCCGAACTCAACGACGCCCGCGCCACCCGCAATTCGTTGCGCGCCGACGCGCAGGCGCTGAACCAGTCGCTGGAACAGTCGCGCAATGGCGAGCGCCAGAAGCGCGATGCGTGGCGCACGGCGCAGCGCGACATCGCGACAGCGCAGCAGGAACTCGACCGCGCCACCAAGGCGGTGAGCGAGCTAGCCACGCGGCAATCGGCGCTCGAGGAAGCGCGGGTGCGGCTCGCCTCCTCGCTGGCGGAAGCCGAAGGCATCGAGGCCGATGCGCTGAAGGCGCTGGAAGAAGCCGGCGACGAGAGCGAAGCGGCGGCGATGCTCGCGGGCAAGCGCACGCATCTCGACGAGACGCGGGGCGGCGCCGACCAGGCGCGGCTCAAGCTCGGTTCGTTCGAGACGGCGGCGCAGCTCCGCAATGGACGGCTGAGCCAGATCGCCAATGAGACAGCCAACTGGCAGCGGCGCCGCGGCGGCGCCGAGGCGCAGGTGGCAACGCTCGACAAGCGGCTGAACGAGTTGTCGCAGGCTCTGGAGACGATGAACAATTCGCCCGCCGGCTTCGAGGAGCGGCAGGCCGAACTCGACGCGCAGATCGCCACGGCACGCGCCGCGCACAGCGCGGCCAGCGACGTGCTGGCGCAGGCCCAGGGCAATTTCAAGGATGCCGACAAGGCGCAGCGGCTCGCCGCCGAAGCGCTGAGCGGGTTCCGCGAGCACCTCGCCCGCGTCGAGGAGCGACTCAAGGGCCTGATCGCGCAGCGCCATCAGATCGAACGGCAGGTGCAGGAGACGCTCGACATCCAAGCGGCCGACACGGCGTTCGCCGCCGGCATCAAGCCGCAGGACGCCCTGCCCGAGGAAGAAGCCACCGAGCGCAAGGTCGAGCGGCTCAAGGCAGAGCGCGAGCGGCTGGGCGGCGTGAACCTCGCCGCCGAGCAGGAAAGCGTCGAAGTGCAGGAAAAGCTCGACGTCATGGTGAAGGACCGCGACGACCTCGTGGCCGCCATCGCCAAGCTCCGCTCGGGCATCCAGAGTCTCAACAAGGAAGGCCGCTCGCGGCTGTCGGAAGCATTCGAGAAGGTCAACGCGCACTTCCAGGAGCTGTTCACGACGCTGTTCGGTGGCGGCACGGCGGAGCTGCAGTTCGTCGAGAGCGACGATCCGCTGGAAGCGGGCCTCGAGATCATCGCCAAGCCGCCGGGCAAAAAGCCCTCGACCATGACGCTGCTGTCGGGCGGCGAGCAGGCACTCACCGCCATGTCGCTGATCTTTGCGGTGTTCCTTACCAATCCGGCGCCGATCTGCGTGCTCGACGAAGTCGACGCGCCGCTCGACGACGCCAATGTGGAGCGCTTCTGCGCGCTGCTCGATGCGATGGCCAACCGCACCGAGACGCGGTTCGTGGTGATCACCCACAACCCCATCACCATGGCGCGGATGAACCGGCTGTTCGGCGTCACCATGTATGAGCGCGGCGTAAGCCAGCTCGTGTCGGTGGACCTCACCGGCGCGGCGGCGGTGCTGGAATCGAAGGTGGCGTAAAAGCCGCCGCCTTGGCCCGCCCCCGCCAAAGCGCGACATGACTCGTTGTCGCGCCCCAGTCCGGCGGTGAAATACCATTATATTACAGGCGCTTAGTGCCAATGAGGCGCGCTTGACACTCAATTGGGTCAACACTATGTTGCGCCCGACTTTGAGGGGGTCTTTTCCTTAGAGTTCCGGGGCTGACAGGAGGACGCGTTGACTGACATGCGCGGGTCCGGTGGTAACGGCGAGGAAGAGCGGGTGCGCGAGCAGTCGCAGCGCCTCAAGGAGAAGATCGAACGCGCCCGGGGGCAGTTCGCGGCGGAAACCGCGGGGCCTCAGAGGATTGGCGGCGAGGTGACGGGAATGGGCCGCGCCATGCGGCTTGGCACCGAGTTCATCGCGGCGATCCTGGTTGGCGCGGGGGCGGGTTATCTGCTGGACCGGTGGCTGAATACCGCACCGTGGCTCATGCTGGTGATGCTGCTGATCGGATTTGCGGCCGGCGTGCTCAATGTGGTGCGCGCAGCCGAAAGCATGAACAGGGCGGCACCACCGCCGCCCGGCTCGGACCTCGGTCCGGGTTCTGATGACGAAGACTAGAGCTGGGGACCGTTCTTGGCCGATCCGAATAAAGTCGACCCGATCCACCAATTCCTGATCACACCGGTCGTCTCGTTTGGCGAGGGCGGTTTCGCCTTCACCAACTCGGCGCTGTTCATGGTGCTGACGGTTGGACTGATCCTCGCGTACCTGCTGCTCTCCACCGGCCGCCGCGCCATCATCCCGGGCCGCGCGCAGCTGGTGAGCGAGATGCTCTACGAGTTCGTGGCCAATATGGTGCGAAGCTCGGCCGGCACCGCGGGCATGAAGTTCTTCCCCTTCGTGTTCTCGCTTTTCATGTTCGTGCTCGTCGCCAACATGTTCGGCATGATCCCGTTCTTCTTTACGGTGACCAGCCACATCATCATCACCTTCGCTCTCGCGCTTCTCGTGTTCGCCGTCGTCATCGTCTACGGCTTCTGGAAGAACGGGTTCAAGTTCCTCAAGCTGTTCGTGCCCTCGGGCGTGCCCGGCTACGTGCTGCCCATCGTGGTGCCGATCGAGATCGTCTCGTTCCTGTCGCGCCCGATTTCGCTCAGCGTTCGTCTGTTCGCCAACATCCTCGCCGGCCACATCACCCTCAAGGTGTTCGCCGGCTTCATCGTGACGCTCGGTGCGCTCGGCTGGCTGGGCTGGCTTGGCGCCATCCTGCCGCTGGTCATGACCGTCGCGATCACGGCCCTCGAATTCCTCGTCGCGGCTCTGCAGGCCTATGTGTTTGCGGTGCTGACCTCGATGTACATCAACGATGCGATCCATCCGTCGCATTGATCTAGACCGGTTCACAGTGAGACGGCGGCAAGCGCCGTCAATCGGTCGCAAAATGGAGCAGACTAATGGAAGCAGAAGCAGCTAAGTTTATCGGCGCAGGTATCGCCGCAATCGGTATGGCGGGCGCCGCCATCGGCGTGGGCAACATCTTCGGCAGTTTCCTGTCGGGTGCCCTGCGCAATCCGTCGGCCAGCCAGAGCCAGTTCGGTAACCTGATCTTCGGCTTCGCCGTGACCGAAGCTCTGGGCATCTTCTCCTTCCTGATCGCCCTCCTGCTGCTGTTCGCAGTCTGATCGGCAGATCGAGACGATAGCGAAGCCCGGTCCGCCGGGCTTCTTTTCTGGCGACAAGAGGTTACGACATGGCGGGCCAGACCCCCATCATCATCGTGGCGCAGGCTGAAGGCGGTGACGCTCTGCAGCAGGGCGTCGTTGTGGATGAGCACGCGACGGACGCAGCGCATGCGACCGGCGAGGTGCACGCCACCGAGGAAGCCCATGCCGAGGTCTTCCCGCCGTTCGATCCCTCGACGTTCTCGAGCCAGCTCGTCTGGCTCGCGATCACCTTCGCCGTTCTCTACATCGCGCTGAGCCGCGTCGCCCTGCCCCGCATCGGCGGCATCATCGACGCGCGCAAGGCCCGCATCGAAGGCGACCTCAAGGAAGCCGAGCGGCTGCGCGCGCAGACCGACAAGGCCGTGGCCGCTTACGAAGCCGCGCTCGCTCAGGCGCGCCAGGACGCCGGCAAGATCGCCGAAGATACCCGCCAGTCCATCCGCGCGGATATCGAGGGCAAGCGCGCTGTGGTCGAGAAGGATCTGGGCACGCGCATGAGCGAAGCCGACGCCCGCATCCAGGCCAGCAAATCGGCCGCGCTGGGCAGTGTCGACGCCATCGCCACCGAGACGGCGCAGGCCCTCGTCGCGCAGCTTGGCGGCGACGCCAATGAAGCCGACGTCCGCGCCGCGGTCGCAGAAGCCAAGGGAGCCGTCTGATGCTGAGCTTCGGGTTCGACGCCACCACGGGCGCCACCATCTGGGCGACCATCGCCCTCGTCATCTTCATCGGCATCGCGCTCTATGCGGGTATCCACCGCACCATCGCCAAGATGCTGGACGACCGCATCAAGGCGATCGAGTCCGAGCTGGCGGAGGCCGAGCGCCTGCGCCTCGAGGCCAAGTTCCTGCTCGAAGAATATGAGAGCAAACGCCAGGCAGCCGCCACCGAAGCCGAGAGCATCGTGGCCGCCGCGCGCGAAGAAGCGTTCCGCCTGACGGCCGAGGCCAAGACCTCGCTCGAGGCGCTGATCGCCCGCCGCACCAAGGCAGTGGAAGACAAGATCGCCCAGGCGGAATCGCAGGCCGTGGCCGAAGTGCGTTCGCGCTCGGCCGACGTCGCGGTAGAAGCCGCTCGCGTGCTGCTCACCCGCCAGATGGCGAGCAAGGGCGACGCCCTGGTCGACCAGGCGATCCGCGACGTGGGCGCCAAGCTCAACTAGAGCAGGGTTTCACAAAAGTGAGTTTGAAGGCGGGCCCGGTGCCCGCCTTTTGTTTTGGGGTGGGCCCCGGCGTCCCTGCCCTATCCGAGCTTCGGCCAGAACATGCCGGTGCGGGCACGGTAGGCGGCGTAGTCTTCCGACATGCCGGTGCGGGCGAATTTGGCTTCTTCGCCGCGGGCCGCGACGGTGTACAGCACCGTCATCAGCACCAGCACGGGAATGGCCCAGGGCGACCACGTGCCGATGGCAAGGCCGGTCCAGAAGATCAGGTAGGACGTGTAGAACGGGTGGCGCACGTGGCGGTACGGCCCCGCGGTGACGAGGCTCACCGGGTTCTCGGTATCGAAGGCAAAGTGCAGCGCGCCGTCGCGCGAGGCGGCGATCGTGCGGAAAAACAGCCAGAGGCTTGCTGCCTCCAGGGCAAGCGCGACGAGCTGGGCGGCGAGCGGCGCCTCGCCGGTCCACAGCAGCAGCAGAAACACGGCGAGCGTCGTGAGCACGGCGGCCGACACCAGATTGGCGCCGGCGGGCATCTGCCGCGACTTGAAATGCCCCTTGCCCACCACGGCATGGCTGCCGATGACGAAAATGCTCAATCCGGTGAGCAGGATATCGAGCCCGAGCTGCATGCGCCGACCCTAGTGTGCGCGAGCCATCCATGACAAGGCGGCTGGCACCATTAGGTGAACGTTAAGCCTTTGCGTAAACCCGGCGTGCGTCGGCAGCGCATAGGGTGGAGCCCTCATTTCTGAGGTTCCGATGCTGCACGTACGAACCATCGCCACATCCGCCGGCGCGCTCCGCCTGACCGAGAGCGATGGCGCCGGGCTGCCCATCCTGATGCTGCATGGCACCGGGAGCAGCCGCGCGGTGTTCGACCGGCAGCTCGACAGCCCCCTCGCCCGCAAGCACCGCCTGATCGCCGTCGACCTGCCGGGCCATGGCGAGAGCGAGGATGCGGCCGATCCCGCCGCCTATTCGCTGCGCGGCATGACGCAGGCGATGACCGAACTGGTGGCGCGGCTCGCGCTCGACCGCTTCATGATCCTGGGCTGGTCGCTGGGCGGCCACATCGCCATCGAGATGATCGAGCACAAGGGACTGGCCGGCCTGATGCTGTGCGGCGCGCCGCCGGTAGGGCACGGCACGCTCGCCATGCTGCGCGCCTTCCGCACGAGCTGGGACGCGCCCCTCGCCAGCAAGGAAGACTATTCCGACCGCGACGTCGCCCGCTTCTTCTCGCTCTGCTACGGCCGTGGCGCGACACCCGAGCTGCTCGCCGCGATCCGCCGCGCCGATGGCCGGGTGCGCTCGGCGACGGTACGCTCGCTGATGCGGGGCGAATGTCTCGACCAGCGCCATGCCGTGGAAACGGCGCGCATTCCGGTCGCGCTGGTCAATGGCCGCGAGGAGCCGTTCGTGCGGCTCAGCTATCTCGACACGCTCGCCGGGCCCTCGCTGTGGCACGGCATGCCGCTGGTGATCGAGGATGCCGGCCATGCCCCGTTCTGGGACCAGCCGGCCGAGTTCAATCAACTGCTGGAGGCATTCGCGAGCGACGCGACGTTTCGCGAGACGCTTCGGCGCAGCGCGTAAGCCTAGGCCCACTCCGCCCAGCGGCCGTGGAAGTCCCCACGACCCAGCATAACGGTTTCGCCCTGCGGCCACACCGTGAGGTCGAGGCGCGCGCTGCCGCGCGTGGCATCGGGCTCGGCGCTCACCCGGGCGAACGGTCGCTGCGGCGTCGCCGCCGCCCCGGCTGCTGCCAGCGCCGCCTCGATCCGGGTCTTCACGGGCGCCGGAATGTAGTCCCAGACGATGGTGTGGAGCACGACGCGCGCCACGCCCGGCAGTTGCGGCACCGTCAGCTTCCGCTCGATCCAGTCGGCGGCGTCGGCGCCGTCGACCGTGCGGTGGTGCCGGGCGGCATGGGCCAGCGCGGCTTCGACCCGGTGCATCCGGTGGAGCTGGTCGGCCCAGACATAGGAGGCGAGGCGGGCTCGGTCGTCCGGATTGCCGGGATCGACAGGGCGCAGATCGCAGCCGGCGCGCGATACCACGGCGAGCGGCGCGTCGAGCGGCGGCGTCCTGCCGCGCCAGGCGCACTCGACCGTCAGCGGTGCATCGAGCGGCCCCCAGCTCCGTCCGTTACCCAGCTCGTAGCGATACTCGTCGAAGGCGAGATTGAGCCCGGCGCTGGCGCCGATCTCGAGCACCTCGAGCGACCGCCCGGTGATGGAGCTGAGGTGCAGCATGGCGCCCAGGATCCAGCCCGAGCGCGCGACCTCGTTGGTCTGCGGCGGGCTGTCGAGGCGCTCGGTGAGGAACGCGTCGTTGTGCTGCAGGGCATCGGAGATCGCCACCCACAGCGCCGTTTCGCTCGTCGGGTTGGGTGGATAGACACGGGTGAGATTGGGTTCCCAGCCCGACCGCGCCAGCGCGTGTAGCGCGCCGCAGGCGCGGAGCGCCACATTGTCAGGGAACGGGTCGCCCTCCCATTCGAGGATGCGGCGGCCGAAATGCGTGCCGGCATGCAGCCGCGCCGCGAGGACGCGGCAGAGCATGGCAGTAAACGGCGAGCCGAGCTGGTCGCTGGCCCGCGCCTGATCGGCGAACTGACTGAGAACGCGCTCGGTCTTTGTCACGGAAACTCCACCACCGCAGCATAGCTGCGGTGGACTCCCCGTCTAGCCCCGATGGTTCCCTATTCCGCCGCCTGCGGCAGCGGCTGGGGCGCTTCCCATTTGAGCTTGGGCTGGCGCGCCGCCCGCGTTTCGTCCAGCCGGCGGCGCGGCGCGCGCGTCGGTGCAGCCGTGAAGCGCTCGGCGTTGCCCGCCTTCGCATCGGCGGCGAGGTCGAGCATCGTCTCGCAGAAATGATCGAGCGTCTGCCGGCTCTCGCTTTCGGTGGGCTCGATCAGCATCGCCCCGTGCACCACCAGCGGGAAGTACATGGTCATGGGGTGGTAGCCCTCGTCGATGAGCGCCTTGGCGAAATCGAGCGTGGTGACGCCGCTGCCTTCAAGGAAGCTGTCGTCGAACAGCGCCTCGTGCATGCAGAAGCCGGCCTCGGCGAAGGGCACCGAGAACACGTCGCCCAGCCGCGCCTTCACGTAGTTGGCGTTGAGTACGGCATCCTTGGCCGCCTGCGCAAGGCCGTCGCCGCCGTGGCTCAGCATGTAGGTGAGCGCCCGCACATACATGCCCATCTGGCCGTTGAACGCGGTGACACGCCCCAGGTGCGTGCCCTCGGGATGCTCGACGAGCTCGCCATCGCGCACGAACGGAACCGGCGCGAAGGGCGCGAGCGCCTCCGACAGCACAACCGGTCCGGCGCCCGGACCGCCACCGCCATGCGGGGTGGAGAAGGTCTTGTGCAGGTTGATGTGCATGGCGTCGATGCCGAGGTCCCCCGGCCGCACCACGCCCATGATGGCGTTGAAGTTGGCGCCGTCGCAGTAGAAATAGGCACCGGCATCGTGCACCGCCTTGGCGATGTCGATGATGTCGGGCTCGAACAGGCCGCAGGTGTTGGGGTTGGTCAGCATGATCGCGGCGATGTCGGAGCCGAGCGCCGCCTTCACCGCCTCGACATCGACGGTGCCGTCGGTACGGGCCGGGATGGCCTTGACGGTGTAGCCGAGGAAGGCCGCCGTCGCCGGATTGGTGCCGTGGGCGGACTCGGGAACAAGAACCACGTTCCGGTGGTTCTGGCGCGTTGCCTGGTGCGCGGCACGGATCGCCATCATGCCGGCCATCTCGCCGTGCGCGCCGGCTTTGGGCGTGAGGCACACGGCGGCGGTATTGGTGAGGGTCATCAGCCAGTGGGCGAGCTCGCTCATCAATTCGAGCGCGCCCTTGACGGTGGAGACCGGCTGCAGCGGATGGATATCGGCGAAGCCGGGGAGTCGTGCCATCTTTTCGTTGAGCCGCGGATTGTGCTTCATGGTGCACGAGCCGAGCGGATACATGCCGCTGTCGATCGAGTAATTGAGGCGGCTGAGACGCACGTAGTGACGCATCGCCTCGGGCTCGGTGAGCCCGGCGAGGCTCAGCGGCGATTTGCGCTCGAAGCCGCCGAGGAAGTCGCCCGACACGGCGACATCGGGCAGGTCAACGCCGGAGTGCTCGGTGTCGCCGATCTCGAACAGCAGCGGTTCGTTGGGCAGCAGCGAGGAGCCGGTGGCGGCGGCGGAGGCAGTGCCCGTTCCGGTCGGGCGGCCCTGGGTGTTCATGCTCATGCTGCACCTCCGATGGCGGCATTGAGGCAGGTAGCGAGCATATCGATGTCCGCGTCGGTGGTGAGTTCGGTCGCCGCGAGCACGATGAGGTTGTCGACCGCCGGATCGTCGGGGATGAGGCGGCTGACGGGGACGCCCGCCAGCACGTCGGCTTCCGCGAGGATCTCGATAACCGGCGCCGCAGGGATCGGCAGCCGGATGGTCATCTCATTGAAGAAGGTCTTGTTGAGGAGCTCGACGCCCGGCACCGCGCGCAGCGCCTTTGCCAGGGCTGCGGCGCGCGAATGGTTGAGGCGCGCGAGGCGCGTGAGCCCGGCTTCGCCGAGAAGCGACATATGGATCGAGAAGGCCAGCGCGCAGAGACCGGAATTGGTGCAGATGTTCGATGTCGCCTTCTCGCGGCGGATGTGCTGCTCGCGGGTGGACAGCGTGAGCACGAAGCCACGATTGCCATCGGCATCGACGGTCTCGCCGCAGAGCCGGCCCGGCATCTGGCGGATGAACTCCTTCCGGGTCGCCATCAGCCCGACATAGGGGCCGCCGAAATTGAGGGCATTGCCGATTGACTGGCCCTCGCACACGACGATATCGGCGCCGAGGGCGCCCGGCGCCTCTAGCAGCCCGAGCGAAACGACCTCGGTGACCACCACGATCAGCAGGCCGCCCTTGGCGTGGATGGCGTCGGCGGCGCGCTTCACGTCGCGCAGATGGCCGAAGAAGTCCGGCGTCTGGATGACGATAGCAGCGGTGTCGTCGTCGATGCGGTCGAGGATGTCGCCCTGCCCTTCCGGTGAAGCGGGAAGGCTGACAAGGTTGGGCGAATTGTCGAGATAGGTGTGGACGACGTCGCGGTAGTGCGGGTGGAGGCCGCCCGAGAGAATGATCCGGTCCTTGCGGGTCAGCCGCCGCGCCATCAGCACGGCCTCGGCGGTGGCGGTCGAGCCGTCATACATGGAGGCGTTTGCCACATCCATGCCGGTCAGGTGCGCGACCTGCGTCTGGAACTCGAACAGCATCTGCAGCGTGCCCTGCGACACTTCGGGCTGATAGGGCGTATAGGCGGTGAGCCATTCGCTGCGCTGGATCAGGTGGTCGACGGTCGCCGGGACGTGATGCCGATAGGCGCCGGCACCGACGAAGAACGGACCATCGGCGCCGGCGCGGTTCCTGGCCGCCATTGCCCGCATGCGGGCCTCGACGAGGAACTCGGGCGAGTGCGCCGGCAGGTCGACGGGCCTGGTCAGCAGCGCGTGCCGCGGCACGGCGCCGAACAGCTCCTCGGCGGACTTCGCGCCGATCACGGCCAGCATCTCGGCGCGCTCGGCAGCGGAATGGGGAAGGTAGCGCATCGATGTCCTCAGGCGGTGTGCTTGGCGTAGGCCGCGTCGTCGAGCAGGCTGTCGAGCTCGGAGGTGTCGTCGAGCGCGATCTTGTAAATCCAGCCGCCGGCGTCAGGCGCCGTGTTGATGAGACCGGGCTCGGCCTGGAGCGCGAGATTGACCTCGGTGATGGTGCCCGAGACGGGTGCGTAGATCTCGGAGGCGGCCTTCACCGACTCGACCACTGCGGCCTCGTCGCCCTTCTTGAGCTTCTTGCCGGGCGTGGGCAGCTCCACGAAGACGATGTCGCCGAGCTGGTCCTGGGCGTAGTTGGTGATGCCCACGGTGCCGGTCGTGCCTTCGACGCGGATGTATTCGTGGTCCTCGGTGTATCTGGTGGTCATGACGCGGCCTTTCGCACGTAGCGATGGGGGACAAAGGGAAGAGTTGTGACTTCGGCGGGCTGCAGCCGGTCGCGCACGGCGACCTGCAGTTTCGTGCCCGGCGCAGCGTGACGGGGATCGACGAAGCCGAGCGCGATGGCGCGGCTCAGTGACGGCGCGAAGCCGCCCGAGGTGACGCGACCGATGCCGGTGCCGTGCTCGTCGACGATCGTCGCACCCTCGCGGGCCGGAGCGCCTTCGACGAACAGGCCGACGCGGATGCGGCCGAGATTGCCGGAGAGCTCGCTCAGGATGCGCTGGGCGCCGGGGAAGTCGGCAGCTTCGCGGCGGCGCTTGCTGACGGCGAAATTGAGCCCCGCCTCGATGGGCGAGACGGTGTCGTCGAGGTCGTGCCCGTAGAGCGGCAACCCTGCCTCGAGTCGCAGGCTGTCGCGGGCGCCGAGGCCGATAGGCTTGACGCGCGCGTCGGCAAGAATTGCGTTCCATAGCGCGGGAGCCGACTCCGGCGGAACGAGAATTTCGAACCCGTCCTCACCCGTGTAGCCCGAGCGCGAGATGACCAGCGTCGTGCCGTTCCACTTGAAGGAGCGATAGGTCATGAAGCCGAGCCCCGCGACCTCCGGGACGATCGCACTGAGGACGGCGACTGCGTCGGGGCCCTGCAGCGCGAGCAGCCCGCAATCGTCGGAGCGATTGAGGGTCGCCCGGCCCGACGTCGCGGCGGCGATATGAGCCCAATCGAGTTCCTTGGTCCCCGCATTGACGATGACATAGAGCGTGCCGCCCCAGGCGGGATCGGCGGGGCGGGCAATCATCAGGTCGTCGCGCGTGCCGCCCTCGTGGTTGAGCAGCAGAGTATAGCGCACCTGGCCGGGCTGCAGGCCGCGGATGTCGCCGGTGACAAGCGGCTCGACCAGCGCGGCAACCGCCTCATGGTCGCGCTGCGGGTCGCCGGATTTCTCGTTGAGCAGCAGGAAGCTCGGTCCCATATGCGAGACGTCGAACAGCCCGGCATGCTCGCGCGTCCATTTGTGCTCGGCGATGATGCCGGTGGGATATTGCACCGGCAGGGAGTAACCCGAGAACGGCACCATGCGGCCGCCGAGCGTGACGTGCTCGCCGTTGAGGGCGACGGTCTTGAGGAGTTCGTCTTGAGTCTCGGACATGGACACACCGGGGTCGATTGCACGAATGCCCACCGCCTGCGCGGTGCGCCGTGCCCCCTCTGTCCGCTAACCTGAGAGATTTCCCGGAGGGCCTATGCTCCGGTTGCTCCTTCGGTGAGGTGTTGCCACCTGCTTTCCAGAGTTCAGTCCGACGCGGTCCTTTTGCCTGAGCGTTTCCGGGGCGGTTGCGCCTTCGGCTCCGGACGGAAATTCCGTCCGGCATCTCCCGCAGTCGATTTATCCTGATGCGATGGCCGCGCCGGAGTCAATCGGCACGGCCGGTTTATCAGCCCTTGGAGTCGAAGCCGACCCAGATGGTGATGTTGTCGCCCGACACGTAGGGGATCTGGACGTTCTCGACGACCTTGACGAAATCGGTCGCCTGCGCGCCGCCGGCGAGCTGGACCGGGATCTCGTACTTTTCGGTGAACAGCGGCGCCTCGTCGCGCTCGACGGCGAAGCGCAGCGGCAGGCCGACGCTCGTCTGGTTGCCCGAGGGCCCGAGCATGAAGCGGCCGACGACACCCATCTTGACGGTGATGAGGCCGTTGGAGACCACGCAGTTGCGCGACTGCTTGTCGATGACGGCCTGGTACTGCAGGTCCTTGGGGTTACCCACCTGGCCCTTGCCGTAATAGTAGATCGCCTCGGCGCCGGGGCGCACCTTGATGGGCGGGCATTCGGTGGCGATGGCGGG
The DNA here is from genome assembly GCA_001899065.1 of Devosia sp. 66-22. Classification (GTDB taxonomy): domain Bacteria; phylum Pseudomonadota; class Alphaproteobacteria; order Rhizobiales; family Devosiaceae; genus Devosia_A. The sequence goes on along the minus strand of MKUZ01000017.1, from coordinate 78,484 downwards.
CAGCGCCGGGCTCTGCGCCGCAATTTCGTCCGGGGTCACGGCCGCGGTCTGCAGCGCCTGCGACTGGGGCGAGGGCGCCGGGGTGATGCCGCCCATCGAGCAGGCCGACAGGAGTGCGGCGACCGAAACGGCGGCGGCGATACGCAAAGTGGCAAGATTCAACGCTGGACCCCGTGTCACGCTACTACTTCCCCCTGCAGGGCTAAAAGAATGGCAGGTGCGCCGCTGACTGTCACGCCCGCAACGTCCTGCACGAACACCTGCTGGACCACACCATCCCTGGCGATCATGGCAAAACGAGCGTAGCGCCGGCCCAGATCACCGAAATTCTTCGCAAGGCCAAGGGCTTCTGCGAGCCTGCCATGCGCGTCGGCAATGAAATCGATCTTGCCCAGGGCGTCGCTGCGCTCGGCCCAGGCCTTGACCACGTGATGGTCGTTGACGGTGGCGCAGACGATCCGGTTGACGCCGCCCGCCTTGATGCGATCGGCGGCGCCGATGAAGCCAGGCAGATGGCTGGTGTCGCAGGTGGGCGTGAAGGCGCCGGGAACGCCGAACAGCACGACGCGACCCTGACCCAGAATGCCGGCGCTGTCGGCATCGGACACGCCATTGGCATCGACAAGTTTAACGGGAACGGACGGCAGCTTGTCGCCGGCTTGGATCATGCTCGCGATTTTCCGCTTGGTGTTGGTGGAGCCGCTAGGGCTGGCTCGGCGCGATCAAATAGGTGACCGCATATGGGCCTTCGGGCGTCTCGAATGTCAATTGAACGGAACTGCCCTCCAGTTCCTTTTCAGCCGCTCCCCCGAGAGGCCTGAGGGTCCATAAGGCGCCATCCGGGCTTTTTTGCGGCGCTTCAAAGAGGATGGCGGGATCGTCGAGGGCGGCGATGACGCTCTGCGGATCTATCGCCGCGTTGGGGCTCAGCAGATGCAGCGAGCCGTCGAGTCCCGCCTCGACACTGCCGAAGGGCTTGCCGGGCTGGTCCCATAGGATGGGCGTGGTGGCCATGGCCTGGTCGAGGCGGATGGCCTGCGCGGCATCGGGCGTCGCGAAGTCGAGCGGCAGCGTCAGCTTCGCGGTCGCGGGCACGCAGATGTCCGAGCAGATGCCCAGCGTCACGGCGACATCGAGAACCGCCGGCCCCGCCTCCGCGCCGAACTCGAAGGGCAGCACGACCGGCCCGTAATAGGCGTAGTCCATGTAGCCGCGGCTGCGGTCGATCTGCGGATAGGGCCAGTGGACCATGGGGTCGACGACACCGCTCGAAGCGGAGAAATCGAACTCGGTGGGAATGCCGGTTTCGCCCGGCGTGCGCCAATAGGTATTGGTCCCCGCGGGCATGTCGAGCTCGAGACCGGCAAGCGTCACCCCATCGACCAGCGTGTCGGATGAAATGAGGCGGGCCTTCACGCCCGGCGCGATTTCCTGCCAGTCGGTAGCGGCGGCAAAGGCTGGCGCTGCGAGGGACGTCACAGCGATGACAGCGAGAATTCTCAGCATGGCGCTCCCCGATACAATGGAAACCGGCAACAATGAAGGCACGTCGGATCAGGGCTTCGTGACCGGCATATTGCCGCCACTGTGCTGTGCGCTAGATTGGCCGCGATGGAGGCAGTGATGGAATCCCTCAAGGGGCAGTTTCTGGTGGCGATGCCCACGATGGGCGACGAGCGCTTCCACGAAGCCGTGATCTATGTCGTCGGGCATGGCGAGGAGGGCGCGATGGGACTGGTGGTCAACCAGCCCGTCGAGGACATGCGCTTCGCCGATATCCTCGAAGAGCTCGGCATCAGCGGCAAGGACGAGCTGATCCGGCTGCCCTCCAGCGTGCGCGACCGCGAAGTGCTGCGCGGCGGTCCGGTGCAACGGGGGCGCGGCTTCGTGCTCCATTCGCCCGATTATTTCCGCGAGGAGAACACGTACGAGGTGAGCGACGAGATCTGCCTCACGGCGACGCTCGACATCCTCAAATCCATCGCCTTCAAGCCCGAGCCCGCCGACGCCGTTTTCGCGCTGGGCTATTGCGGCTGGGGCGCCGGCCAGCTCGAAAACGAGCTCGCCCTCAACGGCTGGCTCACCGTCCCCTTCTCCCGCAACCTGCTGTTCGGCACGGCGCTGGGCGACCGCTACGACATCGCCCTGGCACAATTGGGCATCACGCGGGCGAGCCTCAGCGGAGCCGCCGGGCACGCCTAGGTTGAAGCATGGTAGAAAGAGGCGTATCTTTCTACCATGAACAAGCACGAGCCGGCGGCGAAGGCCACCCAGCTTAATCTGAAGGACCCCGAGACCAGGGCCCTGGCGGAGGAAGTTGCGCGCCAGCATCACACGACGCTCAGCAGAGCCGTGAAGGTGGCGCTTCAGGAGAAGCTGGATCGCGACGCACCTGTGGAGTCTGCTGATGAGCGATATGCGCGGATGATGTCGATCGTTGAGCGCTACTGGGCAGCTCCTGTCCGGGACACGCGAACCGCAGACGAGATTCTTGGCTACGACGAGAACGGCTTGCCGACGTGATCGTCGTCGATACGTCAGCGATCGTGGCCATCTTCGCCAAGGAGAGCGACGCCGCCCTGCTCGGTAGGCGAATGGCAGACGATGGCGGTCCATTCGTCTCCGCTGCTGCGGTGCTTGAATGCTCGATCGTGATACGCGGTCTTCGTCATCTCCCCACGGCGATGAGCGAAGCGTGGCTGGACGACTTCCTCGCGTCGGCGAGAGCGACCATCGAACCGCTGAGTCTCGACGACCTGCAGTTCGCGCAACAAGCCCACATGCAGTTTGGAAAGGGCACGAGCCATCCCGCTCAGCTCAACTTCGGCGACTGCTTTTCTTATGCGCTTGCCAAGCGGCTCGACGTTCCCCTGCTCTACAAGGGCGGCGACTTCGCCAGGACGGATATCAAATCCGCCTTGTAGAGCGATGTTCTATCGGCCCAGCTGAGCGGCCAGCTTCTTGGTGAACTCCACGCCGGTCATGGCGGCGCCGAAGGCAAAACCCTGGGCGAACTGGCAGTTGAGCTGCTGCAGGCGCTCGATCTCCTCGAGCGTCTCGACGCCCTCGGCGATCACCAGAAGATCGAGCTCGGTGGCGAGCGCCACGATCGAGCGGATGATGGGCACCTGGGTGTGTGACAGGCCGCTGTCGTCGGCCATCTGTACGAAGGGCGCCGGGATCTTGATGGTGTCGACCGGGAAGCGGTGCAGATAGCTCAGCGAGGAGTGACCCGTGCCGAAATCGTCGAGCGCGAGGCGCAGACCCATCGCCTTGAGCGCGCTCAGCATATAAGCCGAATGCTCCGGATTGCTCATCGCCTGGCCCTCGGTGATCTCGAGTTTCAGATGCGAGGCGACCTGGCGATCCTGGCTGACCAGCGAGCGCATGTCGGAGAGCAGCGTTTCAGTCTGGAGCTGCGTCGGCGACAGATTGACCGATACGAAGAACTCGTCGGGCACCGGAAGCTGGCGCAGCCAGTCGCGGGTCTGGCCGGCGGCCTGCTCGAAGGCGAGACGGCCGAGCCGCTCGATCATGCCGGTGCGCTCGGCGAGCGGCACGAACTCCTCGGGCGGCACGATGCCGCGCTGCGGGTGGTTCCAGCGCATCAGCGCCTCGGCGCCGGCAATCTCGCCCGAATGGATGTCCATGATGGGCTGGAACTGCACTTCGAGCTCGCCGTGGCGCAGGCCGCGGTCGAGGTCTTCCTCGGAGGCGCGGCTATAGGCGGCGATGGAGCGCGCCGAAGCGCGATAGGCCTCGATGCGATCGCCGCCCAGGCGCTTGGCGTAGTACATCGCGAGTTCGGCATCGCGCAGCACATCGTCGGCGGTGGCCGGGTTGCCGTCATAGATGGTGACGCCGATCGAGGCGGTCAGCGATAAATCGCGCTCGCCGAAATTGAACGGAGACTTCAGCGCCTTACGGATTTGCTCGGCGGTTTCGGCGATCTTGCCGGCGGCGGCTTCCGACGCGAGGATCACGGCGAACTGGTCGCCCGAAAGGCGGGCCACAGTATCGAGCGGACGCATGATGCGGGCGATGCGGCGCGAGATGGCGAGCAGCACGGAATCGGCGGCGGAGTGGCCGACGCGCTCCTCGAGCTCCATGAAGCGGTCGATGTCGATGAGGAACACCGCCGGCTTGATGCCGTTGGGCAGCTTGGCACGGGTCAGCGCGCGCTCGAGCCGGTCGAGCAGCAGCTGCTTGTTGGGCAGTCCCGTGAGGCTGTCGTGCACCGCGTCGTGCAGCAGGCGGTCGCGGCTGGCGCGATCCTCGTTGACGTCCTGCAGCGTGCCGACGATGCGCGTCACCTGCCCGTCGCCGCCTAGCACGGGCTTGACGCGCATCCGGAAGGTGCGGTGGCTGCCGTCGTGGGCCGCAAGGCGGATGTCGGTCGAAACCTTGCCGCGGCGCAGCTCCACCAGCGTGTCGAACGCCGTTCTGAACCGGTCGCGGTCGTCGGGATGGATACGATCGAGCCAGCGCTTGATGGCGCCGCGCAGCGAGCCGCGGCGCTCGCCGAGGCGGATGCAGAGCTCGTCGGAGACGCTGACGCGGTCGCGCTCGATGTTCCAATCGAAGACGAAGTCGCCCGAGCCGGTGAGCGCCAGGGCGCGGCGCTCGACTTCGCTGAGCGTGCCGATGGACACCTGTCCTTCCGAAAAGGCGTGCTGCACCGAGGTAAAGCCGAGCAGCATGACGATGAGCACGAGGCCGCCGGCGATGGCGGGCTGCGCGACGTCGTTGGAGACCTGGCCGGTGATCACCAGCCAGCCATAGAAGATCCAGGCGATGTAGATGATCCAGGTGGGCACCAGCAGCACCGCGCGGTCGTAGCCGCGCAGCGCCAGCAGCAGGATGAGGAAGAAGCCGGTGAGCGCGAGCAGCGCCAGGACGAGCCGCGCGATGGTCGAGGCCACAGCCGGCTGGAAGAAGGCAAAGCCGAAGAGCGCGAGGAACACCACGGTGAGCGCGAGCGCCAGGGTGATGAACCGCAGGTGCCAGCGGTGAAGGTTGAGATAGATGAACAGGAACGCGAACAATGTCGTCGCGATGCCCGCCTCGGCCGCCGCGCGGAACGGCTGGGTCGAGCCGTTGGAGATGCCGAGCAGCGGCCCGAAGATGCCGAAGTCGATCAGCAGGTAGGTGAGCACAGCCCAGGCGAAGGCCGCCGTGGCCGGGAAGATGCCCCTGCCCCGCACCACGAACATGATGGTGAGGAACACCGCCGCAAGCGCCGCCACGCCGAGCACCACGCCGCGGAACAGCGTGAATGAGTTGACATAGTCGCGATAGGCGTCGGGCTTCCACAGATAAAGCTCGGGCAGCGTGTTGCCGCTGAGTTCGGCGACGAAGGTAACGGTGGCGCCGGGGTCGAGCGTCACCTCGAACACATCGGCCTCGCGGTCCGGCAGGCGCACCGGTCGGATGCCAGCGCTCGGGGTAAGCGCGGTCATGCGGAGCGCGCCGAGGTCGGGGCGGAACACGCCCGAGCCCGGCAGGCGGAAGAACGGGGCGACCAGCAGGCGGTCGATCTGCGCATCGGAATCGTTGCGCAGCGCGAACACGGCCCAGTTCGGGTTGGTGCCGCTCTGGCTCGCGAGCACGCCGATGCGGCGGATGATGCCGTCTTCGCCGGGCGCGGTCGAAAGCTCGATCTTGCCGTTTTCGCCCGGACGGACGCTCACGGCCGACGTCAGGTTGACGGCGTTGACGTCTTCGGGCGCCGGAACGATGTCGACTTCCTGGGCGCCTGCCGGGCCGATGGCGGCCAACAGCAAAAGCACCACGAGGGCCAACAACTGACGCATGCTATGGATGATAGGTCCGCCCGGAATGTTCGACCGCCCTAGGTAACGGGGTTTCCCCATCGCGACAAGCATTCAGGGCAGGCCCGTTTTGGGGCGGGCCTCCCAGCGTTCGCGGGTCAGGGCGAAAAGCACATGATCCGCCCATTTGCCGTCGATCTGGAGGTAGTGTTCGGCGTAGCCTTCTTCGTGGAATCCGTTCTTTTCAAGGACACGACGGCTCGCCTGATTGTGCGGCAAAAACGCCGCCTGCAGGCGATGCAGCGCCAGTACCTCGAAGAAATAGGGCAGCAGCACGCCCACCGCCTCGCTCATCAGGCCGCGGCCGGCGAAGCGCTCGCCCATCCAGTAGCCGAGCGTCGCGAACTGTGCGGCGCGGCGCCGCACATTGGAGATCGTGAGGCCGCCCACCAGCACTTCGCCGCGCTGTGTCTTTTCGAACAACAGGAACGAATAGTCGGTACCGCGCCGCGCTTCCTGCCGGCCGCGCCAGAGGCGGGCGCCATAGGCCTGGCGATTGAGATCGGCCTCGGTCCAGCGCGGCTCATAGGGCTTGAGGAAGTCGCGGCTGGCGCGGCGCAGCGCGCGCCACGCCTCGTAATCGCGCGAGCGCGGCGCGCGCAGCACGACATGAGGCCCCTCCAGAACCGGGGTCGGATCGGGAGCGAACCAGCCGAGCATGACCATTAGTGCTTGAGGCGCGACGCGATGGCGTCGTAGTCGGGAAGCTTGGCGACGGGGCCGATGCCGGCGAGCGAGAATGCCCCCTTGTCGAGCACCTGCCGGGCAATCAGCTTCACGCGGTCGGCGGTGATGCGGTTGATGCGGTCGACCGTCTCCTGCAGTGGTATCGGCCGCCCCCACAGGATCTGCTGGCGCGCGAGCTGGCCGGCGCGCGACGACGGACTTTCGAGCGACATCAGCAGGCCGGCGCGGATCTGGTTGCGGACGCGCAGCACTTCCTCGTCGGTGATGGTCTCGGTGGCCTTGAGCAGCTCGTCGATGACGACAGGAATGAGGTCGGTGACTTCGTCTTCGCCGGTCGAGGCGGCGACGCCGAAGATGCCGCTGTCGGCGAAGGCCCAGTGGAAGGCGTAGACCGAGTAGCAGAGGCCGCGCTTCTCGCGCACTTCCTGGAACAGCCGCGAGGACATGCCACCGCCAAGGATCGAGGCGAGGATCTGCGCGGCGTAAAAGCCGTCGGAATTGTACGCCCTGCCCTCAAAGCCGAGCACGATATGGGCCTGCTCGTGTTCGCTCAGGATGCGGCTCTCGCCGCCCACATATTTTGCCTTCTGCGGCACCGGTGCGCCGCTGGTGCGCAGGTCGTGAAAGCGGTTGGCGGCGATATCGACGAGGGCCTCGTGGTCGACGTTGCCGGCGGCGCACACGACCATCTGGTCGCCCACATAGTTGCGCTCCATGTAGTCGCGGACCGTCGCGGGCGAGAAGCTCTTCACCGAATCCACGGTGCCCAGAATGGTGCGGCCGATCGGCTGGTCGGGGAACGCGGCTTCCTGGAACAGGTCGAACACATGGTCGTCGGGATTGTCGCGGGCCGCGCCGATTTCCTGCACGATCACCTGCTGCTCGCGGTCGAGTTCGTTCTGGTCGAACAGCGAGTTCTGCAGAATATCGGACAGGATATCGGCGGCGAGCGGCACGTCTTCGCGGAGCACGCGGGCGAAGTAGCCGGTGTGCTCCACCGAGGTCGCCGCGTTGAGGTCGCCACCGACATTCTCGATGGTCTCGGCGATCTCGAGCGCCGTACGGCTCGCAGTGCCCTTGAACGCCATGTGCTCGAGCACGTGGCTCACCCCGTGCTCGGCCAGCGTCTCGCTGCGCGAGCCCGCCTTGACCCAGATGCCCAGCGAGGCGCTTTCGAGGTGCGGCATGTCATCGGTGATGACGGTCATGCCGTTGTCGAGGGTGGTGGTCCGTACGCTCAAACTAACTCCTCCCCGCCCGGGAGCGCGCACGAATGAAGGCTTCGACGGCATCCTGGTCGTTGGCAAGCACGTCGAAGCGCTCCTGCCGTTGGTAAAGATCAGACAACCATGCCGGAAGGGCGGGTTCAACACCCGTCGCGGCTTTCACCGCCGCGGGGAACTTGGCGGGATGGGCGGTGGACAGGGCAATCACCGGCGCGCCGCCGAGGTCGTGCTCGCGGCCGACGGCAACGCCGACGGCGGTGTGCGGATCGAGCAGATATCCCGCTTCAGCGAGGACCCCCGCGATTGTCGCTGACGTCTCGGCCTCGCTGGCGCGCCCCGCGGCAAAGGCTGCGCGGATGGTTGCGAGGCCCCTCGCGGGAACGGTGAAGCTGCCCGACTGCGTCAGTCCGTTCATCAGGCGCTTGAGCGTGGGGGCGTCGCGGTCGAGCGCCTCGAACAGCAGCCGCTCGAAATTGGACGAGACCTGGATGTCCATCGACGGGCTGATGGTGGTGACAACCGTGCCGGTCTCGTAGGTGCCCGTCTCGAGCGTCCGGGCAAGAATGTCGTTGGCGTTGGTGGCGATCACCAGATTGGCGATCGGCAGGCCCATCAGCTTGGCGCAATAGCCGGCGAAGATGTCGCCGAAATTGCCGGTCGGCACGACGAAATTCACGGGGCGATGCGGCGCGCCGAGCGACACGGCGGCAGTGAAATAGTAGACGATCTGCGCGACGATGCGGCCCCAGTTGATCGAGTTGACGCCGCTCAGCTTCATCTCGCCGCGGAAGCGCGGCGCGCGGAACAGGCCCTTCACGATGTTCTGGCAGTCGTCGAAGGTACCCTTGAGCGCGATGTTGTGCACGTTGTCGTCGAGCACCGTCGTCATCTGCCGGCGCTGCACTTCCGACGTGCGGTTCTCGGGGTGGAGAATGAAGATGTCGGTGGTGTCGCGGCCGCGGAAGGCTTCGATCGCTGCCGAGCCGGTATCGCCCGATGTGGCCCCCACGATGGTGGCACGCACGCCGCGCTCGGCGAGGATGTGGTCCATCACCCGCGCGAGGAACTGCATGGCCACGTCCTTGAAGGCGAGCGTGGGGCCGTGGAACAGCTCGAGCACGAAATGGTTGGGCGCGATCTCGACCAGCGGCGTCACCGAGGGATGCCGGAAGGTCGCATAGGAGGCGTCGATGATGCCCCGGAGCGTGCCGTCGGGGATCTCGCCATCGACGTAGCGCGAGATGATGGCGAACGCCACGTCGGCATAGGACTTGCCGGCGAAGCCCGCGATCTCGGCGGGAGAAATCTGCGGCCAGGTTTCAGGCAGGTAGAGCCCGCCGTCGCTGGCGAGGCCCGAGAGCACCGCGTCGGAGAAGCCGAGGACCGGCGCTTCGCCGCGGGTCGAGACGAATTGCATCAGGCTGCTGTCCCAATGAAAAGTTGGCGCAACCTAGTGAAACCGGCGGATGGGAGCAAGGATTTCAGGCTTTGGCCGGCCGAAGCTGCCGGAAAACCCAGAATGCCAGCAATGGTGGGGTGATCAGGGCGAAGCCGAACCAGGTGAGCGCATAGCCCAGATGATTGTTGGGGAACTCGATGACCGTCTCGCCGCCCTGCGGCAGCGCGCCGGCCTCGCCCGCCGGGGCATCCACAGTGAGGCCAAAGACCGGGTCGCCGATCCCGGCCATGGCGGCAAGGCGCACGGGATCGCGCACCCATTCGATGCGGTTGGCGGTGTCGGGGCCGGGCGTGAACGCGCCGGCGGCTTCGGGCTTCAGCGCGAGGCCGGTGAGCGTCTGCTCGCCCGCCGGACCGGCGGCGGTCCTAAACGCGGCGGCCGATGCCTGCGGAATGAAGCCGCGATTGACGAACACGGTGCCGCCCGTGGCGGCCTCGAAAGGGGTCATCACCCAGTAGCCGGGGCCGCCATACTGGCCCTTTGGCTCGGGCAGATTGGTGAAGACCAGCACCGCGTCGCCGTTGCGGTAGGTGCCGGTCAGCTTCAGCGGATGGTAGGCATAGGTCTCGATGTCGATCGCGGCCCACTGGTCGGCCGGCGGCAGGTCGTAGGGGGGCTGCGTGAGCTGGCGGCCCACATCGGCAACAAGCGCCTCCTTCTCGGCGAGGCGTTCGACCTGCCAGACGCCGAGCAGGACGAACAGCCCGGTCAGCGCCAGCATGAATAGAATGAAGCTCCAGAAGCCGAAGCCGAGGCGGGCGGTCACGCGGAGCCCGCCTGTCGCTGGTACTGCAGGGCGATCATGGTGGCCTTGAAGGGGCGCAGGAACAGCAGCGACAGCACGATGATCGTGGGGATCCACAGCACCAGATGCATCCAGGGCGCCGGGTGGAACAGCGCCTCGACGATGAAGGCGAGGATGATGACGATGGGCGCCACGGCGAAGATCACGAACACGGCCGGGCCGTCGCCGCTGTCGGCGAAGGCGAGGTCGAGGCCGCAGCTCTGGCAGACCGGATTGACCTTGAGGAAGCCGGCGAACAGGTCGCCCTCGCCGCAGCGCGGGCAGGTGCACCGGAGACCGGCGGAGAGGGGCGAAACGAGGCTGTCTGACATCGGCTCAGTATAGCGTGGCCTTGAGGCGGGGTGGTAGTTCGCGGTCGTAGGTTTCGCCGTCGATGCGCTGATCCGTCACGGCGGCGAGCATCTGGCCGGTCGAGGGCAGCGCACTGCGCGGCAGGTGCCGCGCCGGGTTCCACAGCTCGGAGCGGATCAGGGCGCGCGAGCACTGGAAGAACACGCTCTCGATGTGGATCACCAGCATCGAGCGCGGACACTTGCCGGCGACCGCGAAGCGCTCGAGCAGGCCGGGGTCGACGGAGATCTCGGCCCTGCCGTTGACCCGCAGCGTCTCGCCGATGCCGGGCACGAGGAAGAGCAGCGCGACCTGCGGATTGGCGAGGATGTTGCGCAGGCTGTCGATGCGGTTGTTGCCGCGTCGGTCCGCCATGAGCAGCGTCCTGTCGTCGACGATCTCGACGAAGCCGGCCGCGTCGCCGCGGGGGCTCGCATCGAGACCGTGCTCCCCCGCCGTCGCCAGCACCGCGAAGGGCGAGGCCTCGATGAAGGCGGCGTAGTGCGGATGGAGATAGCCGATCTCCTTGAGGGCGGAGACCTCGTTGACCTCGCCATAGAGCGCTTCGAGCGCCGCGAGGTCGTGGATGATGTGGTCGGCCATTGCCCTGTCCCCGGAAACGACAGGGGCGCAGCTCATGCCGCGCCCCTGGGAAATTCCATGCCGTCCGCGATCAGTGATTGATCGCGACGCCCCAGCTTCCCCACACATAGATGGCGGCGAACAGGAACAGCCAGACCACGTCGACGAAGTGCCAGTACCAGGCGGCGAACTCGAAGCCCAGATGATGCTTCTGGGTGAGGTTGCCGACATAGGCGCGCACGAGGCAGACGGTGAGGAAGATCGTGCCGATCAGCACGTGGAAGCCGTGGAAGCCCGTCGCCATGAAGAACGAGGCGCCGTAGATGTTGCCGGCGAAGGGGAAACCGGCGCGGGTGTATTCGATCACCTGCACGACCGAGAACAGCGCGCCCAGGATGATCGTCAGCCACAGGCCGGCCTTGAGGCCGTTCTTGTCGTTGTGGATCAGCGCGTGGTGCGCCCAGGTCACGGTGGTGCCCGAGGTCAGCAGGATCAGCGTGTTGAACAGCGGCAGGTGGAAGGGGTCGAACAGCTCGACGCCGATCGGCGGCCAGGTGGTGCCCATCGCCTCGACGCGGGCATACTGCTCGACGTCGTCGTGGCGGAAGAACTGGTCGAAATAGGCCCAGAACCACGCCACGAAGAACATCACTTCGGACGCGATGAACAGGATCATGCCGTAGCGGTGATGCATCTGGACCACCGGCGTGTGGTCGCCGGTGACGGACTCCTTCACCACGTCCGACCACCACGCATACATGGTATAGAGCACGCCCGCGAAGCCGATGAGCATGACCCACGGACCGGCGGCCGCCAGATCGCTGCCGAACAGCATCATCGCATCGCCCTTGCGGGCCTTGAAGAAGATGATGGCGCCCACGGCCAGGACGAAGGCCGAGACAGAACCGACCAACGGCCACGGGCTCGGATTGACGAGATGATAGTCGTGGTTGGGCTTTGCGTGAGCGGCGGCAGCCATGGATCAGCTTCCCTTATTTTTCGAAGCGTAGAAGGTATAGGACAGGGTGATGTCGTGGATGGTCTTGAGCTCGGCGTCCTTGTCGATATCGGGATCGACGAAGAATGTCACCGGCATCTCGACCGTCTCGCCGGGCTTGAGCGTCTGCTCGGTGAAGCAGAAACACTCCATCTTGTTGAAGTAGCGGCCGGCGCGCTCGGGCGTGACGTTGAACACGGCGGTGCCGGTGATCGTCTCATCGGTGAGGTTGCGCGCGGTGTAGACGATGGTCTCGACGCGGCCGATCTCAGCCGTCACGGGATGGGCCGGCGTCACGTGCCAGGCAAGGCCCGCATCGACGTTGGAGTCAAAGCGCGTCGTCATCAGCCGGTCGATGACGCCCTTGGGGTTGTCGGTGGCGACGCGGGTGGTGCCGCCAAAGCCCGTCACCTTGCAGAACAGCTCGTAAAGCGGCACCGCGGCGTAGGCGGCGCCGACCATGCCGGCGGCCACCAGGAACAGGATCACCGCGACATTGCGGTTGCGGCGTTCGGCGGGCGTGTGGAGCGTATCGGTCGCCATCTCACAGCGTCCTGTTGAACACGGCCGGGCCCATCTTCACGATGGTCAGCGCGTAAAAGATCAGCACAAGCGCGGCGAGCACGAGCGCCAGCGCGATGGAATTGCGGCGGCGGCGCCGGCGCAGTTCCTCGTCGGAGGGGACGATGTTGCTCATCACAGCCACCCGACCAGTTGCGCGATATGGTCGGTCATCAGCGCAAAGAAGATCACCGCCAGGTAGCTCAGCGAGTAGGTAAAGAGCGAGCGCGCCACCTTCTTCATGGCCGTTCCGTCGGCCCGGTAGAGGCGCAGCGCGAGGTAGAGGAACGACGCCCCAGTGACCACGGCAACCGCGGTGTAGAGCCAGCCCGACATGCCGATGAAGGAGGGGACGAGGCTCGTCGCGGCGAGGATCACCGAATAGGCGACGATCTGCACCTTGGTCGCCCGCTCGCCCGCCACATTGGGCAGCATCGGGATGCCGGCGGCGCCGTAGTCGCCCTGCTTGTAGAGCGCCAGCGCCCAGAAGTGCGGCGGGGTCCACAGGAAGATGATGAGGAACAGCACCACCGAGGGCAGCGAGATGTCGCCGGTGACGGCGGCCCAGCCGATCATGGGCGGAAAGGCGCCTGCGGCGCCGCCGATCACGATGTTCTGCGGCGTCGAGCGCTTGAGCCACATCGTGTAGATGACGGCATAGAAGAAGATGGTGAAGGCGAGCAGCGCCGCCACCACCCAGTTGGTGGCAAGGCCGAGGATCGCCACCGAGAAGCCGGAGCAGACCAGGCCCAGCGTCAGGGCTTCCTCGCGGCTGACGCGGCCGGCCGGGATCGGGCGGTTGGCGGTGCGGCTCATCACGCGGTCGATGTCGGCATCGTACCACATGTTGAGGGCGCCCGAGCCCCCTGCCCCGATGGCGATGCAGAGGATGGCGATGATGGCCACGACGGGGTTGATGCCCCCCGTCAGGCCGCCCGGCGCCAGCAGCAGGCCGATGATGGCGGTGAAGACGACGAGCGACATCACGCGCGGCTTGAGGAGCGCGAAGTAGTCTTCTACGCGCGCTCCGCCCGCTGCGGTGACATAGCCCTTGCTGTCGTCAACGAACGCCACTCGCCCCGTTCCTTAGTGGTCGGACTTCGCGTCGATGCGCGGCAGCGTCTCGAACTGGTGGAACGGCGGAGGCGAGCTCAGCGTCCATTCGAGCGTGGTCGCGCCCTCACCCCACGGATTGGCCGGAGCCTTCACGCGCTGGCGGGCCGAGAGGAAGAGGATGAACAGGAACAGCAGCAGGCCAGCGAAGGTGATGTAGTAGCCCACCGACGACACGCGGTTCCAGAACGCATAGGCATCCGGATAGTCGATGTAGCGGCGCGGCATGCCCGACAGGCCCAGGAAGTGCTGCGGGAAGAACACCAGGTTCACGCCGACGAAGGTGATCCAGAAATGGATGTTGGCCAGCGTCTCGTTGTACATGATGCCGAACATCTTGGGGTACCAGTAGTACCAGGCCGCGAAGATCGCGAACACGGCACCCAGCGACAGCACGTAGTGGAAGTGCGCGACCACGTAATAGGTGTCGTGCAGCGCGCGGTCGGCACCGGCATTGGCGAGGATCACGCCCGTCACACCGCCGACGGTGAACAGGAAGATGAAGCCCAGCGCCCACAGCATCGGCGTGCGGAAGGTGATCGAACCGCCCCACATCGTGGCGATCCACGAGAAGATCTTCACGCCCGTGGGCACCGCGATGACCATCGTGGCGGCAACGAAGTAGCGCTGCACGTTGAGGGACAGGCCGGTGGTGTACATGTGGTGCGCCCACACGATGAAACCGACGCCGCCGATGGCGATCATGGCGTAGACCATCGCCATGTAGCCGAAGATGGGCTTGCGCGAGAAGGTCGACACGATGTGGCTGACAATGCCGAAGCCGGGCAGGATAAGGATGTACACTTCGGGGTGGCCGAAGAACCAGAACAGGTGCTGGAACAGCACCGGATCGCCACCGCCCGCGGGATCGAAGAAGGTGGTGCCGAAATTGCGGTCGGTCAGCAGCATGGTGATGCCGCCCGCGAGCACCGGCAGCGACAGCAGCAGCAGGAACGCCGTCACCAGCACGGACCAGGGGAACAGCGGCATCTTGTGCAGCGTCATGCCCGGGGCGCGCATGTTGAAGATGGTGGTGATGAAGTTGATGGCGCCCAGGATCGAGCTCGCGCCGGCGATGTGGAGCGAGAGGATGGCGAAGTCCATCGCCGGGCCGGGCTGGCCCGAGGTCGAGAACGGCGGGTAGATGGTCCAGCCGCCGCCGACGCCATGGGCGCCCGCGGGACCTTCGAAGAACATCGACATGATGAGCAGCAGCAGCGCCGGCGGCAGCAGCCAGAACGAGATGTTGTTCATGCGCGGGAACGCCATGTCCGGCGCGCCGATCATCAGCGGCACGAACCAGTTGGCGAAGCCGCCGATCAGGGCGGGCATCACCATGAAGAAGATCATGATGAGCGCGTGCGCCGTGGTGAACACGTTGAACATGTGCTTGCCGGCGTCGAGCGCGGCAGCCGCGTCCCCGGCACCGTAGCCGTAGACCATCGAGGCGAGGCCGTGGAAGATCTGGATGCCCGGCTCCTGCAGCTCGAGGCGCATGACGCCCGAGAGCAGCGTGCCGATGACGCCCGAGATCAGGGCGAACACCAGGTACAGCGTGCCGATGTCCTTGTGGTTGGTGGAGAACAGGTAGCGCCGCCACCCGGTGACATGGCCGTGGCCGTCATGCGCGTGGTCGCCATGAGCGTCGTGGGCCTGGAGAGCGTGAGTATCAGCCATTGTCGGCGTTCCCTCTGATATCTATGCGACCGGCGCTTACGCGGCGGGTGCCGCCGAGAGCGGCGGCAGGGTTGCGTTGGCGTCGGCGATCGAACCGGCCTGGAAGGCCGCCATCCAGGCCGCGTACGCCTCGGCGGAGACGACACGGACGGCGATGGGCATGAAGGCGTGGTCCTTGCCGCACAGTTCGCGGCACTGGCCGTAGAAGACGCCTTCCTTGCGCGAATTGAACCAGGTCTCGTTGAGGCGGCCCGGCACGGCGTCGGTGATGATGCCGAAGCTGGGGACGGCGAAGGCGTGGATCACGTCGGCGGCAGTCACCTGCACGCGCACCGTGGCATTCACCGGCACGACCAGCATGTTGTCGACCGCCAGCAGGCGTGGCTGCACCGGCGTCTGCGCGAGGCGGGTCGCCTCGTCGAGCAGGGTCGAGTCGAAGCTCTTCTGCTGGTCGACATATTCATAGGTCCAGTACCACTGCGAGCCGGTCACCTTCACGGTGACGGCCGGCGCCGGCACATCGACCGAGCCGAACGAGAAGATGTTGGAGCCCAGATATTTCCGCTGCCCGTCGGGCATCGTCATCTGGTCGGTGAGCACGGCAAAGGACGGAATGGCGATCACCACGAGGATGATCACCGGCAGCGCCGTCCAGATCACCTCGACCAGCGTGTTGTGCGAGAACTTGGCGGGGGTCGGGTTCGAGCGCGCGTTGAAGCGCACGATGACAACGATCAGCAGCGCCAGCACGAGGAGCGAAATCAGCACCGCGGTCCACAGCAGGATGCCGTTGTGGAAGACGTGGATCGAATCCGCGATGGGCGTCACCGAGTCCTGCATGCCGATCTCGCCGGGAGACGGCTGGCCTTCGGCCGCGCGGGCCAGCGTGGGCGCAAACGCTGCGCTCAACGCGACCCCGATGGAGCGGAGAAACTTACCGGCCACAAATACCCCCTTGAGATCCCGTTCATCCGGTTTCAGCGGACTGAAGTTGAGGGCGAATTGTGCGGCATAGCTTACGCCGCCCCGACTCAACCTCGGAGCGCTTGAATTCGTTCATCCCTAAACCACATCGGTCCGGGCAACGCAATTCCGCCACATGGCCGATTCGTGCGTCAAAATGCGCCCAAAGTGCCGCCCGATTGCGCCTCAGCGCTGCCGCGATTCTCGGCCTTTCATGCGGCTTTGACATTGCCAGCCCGCAAGGCGGCAGATAACTAGACTTCGGCTGCCGGACCGGCGGTCCGACGGCAGGGAGACCACCGCAATTGATGTCCCGGATCCTGAACCGCGCGACGGCGGTCCTGCTCGGCCTGAGCCTGCTTGCCCTCCCCCTCCCCGCCACCGCGCAGGGGGTGGTGAAGGCCCAGTATGGCGACTGGCAGATGAGCTGCGACACCCCGCCGGGGGCGAGCTTTGAGCAGTGCGCCATCATCCAGAACGTGACGGCCGAGGATCAGCCCAATGTCGGGCTCTCGGTGATCGTGCTCAAGACCGCCGACCGCCAGGCGCGGCTGCTGCGTGTCCTCGCCCCGCTGGGCGTACTGCTGCCCAACGGCCTCGGCCTCAATATCGACGGTACCGACATGGGCCGCGTCGCCTTCGTGCGCTGCCTGCCCAATGGCTGCGTGGCCGAAGTCGTGATGGACGACGCCCTGATCAAGCAGCTTTCCGAGGGCTCCACCGCCATCTTCGTGGTGTTCAAGACCCCCGAGGAAGGCATCGGCATCCCCGTCTCCCTCGACGGCTTCAAGGACGGCTTCGCCAACCTGCCGTAGGCCTCGCCTCCCACTGCAACGGTGGTCGAAGAGCACCGCCGGCTAAGCACTAAAAAAAGCCGGGTCCTGGGGAACCCGGCAGTCATCGGTCAGGGTACCGGAGCGGGCGGGCAGGCCCGCTCCGGTGCTTGGGACAACCCTTTACGGGTTGAGCCAATGGGAGGCGTTTTTCGCGCGGCGATCGGCGAGCATATGGGCGGAACGCGAGGGTTCGGCCGCCATGGCGTCGAACAGGTCGGTCCGGTTGATGCCCAGATCGTCGAGGCGATGCGGATCCATCGAGAGGAGATTATTGAGGGCCTGCCGGCGCGCAGTCGCAGCACGGAATTTGCCGGCGAAGGCGACCGCGATGCGGAACGGGTTCAGCGTGACGGCGGCGGCAGACGGCCGCTCGCCCGAAAGCAAGAGCGCCATGGTCAAGTCTCCAGAAATGTGGGTTGTGCCAGTGGGAGAACCGGCGGGGCACGGCGATCTCGGCTGCCGTTGTCCCTGATCTACGTGCTGGACTTCCATCAGTCCAACAAATAGATTTCATCCTGATCATCAAAATCGGTGATGGAGAACCCGATGTCCGTGCCGCTCGACCTGGACCAGTTGCAGAGCTTTTGCGCCATCGCCGATTGCGGCAGCTTCACCGAGGCGGCGCGGCGGGTGAACAAGACCCAGTCGGCGGTGTCGATGCAGATCAAGCGGCTGGAGGAGCGGCTCGGGCATGCCCTGCTGTCGCGCGACGGACGCAGCGTCTCCCTCACGCAGCATGGTGAGGCGCTTTATTCGCGAGCGCGCAAGATGCTCAAGATCAATGCCGAGGTCATGGACCTGTTCGACGATCAGGAAATGGCCGGCGCGATCCGCTTCGGGGTGCCCGACGACTATGCCGTGCGCCTGCTGCCGGTCATCCTGTCGAGCTTCCAGAAGACCCACCCCAGAATCATCATCGACGTGCGCTGCGCCGCCTCCGAGGAGCTGCTCGCCGGCATGAAGCAGGGGCGCTACGACCTCATCTGCTTCACGCAGGGCACCAATCGCGAATATGGCGAGCTGTTCCGCACCGAAAAGATGTTCTGGGTGGCGGCGCAGGGCGGCCAGGCGCTGCATATGGACCCCCTCCCCATCGCCGGCGGCCAGGCCTGCTGCTGGAAGGACAATGCCATCGAGGTGCTCGACCGGCTCGGCCGCGACTACCGGGTCGCCTACACCTCGTCGAACGCGCTCGCCATCGCGTCGGCGGTGCTGACCGACCTCGCCATCGGCTTCCTGCCGGAGAGCGCGCTGCAGCCGGGCATGCTCGCCATTGCCGAGGACAAGAACCTGCCGCGCCTGCGCGATGCCGAAATCGCGCTGCTGCGCGCCAGCCATGCCTATGGCGGCATCTACGACGCCCTCGCCCGCCACATCATCACCAGCATGGGCAACCTCGAGACCGCCGACCCGCTGCCGATCGCGGCGGAGTGATGTGGGCGGCTATGGCCGCTTGCCGTGCTCGCTGCTGTCGACCGTCCAGGCCCGTGCCTGCTCGCTCAGCGTAATGCCGAGACCGGGACGGTTCGAGACGATCATGCGGCCATCGCGGATGTCGAGCTGTTCGTTGAACAGCGGATCGAGCCAGTCGAAATGCTCGACCCAGGTTTCGTGGGCGTAGGCAGCGGCCAGGTGGAGGTGAATCTCCATGGCGAAATGCGGCGCCATGCGCAGATATTTCTGCTCGGCCAGCGTCGCGATCTTGAGAAACTGCGTGATCCCGCCGACGCGCGGTGCGTCGGGCTGGATGAAATCGACAGCATCATTGTCGATGAGCGCCTTGTGCTCTGCGACGCTGGTCAGCATCTCGCCCGAGGCGATGGGCGTGACGAGCTGCGCCGCGAGCCGCGCATGGCCCTCGACGTCATAGGCATCGAGCGGTTCCTCGATCCAGACGAGGTTGAACGCCTCGAGCGCGCGGCCGACGCGTTCGGCGGTCGGCCTGTCCCATTGCTGGTTGGCGTCGACCATCAGCGGCACGCGGCCGTCGACGGCCCTGCGCACCGCTTCCATGCGGGCGAGGTCGAGCATCGGGTCGGGCTGGCCGACCTTGATCTTGAGCCCGCCAAGGCCGGCATCGATCGAGGCCTCGCAATTGGCGACGAGCTGGGCGGTGGGCGTCGACAGGAAGCCGCCCGAGGTATTGTAGCAGCGCACAGAATCGCGGCGCGCGCCGAGCAGCTTGGCAAGCGGCAGGCCGGCGCGCTTGGCCTTCATGTCCCACAGGGCAACGTCGAACGCGGCGATCGCCTGGGTGGCGAGGCCGCTGCGGCCTACCGAGGCGCCGGCCCAGACCAGCTTGTCCCACAGCCGCGCAATGTCGTTGGGATCTTCGCCCAGCAGGTTGCCGGCGATCTCCTTGGCATGGGCGTAGAGGCCATGGCCGCCGGCGCGCTTTGAGTAGCTGAAGCCGATGCCGTGGTGGCCGCCGGCGCTGGCGATCTCGGCGAACAGCATGGCCACTTCGGTGAGCGGCCGCTGCCGGCCGGTGAGCACCTTGGCATCGCTGACCGGCGCCTTGAGCGGCAGCATGACCAGCGACAGCCTGATCCAGGCGATGCGGTCAGTCGTTGCCTCGCCCGGCGCCAACCCGGCGAGAAGACCACCGGCTGGAATGGCGTTCTCGTGCTGCGCGCTCACTTCGTCCTCGCTGTTTTCCTCGGCGTCGCGGAACGGACGAGCTGGTCGAGTTCCTCGGCCAGCCGGCCTGCCCCCGCATCGATGGCGCGGCGAAACTGCCGGGCCTGCACCACCCGGTCGGCCGGCGTGCCGCCCGGCTTCGTGTTCTCGGTAAGGGCGGCGGCCATTTCCTCGTTCACCCGCGTGCCGATGCGCAGAAAAGCGAGAATGCCCGCAAGCTGCGCGGCGTCAAACGACTTCATCATGGCGGGACCGATGACGTCGTAAAAGCCGAAAATCTCGGTGACGATGGCGCGCAGATCCTCGGTGCACTCGATCCAGATCTTGCGGCGGTCGAGCGGGTCGCGGACGCGGCGCACATAGCCCGCCGCTTCCAGCCGGTCGATCACCGCAGTCACCGCGCCGGTCGTCAGGCCGCTCTCATTGGCAAGCTGGCCGGCCGAGACGGTCTTGTATTTCTCGATGATCCCCAGGCACCGCCCGTCGGTTCGGTTGGTGCCGAGGAAGGCGCCCAGCCGCTCGTCGAACAGGTCGACGGCCTCCTGGTTGATGCGGCTCAGATCGCCGATCTGAGCGAGCAGCTCGTCCCGGGATTTTTCCCTTGACGACGAAGTATCTTGATCCATAAGATAATTATACCGTGAGATTTATGGCAGCACAAGCGGCATCAAGCCGGCTGCTGCCGGAACTTCGTATGGGAGGCGGCCATGGTGGTGAACACGGCGGCGGCCTTCCGCCCGATCCGCACGGCGCGGCGACGACAGACGCAAGAGGAACGAGCGATGGAAGCGATGATCGAGGCCAAGGGCCTCAAGCGCACCTACAAGGCGCGCGGCAAGTCGATCGAGGCGGTGCGCGGCATCGACCTCCGGGTGAACAAGGGAGAGATCGTCGGTTTCCTCGGGCCCAATGGCGCGGGCAAGACGACGACGCTCAAGATGCTGTGCACGCTGCTCGAGCCGACCGGCGGCAGCGCCACCGTCGCCGGCAGCGACCTCAGGACCGACTCGGTCGGGGTGCGCCGCAAGATCGGCTATGTCAGCCAGGCGGGCTCCACCTCCCCCGAGGCGGTCGTGGGCGAGGAGATCGTCACCCATGCCCGCTTCTACGGCATCGACAAGGCGACCGCGATCCGGCGCGGCCAGGAGCTGCTGGCCGCACTCGATCTGGGCGATGTGTGGAAGCGCCCTTGCGGCTCGCTGTCGGGCGGCCAGCGGCGGCGGCTCGACATCGTGATGGGGCTCATCCACGAGCCGGAGCTGGTCTTCCTCGATGAGCCGACGACGGGCCTCGACCCGCAGTCGCGCGCCAATCTGTGGACCCATATCCGCTCGCTGCGCGACAGGCTGGGCACCACCGTGTTCCTCACCACGCACTACATGGACGAGGCGGATTCGCTGTCCGACCGTATCCTCATCATCGATGCAGGGACCATCGTCGCCGAGGGCACGCCGGCCGAGCTCAAGAAGCGCGTGTCGGGCGATGCGGTGACGCTGACCATGCGCACCGAGGGCGACGCCGCGCGCGCCGCGCAGATCGCCGGCGCGCTCGAGGGGGCGGACACGCCGCAGATCGAGGCGCATGTGGTCAGGCTCCACGTTCCCGACGGCGGCCGGGCCCTGCCCGCGCTGCTCGCCGCTCTCACCCGCGACGGCATCGACGCCATCGGCGTCGACGTCAACCGGCCGACGCTGGACGACGTGTTCCTGACGCTGACGGGACGGAGCCTCAGAGACTGAACCGAGCGAATGGAGAATTGGAGCGCCGCTCCCTGCCCCACAGCAGATTTCGCCGCCCCCCTTATTCGCTACTCGCCATTCACTATTCGCTTCTAGGAGCCATAGAATGACCTTCTTCCGCGACACCTGGATCGTCTTCACCCGCGCCATGCGGCTCGCTTTGCGGCAGCCGCTCTGGGTGATCATCGGGCTCACCCAGCCGCTCCTCTATCTCACCCTGTTCGGGCCGCTGCTGGTCAGCATGGCGCAGGCGCCGGGCTTCCCACCGGGCGATGCCTGGCAGATCTTCGTGCCGGGCCTGTTGATTCAGATGGGCATCTTCGGCGGCCTGTTCGTCGGCTTCGGCATCATCGCCGAATGGCGCTCGGGGGTGATCGACCGCATGCTGGTGACGCCGGCAAGCCGGGCCTCGCTGATCGCCGGCCGGGCGCTGCGCGACGTCATCGTCATCATGGTGCAGGGTGCGGTGCTGATCGGCTGCGCCTGGTTCATGGGCCTGCGCGTACCGCTCGAGGCGGTGATCGTCGGCCTGCTGCTGATCGGCATCCTCGCCGGCGCGTTCTCGTGCATCTCCAACGCCATCGGGCTCGCCACCAAGAGCGAGGACGCGCTGGCGCCGCTGGTCAACTCGCTCGCCCTGCCGATCCTCCTGCTCTCGGGCATCCTGCTGCCGATGACGCTGGCCCCGCGCTGGCTGCAGATCCTGAGCGACGTGAACCCGTTCAAGCACATCGTCGACGCCCTGCGCGCGGTGTTCCGCGGCGAGATCACGACCCCCGTGGTGCTGATCGGCGTGGCGCTGACGGTGCTGCTGGCGATCATCGGCGGATGGGTTGGCGCCCGCGCGGTGGTCCGGCAGACCAAGTAGGTGGAGGCCGGCGGATACCCTAGATCTCAGCCTCGTCGAACACGCGCGTGACGTCGCCGCCCCAGGCGCCATTGTAGCGGTCGAGCCAGCGCTCGGCCGGCGTCTTGTTGAGCGCCAGCGTTTCGTCGAGCGGGGCGAGGAAGACCTCCTCGCCCAGCCCGCGGCGCTTCAGCCCCTCGCGGGCGATGTCGACGACGCGGCGCGCCACCTGCGCGACGTCGCCGCCGCGGAACGGCGTGTGAATGGCGCGGACCGGAACGTCGTTCCGGAGCTGCGCCATTTCGGCGACGGTCCAGTCCCGGATCTCGCGCCAGGCGGCCTCGAGCGCGCCGTCGTCGTAGAGCAGGCCGACCCAGATGGCGGGCAGCGCGTTGACATGCGCCTCGTCGCCCATGTCGGCGCCGCGCATTTCGAGGAACTGCTTGAGCCGCACTTCGGGGAACAGGGTCGACAAGTGGTCTTCCCAATCCTTGACCGTCGGCTTCTCACCCGGGAGCTGCGGCAGCTCGCCCTTGAGGAAGGCACGGAAGCTCTCGCCGGCGACATTGACGTACTGCTTGTCGCGGATGACGAAATACATCGGCACGTCGAGCGCATGCTCGGCATAGCGGTCGAAGCCGAAGCCGTCCTCGAAGGCGAAGGGCAGCATGCCAGTGCGCGCCCTGTCGGTGTTGAGCCAGATATGCGAACGGAAGCTCAGATAGCCCGACGGTTTGCCGTCGACGAAGGGCGAGTTCGCAAACAGCGCCGTCACGATCGGCTGCAGCGCCAGCGAGACGCGCAGCTTTTTGACCATGTCGGCTTCGTCGGAGAAGTCGAGGTTCGCCTGCACCGTCGCCGAGCGGTACATCATCGAGGTGCCCAGCGTGCCGACCTTATCCATGTAGGGCGTCATGATGCCGTAGCGCGATTTGGGCATCCGCCTGAGCTCGGCCACCGACCAGACCGGCGTCACGCCCAGCCCGAGGAAGTGGATGTTGAGCGGGCCGCCCACGGCGCGGCAGTCCTCGAGATGGGACCGCAGCTCCCGGGCCGAGCCGTGGATGGTCTCGTGCGGGGCCCCCGAAAGCTCGAACTGGCCGCCCGGTTCGAGCGAGATGCCCCCCACCGGGCCGTCATTGCGCAGCCCGATCGGGTTTTCCTTGTCGTAGAAATAGTGCCAGCCGGTGCGCCGCCGGATGCCTTCGAGCAGGGCGGCGATGCCGTCCTCCCCCTCATACTGCACCGGGCGCAGCGGGTCTTTCCGATAGACGTGCTTTTCGTGCTCGGTGCCGATCCGCCAGTCGGATTTGGGCTTGGCCCCGCGGGCCATCGCTTCGATCAGATCGGCGCGCGAGGTGATAAGCGGCGAGGATTCGGCGCCGGCCATGACGTCTCCGGAAAGTCCCAATGGGCGCCGGACTGACGCCGGTCAGGCCGGAACTAAGCCCTCACCGAAGCGAAAGCAATCCCTTTATCGCCAATCACCGATGATTGCCTGGACCAGCGCCAGGGCGGCGACGGCCGCCGTGTCGGCCCGCAGGATTCGGGGTCCGAGGCTGATGGGAACCACAAAATCGTATCCGAGCAGCAGCTCGCGCTCCTCGTCGGAGAACCCGCCCTCCGGCCCGATCAGGATGCCCACCGGCAGTCCCTTGAGCCAGGCGATCTGGTCGACCGGCGAGGACGAGCCAGCGGCCTCGTCGGCGAACAGCAGGCGGCGCAGCCCCTGCGTCGTCCGCCAGCCATCGAGCAGCGCGGCGAGCCCGATCTCGGGCGCGATCAGCGGCAGGCTCAGCACTTCGCATTGCTGCGCCGCCTCGAGCGTGTAGGATTCGAGCTTGTCGCGCTTCGTGCGGCCCTGCGTGAACCTAGTGATGACCGGCTGGATCGTGCCGGCGCCCATTTCGGTTGCCTTCTGCACCAGATAGTCGAGACGGCCGACCTTGAGCGGAGCGAAACCGAACCACAGGTCCGAGGGCGGTGTCTGGTGCGCCACCTGCAGCGACAGCTCCAGCGTGGCGCCCTTCTTGCCGGCATGGGTCAGCTTGCCCAGCCAGGCGCCGTCGCGGCCGTTGAAGGCGACCACCGCGTCGCCCTCTTTGAGCCGCAGCACGTTGACCAGATGGTTCGCCTCGTCCTTGCCGACCTCCAGCATCGCGCCCACCGACAGGCCGGGTTCGACATAGAGGCGCGGAAAGGACTTGTAGGTACGGGGCATCTTGCACTGGCGGAGGCGTGGGCGGATAAAGCGCCGCATTTGCGCACAGGACCTCCCCGCATGCCAAGTCCCGACCCCCTCAGCGGCGTGGTTGCCGATGCCGAACGCGGCAATTGGGTTGACCGGTACTTTCCGCAAAGCCTCAAGCCTTACGCACGGCTGGCCCGCTGGGACCGGCCGACGCCGCTGCTGCTGCTGTTCTGGCCCTGCGCCTTCTCGCTCTCGATGGCGGCGATGGCCGACCCGGCCCGCGGCTTCGACTGGTCCGCGGCGCTGCTGATGCTGGTCGGCTCCGTGGCGATGCGCGGCGCGGGCTGCACGCTGAACGACATCATCGATGCCGACCTCGATGCGCAGGTCGAGCGGACCCGGTCGCGGCCGCTGCCCTCGGGCGCGGTCAGCAAGCGGCAGGCGGCGCTGTTTCTCGGCGTGCAGCTCCTCGTCGGCTTCGTGATCCTATGCCAGTTCAACGCATTGACCATCACCCTCGGGGTGCTGTCGCTGGCGCTCATCGGCATTTACCCGTTCATGAAGCGGGTCACCTGGTGGCCGCAGTTCTTCCTCGGCCTCGCCTTCTCCTGGGGCGCCTTGCTGGGCTGGACGTCGCAGATCGGCAGCCTGAGCCTTGCGCCGCTCGTCCTCTATCTGGGCTCGATCATGTGGGTCATCGGCTACGACACGATCTATGCCCTGCAGGACATCGAGGACGATGCTCTGGTGGGGATCAAGTCGACCGCCCGCCTGTTCGGCAGCCGGGTCAAGCCGGTCGTCGCGCTGTTCTACGCCGCGGCAATCGTCTGCTGGATCGTGGCGGGCACGCTGGCCGGCGGCGCGGGCATCTTCATCCCGCTGCTCGTCGTTCCGGTGCTGATCCTGGGCTGGCAGGTGCTCACCCTCGATCCGGCGAGCCCGCCCAACGCGCTGATGCGGTTCCGGGCCAACCACTGGGTCGGCCTCGCCCTCGCGGCGGCGTTCTTCCTCCAGCACCTGTTCTGAGCCGCGAAAAGCCAACGGCCCGTCACGGGGGGTGGTGTGACGGGCCGTTGCAGCGCTTTGGAGGTCGCTATCGGGGCATGCCGGGCGATTTTCTCGGGGTGCAAACCAATCGCCTGGCACACAAAGAAACGGGCATCCGCCCGAAAAGTTGCGATCAGCTCGCGGATTCTCCGGGAGCCCGGCGGTTGAGGAACCGGGGCCGGCGGTTCACATCGTGCATCATCTTGCGGCGCGCGGTTGCCGCGCCCAGCGCCACGCCCGAAACCTGCTGGCTGTAGGGCAGCAGCGAGCCGTCGCCGGCCTTGATGTAGAGCGGCAAACGGAGCTTCTTGCCCCAGTTCTGCCATTCGGCGACGACGGAGCCGTTCCCGGCCTCCTCGAACACCTTGTAATTGAGCTCGGGGTCGCCGTGCACCAGCTCGATGGCGCTGGTCAGCACGCCTTCATCGGAGATGTGGGTCGACACCGCGACGCCGACGAACTCGGTCACCGGCACCTTGATCTTGATGGCAACGCCCGATTTCTCGAGCTGCTTGCGCACCGTAACGGTCTTCACCGGGTCCTTGGGGCCGTTGTCGTTGGCCGGACCGAATTCTCTGGCCGTGAAGGGTTGCGCGGCCATCTTTGCGGCACTCCGCATCCCGAACATCACGACGACGGACGATCCCTCGATCCCCACGTGCTGACCCATTGTAGTCTGCCTTTTCCTGTCAACCTCGAGAGCTTTTTGTCTGCCCTCTTTATGCCTCCAACCTACGCGACCGGCTTTCCGCCCCGCTTAATCGGTTCGGTTAAGTTTAGGTAGTTTTGTGGCAGGGTTTACGGCATCTGACCAACTGTAACGGCAGGTTAAGGACGACGCCCGGATTCCCGTTAACCAGAGGATTCTCAAGGGTTTCCGCGCCTCTCGTTGATACCTCCATTGCTCGCCCGCGGTTTATGGAACGCCGGTCCATAACATCCTCCCGCAAGCCTGCCGCGGCCGGTCATTGTTCGTTCACCCTATCGCGCATGGCAGTGATGAAATTGCGCATGAACGCAATTGCGCCTAGAAGGCGCGCAAAACCCCGAGCGCCATGGCCGAACCCCTCCCGTCATATGACCTTGATCTCGACCTGCTGCGCACCGCGGCGGTCACGGCGGGGATCATCGCCTCGAGCTATTTCCGGCGCGACCTCAAGACCTGGACCAAGGGCGAGAATGCCTCCCCGGTCAGCGAGGCCGACATCATCCTCGACAAGTTCCTGCACTCTGCCCTCACCACCGCCCGCCCCAATTATGGCTGGCTGAGCGAGGAGAGCGCCGACGATCCCGTCCGCATCGAAAAGACCCGGGCCTTCGTGGTCGATCCGATCGACGGCACGCGCGGCTTCATTCGCGGCGAGGACAGTTGGACGGTATCCCTGGCAGTGGTCGAGCATGGCGTGCCGGTGGCCGGGGTGGTCTACGCGCCGGCGCGCGACGAAATGTACGACGCCTTCCTCGGTGGCGGCGCCCGGCTCAATGGCCAGCCGATTGTCCGGCACACGCCGCCCGACCGGCATGCGCCGCTGATCCCCGCGCCCGGTGCCGTGCACCAGGAGTTGCAGCAGGCCGGCCTCGACTACACCCGCGGTCCGTTTTACCCCTCGCTCGCCTACCGGCTGGTCCAGATCGCGACCGGCAGGCTCGATGCCACCGTCGTCCGTCGCGGCTCGCAGGACTGGGACCTCGCGGGCGCCGCGACAATCCTCAACGAATGCGGCATCGGCTTCGAGGACGCCTGCGGCGCAGCCATGCGCTTCAACAGGGCAGATGTGCGCCACGGAGCGCTTGCCGCCTTCGCCCAGCTTTCGCTAAGAGACGTGCTGTGCGGGGCTTTGGTCAAAGTCTATGGCTGCCCCGAACCGCAACTCGATCTCGAACGGAAGACAACGTGAAGGCTCCCAAGAAGAAGGCCCAGGACAACAAGCAGTTGCTCCATCTCGTCATCGGTGGCGAGCTCGATAATATCGAGGGCGTGACTTTCAAGGATCTGAGCAAGGTCGATCTGGTCGGCGTCTATCCGAATTACGCCGAGGCCGAGCGGGTCTGGCGCGCCAAGGCGCAGCAGACCGTCGACAGCGCCCAGACGCGCTACTTCGTGGTGCATCTGCACCGCCTGCTCGACCCGGAAACCGACACCGAGTGAGCGCGGAGGGGACTGCCGCCGCGACGAAGTGGATCGACCGGCCCGGCGTCCGCCGGTTCATCGGGCGTGTCCTGATCGGCAGCTACGTCAAGTTCATCCGCGCCACCTCGCGCGTCGTCGCCGACCCGCCCGACTTCTGGGAAGCGGCGCAGAAGGACCATTGGCCGGCCATCGCGGTGAGCTGGCACGGCCAGTCCAACCTCGCCTATGTGGTGATGCCCGATCCCAGCCAGGTGGCGCTGCTGATCTCGATGCATCCCGATGGCATGATGATGGGCGAGATGGCCAAGTCGCTCGGCTATCAGGTGGTCGAAGGCTCGGGTGCCAGCGAGCGCCAGCAGCACGGCACCGGCGGCCTCACCGCCTTCCGCAATATGCTCAAGGTGCTGAAGTCGGGCACGACCCTCTTCGCCACCGCCGACATCCCGCCCGAACCGGGCCGCCACGTCTCGCTGGGCATGATCACCCTGGCCCGCCGCACCGGCCGGCCGATGTATGCCATCGCTACCGCCACCTCGCGGCGCAAGATCCTCGAGCGCGTCTGGGACAAGATGCAGCTCAACTTCCCGTTCTCCACCATCGCCTTCGCCTGCGAAGGTCCGATCTACATGACCGACCCCGCGGTCACCGACGAAGCCTACGCCGCCGACCTCGCGGAGCGGCTCGACCGCGTCCTGGCCAGGGCCTTCGACATGGCGGATGGGAAGACAAGCGAGTAGCGAAGCCCCTATTCGCTATTCGCTACTTCGTCAGCTCTTCGATGATCGCCGGGATGGCTCCCGGCGGCCCCATGCGCTCGCGGCCGATGGCGCCACGGCGGGCGCGATCCTCGGGGTCGGCAAGCAGCCTGGCGATCGCCGCCGCCATCGTCTCCGGATCGCGCGCCGTGAACAGCCGCGCGTCGCCGGCCAGTGCCTCGTTGCGCGCCATGCGCTGCTCGGTCGAGCCTTCGGCGTGGAACGAGATGACGGGTTTGCCCAGTCCCATCGCCTGGAGGTTGGCCGTGCCGCCCTGCCCGACGACGATATCGCTCGCCGCGATCACCGGGCCCAGGGAACCGGTCGACAAATGCAGCGTCACGCGCCCGTCCGTCAGCGTGCCAAGGTCCGGCTCCAGCTT
Source organism: Devosia sp. 66-22 (assembly GCA_001899065.1). Classification (GTDB taxonomy): domain Bacteria; phylum Pseudomonadota; class Alphaproteobacteria; order Rhizobiales; family Devosiaceae; genus Devosia_A. The sequence continues at coordinate 49,685 of MKUZ01000017.1, read as the reverse complement.
GCCGGGCACAAGCCGCATGCCGCTCGCCTCGGCGAGGTCGGCGGCATCGCCGGCGCGTGCCAGCACCGCGAAGACGTCGACACCCTCGATACCGGGCACGCGGCGCAGCGCATCGAGTTGCACGGCGAAATTGTCCTTGAGGCTGGCGCGGCTGCCGGGGAGCACCGCGATGGCATGCATGTGCCGACGGTGCCATTGCGGGTCGTAGCTGCCGGTCGAGACCGTATCCATGATGGCATTGCCGGCAAAGCGCGCATTGATCCTGGCGGCATTGAGCTGCTGCGCTAGGATCGGGTCGCGGGTGAGGACCAGGTCGGCGGTCCGCTTCAGTAAGAACAGCTCGCTGCGCCGGTAGGCGTTGTCGTAGCCCGACTTGTAGACGTCGAGATAGATGCGCGCGCGCCGGCCGGTGAGCCAGCACATCACCACACCGAGCAGGTCGCCGACGACTAGAATAGCGTCGTAATTTTTTGCCTCCCGCCGCATGAAGCCGAGGGCCGGACGGATGCCGAAGCCGGCGAGCGCATCGCGGATCAGCGAGCCGCGCAGCCGGTGTCCTTCGCTGGGCAGGTGGCGCCGCGGCCCGACGATGGGGCACACGCCCTCATAGGCGCGGCCGGCGCCGAGTGTGGGATAGGCATTGACCTCGATGGTCCTGGGCAGACGGCGCACGATCTCGGCGGCGATCGAGTCCTCGCCGTGACCGTTCGAGATGATCAGCAGTTTGTTGACCGGCATGTCGCTGTTCCCGCCCGGCCGCAAGTCTAGCGGGCGGGGCCTAACCGGGGCTTACTGGCTCGACAGCCCGTGCCGCTTGAACGCCTCGAGCGCCGCATCGGCGTCGGCATAGGGCTCCTGGCGGTCGACGTTCCAGTACATGAGCTCGTCCACCGGGATCGGCTTGCCGGTGACGGCGCAGCGCACGAAGCTGCCCGGCCGCACCACGACATAGTCGCCGTCGAGGTAACGGATAACGGCTTCGGAGGGGGTAAAGCTCTTGTCGTAGATGTTCATGCTGCCCGATATAGGCCGAAACTGCGATTTTGAAAACGCCGTGAGAGCTGCCAGTGCGCGAAGGGGCCACGGGCAAAGCGAAGCCACCCGCTGGTGAGCGCGCCCGCGCCTCCGCGCTAAAACAGGCTCTGCTGGCCGCCATCGTCGCGCGGCGGACGCGCCTTCTTGCGCTGGGCCGGGGCGCCCGAGACATTGACGCCGAAGCTGCCGTCGCTGACGTCGACCACCAGCAATTGTCCCGGCCGGGCGCTGTCCTTGCTGCGCACGATCTCGCCCGTATCGGCATCGGTCACCAGTGCGAAGCCGCGCTCGATGATGCGCTTGTAGCTCAGCGAATCCACCAGCTTCCACGCCGTCGCCAGCCGGTCGGCGGCGCGCGTCACGATCCGGCGATAGGCCGGCTCCAGCCGCTCGGCCTGCGGCGCGAGCTGCGCGCGGGCGTGACGCAAATCGGCGCGCAGGGCGTTGGGCGACAGCCGCGCCGCGACCCGCTCGAAGCCCAGCCGCTTCTGCTGGCCCAGATCGCGCAGCGAGCTGCCCAGATGCTGCGCGGCGAGGTCGAGCCGCTGCCGCGCGATGTTGAGCAGGTCGAGCGGCCGCGGCAGCTCGCCCGCTGCGGCGCGCAGCCGGTCGCGGCTGCCCAGCAGGTGCCGTCGTACCACATTGCGGGTGCGGGCACCCTGATCGTCGACATAGGCGATCAGCTCGGCACGTACTGGCACGGCCGCCTCGGCGGCCGCCGTCGGCGTCGGCGCGCGCAAATCGGCGGCATAGTCGATCAGCGTGGTATCGGTTTCGTGCCCGACGCCTGAGATCACGGGGATACGGCTCTCGGCCACCGCCCGCACCACGATCTCCTCGTTGAAGCTCCAGAGGTCCTCGATCGAACCGCCGCCACGCGCCACGATCAGGAGGTCGGGCCGCGGCACCGGACCGCCCTCCGCCAGCGCATTGAAGCCGCGCACCGCATTGGCGACTTCCATCGCCGCCGTGTCGCCCTGAACGCGCACCGGCCACACCAGAACGCGGGTCGGAAAGCGGTCGTTGAGTCGATGCAGGATGTCGCGGATCACCGCGCCGGTCGGCGAGGTGACCACGCCGATGACGCGCGGCAGGTAGGGCAGCTTCTGCTTGCGCTCGGCGGCAAACAGTCCCTCGGCGGCGAGCTTGCGCCGCCGCTCCTCGAGCAGCGCCATCAGCGCGCCGGCGCCGGCTGGTTCGAGCTGCTCGATGACGATCTGGTACTTGCTCGATTTGGGGAACGTCGTCAGCCGCCCGGTGGCGATGACCTCCATGCCCTCCTCCGGCTTGAACTTGAGCCGGAACATCGAGGTCTTCCATACCACCGCGTCGATCGAGGCGGCGTCGTCCTTGAGCGTGAAATAGGCGTGGCCGGAGGAATGCGGGCCGCGATAGCCCGAGATTTCGCCGCGCACCCGCACATAGCCGAACTCGTCCTCGACCGCGCGCTTGACCGCCAGCGCCAGCTCGGAGACCGAGAATTCGTGGGCGTTGCTCGAAGGTGCGTCCATACCCCCTGTTGCGCTTTGCCGCCCGATGGGTCAAGGGAGCCCATCAGGAGGGCGCGGCATGCGGGTACTGGTCGTCGGCAGCGGGGGACGCGAGCACGCGCTGGCCTGGAAGCTCAGCCAGTCGCCCGGGCTCAGCGCGCTGTTCGTCGCCCCCGGCAATGGCGGCACGCAGAAGGTCGCGACCAACCTCGCCTGCGATATCACCGACAATGATGCGGTCGTCGCGCTCGCCCGCGAGCACGAGATCGATTTCGTCGTCGTCGGCCCCGACGCGCAGGTCGTGCAGGGCCTCGGCGACGCCGTGCGCACGGCCGGCATCGACTGCTTCTGCCCCAGCGCCGCGGCCGGCCAGCTCGAGGGCTCCAAGAGCTTCACCAAGGCGCTGTGCGACGAAATGGGCATCCCCACCGCCGCCTACCGCAAGTTCGACGCGGCGCAGCCGGCGCTCGGCTACATCCGCGGCCATAAGCTGCCCGTGGTCATCAAGGCCGACGGCCTCGCGCTCGGCAAGGGCGTCACCGTCGCCACCACCCTCGCCGATGCCGAGCATGCCGTCACCGACTGCTTCAGCGGCACCTTCGGCGCGGCCGGTGCGTCGGTCGTGATCGAGGATTTCCTCGAAGGCGAGGAGGCCAGCTTCTTCGTCCTTTGCGACGGCGAAGACATCCTGCCGCTCGCCACCGCGCAGGACCACAAGCGCGCCTTCGATGGCGATATGGGCCCCAATACCGGCGGCATGGGCGCCTATTCCCCCGCCCCGGTGATGACCCCCGAGATCACCGCGCGCGCCATCCGCGAGATCATCGAGCCGACGGTGCGTGGCATGAAGGCCCGCGGCACGCCGTATCAGGGCGTCCTCTATGCCGGGCTGATGCTCACCGCCGACGGCCCCAAACTGATCGAGTACAACGCCCGCTTCGGCGATCCGGAGACGCAGGTGCTGATGCCGCGGCTCAAGTCCGACCTGCTGGAGCTGCTGCTCGCCACCGCCCGCGGCGGACTCGGTGGCAAGACCGCCGAGTGGCGCGACGAGTTCGCCCTCACGGTGGTGATGGCGACGCAGGGCTATCCCAGCAGCTACCCCAGGGGCAGCGAAATCCGCGGCGCCGACGTCCTCGACGCCGACGATCTGATCGTCTTTCACGCCGGCACCCGCCGCGACGGCGACCGCCTGCTCGCCAATGGCGGGCGCGTGCTCAACGTCACCGCGCTCGGCGCGACCGTCGCCACCGCCAAGCAGCGGTGCGACTCCTCGACGGCCAGCATCGACTGGCCCGAGGGTTTCCACCGCCACGACATCGGCTGGCGCGAAGTCCTGCGTGAACGAAACGCCGCCCTCGACCGTTAGTTAACCATCCGCCTTCACCGGTCCGCCGTGGAAGGTCTTATCAACCTTCCGAGCGCAGCCTATCTTTCCATCATGGCTCATTACCTCTCACCGGAGGACGAACTGCTCCCCATCGTGGCGCGGGGACAGGAGCTGATTGACCGCCTGCACGCGCCCGAGGGCACGCCGCCCCTGCTGCAGCCCGAACGCTCCGGCATGCCGCGCATCGGCATCGCATTGGGCGGCGGGTCGGCGCGCGGGCTGACCCATATCCCCTTCATCGAAGCGATGGACGAGCTCGGCCTCAAGCCGTCGGTGATCGCTGGCACCTCGATCGGCGCGCTGATCGGCGCCGGCTGGGCCAATGGCATGAGCGGCAAGGAGCTGCGCGAGCACTCGATGGCGGTGCTGGGCACGCTCCGCATCATCGCGGCGCGCCTGTGGGGCCACCAGATCCGCAACCTGGGCGGCCTCCTCCAGAACGGACTCAATATCCAGCTCGACGCCAACCGCGTGGTCGACGCCTTCCTGCCCGACCCGTTCCCCGACCATTTCGAGGAACTGCAGGTGCCCTTCTACGTCGTCGCCACCGATTTCCAGAGCTGGCACCAGGCGGTGTTCAACACCGGCCTCCTGCGTCCGACCATCGCCGGCTCGATCGCCATCCCGAGCTTCTTCAAGCCGGTCCACTACGCCAACCACCTGTTGGTCGATGGCGGCGTGGTGAACCCGCTGCCGCTCGACCAGGCCGCGGCCGATGTCGACATCCTCGTGGGCATTGACGTCAATGGCGATCCGTCCGACCGGCTGGCCCGCGCCGACTACCGCGCGCTCGACGTCTGGTTCGGCTCGGCGCAGATCATGATGCACTCGCTGACCGCGCACATGATGGCCGCCTACCCGCCCGACGTGTATGCCCGTCCGCACGTCAATTCCTTCGGCGCCATGGAGTTCTGGCGCGTCAAGGAAATCCTCGAAGTTGCCGACAAGGAGAAGGACAACTTCAAGCGCAACCTGACGCGCAAGGTCGAGCAGTTCATCCTCAAGACCGGCGAGACCACCCGCGCAGGGGACTAGTCACCTTCCCCGGATTTCCCGGCGAAAGCTGGCGCGGCACTATTCCCGCAGCTTCGCGAAAAACGCCCTGAGCATTGTGCTCGCGCGCGCCTCGCCGATCCCCGACACGATTTCGGGCCGATGGTGGCAATTGGGGCTATCGAACAGCCGCACGCCATTGTCGACCGCGCCGGCCTTGGGGTCTGCCGCCGCGTAGATCACGCGTCGCAGCCGGGCATGCGCGATGGCGCCGGCGCACATCGCGCAGGGCTCGAGCGTCACGTAGAGATCGCAGCCGTCGAGCCGCCCGGTGCCGCGCATCGCCAGTGCCGCGCGGATCGCTTCGAGCTCGGCATGCGCCGTGGGGTCGTTGGCGGCGCGCATCCGGTTGCCGACTGCCGCCAGCACCTTGCCGTTCTCGACGATCACGGCGCCGACGGGCGCTTCGCCGGCTGCGGCGGCGTCCGCGGCCAGGTCGAGGGCCAGCTCCATGGGCGAATGAGACATGCGGCTTGTTAGCAGGTTCACTGCGCGTTCGGCGCGTAATCGTTGGGATCGACCGCCAGTTTCAGCGCCTCGAGCTGCTCGCGGGTCCAGCCGGGCGGCTGTGTGATCGCCGCCCAGGCGTCGATGTAGTCGCGCGGCGAGTAGAGATGGCCGTGGCCCACCGGAGCGCTCTGCGAGAGTGCGCTGTCGAGCGCCAGTTGCAGGAAGGTGACGAGGGGGAACCAGTTGAGCGCGGGCGACACGTCGGGCCCGCGCGGCGCGTCGAGCCAGGCCGGCCGCGACCAGTCGGACTCGAACGAGAAGAACACGATGGGGTCGCTGGCATATTGCAGGAAGACGATGCGCATCGGCCCCCAGGGCTGGTCGTCCCAGCCGGCCGTGCCCGACTGGTTCATGAAGCGGATGGCCGAGCCGTTGCCGAAGCGCGGCAGCCAGTAGGGCGTGCCCGGCTCGCGGCTCTCGGTGACGCGGTGCCAGACCGAGCTCGAAAAGGGCGGCCCGGCCCACAGCGCGCCGTCGAAGGGGTCGGCGAGCACGTCGTAGACCGTCGTCGAATTCTGCGATGCGAGCGCGCCGAGGCTCAGCCCATAAAGGTAGAGCTTGGGCCGGGTGTCGCGTGGCAGGCTCGTCCAGTAGCCATAGACCGTGTCGAACAGCGCCTGCGCGGCGTCGGTGCCGTATTGCGGCTCGACCAGCAGCGAGAGCGCGCTGGTGAGATACGAGTACTGCACCGCCACGCTCGCGACGTCGCCGCCGAACAAATATTCGAGCGTATCGATGCCGGCCCGGTCCACCCAGCCGGTGCCGACCGGCATCACCAGCACCAGCACCGAGCGTTCAAACGCGCCGATGCGCTTGAGCTCGGCCAGCGCGAGCGCCGCCCGTGCCTCCGGCGTCGGCGCCGAGCGCAGCCCGACATAGGTGCGCAGCGGCTCGATCGCCGGGCGGCCCGTGATGCGTTCGATGTCGGCGGCATCGGGGCCGGACTGCACATAGACCCGCGAGTCCCTGCCGATGGTGCTCCAGTCGATCAGCGATTGCGCGCTGCCGGTCTTTTCGGTCGCGAGGGGCGCCGCGTCGTCGGTCGAAACGATGGCGTCGAGGCGCTCGTAGAAGCCGTCGGCGACGCGCAGTGCCGCGCGCCACACGACGCTGTTGACGAGCAGCCCGACGACGATCGCCACCACGATCACCGACAGCACCAGCGCCGCGCGCGGCGGCAGCAGCGCGGCCAGCCAGCGCCAGACCATCCGGATCAGCATGACCAGCAGCCGGCCCACGAGGATCAGCACCGCAGCGATCGGCGCGGCGACAAGCGCGATCAGCAGCGGCTGGAACTGGTCGACCGGCGGCATACCCATGACCGAGCGCACCGAGTTCTGCCAGAGATTGGCATAGGACAGCGCAATCAGGACGAGGGCCATCGCCACGATGGCCACCACCGCGCCCATCGCACGGGTCACGCGGCCGGGCGGGACCTTGAGCCCGAGATACCCCCACAGCCAGTGCGCCGAATTGCCCAGCCCGTAGCCCAGCGCAAAGCAGCAGCCCGACAGGATGCCCTGTACGATCTCGGTGCGCGGCAGCAGCGAGGGGGTGAGCGACAGGGCAAAGAACGCCGCGCCGGCCAGCAGCCCGGGCATCGAGAAATGCTCGGACATCCAGTCCCACATGGCGTTTGCCCGGCGGGTCAGGTCCGCCCGGCGAGAAGGGTGCGCGACGGTCATGCCGGAAGGATGTCCCGCCGCCCCGCACCGGTCAACGTCCCTTGGCGGTCGGAAACCGGTCGCGCTTGGCATATGCTGGCCGCTCTGGAGAATCACCCGTGCCCATCCGCCAGCTTCCCGAGGACCTGATCAACCGCATCGCCGCCGGCGAAGTGGTGGAGCGCCCCGCGAGCGTGGTGAAGGAGCTGGTCGAGAACGCCATCGACGCCGGGGCCGGCCGCATCGTCGTCACCACCGCGGGCGGCGGACGCAGCCTGATCCGGGTCGAGGACGACGGCAGCGGCATGGATCGCGACGACCTCGTGCTGGCGGTCGAACGGCACGCCACCAGCAAGCTCGCCGATGACGGGCTCGACAATATCCGTACCCTCGGTTTCCGTGGCGAGGCGCTGGCCTCGATCGGCGCGGTGGCGCATCTGATCTTCTCTTCGCGCACAGCAGAGGCAACGAGCGGGTTGCGCATCGAGGTCGACCGGTCGCGCAAATCCGGAGTTGCGCCGCAGGCGATGAACCGCGGCACGATCGTTGAGGTGCGCGACCTGTTCGCAGGCGTGCCGGCCCGGCTCAAATTCCTCAAGTCCGACCGCGCTGAGGCGGCGGCGGTCGCCGACGTGGTCAAGCGCCTCGCCATGGCCAATCCGCAGGTGCACTTCGTGCTCGACGGCACCGACCGTTCGCCTACCAACTGGCCGGGCGGCGCGCTCGCCGCGCGCGTCATGCAGGTGATGGGCGCCGACTTCGCCGAGAACGCCGTTCCACTGGCAACCACGCGGCATGGCGTCGTGGTCACCGGCCTTGCCGGACTGCCCACCTATTCGCGGGCCAATTCGCTGAGCCAGTTCTACTTCGTCAACGGGCGCTCGGTCCGCGACAAGGTGCTGCTGGGCGCGGTGCGTGCCGCCTATGCCGATTTCGTCTTCCGCGACCGCTTCCCGGCCATCGCGCTGTTCGTTTCCATCGATCCGGCGGCGGTCGACGTCAACGTCCATCCGGCCAAGACCGAGCTGCGCTTCCGCGACGCCGGCGGCGTGCGCAGCGCGGTGATCCGTGCCGTGCTCGACGCGCTTGGCGAGGCGGGCTATCGGGCCTCGACCACCGTCGCAGAGGACGTGATGAGCGCGTTCCGGGCCCCGGAGATGGCCGCCGGGACTCCTCCCCCGTGGAGCGGGGGACCGGCGAGACCGGTGGCGGGAGCAAGCACACCGACCGATCCCTTCGCGTCCGCGCTGGCCGGCCTCGCCGAACCCTCGGCGCGCTTCGAGCCGTTCGAGCCCGCGCTGCCGCAGGAGTACCCGCTCGGCAGCGCCCGGGCGCAGATGTTCGAGAATTTCATCGTCGCCCAGAACGGCGATTCACTGGTGCTGGTCGACCAGCATGCGGCGCATGAGCGGCTGGTTTATGAGAAGTTCAAGACGCAGCTTCAGAGCGGTCCCGTCGCCAGCCAGATGCACCTCATCCCCGTCGTCGTCGAGATGCCCGAGGACGATTGCGGCCGGCTCGAGGAGGCCGCGCCCACGCTCGAGCGCCTGGGGCTCTATCTCGACCGCTTCGGACCGCGCGCCATCGCCATTCGCGAGACCCCCGCCCTGCTTGGCCAGGCAGATATCGACGGCCTCGTCAGGGATCTCGCCGATGGCCTCGCCGAATGGGACTCGGCCGATGCACTGGGCGACCGGCTCGACGCCATCATCGCGCGCATGGCCTGCCACGGCTCTGTTCGCTCCGGCCGTGTTCTGCGCCTCGACGAGATGAATGCGCTGCTGCGCGAGATGGAGCGCACGCCGCATTCGGGCCAGTGCATCCACGGTCGCCCGACCTATGTCGAGCTGAGGAAAGCCGACCTCGAGCGGATGTTCGGCCGGACGCGCTAGCTACAGAGCGCCGCCGCGGTCGATGAGGATGTATTCGAGCCCCAGTGCCGGCAGGCTGCTGTCCGGCTTGATGTCGAGCGCCGATTTGAACAGCGGCTCGGCCTCGTCGCCATAGCCCTGCTCCAGAAAGACCCAGCCCAGCGAGCTGTACGCCTTGGGCTGGATCTTGATCTGGTCGGTTTCGGGCAGTCCCTGGCTCGCCGCAATGGCGGCCCGCAGGGCGCGCGCCGCGTCGGTGGGCAGATTCGCCTTGGCGTAGATGGCGCCCGAGTTCTGGTAGGCCCAGGCCTTGTACAGCGGGTTGACCTCCGCATCCTTGGCCACCGCCTCGAACAGCACCGGATTGTTCGTCTCCTGCGCCACCCTGTACCAGTCCATCGGCGAATAGGCGGCCCAGATCGGATTGCTCGACACCGCCGCCACGACGTCGGCGCGCTCCGATGCCTGGAGGGTCCCTGCGAGGCCCTGAATGAAGGCCGAGTAAGCGCGCGGCGAGGTGTAGCTCGCGGTCTGTACGTGCCTGAGGTAGTTCGGCGCCACGCCGCTGACAGTCGACAGCAGCGTTGCGACGCTGAGCTCGTCCACGATTTCCTGATGGCCGGAGGTGACGAGCTCGGTCATCACACCCTCGTAGTCGAGAAACGGATTGCGTGCCGCCAGCGCGGCCGTGCGGTCCACCGTGCCGTCGCCGATACTGTAGTCGAGGCTGTAGTCGTAGGAGCGGCTGGCTCCCGCGATCGATCTGTCGGCGGCCGGTGGCGGATCGCTTTCGTAGAAGGTGAGGAGGTGCGCCGTGCCGGGCGGTCCGGCCTGCTGGCCGGCGATGTAGTGGAACTTGATTCCGGCTGGCTCCTCGAATTTGAGGAGATCGCAGATGGCGGCTTCGGCGCGGTCGAGCTTGTCCTGCAGATATTGGAAGTGGTCGTCGGTCTGGCCGAGCAGGTCGAACCGCTTGAAGATGCCGAGCTTCTCGTAGGTCCGCGCATCGAACAGGTGGACCGGCGTCACGTCGGCGCCGACCGGGCGCACCGACACATTGGGGAGCGGCACATTGTCCACGAACCGCGTGCTCGAGCAGCGCGGCGAGCTGCCGAACTTGCCTTCCGACGCGGTGGCGACCGGGAGCAGCTCGTAGATACTATCGAAAGTGTAGCCGTAGCGGTTGAGGCCGCCGGCGACCAGCCAGTCCCAGCCGGGCTTGATGACCGTGGCGTCGACCAGCGACGTGAAGGCGCTCATCGAGCCGAAATGCGGCGTGGCGAGGAAGGCGACGGTGCCCACCGACGGGACGTGGCCATCGGGGCAGGCCTGCGTGCGGTGGTTGAGCAGCCAGTGCTTGATCACGAGGCCGCCCATCGAATGCCCGATCAGCACCACGCCGTCCTCGGCCTCGAGCGCGCACAGGAACACCGCCAATTGGTCCGCGCTCAGCCGGTTCGACTGCCGCCAGTCGTAGTTGAACGGCAGCAGGTCGCTGTCGGTGGCGAGGCTCGCGCCGACCTCGTAGAGCTTCTTGTAGACGGTCTGCTCGAAGGTGAGGCCAAGAATCTTCACCTCGGCGACGCCGAGCGCCTCGGCCACGGCGGGCATCTCGCCGGGATAAACGAGCTTGGGGCTGTCGAACACGCCCTCGCCCCAGATCGAGTCCCCGCCCACCTTGAGCTTGGATCCCATGATGCCGGGCACGAACACCACGCGGGGCGCCGCCAGTATTGGGGAACTCATCGCCGCGAGCACGAGCGCGCAAATCAAGATCTGGACGAGGCGCATCTGCGGGAAGACCTCTTTGCTGCAATGATTTTTCCGCGCCGGCGGACGAATGACTTGAATTACTTCGTCATCGATAGCAGATGCATGGCGGCCGCGCCATATTCGCGCCGGTCGTCGAGCGTGAAGCCGTCAGGCAGGTGCAGCGTCACGTCGCTGCCCTCTTCGAGCACCAGCACCGTCTCGGGTTTCAGCCAGCCGCCCTCGCGCAGGGCAAGCAGCGCGCGCTCGCCCAGGCCCTGTCCATAGGGCGGATCGAGAAAGACGAGGTCGACCGGACCCATCGTGCCGGCCGGGCCGAGACTGGTCGCATCGCGCCGCAGCAGCTTGGCCACGCCTCCTGCCCCGAACGCCTCGATGTGGTCGCGGATCAGCCCACGCGCCTCGGCGCCGATGTCGACGAAGACCACACTGGCGGCGCCGCGCGACAGTGCCTCGAGTCCCAGCGCGCCGGTGCCCGCGAACAGGTCGACCACCCGAAGCCCGTCGAAGCTGGGGCCGAGCCGCGAGGCGAGGATGTTGAACATCGATTCACGCACGCGGTCGGCCGTCGGGCGGATCGATCCGTCCTCGGGCGAGCTCAGTTGCTTGCCGCGGAACTTTCCGGCGATGATGCGCATCAGGCCTTCGGCTTCGGACGGCGCGGGCGGTCACCCATGGGGCCCGAGCCGCGCGGTCGCTTGGGCTTGTCGCCGAAATCGCCGCGCGGGGCGCCGCCGGGCTTGCCGCCGAAGCTGCGCTTGGGGCGATCCGCGCCATCGGCGGCCGGCCGGCCAGTGGAGGGCCGCTTTGGCCGATCGCCGAAATCGCCACGCGGCTTGCCGCTATAGTCGCGCTTGGGGCGCGCTTCGCCGTCGCCCGCCGGGCGCGGCGAATAGGGTCGCTTCGGCCGGTCGGCGAAGTCGCCACGTGGCTTGTCGCCATAGCTGCGCTTGGGGCGATCGGCGCCCTCGGCTGCCGGGCGTCCCGAGTAGGGGCGCTTGGGCCGATCGCCGAAATCGCCGCGCGGCTTGTCGCCGAACGACCGCTTGGGGCGGTCGCCGAACTCCTTGCGCGGTCCCTTGAAATCGCCCCGCGGCTTGTCGCCGAAATCGCGCTTGGGGCGGTCGCCGAAGTCCTTCTTGAACGGCGGCTTGCCCTCGCCGGCGGCGTCGCGCTTGGGCTTGCCGCCATAGCTCTTGGGCTCGAACACGGTCTCGGTGCCGTCGTCGTTGAACACCTTGCGCGGCGGACCGGAGCGACGCTCGGGCGCCGCCTCGCGCGGCGGCTTGCGGGGATAGCGGCTGCCGGGGCGATCCTTGGCCATCGGCCGCTCGGTTGCGGGCCGTTCGCGCTTGGGCGTCGCATCGTCCTCGAAGCGGAAGGGCGCGGTGCGCTCGGCCATCGCCTTGCGCTGCCGTGCCGGCTCCTTGCCAGGCGCACTGGCGCGCAGCGCGGGATTCGTCGCCTTGCGAGCGAGCTTGATGGCCGCCGGCTCGGGCAGTTCGCTGTCGAAATCGACGCCCGCTTCGTCGGCGAGGCGCTTGCCGAGCTGGTCGCGCAGGATCTTGGCCTTCACCACCTCGATCTCGCCGATGGGCAGGTCGCTGAGCTGGAACGGGCCGAAGCTGACGCGGATCAGGCGGTTGACCTTGAGGCCGAGCGCGGCGAGCACGTTCTTGACCTCGCGGTTCTTGCCTTCGCGCAGACCGACAACCATCCACACATTGGAGCCCTGCTGGCGCTCCAGCGTCGCTTCGATGGGTCCGTAGTTGACCCCCTCGACCTCGATGCCGTCCTTGAGCGCATCGAGCTGCGGCTGCGTGATGGTGCCGAAGGCGCGCACGCGATAGCGGCGCAGCCAGCCCGTGGCGGGCAGTTCGAGCACGCGCTTGAGGCCGCCATCATTGGTGAGCAGCAGCAGGCCTTCGGTGTTGATGTCGAGCCTGCCGATCGAGACGATGCGCGGCAGGCCCTGCTCGGCCAGCGCCTCGAAGATCGTCGGGCGCCCCTCGGGATCCTTCTCGGTCACCACAAGGCCGGCAGGCTTGTGGTAGAGCCACACGCGCGTCCCCTGCCGGTCGGCGAGCGGCTGGCCGTCGACCTTGACCTTGTCCTTGGCGGTGACGTTGAAGGCGGGCGTGCGGATCACCTTGCCGTTGACGGTGACGCGCCCGTCCTTGATCCACAGTTCCGCGTCGCGGCGCGAGCACAGGCCCGAACGGGCGATGACCTTGGCGAGACGATCGCCCTCGAAGGCGGAAGCGGTATCGGACATATGTAACTCCTGCGGGACCGTGCGGTCGGCGCATCTACGAGTGAATGTGAGGCGGGCTTAGCTCTTCTTGAGCAGCGCCTTGCGGATTTCCGGCGGGCAGGCCGGATCGTTGACCGACACGAGAGCACCGTTGGCCGCGAGGCAGACGAGGTCCTGCTGGTTGGCCGTGACAGTGAAATACTGCTCGGGCGGCGTGTAGATCGAGCGCTCCCGGCTGACCCGGAATTCCTTCATCCGGGCGGTGAGCGCCTTCAGTTCCGCCGCCGTCAGCGGGCGGCCGTCGGGCGTTGCCAGCGACACGACCTTGGTGCGCTTGGCGCGGGCGAGGTCGGCATCGCTGAGGCCGGTGCTGTCCACCTTCACGGTGTCGGAGTCCTCGGGCAGCATGGCCACCGCGGTTTCCTCGGTCGGCGCGGGCAGCGCCTGCCCCGATTTGGGCATCACCAGCGCGCCGCGCGGATTGGTCGGGTCGGGCTTTTCTTCCTTGGGCACGAGGCCCACGCCCTGCGCGGTCGAGGTCATCACCTCGCGCTCGAAGGTGGCAAGATCGGTGAACGCGTTGGTGCCTTCAGTGGTGGTGCAGGCGGAAAGACCCGCGGCGACGAGCAGGATCGCGGCCACAGAGACGGTGCGCCGCCCGGTCAACTCAAACGCCATCGAACTTCCCTTTTCCCCGCAAGGCCCTGGCTTATAGCCGAGGCAGGCTCCTAAGGCCAGATTCTGGCAGCAATTCGTTCACGCCGGGTTTGCGGTGCGCTTGCGCGCGATTCCGGTCAGATCGAGGAGCAAAAGACACACACCCAGGCTGATCGCGACATCCGCCACGTTGAACACGAAGAAGCTCGTCTCACCCCAGTGCAGCCAGAAGAAATCGGCCACCGCGCCGAACAGCCAGCGGTCGAGCGCGTTGGACACCGCCCCGCCGATGCAGATGGCGAGCCCCGCGCGCACCAGCGTCGAGGTCGACCGCGCCCACCACACGATCAGCGCCAGCAGCGCCACGGTGACCACCCCGATCACTACCGGAAAGGGCAGCGAGCCGAGCAGCCCGAACGACACGCCCCGGTTGTAGACGAAGCCGAGGTCGAGGAACGGCAGCACCGGCACGAACCGCCCCTCCGGCCAGTGCATCAGGTCCATCTGCACATATTTGTGCAGCCGGTCGGCGGCAAACGCCGCGATGCCGAGGATGAGGGAGAGCACGATGCCCGGGCGGGTCATGCGGCTGCCCGATCAAGCGGCCGAAGGGCGGATGAGGGGGCGGCCACACGCACGATCCTACGCCGCCAGTCCCGCCGCAGCCCGCTCGCGCATCGCCTGCGCATCGCGGGCCGACAGGTCCGGATAGTCCGGGTCGCTGCCGACATCGTCGGTGTATTTCCATGAGCGGGCGCAGCGCAGGCCGGTCGCCTTGGCGAACTCGACCGCCACCGGCTCGCCGCCCGCGTCGCCGCGAACCAGCGTGATCGCCGAGGTGATGGCGATCTCGGCGAGGTCGATCGAGCTCGCCGCATCCCACAATTGCGCGTCGCTGATCGTCACCTTGGGCGCAGCTTCCAGCGAGGAGCCGATGAGCTTGTCGCGGCGGGCGACCTCGAGCTCCTTGGTCACGTAGCCGCGGACGGTCTTGATGTCGTCCCACTTGGTCGCCAGCGCCTTGTCGGCCCAATCGGACGGGAGCTTGGGGAACTCGCGCAGATGCACCGATTCCGTCGCGCCGGAATGGCGTTCCAGCCAGCACTCCTCCATGGTGAACACCAGAATCGGCGCCAGCCAGGCGGTGAGGCAGTCGAATACGCTGTCGAGCACCGTGAGGCAGGCCCGCCGACGCACCGAGCTGATCGGGTCGCAGTAGAGCGCGTCCTTGCGGATGTCGAAATAGAACGCCGAGAGCTCGACATTCATGAAGTTGCTCAGCGCCGCCACGACCCGCTTGTAGTCGTAGTCGTTGTAGGCATCGCGGACCAGCCCATCGAGCTCGTAGAGCCGATTGAGGATCAGCCGCTCGAGCTCGGGCATCTCGGCATGGGCCACCGCCTCGCCGGCCTTGTAGTGGGCGAGGTTGCCGAGCAGCCAGCGCATCGTGTTGCGCAGCTTGCGGTAGCTGTCGACCGTGGTGTTGATGATGTCCTTGCCGATGCGCAGATCGTCGGCATAGTCCGACTGCGCCACCCAGAGGCGGAGGATATCGGCGCCGAACTGCTTGATCACGTCCTGCGGGGCGGTGGTGTTGCCCAGCGATTTCGACATCTTCTTGCCCTCGCCATCGAGGGTGAAGCCGTGCGTCAGCACGCTCGCATAGGGCGCGTAGCCATTGGTCGCGCAGCTCTCGAGCAGCGAGGAGTGGAACCAGCCGCGATGCTGGTCGGAACCCTCGAGATACATGCCGGCGGGGAACTGCAGGTCCGGCCATTTCTGCGGATTGCGCAGCACCCAGCTATGGGTGGTACCGCTCTCGAACCACACATCGAGGATGTCGTCGATCTTGGTCCAGTTCTCGGGATCCGGCACGGCATTGCCGAGGAAACGCTCCTTGGCGCCCGGCTTGAACCAGGCGTCGGCGCCTTCATCCTCGAAGGCCTGGCCGATGCGGTGGTTCACCGCCTCGTCCCTGAGGATCTCGTTGCTCCCGACATTGTAGAACACCGCGATCGGCACGCCCCAGGCGCGCTGGCGGCTGAGCACCCAGTCGGGGCGCTCGGCGATCATCGAGCGCAGCCGGTTCTGCCCGGCCACCGGATAGAACGTCGTTGCATCGATGGCGGCGAGCGAGCGGGCGCGCAGCGTGTCGCCCGCCTTCCCCATGATGTCGCGGTCCATGTAGACGAACCATTGCGGCGTGTTGCGGAAGATCACCGGCTTCTTGGACCGCCACGAATGCGGGTACTGGTGCTTGAGCCGCCCGCGCGCCATCATCGCACCACGCTCGGCGAGCGCCGCGATCACGCTGTTGTTGGCATCGCCCTTCTTGCCCGCATCGTCGATGACGCGCGCACCGTCGAAGCCCGGCGCTTCCTTGGTGTAGAAGCCGGCATCGTCGACGACATAGGGGATCGCGGTATCGATGCCGAGCGCGCCGATCTGGCGCGCCGAATCCATCCAGATGCCGAAGTCGTCGAGGCCGTGCCCCGGCGCGGTGTGGACGAAGCCGGTGCCGACGTCGTCGGTGACGTGCTCGCCATCGAGCAGCGGCACCTCGAACATGTAGCCGCCGGCGAGGCCGTTGAGCGGGTGCTTGCATGAGACGACCTTGGACATGTCGGCATCGGCGAGGCGCACGAAGCTCTCGACCTTGGCCTTGGCGAAGGTGTCCGCGGCGAGCTTGTCGGCGAGTACATACTTCTCGCCCTTGCTCGCCCAATTGCCCTCGGGCGCCGCCGTCACCTCATAGAGGCCATAGGCGATCTTGCTCGAGTAGGAAATGGCGCGGTTGGCGGGGATCGTCCAGGGCGTCGTGGTCCAGATCACGACCGACGCGTTCATGTCCTCGAACGTGCCGGTGCCGAAGGCGCCGTTGCCCGAATGGATGGGGAACTTCACCCAGATCGCGTCGGACTCGTAGTCCTGGTATTCGATCTCGGCCTCGGCGAGCGCCGTGCGCTCCACCACCGACCACATCACGGGCTTACTGCCGCGGTAGAGCTGGCCCGACATCGCGATCTTGTGCAGTTCGCGCGCGATCTGCGCCTCGGCGTCGAAGCTCATCGTGAGGTAGGGATTGTTCCAGTCGCCGGTGACGCCCAGCCGCTTGAACTCCTCGCGCTGGGTATCCACCCAGTACTGCGCGAAGGTCCGGCACTCGGCGCGGAACTCGTTGATCCCGACCTGCGACTTGTCCTGCCCCTTGGCGCGGTACTGCTCCTCGATCTTCCATTCGATGGGCAGGCCGTGGCAGTCCCAGCCCGGCACATAGGCCGAGTTGTAGCCGAGCATCGATTTGGACCGCGTCACGAGGTCCTTGAGGATTTTGTTGAGCGCGTGGCCGATATGGATGTTGCCGTTCGCATAGGGCGGGCCGTCATGCAGCGTAAACAGCGGCTTGCCCTGCGCCCGCGCCCGCTGCAGCCCGTAAATGTCCATCTCCTCCCAGCGCTGGAGCCAGGTCGGCTCGCGATCCGGCAGGCCGGCGCGCATGGGGAAATTGGTCTCGGGCAGGAACAGGGTCGAGGAGTAGTCGGCCTCGGCCGCGGCCTTTTGCGTATCGTTCATTTTGGGCTCTGAAGGCGGAAGTGCGGGCCTTTTAGCGACAAAGCCCGCGGATTTGCAAATCTAGGCGAAAAACCCCAGCTTCCGGTCGAGGTCGCCGAACGCGCCGCACTGCGCCAGGGCGTCCTTGGCGTTGAGCTTGTCGCGGGTCATGGCCGCGATCAGCTCCTCGAGACCGCCGAACTTCTCCTGCCCCCGGATATGCCCGATCAGCGCCACTTCGAGATGGCGGCCATAGATGTCCGCGTCGAAATCGAACAGATAGGTCTCGAACGGCGGCAGCTCGTTGTTGAACATCGGCTTGCCATAGGCGGCGACGCCGTCGAGCAGCTTCTCGCCCAGCCGCGCCCGCACTGCGTAGACGCCCTGCGCCAGCGCGAAAGTCGAGGCGGTGGCAATATTTGCCGTGGGAAAACCGAGCGTGCGGCCGCGCTGGTCGCCCTTGATCACCTCGCCGCCGAAGAACCAGTGGTAGCCCAGCATGCCGTTGGCGGCGCTGACCTCGCCCGCCGTCAGCGCGGCGCGGATGCGCGAGGACGACACCGGCTCCGCCCCCTCGGGCAGCAGATCGAGGATATCGACGGCAAAGCCGTGCACCTGCCCCGCGGCGCGCAGGAAATCGGGCGTGCCGCGCCGATTGTGGCCGAAATGGAAATCGGCGCCCACCGCCACGCCCGACACGCGCAGCGCCCTGACGAGGAAGCGCGCGACGAAGTCCTCGGCCTCCACCATGCTGAGGTCGCGGCTGAACGGCATCAGCACGATGCCGTCGAGCCCCAGCGCCGCCGCGAGACGCGCCTTGATGTCGGGCGGCGTGAGCCGAAACATGAATGGCGCCGGCGCGAACACGTCGCGCGGATGCGGCTCGAAGGTCAGCATCACGGCGGGCACGCCGCGCGCCCGCGCCTGCTCCTTGAGTCGCGCCAGCACCGCCTGGTGGCCGCGGTGCACGCCGTCGAACGAACCGATGGCAACAAAGGCGCCCCTGAGCGCCTCGGGCACTTTGTCGAGCCCGTCGAGCCGATAGAAACTTGTCACGGAGAAACCCTGAGAGACAACTGGCCGCTATATCGCGCCGGGCGCCTTACCACGCAAGCCGCGGCATGAAGGCCCTGAGCCGCGCCCCGCTCGGCGCCACCAGGTCGCGCACCGCCTGCGGGTCGGGATTGCCGAAGGCGTCGAGTTCGGCGGCGTGGATGGAGCCGGTGATGAACAGCAGGTCGAGCCCGGCATTGGCGGCGCCGATCGCGTCGGTGCGCACGCTGTCGCCGATGGCGAGGATGCGGCTGCGCTCGACTGTCCGGCCGGCCGCCATCTCGGCCCGCCGCAACGCCTCGTCATAGATCGGCCGATAGGGCTTGCCCGCCATCCGGATCATGCCGCCGCGCGCTTCGTAGAGGTCGGCCAGCGCGCCGCCGCAATAGATCAACTGCTCGCCATGCTCGACCACGCGGTCGGGATTGGCGCATACCATGGGCAGCTTGCGCTTCAGCCACAGCGTGATGCGGTCGTTGTAATCGTCGGGCGTCTGGTCGTCATTGTCGAGGTCGGTGACGATGACGGCCCTCGCCTCCTCGGCCGGCCCCAGCGTGATGTCGAGGCCCTCGAACAGCCCGTCATTTTCGCCCACCGGGCCGACATAATGCAGCGTCTGCCCGCGATAAGGCGTCAGCATGGCGCGCGTCACATCGCCGGACGAGACGATCGAATCATAGGCGTCGCGCGGCACGTGGAGCCGGTCGAGCATGTCGACGATGGGCGGCGACGGACGCGGCGCATTGGTGATCAGCACCACCCTGCCCCCGCCCTGGCGGAAGCGCAGCAGCGCGTCGACGGCGCTCGGATGCGCAGCGATGCCGTTGTGCACCACGCCCCACACATCGGAGAGCACGGCGTCGTAGTTGCCGGCGATTTCGGACAGCGTCGACACGGCTACACTCCTGCGCGGGCGATCTGCGCCGGGCGATCCAGCTGCAGGTCGGGCCGCACCGGACCGGGGCCGGCGATATGCGGCCCCTGCACCAGCGTCACGCCGTCCTCGAACACCTGCAGCAATTGCTGCTCGTCGATGATCCCCGTCGCCACCAGGTCAATGCCGAAGCGGCGGCCATAGGAGGCGATGTCCTGCGCGTGGAAATCGGTGAAGGTCTCGGGCGAGCGCAGGAACCGCGTGGCGTCGACGCGCAGCGCCTTGAAACCCAGCCCCTGCAGCTCGGCATAGTCGACGCGCAGCGAGGTGGCGCCGCTCATCGACAGGCCGACGCCCATCTTGCCGATCGCCGCGAGCGACGCACGCTCCTTGGCCGACGACGCCTTGAACTCGTTCTGCGCGATGACAAACAGCAGCGACGGCGCGATGGCGCGGTTGGCGTCGAGCGCGGCGAGGATCAGATCCACCGCCTTGGCGCTCCCCAGCGTCGCCCGCGACAGCGGCACATGCAGCGTAATCGGGGCGCCCGTGGTGCGCGAGCGCCGGGCGATCACCACCGCCTCATCGACGCCGTCGGCCTCGAGCCGCGCCACGACATCCTCCCCGCCGTGGCGCGGCATGAAGTCGGGCCGGTCGGCCAGTTCGCCGTCCTCCAGCACCAGGCGCGGCACGAGGTCATAGGAATGCGGCTTGCGCTGCGGCAGCGTCACGATCGGCTCGATGTGGAAGACGATGCGCTTGTCCTCCACCGCCTGGCGCAGCATTTCGAGCGGGATCACCGGCTCGGGCATGCTGTCGGGATCGGGCTCGGTCGGCAGCGGCGGTGATTTTTCCTCGTCGCCGATGCGGCGGCGTTCCTCGAGTTCGGCCACCGTCTCGGTCACCTGCCGCACCACCGCGCCGAGCACGGCCAGATCGGATTCGATCGCGGTGAGGCGCGGTCCCGGGCGCACCTCGGTGAGCGCATTGACGCGCTGGCTCAGCACCGAGCCCGCCTGCGCATCCGTCGACAGCAGTCGCGACAGATCTTCCACCGCCTTTTCGAGCCTTTGCTCCGCCCTTCGGCGGATCTGCCGTTCGACGAGCAGCACCGCGAGGCACCCGAAGGCGACTGCAATCGTCACCGCCTCGATGGGGGTAAATGTCAGTCCGAAATAGGCGGCGGCGGCCACGCCAAGCGCGGAAAGCGCAATGAAGACATAGACGAGGGCCTGCAAGGCTGCCGCTTCCCTGAGTGAGATTCGCGTGGTGTGCGGCCAGCATAGGGCGCGGGCCGGGACGGTCAAAACGGAATATTTACCCTAACCCGCCAACATTGCTCGACGAGTCAAGCGTAAGGCAACAGGCCCGAATCCCATGCCGGATACGAGCATCATCGACACCGAACTTCCCGCCCGGCTGCTGCTGATCGAAAGCCGCCGCGACCTGCAACAGCGTCTCGCGCCGTCGCTGGCGGAGGAGTTCCCGCAGACACCTGTGATGGTCGATGTCACGGCTGGCCGCCCCGCGGTCGAGCTGATGCGCAATTCGGCGTTCGACGCCGTGCTCGCCGACCTCGAAGCCATCGGCGACCTGGGTGCCGAGACCGACGAGCGGATCAACCGGCTCGCCCGCGCCGCCTCGGGAGCGCTTCTCATCATCCTGTCGGAAGATGCCGGCATCTCGGTGGCGCTCGCCGCCATGCGGGCCGGCGCCCATGACTGCATCGGCAAGGCCATTTCCGGCGCGGCGCTGACGCGGCTCATCGGCGAACTCGCCCGTCGGCACGGCAAGACCCGCTGCCTCACGCGCAGCTGCCCCGAGCCCGAAACCGCCACCATCGTCGAGTTGCCTAGCCCCAGCATTCCCAGCATGCGCGACCTCGTGATGCCGATGTGGCGGCAGGAGCAGCGCATCATCGAGGACGCCATCCAGCAGTTCGCCGGCAACGTCGCCATGGCCGCCGCCGCCCTCGAGCTCAGCCCCTCGACGATCTATCGCAAGCGCCAGGCCTGGGCCGAGATGGACACCAAGCGGACGGCCTAGTTGCCGGGCCGGCCTAACCCTGCGCCAGCTTTTCGCGGGCCTTCCTCGCGGTCGCGAAGGCCTTGGCCTCCTCGCCAAGCGCGGAGCCCTTCTTCACCACATTGCCTTGGGCGTCGACGAGCGACCAATCCCATTTGGTGTTCGGCCCGACGCCACCGACGCGGCGGAGCCTGATTTCGAGTTCCGCGCTTACCGCCATGTGAAGACCTTCGTCACCGAGTAGTTGAACACAACGCTCATCAGCACGCCCGCAATGCCCGCGATCCAGATGTCGCGATCGAGCGTGTAAATCCAGCTCGCCACCGAGATGTTGGCGATCGCGCCGAACGAGCAGACGGCATAGAAGGTGAACAGGCCGGTCAGATACCGCCAGCCGCGCAGCTTCTTGTTGGCGTAGGTCAGCTCGTTGTTGAGGATGAAGTTGAAGGTCATGGCGACGATCGTCGCGATGGTCTGGGCCCAGAAGAAGTTGAAGCTCAGGGCGGTCGTCGCCCACAGCGTCCCCATATGGACGAACACGCCCAGGCCGCCCACCAGGCCGAACAGCAGGAAGCTCGCGGGCAGCAGGCCGCCGGTCAGCTTGCTCAGCACGAGGCCGAGGAACTGCACCACAACGATCGAGCTCATCTTGCTCTCGCCGGCGTGGCGCGGACGGAAGGTGTAGGGCACCTCGCCGACGCGCAGCTCCTTGCCGTGGCGCGAGCGGGCGCGGCGGGCCGACACGATGATGTCGAGCAGGATCTTGAAGCCTTCATTGCTCAGCGACGGCGCGATCTCGTCGAAAATTTCGCGGCGCATCAGGAAAAAGCCGCTCATCGGGTCGGAAATGGGCTGTCCGGTCACGAGGTCGGAGAGCCTGGTGGCAAGCCGGCTGCCGGCCTCGCGCGCCTTGCTCAGGCCCTCGCCGGCGGTGCCGCCCTTGGCGTAGCGCGTCCCGATGACGATGTCGTCGCCGGCCAGCGCCTTCTCGAGCATCTGCGGCAGAACCCGCTCATCATGCTGGTGGTCGGCGTCGATGACGGCGAAATATGGCGCCGCGGACGCCGAAATGCCCTCGATCACCGCCGAGCTGAGGCCACGCCGGCCGATGCGGTGGATGCAGCGCACATTGGCGTGGCGGCGCGCCAGTTCCTTGACCACGGCGGCAGTGCCGTCGGGCGAATTGTCGTCGACGACGATGAATTCGAAGGGGATTTCCCCCATCGCCTGGCTCACGAGCTCGAACAGCGAGACGACATTGTCGCGCTCGTTGAAGGTCGGAACGATGACCGCCAGTTGTGGCGAACTCCAGAGCTGCTGCACAGGCAAGGACTTCGGGTCGAGCTCGATCGTCAATTCTTTATCCGGCTTTACGGGGTGCCCCAACTACGACGCTCGCTCGACAATCCGCAAGAGCGCCGCTTCGTTCCGCGGCCGTCATTAACTCTTCACCAGCCGCGCCTTGACTCGATTTTGCCCCCCTCCTATATCCCCAGCCAACTGCTAGCACTCTCTATCCTGGAGTGCTAACGGGGCCAAGTTTCATAGGATTCCAGAGGAAAATCATGGCATTCCGTCCCCTGCACGACCGCGTGGTCGTCCGCCGTGTCGACAGCGAGGAAAAGACCGCTGGCGGCATCATCATCCCCGACAGCGCCAAGGAAAAGCCCTCCGAGGGCGTGATCGAGGCCGTGGGCCCGGGCGCCCGTGACGAGAGCGGCAAGATCGTTGCCCTCGACGTCAAGGTTGGCGACCGCGTGCTGTTCGGCAAGTGGAGCGGCACCGAGGTCAAGCTCGATGGCAAGGACCTGCTCATCATGAAGGAAACCGACATCATGGGCGTGATCGGCTGATTGCCGGCGCATTCCTGACTGTCCCTAACCCAAAGGAGCGCCTCCAATGGCTGCTAAAGACGTAAAGTTCTCGACCGATGCCCGCGACAAGATGGTGCGTGGCGTCAACATCCTCGCCAATGCGGTGAAGGTCACCCTCGGCCCCAAGGGCCGCAATGTCGTGATCGACAAGTCGTTTGGTGCCCCGCGCATCACCAAGGACGGCGTCACCGTCGCCAAGGAAATCGAACTCGACGACAAGTTCGAAAACATGGGCGCCCAGATGCTGCGCGCTGTTGCGTCCAAGACCAACGACATCGCCGGTGACGGCACCACGACCGCGACCGTTCTCGGCCAGGCCATAGTCAACGAAGGCATCAAGCTCGTTGCCGCCGGCATGAACCCGATGGATCTCAAGCGCGGCATCGACCTTGCCGTCGCCGAAGTCGTCGACAATCTCGGCAAGGCCAAGAAGACCATTTCGTCGAACTCCGAAGTCGCCCAGGTCGGCACGATCTCCGCCAACGGCGAGACCGCGATCGGCGAGATGATCGCGAACGCGATGCAGAAGGTCGGCAATGAGGGCGTGATCACCGTCGAGGAAGCCAAGACCGCCGAGACCGAACTCGACGTCGTCGAAGGCATGCAGTTCGACCGTGGCTACCTCAGCCCCTACTTCGTCACCAATGCCGAGAAGATGACCGCGACCCTCGAAGAGCCGGTGATCCTGCTCCACGAGAAGAAGCTGTCGAACCTCCAGGCCCTCCTGCCGATCCTCGAAGCCGTGGTGCAGAGCCAGCGTCCGCTGCTCATCATCGCCGAAGACGTCGATGGCGAGGCGCTGCCGACCCTCGTGGTCAACCGCCTCCGCGGCGGCCTCAAGGTCGCGGCCGTCAAGGCGCCGGGCTTCGGTGACCGCCGCAAGGCCATGCTCGAGGACATCGCCACCCTGACGGGCGGCCAGGTGATCTCGGAAGACCTCGGCATCAAGCTCGAGAACGTGACGCTGGACATGCTGGGCACCGCCAAGCGCGTCGAGATCGCCAAGGAAACCACCACCATCGTCGATGGCGCCGGTTCCAAGGACGACATCGCCGGCCGCGTTGCGCAGATCAAGGCGCAGATCGAGGAGACCACCTCGGACTACGACCGCGAGAAGCTGCAGGAGCGTCTTGCCAAGCTCGCCGGCGGCGTCGCCGTGATCAAGGTTGGCGGCTCGACCGAAGTCGAGGTGAAGGAGCGCAAGGACCGCGTCGACGACGCGCTGAACGCCACCCGTGCCGCGGTTGAAGAAGGCATCGTGCCGGGCGGCGGCGTTGCGCTGCTGCGCGCGTCGCACTCGATCTCGGTCAAGGGCGCCAATGCCGACCAGCAGGCCGGTGTGAACCTGGTCAAGCGCGCGCTCCAGGAGCCGGTCCGTCAGATCGCCAACAATGCGGGCGACGAAGGCTCGGTCGTGGTCGGCAAGATCCTCGAGAACGGTTCGGCCAACTTCGGCTACAACGCCCAGACCGGCGAATATGGCGACATGATCCAGATGGGCATCGTCGACCCGGTGAAGGTCGTGCGCACGGCCCTGCAGGATGCGGCCTCGGTCGCCTCGCTGCTGATCACCACCGAAGCCATGATTGCCGAGCTCCCCAAGGACGCTCCCCCGGCCATGCCGGGCGGCGGCGGCATGGGCGGCATGGGCGGCATGGACTTCTAAGGCGTCAGCCAACCAGCTTCGTCCAGACTTCCCAGTCACGGACGAGAGATCAGGGCGCCGGTGGCAACACCGGCGCCCGTTTCATTTGGTCCCTCGTAGGTGTCGAGGGTTCTCACCACCACTTCAAGCGTCAGACCAAGCCCGAAGCCCTAGCGGAAGAACAGCAGCTTGATCGCGAGGATCAGGGAGATCACCACGACCAGCGGCCGGATGAGCTTGGCGCCGAAGCGGATGCCGGTCAGCGCGCCGAGATAGCCGCCGATCAGCTGCCCGACGGCCATCGCACCGGCAGCCACCCACACCACGTCGCCGGACGGGATGAACAGCGCCAGCGCGCCGAGGTTGGAGGCAAGGTTCACGACTTTGGTGTGGCCCGCCGCCCGGGTCAGCCCCAGGCCGAACAGCGCTACAAAGCCCATGGTGAGAAAGGAGCCCGTCCCCGGTCCGAGTCCGCCGTCATAGAATCCGACGATGGCTGCCATCACAGGCACGAAGGTCGCAAAGGCCAGACGGGCGTGGCGATCCTCGTCGCTGAGCCGAGGCGCCAGAAGGAAGTAGAGGGCGACCGGGACCAGCGCGAGGGGGACCGCCACGCTCAACGTCGAGGTGTCGACCTGCTTGACGATCAGAGCGCCGGCGAAGGCCGCGACCGAGGCGCAGACGACGGCCAGCAGCACGCTGCGCAGCGACACGAAGCCCTTGCGCCAATAGGTCAGCGCCGCCATGCCGGTGCCGATCACCGACTGCACCTTGTTGGTGCCCAGCGCGGCGACCGGGGGAACCCCCGCCGCGAGCAGCGCCGGCAGCGCGATCAGACCGCCCCCGCCCGCGATCGCGTCGACGAAGCCCGCCAGCAGTCCGGCACCACCGAGCGCCAGCAGCACCAATGGATCGAGCATCACTGGCGGTCCTCGGCGCGGCGGACCATCCAGTCCTCGCGCGGCACTTCGCTCACCCGGCGCTCGGCCAGCGGGATGTCGATCATCGAGCCCATGAAGGCCGACATCGCCAGTTGCAGCCCGGCGACGATCATCGTGACCGCAAGGATCATCGCCCGCATCGTTGAGCTCAGCGGCAGCGGCCCGAAGCCGCGTTCCGCCCATTGCGTGAAGCCCCAGCCGAGCGCCACGACCCCGATCAGCACCAGCAGCGCTGCAAACAGCAGCACGCGCTCCAGCGTCAATGCCTCGAGCAATCCGTCGAAGGTGCGCGAACGCGGGATGAAGCCATAGTGCGAGGCGAACCTTCGGCCGATCACCGCAAAGCTGATCCCCTGCATCCCGAGCAGGATGCACATCGCGCCCACCAGGAATGTGTGGAGATCGAGCACCACGGTCGGCGTCAGGTTCAACGGTCCGCGGATCAGCAGCGCGCCGAGGAACAGCCCGACGGCCAGCAGCACCAGTCCTGGATAGAGGAACAGCCAGCGCGGCGAGAACAGCAGCAGGAAGCGCAGATGCCGCCAGCCGTCGCGGAACGAGCGCAAATGCGGCGGGCGGCTGCGCCCGTCCTTCTTGAGCGTGGTCGGGACCTCGGCGACGCGCAGCCCTGACAGCGTCGCCTTTACCAGCATCTCGGAGGCGAACTCCATTCCAGAGGTGCGCAGATTGAGCCCGAGGATGGCCGCCCGATCGAAACCGCGCAGCCCGCAATGGAAGTCCGACGCCTTGCTGCCGAAGAACAGCCGGCCGATGAAGCTCAGCACCGGGTTGCCGATATACTTATGGTGCCAGGGCATGGCGCCGGGCGCGATGCCGCCCGTGAAGCGATTGCCCATCACCAGCTGGTTGCCGGCGCGCAGTGCGGCGACGAACGCGTCGAGATTGGCGAAGTCGTAGCTGTCGTCGGCGTCGCCCATGATGACGAAGCGGCCGTGGGCGGCCTCGATCCCCGCGCCGAGCGCCGCGCCATAGCCGCGCAAGGCCACCGGAACCACACGCGCGCCTTCCGCTTCGGCGATCTGCTGGCTGCCGTCGGTCGAGCCGTTATCGGCAATCACCACCTCGCCCGAAATGCCGGTGCGGTCGAGGAAGCCCCGCGCCTTGCGGATGCACACCGCGAGCGTCTCGGCCTCGTTGAGGCACGGCATCAGGATCGTGAGTTCGATTTCGGCCAAGCGAATCGCCCGAAGATGCTGGTTTCCCGGCCTTATAGCCCACCGGCTAGAGTTGCGTACTGATCCCCGGCGGGATGCCGCCCATGATCGAGAGCAGCGCCTCGAGCTGGGCCTTCTTCATCGGCGTCCAGTCGGCGCCTTTGCTGACGATCAGGTTCGCCTCGGACTTCATGATCAGCCCATCCTCGAGAATGCGCAGCGCATTGGCCGCCAGCGTCTCTCCCGACGAGGTGATGTCGACGATGAGGTCTGCGGCGCCCGCCGCGGGCGATACCTCCGTCGCCCCGGCGCTTTCGACGATCCGGTACTCGGCGATGCCGTGGTCGGCAAAGAACTTGCGGGTGAGGTGGACGTATTTGGTCGCGATGCGCAGCCAGCGGCCATGGCGGCTGCGGAAGTCCGATGCGACATCGGCGAGGTCGGACATCTGCGTGACATCGATCCACGCATCGGGGACCGCCACCACCACATCGGCCTGGCCGAAGTCGAGCGGCTTGACGAATACGACGTTCTCTTCGCCGTTCTCGGCCGCCTCGTGGATAAGGTCGGAGCCGGTCACGCCGATATCGATGGCGCCCATGATCAATTCGCGCGCGATCTCGGCCGCCGGATAGAAGCGCACCGACACCTGCGGCTGGTTCTTGATCGAGCCGACATAGGAGCGGGCCCCGCCCGGCCGGGCGATGGGCAGGCGCGACTCGCCGAAGACGCGGCGCGTTTCCTCCTCGAGGCGGCCCTTGGAGGGAACCGCGAGAATGAGCTGCTCTTCGTTCATTCGAGCAACCCCGCTTCCGCTTCCAGTCGATCGGTCCACAGCGCGCAACCGGACGCCGTCACCGGCTCGGTCGCGCCCAGCCGGTTGAGGAGGCGGTCGTACTCGCCGCCCGACGCCAGCACCTCGCCGTGCCGGCCGGTCATCTCGAACACCACGCCCGTGTAGTAGTCGAGCCGCGGCGAGAAGCTCGCGTCGAACACGACTTCAGCCTTGGGCGACAGCGCAGTCAGCGCGGCTGCATGATTGCGCACCGTCATCAGCGGCTCCTCGATGTCGAGGCCGGCGCCGCTCGCCATCTTCCAGATGCTGTCGAAGGCGCGGCCAGGCGTGTCGACAACCGAGAGGTAGTCGACCAGCAGGGCCACCATCTCCTCGGGCACCGGCGTCGCATCGAGGGCCTGTTTCTCGATGTAGCGGTCGGCGATTTCCTCGGGCTGGCGCGAGCCGACAAGGCTCAGGCCGGACTGCAGCATATTGTCGGTGACGATCTCGATGATCGTCTCGCGCGCATCGGGGCTCGACCCGGCCACGGCATCGCTGCGCTGCGCCAGCCGCTCCATCAGCCGCTGCATGGCGTGCGGGTGGCCGAAGCGGTGGCGGATGCGCTGCTGCCACTGTGGCGCAATCCCCATGGCGGCGAGGAACGACTCGAACAGGCCGACGCCGCCGATGCGCACATTGGGTGCGGTCACGTCGTAGATGGCGAGCGCCCAGCGGGCAAAGGTCAGCACCTGGTCGAGCGCCGAATCGGCATCGGGCTGGCCGAGCAGCTCGAGGCCGGCCTGGTCGTACTCGACCGGAACGCCGTTTTCCTGCCGGAAGATCGGTCCGAGATAGGTGTAGGCGCCCGGCACGCCGAGCATGCCGTCATCCAGATAGGACTTGGCGATCGGCAGCGTGAAGTCAGGACGCAGGCAGTACTCGATGCCGTTGTTGGCCGTGGTCAGCAGCAACTGCCGACCAAACTCCTCGCCAGCAAGATCGAGATAAGGACCGGCGGGCAAGAGCAGCGGCGGAGCGACGCGCGTCACCGTCCGCGACTCGACGAGGCGGACCATTGCGGCGCGGCGTTCCCCCGGGGACTTTGCCATCAGGCACCGCTCCGCATGCGTGCGATCGAGGGGATTTTGGAGAGCTCGGCAACGAGGTCGGCGCGGGCCACGACCGACTGCCCGACCTTGGCCGCTTTGTACTCGGCGTTGTCCTTGATCGCCTTGGCCGCTTCGGCACCGGCGGCGAGGTCCTTGATCGTGACCTTGCCTTCGGCGCGCTCGTTCGATCCGACGATCACCGCTGCCGCGGCGTTGCGCCGGTCGGCATATTTCATCTGCGCATTCATGCCGGAGGAGCCCAGGTACATTTCGGCGCGAATGCCGGCCTGGCGCAGCTCGCTCGTCATCCGCTGGTAATCGGCGACGGCGTCGGCGTCGCGGTCGAGGACCAGGATCACCACCGGGCCGGTCGGCGCCTCGGCGCTGAGCAGTCCGGTCATCTTCAGCGCGTTGGCAAGGCGCGACACGCCGATCGAGAAACCCGTCGCCGGCACCGGCTCGCTGCGGAAACGCGACACCAGCCCGTCGTAGCGGCCACCGCCGCCGACGGAGCCAAACACCACCGGCTGCCCCTTCTCGTTGGGCACCTGGAATGTCAGTTCGATCTCGAAGACCGGGCCGGTGTAGTATTCGAGGCCGCGCACGACGGACGGCTCGATGCGGATACGATCCGGACCGTAGCCCGCCGCATCGAACATGCCGCGCATGGCGCCGAGTTCCTGCACACCCGGATTGTCATCGGGCGGGTTGCCCGCGATATAGTCGAGCACAATGCCGCGCTGGTTGGCGTTGAGCCCCGCGCCCTTGGTGAAGTCGCCACTTTCGTCCTTGCGGCCCTCGCCCAGCAGCAGTTCGACGCCATCTGCGCCGAACTTGTCGAGCTTGTCGATGGCGCGCAGTACGGCAAGCTTCTGCCCTTCGTCGGCAACGTCCGCGCTTGCCAGCACGCCGTCGAGCACTTTGCGATTGTTCGCCTTGACCACGTATCTCCCGCCGAGCCCCAGCGCGTCCATGGTGTCGGCCATCATCATGCACATCTCGGCATCCGCCTCGGGACCCGCGGCGCCCACCGTGTCGGCGTCGAACTGCATGAACTGGCGGAAGCGGCCGGGACCGGGCTTCTCGTTGCGGAACACATAGCCGGCGCGATAGCTGCGGAACGGCTTGGGCAACCGGTCGTAGTTCTGGGCGAAATAGCGGGCGAGCGGCGCCGTGAGGTCGTAGCGCAGGCTCATCCACTGCTCGTCGTCGTCCTGCAGCGAGAACACGCCGGCATTGGGCCGGTCGGTGTCGGGCAGGAATTTGCCGAGCGTTTCGGTGTACTCGAGCAACGGGGTTTCGACCGGGTCGAAGCCGTAGCGCTCATAGACCGTCTTGATGGTCGCGATCATGCGATCGACGGCCGCGATATCGGCCGGTGCGCGGTCCTCAAAACCACGGGGCAGGCGCGCTTCGATCAGCGAATTCCGGTCGGCCATTTCAAAGGGGGTCCCAAACGTGCGCCGTTCCTAACGGAATCGGCAAAACGAGACAAGCAAAGGTGTGGCGTGCCGGCAACATTGGTGACACTGCGGCAGCCTGACGCAGATTCCGCTTGCGGATCGGCGGGCGGCGTCTTATCAGCGCGCCATCGCAACACGAACCACGGAAGGAAAGCCTAATGACTGCACGCGTTGTTACCGCTTTTGCACGTGGCTGTGTCGCGCCTTGGGGAATGAACCGAGCCTGACGGCTCTCCTGGCCTCCGCGCCACCTTCGTCCCTTCTCTTCCAAGCCACTGCTAACGCCACCGCCGGTTCGAGTCCGTTCTGAGTCTCACTGACTCCGGCGTCCCGTACCGGTCTCCGCAACAGCAAACCAACCTCAACCAACCCAAAGGGAGCCGGCGCCAACGCGCCCGGCACGCACAAATGTCTCTGTCGAACACTTCCTACGGAAGCCTCGTCCCCTCCATCGCCCGCCGGGACCGCAATGTCGTCGGCCGGCTGCTGTCAGCCGTTCTTTCGCAATGGCCCGAAAGGACGCGAGGCTCACCGCCCACCGACACCTATATGCGACGCGACATCGGCCTGAGCCCGATCGAGCCGAGCCGGAAACACTGGGATCACCAGTAATCCAGACGGGGCCGTCACCCACCGGGTGGCGGCCTCTTGGCGTCAGATGTCCTGATTCTGCGGCAGCAGGACCAAATCGCGCACCGTGGCGTGTGGCGGACGCGTCAGCATGAACAGCAGCGCGTCGGCGACATCCTCGTTGCGAAGACCGCCATGTGCGGCCACGCGGCGCTCGATCTCCTCGGGATCGGTCATGCCCCACAGGCCGTTGAGCACGATTCCCGGGGCCAGCGATCCGATGCGCACATTGTGCGGCCCCACCTGCCGGCGCACGCCATGCACGAAGGACTGCACCGCGTGCTTGGTGGCACTGTAGACCGGCTCCCAATGGATCGCCTGATGACCCGACACCGAGCTGGTCACGACAATATCGCCGCTGCGTCGCTCGATCATTCCGGGCAGGACCGCGCGCACTGCACGAAACACCGAGCTGACGTTGAGCTGGATCATCTTGTCCCAGGCATCGGGATCGCCGTCCGCGGCATTGCCGGGCACGTAGGCTCCGGCGTTGGCAAACAGGATATCGATCCGTCCGAAATGCGCCATGGCCGTCGCCACCATGGCGTCGACATCCGCCGGCTGCGTCATGTCTGAGGGAATGGCCAGCGTCTCGCCGCCGAGCTCCGCCCGCGCCTCCTCGAGCCTGTCGGCCGAGCGGGCGACGAGCGCGAGGCGTACGCCTTCCGCGGCCAGCGCGCGCGCCGATGCGAGGCCGATGCCCGAGCTGGCGCCGGTGACCAGTGCCACTTTGCCCTTGAGTGATTGCGTCAACCTTCCCTCCTTGCGTCAGCGAATGGTGTAGCCGCCATCGACGACGAGATTTGCGCCATTGACCATCTGTGCTGCGTCGCTGGCGAGATAGAGCGCGGCCAGCGCAATCTCATCGGGCTGCGCAAACCGGCGCGTCGGAATCTCCTGCCTGGCGCGCACGCCCTTCTCGCCCGACCAGCCCACCTTGGCGAGCTCGGTCTCGACCACGGTGGGCGAAATGCAGTTGGCGGTGATGCCGCGTGGCCCCCATTCGAGGGCGAGGCAGTTGGTCATGCCGATCAGCCCCGCCTTGCTCGCGCTGTAGGCGACATGCTCGGCGATGCCGACGATCCCCGCCTGCGAAGCGATGGTGACGACCCTGCCCCAGCCATTCCTGAACATGGCCGGCGCGCAGGCTCGGGCAAACAGATAGGGCGCCCGCAGATTGATCGTCATGGTCGTGTCCCAGGCGTCGACCGGCAGGTCTTCCGCCGGCGCCAGGATGCCGATGCCGGCATTGTTCACCAGCACGTCGATGCGCCCGAAATGCGCCTCGCATTCCGTCGCGAAAGCCGCGATCGCATCGGCATCGGAGATATCGAAGGTCCAGGCCCGGTGCGGCGCACCAAGCTGCCGGGCCAGCGTCTCGTTCTCGGACGAGCGGTCGACGAGGGCGAGATGCGCGCCGCGTTCGCCGAAGGCCCGCACCATCGCCTGGCCGATGCCGCCGGCCGCGCCCGTGATCACGACCACCTTGCCCGTGAGGTCGAACGCACTGGCAAAATCGTAGTCTGTCACGTCGTGGCCTCCGTTCTGCTCGGGCGCTTGAGCTTCTTGCGCTCCGCCTCGCACACCTTGCGGCAATCGCAATGTGCATAGTGGTCGTTGACCAGCCCCATCGCCTGCATGAAGGCATAGACCGTGGTAGGGCCGACGAAGCTGAAGCCGCGCTTGCGCAGATCCTTGCTGAGCGCGACTGACGCCGCAGTCTGCGCCGGCAGCGAACCGCCGATCGTCGGTGCTGGCTCCGGCGTCGGCTCGAACCGCCAGATGTAGGCGGCGAGGCTGCCGAACTCCTTCTGTAGCGCCAGGGCGCGGCTTGCATTGTTGATCGTCGACTCAATCTTGCCGCGATGGCGGATGATGCCGGCGTCCTGCAGCAGCCGCTCGACGTCCGCCCCGGTCATCTTCGCAACCTTGACTGGATCGAAGTTCTTGAACTGCTTTCTGAACTGCGGTCGCTTCTTGAGGATCGTCAGCCAGCTCAGGCCCGACTGAAAGCCCTCGAGGCACAGCTTCTCGAACAGCCTGTTGTCGTCGGTGACCGGCCGCCCCCACTCTTCGTCGTGATAGCGGACATTTTCGGGATCGGTCCCCGCCCAGCCGCAGCGCTCCATCTTTACCTCCGCGAAACCATAAGTCGGCCCGAACACTTAACCATGCGGCTTCACGCACCGTTCGCTGTTCGAAGCTACCCTTAGGTAAGCCTACCGATCAGTAACTCGCACCGGGACACTTGTCATGTCGCGCTGGATTAAGGCCGCGTTTCTGGCCACCGCCCTCGTTGCCGCTTCACTTTCCCCTGCCCTCGCCGGAAGCAATTTCTTCGCACCGCCGCCGGGCATCACATTGACCAGCGGCACGCCGCTCAACTTCCTGCAGCTGCGCTCGAGCACCACCAAGAAGGTTCGGCTCGACCCCAAATTCATGCGCCAGGTGGTCCCCTTCAAGACCGAGCAAGCGGCCGGAACGATCGTCGTCAACACCGGCGAGAAGTTCCTCTACCTCGTGCTCGGCAAGGGCAAGGCACTGCGCTACGGCATCGGCACCGCCAAGGAAGGCTTCGAGTGGAGCGGTACTCACAAGGTCAGCCGCAAGGCAGAATGGCCCGGCTGGACCCCTCCAGCCGAGATGAAGCAGCGCCGCCCCGATCTGCCCGACTACATGCCCGGCGGCGTCAAGAACCCGCTCGGCGCCCGCGCCCTCTACCTCGGCTCTACGCTCTACCGCATCCACGGCACCAACGAGCCCTGGACGATCGGCGGCGATGTCAGTTCGGGCTGCATCCGGATGGTCAATGACGACGTGATCGACCTTTATGAGCGCGTGAAAATTGGCGCCAAGGTGATTGTTCTTTAGTTAGGAATTTCCGGCATTCTCGGGGGCCTTGGGGCTCCCGGAATCCGGAAAATGCAGCGCGTCACAGACCTCCTAAAACGCTTCCGCAAGGACGAGCGAGGGGTCTTCGCGATCTTCTTTGCCCTCATCGCCATCGTCCTGATCGCCGCCGCCGGCGCCGTGGTGGACTTCACCCGCGTCCAGCAGGCCCGGACCCGAGCGCAGATCGCGGTCGACAGCGCGGCATTGGCGCTGCAGGCGAAGGTCGGCCAGGCCGGCGTAACCGCCGACTCGCTCAAGATCGAGGCACAGGGTCTTCTGACCGAGCGCATCGGCGACGCGTCGGTGACGGCGGTCGTTGAATCCGCGACGCCGGACGTGAACGCCGGCAAGCTGACGATCATCGGGTACATCTCGGTGCCGACCTACTTTGTGCAACTCGTCGGCATCAAGGACATCCGTTCATCGGTGCTGTCGGAAGTCACCCGATCGTCCAGAGACCTCGAGGTGTCGCTCTCGATCGACGTCACGGGATCGATGCGGCCCACCGGCTGCAACTGGGAAGGCAAGAACTGCACCACCGACAAGATCGGCGACTTGATCGATGCCAGCAACATGCTGATCGACCTCCTGGTCTCCGACACCCAAGTGCCGACCTATTCCAAGATGGCCATCGTGCCGTGGTCCTACAGCGCCAACGTGGGAAGCCTCGCAAATCAGGTTCGCGGCACGCCGATCGGAAGCGTGCCAATCAGCGACGTCACGTGGCGAGCCGGCTCCGCTTTCACCATAAATGCCATCACTCAGGCCAACCCGGCTCGCGTGCAGACGACCGCAGATCACGGGATGGCGATTGGCGACTACGTCTATATCACCGGCGTCGCCGGCATGACGAACCTCAACAACAACATCTATCGCGTACGCGGGGTCCCGACGCTGAGGCGCGTCACGCTGGAGTACACCAATGGTACGAGCGTCAATAGCAGCTCGTGGACGGCCTTCAACTCCGGCAGCGGTACGCCCAGGATCAGCAAGTGCCTTCTCGCCAACTGCCTCGAACGTGTGACGACCTCGAGTGCCCACGGCATCGCCTCAGGTGAATCCGTCTACATCACGGGTACTTCGGGTACCTCTGGCGTCAACAACAGCAGCCCCGACGTCTGGACGCCCAGTATCCTATCGTCCACAACCTACTCACTTCCCGGAACCGGTCCTTCCTATGGCATCCGCACCTCTGGCGGGACGTCACAGTGTGTGAAGTACGGCTGCGCCTATTTCCGTTTTACCAATGACAGCGGCAGTGCCAGGCTCTGGCAACCCAACAACTGCGTCACAGATCGCACGGTCAACACCTACACTGACGCCGCGCCGAGCGCGACGCCGCTTGGCATGCACTACACGTCGGGCGGCGCCAACTGCATCGCCAACCAGATCGTTCCCCTCACCGCCAACAAGGCGACGCTGCACACCGCCATCGGCTCGACCGATACAAATGGCGACGGCGTGAAGGAAGACTACAGGACGAGAACGCTGCAGGCGGTAGGGTCCACCGCTGGTCATATCGGCCTCGCCTGGGGCTGGTACATGATCGCCCCGAATTTCGGCTACCTGTGGCCATCCGCGGCCCCCGCCCCACGGGCCTATGGCAGCAACAATCTCGTCAAGGCCGTGATCTTCATGACCGACGGCGTCTTCAATACGCCCTATTGCAGCGGCGTTACCGCCAGCGACGCGACATCGGGCGCACCCGGCAATGACGAACAGATCAACTGCGCCTCACCGCATGGATCGTCGAAGTCGCAGGCCGAGACGCTGTGCACCAACATCAAGGCCGGCAACAACGTCGAACTGTTTGTCGTCGGCTTCGATCTTGCCAGCGACGCCACGACGCTCGCCTTCCTCGAAGCGTGTGCGACGAACGCCGACCATTTCTACCGCGCCGACACTGGTGAGGACCTGCTGGCCGCCTTCCAGAGTATCGCCGACAACCTCTCCGACCTGCGCATCTCGCGCTAGCGAGGCAACCTCTGGGCTGCATTCGGCGTTGATCATGCCGGATGCAGCAAGGAGGGGCAGATATGAGCCTTGCCCGCTACTTCGTCTTCGAACGCGACAATGACTGGCTGGTGACGCTCGACGGTGCTCCGCTCGGCCGCCACGGCAACCGGCCGGCGGCCATCGCCTCGGCCATCATCATGGCCGACCTGATGGGATCGATGCAGCACGAGGCTGACGTTATGATCGAGGAAAACGGACGCCTCGCGGTCGCCTGGACCTATGGCGTCGATTCCGTGCCCCTCGCACAGGAGCAAGCTGCATGAGGAGCGCGCTCTCCTACCTTTGGCGCCATCCCCGGCGCACCGGCTTCATCGCGCTCAACATCATCGTCCTCATCGCCTTCGTCGCGTGGGGCGCCTTCACCGCCGACATGAGCAATGAGGGGATGGGCGGGGTGCCCAACGCAATGCTCGGCTACACCGGCATGGCGCTGCTGATCGTGGTATGGATTGTGGCCTGGCTGGCCTGGGCATGGCTTCTCGCCCGCCGCCATCTGCTACACCGGCCATAGTCTCTGGCAAGACGCTAGAAGGTGGTACCGCCTTCCCGGCTGAAACGGGAGCCCCTAGATCCACTATTCATGAGGCTGATTGGGATTTCAACGAGTTGTAAGTGCGTCTCATGAGACTTCACGCGGCGATGGCGCGAAGATCACGCAGTTCGCCACAACTGTTCATACCCTAGCCAGAGGTCTGTCCATGTTCCGCTTGCTCAGGTCAACCGGGCGAGACTATTCGCCTGGGACCGGCACAGCGTTCCGCCCTATTTCGGTTGATGCCGGCGCCGGCCTCGATCGTGGCTTTAGGCTCAGCGACGGTTTTTCGATGAATGTCCAGCTTGCCAGGCACAGCGGCAGCGCGACTGCGAGGGTGACCAGGAAGGTGTGCCACCCAAGACCCATTCCGAGGGTCCATGCGACTTCGTTGATGATGAGAACGTGGATCAGGTAGAGCGAATAGCTCGCATCGAGGCGCAGGCGCGGAAGGCGGGGACCGGCGATGCCGAGCAGGATCAGCGCCGCGAAAGACAGATAGTCCTGCAGCAGCACCGCCGGCCGCACGATGGACGTGTAGGGAACCGCGAAAGTCCAACTGAAGGCGAGGGCCGCGACGACGCCGGCGATCGCCGGGTGCACACGCCGGAGAGCTGCGCGATAGAGGTACATCGCATTGCCCAGGAAGAAGGCACCTCCGAGCAGGCACAGCTCGGGCGGCACTGGCGGCCACCACCTTGACGAGGTCAGCACTCCCCCGGCGCACAGGGCGGTGAAGACCAGCGAGAGCCACCGCCATCGATAGGCCCCGACGAGGCCGAGAACGAGCAGCAGCGCATAGCAGAACTCCTCGTAGATCAACGACCAGACGACCGGATTGAGCGGCAGCTCGTTGCCCGGCGGCCAGAGCCAGTAGCGCACGTTCTTGACCATCTCGTCGAAGCCGTACCGGAAGCCGATATAGCCGAACATCACGAACAAAAGCGGCAGCACGCGCAGGGCGCGACTCGCCACGAAATGCAGCGGCGGCCGACGCTCGAGGCTGCCCATCACCACAAAGCCGCTGATCGCGATGAAGCCCGGCACGGGATTGACCGGCAGGAAGTTGCCGACGCCGCTATGAACAGCGACAACTTCGATGGCAAGAAGCAGCCTGAACCAATCAAAATTCGGAAAGTATTCTTTGTCGTTCATCTAAAATATTCTTTGTCGTTCACTTGATGAACATGGTCGCAGAGGCCTTTCCTCGAAGCAAGCACGGGCATCGCTATGCCAGCGGATAACTCCCGGAGAAGTACAGCACCGAGCTGTTTCCCAGGGCCGAGGCGACGGCCATGCTGACGCGCGCGGTCAGGAGCCCGCGCAGTCCGATCGTCGAGCCAGGAGCGGCAGCGCTGTTGCGCCAGTTGAAGCTGCTGAGGATGCTGACGGCGCAAATGTCCTGAACCGCGACGGGGACACCCGCGGAAGCAGTGTCCGACGTCTGGACCAGCCACCCGTCGGAGCGGTTGACCTCGGTGCCGCAGTCGGGGAAGATGACGCCGTTGAGGCGTCGCAGGACATACCCCACTGGTTCTCGTTGGATCCGCACCTCATGAAGTGGCTGTAGACCATTCCGTCGATCGAGAAGCCCTGGCCAGTGTTCTCCTTGGCGAAGCAGCCAATCACGTTCATGCTGGTGAAGCCGCCCGCGAAATAGAAGCCCATTCCGTTGAAGCGCGACCAGATGTTCTGGACCAGCCCATATAGGCACCGGCGAAGTAAACGCCGGCCCCCACGCAGCCGGTCACGTAGATGTTGCTAATCTCGAACATGCCGGAGAACGGTCGTCGCGCCCATGAACTGCGCAGAAATCGTGCCGCCCGCGTCACCGAGTATGATCGCACTGTTGCACTTGCGGTGGCCGCGCGGTGTCTTGACCCTGGCGCCGATCCTCTTGGCGAAGGCCTTCGCGGCATTGAACGCGGGTGCACTGTCGGCGGCGCTGGTCGGGTCGGCGCCGAAGTGCTGCAGATTGTTCTCACTCTTCGCTCTGCACGCTCACGCGCCAGCCATCGCCGCCACGGTGTCGGCCTTGAGGTACATAT
Source organism: Devosia sp. 66-22 (assembly GCA_001899065.1). Lineage (GTDB taxonomy): Bacteria > Pseudomonadota > Alphaproteobacteria > Rhizobiales > Devosiaceae > Devosia_A. The sequence goes on along the minus strand of MKUZ01000017.1, from coordinate 11,384 downwards.
CCTCCTGGGTGACATGAGACGATGACACGCGTCTTTCGTTCGTCTCATGTTCACGGCAGACGGCGCGAGGGGGACGGAGAAGCCCGGCTTTACCGGGCCCCTCCGATGGTACCGCCTTCCCGGTTCGAACGGGAGACCCCTAGATCCACAATCTTAGGGAATGCATATTCTCCTGTTATCAGCCGATATCAGGCGGAGTGCGAAACCTTGCAAATCGGGGGACTTCGGCCCATTTTCCCTATCAGGTGATATCAGGGAATTGCGTCCACGGTGACGCCCCAGGTGACGCCCCGACCGAAACGGCCATTCGGGGGATGCGACCATGGCGAAAATGAAGCTGACCAAGACGGTGGTGGATAAGCAGTCCGAACCCCGTGAGGCGCGCTACTCGATTTTCGATACGGAGGTCACTGGGTTCGCCCTGAGGGTGTTTCCCTCGGGGGAAAAGTCATGGGTGTTGGAATACAAACCCGCACCCGGCGGCAAGACCACGCCGACCAAGCGCGTCAAGATTGGCAACGCCAAGGACGTGACCGCCGATCAGGCCCGTGGCGAGGCGAAGCGGCTAAGGGCGCTGGTGAGCCTCGGGAAAGACCCGCAGGCGGAAAAGGTAGCGGAGCGGGCAGCCAAGACCGTCAAAGAGCTTGGCGCTGAATTTCTCGCCTCCAAGAAGGGCAAGCTGAAGCCGGGCTCCCTCACCCACTACAGCGACCTCATCAACCGGATCATCACCCCCGCCATCGGCAACATGAAAGCAAAGTCGGTGACAGCCGCGCGCGTGAGGCGGCTCCATGAGGACTGGTCCGGTACCCCAACGCAGGCGAACCGCATCCTTTCTACCCTATCGGCCATGTACGCTTATGGCGCCGACCATGACGTTGTGCCGACCGGATTTAACCCAGCCCGCCGCATCGAGAAATTCACCGAACAGGCACGAGGCGATGTTCTCAAGGACGATCAACTCGCCCGCCTGGGTGACGCGCTGCGCGAGGCGGAGACGACTGGCATCCCGTGGGACGTGGCCGAGGACACAGACCGCAGTCGCTTCCCCAAGAAAGCCGAGGACCGGGTTACTCGCGTCAGTGAGCACGCCATTGCGGCCATACGCCTGCTGCTGTTCACCGGCTGCCGCCTGCGTGAAATCCTACACCTCAAGTGGACTGACGTGGATTTCGAGCGTGGCTTGCTGCTGTTCCCCGAACACAAGCTAAGCCGCAAGAAGGGCACCAAGGCCGTGGTGTTAAACGCGCCCGCAATGCAAGTTCTCACGGCCTTGCCCCGTATCGGCAAGTATGTGGTCGCTGGCGCGTCTGCGGGGACAAAGGCGGAAAAGCCGCGCTCCGATTTGAAGAAGCCATGGGCGCTGGTCACCAAGCGCGCTGGTCTCGACGGTACGCGGCTGCATGACTTGCGCCACAACTACGCGTCGTTTGGCGCAGGCGCGGGCATGGGTCTCCAAATCGTCGGCAAACTGCTGGGCCATGCTCAGCCGTCCACTACGGACCGCTACAGCCATTTGGACGCTGACCCGCTGCGCCGTGCGTCCAACACCATCGCCACGGCCATTGCCGCCAAGATGGGGGAGGCCGTCGATACCGAACGAGAAAGCAACGTGGTGCCGATCAAAGGCGCCAGATGATGAATCGGCGGGGATAGGTTGGCCGACCGACAAGCCGGGTTCACCGCCGGTTTCCCCGCTGAGCCAAGGTGAAGTCGCGGAGTGAAGCGATGAAGTTTGCCGATGCCACCACGATCAGCGCGACGCCACGGCTTCTGCAGTTGGATCGTCACCTCGCTAGCATGGTCGAAGACGGGAAGCTCCATCCCCGCTGGTCAGCGAAGCTCCCTCCGATCACGCGCTTGGGCGCCCAAGGGGACGCCGTGATGACAGCGCTGGCCCTTGGGGGTGAGGCCGAACGGTTCAAGCGCGCCGTTCCAGCCATCGCGTTTGGAAGACGCTCCATCGAAGTTGCGATCCATCGGGCGATGACTGCGGCAGAGCAGCGGGAATTCAAAGCTATTGCAGCGGAGTGGGAAAGCCTGTCCGCATTTGCCGGGGATGCTGCAAAGGCCACCAAGAAGCTGCTGACCGAACTCCGCTATGACAAGCTTGTCGGCAGCCCATCAATCACCCCGATCCTCGGCTTTCTCGAGAACCGCGATCCCATTGGACGCATCGATTATGACGAAACGCGAGCCTCAGCGCAGATCAAAGCCGACGCACTCGTTATGGCGCTAGCTGTACTTAGCGACATCGCGCACCAGTCTGAGCAGATGGGCGCACGCGTCAGGTCCAAGAGTGACAACCCCGGAGAGCCGGAGAAGAATGCCTTTGTGCAATCAATGGCAGAGGCTTGGGTGTTTCTTACCGGCAGACTCCCCGGCACTGGCAGCGCCCGCAACCCGTTTATGGATTTTGCTCTCGGCGCTTGGCAGGACGCTGGGGGCGATCCGGACGCACCCATGCGTAATGCCGTGAAGTTGGCTCGGCAGAACACGGTTCTTTCCGACAGCCCACCCGACTGGATTTAGGCGGGGCAGAGACCTAGCCAAAAGTTGTGAGGGGGTGTTGGCTCCCTCCCATATCCCGGCATCACTCATCATCACCTCGTATCAACCGATCACGAGGCGATCATGTCCGCAACTAGCCTTGCCGTAGCACCCTCCAGCGAGCCGGGTGCGGGTTTCAACGTTCGCTCCCCCAAGCTGGCTGCTAGCTATCTCGGCATCAGCATCCCTACACTCGCTCGGATGCGATTGGCGGGCAATGGCCCAGCGTTCGTGCGCGTCTCTCCTGGTCGTGTTGGATACGAACAGAAGGCGCTGGACGACTACCTCAACAGCCGTCGTCGCACCTCCACCACCCAGAGCTAGCTCCTCAAACGCAAAGGGAGCGGGCTGTGGCGGCCGCGCTCCCAGAAAGTCGATTTGCAGATGACTTCCGTACACCACGCGGCCGTGCGCCGCAACATCCTCATGGATGTTCCTGACCATCATCACACTCGAGAACCCGCCGTCGAGTTGACACTGGGTGGTCGAGAAATCTGGCGCCGTACTCGCCGCCCGGTCAGCACGTGTAATGCACTGGCGGCATTGGCCGGTATTGGTTCGCCGGAGGTGTTGTGATGCGAGATCACGCAATTTTCTCCGGTGCGAAGACTTGGAAGAAGCGCGACCCCGCGCTTCCGCCCTCCCCCCAATGGAGATGGAACGACTCCAATCGCGGCGCGCTCCGCGCACATGCGGCAGTGCGTCAAGCGCTCCGAGACGGGAGCCTTGAGCGAGGTCGGTGCGAGGTGTGCGGGTCGTTTCGCGTGGAAGCGCACCACGATCGGTACGACCAGCCACTAATCGTTCGCTGGCTTTGTCGCCTCCACCATCGCCGCCTCCACGCGGAAATGAGGAGGGCGCAATGAGTGATCTCGATACCCTCGTCGCTGAACTGCCCAAGAATTCCAGCGAGACACTGCGGGTGTCGCTAGGGACGTTCAACGGACATGACTTGGTCCACCTTCGTGTTTGGTACCAACCTAAGGAGGGCGGCGAGCCGCGCCCGGGCAAGGCTGGTGTTTCTTTGCGGGTGGCCATGCTGCCCGCACTCCATGAAGCAATCGGCAAGGCGATGCTTGAAGCCGCCGGGAGAACGCCATGAGGTTCACGAAAGTTAGTGCCAATGTCTGGCGGTCGGCGCGCTTCAAGAAGCTCGATGATCCCGCACGCCTGTTCTATCTGTTCCTTATTTCCAATGAGCATGCGAACAGCATCGGCGCGTATCGCCTTCCTGACGGGTATGCGCTTGATGATCTGGGCTCTTCGTGGACGGCTCCAAAGCTCACAAAGGCGCGAGACGCACTGCTCGAAGCCGAGCTCATCGCCTTCGATGCGGAGGCTCAAACCTACTTCGTGCGACGCTGGTTCAAACATTCGCCGCCGCAGAATGAATCCCACGCTCAAGGATGTCGCCGGCTGATCAGCGAACTCGAGAGCGACGCCATTCGAGAAGCCGTGGAGGTCGAGTTTGAGGAAGCCAATGCGCAGAGGCCATCGCCGAGTCCGCTCGACTATGGCATTGCCGCAAGCGGCTCCCGTGGCTCCGACAAATGGCCCGTTCGGCTGCGGGCAAATGGCGGTCGATGATACCCTCTAGACACGGTGTCGGGACGCTCTCGACATAAGAAGAAGGAGAAGGAGAAGGAGAAGGAGAACCATAATAGAAGAAAAAATAGAATCTTAAGCAGAGCGCCGTCTCCGCGTTCGGTGATCCGGGAGTGCGCTTCGGCCACTTAAGGGCCTCCGCACTCCCGATACAGACATCCACGGCTTAGGAAGAGGTACGTACAATCGCGTTGCGATCATCCAGTATCAACCGCACTCAGGCACCATCACTAACATATTGATATCGCAACGTTATTTTCTTGATGGTGAGACTGCATAGGCATAGATTCACGTCTGATGATTTGCTCTAGGATGGAGACTAGAACTATGTCCTACGAACCCCGCATGCAGGATCAGCCAAAGCTTGACGAGCGCTTCATACTGCACCTGCCTGCCGATATGAAGCGCAGCCTGATGGAGAAGGCGGGTAGGTCCCGTCGCTCCGCCGCCGACCTAGCTCGCGAGGGTATATCTCGCGTCCTCGACACTGCGGCCTGAGGGGCATAATGGTGTTCGAAAGCACCCTTCAGAGTGGCGGCTCAATCCCGGTAGAGCAAAGGCGTGGAAGGTATCCCGCGACGACAGCCGCGCTCGCGGCGCGCGAACCTGCCGGGCAATTGGCATGGAGTTCCGGACGCTCGTCGGCGGGCTTTGGATTGGCTCCGGATAGCGAACTGATGCGGCAGTTGGACCGGCAGAACCCCTTCCCGAATTGGCCAACCTTCTTCTGAGGCGACAAATGGCGCTAGGCTCACAAAACTCCGCGGTCGTGCAGGCCCTTATGGCCGCGCGTCCTTCTCAACCATTCTTCGTGGGTCCCGGTGGAAAGCCCGTCAGCGCATCGCAGCTGAAGCAGCACCGCGCCGTGCAGCAGGCCATAATGCAGCGACTGATGGGCAGCACCCCCTCAAACGTTGGCGAGGGTCTATCGGCCCTCGGCAATGCGTTCGCATACCGCGCCATGGCTTCTCGCAATGACGCTGCCGAGGAAATGGGTCGTGCGGCATACGACGATTCGTTTAGTGCGCTAGGAGACAATCCCTCGCGTGACCAGTTGCTAGCCGCCTCACCGAATGGCTTTGAGACGGATGGGCAGCGAGCCATTTGGCAGGCACTTATGGAGAGCTCTTTGGAGGGGCCGGACTGGCAAACGTTCGAACAAGGCGGCGACATCTTCCGCTTTGATGCCAACGATGAGAACTCAGTCCCGGAACTTTGGCACGATGGTCCAGCGGATCCGCTGAAGGCTCCAGCGGTCGAAACCCGCTTCAATCTTGAAACCGGGCTCGAGGAAAAGGTTCAGTGGGACCCCGCGATTGGTGATTGGGTGCCCCTTGGTGGCATGAAGGCCCCGACGAATGGTCTCACCGTCACAACCAACCCGGACGGTACAACTACCATCACCCAGGGCGGCACGGGGAAGTACGGCCAGACAGTGGATGGCGGCATGGGTGACATGATGACCAGCATCCAGAAGGATGCTTTTGCTGCCATCTCGGGGCTCAACACGCTGGACGCAATGACCGAGGCCATGAAGGACCCGAACTTCTACTCGGGGTTCGGCGGCGAGCAGGTGAAGGCGCTGAAGCAGGCCGCCGTCGCCATCGGCATTGCCAATCCCGAGTCAGTGACCTCGATGGAGACGTTCAACGCGATGGCGAAGCAGGCCGCGCTGGATACGATGGGTGGCTCGCTCGGAACGGGCTTCTCTAATGCTGACCGCAGCTTTGTTGAGCAGCAGGTCGCGGGCATCACCAATACGCCAGAAGGCAACGCGGCGCTGATGGACATTCAACGCAAGATGGCGCGCCGCAGAATACAGATTGCCACGCTGGCTGATCAGTATGCGAAGGAGCACGGCAAGCTCGACTCAGGCTTCACCACCGCGCTTGCTCAATGGGCTGAGCAGAACCCGTTGTTTGGGACGCCCGAGACAGCGGCCCTCCCCGATCCATTTGGGATGAGGTGAGACGATGGCTGGTGTGCCCGCAAACCCATTATCGGCTCCGCCCGCTTCCCCCGCCACCTTTTTGGAGGTTACCGCGCTGTCGGATGCCGACAAGCAGCAGGGCTTGATGAAGCTGCGCGCGATGAAGGCTAAGGCTCCCAACGCTGCCAACATGTCTGATGCGCAGTTCGCAGTCGCTGCACACCAGCATTACTACAGCGACATGCCCATGGCCGATTACCTCGCCAAGCTGGGGCTGGATCGCGGCGATGTGCTCTACGAGCTTCGCCAGTCCGGCAACCCCTACGGCGACTATTTACGGCACGCACTCGCCACGCCCGGCACCGGGGAAACGGCGGAACAGGCGGCGGTGCGCCAGGGCGGCAGTTTGAAAGTGCGGCGCGCGGGCACCACTGAGGGCGCTGGCAGGGCTTATTTGCAAGGCGGCACCTTTGGGTTCGGTGACGAGCTGGTGGCTGCTGGGGCTGCCTTCTTAGATCCTCTGGTCCACGGTGACCGAGGCAAGGATTTCGGCCAGAGGTACGATGCCTATTTGGGCCGTGAACAGCAACTCGTGGACAATTTCCGCGAAGATAATCCGGTGGTCGCCTACGGTGCGGAAATTACGGGCGCGCTTCCCACCGCTGCAATGGCTGGCGGGCAGTTCGCTGCTCGGGGCGCGACGACAGGCGCACGTGTTCTTACCGGCTCCGCAGTTGGCGCGGGTCAGGGTGCTGTCTACGGCTTCGGGTCCACGGACGGCGACCTTGCCGACCGAGCCGCGGGGGCGGGCGTCGGTGCTGCGATTGGCGGTGTGACCGGCGCGGCTGTCCCCGCCGTGATCGACGGCGTGGCCGGAGTGGTCCAGAACAGCGCCCGGGGGGCAGCCGTGAAGCAGGCCATCGCGTCGGCGCCGAAGGCTTCGAGCATTCGGCTTGAATCGAAAGCAGGGTATCGAGCCGCCGAGGGCACAGGCGCCGTTCTCGAAAAGCCTGCGCTCAACATCCTGAACCATGACGTTCGCACCTTTGCCCAACAGGAAGGGCTGCTGTTGCCGTCCGGCCAGGTCGCAGAAGGCTATCCAAAGTTCGCTGGTGCGCTCCGAACCATTCAGGAGTTTTCTGAAGGCCCCCCCATTACGATCCAGCAGGCCCAGACGGTGCAAAAGTCTTTGCGTCGGGTGGCGAAGAGCACCGACCCCGAGGAAGCGCGTTTGGGGGGCATGATGCTTGATCAGTTCGAAGACTTCATGGACAGCCTACCGCCCTCGGCGTTCTCGCAAGGCGATGGCGTTGCGGCCATGCAGCATTGGACGAGAGCCAGGTCTGATTGGGCGCGCTTCCGCCGCACCGAAACCATCGAGAACATCATCGAGGACGCCAAGCTGCACGATGGCGGGTTCGCTGCCGGGCTCCGATCCGGTTTCAAGCGAATTCTCAAAAAGGCGAAGCGGCAGCGTGGGTTCTCTGCCGCCGACATCGAGGCCATCCGTGCTTTTGTGGATGGCGGGCCGATGGACGCCCTGCTCAAGCATATTGGTGGCGGGGGAACCATCCCGGCCGCAGTAACTGGTCACGTGTTCGGCGGCCCGGTCGGCGCTGCCACGGCAGCAGCTGCAAAGCTTGTCGGAGGCCTCGGTGCTCGCGCCATACGCAACAGCAGCGCCAGGCGTGCAGCAGACACGATCCGGGCTGGCGTAGCTACGCCAGGAGGCATCAGCATCCCCTCTGGCATGTCGCCGGGTCAGGCGGCGGTGTTCCGCGCCCTCGCCTCGCGTGGGATCAGCGCTCAGTACCCGCTGGCGGACGATCCGCGCAGCGCGGTCGCGGCCGCTCTCCTTGAGAGGAGAGCCCGCTAAGTGTCGCGCCTTCCGAAAAAGAACTTGGGGAACAATCCGCAGAGAAACACTCCCAGCCACAGGGCGAAGAATGCTGGCAACAGGGGAGCCCACCAGTCTCCGAACATCGAGGCAATCCACGTGGCGACGCCGATCATGACGGTGAAGAACCCTATTCCCAGCCACAATGTGCGCGGGCGTTCCAGAGGCCCTGTAGGCACCTCACGGTATGCTCTGCGGTCCAGGTCAAGCTGCTGCTCGCTCATGGTCGGCAAAATGCGCTCGCTCACCGTCGATGGCAAGAGGAAGGCCGCCTAATGACCGTTGCACAAGCCGCCCCTGCCCCGCCCGGTTGGCTCCGCCTGGCTCCGGAGTTTGCCGCTCAGCGTGGCTTACCCGAATTGATCGAGGAATGGCGCTATACCGCCTTTGTCGCCAACACTGAGCCCGATCTGTTTGCCGACGAACTCACCAAGCACGAGCCATGGGTTCTGTACGATTGCCTCGACCTCTGGAATCGCATTGTCGCGGCAGCGAACAAGTCCCCTGAGGAATTTGTAGATGCCCACCACGGGGACGCGTTTCGCGGTTACGTGCAGGTGACCCGCGATATGATCATTCAGGAGCTTGCAAGGCGCGGCTTGCCGGTTCTCGGCTTAGAGTCCCGCAGGTTCAATGAGGAGCCGCGCAATTGAGACTGACGGATAACATGCATCGGGTCGCGATGGCCTTGGGCGACAGCGCTCCGCGACCTCCGGGCATGCACGACAACATAGCTCAGGCTTTGATGGACACCACCGGCGCGCCTGCCTCTCCGGGGCCCACTGCTCCGTCTCAGCCGTACGCTGCGGCTCCGAGCATGTCTCAGGGTTTTGATCAGGGGAGTAGTCCCTTTGGCTCGTTCAGAGGCGTGCCAGCTTCGGGATGGGCCTCACACTCGACGCCGATGCCGGGATGGGCAGCACACGCCGCTGAAACTCCGTGGTCGCCTTGGGGAGCTTCGCGATGGCGCGGCCTGAGGTGAAAACCAAGTTGTCCCAGCAGCCAAAGGCCTACGAACCTACGCCGACTGAACGGGCAACGATAGGCCTGCACGCGGAACGGAAGGCTACCGCTGCGCCTCGCACAAAGCTGGTGGTTAGCACTGTTGCCAACTGCAAGGCGGAAATGTCGATCGATCACAAAGACGGCTCGGTTGGGGCAGCCCTCATCGAAGCTTCGTTCGGCACGACCGATTGGAAGGTTGCGGAGGCGCTATGCGGTCACCTCGCGCAGTTGGCGAACGTTAATGGGGCGGTCGATAACGCGAAGTTCCAGCACGCAATGGCGCTGGCCCAAGGGGTGCAACCTAAGGACGAGGTTGAGGCCATGCTTGCCACCCAGATGGCTGCCATTCACCTCGCCACTATGGAATACGCGGGTCGGCTTCATCGCAGCACGTCCATCGAGATTAGCGAGAGCTACGAGCGCTCATTGTCGCGTCTCGGGCGCACCTTCACGACGCAGGTTGAGGCGCTGAAGAAGTACCGTTCCGGCGGCGTGCAAAAAGTCATCGTGCAGCATGTCCACGTCAACGAGGGTGGGCAGGCAATCGTCAACGGTGAAGTCACCCAACCGGGGGTCGTCAGCAATATTGAGGATCAATCCCATGAAACAGAACGGCTGCTGCTTCCCGAACGCGAGACAGTGTTCAGCAACGTCGAAACGCTCGGGCTCTCAGTGCAAGGCTCCGGCAGAGCGCGGCAAGGCGGTGTGCCGGTTCCACGGCGCGCGCGCAGGAGCGCCATCAGGGCCGCCTAACGGGCAGTATCGGCATGGGCTCTACACCGCAGAGGCTTTGTCCCGTCGCCGCGAGACGCGCGCTCTGCTCAAGGCAAGCGCCGGTCTGTTACGTGAAATGCGACCGTAGGCAGGCAGGCCATGTCGGTGATCGAGACGCGCCGGAAGGCATATGAGACCGCCGACTTGGTCGCTCGCCTTGAGGCTTTGGAACAAGGAATCAAGAGGTGAGGGTTGAGTCGTGGACGACGACAGATGACGGAGCAGCTGAATCGTCGCCACACGCGCCAAGCGCCCGGAAACAGGACGGTTACCAGTTGATACCGCTTGACAATTCTGAAATGTTCACCCGCAAGTTAGTCTTGGTCAGATTTTGTCTTGCAGTCCGAATCGCATTTCGGAATTGCGCGAGGCGGTTGATGCCCCTGAACTTCCGGCCAAACCCTGAGAAGATAGTCGAGCTGCTGCTTTATTTGGCGCACGCGCGTCCGGGAGCTGACGCCTACCAAGCCGTCAAATTCTTCTATCTTGCCGATCGGGAACATCTCGCTCGCTACGGTCGCCCCATTACCCAAGAGTCGTATGTGGCGATGAAATTCGGCCCCGTCGCATCGACTGCTTTTGACCTGTTGAACGGAAATCCCAACGCGATGCGATTGGCAAAGGTCAACGAGCTGCCCTTCGTCACTGAGCAGGTTCCGCGACTGTGGAAGTCGCCACTGACGTACATCCGTGAGCCGAAGCGAGAAGTCGATTTCGACCTATTCTCGAAGAGCGACATTCGAGTTTTCGACGAGATACTGGCCAAGTATGGGAAGCTCAGCTTCGACGACCTCTACCACATTACTCACAAGCACTACGCCTATACACGCGCATGGAACGCGCGAGGTACGGCGAAAGCCAGTCCGATGCGGTACGAGGAAATGATAGAGTCCGAGGACGCTCGCAAGCGCCTGGTTGAGGACGTAGGACCTGTAGCTGCGAACTTTTAGGGCGCGATGGCAGTCGGGGACGTTTACAGGTTCGTTTCCGACCAAGCCACGGGCTATGAGTCGAAACCCAAGCTTCACGTCTCGCTAGGAGCGACCGACCATTTTCGAGCGCCCGCCGAATTTCCTTTTCTCTTCATCAGTTCAAGCGACTACGATTCCTGTTTCCCAATTGCTCTCAATGACTATGGAGAATTCCTCACGCATGACAGCTACGTCTCGTGTGGCAAGCTCGTGTACTATTCATTTGCGTTTCTCAAGTCCCTCAACCTCAAGGCCGTGGGTCGGCTGACGGACAATCATCTAGCTGCACTGCGAAATCATTTGGCAGATCACGATGTAATGGTCCGGTGGGAAATCGCCATTGCCTGCGAGGCACTGAAGGATTTCGTCGCGAACCCATAGCGCCTTACGCCCACTCTATGCGGTTCCTCGTAAGACCGGTCCGCACTCGCGTGCCTCGTTGGGCGGTGGCTAATTCAGTGAATCTCGGGGGCACCGAGTTCTAGCCCGCGGCTAGCCGCACTAGCCTACAGCCTCGCCAGCAGTCGGGGGAGGCTATGGGATTTCCGCGCAGTCGTAGGCACGCAATAGACAAATGGACGGCTGCCTATCGCCGAAGGACGGGCTTCACTACGTTCGGAGAGCGTGTCTGGCAGCCTTGGGATGTTGATTT
>MKUZ01000016.1 GCA_001899065.1 Devosia sp. 66-22 | reverse complement strand
GTCCCTCTCCGAATGAACAACCTTCATAGCTTCGACACCTAGAACAGCCCCGCCGCGCCGACCCACCCGGTCACGAGCGCCTCGCGCCATTGCGGAAAGCCATTGGCCTCCGCCTGCCGCGCCGCCGCGAAATGGTCGTACGGCACCGCGTGGAACGACGGATAGTACTTGCCGCCGCGCAGCTCGATCGTCGCATAGCGCGCATCGGGCGAGCCCAGATTCATCTGCAGCCCGACGCTGCCGGGATTGACGATCAGCCGCCCATCCTTGAGCCGCACCGCGCGTGGCACATGCGTGTGCCCGCACAGCATCAGCGGATAATCGAAGCCCTCGGCCTTGGCCGCCACCGTCGCCTCGTCCGGCGTCGTCACCGTCCGCCCGTCCCACCAATTGTCGAGCCACGGATCCATGTCCGAGGTCGGGGTGCCGTGGCAGAGGAAGATATCGTCGAGCAGCGCCAGCGTCGGCGGCAGCGCATTGATCCAGCCGCGATGCCGCGCTTCCATCTGGGTCTGCGCGAAGCGGTCCACCGGCTTGAGCCGGTCGGGCGGATTGTCGATCAGCTCGCGCTCGTGATTGCCGCGTACAGTGGGAATATCGATATCCATCAGGATATCGGCCACCCAATTGGGCTCGAGCGGCCCCGACACGAGGTCGCCCAGGTTGAACGTCCCGTCGACACCCTGCCGCGCGATGTCGTCAAGCACCGCCTCGAGCGCGAGTCGGTTGCCGTGAATATCGGCGATGACCGCTATCTTCACGCGGCAGGCGGAGTGCCTGTGCCCTTGAGGGCTGCAACCTCCGCCTTGAGGGCCTTGAGCTCGGCGGCCTGAGCCTGCACCAGCTCGCGCAGCGCGTCATAGTCCTCGCGCTTGACCAGATTCATGTCCATCACGAAGCGCTCCGCCTGGGCGCGGATCATCGACTCGGCTTCGCGCCGCACGCCGTCGGCGACCCCCGCCGCGTCGTTCATCAACCTGCCCACATTGTCCAGGATTCGGCTGCTCTGGGCCATTTGGGCCTCCGTCGTTCGTGTCCAGGCCCTATTTAGAGCCCGGCGTCCCGCTTGACCAGAGCGTGCCGCCGCCTACAAGGACGCAACGGAGCGCGTTTCGAGCGCGGCCAACAAGACTGCGAGCCTAGCGAGTGCCCTTCCCGCCCCTCAGCCCCATTGCCCTCGAGCTCGGCCCGCTCGTCATCCGCTGGTATGCGCTGGGCTACCTCGCCGGCGTCTTCGGCGGCGCCTGGTACGCCACCACCCTGCTGAGCCGCGAGCCTCTGTGGGCCAACAACCGCCCGCCCTTCCCGTCGAAGGCCATCTGGGACTTCGCCTTCTGGGCCATTGTCGGCATCGTGCTGGGCGGCCGCATCGGCTACGTGCTGTTCTACAATCTCCCCTTCTACGCCGCGAACCCCGGCCAGATCATCGCCCTTTGGGACGGCGGCATGAGCTTCCACGGCGGCCTTGTCGGCATCGTCGCCGCCATGTGGCTGTTCGTGCGCCGTCACAATGGCTCGGTGCTGTCCGCGCTCGATCTCCTCGGCGCCATCGCGACGATCGGCATCTGCCTCGTCCGCATCACCAACTTCATCAATGCCGAGCTCTACGGGGCGCCGACCGACCTGCCCTGGGGCATCATCTTCCCCACTGACCCCGAGCAGCTTCCCCGCCACCCCACCCAGCTCTACGAGGCCGGCCTCGAGGGCCTGCTGCTGTTCCTTGTCGTCATGCTCGGCACTCGCCGCCTCGGCTGGCTCAAGCGCCCCGGCCTCACCGCCGGCATCTTCGGCATCGGCTATGCGCTGGGCCGCAGCCTCGTCGAGCTGTGGCGCCTCCCCGACGCGCAGCTCGGCTACCTCCTCGGCACCAACTGGCTCACCATGGGCATGGTGCTGAACCTTCCGGTCCTCGCGGCGGGCATCGCGCTCGTCGCCTACGCAATGGCGCGTCCCCGTGGCTAAGACCTCCCTCACCCTCGCCGAACAGATCGATACGCAGATCCGCGAAACCGGCCCGATGTCGCTCGCGACCTATATGGCCCTGTGCCTGTCGCATCCGCGCCACGGCTACTACACCGCCGGTCGTCCCATCGGCGCCGCCGGCGACTTCATCACCGCGCCCGAGATCAGCCAGATGTTCGGCGAGCTCATCGGCTTCTTCTTCGTCAATCTGTGGCAGCAGATGGGCCAGCCCACGAGCTTCACTTTGCTCGAGCTCGGCCCCGGCCGCGGCACGCTGATGCAGGACGCGCTGCGCGCCGCCAGCAAGGCCGACGGATTCGAAAACGCGTTGCACCTCCAGCTCTTCGAGTCGAACGCTCTTCTAAAGGGCGAGCAGGAGAAGCGCCTCGGCGCTTACTCGCCCTACTGGTCGAGCGACATCGACGCCGTCAGCGACGACCCCATCTTCGTTGTCGCCAACGAGTTCTTCGACGCCCTGCCCATCAAGCAGTTCATCAAGACCGACGATGGCTGGCACGAGCGCCTCGTCGGCCTCAAGGACAATTTGCGGAGCTTCGGCCTGTCGCCCACGCCCATCTCCGAATCCGCCGCCCCCGAAGCGGTCCACGGCGCCTTCCCCGGCGAAGTGCTCGAGCTCTCCGCCGCCGCGGCCGATGCCATGCAGCGCATCGCCCGCAAGGTCTCCGTCCAGGGCGGCGCCATCCTCGCCATCGACTACGGCTATGGCGCGACACAGACCGGCGAGACCCTGCAGGCCGTCAAGGATCACGCCTTCGCCGATCCGCTCGACGCCCCAGGCGAAGCCGACATCTCCTCGCATGTGAATTTCGAGGTCCTCGCCGCGGCCGCGAAGTCCACCGGCCTCGCCGTACCGCGCCTTGCCGATCAGGGCGACTGGCTGCTCAGGCTCGGCATCGGCGAGCGCGCCAAGGCTCTCGCCCGTGCCAACCCGAACGAAGCCGGCAACATCGCCCGCGCCGTCGAACGGCTCACCTCGCCCGAACAGATGGGCACGCTGTTCAAGGTGCTGTGCGCCCACTCGCCCGGCCTCAAGCCTGCGGGGTTCTGATGAGCGCGCCCTACATCGTCAGCAAGGTTCTCGACGTCCCGGGCATCCGCCACGGCTTCTTCGGCCGAGAGGGCGGGCGCTCCAAGGGCGACCTCGCCGGCAACAATATGGGCATCAATCAGGGCGACAATCCCGACCTCGTGGTGTCCAACCGCGCCAGCGCCGCCAACGCCATGGGCGGCTATGACGTCAAGGACCTCGTCGTCTTCCGCCAGGTCCATTCGACCACCGTCGTCACCCTCACCGAGCGCCCCGACCGCACCGTCGCTATCGAGGCCGACGCGATGGTCACCAATCGCGACGACCTGCTCTTGGGCATCCTGGGCGCCGACTGCTCGCCGGTCCTCCTCGCCGATCCCGAGGCCGGAGTTATCGGCGCCGCTCATGCCGGCTGGAAGGGCGCCGCCGGCGGCATCCTCTATGCCACCGTCATGGGCATGGTCGCGCTCGGCGCCGACCCGGCCCGCATCCGCGCCGCCATCGGTCCCACCATCTCGGCAGCCAATTACGAAGTCGGCCCCGACACCGCGGCCCAGATCGTCGCCCTCGACCGCGCCGCCGCCGGCCATGTGAGCGTCCCCGAGGGCAAGGAGCGCGAGCATTTCGACATCCCGGGCCTCCTTGCCGAACAGCTCTTCGGCGCGGGAGTCGGCCTCGTCGGCGACCTCGGCATCTGCACCTACGCCAACCCCACGAAGTACTTCTCGCATCGCTACGCCACCCATCACGGCATCACCACCGGCCGCCAGATCGCCGTCATCGGCCTGCGCTGAGGGCACATCGCGCGCCGCATATCCCCGCGCGGGCGGGGATATCGGTCGGCTTCAGCCCTTGGTGACGCTAATGCTGGACATTCGTCACTCCGT
The DNA here is from genome assembly GCA_001899065.1 of Devosia sp. 66-22. Lineage (GTDB taxonomy): Bacteria > Pseudomonadota > Alphaproteobacteria > Rhizobiales > Devosiaceae > Devosia_A. The sequence continues at coordinate 110,301 of MKUZ01000016.1, read as the reverse complement.
CATTTGGCGCATTGCGCCTGGCGGATTCGCGGGCTAAAGAGCCGCCAAATTCTCCTAGGCACGGGGCGCGCACCATGAAACTGGTCACCGGCAACTCGAACCGGGCCCTGGCGCTGGCTGTCGCCGACTACCTCGAACTCCCCCTCACCGACTGCACCGTCAAGCGCTTCGCCGACAAGGAAGTGTTCGTCGAGGTGCACGAGAACGTGCGCGGCGAAGACGTCTTCGTCCTGCAGTCGACGTCCTACCCTGCCAACGACAATCTGATGGAGCTGCTGATCGTCATCGACGCGCTGCGCCGTTCGTCGGCCCGCCGCATCACCGCGGTGCTCCCTTATTTCGGCTACGCCCGGCAGGACCGCAAATCCGCCCCGCGCACGCCCATCTCGGCCAAGCTCGTCGCCAACCTCATCACCGTCGCCGGCGCCAACCGCGTCCTCACGCTCGATCTCCACGCCGCGCAGATCCAGGGCTTCTTCGATATCCCCACCGACAATCTGAGCTCGGCCCCCGTCATCGCCCGCGACATCCGCGAGAAGTATGACATCTCCAACACCATCATGGTCTCCCCCGACGTCGGCGGCGTGGTGCGCGCCCGTTACGTCGCGCAGCGTCTGGGCATCAATCTCGCCATCGTCGACAAGCGCCGCCCCAAGGCCGGTGTCTCGGAAGTCATGAACATCATCGGCGACGTCGCCGGTCACGACTGCATCCTCATCGACGACATCGTCGACTCGGGCGGCACGCTGGTGAACGCCGCCGAAGCCCTCATCAAGGCCGGTGCCCGCAATGTCTCGGCCTACATCACCCATGGCGTGCTGTCCGACCAGGCACCGGTGAAGGTTGCGGGCAGCAAGCTCAAGGAACTTGTCGTCTCCGACAGCATCGAGGCCCGTCCCGAGGTCGCCGCCGTCGCCAACATCCGTCGCATGTCCATCGCCCCGCTGATCGGCGAAGCCATCGCCCGCACCGCCAGCGAGCAGAGCGTCAGCAGCCTGTTCGACTGATCCGCCGCGGGAGGGGGCCGGCGGCTTGCCGCGCAAACTCTCCCCTCGCCTGTCGAAATCCGCCATCCTCGCGCGACATCATCACGAGGCGGCTGTGCCGCTCGCGAAACGAGGATGCGATCATGAAGACCTACATGCTGCTGCTCTATGCCAACGAGGCCGGTGGCGAGGCGCTGACGCCCGAAGACACGGCGATGTGGATGCGCAAGATGGGCGAGTATTCCGACGCCCTTGGGAAGGCCGATGCCTTCGTCTCGACGGCCGGGCTCGGCCGCAGCCGCGATGCCCGCACCATCCACGCCAACAAGGACGAGCTGCAGGTCCATGCCGGCCCCTATGCCGACACACAGGAACAGCTCGGCGGTTACTACCTCATCAGGGCCGCCGACATGGACGCGGCGCAGGCCTGGGCCGCCCGATGCCCGGCCGCCCTCTGGGGCCACATCGAGATCCGCGAAGTCCAGCACTGAGCCCGACGCCGTCCTGCGGAAAAATCCACATCGCGAAATGTAGAAGTCTTTCGCAGACTCCCGTCATTGTCGTGCCGGGGCGTGGTGCCCGCGGCGCCAGACAGGAGACGACAATGCAATACATGCTGCTCATCATGGGCGACGAGAAGCTGATGAACGCCGCCACCGAGGTCGACGACACCGGCATGAGCGCCGACTACGCGGCCTACAACGCCGCGCTGGCCAAGGCCGGTGCGATCCGCGGCGGCGAGCGCCTGCGGCCGACCTCCGCCACCACCTCGGTCCGCGTCCGCGACAAGAAAGCCGTGGTGCTCGACGGCCCCTACACCGAGACGCAGGAGCAGCTCGGCGGCTTCTACATCATCGACGTCCCCAGCCTCGACGAAGCGATCGACTGGGCCAAGAAGTGCCCGGCGGCGCAGTTCGGCACCATCGAGGTCCGTCCGGTCTGGCCGACGCGCCGCGAATAAATGCGCCTGTCCGCGGGTCCCGGTCGAAATGGTCGGGCCCCGCGCGTCATCGCAGCATCCGGACCTTATGCTCCGGCCACAAACAGGAGACTCCGATGCGCTACATGATGCTGATCCACCACGACGACGCCAAGATGGAAGGCGCCGACCAGAAGGCGCTGTGGGCCGACTGGGCCGCCTTCAACGAAGCCCTCGCCAAGGCCGATGGCGCGAGCCCCGGCGAACGCCTCGAGCCGGCGCCGGAAGGCACCGTGGTGCGCAGTTCCGATGTCCTCGACGGCCCCTACGCCGACACCAAGGAGCAGTTTGCGGGCTACTTCTTCGTCGAGGCGACCGACCTCGAGGAAGCCGTCGCCTGGGCGAAGCGCTGCCCCGCGTCCCGCTTCGGCGCGATCGAAATCCGCCCCGTCCACGTGCCCAAGGGCGACTGGAAGTGAGCGACAGCGGCGCGGCGGCGCAGCAATCGGCGGAGCGCGCCGCCGCGCGTGTCGCGCGCGAAAGCTACGGCCGCCTCGTCGCCTTCCTCGCCGCCCGCACACGCGACGTGGCGGGCGCCGAGGACGCGCTGGGCGAGGCGTTCGCCGCGGCGCTGCGCATGTGGCCGGTCGACGGCGTGCCCGACAATCCCGACGCCTGGCTGCTCACCGTCGCACGCCGGCGCCAGACCGACGCCATTCGCCGGCGGCAGACCCGCACGGCCGGGGAGGTTCATGTGAAGCTCATCGCCGACGAGATCGAGGACGCCTCCCAGGCGCCCGATGCCATCCCCGACCGCCGCCTCGCTCTGATGTTCGCCTGCGCCCATCCCGCCATCGAACGCGGCATGCGCGCGCCCCTCATCCTCCAGACGATCCTCGGCATGACCGCCGAGGACATCTCGGCGGCCTTCCTCATCCCGCCCGCCACGATGGGCCAGCGGCTCGTCCGCGCCAAGGCGCGCATCAAGGACGCCGGCATCCCCTTCGCCATCCCCGACCCCGAGGATCTGCCGGAGCGTCTCGAGGCGGTGCTCGATGCCGTCTACGCTGCCTTCACCAAGGGCTGGTCCGAGATCGGGGACGAGGTCGTCCCGGCCATGGCCGACGAAGCCCTCTGGCTCGGCCGCCTCATCGTCTCGCTGCTGCCCGCTGAACCCGAGGCCAAGGGCATGCTGGCACTCATGCTCTATGCCGAGTCCCGCCGTGCCGCCCGCCGCGACGCTACCGGCGCTTACGTGCCACTCGAACAGCAGGACACAAGTCTCTGGGACGATTCATCGATCCGCCTGGCCGAGGCGCTGCTCCGCGAGGCCAACCGGGCCGGCCCCACCGGCCGCTACCAGCTCGAGGCCGCCATTCAATCCGCCCACACCGCGCGCCGCCTCGCCGGTCAGGACAATTGGCGCGCCATCGTCGCGCTCTACGATCACCTGCTTGCCCGGACCCATTCGCCGGTCGTCGTCCTCAACCGCGCGGTCGCCCTCGCCGAGCGCGATGGTCCCGCCGCCGCACTCTTGGCGGTCGACATCCTCGACGGTGACAGGCGGATGCAGAGCTATCAGCCCTATTGGGCCGCCATCGGTCACCTGCGCGGCCGCGCCGGCGACAAGGAGGGCGCCATCGCCGCCCTCACCGCCGCCATCGGCCTCACCGCCGACCCAGCGGTCCGCGTTTATCTTCACGCCCGCATCGCCGCCCTGCGGGACGGCTGACGCTCAGTTCGCGAGCTTGAAGCTCGACGCCTTCGCCGAGAATTCGAGCTTGGCGCTCGGCGCTGCATCCATGCTCCTGCTGGCAAAGCTCTCGCTCGGCGTCGGCGACCAAGGTCAGTTGAACGATTTGAGCTTCGCCACCGGGGCCATCACAGGCGCCTCGGTCCGCATCGCGGGTGCATCGAACACATCGGTCTTGGTCACGCTCGCGTCGAACCGCTTGATCGACCGCTCCGAGGGGGCCTCGATCGTGTCGCTGAGCTTGGCCGTAGCGGCGCCAATCTTGAGCTTCAGCTTGCCCTTGCCGGTCTCGACCGGCCCCGGGTGGACCGGAGTGGTGACGATGACCTTGGGAACGTCGGCGAGCTTGCCGAGCAGCCCCAGCGTCGGCTTGGGCTCGCTGCGGTAGCAGACATAGGCGTCGCCGCTGAAGCTGCAGCTCAATTCGCTGCCATCGGGATAGACGCACTTGCCGTCCACCACCTCGAGGCCGGCAGCCTTGCAGATCGCTTCGAAGCGGTCCTGCTCATCGGCGAGCGCGGCGCCCGGCGCGCCCAGAGCGAGCGCGGTTGCAACGAGAGCGGTGGCGAGGAGGGAACGGAGCATCTTGAAATCCTGCTGCTGATGGGTTGACTTGACGCTGAGCCAACCCTGCCCCGCTCCGCCTGAAGCTGCGCCGCACGGGCCGTTTATGCGAGGTTCAGGCTGATGGGTTGCCGGAGGACTGCGCGATGCCCCTCAATCAGATCGGCCAGATCGCCCTCGCCGTCAGCAATGCCGACCGCTCCGAGGCGTTCTACGAAACGACCCTCGGCCTCAGGAAACTCTACCGCTACGGCGATCTCGTCTTCTTCGACTGCGCCGGCATTCGGCTGATGCTCTCCCCGCCCGAGCACGGCGAGGCTGTCGCAGTGGCGCAGGGCGCCATTTACTTCCGCGTCGCCGATCTGCTGCGGGCCGCGGCCGATCTCGCCGGCAAGGGCGTCGCCATCGAGAGCGCCCCGCACCTCGTCGCCCCCATGCCCGACCACGATCTGTGGATGGCCTTCATCCGCGATCCGGACGGCCATCTCATCGGCCTGATGATGGAAGCACCCAGGGGCTACGCGCCCCCAGGCTGAGCGTCAGTTCATCGCCGACGGACCGGAATCGGCCTTGGGTGTGGACTTGCCGGGATTCTGGGTGAACCCCTTTGGTCCGCCGGTCAGCATCTCGGTGATCGGCGCCGACATGCGGGACACATCGCAATAGGCCGGCGACGTCGAGAAATCGCACGCAACCGTCTGTCCGCCGGGCAGCTTGCAGATCTTGATCTGGGCAGTTCCGCCGGTATCGAGCGTGCCGCCCATCTGGCGGCAGCGAGTCTCGAAGGTCGATTGCGAGATCGTCGTCTCGCGGATTTCGGCCAGCGCGGCGGAAGCGCTGGCGAGCAGTCCGCCGGCCGCGAGCGCGACGAGGACGGCGGTTCGGCCGGTGGAGAGAACATGGGCTAGGTGCATGGGAACCTCCTGTGCTTGGATGGTCCATGCTGCGCCTCGCCGCCTGAACGGCGGAAATCAGCGGGTTTAGCGGATATTCAGCCGCACTTGCCCAGGACCGTCCTTTCCCCTATAGACCCGCGCCATGAAGCGCCTGTCACCCCTGGAGGACGGGCGCGCTGTCATTTCTGATGAAGTGACGGCACCAACCCAAGGATACGTTCCATGGCAAAGAACCTGGTTGCCAAGGCGCGGAGCGGGGTGGGCAAGGGGGCCGCTCGTGCACTGCGTCGTGAAGGCTGGATTCCGGCCGTCATCTATGGCGACAAGAAAGATCCCCTCCCCATCTCGATCTCGTACAACGAGGCGATGAAGTCCATCTATGCCGGCGGCTTCCTCAGCCACGTCATCGAAGTGGACGTTGAGGGCCAGAAGCACAGCGTGATCCCGCGCGACTACCAGCTCGATCCGGTCAAGGACAAGGCGCTGCACGTCGACTTCCTGCGCGTCGGCCCCAACACCAAGCTGCATGTGCAGGTCGCGGTCCACTTCGAGAACCACGAAGCCAGCCCCGGCATCAAGAAGGGCGGCGTGCTCAACATCGTGCACCACACGCTCGATCTGACCTGCCCGGCCAACGCCATTCCCGAGGCAATCGTCATCGATCTCACCGGCAAGGACGTCGGCGACTCGATCCATCTCTCGTCGATCACGCTGCCCAAGGGCACGTCGGTTCGCACGCACGAGAAGGATATGACCATCGCGACGATCGCCGCGCCGTCGGCGCTGCGCTCCGAGGAGGCCACTGCCGCCCCGGCCGAAGCCGCCGCCGCTCCGGCTGCCGCCGCGCCCGCCAAGGACGCTCCGGCCAAGAAGTAACGACCATCGGGGCGGCCGCGTGCCGCCCCCACCTTGCTCACCGGGAGACAGGCGATGCATCTGATCGTCGGCCTCGGCAATCCCGGGGACAAATACAGCCGGAACCGCCACAATATCGGCTTCCTCGCGGTCGAGGAAATCGCCCGGCGCCACAGCTTCCCGCCCTTCCGCGAAAAGTTCAAAGGCCTCGTCGCCGAAGGCACGATCGCGGGCGAGAAGGTGCTCATCCTCAAGCCGCAGACCTGGATGAACTCGTCCGGCGAAAGCGTTGAAGCAGCACTGCAATTCTACAAGCTGACGCCCGCCGATGTGACCGTCATCTACGACGAGCTCGACCTCGTGCCGGGCAAGGCACGCATCAAGCGCGGTGGCGGCAATGGCGGCCACAATGGCCTGCGCTCCATCGATCCGCGCATCGGCACTGATTACCGCCGCATCCGTCTCGGCATCGGTCATCCCGGCCACAAGGACCGCGTGATGCCCTGGGTGCTGGGCGATTTCTCCAGGCCCGACCTGGTCTGGCTCGAGCCCTTGCTCGGCGCCCTCGCCGACAATGCCGGCCTGATCGTCACGGGTGACGACAATACGCTCATGAACCGCCTTGCCATCGCCGTGGGCGGCGACGCCGCCGACCGCGACCAGCGCCCCGAGACCGCCGACCCGACCCGCAAGAAGGCCGCCCCCCAGTCCCATATCCGTGCTGCCCGCCCCAGGCCCCCCGACGCCAAAATCCCCGAGAAGGGCCCGATGGCCGACATGCTGGCCAAGGTCTTCGGCAAAAAGGACGGCGACCCCCGGGATTGACGCTGACGTCAGGCTGCACACATTTCCGCTCGGAGGACCTTCACGATGGCCAGGCCATCGCCATCTCTTCGGGACAGAGCTTGACGATCGTCGATCCCTTCGCTCATAGCCCCGCCAGCATTCTCATTCAGTAGGTCATCATGGGTTTCAAAATGGGCATCGTCGGCCTGCCCAATGTCGGCAAGTCGACTCTCTTCAACGCCCTCACCCGCACCGCCAACGCGCAGGCGGCGAACTTCCCGTTCTGCACCATCGAGCCCAACACCGGCGAGGTGGCGGTGCCCGATGCGCGTCTCGACAGGCTCGCCGTCGTCGCCAAGAGCCAGCAGATCATTCCGGCGCGCATGAGCTTCGTCGACATTGCCGGCCTCGTGCACGGCGCCAGCAAGGGTGAGGGCCTGGGCAATCAGTTCCTCGCCAACATCCGCGAATGCGATGCCATCGCCTATGTGCTGCGCTGCTTCGAGGATTCCAACATCATCCACGTTGCCAACAAGGTCGACCCGATCGCCGATGCCGAAGTGGTCGAGACCGAGCTCATGCTCGCCGATCTCGAAAGCCTCGAAAAGCGCCGCGCCGGCGTCGACAAGAAAGCCAAGGGCGGCGACAAGGAAGCCAAGGTCACGCTCGACCTCATCGACCGTTCTCTCGCCCTCCTCCGCGACGGCAAGTCCGCCCGTCTCGTCGAGCGTTCCGCCGAGGAGGAGAAGGCGTTCCGCGAGCTGCAGCTGCTCACCTCTAAACCGGCGCTCTATGTGTGCAATGTCGACGAGGGCGCCGCTTCGACCGGCAATGCCATGACGCGCCAGGTCGAGGACTACGCCAGGCAGCACAACGCCGCCGTCATCGTCATCTCGGCCGAGATCGAATCCCAGCTCGCCCAGCTCCCCGACGAGGAGCAGGCCGAGTATCTCGAATCCCTCGGCCTGCATGAGCCGGGCCTGAATCGGCTTATCCGCGAAGCCTACCAACTGCTTGGCCTGCAGACATATTTCACCGCCGGGCCGAAGGAGGCCCGCGCCTGGACCATCCACAAGGGCGACCGCGCCCCGCAGGCCGCCGGCGTCATCCACACCGATTTCGAGCGCGGCTTCATCCGCGCCCAGACCATCGCCTTTGACGACTACGTCGCCCTCGGGGGCGAGGTCGGCGCCAAGGAGGCCGGCAAGGCCCGCGACGAAGGCAAGGACTACGTCGTCAAGGATGGCGACGTGATGCTGTTCCGCTTCAACACCTGATCACGCACACACCCCGGATGGAGCACGCATGTCGAGCTGGTTGAGTGGTCTCGAAGTCGAGTTTGCCATCAAGCTCGGCCTGTGCCTCGTTCTGGGCGTCGTGATCGGCGTCGAGCGCGAGCTTCGCAACAAGCCGGCGGGCATCAGCACGCATTGCTTCGTGATGGCCGGTGCGTGCCTGTTCACCTTCATCTCCATCAGCGCCGATCCGAACAGTCCGGCCCGAATTGCGGCTCAGGTCGTCTCGGGCGTGGGCTTTCTCGGCGCCGGGATGATCCTCAAGAGCGACAACAACACCGTTCGGAACCTGACCACGGCAGCCGCGATCTGGTTCGCGGCGGCGATCGGCATGTCCATCGGCATCGGCTGGTATGCCATCGCCGTGATCGCTTCGGTGTACGCGGTCATTGTTCCGCGCATCCCCCACGTCAAGCGCTGGGTGAACAGCCAGCACGACGAATAGCAGCGGTCACCTGGGTCAGCCCACCGAGCGCAGCGGCTCCGGTTCCGCCGGAGCCCCGCGCCACAGCATCGCCGGATCGAACGGTTCCGGCCGGCCGATGGCATAGCCCTGCGCATAGTCGACGCCGATGCTGCGCAGCGCGCCCAGGATTTGCGGCGACTCGACGAACTCGGCGACCGTCTGCATCCCCATCACATGGCCGATATGGTTGATCATCTCGACCATCGCCCGGTCCGAGCGGTCGTTCAGCATGTCGCGCACGAAGCTGCCGTCGATCTTGAGATAATCCACCGGCAGCCGCTTGAGATACGAGAATGACGACATCCCTGCCCCGAAATCGTCGAGCGCGAAGCTCGATCCCATCGCCCGTAGCGCGGCAATGAAACGGCCCGCCGCCTCGAGATTGGCGATGGCGCTGGTCTCGGTGATCTCAAAGCAGATCGAGGCCGGCGATATCCCCGTCTGCGCGAACATCTCGCGCAGGAACGGCAGGAAGTTCGGGTCGTTGATGCTGGTCCCCGACAGATTGATCCCGCACACCGCCGGCAGGGGCCGGCCCGCCTGCCGCTGGTGACGGGCGAGCAGCGTCAGCGTGTTGCGCACGACCCAGCGATCGAGCAGCGGCATCAGCCCGAACCGTTCCGCCGCCGGAATGAAGCTGCCGGGCGGCACGAGATTGCCGGCATCGTCCATGAGGCGGAGCAGGATTTCCACATGCGCCGGGCCGGCATCTCCCCGCACCGGCATGATCGTCTGTGCATGGAGCACGAAGCGGTCGCGCTCCAGCGCCCGGTGCAACCGCTGCACCCAGCCCATCTGGCCGGCCCGCTCCACCATGTCGGCATCGTCGGTCGTGAACTGATGCACGCGGTTGCGGCCCTTTTCCTTGGCCATGTAGCAGGCAAGATCCGCCGCCTGCATCGCCTGCGTCAGCCCCATGTCGCGCGTCGAGAAATGCACCAGCCCGATGCTGGCCGATGTGGTGAAGGCCTGCCCCTGCCAGAGGAAGCCAAGGTTCTGCGTCGCATCGCGCAACCGCTCGGCAATGTCGCCCGCTTCGGTCGCCGAGCAGTCCACCAGTAGCACCGCGAACTCGTCGCCACCCAGCCGCACCAGCATGTCGGCCGGCCGGAGCTGCAGCGGCAGTGCCTCCGCTACACGGCACAGCAGCCGGTCCCCCGCCGCGTGCCCGTTGGTGTCGTTGACCACCTTGAACTGGTCGAGGTCGAGAAAGATCAGCGCGTGCTGGCTCGGCTCCCGCGCCATCACCTGCTCGGCCTGCCGCTCGAGCGCCGAACGGTTGGGGAGCCCGGTCAGCATGTCGTGCAGCGCCTGCCGCTCGAGCTCGCGCTCGATCGCCCGTCGCTGCTCGACGAAGCGATTGAGGCGCCACAGCGTCAGCGCCACGAACAGTGCCGCCAGCGCGATATTGCCGATGGCGAGCGCCACCTGCACGAACCGCGTTCCATCGCCCAGCGAGTCCGAGAATTCCCGCGTCAGCGGCGTGATCTTCTCTTCGAGTTCGGCGATTTGCGCTTTCCACTCCGCCCGCACCGCCGGGTCGTCCAGCAGGGCCTTCCCGTCGACGATGCGGGTCTTCAACTCGTCCAGCGTGAGCACCATCGTCTCGGCCGCCTGCCAGCGGGCGATGGCGGCATCCATGTAGCTGAACCACGAGAAATACCGGAACATCCAGATCAGCCCGGGGATGTCCTGCGGATGATTTCCTGCCCGCAGGAAGCCCTCATGCGCCGCCGCCAGGTCGGGCGGCGAGCGCTCGAGCGCCAGCCGCGCCGCGCGGTCGCCCATCGGGCTTGCAAGCGCCTGCTCGTAACGCGCGATGTATTGCGGCTCGGCCGTGTCGACGAAGCGGTCGAGGAAGTAGATCGCCTGGTGCTGCCCCTTCGACCACAGGCTTTCGCCCGCAATGTAGGCGCGCAGCGTCGAGACCATTTCGAGGGTGAGCACCCCCATCAATGCCTGCGCGTCGATGATGACAATGAAGGGAGCGGCAACCACCGCTAACCGTAATGTTGCGGCGCCCTTCTGCGCCGAAACGGAAAAATCACTGGGCCGGCGCAACTTCTGTCACACGCAAATTACTTAAGCGCTCAAGCTGCCGTCGAAACATTAATCTTGGGCTACTTCGGCCGGTGGATTCGCGGACTTTCCGCCGCCTGCCCCCTGCGTTAAGCCGGCCCGAGCCGCGTCCGGATGCCCTCCACCCAGCGCGTGGTGGCATCGAGGTTTCCGATCCACAGGTCGAGCAGGTCGCCCGTATGGGGCGCCTGCCCCTCCTCTGGCGTCTCTGTCCGCAGCGCCCGCAGATGCGCGACATTGGCCCGCGCCCGCTGCATCTGGTCGTCGAGCAGCGCCGCAACCCGCTTTTTGGGCAGCGCATCCATGAAGGCGACGCCCACTCCCAGCGCCTCGATATCGAAGCTCCCCAGCGCTGCCTCCAGCCGCTCCACGAACTCGGCACGGCCCACTTCGGTCAGCCGGTAGCGCACGCGATCCGGCCCCTCCGCGCTTTCCTCGGCGGCGAGTGCACGAAGCCGCCCGTCCCGGGCCAGTTGCTTGAGCGCATGATAGATCGACCCCGGCTGCACCCGCGTCCAGCTATCGACGCGCCATTCGCCCACCTTGCGGCGCACCGCATAGCCATGCGCCTCGCCGTCCAGCGCCACGATCCCCAGGACGATCAATCGAACCAGACTCATGAGCCCTCCTAGTCAAACTTGACTAGCACCTCCTGTTGCCTTACGCACTAGTCAAACTTGAATAGTGAGCCACATATGACACCCGACGATCTCATTCCCGCCATCCACGCCATCGTTCCGGACGCAAAGCTCGTCACTGCCGCCGGCGATGTCTTCTTCATGCATCCGGACGATCCCAACCTGCCCCTTGCGACCATCGTCACCGGCGACAACGACTGGGACAACGCGTCCAACCTCGCCCGCGAGGGCGTGCTGCGCGTCAATGTCGGCATCGACCGCGACGCCTTCCGCGACCTCTTCGGCGACCTGCCCAAATGGCGCGAGCCCCAGGATGCCGGCATCGACTTCACGCGCCTCGACGTGCTCATGCCTCATCCCATGTATGCCCGGCTCTACTGGATCAGCGTGCTCAATCCATCGCCGGAAACGCTGCGCTCGCTGCGCCCACAGCTCGAGCTCGCCTTCCGCCTCGCTGCGGCGCGCGTCGCGCGGAGGCTGGCCGGCTGAGGGATTGCCGCGCGCCGCGCCGGGGCGCATGGTTCCCGCGCTAGGCAAAACAGCTTCGGAGGAGAAGATGACCGCCTACAACGTGGTTCGCTTCCGGGTGAAGCCCGGAATGGAAGACGCCTTCATCTCGAGCCAGCGCAAGTCGCTGGAACAGGACATGCCCGGCGGCCTCGATGCTGCGCTGATCAAGACCGGCGACCGCACTTACTGCTTCGTCGGCAAATGGGACCGCTTCGAGTCGATCGTTGCCGCCCGCCCGACGATGATCGGCTTCCTCGACGAAGTCCGTCCGTACCTGGAAGATCTGGGCGGTGGCCTTGGCGTCACCGATCCTGTCTCGGGCACCGTCGTGGTCGAGCGCACGGCCTGACCGGGCGCCCGGGAAGCAGAGCCTAGGCCGCGCTCAGCGCGTCGGCCGCATCGGGGTCGCCCGGTGCCGTCTCGACGCCCAGGTCGGGGAACGCCACCACGCGCCGGCCGTGGAAATCGGTCCGCACGACGATGAGGTTGCGTTCCTCGAAATAGGTCAGCAGCCGCCGCGCCCGGCTCACCGAGTGCGTGCCGTAAATGCGCGCCAGCGTGGCATCCGGCGGACACTGCCCGCCGCTGATGGCCTCCTGCGCCACGGCGAGGAACACGCTCTGCACATCGTCGGGCAGCCGCTCGGACAGCGCCAGCGCCCGCTGCCATTCCTCGCCCGCCGCGACCTCCTCGGCCACTTTGGCCCGCCCGATGGCGAGGCGGCGGCGGAACGCCGGCAGCGCCAGCGGCTCGCCCGGAATGCGCTGGATGCGGCAGCGCACCAGGAAGTCCTGGTAGAGCACCGCGACCGAGCGGAAACCGCTTTCGGGGTCCTCCAGCACGTCGTGCATCACCTTGTCGATGCGCGCCTCGCGCTCGGTGTCGTCCATCGCGGGCGCAGCGTCTGCCGCCTCCTGCGGTTCGGGCTCCCGCGGACGGCTGAGCTGGGCCAGGAGATCGGCCGTGGGCGTCACCACCGGCTTGGGCGCTCGCCGCACCGGCCGCGCCATCTCTTCGGCGGTCGCCGTAAAGATCAGCGCCTCGACGTCCTGCGGCACTTCGGGCAGCGGTTCGAGCTTGGGATTGGACGACTGCGCCTGCGTCTCCACCGCGCCGATCACCACCGGCAGCGGCCGCCGCGACAGCGCCGGTCCGAGTGCCACGAAATGCCCGCGCGCCAGGTCGCGGAACATCTCCGCCTGCCGCCGCTCCATGCCCAGCAGGTCGGCGGCGCGCGCCATGTCGATATCGAGGAAGGTGCGGCCCATCAGGAAGTTCGAGGCTTCGGCCGCGACGTTCTTGGCCAGCTTGGCCAGCCGCTGCGTCGCGATCACGCCCGCGAGCCCGCGCTTCCGCCCCCGGCACATCAGGTTGGTCATCGCCCCCAGCGACAGCTTCCGGGCTTCGTCCGACACCTCGCCGGCGACCGCTGGGGCAAACAATTGCGCCTCGTCCACCACCACCAGCGCCGGATACCAGTGGTCGCGCTCGGCGTCGAACAGGCCGCCCAGGAACGCCGCGGCGCAGCGCATCTGCTGCTCCACATCCAGCCCCTCGAGATTGAGCACCGCCGACACCCGGTGCTGCCGCACCCTGCCGGCGATCCGCGTCAGCTCCGCTTCCGTCCGCGCCGCATCGACCACCAGATGCCCGAACTTGTCGGCGAGCGTGACGAAATCGCCTTCAGGGTCGATCACGACCTGCTGCACCAGCGCCGCGCTCTGCTCCAGCAGCCGCCGCAGCAGATGCGACTTGCCCGAGCCCGAATTGCCCTGCACCAGCAGCCGCGTCGCCAGCAGTTCCTCGAGGTCCAGACCCGCAGCACCGCCGCCGGAGGCAACTCCCATATCGACAGCGATAGTCATAGGCCCTGCGAGTCGGTCGAACGAAGCCGGAGCTTACCACGGATGCCTTGTCGTCACGTCGCCCGGCCCACATACCCACAGCTCATGCCCGGCCCCGCGCCGCCGCATTGAGCCGCCCCGCCGGTTGACGTATACGTCAACCATGAACCCGGTCACCGCCAGCCGCCGCCATTACGAGGATCTCGCCGTCGGCGAGATTGTCGATCTGGGCGCTACCACCGTGAGCAAGGAGATGATCGTCACCTTCGCGAGCGAGTTCGACCCCTTCCCTTTCCACCTCGACGAGGCGGCGGCGAAGGCCTCGCTGCTGGGCGGCCTCGCCTCCTCCGGCTGGCAGACCGCGGCGCTGACCCTGCGCATGCTCGGCGACCGCTTCCTCAACACCATCGCCTCGATGGGCGGCCTCGGCTTCTCCGACCTCAAATGGAAAGAGCCGGTGATGGTCGGCGATACCATCTCGGGCACCGCCGCCATTGCGAGCCTCCGCCGCTCGCGTCACCACCCCGAACGCGGCATCGTCACCATCGATCTCGACATCCGCAACCAGCACGGCGAACCGGTCATGACCATGCGTCTCGCCAACCTTGTCGAGCTGCGCGATCCCTCCGTCCCGCTGATCGAGGGCGAAAACCCATGACCCGCTGGTTCGAAGACATCACCATCGACGAGGTCTTTCCGCTCGGCAGCCACCACTTCACCGAGGCCGAGATCGTCCGCTTCGGCCAACTCTACGACCCGCAGTATTTCCACGTCGATCCGGAAGCCGCCAGACAGAGCCATTTCGGCGGCCTCGTCGCCTCCGGCTGGCATACCGTCAGCGTCGGCCACCGCCACATGGTCGACGCGCTCTTTGCCGAGGAGGAGCGCCTGCGCGGCCTCGGCCGCGAACCCGGCGTCAGCGGCCCCTCCCCCGGCGTCAACCGCATGGACTTCAAGGTCCCCGTCCGTCCCGGCGACACCGTCACCTACACGCTCGTCGTCACCGGCAAGCGCCCGTCCAACTCCATTCCCGGCTGGGGCCTGCTGTTCAACACGCTGGAGGCGACCAACCAGCGTGGCGAGCTCGTCTACCACGCCGAGCTCGTCGACTTCTCCAAGCTGCGCGACTACAAAATGCCACTAAGGCTGCGACTATTGCTGGCGTTGACCCGAATCCCCGTTTTGGGGAAAGTCCTCGTCAAACGCACCGGATGATTTGATGCGCCGCATCGCCCTCGCCTTGAGCCTCCTGACGCTGGTTTCGCCCGCCTTCGCCCAGGGCGTCACCGTCAGCCCCGCCGAGGGCAATTGGGGCTGCACCGCGCTCATCGACAATACCAAGGCAGGCCTGCTGACCGTCTTTGCCGGCAGCTACGGCTATGCTTCGGCCAATTTCGGTTCGAGCGCCTCGGGCACCGGAAATGCCGAAATGGGCTCGGACGGCGTCCGTTTCCTCGATGGCAACCTCGCCAGCGTCGG
This sequence comes from Devosia sp. 66-22, assembly GCA_001899065.1. Classification (GTDB taxonomy): domain Bacteria; phylum Pseudomonadota; class Alphaproteobacteria; order Rhizobiales; family Devosiaceae; genus Devosia_A. Next base: position 95,231 of record MKUZ01000016.1, on the reverse strand, counting down.
CATCGGCTACGGTCTCGTCACCTTTGCCGCCGAGGGTGGCGACGTCCTGACCCTTTACAATCCGGAGAAAGCGGTTCTGGTCTGCAAACCACGCTGACTGGAACTCGACTCCAGCCTCACTTTTGCTTGCCTCGCCGGAACGCCGGCGCCTCAGCTATGTTATTCGACAAATTGCGGAGGATAATATGCCGCAACACAGCTTCGACGACCTCTTGGACGACGTCCCCGAGCAGCGTCTCGCGAGGGTCCGCAGTGGCCTCGAGCGCCTGACGCCGCGTGAGCTCGAGGTGCTCAAGCGTGCCATCTCGGGCGAGACGGCCGGCGACTCGGCAGGCAATCTGGGCATCTCGGTCCGCACCGTCGAGCTCCACCGCCAGCAGGTCCTGGCCAAGCTTGAGGTCAAGAACCTCACCCAGGCCGTCCGCATGATTGCGCTGGCGCAGCGTCACCAGCCCTCGCGCTGAGTCGGGGCTGGCGCCCGGTGCGCCTTCGGCATAGGGTCCGGCGCTCCCTTTCGCGGCCCGGCCGATGTCCCTGTTCGTCTTCTGCGTCATCCTGTTCTCGGCCGCCCTCCATGCCGTCTGGAACGCCATCGTAAAGGGCGGCAGCGATACGCTGCTCACCACCATCCTCGTGGCCGCTTCGGGCGCCGCCGTCGGCATTGTCTGCTTACCCTTCCTGCCGCCCATAGCGCCCGCCGCATGGCCCTACCTCGCCATCTCCGGCGTCCTCGAGATCGCCTACTACACACTCGTTGCCAGCGCCTATCGCCACGCCGATATGAGCCGCGCCTATCCTCTGATGCGCGGCGCGCCGCCGCTCTTGGTGGCCCTGGTCTCGAGCCTCGCCCTCGGCATGGCCATCTCGACCGCCGGCTGGATCGGTGTCGCGCTCGTCTCGGTGGGCCTGTTGAGCCTCACCCTGGGCGGTACCGGCGGCAATGGCCGCGGCATGGCCTTCGCCATGGTCAACGCCCTCGTCATCGCCTCCTACACGTTGGTCGACGGCTTCGGCGTCCGCGCCTCCGGTTCGCCCGCCGCTTACACCATGTGGATCTTCATTCTAACCGGCGTTCCCCTCGCCGCCTGGGCGCTCGTCACGCGCCGCGACTTTCCTGCCTATGCGCGGCGCAACTGGCACCTGGGCCTCGCCGGCGGCCTGGGTACGCTCATCTCCTACGGCCTTGTGCTGTGGGCCATGACGCAGGCGCCCATTCCGCTGGTTGCCGCGCTGCGCGAAACCTCCATCCTGTTCGGCACGCTCATCGCCGCCCTCGTCCTCAAGGAACGCGTCACGCGCACGCGCATCGTCGCCGTCCTCATCATCGCGGCCGGCGCCGCCGTGCTCAAGCTCGCCTAGGGTTGACGCATCGCTGCTCCGTCCCTATGGTCCCGGCCTTCCCGACCCGAGGTCCCGTCACCAAATGATCTGAGCATCGCTGCGGACGCCAAGCCATCGCCCTTCCCACGCCCAGCGTGCGGCAGGTGATGCGGGTATGTCGGCAAGCACGATGCTGAGGATCTAGAGCGACTCTCCGGAGTCGCAAACCTCGCGGACATTGTCGTCCGGCCCCCTCCCGTCCAGTCTCATCGCACCCACCGTGATCGCGCGCGCCCTCGCGGGCCGCGCCCGCACTCCCTCTGCGCCGCTTTGCGTGCGTGGCGGGGGAAGGAGAATCTATGCCCAAATTCATGACCTATCAGCGCCCAGCCCCGATCTCGAAGCAGAACTGGAACGCGGCTTCAGACCGCAAGGCAACGGCGCCGCGCAAGGCGCCCGAGGCCGCAAGGCCGGCGCCCGCCATCGTCCTGCCCGCGCTGGGACAGCTCATCCGCAAGGATTAGTGAAGACGAGGAGGCGGTTCGCCGCCCCCTCAATGCCCCGGAAACGGCACCAGGCTCTCGATCGCGACGCCCAGCGCCCTGAGCTTGTCGGCGCCCCCCAGGTCGAACAGGTCGATCACGAAGCCCGCATGCTCGACCACCGCCCCGGTGCGCCGCAGCAGCCCCACCGCCGCCAGCGCCGTCCCGCCCGTTGCGATCAAATCGTCGATCAGCAGCACCTTGTGCGCGCCATTCAGCACGTCGGCGTGAATCTCGATCGTGTCGACGCCGTATTCGAGGGTGTAGTTCTGCCCGATCGTCGCGCCCGGCAGCTTGCCGCGCTTGCGGATCGGCACGAAACCCACGCCCAGCGCGATCGCCACGCCCGCGCCGAAGATGAAGCCGCGCGCCTCGATGCCGGCAACATGCGTGATGCCGCGGTCGCGATGCGCCGCCGCGAGCCGTTCAACGCTCTCGCGGAATCCCTGCGGGTGCTCGATCAGCGTGGTGATGTCGCGAAACAGAATGCCCGGCTTGGGGTAGTCGGGGATCGACCGGATCAGCGATTTGAGGTCGAGCATCAGCCGCGCTTCACGATCTTGCGGGCGAGCTTGCCCGCCTGGAATGCCGCCTCCAGCGTGGCGTCCTTGGCCCTGGCGCGCGCCTGCGGCGTCACCACATGCGGTGCCGCCCGCACCGCCGCGCGCAGCAGCGGATGCCGCGCCACGGTCATGGCCACCCCGATCATCGCCGCTGCCGTCCGGATCGCCGACATCATGCCTCCTGCGTCGCCCCAATGTAGCGACCCACGCCGCCCATGAAAAGTCTCGCGCGCCTCCGCAGGGCCCGGCGTCCCATCAAGGATGGAGTGGGCTCCAACGACGTCGCCACCTCCCGGATGTCATTCCCCGCAAAGCAAAAGGGGCGCCGAAGCGCCCCTCAAAAACCACATCGCGGCGAGGTTCAGTGAACCCGGCGCCACAGCCGCTGCTTGACGAACCACATCAGCACCGCGAACAGGATCAGGAAGGTCAGCACGCGGAAGCCCGCCGCCTTCTGGCTGTTGAGGTGCGGTTCGGCCACCCACATCAGGAATGCCGAAACGTCCTTGGAATACTGCTCCGCCGTCAGCATCTCGGCCGGCACTTCCGAGCCGTCCTCATTGGCGTAGGGCACCTGCCCGTCGGCCAGCGGTGGCGGCATGCCGATCGCGTGGCCGGGGAACACGTGGTTGTAGAACTTGCCGTCGGGGATCTCCGCGCCCTCGGGCGGGGTCTCCTCGTAGCCCATCAGCAGGGCGTGCAGATAGTCCGGCCCGCCTTCCGAATAGGTGGTGAAGTAGTTGAAGATCCACTGCGGGAACGGCGAGGTGATCGACCGCGCCTTGGCGATCACCGACAGGTCGGGCGGCACGATGCCGAACGCCGCGATCTGGTCGGCGTCGCTCTGGCCGGTGCCCGGCCAGCGGTCGGACGTCAGGCCCTTGCGGGTGCCGCCCTCGGCTTCCGGATCGTTGATCGTGTACTCGGCGGCGAGTGCCTTCACCTGCTCTTCCGAGAACATCGGGCCGCCCTCTTCCGCAAGATTGCGGAAGGCGAGCAGCTTGGCGCCGTGGCAGTTCGCGCATACTTCGCGGAACACCTGGAAACCGCGCTGGAGCTGATGCTCGTCATACTTGCCGAAGATGCCGGCAAAGCTCCACTGCTGGCGTTCGATCTGGGGGGTCTGATGCTCCTGCGCCACCACCGGGGCGGCGAGCCCCAGGGCGATCAGGCCGGCAGCGAAGATGGTCGAAATCTTGATCATTGCTGTACGGTCCTGGCGATCAGTTCGTGGCTGGAGCGGGCTTGAGCACCGCTTCCGAGATCGAGTTCGGCAGCGGTCGCGGCTTCTCGAACCGGCTCAGGAGCGGCAGGATCACGATGAAGTACGCGAAGTAGTAGAGCACCGAGAGCTTGGAGGTATCGGCCACCGTGAAGTTGCCGAGCACCTTCATGTCCGGCGCCTGGGCACCATACCAGGTGAGCAGCACGAAGTTGGCCACGAACACCCAGTAGAACCACTTGAACATCGGCCGGAACGTACCCGAGCGGACCTTGCTCGTATCCAGCCAGGGCAGGAAGAACAGGATCAGGATCGAGCCGCCGAAGGCGATGACGCCCAGCAGCTTGCTGTCGAGGATGAAGTTGAAGTCGATGGCGCGCAGGATCGCGTAGAACGGCAGGAAGTACCATTCGGGCACGATGTGCGGCGGCGTCACCAGCGGGTTGGCCTGGATGTAGTTGTCCGGGTGCCCCAGGATGTCGGGCGCGAAGAACACGAACCAGGCGAACGGGATGCAGAACACCACCACCGCGAACAGGTCCTTCATCGTGTAGAACGGATGGAACGGCAGCGTGTCGCGCTCGCTCTTCACCTCGACGCCAACAGGGTTGTTGTTGCCCGGCACGTGCAGCGCCCAGATATGCAGCCCAACCACCGCCGCGATGATGAACGGCAGCAGGTAGTGCAGCGAGAAGAAGCGGTTGAGCGTGGGGTTATCCACGGCAAAGCCGCCGCGCAGCAGCTGCAGGATCGGATCGCCGATCACCGGAATGGCGGCGAAGATGTTGGTGATCACAGCGGCGGCCCAGAAGCTCATCTGGCCCCAGGGCAGCACGTAGCCCATGAAGGCGGTCGCCATCATGAGCAGGAAGATGATGACGCCCAGGATCCACAGGATCTCGCGCGGCGCCTTGTACGAGCCGAAATACAGCCCGCGGAAGATGTGCATGTAGACGGCGGCAAAGAACATCGAGGCGCCCACCGCGTGGGTGGCCTGGATGATGCGGCCCGAATTGACGTCGCGGCGGATGTGCTCCACCGAGTCGAAGGCGAGGTCGACCTGCGGCGTGTAGTGCATCGCAAGGATGATGCCGGTGACGATCTGCGCCGCCAGCATGAAGGTCAGGATCGCGCCGCCGGTCCACCAGTAGTTGAGGTTCCTGGGCGTCGGATAATCCATCAGGTGCTCCTTGGAGAACCTGATCAGCGGCAGCCGGTCGTCCAGCCACTTCTCGATGCCGGTGGAGGGGGTGTAGTTGCTCGTATGCGAGGACATCTGGTCTTTCCCCATCAACCGATCTGAATCACGCTGTCGCTCAGGAACTGGTAGGGCGGAACCACCAGGTTCTTGGGAGCGGGACCTTTGCGGATGCGGCCCGAGGTGTCGTACTCCGAGCCGTGGCACGGGCAGAACCAGCCGCCGAACTCGCCGGCATCACCCACCGGCACGCAGCCAAGGTGCGTGCACAGCGCCACCATCACCAAGTACTGGTCGTGGCCTTCCTTGACGCGGGCTTCGTCGGTCTCCGGATCCTTGAGATCGGACATCGGCACGGCGCGGGCTTCTTCGATCTCGGCGGCGGTGCGGTGACGCACGAACACCGGCGAGCCGCGCCACTTGATCGTGACGGAGGAGCCTTCCTCGACGCCCGACAGGTCGAACTCGGTCGATGCCAGTGCGAGCACCGACGCGTCCGGGTTCATCTGGTTGATCACCGGCCAAGCCACTGCGCCGACGCCCACTGCACCCACGGCCGCGGTCGCAACATAGAGGAAGTCGCGCCGGCCCGGATTGGGCTGGTCGTTGTGCGCCAAATTCGATTCTGTCGCCAAGGTGGAACTATCCCTGCCTGATGTCTGGTTTTGCAGCGCTTTGCGGGCCCCGCGCCGCGCGCAACACATAGCGTCACTCGCCCTCAACGGCGCGTGATTGTGGCGTCTTTTGGCACTCTCACCAGAACTTGTCCAGACGGGCGGGACAGGCGAAAACCCGCTGCGACACTATACCCACCGGAGCTTTCCGGTCGGTATGGCATGGAGCCTGCGATGACCATCGACCTCGCCCTCTACCAACCGGACATCGCCCAGAACACCGGCACGCTGCTGCGCCTCGGTGCCTGCCTCGGCGTTCGCGTGCACATCATCCATCCCACCGGCTTCCCATTCTCGCCCCGGGAGCTCAAGCGCGGCGGTCTCGACTACATCGGGCAGGCCGACTTCATTGAGCATGACAGCTACGACCATTTCGACGGCTGGCGCCGCCAGGCTCGTCGTCGTTTGGTGTTATTGACCACCAAAGCACCCGAAAGTGCCTATGCCTTTGCATTCGTTGAGGGGGATATCATCATCGTCGGGCGCGAAAGCGCCGGCGTTCCGGATACAGTCGCCGCTGCCGCCGACGCCCGCATCCGCATCCCCATGCGTCCCGGCCTGCGCTCGATCAATGTCGCCATCGCCGGCGCCATGATAGTGGGCGAAGCCCTCCGCCAGACCAATGCCTTCGCGAGCCTCATATGACCCTTCCCGTTGATATCGAAGCCAAAAAAGCCCGCGCCGCCGCCTTCTTCCGCCAGTTCCGCGACGACCTCACCGCCGAACTCGACCGCATCGAGGTCGAAAACGGCGGCTCGGACCGGTTCGCGATCGAGCCCTGGACCCGCCCCGATGGCGGCGGCGGCGAGATGGGCATGCTGCATGGCCAGGTCTTCGAGAAGGCTGGCGTCCACATCTCGGTCGTCCACGGCACCTTCAGCGACGAATTTGCCCGCCAGATGCCCCACACCGAGGCGGGTGCAGAGTTCTGGAGTGCCGGCGTCTCGGTCATCGTCCACCCCCGAAACCCCAACGTTCCTGCGGCTCACATGAATGTCCGCATGATCGTCACCGGCAAATGGTGGTTCGGCGGCGGCGGCGACCTCACCCCCGTCCTCGACCGTCGCCGCACGCAGTCCGACCCCGACAGCATCGCCTTCCACTCCGCCTATCGCGCCGCCTGCGACGCGCACGGCGTCGATTATGGCCGCTACAAGCAGTGGTGCGACGAGTACTTCTTCCTCAAGCACCGCAATGAACCGCGCGGCATCGGCGGCATCTTCTACGATAATCACAATTCCGGCGACTGGAACGCCGACTTCGCTTTCACGCAGGACGTCGCCAAAGCCTTCCTCGACATCTACCCGGCCCTCGTCCGGCGCAACGTCTCGGCGGGCTGGACCGAGGCCGACCGCAACGAGCAACTGATCCGCCGCGGCCGCTACGTCGAATTTAATCTGCTCTACGACCGCGGCACCACGTTCGGCCTCAAGACCGGCGGCAATGTCGAAGCCATCCTGAGCTCGATGCCCCCCGAAGTCCGTTGGCCCTAGACTCTCATTCTACCAATCCGCCCCACGCTGGAAGCGCGGCGCGTCGGGGGACGTGAGCAAGCGGAAATCACGTACCAGGTGACCAGAAATTGTCCCCGCAACGCCCTGAGAACCAAGGCGACTCCGGGCTTATTTGTCCGACTTATCCCCGTACCCCCGGACCGGGTGTATTCTCCTCCCACTGCGCCCTCATCGAGCGACTCGAGACGAACGGGCGAGGGCGCAGGACCGGGTGGTGTGGAAGTCGTTCCACACCCGGCGGACATATCGGATCGTGCGGGCATCCCCTGTGCCCGGGGTCCGGCGCAGATGGCGGCCATGATCGGCTGTCATCGCGGAGCAGATGGGCGGATCGTCGTTCCATCCCTCCAGAGCGGCGCCGCGCCAGCATTCAAGGCTGCCACCATTCCCGTATGACCGTCCGAGCCCCCGGATCGCAGCGGCGAGGCGACGCGCCTCATTGTTTGCGGACTACCCGCGTCGAGGCCACGCCTCGCCGCTGCAGCTCTCGATCGGGAGCCAAGGACGGCGCTCTTTGACATCGGCGGAGGGCCGGCGAGCGCTTTCGCTCGCCGGCGCCACAGCGCCGGAAGCCGGGTTGGCAACCAATCCGGCTCATGCTCGTTTCCTCCTGTTCAGCATCAGGAGGTTGCGATGAAGCAATATGAGTGTCTCGTTCCCGGCTGCGCCTGGCATACTCAGGCCGAGGACAGCGCCGAGATCGTCCGCCGCGCGGCCGATCACCTGCGCTCCGTGCACTCGGAATCCGTGGTGCGCCCCGAGATGATCGAACGCATCAAGCAGCGGATTCACGAACCGGCGGCGGCCCAGTAAGCCCGCCTCATCTCTGCAGGATCGAGAGCAGCGCGTTCCGGTCGAGCTTGAAGCCCGACTGGATCCATTTCTGCTCGAGCCGGTCGAGCTCGGCCCCGATCCGCGGACCGGGCCGCATGCCCGTCTGCAGCAAATCGTTGCCCGACACCGGAAATTTCGGCACGTCAACGGTGCGCAGGTGCTCGACGATCGCCGACTTGCCTGCCTCGGTCCACCCCGCGAAGGTTGCGGCCACCTCCACGGCATCCGACAAATGCGCGGGAAACCGGTAGGCCGCCTCGTTGATACGGAAATCGGTGATCAGCTTGGCCGCGAGCAGGATCGCCTCCGCTGCCCCGATCTCGTCGTTCGACAGCCGCCAGCGCTTCTTGACGGTCTTGCTGCCCAGCGACTGCACCAGCAGCGCCATGCGACTCATCGTGTTCGGCTTGTGTGCGCGCCGCTCGTAGGTCCCCATGCGCTCGAGCAGGTCGGGCGGCAGGTTCAGGACGCCGGTCTGTGCCATGGTTTCGAGCGTTCGGGCGATGCGCGGCAACGCCAGCATGCGCCGCATCTCATTGCCGACGCGCTCCGCCGAAATATTGTGAAGGTCCCCCGCCGCCTTGTGCACGGCAACGAGGCCGTCTTCGTCGAACTGCTCGTGCCCGTGGCTCGCCGTGAACCGGAAAAAGCGGTAGACGCGCAGCTTGTCCTCCGCGATCCGCTTGTTGGCATCGCCGATGAACCGCACGGCTCCGCTGAGGCAGTCCTCGACGCCATTGATCGGGTCGAACAGTTCGCCTTCCATGTCGCTGTAGAGGGCGTTCATCGTGAAATCGCGCCGCTCCGCGTCGCGCGTCCAACCCCAGCCGAAGCGCACCACCGCGTGCCGGCCGTCGGTTTCGATGTCCTCGCGCAGCGTTGTAACCTCCGCCACACGATCGTCGACCTTGAGCGTGATCGTCCCATGCTCGATCCCGGTGGGATAGGCAGCAACGCCCGCCTCCCCCGCTCGCCGCATCACCTCGCGCGGCAGCAGCTCGGTCGCAAAATCGATCTCGGTCGCCTCGCGCTCGTGATCCACGAGCGTGTCGCGGATCGCACCACCCACCGCGCGCGTCTTCCCGCGCTCGCCGTCGAGCAGGGCGAAAATTTTCTGCGTAGCCGGATCGCGCAGCCAGGGCGCGTCCTTGAGGCGCTGCAATGCAGCCTTGGCAATCACCAGGGCACCTCGTCCTTCAACACGAGCTCGTAAAATCGCCGCGTCAGATTGGCGGTTATGCCCCAGATGACAAGCCCCTCATGCGTGATGCGCCAGGTCGACCCTTTCCGCGCCCCATGCTCGAAATGCAGCGTGTCGAAGCTGTCGCTGCGCATCAGCAGCGGCAGCGGCACCTCGAATACAGTCTTCACTTCCCCAGGATTGCCGACAAAAGCACGGTGCGGCCGCACTTCCGCAACCACCGGCGTGATCATATAGTTCGAGCCGGTGAAGTAGGCCGGCATGTAGCCGAGGATTCGGGCATCGTCCCGGTCGAGCGCCACCTCCTCCCATGCTTCGCGAAGGGCTGCATCTCCGGGCCCCTTGTCGGTCGGATCAATCTTGCCGCCAGGGAAGGCAATCTGTCCGGAATGCGAGCGGAGCTCCGGAGAGCGTTCGGTGTAGAGGATGGAGAGATCGTCGCCTCGCCGCACCAGCGCGATCAGCACGGCAGCATCGCGCGGCGGCCCCTTGAAACCGCCGTCCGGCAGCCAATCGGGAAGCAGCGTCGCCGTTTCCTCGGCAGCCTGCGGCGAGGGCAGCAGCCGATTCCTGATTCTCTCGATCAGTGCATCGGCTGCCGACAAAACAAACCTGCCTACTGGTGCTTCCTGGTCCCGAACGCGCCGATCTTGCCTTTGATGCGCGCCGCGAGGGTCTTGTCCTCAGAGTAGAGCAGCACGCGCGTGGGGTCGACAGGCCCGGGCCACTCGACGGCGCCCAGGGTCGTAGGCTGCCAGCCCAGCGGACAGTAATAGTCGCGATCGCCGATGAGGATCACGAAGCTCCCCCGCCCGCGTTCGAGCGCCATCCGCGTCACTTCGCGTGCCAGCTCCTTGCCCACGCCGCGCTTGCGGAAGCCAGGATGGGTCGCCAGCGGACCGAGCATGTAGCCGTCGATGCCGCCGACGCTGAGCGGCGTCATCCACACGACGCCCGCCGGCGTGCCATCGATTTCGGCGATCAGGGACAGCGACGTGTCGATCGGGAAGCGCTCGCGGACGCGGAACGCCGTACGCGCAAAGCGCCCGGGACCAAAGGCCAGCGCCTGCAACTCGTCGACGAATTTGTCGTCGTCGGGCGTCGCAACGCGAAGTTTGGCGGGCGCAGATTGCGGGGGGACCGGCGGAGCCGGTTCTTGAACGGACGGAGCGATCATCGTGGCAGTCCAGAAACAGAGAGTAAGGACAAACGCGCCGGCTCGCAGGCCGGCTCCCGACCAACTAGGGTCGTCGGGTCACGTGAACGTAGTTCTCCATCCTGGACGCCTCCTGACGTCTGAAACGCGCCTTAGCACCAAGGCTGGGGCGCGTGAAGAAGAAATCGCCCACTTCGTTCTGCATTTCAAGACCTTGGGTTGAAGGATTGTTGTCGGCCACCCGAGCGCCTAACTGAGGCGTTGATACGCCTCAAAGGAGACAATTGTGGGTCAATTGATCGACGGCCGCTGGTCGACGGAATGGTACGACACCAGCAAGACCGGCGGGAAGTTCGTCCGCGGCGACGCGCCCTTCCGCAACTGGATCACGCCGGACGGCGCGCCCGGCCCGACTGGCGAGGGCGGCTTCGCCGCGGAAGCTGGCCGCTATCATCTCTATGTCTCCCACGCCTGCCCCTGGGCGCATCGGACGCTGATCTTCCGCGCCCTCAAGGGGCTTGAAGACCTCATCTCGGTGTCGGTCGTATCCCCCAAGATGCCCGACGAGACGGGCTGGACCTTCAAGGCGGAGGGATCGACCGGCGACGCGCTGTTCAGCAGTGAGCATCTCTATGAGGTCTATCAGCGCGCCAAATCCGACTTCACCGGCCGCGTGACCGTTCCGGTGCTATGGGACAAACAGCGCCAGACCATCGTCAACAATGAGAGCTCCGAGATCATCCGGATGCTCAACGGCGCCTTCAACGCGCTCACCGGCAACGATGACGACTACTATCCCGCCGAACTCAGGCCGCGCATCGATGAGATCAACAAGCGCGTCTACGACACGATCAACAACGGTGTGTACAAGGTCGGCTTCGCTACCAGACAGGACGCGTATGAGGAGGCGGTCCGGGCCCTCTTTGCGTCACTCGACTGGATTGAGGGCATTCTCGGCGACAACGCCTACCTCGCGGGCGACCGCGTCACCGAGGCCGACTGGCGCCTGCTCACGACCCTCATCCGCTTCGACGCCGTCTATTACGGTCATTTCAAGTGCAATATCCGCCAGATCGCCGACTACCCCAACATCACGCATTACCTACGCGGCCTCGTCGCAACGCCCGGGATCCGCGAGACGATCCATATCGACCACATCAAGACCCACTATTACTGGAGTCATCACCGGATCAACCCGACGCGGATCGTGCCGGTAGGCCCTGAACTCGACTTCCTCTGATCACCACTCGGCGTCGGGCACGGCACCATCGAGGATCTCGCGCACGCGCCGCGCGGTACCCGGCTCAACGTCGTCCGGCAGCGCGTCCAGGTCGAACCAGCTCAGCGCGGCGATCTCGAAATTGGGCTTGAACTGATGCTGCACATGAAACTCGCGCCAGACATAGACTGCGACATGGTCCCGCGCACCGCCGGCCACCCGATTGAGATAGAGGCCGTGGAGCGCCGGCCTGCCGTGCGTCGCCAATCCGGTCTCCTCCATCACCTCGCGGGCCGCGGAAACCTCGGCCGTCTCGCCCGGCTCGACACCACCACCCGGAAACTGCCAGCCGGGCAGATAGGTGTGCTTGATCATGAGGACCTTCCGGCCATCGATCAGGACCGCGCGGACGCCCACGGTCAGGCGCTTGCGCACGCCGACCTGGAACAGGTGCAGTCGGGTGCGGATGGACTGGTACCGCGTCAGCGGCATGCGATCGCTCATGCTCGGACGCTAGCAGCCGTGGAAACCCGGCAAAATCACTGTCTCGCGCTGACGGCCATTTTCTTGCCGCCCGCGCCGTGGCATTACGCCCCACAATGATCACGCTCGCCCATATTTCGGACGTTCATCTCGCGCCATTGCCGCCGGTCAAATGGACCGAGCTCGCCAACAAACGAATAACCGGCTTCGTCAACTGGCGGCTGCGCCGGCATAACTCGCTGTCGGGCGATGGTCTTGCCAATCTCGTGCGGCACATGCGCGAACAGAAGGCGGACTTCACGGCCGTGACTGGCGATCTGGTCAATCTCGGCCTCGAAGCGGAAGCGAATACTGCCTTCAACTGGCTCCGGACAGTCGGGACACCCGACGAGGTCGGCGTCTGTCCGGGCAATCACGACGCCTACGTCCGCCCCGCTTTTGGCTACAACAACGGCCGCTGGGGCGAGTACATGAGCGGCGAAACGCTGGATGCCGCCCAGTTTCCCTTCGTGCGCCGGATCGGCGATGTCGCCATCATCTCCTGTTCCAGCGCCGTTCCGAGCGCCCCTTTTTTTGCCATTGGCCGCTTTGAGCAGGATCAGGCGGACCGGCTGTCGCGTATCCTCAGGATACTGGGCGATGCCGGCTACTTTCGGGTCATCATGATCCACCACCCGCCCAACCTGGAAGCCCGCCACCCGCGGTTGGGGCTCTATGGCGCCAGGCGCTTCCGGGAGGCGGTTGCCGCGAATGGCGCAGAACTCATCCTGCACGGTCACACCCACAAATCCTCGATCTTCGCGATTCCCGGGCTCACGGGCGACGTCCCCGTTGTCGGCGTCGCCGCGGCCGGTGCCGCTCAATCTGAGGCTGCCAGCGAGGATCCTGCCCGCTACAACCTGTTCAAGATCGAGCGACTAGGCACCGCATGGAGCTGCACCATGCGCGAATTTGGCTTTCAACGCCTCAGCCCCGATATTGTGCTGCGACTGAGTCTGAGAGTCTATTGAGCGTACATTTCCACATCCTCAAGCCCAGCTACGACCCCGCCGAGGGCGTCGCGCTGTTCCCCTATGCGCTGGGCGCCCTGCGCTTCACCGAGGTGCTGGAGTTTCCGCGCGGCGGCGACACCGACGCAGCGTCGAGCGAGGCCTTCCACAAGCTGCTCGACCTCACCGCCGTCGTGCTCGGCGCCAGCTACTTTAAGCTCCTCGCTCCGACGCGCATCGAGGTCGAGTTCCCGCTTACCGCACGTGAACGCGATTTTGCTTTCGACATCTACACCAACGGCCTCGGCGAGTTCTACGCCCGCAACCAGCTTGAGCACTTCAACAAGATCGAGGTCGTTGCGACGGTCGATCAGCGTAGCGCGCCGCCCGCACCTGCCCTTAGGGATCGCGCCCTGTTGCCCATCGGCGGCGGTAAGGATTCGATTGTCTCGATCGAACTACTCGAGGCAGCGGGGCTCGACTACACGCCCTTCGCGGTAAACCCCAAGGGCCCCATCCTCGGCTCCATCGGCAAGATTTCCAGAACGCCGCTCTACGTCAAACGTACGCTGGACCGCGAGATGATGCGGCTTCGCAATGAACCTGGTTACCTCAACGGTCACGTCCCATCGACAGCGATCAACTCGATGATCGCGGCCCTCACCGCACTACTCTTCTCCTACGCACGCGTCATCCTTTCCAATGAACGTTCAGCTAGCGAAGGCAACGCGATCCACGAAGGGCGCGAGGTGAACCATCAGCACTCGAAGTCGGACGACTTCGAGCGCCTAATTGCAGACGTAATCAATGACGCTACGGGAGGCGCGCTCGCCTACTTCTCGCTGCTGCGCCCATACTCGGAGGCTCGCATCGCAGCCTTGTTCGCGCGCGAAACCCGCTTCGACGAGGTCTTCTCGAGCTGCAACGAGAATTTCAAGCTGGGCGGCGACAACGTCCCGCTCTGGTGCGGTAAGTGTCCAAAGTGCCATTTCACCTTCCTGATGATGGCCCCGCGCATGGACTACGACCGCATGATGCGCATCTTCGGCAAGAACTTCCTCGATGACTCCGCCAACGAAGAGTCGTACCGCGCACTCACCGGCCTCGCTGGCCAGAAGCCTTGGGAATGCGTCGGCGAGATCGAAGAGGCGGCCGCCTGCCTTCACATTCTGACCGCAAGTCCCGATTGGCAGGACGCGGCTATTGTCCGCACATTGAAGGATGAGCTCATCGCCCAATACGGCGCCTCGCGTCTGGCCGGCGCGTTGGAGAAGCTCTTCAAGGACAGCGACGATCACTACATCCCTCGCGCCATCGCCGAAAGGATCGCGCCCTATGCGCTTTGATCAGCCCGTTCTGCTCTATGGCGCCGGCCGCGAGGCGCGTTCGACCCGTGCCTTCCTCAAGGCGCGAGCGCCCAGCCTCAAGATCTTTGTCACCGTCGACAGCGGTGCTGCCGACATCGAGGATGCCGAGCTCATCCCGCCCACCGAGCTTAACGCGGCCATCGAGGCCAGGCGCTTCGCCACGATCGTCAAGTCGCCCGGCGTCTCGCGCTACCGTCCGATCTTCCTCGTCGCCCGCGAGGCGGGCATCGCCGTCACTTCCAACCTGAACCTGTGGGGCGAGTACTATCGCGACGGCCGCACCGTCATCGCCATCACCGGCACCAAGGGCAAGTCGACGACCGCCACCCTCGTTCACCTGATGCTGACGCAATCGGGTCTCGACGCCGGCCTCGCCGGCAATGTCGGCCTCGCGCCGCTCGAGATCGCCGACAAGCACAAGATTGTCGTGTTCGAACTCTCGTCCTACCAGACCGCTGACATGGCGTTCTCACCCGATATCGCGGCGGTCACCAATCTCACGCCCGAGCACACCGACTGGCATCGCGACGTCGAGCACTATTTCGCCGACAAGCTCAACCTCATCGACCGCGAGTCGCCCTTCCCTGTAGGATTAGGTCCGGCAGCGCAGACCAATCCTCTCGTTCTCGCCGCCCTGCGCGATACCAGGCGATTGCTGCCTCCGCTTGCTCCCTTCATCGCCGACCGTATTGCCTCCACAGTGCGCAAATCGAAGCTCAAGGGGGCGCACAATCTCGACAATGCCAGACTGGCCACGCAGATCGCCCTCGCAGCCGGTGCGGGCCTCGAGGGCATCGTGCGTGGCATCAACCAGTTCGAGCCGCTGCCGCATCGCCTCGAGGAGCACAGCATTGGCGGCCTGACCTTCGTCAACGACTCGATCTCGACCACCCCCGAGGCGACGAAGGCCGCGCTCGCGGCCTATCAGGGCAAGCGCATCGCGCTGATTGCGGGAGGGCACGAGCGGCAGCAGGATTACGCCGAGCTTGCCTCGCTGCTTTCCCCTCGCGGCGTGACGTTGCTCGTTGCGTTGCCCGTCACCGGAGACCGCCTCGCTACCGCAGCTTATGCCGCGGCACCGCAAGTGCAGGTCGTGGAAGCGGGCACGCTGCGCGCCGGCCTCGAGGCCCTTGCATCGCGTCAATCCGAGTTCGACACCGTCATCCTCTCTCCCGGTGCTCCCAGCTACGGCCAGCTCGAGACGTCGGGCGTCGCCTTCAAGGATTTCGAGGAGCGCGGCCGCGCTTTCGTCCGCATCGCGACCGAGCTTTTCAGCTGATCACGGCGTGTCGGCCGGCGGCCGCTCGCTCCCGTCAGGATTGAACGGCCGGTCCAGCGTGTTCGCGGGCAGCCCCGCAAGGATCAGTCCGTCGCGGATGCGCTGCAGCACCCCCGTCGGCCGCACGCGCATCGCGAGGCGCGGGATGATCCCCGACACCTGGAAGTGCGGATTGTCCATCACCAGCGGCCGATAGCGGTCGATCAGGTCCTGCCGTGCGGCGCGGGGCGCTGCAGCCAGCGCGATGACCGGACCAAACTCCTCATCACCCGACGCCACCTGCTGCGCCGCGTCGATCGCATCGAAGAAGCGTTCTTCGCGCAGAGCATTGAATGCGCGGGTGAGATGATACCATGACGGCGCGAACGGGATCGCCGCCAGCGATTGCTCCGAATACCCCATGCCCTCGGCATACTGCCCGTTGATCCACAAAAGCGTGCCGTAGACCGACGCGACGTCCATGTTGGCGGGGTTGAGCTCGTAGGCCTTGCTGATGGCACCGATCGCAGCATCGACGGAGCCCTGTCGGCCCAGGACGACCGCCTGCTGCTCGTGGATGAAGCTGCTGTCTGGCCTGAGGCTTACTGCCCGACCAACCGCGGCGGTCTCCTTGGTCATCAGTTGGCTCAGATTGTCACTCGGTGTCGCGAGGAACTGCGTGCGCCACGCGCGCATCCCCGCGGCCGCCGCCAGCGCCAGGGCGTCGTCCGGAGACGACGCGAGGACTTTCTCGAAGCACGCAACACCGGCATCGGCATCGTCGAGGCGCCGGCTGTCGCGCCAGCTCATATACAGCAGATCGCAGAGATAGGACGTGGGCGGCTCCGGTAATTTGCTCTGCAGCTTGAGCCAGGACCTGCCAGACGCGTGCAGCGGTCCGCTCGCATTGCCCAACTGCGCCGCAAGTACGTTGCTCGCGGCGGTCAGCGCCACGGTATCGGTGACTCCTGTAGGCGCATTGATCGTCGTGGTCCACCGCACGCTGTTGGTGGCCGGGTCCACGATCGTGGCGCGCAGCACAAAGCGCCCATTCACCTGCTGCACCGTGCCGTTGACAACTGGCCCCTCGGCACCGAGCGACACCATCTCGAACCGCGCCAGCGCCGTCGTGAGCCGCTGCGCGATCTGCCTGACATCGTCGTCGAGCACGGGCTCGCCGGTCAGATTGTCGAACGCGCCGATTGCGAGGCGCGGCTGCAGGGGGATCGCCGAGACGATCTCGGGCGGGGTCGGCGGCAGAAACCAGCGGACGATCACCACCGCCAGTCCGACGCCGACAAGCGTAAAGGCCAGCCCGAGCACTGCATTGACGAGGAACCGGGACAAGCGGCGCGGCGAGGCCGCCATCAGAGGGCGCGCCTCCCGGGCGGCCGACTCTGCGTCGGCGGCCGCAATCGTTCTGAACTCCGGAACATAGCGGCCAAGGGGCAGGTGAATCTGGACGTCGGCCGTGGCGCCGCCTCCCTCGTAATACTGCTCGAGCAGGGTGCGAAGGCGGCGAGCCTGGACGCGAACGATGGGATCGGACTGCGGGTCGAAGTCCTGCGGACGATCGAACACGTCCACGGCGATCGAGTAGGCTTTGATCGACGCGCTCTCGCCGCTTAACGTGCGCTCGACGACGTAGCGAAGCAGTTCGGCAAGTTGCGGAGACCGAGCAATCCCTTGCCAGCCAAGGAGTTCATCCAAGGCGGCTCGCACGCGCTCAGGGCTGGGCCCCACGTCAGGCACGGCGGATTCCCCCTCCTCCTGCCGCCCGTTACATTCGCCTTTTACATGTAAAATACAAGCGAAGTTACGGGCCGTAACGCTCGGGAACCTTCCCGAAGCACCGATCGGGAGTCATATCCGCGCTGTTCGCAGCACAGCGCACCCTGGCTTGAGGCACCTATTTCGACCCTCACCGGGCAGCCCGTAGGACCTCCCTCCTCGGGCGCCGCGCTCCAGGCCCGCGGCACATATTTCAGATCGACGGCCACTCCTCCCGCGCGGCGCGGGAAAGGACATGCAATGACGACTCTTTCTGGGCGACAGCCGGCCATCGCGCTGATTGACGACGACTACCATTCGGCGCGGCTGATGACCCGTATGCTCGAGGCCCATGGCGGCCCGCAGGTCAGCCGCCTGCCGGACCCCGAGCAGGCCGTCGAGGCTCTCGCGGATTCGGCGGTAACCCCGATGGTGGCCGGACAGTACATGGCCGTGGTGGACCTCAAATCCTCGTCGACCGCGACGCGCGACTTCGTCGCCCGTCTCAAGCAGCGGGTGCCCGAACTCCTTGTAGTTGCGATGGCGGCGACGCTCGACCGCGAGGTGCGCAACGAGTTGCTGGAAGCTGGCGCCTCTGCGGTGTTCGAGCGCCATTCCGACATCACGCTCTACCGCCGCGAGGCGGCGAGCATTGTGGCTTTCTGGGTGCGCAATCAGCGCCTTGATGCAGTTGGCACCTAGAGTCCCCCAAGAGCTCTAGGTGTCGCGGGGAGCGGCGTGCTCGACGGCGGGCGACCGTCACGGCATTCCCAGCGCTGCTCCCCGTTCTCTCGCGCGCTCGCTGCGCGCGGCGCCTTTGCCGTGTTACCTCCCGAGCGCGGCAATCGGGGCACGAAGCCGGCTGCACCCCTCTCGCAGTCAGGCCGAGCGTCCCACCCTTCCAGCGTCCGCTCTTAGGCGGAGCGAACCTGGCCCTGATGCGGCGGCTGCGATCCTCCTCGCGGCCGCCGTTCTTTCCGGCAGGCTAGAGCGCCTTTTGCTTGCGCTCGCCCTCGGAGGGCCCCGCATCGTCGTCCTCGCCGATCATCCGGTGCGCGATGTATTTGAGTGCTGCCAGAACGACCACGGCAAACAGCGCAACCCCGAATGCGATGATGTAGTAGCCGAGGGCGGTGGCAACCCCGACGGCACCCGCGAGCCACATCCCCGCCCCTGTCGTCAGACCGCGCACGTTACCGCGCGACTGGAAGATCGCGCCCGCTCCAAGGAAGGCGATGCCCGCGGTCGTTGCTTCCACGGCGCGGATCGGATCCGGATTGTTGCTGCCCCCGGCCAGGGCAACCTCATAGATCTCGAAGGCGAGCAGCGTGAACAGGCACGCGGCCGTCGCGATGAGGATATGTGTCCTCAGCCCCGCGGACCCGTAGTTTGTAGACTCTCGCTCGAACCCGATCATGCCGCCGAACAGGGCAGCGAAGAGAAGTCGAATGGCGAAGACGTGCTGAGGCGTGCTGGTGTCCACATAACCCAGCCCTGCGGCCCAATCCATGACGCTGTCTCCGGAGTAATGCGGGACAGCAACTCCGCCGCAGCCTTCGAAGTTCCGCCTATTCGACGTCGAACACGTCCCGTCCGGGCCGCATCATCCGGCGCGGGCCACTCCCCTCGCTCGACAGCAGATCGCCGCGATTGTAGAGAGGGCAGGTCTTGAGCGACAAGCACCCACAGCCGATGCAACCGGTGAGTTCGTCGCGCAGCCGCGTCATCAGCGTGATGCGGCGGTCCAGCCGGTCCCGCCATCGGCTCGACATCCTGGCCCAGTCAGCCTTTCCGGCGGGCCGGCCATCTGGCAGCGCTTCGAGCTGCTCCCCGATCTCGGCCAGCGGAACGCCAAGCTCCTGCCCCATGCGGATGATGGCCAGTCGGCGCAACACGTCGCGGTCGTAGCGTCGCTGATTGCCGCCGGTCCGGTGGCTCCGGATCAGGCCCTTGCGCTCATAGAAGTGCAGCGCCGACACCGCCACCCCGGCACGCTCCGCCACCTCCCCCACCGACAATTCGACCGCCATTGCCGATCCCTCTTTACCTCAACCAGGATTGAGGTTGTACGCCTACCACCAATCTGAAAGGAAGAGAACATGACCACCTCGACCACCACGTGGCGCGACCTGTTCCAGACCGGGGGCCTCGCTCTCTTCGTGATCTTCGGCGGCACCTCATTGCAGGCGCTCGAGGCCTTCATTGCATCGGCGATGCTGCCCACCGTCGTGGCCGACATCGGCGGGCTCGAACTCTTCGCCTGGAACACAACCGTCTTCATCGTGGCCTCGATTGTCGCCACGCTGTTCGCCGCGGTGCGCCCGAAATCGATCGGGCCACGCGGCGGCTATATGATCGCCGCGGCCGCCTTCGCCGCGGGCAGCCTCGCATGCGGCCTCGCCCCGTCGATGGAGGTGCTGCTCGCCGGCCGCTTGGTGCAGGGCTTCGGCGCCGGCCTCCTCATTGCGCAGTCGATCTCGATGTATCGCATCGTATTTCCGGAGCGCCTGTGGCCGAGGGTCATGGCGCTCAACGCCACCGTCTGGGGCGTCGGCACGCTCGTGGGCCCGGCGCTTGGCGGCATCTTCGCCGAAATCGGCCTTTGGCGCTGGGCTTTCCTCGGCATCGTGCCCGTCGCGATACTGCTCGCGCTGGGCGCCCTGCGCGTTCTTCCCAACGCCAGCGTATCCACCCCGCCCGCCCGGCTGCCCATCACGCAGATTCTGCTCGTCACCGGAATAGTGCTGGTGATCTCGATCGCAAGCTTGCTCACCGAAGCGCCCGTGCTTGCCGCCGTGCTCGTCGCTCTCGGCCTCGCCGGCATCGCGCTGCTTGGGGTGGCCGACACCCGCGCCGGCTCGCGCCTCCTTCCAGACGGCACGTTCTCGCTTTCCTCTCCGATGAGTGGGCTGTTCGGTCTCATCCTGCTGCTCGGGGTCGTCATTACCTGTGACATCTTCGCCCCGCTGTTCTTCCAGCGCATCCATGGCTTGGGCCCGCTCTGGGCCGGCTACCTCACGGCACTCGTCGCTGCGGGCTGGAGTGCGTCGGCCATCACCACTGCCGGCTGGACGGGCACACGCGTGCGCATCATGATCGTGCTGTCTCCGGTGATCCTCTGTGCCTCCGTCCTGGCCCTCGCTGTGACGTTGGCCAACCCCGCGGGGGGCATGACGGCGATTGTCCTCGCCAGCATCGCGCTGTTTGCGCTCGGCATCGGAATTGGACCAGCGTTTCAGCAGCTATCCGCGCGTGTCCTGGCGACCACCACGGCCGCCGACAACGACCGCACGTCGGCCGCCCTTGGCATGGTTCAACTCTTTGCGTCGGGCCTCGGCGCGGCCATCGGGGGCGTCGCGGTGAACGCCGCCGGCCTGCCCCTGGCCGAAACGCCCGCCGACGTCGGCTTCGTCGCCTTGGTGCTGTTCGCGGTATTCGCCGTTCTTGCCGCCCTCGGCATTCCCATCGCAGCGATGGTCACCCAGCGCGACAGACGAATGCCAACAGTCGCCCAGCCGGCGGAATAGCCGTCGATCCTCGTAGTTCCCGAGGTAGCGTCGGAGATTCCCCGGCGGCCCGGGCGCAGGACGGGTCCGCTGCCCAAAATCTGTGCGTTTCGGTAACCGATCCGCAAGCGCCGCTTCGTATCTTCGTGGTCTTTGAGTGAGCTGATTAAGCGCATGGAGCACAGATCTGCCCGTTTGACGCGGGACTGGCGGTTCCCCGTGGTCGTCCTCCTGCCCGTCATTCTCAGCCTCGTTGGGGCCGCGGCCGGCGTACTCGGCTTCGTCCTGTGGTCGGCGCAAGGTGTTGACGCCGGAGCGCTGACCCGCCAGACCGACCTCGCACGGCATGTGATCGAGACGGAACTCAAGCGCATCCCGCATGACCAGGAGAGCGTCACCATTTGGGATGACGCAATCTACAACACCAAGCTCGCCTTCAACGCCGCGTGGATAGATACCAATCTGGGCACCTGGATGCGGGAGTATTTCGGCCACGACGACGTCATCGTCCTCGATCAGGACGACCAGCCCATCTACGCCATGTCGGAGGGTGCGCGCGCCGACCCAGGCCGGGAAGCTACGGCACTGGGCGACATCCGTGTGCTGATCGCCAATCTCCGCCGGCTGCTCACGGAGGGTGGGGCGGACGCGTATGAGAAGGGAAATACCCCCACCGCCCCAAACGTCGCCGCCCTCCGGCTCGTCGGGGGCGTGCCGTCCCTGGTCAGTATTGCGCCAATCATCTCCGACTCCGGCACCATCAAGCAGGACCCGACCACGATCTTCCTGCACGTATCGATCGTCCGCCTGGACGTCGACTACGCTCAGCGGCTGGGCGAACAGTACCAGATACCCGATGCCGGTTTCGACCTCTACCCCGATACCTCGAGCGGCCGCGACGGGCTTCTGCCTCTGACAGACTCCGCCGGTCGGTTCATCACCTTCCTGCAGTGGACTCCCGTTACACCCGGACGTGACCTGCTGATGCAGACGCTGCCGGTGATCGTCGGCGCCTTCCTCATAGCGGGCCTCGTCGCAGCACTGCTTGTCTATCAACTCTGGCGCAAGTCGCACGCGCTCGAGGTCGGTCGCGCCGACGCCGAGTATCGCGCCGCGCACGATCACCTGACTGGCCTGCCCAACCGGACGACGTTCGAAGCAATCCTTGCCCGCACGCTCGCGCAGCGCCCCTCGCGTGACCGCCGCACGTCCGTCCTCATGCTCGATCTCGACCGTTTCAAGCAGGTCAACGATACGCTGGGTCACCGCGCCGGCGACGACCTCATCCAGGCCGTCGGCCAACGCCTGGGCGAGATGCTGGCAAACGGCGACACGCTCGCTCGCCTCGGTGGCGACGAGTTTGCGATTGTCCATGCGCACGCGCCTGGGCTCATGGCGGCGCTCGGTCTGAGTCAGCGCATCGTCGAAGCGATCAACAAGCCCTTCGATATCTTCGGCAGCGAAGCCTTTGTCGGCGTCTCGATCGGTATTGCCACCGCCGATCTGAACGAGGCCGATGCGCACGAGCTCACGCGCCGGGCCGACATCGCGCTCTATGAGGCCAAGGCGACGGGGCGCAACCGGGCCGTCGTCTTCGAAGATTCGATGAACGAGTTCCTGCAGAACCGTAAAACCATCGAAGTCGAACTGCGCGAGGCGCTGCGCCGCGACGATCAACTCTCGGTTGCCTTCCAGCCGCTGTTCGGACGGGACGGCCAGATCGTCGGTGCCGAGGCTCTGGCGCGCTGGGTTCATCCGCGACTTGGCCAGATTTCTCCGGCGCATTTCATTCCCGTGGCGGAAGCGACGGGCCTCATCTCGCAGTTGGGTGCATTTGTTCTGCGCGCAGCCTGCAGCATGGGTGCCAAGTGGCCGGGACACACCTTCGCTGCCAACATCTCACCGGTGCAACTGCGCGACCCCACATTCACCGCCACTGTGCTCGATTTGCTCCGGACGACCGGCATGCAGGCGCAGGATCTCGAATTGGAGATCACCGAGGGCATCCTCCTTGAGGAAGCTTCGGAAGCCACGGAAGCCCTGCGGCTGCTCCGCTCGGCCGGAATCAAGATCGCGCTCGACGACTTCGGCACGGGCTACTCATCGCTGAACTATCTCAAGCGCTATCCGGTCGACCGCATCAAGATCGATCGATCCTTCGTCAGTCAGCTCGCGCCCGGCAGCGTTTCGGTTGCAATCGTTCAGGCCATGGTCACGCTGGCGCACGCACTCAAGATCGAGGTCACCGCCGAAGGGGTCGAGACGCACGAACAGGCTGAGGTGCTCGACGCACTCGGCTGCAACATCTATCAGGGCTTCCTGTTCTCGGCCCCCGTCTCGCCGGGCAACCTCGAGGCAGTTTTGCGACAGCCTCGTTCGCAGGTCGCATAACCCTCCGTTAACTGCACCGCTCGAATCCGCGAGCCTCGCAACCGCCTTCCAACAACGTCCAGCTAGGCTCTGCCTCGCATGCCTGTTCGTGGGGGCGTCCATGCACTCTGTCGAAAGCCGGTGGAAATTCTCCATCGCCGTCCTGCTGCCTGTCGTGGCAGCCGTCCTCGTCACGATTGTCCTCGCGGCGGGCTTCATCCTGTGGTCGGCCCAACGCACCGACGAAGCCGCACTGCAGCGACAGCAGGCACTCGTTGCGCATTTCGTGCAGGGCGCCAGATCCGACTTCGAGGGCACGCAGGGCACCGTCGTGTTGCGCTACGAAGCGACGGAGGCCGTCATCGGCGATGAGCCAGACCTCGACTGGATCGACTCGGAGATGGGCTGGGGTGAATATGCCGACTTCGGGCACGACCGGGTCTACGTGCTCGATCCGAACCTACGACCCATCTACGCGGCCCGCGACGGCGAGAGCACGGACTTGGCGGCGTACGATGCCGACCGCGCCGTCATCGATCCGATCGCCCAGCGCTTCCGCACTCCCGAACTGGCGGCTGCCATCCAGTCCTATGAGAGCGGCATCGCCGACTGGCCGCCGCAGCTTTCCGACTTCGTGACCGTAGCGGGGCGCGTCGCCTTTGTCAGCGTCTTGCCGATCACCTCCAACTGGCAGGATCAGGAGCAGCAACCGGGGGCGCACTACTACCACGTGGCCATCCAGTTCCTCGACAATGGCGTCGCCGAGGCGATGATGGCCCAGTACCTGCTGGTGGGCGCACATTTCGATGCCGTCCCCAACACCTTGCCCAACGAAACGATGGTGCCCATCGCCAACCAGGCCGGGCGTTTCGTCGCCTATTTCAAGTGGCAGCCCGAGCGGCCCGGCGAAGCGCTCCTTGCCGATACTCTGCCGGCGAGCGTCGGGCTCCTTGGGGTCATCGGCATCGTCATCGCGCTGCTGCTGTTCGGCCTCGCTCGTTCGACGGCCGCCCTGGAAAAGGCTCGCGCGGAGGCCCTGCACCGGGCGACGCATGATCCCCTCACCGGCCTCGCCAACCGCGCTCTCTTCAACGAGCGGCTCGGCAGTTCGCCGGTGCCCCTTGCGCTGCTTGCGCTCGACCTCGACCGCTTCAAGCACGTCAACGACACCATGGGCCACGAGGCAGGTGATGATCTGCTGAGGCAGGTCGCCGGGAGGCTTGCGACGGTTGTCGGCGACATGGGTCTGGTCGCACGCCTCGGCGGCGACGAGTTCATGGTCCTGGTGCCGCATGCGGCCGATACCACGACGCTCGGCAAGCTCGCCGACAGGATCGTCACGACGATTGCCGAGCCGTTCACCCTGGACAGCGGGACAGCCAGTATCGGAGTGAGCGTGGGTATTGCGACCGCACTGTCCGACGAACGCGACGACCTCGTGTCGCGCGCCGACTTCGCCCTCTACGACGCCAAGGAGTCGGGTCGGAACACCTACCGCGTATTCGACGAGATCAGGAGAGCGGCTTAGCCGACCGCCTCGAGCACGGCGGCAAGTCGCGCCTCGCGCACGCGCAGCCCGTCGCGGCTGTCGACGGCGGCCCACAAATCGCTGAGCTTGGCCTTCTCGAACAGCGCGAACAGGCACGGCGCGATATAGCTGGTGCGCGTAATCGCCGGCGTATTGCGCAGGAACGACGCGACTTCCCTGGTCACATCGGCGAGCTGCCGCTTGCGGGCCGTCGGCGACTCCCCGGGTTCGATCTTGGCCAGCGCCTCCGCCGCCAGCGCGCTGGCATGCAGGGTGCGAAAGTCCTTGGCGGTCACCGGCGCGTCCGCGATCTTGCGCAGATAGCGGTTGAGGTCGTCGGTGCGGACGGCAAGCGCGGTGCCGTCAGCGTCGCGATACATCAGCGGCCGCTTGCCGGGGATGGTCTTGATGCGGGCGATCGCGGCGGCGAGGCGGGCGTCGGTCAGGGTGTATTCCGCGACCTTGCCGCTCTTAGCCGGAAAACCCACCGTAATGGCGTCGCCCTTTGCCCACACATCTCGGGTGTAGAGCGTACCGGCGCCGCGCGTGCCGCGCGCGTCGAGATAGCGCTCCCGCCCGATTCGCATGGCGGTGCGGTCGATCAGCGCCACGCCGATCGCCAGAGCCAACGTCCGGCTGCCCGCCTCGGCCTCGAGGTCGCGCGACACCTGGCGCCGAAGACGCGGCAGCGCCGACGTCAGAAGCGCGAGTTGCCTCTGTTTCTTGGCCGTCCGCCTGGCTTCCCACTGGGAATGATAGATGTACTGGACACGCCCTGCCGCATCGAGGCCGCAGGCCTGGAGGTGCATATTGGGCTCGGGAGCCACGCGCACCTCGGTCCAGGCGGGCGGGATGCCCAGGTGGAGAGCGCGATCGCGCAATTCGCCGCGCGGCCAGCTCCTGCCGTCGGCGTCTAGATAGGCGTGACCGCGCCCGTGACGGACACGGCGCACAACGAGGTCGTCACGGGAAACGCGCTTGAGACGCATTGCGGCGGAGTCTAGTTGGCCGTGGGCGGGGTCTGGGTGGTGAGGAACACCAGATAGATGACGGCAAGTAGCGCGACGACGAGGCCGATCGAGACCAGCACCACCCAGAAATTGCCCAGATTCCGGCTCGCCTGCCGGATCTCTGTCGTGCTCTTGTGCGGATCGTAGACTTCCATGGGATGCCCCTCCGGCAGGTTGCTGTGGGAAAGCAACGTCACGGCAAGTACGAAGTTCCTGCGGGCTTGACCCCGCCCGGGCCCGCAACACAGTTGAGATCCTGCCAAAAGACGGCAAAAGGCGGCACAAAGTATGAGCATTGGCAGCTATTTTCTGGCGCGCGCCGCGCGGCTGCCGAAGGCCCGCTTCCGCGTTTCGCGCACCAGGAACATCCGGGTGAAGATGCCCGACGGCGTGGAGCTCGAAACCGAGCTCTACGTCCCGCGCAACGGCGTGCGCTCACCCACCATCCTGATGCGCGTGCCCTATGGCCTGCGCGGCTTCGAGGTCGTCGCCGAACTCTATGCCGAGCGCGGCTACAACGCCATCATCCAGGCCTGCCGCGGCACGGCAGGATCGGGTGGCGAGTTCGACCCCCTCAGCCATGAGCGCGAGGATGGCCTCGCCACGCTCGACTGGATGAAGGCGCAGCCCTGGTTCGACGGCCGCCTCGGTCTCTCAGGCCCGAGCTATCTCGGCTATGCGCAATGGGCGATCTCCGACGCCCTGCCCAAACACTCGGCCATGTCGGTGAAAGTCACCAGCGCCGAGTTCAAGTCGATCGTCTTCCCCGGCGGCAGCTTCAACCTCGGCCTGCTGTTCGGCTGGATCCAGGTGGTCGAAGGCATCAAGCGCATGCCGGTCCGCACGGCGCAGCGTATGGGCTCGGGCGGCATCGAGCGCCTCTCCTACCGCGCCTCGATGAAGCTGCCGCTGGTCGACGCCGATCGGCGCATCTTCGGACGCGAGGTCCCCTTCTGGCGCCGCTGGCTGACAGAGTCGGTGGGCAATGACGCATTCTGGGAACCGCTCGACCACACGCACCGCATCGGCGCCCGCACGCCGCCGACGAGCTTCGTTTCCGGCTGGTACGACTTCATGCTCGACCAGTTGCTGCGCGACTACGAGACGCTCAGCGACGCGGGCGATCGCACGCGCCTGACGGTGGGCCCGTGGTTCCACATCAGCGAGGAACTGCAGTTCGAGAGCATCCGCGACACGCTGAGCTGGATGAACGCGCAACTGATGGGCGACCGCGGCGGGCTCCACGACAAGCCGGTGCGCCTCCACATCGGCGGCCGCAACGAATGGCACAGCTTCGCCGCCTATCCGCCCGGCGTTCCCGATACGCAGATCTGGCACCTGCATCCTGACAAGGTGCTGTCGCAGCGCCCGGTGAAGACATCCGAACCCGACCGCTACACCTACGATCCCAGGCACCCCACGCCCAGCGTGGGTGGCGCGATGTTCGCCTTCAGCGGCGCCGGTCCGATGAACCAGGCCAGGCTCGAAGCCCGCAAGGACGTGCTGGTGTTCACCTCCGAGCCGCTGTTCGCCGACCTCACGATCATCGGCAATGTGCGCGCCATGATCTATGCGCGCGCCAACAACCCCAATGCCGACCTGTTCGTGAAGCTGTGCGATGTCGACGAGAAGGGTGTGTCGATCAACATCTGCGACGGCATCGTGCGCAAGACGACGGCCGACCCGGCGGTGCCTGACGACATCTGGAAGCTCAACTTCAAGCTGCATGCCACCGCCCACACCTTCCGGCGCAACCACCGTTTGCGGCTGATCGTGGCGAGTGGCGCGCACCCGCGCTTTGCCCGCAACACCGGCACCGATGAGCCATTCGGCACCGCGACAAAGCTCGTGCCGGTCGAGATGGAGATCTTCCACGACCCCCTCCGCCCCAGCGCCGTCCACCTGCCGGTATTCGAGCTTTGAGCGCCCGCGCGTCGGCGGTCATCCTTGCGCTGTCGCTTGCTGCTCTCGCCCTGGCCGTGCTGGGCGGCGTCCGTCACGACTATGTCGACTATCTCGCCCAGTGGCAGCTCGTCCTCGGCGGCCGCGACCCCTGGAGCACCAACAGCGCCTACGGACCGCTGCACAATGCCTTCGCCCTGCTCGTGCCGCTCCACCCGCTGGCGCCCAAGCTGGCCGCGTCGGCTGCGTTGCTCGTGGCCAACGCCGTGCTGCTGGCCGCGCTGCTGGCGACGCGCCGGGCAGGCGAGTGGCGTACGACCTACCTCATTGCCTTCGGCTCCAATGCCCTGGTGCTCACCACGGCGTTCTGGCTCGGCCTCAATGACGGCTTCGTCGCAGCGCTGATCCTCGGCGCCGTGCTCGCCCGGCGCGACGGCCGCTTCATCCTTGCCGGCGTGCTGCTCGGTCTCGCGGCGCTGGACAAGTACTATCCCGCCCTGCTCATCCCCTTCCTGGCCATCGATGCGCGGCGGGTCGAACCGGGGCTGATCCTAGCGAGCCTCGCGACGATCATGGCCGGCATCGGCGTCGCGATCTGGCTGTGGGGCACGGCCTGGCTCGAAGCGGTCGCCTTCGGCATCAGCCGCGACGCGACGATCCTCTCGATCATCCGCCCTGTCGCCGCGCTCGGCCGCGCGCTGGGGATCGGCGACCTCACCGACCTCCTGGTCCGCTTCAACGGTCCGCTCGTCCTGCTGGTCTGGATCGGTGCGATCGCTCTCGCCTGGCGCCGCCGCGACAACTGGCTGGTCGGCGCCTGCTGGGGGCTGGCAGCGGTGCTCCTCACCTACAAGGTCGGCAATCCGCAGTTCTGGGTGAGCTGGCTGGCGCTTGTCGCCGCACTCCCGCTGCTGCAGCGGCCCGACGCCGACCGCCTCGCGCGCCTCGGCCGGCCCATGGCGCTGTTCCTCACCCTGTTCCAGCTCGGCTACATCTTCCTCGTTCCGGCGTACTACCAGGGCTCATGGCGCTGGGTGAACGACGTGGCCGGCATCCCGGCATTTGTGATCGGAGTGTGGATGCTGGTGGCGTTCCTGCGAAACGCGGCCTCCCCCGCCGCAATCTGAGCGACGGGACTTTCCCAGCCGCTGCCTACCCCCTCGCCTCGCCGACAGCCTTCACGCGCTCGCGGGCGGCATGCAGCAGGGGCTCCGTGTAGCCGCTGGGCTGCTCGGCGCCCTGCAGGGCCAGGTCGAGTGCCGCCTGGAAGGCGATGGAGCCGAAATTCCCACTCATTGGAATGTAGTTCGGGTCGTCGGCGTTCTGGCCGTCGACCACAGCCGCCATGCGCTCGAACACTTCGGTCACCTGCTCCTTGCTGACAAGGCCGTGGCGCAGCCAGTTGGCGATGGCCTGCGAAGAGATGCGACAGGTGGCGCGGTCTTCCATCAGCCCGACATTGTTGATGTCGGGCACCTTGGAACAGCCGACGCCCTGGTCGACCCAGCGCACGACATAGCCCAGGATGCCTTGCGCGTTGTTCTCGACCTCGCGGATGATCTCGCTGTCGCTGAGCGTCCCCGCGGCAAGCACGGGCATCGAGAACAATGCGTCGAGACCGGGCGTCGGCTGGTTGTGCCGCCGCTTCTGGGCGTCGAACACGTCGATCTGGTGATAGTGCAGTGCGTGCAGGGTCGCCGCCGTCGGTGACGGCACCCAGGCGGTGTTGGCGCCGGCATTGGGATGGCCCGCCTTGCTCGCCAGCATCGCCGCCATGTCGTCCGGCCGCGCCCACATGCCCTTGCCGATCTGCGCCTTGCCGGCAAAGCCGGCGGCGAGGCCGATCAACACGTTGCGATCCTCATAGGACTGAATCCACGCTTCGGACTTCACGTCGTCCTTGCGCAGCACCGCGCCCGCTTCCATCGAGGTATGGATTTCGTCGCCGGTGCGATCGAGGAAACCGGTGTTGATGAAGAATACGCGCTGACGCGCTGCATAGATCGCTGCCTTGAGGTTTGCGGAGGTCCGTCGCTCCTCATCCATGATGCCGATCTTGATGGTGTTGCGTTCGAGACCGAGCATGTCCTCGACCGCGCCGAAGATCTCGCAGGCGAAGGCGACTTCGACCGGCCCATGCATCTTGGGCTTGACGATGTAGATGGCGCCGGTCCGCGAATTGACCTTGTCGCTCATTGCGCACAGCACCGTCACCGCCGCGTCGAGAAGGCCCTCGCCGATCGGCGTACCCGTCGCATCGAGCACGGCACGCGTCGTCATCAGGTGGCCGACATTGCGCACCAGGAGCAGTGCGCGGCCCTTGAGCGTGAGCGGCTGGCCATCGACGCCCTTGTAGGTGCGGTCGGGGTTGAGGGCGCGGCGAACGGTCTTGCCGCCCTTCTCGAACGTCTCCGTCAGCGACCCGTTCATCAGGCCCAGCCAGTTGCGATAGATCCCGACCTTGTCCTCGGCGTCGACCGCGGCGACGGAGTCCTCGCAATCCTGGATCGCCGTCAGGGCGCTCTCGATCACGATGTCGGCAAGCCCCGCGCGATGCATCGCTCCGATGGTGCTTTGCGGATCGATGACGAGGATGGCATGCAGCCCATTGTGCCGCAGCACCAGCTCGCCGCGCTCCGCCGTGCCACCGTAGCCGGCGAAGGCCTCGGGGCGCGCGAGGCCCATTTTGCCGGCCGACGTGTCGGCAACAAAGCGTCGCGCCGCGCCGTCCTTGTTCACATGATAGCCCGTCACATCGGCGTGGCTGACACCACCTTCGAGCGGAAACGCCTCGTCGAGGAACTGTGCCCCGCGCTTCACCACCGCCGCGCCCCGCGCGGGGTTGAACCCCTTCCCCGGAGCAAGCTCGCCCTCGCGCGAAATGGCATCAGTGCCGTAGAGCGCGTCGTAGAGCGAGCCCCAGCGCGCATTCGCTGCGTTGAGCGCGTAGCGTGCGTTGCTCACCGGCACGACGAGCTGCGGTCCGCAGATGTTGGAAATCTCGGGATCGAGCCCTGTCGTCTCGATGGTAAAATCGGGCGGCTCCGGCACGAGGTAGCCGATCTGCCTGAGGAACGTCTCATAGCCCCGGGGATCGCTGGCGACGGGTCCATGCTCGCGGTGCCATTGATCGATGCTGCGCTGCAGTTCGTCGCGAACTGTCAGCAGCTCGCGATTGCGCGACATGAAGCGCTCGACAAGCCCGGCGAGGCCAGCCCAATAGCTCTCCGCCGCGACACCCGTTCCCGGCAGCGCCTCTCCTTCGATGAAGCTCACCAGCTGGGCGTCGACCTTGAGGCCGGATTTGTCGTGATAGTTGGTCATTGGCGTAACCTCGTATGGACCGGGCGTCAGCCGGGCAAGCGCGACTTCATCGGCTTGCCGGCCACATAGGTCTCAACCACCGCACGGTCGTCGCCGCAAGTCTGCAGCAGGAACAATTCGTTGGCCAGCGTGTCGACCGCCTCCATGCGGAGCGCCATCTGCGGCGTCGAACGGGCGTCGAGCACCACGAGATCGGCATCGCGACCCACTTCGATCGCCCCGATCCTGCCGTCGAGCGACATCGCCCGCGCATTACCCAGCGTCATCATGTAGAACGCGCGCAGCGGATTGAGCCGCTGGCCGCGAAGCTGCAGCACCTTGTAGCCCTCATCGAGGGTGTGCAGCATCGAATAGCTGGTCCCGCCACCCACATCGGTCGCGATACCGATACGCACGTCATGCGCTTGCAGCCGGTCGTGATCGAACAGGCCCGAGCCGATGAACAGATTGCTGGTGGGGCACCACACCGCCACCGACCGCGTCTCCGCCAGCACCTCGCATTCGCGATGCGTCAGGTGGATGCAGTGGCCCAGCAGCGTCTTGGGACCGAGCAGGTGATAGCGCTCATAGATGCCCAGATAGTCCGGCAGGTTGGGGAACAGCTCGCGTGCGAACGCGATCTCCTCGAGATTCTCGTCGACATGAGTCTGGATGTGGAGGTCCGGATACTCGCGCGCCAGCGTCTCCGCCATCTCCATCTGCTCGGGCGTCGAGGTGATGGCAAAGCGCGGCGTGATCGCGTAGTGCGCGCGGCCCTGGCCGTGCCAGCGCGCGATGCCGACCTTCGTGTCGTCATAGCCCGACTGCGGCGTGTCGCGCAGCGCCTCGGGCGCGTTGCGATCCATCATCACCTTGCCGCCCACCATCAGCATGTTGCGCTCGGCGGCCGCGCCGAAGAACGCATCGACCGATTGCGGATGCACCGTGCAATAGGCGGCGGCGGTGGTGGTGCCGTGCCGGATCAGCTCGTCGAAGAACCTGCCGGCGATGCGCGCCGCATGCGCCTCGTCGGCGAAGCGCTGCTCCTCGACGAACGTGTAGGTGTTGAGCCATTCGAGCAGGTTCGCGGCATAAGAGCCGATCACCTGCATCTGCGGGAAATGGATATGCGGATCGATCAGACCCGGCAGGATCAGCTTGCCCGAATGGTCGATGATGGTTGTGTTGGCCTGTTGTGCGCCGTCAAACTGGCCGACCGAGACGATCTTGCCGTCCTCGATCTCGACCTCGCCATCCTCCCAGTAGCGGTAGGAGGCGACATCATCGAGCGCCTGCGGCTCGTCGAGGAAGCTCAGCACGCGGCCGCGAAGCAGGGTGCGCGCCATCAGCCGCCCGCCTCGCGGAACCACGCCACGATCAGTGCCCGCTCTTCTGGCGTCATCTCGGTAACGTTGCCGGGGGGCATGGCATGGCTGAAGCCCGCCTGCATCGCCACCTGCTCGGCGTGATTGGCGATCGCCGCATCGGTATCGAGATGCACGTTTTTGGGCGCCTGCAGGACGCCCTCATAGACCGGCTCGGCCATGTGGCACATCGAGCAGCGGCCGAGGATCACGTCGCGGGCGGCAGCGAAATGCTCGGCCGCGAGAAACCGCTCGGCGTTTGCCGACGCCACCTCCTCGCGCGCATCGCCCAGCTTGGGCGAGGTCGACAGCCAGGCGATGACGATAAAGATCACCACCGCCGCCAGCCACGTCCAGTGCGGGCTGCCCTTGCGGGCATGGCGGGTATTGAACCAGTGCCGGATGATGGCCCCTTCGAGGAAGATCAGCGAGGCGATGAGCCAGTTCCACTGCGTCGCGAAGGCCAGCGGATAGTGGCTCGACAGCATGAAGAAGATGACCGGCAGCGTCAGGTAATTGTTGTGCAGCGAGCGCTGCTTGGCGATCTTGCCGTATTTGGCGTCGGGGACGCGGCCCGCCTTGAGGTCCGCGACGACGATGGTCTGGTTGGGGATGATGATTGCCGCGACATTGGCCGTCATGATCGTTGCGGTGAAGATGCCCATGTGCAGCATCGCCGCGCGCCCGGTGAACAGCAGCGTGTAGATGTAGGCCATCGCGGTCAGGATGACGAACAGCACCAGCATCAGCCCGAACGTCGAATTGCCGACCGGCGACTTGCAGAGCGTGTCGTAGATCAGCCAGCCCAGGACGATCGAGCCCACCGAAATGCCGATCGCGCCCCATTGCGGCAAATCGAGCACGTGCCGGTCGATCAGATAGAGGTCGGCGCCAACATAGTAGACGATGACGAGCAGGCAGAAGCCGCTCAGCCACGTCGCATAGCTCTCCCATTTGAACCAGGTCAGATGCTCGGGCAGGAACTCGGGCGCCACCAGGTACTTCTGGATGTGATAGAAGCCGCCGCCATGCACCTGCCACTCCTCGCCATGTGCCAGCGGTGGCAGGCTGGGCGTCTTGCGCAGGCCGAGGTCGAGCGCGATGAAATAGAACGACGACCCGATCCAGGCGATGGCCGTTATCACATGCGTCCACCGCGCGGCGAGCGACAGCCATTCCCACATGATCGCGTAGTCGGGCATTGGACCTCCAGTCGAGCGGAAGGCGGGCCGTAGCCCGCCTTCGAGTGCGGTTGGTGAAGCTTACGCCTCGACGCCCTCGACATACCAGTCGACAGCCCAGTATTCGCCGTCGTCGATGATGTCACCGGCGGCGACGCGCTCGGCACCGGCATTGTCCTTGATCGGGCCGGCAAACGGATGGAGCGAACCATCGATGATGCCCGCCTTGGTCGCCTCTGCGGCGGCCACGACGTCGGCCGGGATCTTGGCGTTATAGGGCCCGATCTCGACTTCGCCCGAGGCGAGGCCATCCCAGACGCTGCCTTCGGCCCACGTGCCGTCGAGCACCGACTGCACCGACTTGATGTAGTGCGGACCCCAGCGGTCGATGATCGCGGTGAGGTGCGCGTTGGGCGCGAAGGCGCTCATGTCGGCGCCCTGGCCGAAGCCGCCCACGATGCCGCGCTCTTCGGCAACCTGCAGGGCCGCCGGACCGTCGGTGTGCTGCGTGATGATGTCGACGCCCTGGTCGATCAGCGCGCGGGCCGCATCGGCTTCCTTGGCCGGATCGAACCAGGAATCCACATAGACCACCTTCACGGTGACGTTCGGGTTCGCCTTGCGCGCAGCGATCGCATAGGCGTTGATGCCCATGCGCACTTCGGGGATCGGGAACGAGCCGATATAGGCGATCTTGTTGGTCTTGGTCATCATGCCCGAAATGGTGCCGATGACCGAACGGCCTTCGTGGAACTTGGCGTTGTACAGCGACACGTTCGGCGCCGTGGCATTGCCGGTGGCCCACTCGAACTTCACGTCCGGGAACATCTTGGCGACCTTGTGCACATAGTCGCCAAAGCCGAAGCTGGTCGCATAGATCAGCTTGTGGCCCTGCTGCGCGAGCTCGCGGAACACGCGCTCGGAGTCGGGACCTTCGGGCACGTTGGTGACCACGGTGGTCTCGACCTTGTCGGCGCCGATCGCGTCGACCATTTCCTGGCGGCCGCGGTCATGACCATGGTTCCAGCCATTGTCGTCGGGCGTGCCGATGAGCACGAAGCCGACCTTGAGCTTTTCCTGAGCGAAGGCACGCGAACCCAGCAGCGGCAGCGTCGCTGCGGCGCCGCCGATCTTGATCATCGTGCGTCTGTTGAATTGCGTCATGTCTAACTCCTGTTGACGTCTTTCCCTGTAGTCCGGTTGGCTGCGCTCAGCCGGTAGCGACGAACGGCTTGCCGAGGCATGCCGGCGCAGCGGTGCTGCCCTCGCGGCGAAGCGAGATCAGCACGAGCACGAGGACGGTCGCCAGATAGGGCAGCGCCGCCCAGAATTCCGAAGGCAGCACGCGGAACGCGCTGTTGGTCTTGGCATAGATTTCAAAGATCATCATGAGACCGAAGAAGTAGGCACCGGCCAGGAGCCGGAACGGCCGCCATGCGGCGAACACCACCAGCGCCAGCGCGATCCAGCCGCGCCCCGTGGTGAGACGCTCCACCCATTGCGGCGTGAGGAACAGCGGGAAGCAGCTCCCCGCAATGCCCGCCATCGCGCCGCCGAAAGCCACGGCAAGGTAGCGGATGCCGATCACCGGATAGCCGATCGAATGCGCGCTGAGATCGTTCTCGCCGACGGCGCGCAGGATCAGTCCGGCGCGCGTCTTCTGCAGGAACCACCAGACCACCACCACCATGATCAGTGCGAAATAGACCAGCGGCGAATAGCCGAATAGCACGCGCCAGATGGGGTCGGTGGCCAGCTCGGGCGGGAACGGCGAGCGCAGCAGCGGGACGTCCTTGCCCGTATAGGGCTGGCCGAACAGCGCCGAAAAGCCGGTGCCCAGAATCGTCAGCGCCAGCCCCGTCGCGACCTGGTTGGCCGAAAGCGTCAGCGTGAGCACTCCGAAGATCAGGGAGGAGAGCGACGCCGCCAGCGCGGCGCAGACGACGGCGAGCAGGTGGTTGCCCGTCGTCAGCGTCACGGCCACGGTGATCACGGCACCGATCAGCATCATGCCCTCGACGCCCAGATTGAGGACGCCGCTCTTTTCGACCACCAGTTCTCCCAGCGCCGCGAGCAGGATCGGCGTCGCCGCGCCGGCGATGGTGATGATGATCGCGATGATCAGTTCGGTGCTCATGCCGGCACCTCCCCGGGGCGCACGACCCGCAGGCGATACCGGACCAGCAGGTCGCTCGCGAGCAGGAGGAACAGCATCATCGCCTGGAAGATGCCCACCGCGGCGAATGGCAGCTTGATCGAAATCTGCGCCATTTCGCCACCGACAAAGCTCAGCGCCACGATAAGGCCGGCGAGGATCACGCCGATCGGATGCAGCCGCCCGAGGAACGCCACGATGATCGCCGTGAAGCCGTAATTGGTCGGGAACTGCGGCACCAGGCGGCCGAACGGCCCCATCGCCTCGAGCACGCCGGCGAAGCCGGCCAGTCCACCCGAAATCAGCAGCGCCAGCCACACCGTCCGGTCGGCGGAGAAACCGCCATAGCGGGCGGCATGCGGCGCGGCGCCGACCACGCGGATCTGGAAGCCGAACACGAAGCGCGAGAACACCAGCCAGGCAACCAGCGCCACGACGATGGCGATCGGGGCATTGAGCTGCACGATCGTGCCCGGAATGATGTAAGGCAGCGACTGGTCGGCGCTGAACATCACCGTCTGCGGCTGGCCCATCGAGGTCGGGCTCTTCCACGGCCCGAACACCAGATAGTTGAGCACATAGACCGACACATAGGTCAGCATCAACGTGGTCAGGATCTCGTTGACGCGGAACCGCACGCGCAGGAACGCCGGCACCGCGGCATAGGCCGCCCCGCCGGCGGCGCCCGCGAGCATCATCAGCGGCATGATCCACCAGCCCGTCATCGAGTTGGTGGCGAGTCCGACGCCGGTGCCGACCACGGCGCCGATGATGTATTGCCCCTCGGCGCCGATGTTCCACACATTGGCGCGGTACGAGATGGCGAGACCGACCGCGATGATGATCAGCGGCGCGGCTTTCACCGCGAGGTCCTGCCACTTGTATGAGTTGACCAGCGGCGAGATGAAGATCTCGCGCACCGCGCCCACGCCGTCATAGCCGAGCAGCGTGAAGACGATCGCGCCCAGCACCATCGTCAGCAGCACGGCTGCGATCGGCGTGACCACGCGGAGCAGTTGGCTGGGCTGCGATCGCTTTTCGAGCCTAAGCTGCATGGGCCGCTTCCGTTTCGCCGTGAATGCCGCCCATCAGGAGGCCGATTTCATCGATGTCGGCTTCGCTCACCTTCATCGACTTGCTGAGCCGCCCCTCATTGATCACCGCCAGGGTGTCGCAAAGGCCAAGCAGCTCGTCGAGATCCTGGCTGATGACCACGACCGCCGAACCGGTTGCGGCGAGATCGACGATCGCCTGGTGGATCGCCGCCGCCGCGCCCGCATCGACACCCCAGGTCGGCTGGCTGACCACCAGGACCGTCGGCTTCTGCAGGATCTCGCGGCCCATGATATACTTCTGCAGATTGCCGCCCGACAGCGAGCCGGCCGCGGCCTCCGATCCTGTCGCCTTTACGGCAAAGGTTGAGATCACATCGCCGGCATATTTCTTGGCCGCGCCCGGCCGGATCAGCCCCCGTACAGCGAGGCCGAGGCGGTCGCGCGCCGTGAGCACCGCATTGTCGCTCAGGGTGAAATCGGGCACGGCGGCGTGACCGTTGCGCTCCTCGGGCACGCTCGCGAGCCCCTTGAGCCGCCGCCGCTTGGCGTTGAGGTCGCCCACCGGCTGGCCATCGATGGTGATGGCGGCGGCGTCGCTGACCGGTTCCTCGCCGCTAAGCGCGAGTAGAAGTGCATTCTGGCCGTTGCCTGCGACGCCGGCAATGCCGAAAATCTCGCCGGCACGCACGCTGAGGCTGATGTCGCGCAGCGGGATGCCGAAGTGCCCCGACCCGGCCATGCTGAGCCGCTTGACCACCAGCTTCTCCGCGCCGAACGCGCGGCCCGCCGGCTTCTGGATGGTCTTGAGGTTCCCGCCGATCATCTTCTCGGCCATGGAGCGCGAGGTTTCGACCCGCGGATCGCACGTATCGACGAGCCTGCCGCCGCGCAAGATCGTCGCCGTCTCGCATAGCGCCTTGATCTCGTGCAGCTTGTGCGAAATGTAGAGGATCGAGCAGCCTTCCTTGGCAAGCTGCCGCAGCACGACGAAGAGCTGATCCACTTCCTGCGGCGTCAGCACCGAAGTCGGCTCGTCCATGATCAGCAGACTGGGGTTCAGCAGCAGCGCGCGGACGATCTCGATGCGCTGCCGCTCGCCGACGCTGAGGTCGGCGACAATGCGCTGCGGATCGAGCTTGAGTCCGTACTGATCCATCACGTCGCGGATCTTGCTCTCGAGTTCGCGCGCCGGAATCTTGCTGTCCATGCCGAGCGCGATGTTCTCGAGCACGGTCATCGCCTCGAACAGCGAGAAATGCTGGAACACCATGCCGACGCCGAGCTTTCGCGCCGCCTTCGGATTGGCGACTGTCACGCGCTCGCCATTCCAGAAAATCTCACCGGCATCGGGCTGCATGATGCCGTAAATCATCTTGACCAAAGTGGACTTGCCGGCGCCGTTCTCACCCAGCAGGGCATGGATCTCGCCGGGCTTGACCTCGAACGATACGTTGTCGTTGGCGAGCACGCCAGGAAAGCGCTTCGTGATGCCACGGAGCGCCAAACGCGCAGGCATGTCAGTCAATGGCGGCTCCCGACATTGTCGCTACCGGCCGCGTCCCCGATGCTTCCCCGCTGCCAATGTGGACCATAATTTCCGCTGCCGCCAGTGCCGCAATGACTTCGGGCCGCTTATCCACGAGTCCGAAATCGCCGATCGGCAGCACCAGCCTTGCGAGGTCGCGCTTGGCCCCGCCCCCGCCGTGATACCAGCTCGCGAACCTGGCGCGCTTCGTCCTGGACCCTACCATGCCGACATAGGGAGCATCGGCGCGCTTCAGTGCTTCGGCGGCGATAAGGAAGTCCAGCGCGTGATCGTGCGTGAGGATGACGAAGGCAGCGCCCGCGGGCGCCGTGCGCACAACGGCCTCCGGCATCGGCACGGCTCGCGCCTCGACGCCGGCTGGCAGGTCGTGCAGCTCGTCGGGGCGCGTATCGATCACGTGCACCTGGAGCGGCAGCGCCGCCAGCGCCCGCGCCAGTGCCTTGCCCACATGGCCCGAGCCGAACAGATAAACATGGGGGAGCGCGCCCTCGGAGATGCGCAAGCGCGACGCCAGCCGAGCCGCATCGGACGCGCCCACAACCCGCAGCGCCACCGTCACGCGTCCGCCGCAGCACTGCCCGATCTCGGGACCGAGCGGCACCTCCATGACGCCCGGCGGCAGGCCGTCGCGCAGCGCCTGCCGCGCCCGGGCGATCACCATATATTCGAGCGCCCCGCCCCCGATCGTCCCAAGCAGCGCCGCCGCCGCAATGAGCATGAACGCCCCCTGCTCCCGCGGCGAGGAGCCACGGACGGAAGTGAGCTCGGCAACGATCGCCGCAGGATGATCCGACAGGAATGCGTCGAGATCAGCGGAGCGCATCAGGCCGCCTTCTCCCGTTTGAGCCGTTCGACGCCGAGCAGCACGCGTTCCGGGGTGACGGGCATGTCGAGGTTGGGGTGGACCTTGTAGTCGGCGACGGATGCGACGGCCATCGAGAGCGCCTCGACCACCGAATAGGCGAGGCAGAGTGGCGGCTCGCCCACGGCCTTGCTGCGGCCGATCGCCGGCTCCTTGTTCACCGACCAGTCGGCCAGCCACACGTTGAACTCGCGCGGCACGTCCGAAGCGAGCGGGATCTTGTAGGTCGAGGGCGCGTGCGTGCGCAGTTGCCCCTTGCCGTCCCACCAGAGCTCCTCGGTGGTCAGCCAGCCGACGCCCTGGATGAAGCCGCCTTCGACCTGCCCGATGTCGATGGCCGGATTGAGCGAGCGGCCCACATCCTCGACCACGTCGGCGCGGTCGATCTGGTACTCGCCGGTGAGCGTGTCGATGGTCACCTCCGAGCAGGAGGCGCCATAGGCATAGTAGTAGAACGGCCGACCGGTGCCGCTGGCGCG
Organism: Devosia sp. 66-22; assembly: GCA_001899065.1. Lineage (GTDB taxonomy): Bacteria > Pseudomonadota > Alphaproteobacteria > Rhizobiales > Devosiaceae > Devosia_A. Next base: position 55,660 of record MKUZ01000016.1, on the reverse strand, counting down.
GTTCCAGTGGATCTTGGGCGTGGCGTAGAACCCAGCGGCCGAAAGCTGCACGCGGTTCATCCAGCACGATTCGGCGAGCTGCATGAACGGCACGAACTGCTGGCCGGCACGGATGCCGCCGAACTCCCAATGCACGTCGCTGGGCGCGACCTCGTAGATGCTTGCCGTATGCGCCTCCATGCGCGCCTTGATCTGGTTGGCCGCGTCGAGCGCCGCCATGCCGTTGAGATCGGTGCCGGAGGAGGCTGCCGTCGCCGATGTGTTGGGGACCTTGCCCGTATTGGTCGCGTTGATCTTGACGCTGGCGACGGGGACCCCGAACGCCTCCGCCACCACCTGCGCCACCTTGATATGGAGCCCCTGCCCCATCTCGGTGCCGCCATGGCTGAGATGGATCGAACCATCGCGGTAGACATGCACCAGCGCCCCGGCCTGGTTGTGCCAGGTCGCCGTGAACGAGATGCCGAATTTCACCGGGGAGAGCGCAATGCCCTTCTTGAGCACCGCATGCGTCCGGTTGAACTCGAGCACCGCGGCTCGCCGCTTCTGGTAGTCGGAACTCCGTTCTAGTTCCTCCACGACGCGGTGGATGATGTTGTCCTCCACCGTCTGGTGGTAGGGCGTGACGTTGCGATCGTCGGTACCGTAGAAATTGGCCTTGCGCACCTCGAGCGGGTCCTTGCCCAGTGCGTAGGCGATCTGCTCGATCCAGCGCTCGCAGGCCATGATCCCCTGCGGTCCGCCAAAGCCGCGGAACGCTGTGTTCGATACCGTGTTGGTGAACAGCGGCAGCGAATTCACCCGCACATGCGGGTAGTAGTAGGCATTGTCGCAGTGGAACAGCGCACGGTCGGTGACTGGCCCACTGAGGTCCGCCGAGAACCCGGCGCGCGCCGCAAACGTCGCTGCAACCGCTTCGATCTTCCCGTCATCGTCATAGCCGACATCGTAACTCACGACGAAGTCGTGGCGCTTGCCGGTGATCTGGAAATCGTCGTCGCGGTCGGGCCGGATCTTCACCGGGCGCCGGAACTTCGTCGCCGCCAGCGCCGCCACGACGGCGAACAGATTGCCCTGCGTTTCCTTGCCGCCGAAGCCGCCGCCCATGCGCCGCATGTTCACGGTGATCGCCGCATGCGGCACGCCCAGCACCTGCGCCACCATCACCTGTATCTCGGTGGGGTGCTGCGTCGACATGTGGAGGAAGATCTCGTCGTCCTCGCCCGGAATAGCGAAGGCGATCTGGCTCTCGAGATAGAAGTGCTCCTGCCCGCCGATCGTCACCGTGCCCTTGGCTCGATGCTTCGACCTGGCCAGCCCGGCCTCGACATCGCCGCGCTCGAGCTTGAGCGGCTCGGTCACAAGCTTGCCGCCGTCCTTGCGCGACGCGGCCACGTCGGTCACATGCGGCAGGTCGCGATACTCGATCCGCGCGAGCTTGGCCGCTCGCCGCGCCGCGTCGCGCGTCTCGGCGACGACGCAGAAGATCGGCTGGCCCCAGTATTTGACCAGCGTTTCGGCGAACACCGGCTCGTCGTGCTTGTGGACGCTCGAAATGTCGTTCTCGCCGGGCACGTCCCCGGCGGTCAGCACGCCGACGACGCCCGGCGCGGCGCGCACCGCGTCGAGGTCGAGCGAAGCGATCTCGGCATGCGCCTTGGTCGACAGGCCCAGATAGGCATGCAGCGTGCCCTCGGGCTCGGTGATGTCGTCGACATATTCGGCGCGGCCCGCAACCTGCTTGGCCGCGGAATCGTGCGGGGTCGATTCATGCAGGCGGCCCGTTGCCGGAACCTTCACTTCCATCTTGTTCATGCCACCGCCTTGCTCAGCCGTTCCGCCGAGCCTGTGGTTTCGAGATGGAAACGCCGCAGCAGGTTTTGCGCTGCAAGCAGACGGTACTCGGCGCTCGCCCGCATGTCGGTGAGCGGCTGGTAATCGGTCGCGAAAGCCGGGATCGCCGCTTCGATCGTCGTCGTCGTCCACGGCCTGCCGATCAGCGCCTCTTCCACCGCCACGGCGCGCTTGGGCGTCGCCGCCATGCCGCCGAAGGCGATGCGGATCATCCCCACATTGCCGTCGTCATTGACGAACACGCGGAACGCGCCGCACAGGGCCGAGATGTCCTCGTCCTTGCGCTTTGTCACCTTGTAGCAGGCAAGCTTCTCGCCGGCCGGCAGGTAAGGGATTCTGACCTGCTCGACGAACTCGCCCGGCTGTCGGTCCTGCTTGCCATAGGCGATGAAGAAGTCGCGCAGCCGCACCTCGCGTCGCTCATTGCCCTTGCGGAGGATGATATGCGCGCCCAGCGCAATGAACGGCGGCGGCGTGTCGCCGATGGGCGAGCCATTGGCGATATTGGCACCGATCGTACCGGCGTTGCGCACCTGGCCGCCGCCGATGCGCATCCACAACTCGCCGAGTTGCGGGAAATGCCGCTCGATGGCGCCGGTCGCCTCGCTGTAGGTGACGGCGGCACCGAGCACGAGCTCGCCTTCCGCCTCGCGGATGGCATGCAGCTCGTCGAGATGCCCGATATAGATCATCGGGCCGATGTCGCGCATGAATTTGGTGACCCACAGGCCCACATCCGTGGCGCCGCTCACCAGCGTGCCCGTGGGGGTCTCGGCATAGATCCGCGCCAGCTCATCGACCGTTGCCGGCACGATAATGCGGTTCTTGCCTACTCCGATATCGACGGTTTGGCCGTCCTGCAGCCCCCTGATCCGCGCCAGCATCGCCTCGCGGTGGGCGACCAGCGGATCGGCCGCGACATCGCCATAGCTCGACATTGCGAGCCCGGCCTTGACGATGGGCGCGTAGCCCGTGCAGCGGCAGAGATTGCCCTGCAGCGCGATCTCGATCTGCGGCACCGTGGGGCGGGGATTGCGCATCCACAGGCCGTAAAGCGACATCACGATACCGGGCGTGCAGAAGCCGCATTGGCTGCCATGCAGGTCGACCATGGCCTGCTGCACCGGATGCAGCGGCCCGTTGGCCGGCGACAGATGCTCGATCGTCACCACATGCGTGCCGTGCAGCATGCCGATAAAGCAGATGCAGGCATTGACCGTCTCGTAAGCGAGCTCGCCGCCGCGCAGCCGGCCGACCAGCACGGTGCAGGCCCCGCAATCGCCCTCGGCGCAGCCTTCCTTCGATCCGCGCAGCCGCCTGGTCAGCCGCAGATAGTCGAGCAGCGTTGTCGTCGCGCCGATCTCGGTGATCTCGACGTCGTCATCATTGAGTATGAATCGCAGGGCGCCCATCAGCTCCCCCGATAGGTCGAGTAGCCGTAGGGCGAGACCAGCAGCGGGACGTGGTAGTGCGCCATCTCCGTCATCGTGAACCGCACCGGCACCAGGTCGAGGAACGGCGTCTCGAGGTCGACGCCCTTGCTCTGGAAATAGGCGCCGACGTGGAAGATCAGCTCGTAGCCGCCCAAATGGAAATGGTCGCCTTCGAGCAGCGGCCCGGGCGCGCGCCCGTCGTCATTGGTCAGCCCCGAGATCAAATAGTGGCTGTGGTCGCCGTGCAGCATCAGCAAATCGAAGCGCAAACCGGCGGCCGGTTTGCCGTGCATGGTGTCGAGAACGTGGGTCGTCAGGCGCCCCGCCATTGGTGCATTCCTGTTCTGTTCAGCCGACTATCCGGAAAATTCTGTCACAATCCAAGGGGGCCATGGCCAATTTTTTACCGTTTGGTCCAGATTCGGCGGCGACGCCCCATTTGCGGGCCGGCCCAGCCTTGTTAACAAGCGGAACCTTCCGACGTCCGGGTGCAACATGAGATACCCCCGCAACCTGCTCGGCTATGGCCGCACGCCGCCCGACCCCAAATGGCCCGGCGGCGCCTATGTGGCGGTGCAGATCGTGCTCAACTACGAGGAGGGCGGCGAGAACAACGTCCTCCATGGCGACGCGGCATCGGAAGCCTTCCTCTCCGATGTGATCGGCGCGGCGCCCTGGCCGGGCCAGCGGCACGCCAACGTCGAGTCGATGTATGAATATGGCGCGCGGGCCGGCTTCTGGCGGCTCTGGAAGTACTTCACCGCCAACAGGCTTCCGGTCACCGTCTACGGCGTTGCCACCGCCCTGATGCGCGCGCCGCAGCAGGTCGCCGCTATGCTGGAGGCCGACTGGGAGATCGCCTCGCACGGCCTCAAATGGATTCAGCACAAGGACATGCCTGAAGCCGAAGAACGCGCGGCGATCGTCGAAGCGATCCGGCTCCATGCCGTCGCCACCGGCGAGCGCCCCTATGGCTGGTACACCGGGCGTTCCTCGCTCGCGACCGTCGACCTCGTCTCCGAGGAAGGCGGCTTCGACTACGTCTCCGACACCTATGACGACGACCTGCCCTATTGGCGCCCCCACCGTGGCCGGCCCCAGCTCGTCATTCCCTACAGCCTCGCCAACAACGACATGCGCTTCGTCACCGCGCCGGGCTTCGACAATGGCGAGGAATACCACACCTTCCTCAAGGACAGCTTCGACGTCCTCTATGAGGAGGGCCGCCTCGGCTCGCCCAAGATGATGTCGCTGGGCCTCCACTGCCGTCTCGTCGGCATGCCCGGCCGCTTCGCCGGCCTCCGGAAGTTCCTCGACTACGTGCGTTCGAAGGACAAGGTCTGGATCGCCCGCCGGATCGATATTGCCCATCACTGGGCGCGGCATCATCCCTACGAGGCGCCGGACTACGTCCCCTCAGAGATGGACCGCACGCAGTTCGTCGGGCATTTCGGTTCGATCTTCGAGCATTCGCCCTGGATCGCCGAACGTGCCTTCGACGGCGAACTCGGCCCGGCCAGCGACACCGCGACGGGGCTGCATTTCGCCCTGCGCAGCCAGTTCCGCATGGCGAGCGACGAAGAGCGTCTCGGCGTTCTCCGCGCCCACCCCGACCTCGCCGGCAAACTGGCGCAGGCGCGCCGCCTCACCGAGGCTTCGACCTCCGAGCAGGCCAGCGCCGGGCTCGATGCCCTCACCGACGGCGAGCGCGGGCAGTTCGAGGAGCTGAACGCGGCCTATGTCGCCAAGTTCGGTTTCCCCTTCATCATCGCCGTGCGCGACAACACCAAGGACATGATCCTGTCGGCCATGCACACGCGCGTGGGCAATGACCGTCACACCGAGTTCAAGACCGCCTGCGGCCAGGTGGAGCGCATTGCCCTGCTCCGCCTCCGCGCCATCCTTCCAGAGCTTTAGCCGATCGGCAGGTGGTCCCGTTCAGGGTCGCCCGGCCAAGGCAACACGAGGAGTCACGATGTACACGCTGCATATTGCCAACAAGAACTATTCGAGTTGGTCGTTGCGCCCCTGGGTGCTGATGAAGGCAACTGGAATCCCATTCGAGGAACAGGTTCATCGCTTCGTGCCCAATGTCGGCGGCAAGAGCTTCACCGGGTTCTCGCCCACTGGCAAGGTGCCGCTGCTGGTCGACGGCGACACGGCCGTGTGGGACTCCCTCGCCATCGTCGAGTATCTCGCCGAGCGCCACGACATCGTCTGGCCGAAGGACGGCAGGGCCCGCGCCTGGGCCCGCTCCGCGGCGGCCGAGATGCACAGCGGCTTCCAGCACCTGCGCAACATCTGCAACATGAATGTCGGCATCCGCGTGAAGCTGCACGAGGTGACCGAAGGCCTGAAGGGCGACCTCGCGCGCCTGGACGCCCTCTGGCACGACGGCTTCACCCGCTTCGGCGGTCCCTGGCTCGCCGGGAGCACCTTCACCGCCGTCGACGCCTTCTTCGCGCCAGTCGCTTACCGCCTCCAAACCTACAACCCGCCGGTGGGCGACGAGGCGCGGGCCTACGCCCAGCGGCTGCTCGCCCTCCCCGCCATGCAGGACTGGACCAGGGCTGCCCTCGCCGAGGACTTCCGCGACCACCCGCACGACGAAGAATCGCGCGTCGTCGGCACGATCATCGAGGACATGCGCGCGCCCGAGAAGGTGTAGGCCAGGCCCATGGGCCTCGTTCTGTACCTCTTTGCGGCAATCGTCCTCGTGCTGGTCGCCGGCTGGGCCGTCTATGTCGCACCGACGCCCGGCGAACTTGCGCCCTGGCAGCTTGCCGGAGCGCTGGTTCCGGGGGTCGGCCTGCTGCTGGGGGTTGGCGCGCTGGCGCTCGCGCTGTGGCTGGCGATGCACCTAGTGCGATTTGTGATGCGCCTTGTCCGGCGCTAGAGCGTCGCGGGCCCGTGCGGCTCGTCGTGATCCTCGCCGTCTTCCCAGTCGATCGTGTCGTCGGTCTGAGGCGCGTCGGCGAAGCGGTCGGCAATCCACTCCATGATCGTGCGCAACGTTTCGTGGCGCTCGATGAACTCGGCCATGGGGCCAGCGGGATGGTGTGGCGCGGGCATGCTCATGCTGCCCAGATTGCGCCCGATTTCTTACCGGATTGCGAAGGCGGCACGGATGCCCAGGGCGTCACCCCTTTGTGGCGGGCTGGTTCTGCTCTAAACACGAAGCAGTCACCACTCACCTGTCACGACAAATGGCCCCAACCCCTTACGCCACTCCCGCCGCCGGCCTGCCGCCGCAGGCCGCGCTCCACACCCAGCGCGCCGTGTTCACCGAAGCCTACGCCCTGATCCCGCGCGGCGTGATGCGCGACATCGTGACGAGCGCCTTGCCGCATTGGAGCGGCACCCGCGCCTGGATCATCGCGCGGCCGCTGAGCGGATTTGCCGAGACCTTCTCGCAATATGTGATGGAGGTCCTTCCCGGTGGCGGCAGTACGCAGCCCGAGCCCGACCCTGCCGCCGAGGGCGTGCTGTTCGTCGTTTCGGGCCAGGCGACGCTTACGATCGAGGGCAAGAACCATGCCCTGAAGCCGGGCGCCTATGCCTATCTGCCGCCGGGCTGCAGGTGGAAGCTCATTAACAAGTCCAAGGCGCCGGTGCGCTTCCACTGGGTCCGCAAGGCCTACGACGTCGTCGAGGGGATCGCCGTTCCCAATGCGTTCGTCGCCAACGAGCAGGATGAGCCCATCCGCTGGATGCCCGACACCAAGAACCGCTGGGGGACGACACGCTTCGTCGACCCCGCCGACGTGTCGCACGACATGCATGTCAACATCGTCACCCTCGAGCCGGGCGCCGTCATCCCGTTCGAGGAGACCCATGTGATGGAACACGGCCTCTACGTGCTCGAGGGCAAGGCCGTCTACCGCCTCAACCGCGACTGGGTCGAGGTCGAGGCGGGCGACTTCATGTGGCTGCGCGCCTTCTGCCCGCAGGCCTGCTACGCCGGCCCCGACAGGTTCCGCTACCTGCTCTACAAGGACGTCAACCGCCACGCCAAGCTGCGGTATTAGCGGCATGCGCACGCTTCGCACCGAACCGCTCACCCGCGACGCTTTCGCGCCCTTCGGCCAGGTCATCGAGCAGGAGGGCGCACACAACTACCCCATCAACTCCGGCAACTGCCAACGCTACCACGACCTGGCGCGGGTTGAGCTCGGCGGCGTCCACGCTCGCCCGCTGATCTCGCTGATGCATTCGCGGCATTTCACCCTGCCACTGCCCCTCAAGATGCTCGAGCGGCACCCGCTCGGCAGCCAGGCCTTCTACCCGCTGTCCTCACATCCCTTCCTCGTCGTCGTCGCGCCCGACGAATCGGGCACCCCGGGCACGCCGCGCGCCTTCCTCACCGGGCCGGGTCAGGGCGTGAACATTGCCATGAACACGTGGCATGGCGTGCTGACGCCGCTCGGAGCCGACGCCGATTTCCTGTGCGTCGACCGCGGCGGCGAGGGCAACAATCTCGAAGAGCATTTCTTCGCCGAGCCGTGGGTGGTCGAGGCAACCTGAACGCGGCGTATTAATTCCTCCACATTGTCCGACGAGTGTCCGCCGTCGATACTGTGGAGGTTGCGATGCTCAGAGCCGCCCTGCCGACTGCCTTGCTGCTGCTCGCGGCGCCGGCCCTCGCAGCACCGGTGCAGCTCGCCGGCGAAGTTACCTATCACGAGCGCGTCGCGCTGCCGGAGACGGCAATCCTCAGCATCGAGCTGGTGGATCTGGCGCTGCCTGATCGCCCGCGCCTCAGCGTGTCGGCGCCCACCGGGCCGGGCCAGGTGCCGCTCGCCTTCACCCTGACGTTCGAGGACAGCCTGATCCTGCCGCAGCACGACTACGCGCTCAACGCCGAGATACGGGCCGGCGACCTGCGCTTTCGCAACGCCCAACCGTTCCCGGTGACACCGTTGGCGCAGGTCGAGCCGGTGGTGATCGTCACCGGCCTCGTGGCGCAGATCGCGGAGCCGTCGAGCGAGCCGGCGGCAGCGCCGCAGGATCTGCCGCTGCTCAACGTCACCTGGCAGGCGACAGCGATCGGGGACACGCCGGTTCCACCGGGGATTGAGGTGACGCTGCAGATCGAGAGCGACATGCGCGCCGGCGGCGTGGGCGGCTGCAACTCCTACTTCGCGCCCGCCACCCTCACCGAAACCGGCTTCGCCCTTGGCGACCTGTCGCGGACACAGCGCTCCTGCTTCTACGAGCGAAACATGCTCGAGCAGAGCTATTTCGAGGCCCTCAAGGCTTCCGTCGCATGGGTGCTCGACAACGACGTGCTGACCCTGCTTGATAGCAACGGAAAGCCAACAGTCACCTTCGAGCGTTGATGGATACTCCTGCCCTTCTGAGCCGCCTGCTTGACGTCATTGAGAACGACATCGCTCCCCGCACGCGATCGGGCGTGGAAGCCGGCAACAAGCTGTTCGGCGCCGCGATCCTGCGCAAGCAGGACCTGTCGCTGGTGGTTGCCGAGACCAACAACGAAATCGAGAATCCGCTCTGGCACGGCGAGATGCATGCCATCAAGCGCTTCTACGAGATGGCCGGCCACCCCGCGCCCAAGGACTGCCTGTTCCTGGCCACACACGAACCCTGTTCGCTGTGCCTGAGCGGCATAACGTGGTCGGGCTTCGACAATTTCTACTACCTGTTCTCGCATCAGGACTCGGCGGACAGCTTCGCCATTCCTTACGACATCCAGATCCTCAAGGCGGTCTATGCCGTGCCCGATCCGGATCGTGCGGCCGCGGCCCCAGGGCGCGACCTCTACAACCGGACGAACGCCTATTTTGCCAGCCACGACATGTCGCGGATGATCGCCGGCCTCGACCGCGGCAACAAGGAGAAGTTGACGGCGCGCGTCGACGACCTCACGGCGCTCTACGCCGATCTCAGCGCCATCTACCAGCGCGACAAGGGCCGGAAGGGCATTCCTCTCAGCTAGCATTGTCGACGCCGCGGCGAGCCCTTATACAAGGCAGGGGCGTGCAAGGCGGAGTGAACAGTGATCTTCGACCGGCTGCTTCAGGTCGCCGCGACGGCCCCCGAAACGAGCGGGCTGCGCAAGGGCGAGGACGTCTTCCCGTACCCGTCTCTGGCCCGGCGCATCGAGCGCCTCGCCTCCGGCTTCGCCAATCGCGGCATCGGCCGGGGTGACGTCGTCGCCCTCCTCATTCCCAACTCGCCCGACATCTTCGCTGTCGCCCACGCACTGTTCGCCATCGGGGCCATCGCCATGCCGCTCGGCCCGACTGCGACCCGCGCCGAACTCGCGGCTCTAGCTGGGAAGGCGACGCCGTCGGCTGTGGTCGCCACGCCTGCGAGCAAAGCCGCAGCGGAAGTGCTCATCGCTGACGTTGCGCCTGGAGCGGTGCTGTTCGTCACCACCGATCTCGCCGCGATCGAGACCGCTCCGATGCCCCTGCCGGCGCTCGCGGCCGACACGCCGGCGCTGTACCTGTTCTCCTCGGGCTCGACGGGCCTGCCCAAGGTGGTGCCGCACACCCATGCCGAGATCCTGGCGGACGGCGCGCGGACCAGCGGCGCCTGGAAGCTGCAGCCCGACGACGTCGTGGTCAACATCCTGCCGCCCAACTTCGCCATGGGCTTCCTGATGGGCGTGATCGACACCCTCAGCGGCGGTGCGACGACGTTCTACTGGAGCGATCCGCTGCCGCTCGCTCTGTCGCGGCGCAAGCTGCTCGAGGCGATGGTCCGCCAGCGCGTGACGCTGATGGGGGCAGTGCCGGCCATGTACGACATCATCGCCGCACAAGCGGGCGATTTCGATCTCAGCCTGCGCATCGCCTTCTCCGGCGGCGCGGCACTCAAGCGCTCGACCTTCGACGCCGTGCAGGCGCGCTTCGGCATCGCGCTGCGCCAGGCCTATGGTTCCACCGAGGCGATCATGGTGTCGCATAACGACGCCGCCGATCCCGATGCGACCTGGGCCTCGGTGGGCAAGCCGGCGGGCGACGCCCAGGTCCGCATCGCGGCTGCCGACACCGGACTCGGCGACGACGTGGGCGAACTGCTCATCCGCTCCTCGTCGCTGATGCGCGGCTATCTCGGCGACGCCGCGGCCAACGCCCTTGCCTTCGACGACGGCTGGTTCCGCAGCGGCGATCTCGCCAGCCTCGATGAAGCGGGGCGCATCTACATCAAGGGCCGCAGCAAGCTGCTGATCGAAGTGTCGGGCTACAAGATCGACCCGATCGAGGTCGAGGACACCCTCGCCGCTCATCCCGCTGTCGCCGAGCTGGCGGTGGCCGGCGTTCCGGACGCACGCAATGGCAACAAGCTGCGTGCCTATGTCGTGCGCCGGGACGAAGTGTCGGAGGACGAGATCGTCCGCTTTGCCCGGGCGCGGCTGTCGTCGCAGAAGGTGCCGACCGAGGTCGCTTTCCTCGACGCCCTGCCGCGCAGCTCGACGGGTAAGCTGCTGCGCGCCAAGCTGCTGGAGCTCTAACCTTGCTTGCGCCGCTCGACATAAGCCGCCAGCGACGCCGGCGACTCGAACAGGTCCGGGCCGAAATCGCTGTCGGGCACCGAAATACCGAAGCGCTCCTCGATGAACTGGATCAGTCGGACAAGGTTGATCGAATCCAGCATGCCCGTTTCGAGCAGCGGCGTATCGCGTGCAACCATCGCGCCGCCGCCCGCTTCGGCGGCGGCGCCGGCGACAAAATCCAGGATCGGCTGTTCGTAGCTGTTCATCGAATCCCTCACGCAGGCGATATAGCCAGATCGAAACGCGGCTGGAAACTGCGCGGAGGACGATCGTGAACGGTTCGCGCGAGCTGGGCGAGCAGGAGCGCCTGCTTCACTACCTCCACGGTTATGGCGGGCTCATCGCCACCAGCGTGCTGCACCTGCGCGGCCGGCTCGACCCGGGCCTGCTGCAGGAGGCGCTCGACTGGCTGCAGACGCTGCACCCCATCCTGCGCACCCACATCACTTATGGCCGCCTCGTCTTTCGAAGCCTGCCGCCCTTCGTCTACCGGCAGCCGAGCTTCGTCACCGAAGGCACGTCGGCCATTCCGCTGCACATCGTCGACGACCCCGATCCGGAGGCGTGGCGGCAGGTGCTGGCAAAGGAACTGCGCACGCCGATCAAGCGCGGCCGGCATCCGCGCCTCCGCATCACGCTCGTACGGCAGAACGCCGACGCCGAGCTCAGCCACATTGTCGTGTGCGCCGACCACGCCACCCTCGACGCCCAGTCCGGCAACATGCTGAGCCGCCAGTTGCTCGAATATCTCGCCGACCCGTCGGAAGCGCGGCAGCGCCGCCCGGTGCACACCAGCCTGCCGCCGCCGCTCGAAACGGGCCTGCCCGTCAAGCCCGACAGCGGCACCCGCGGCTACGAGCCTGCCATCCGGCTGCCCAAGCTGCCGCTGCCGGCGCCCAGGATGGAAACGCACATCCTCAGCCGTCGCATCGGCGCCAACGAGGCGGAGACGCTGCGGGCCGCGATCAAGGCCAACCGCACGACCCTGCACGGCCTGATCACCGCCTCGTTCCTGCTGGCTATGCGGCAACGCTACGGGCTCGACGCGATGTCGGTGCTGACCACGATCGACCTGCGGCGCCTGATGAAGCCGGCCCTCCATGCCGAGACCTATGGCTGCTACATCGACATCATGCGCACCACCAACCCGATCGGCGACGATCTGTGGAAGACGGCACGCGAGGTGTCGTTCCGCCTCATCACGACGCTCGCCAAGGACCAGGGGCCGGCGAGTATCCTCAAACTGTTCGACTGGGAGGTCTACCGCAAGGAGATCCGCGGCATGGCCACTCAATACCGCCGTATCGACGGCCTCGCCGTGACGACGGCGGGCGAGTCGGGACTGCGCCGCGTCTACGGCGCCTACGAACTGGAGGACGTGAGCATGGCGGTGTCGCTCGACATGTTCGGCCCCTCGCTCTTTGTCATCGCCAGTGAGCGCGACGGCGGGATCGATCTGTCGATCGGCTATTCGGCCTCGGCGATTTCGGAAGAGGAAGTCACTGCCCTCGCGGCACAGGCGGTAGGCCTGCTCGACGGCGCTAGATGAACACGCTCGCCGCGCCGATGGCGAGGACCAGCATGACCGCGGCGAACAGGACGAGAAGCTGCATCGACGTCATGGCCGGGACCGCCGTCAGACCGGTATCGGCAGCGCCGACGCGGCGACGCTGAGCGTGGCCAGCGAGAGAACGAACATCGCAACGAGCGAGAATTTCAGCATTTTCGGGCACCCAAACCTTCGTTGTGGGCACAATGCGTTAGCGGCGTTGAATGTTCCTCCAATCGCGCGTTTAGCCGGCGTTCAGAAAAAGAGGCCGCCCGGTGGGCGGCCTCTTGATGTCAGGCGGTTACGCGCTGCTTCTGCCGGGAGCGCTGGGGCTTGCCGCCCTGGCGCTGGCCCGCGATCGCGGCCTTCTTGGCACCGGAGAAGTGCCGGCCCGCATTGCGCTGCGGCCGCTGTGCGTTGGGACGGCCGCCCTCGGGCTTGGGCCCCTGCCCGCGATGCGGGACCTTGGCCTTGGGTTGCGTTGCGACCGGCTCCTTGATCTCGCCGGACACCGGCAAGGTGCGGCGGATCAGGCGCTCGACGTCGCGCAGCTTGGCGCGCTCGGTGCCGTCGCACAGCGTAATCGCCACGCCCGAGGCGCCGTTGCGCCCGGTGCGACCGATGCGGTGCACGTAGTTCTCGGCATCGTCGGGCAGCTCGTAATTGATCACATGGGTGATGTTGGGCACATCGATGCCGCGCGCCGCGATGTCGGTGGCGACGAGGATGCGTACGGCGCCCGAAGCAAAACCCTTGAGCGCGGCCTGGCGCGCATTCTGGCTCTTGTTGCCGTGGATCGCCGCTGCCTCATGGCCATCGACCGCGAGGTTCTTGGCGACGCGGTCGGCACCGTGCTTGGTGCGCGAGAAAATGATCACGCGCTGCAGCGCCGGATCGGCGAGCAGCTTGTTGAGCTCTTCGCGCTTCTGCTTGGAGCCCGACAGGATCACCCGCTGTTCGATGGTGCCCACGGTGGTTGCCGGCGGCTGCGCCTCGACGCGCACCGGGTCGTTGAGCAGGCCCGCGGCGAGCTCGGCGACTTCCTTGGCCATGGTGGCCGAAAACAGCGCCGTCTGGCGGCGCGGACCGATGGCGGCCGCGATCTTCCGCACGGGGTGGATGAAGCCCATGTCGAGCATGCGGTCGGCTTCGTCGAGCACGAGCCAGCGCGTCTCGTTGAGGCGCAGTTTCTTGTCGTCGAGCAGGTCGACCAGCCGGCCCGGCGTCGCGATGACGACGTCGACGCCCTTAGCGATCTTCTGGATCTGTGCATTGCGCGAAGTGCCGCCGAGGACGAGCACGGTCGACAGGCGCGTGCCGCCCAGCTTGTGCAGCACTTCGTCGATCTGCACGGCGAGCTCGCGCGTCGGCGCGAGGATCAGCGCGCGGGTCGTCATCGGGTTCGGACGGCCGGTGAGCTCGGCGATGCCGGCAAGGATCGGCAGGCCGAACGCGGCGGTCTTGCCCGAGCCCGTCTGCGCGATGCCGAGGATGTCGCGGCGCTGCAGTTGCGGCGGGATCGCCTTGGCCTGGATGGCGGTCGGGGTCTTGAACCCGGCCTTGTCGAGGGCGCCCAGAATATTCGCCGGCAGGCCCAGACTGGTGAATGTTGAGTGGTTCAACGGATAGCTTTCATTGGCGCGCCGGACCATGCGGCACGCGCCGCCGCGCGGATCTGCGGGGCGGAACAGGGTTATGCAATCGGGCGATGGGATAGGATCGCGCGGGTGCGTTTGAAACCTGGGATGGTCTCCAGGCCACTTCGCCGCTCACCGCTAACAATCGGAAAGAAGAGAAGCTGTTCGCCGGTCGATGCCGGTCGATACGGCGCCATATGGGGCAAGCCGCGCCGGAAAGCAAGGCTTGCCGTGCAGATCAGCGATGCGTGAGCGGGTAGAACGTGGCGAAACGCGCGCTCGCCAGGGACTCGGGCGACAGCAGGAAACTCTTGGGGTCGGGGGTGGTGGCGAGCGTCCCATGCGCGTCGGCGCGCGGGAGCACCGCGAGCATCCCGCCAATCCCCAGGATCAGCAGCGCCGCGACGCGGGTCAGCATCTTCCGCCTGCGCTGAAGGAATATCTGCAGCTCGTACATGGGCCACCTTCCGGTAGCCTTACTCATAGCAGAGGCGGGCCGGCGGCGCTTGAGGAGGCTCTCGGCGTGGTTCCTAAAACTTAAACGATATTCTACTCGCGTGTGGCGGCGAAGGACGCGATCAGCGGCGCGTCGGACGGATTGGCCGGATCGCTGCGCAGCACCGTGCCCATGATGGTGTCGGGCTGCGCCGCGCCGTTCACGCTCCAGGCCGGGATGAGGTAGCCGAAATAGTCGTAATTGTAGGTCTTACCACTGATCGTCGCCTGCCCCGTGAGCCGGATCGTGGCGCCCTGCTTGGCGATGTAGCGCGCAATGCCGCTCAGGTCGTAATTGACCCCCTGCCCGATGCGCTTGCCGACAATGCGGCCGTTTTGCTCGGTCAGTTCGAGCTCATTGAGGCCGAGGGCGAGCTTGGCGAGGGTATCTCCAGGCTTCGAGCTCACCGAGAAGCTGCGATAGACCCATTTGCCCGTGAAGGTGCCCGGCTGCGCATTGAGCGTCAGCGTCATGTCCTGCGCGAGAACGCTCAACGGCAGAGCGAGTGCGAAGAACAGGGCAATCCACGCCGCGGCGCGCCCAATCGTCCAAGACCCCAGCATGGTGACCCCCGTCCCAGTCGGATTGCGGGAGACTAGCAGATCGGTGGCAGCCGATCGCTACAAAGTTAATCAAAGGTTAACGATCTAGATTCCGCCATACCAGTCATAGCCATGGTCGGGCCAGTAGCCGCCCTGCCCCTGGCCGAAACCGGCGAAACTGTCGACCAGCTCGACCGTGTGGAGGTATTTGGGCTGCTTGTAGCCAAGCGCCCGCTCGATCCTGAGCCGCACCGGCGCGCCATTGCTCACCGGCAGCACCTCGTTGTTGAGGCCGTAGGCGAGGATCGTCTGCGGATGGTAGGCGTCGATCAGGTCGGAGCTCTCGTAATAGGGCTCGGTGCCGGCGAGGCCGCCACCCATCACATCGTAGCAATGGTAGACACAGAAGCGCGCCGCCGGCTTGACGCCGGCCTGGTCGAGCAGCGGGCCGAGCCGCGTGCCGCTCCATTTGGCAATGCAGCTCCAGCCCTCGACGCAGTCGTGGCGGGTGATCTGGCTCTGGCCCGGCATGTTGCGCAGCTCGTCGAGCGAAAAGCTGAGCTCGCGCTCGACGAGGCCGGTAATGCGGAGCCGATAATCGGCAAAGCCGCCATCGCGCAGCGCGACATAGTCGGGCGTCGTCGGATCGACCGATCCGTTGGGCCGCTGCGGCTGGCGGATTTCGGACTCCGCATAGGTCCGCGCCAGCGCCTGCTCGCCGGCCATCAGGCGCTGCACCTGATAGGTCAGCGTGTTGGCGCGCTCGAGAAAATCGCGCGCCGGGTGATCGCGCTGGCCGAGGAAATCGAACTGGTCGCAGCCCGCCAGGATGAGGCCGGATGCGCCGGCAGCCGACGCGGTGAGGAACTTGCGGCGGGAAACGATGAGCCGGCTCATGTCACTTCTCCTCGCCATGGGTACTGGTGCGGTAGTAGCCGGTGATCATCGAGCGCAACTCGTTGAAGGGACCCGCGAGGACGACCATCGCGATATGGACGATGAAGAACAGCACGAAGGCGAGCATCGTGAAGAAATGGATCGTCCGCGCCGTCTGCCGGCCGCCGAAAATCTCGGTGAGCCACGGCCACGCGGCGTTCATCCCCGGCGACATGCTGAGGCCCGTGAGGATGATCAGCGGAAAGGCAACAGCGAACACGCCGAAATAGGCGACTTTCTGCAGCGGCGTGTAGGAGCGCCCATGCGTGAAGCGCAGCCGGACGTGATCCCAGATGTCGCGGGGCAGCCCCCGGATGTCACGCGGCTTGAGGACGATGTCGCGCCACAGATGCCCGCTCGATATGGCGTTGACCAGCCACATCAGCAGCGTGCCCACGAGGATCCAGGCGAAGAAGAAGTGGACGACGCGGCCGGTCCCCAGGTCACGATAGGAGGGGATCGTCGCCCAGCCGGGGAAGGCGGTGAACGACACACGGCCATTATTGTCGCTGACCCCGAGGACGCCCGTGGTGTCGAAGGTCGTGCCGAAGAGCTTTGTCTGCCCGATCGGTCCGCCTTCACGGTTGAGCGCGTAGATGTCCAGAATCGAGTTCTGGTAGGCGAAACCGGATTCCTGGCCGATGTAGAGATTGGGCCGGGCGTTGAAGATCTGGAGGCCCGAGAGCAGCAGGAAGAACATCGCCACCGCCCACACCCAGTGCGTGAGGCGTGTCATCACGTCCTGCCGGTAGATGAGGCGCGGATCGGCCTGGCTCGCGACCCGATCGTTGCCGATCATGCCGGTCAGCGCGCCGAGGACGGCGAAGCCCAGCGGCACAGCGAGCAGCCAGCCGAAGCTCTTGAACGCGATGCAGGCCGCCAGCCAGAACAGCACACCGATGAGGGCGATGGCGCCGCCGAGCCCCAGACGGGCCAACGCGACGACGCCACCCAGCGCCATGAACACCGCGGCCGCGGCGAACAGCGAGACGATCACGGCGTCGGCCGGCCTGACGATGCCGAGCGGCACCAGCAGATCCGGTGCCGTGAACAGGAACAGCGTGAAGGCGCCGCCGGTGACGGCGCCCACGAGGCTGAGGCCAGCGGCAGTGGCCCGCGCGGCCGGAGCGGCGCGGGGCGGCATGTCCGCCGGCAATGTCCCCTCAGCAATGGCCATGCATCCCCTCCTCGCGCTGCTCGCGACAGCGGAGAAACGGCACCCATTCGGGCCAAGTTTCAAGTCACGCGGCGGCACAGCTGCGTGATCGACGCTGTCACTCACGCGCCGCCCAGTTGATGCCGCGGCGGATCATCGTCGCCATTTCGGGCACCTGGAACTCGGCGGCGCGGTGGCCGAGCGTGCAATGGAACACCCTGCCCGCGCCGTAGCGGTGCTTCCAGGCCACCGGCATCACGACGCCCTTGGTCCAGGGCGCGTGTTCGCCCGAGAATGTGGTGGTCGCCAGCACGTCGACCGCCGGGTCCATGTGCATGTAATACTGCTCGGAATGATAGGGGAACGAGGCCGGCAGGCCCGCCATGATGGGATCGTCGGGCTTGGCCACCTCGACCGTGTAGTCGATGATGTTGCCGGGGTGCGCCACCCACTGGCCGCCGATCACGAACTGGTAGTCGACGGACTCGCGGAACGCGTCGCTCATGCCGCCATGATGCCCGCCCACCCCCACGCCGCCCTCGACCGCCTTGGCGAAGTTCTGCGCGTGCTCGCGCTCGAGCTTGCTCATGGTGAAGATCGGCACGATCAGCGACAAATCGTGGATCGAGGGATCGCCAAATACCGAGATGTCGGTCTCGACCCGGACCGAGAAGCCGTCCTCGTGCAGCCAGCGGCGGTAGATCGCCGCGCACTCCTCGGGGTCATGCCCGCTCCAACCACCCCAGACAATCAGTGCACTGCGCATGCTGCAACTCCTCGAAAGCGGGCGGAGCTTACTGATTTGACGTGAACGCGCCAGCCCTTTCGGGCACGTTCCTCAAAAGGCAAAAAGCGCACGAGCGGACGCGCTGACCGGGCTCGACCGGTCGCTCGGTGGGTGCTCCTAGCCCGGTGGGCAAGGGAGCTGCAGCGGCGAGGCGAGGCCTCGACGCGGGTAGTCCGCAAACATTGAGGCACGTCGCCTCGCCGCTGCGATCCGGGAGCTCGGACGGTCAGAGGGGAGAGGTGGCTGCCTTGAGTGCTGGCGCGGCGCCACTCTGGAGCGGATGATGGGGCGACGATCCGCCCATCCGCTCCGCGATGATGGCCGATCATGACCATCATCTGCGCCGGACCCCGGGCCCAGGAAGCTGCCCGCACGATCCGCTCTGTCCCGCCGGGTGCGAGGCGACCCTCGCACCACCCGGCCCTGCGCCCTCGCCCGTTCGTCTCGAGTCGCTCGATGAGGACGCAGTGAGGAGGAGTATACGCCCGGCGCCGGGGACCGTGCGTAAGTTGGCTCGAAATCGGGGTGTGAGGCCTGAGAATGCTGGTGACTCCGCGAGTCAAACTGATGCGGTTTTCCCCAGGTGGTGCGCCAGTACGACGCGCGCTGGCTGCGTCCACGGATGTACCCCACCCCCGCTGTCATCTCAGCGAAGGCTGGGACCCAAGTGTTCGCTTGCGCCAGCGCTCAGAGGTTGGTGGGTGATGAGAGCTGGGTCCCCGCCTTCGCGGGGATGACAGCCGGGGGGTGGGCGCGATCGGGGCCTCCGGCTACGAACACTTGCGGTGGGCGGCAACGGTCTCAGCGCCAGCCCCAAGCCCCCACCCACCGGCTTCGCCGGTCCCCCCTCCCCGATGGGAGGGAGGGGCTCCACTCTTGGGGCGCCATCGAGCGATGCGGAGCCACGGGCCATCCCCCTTCCGGGAGAGGCTCCATTCGCGGGCGCAGCGGTGGGCTCGCTCACGCCGGCTTCGGCGTCAGGTAGGCGACGAAGTGGAGGGTGCGGTCGAAGAGCCAGCGGGCGGGGGGAAGGTAGAGGCCGAGCTTTTCGTTGCTGGTGGCGAGCTCCAGATGCGACTTGAAGAACTCGCCCTGCCATTCGCGACGGCTGAGGAAATTGTAGGGCATGGGGACACCATCGCCCAGATTGCCGAACCAGTCCATGAACACGAGGGTCTGCCGGGCGAGGACGCCCTCGCGCAGATGATCCTTGATGACGACGCCCTGGCGCGCGACGCGCGCCGCCTCCGACAGCACGGCGGCGGGATCGGTGGTGTGGTGCAGCACATCGACGATGGTGACGTAGTCGACCGACTTGTCGGCATAGGGCAGCGTCCGGCCGTCATACTGGGTCACCGGAATGAGCGTGCGCGGACGCGGCACGATATCGACACCCTCGATCCTGAGGTCGGGGCGGAGGCGCATCAGCGCCATGGCGATCTGCCCGTCGCCGGCGCCCAGGTCGAGCACCGTACCCCGGCCGGGAATGGCCTTGGCGAGCTCGCGCGACAGCACGAAGACGCGGCGGTTGTAATAGGGCGAATTGACTTCCGACAGCAGGCGCGAGCGCCGGTCGAACTTGGCGAGCCAGTTGCCCATCAGGCTCCGTCCGCGAAGGCCCAGCGCCGCAGCACGAGGAAATTGACGCCCGAGGTGAGGACGATGACCACCAGCGCCGCCACCAGCGTGGGCAGCCCGACGATGCCGTAGGCGAGATAGGAGAAGGCCGTCGCGAGGGCGAGGCCGCACAACTGCACCAGCACGTAGCGCGGCAGCGCGCGGCCATGCGCGGTAGCGGACTGGAACGAATAGCGCCGGTGCATGAGATAGACCGGCACGATGAAGGCGGCATAGCACAGCGACGACACGAGCCAGGCCGGCACCGAGCGGAACAGCGCGACCGCCGCCGACGAGACGCCCACAAAGCTCAGCGCCGCCGCGCCGCCGATGACGATGAAGGCGACGAGCTGCACCAGCAGCGTCGTGCCGGTATCGGTGGGCGCCATCTGGTCCCGCATCAGGCTCTGCAGCGAAGCACTCATGCCGGCACTAAGCGCCCGCGGGATTGAGATTGTGTGAAAGCGACCGGGCGGATCGCCCGGCCGGCAACGGCATCAGCGCGGCCGCACGACCTGCCGCCAGACCAGCAGGATAATGATGGCGCCAATGATCTGGCCGAGGAAATTGGCCGTTTCGCCGGGCTGATAGAGGTTGATCGCCTGCCCCAGCCAGGTGGCCAGAAGTGCGCCCACAATGCCCAGCACCGTGGTCAGGATGAAGCCGCGCGGATTGGGTCCGCCCGGCGTGATGAGCTTTGCGATGATGCCGGCGAGGAAGCCGACGAGAATGGCCCACAGCCAATCCATGACCCGAACCCTCCGAGGATGCGCCCGATAGATGGGCACATCGCCGGTCCGGCGCAAGATCAGTGCGTGGGCAGTTCCTTCTTCTCGCTGTCCGACACCATTGCGAGATCGAGGACCTTCTGCAAATTGGCGGCGTGGCGGAAGGTCGGCTCCTGGTTCTTGCCGGCGCGGACGGCGCCCGCGAAACGCTGGTAGTTGGTCAGCACGGGCTCGACCGCCATCTCCTCCCACAGGCCCTTGTCGGCGTTTTCGCCGAGACAGACGAGGAGCTTGCTGCCGTCGTGACGGTGCTGCACCTCGACGCCGCCGCGCTCGCCATAGACGCGCAGGCGCAGCTCGTTGAAGTGGCCCGTCGCCCAGCGCGTGGCGTGGATCACGCCGAGCGCGCCATTGTTGAAATCCACCGCCATGGTGAAGCTGTCATTGGCGTCGAGCTCGTACTCGCCGATCTTGTTGCCGGGCGCCTTGTCGAAGGTCTTGAGGCGGGCGAACACATGGTCGATGTCGAGGCCCGAACCGTAGGACGCGAAATCGAGAATGTGGACGCCGATGTCGCCCAGAACACCGTTCGAGCCGTGCTTCTTGGACAGCCGCCACAGCCACTGGCTCTCGGTGCGCCAGTCGCCCCAGGCCTTGGAGACGAGCCAGCTCTGCAGATAGCTCGCCTCGACATGCTTGACCGCGCCGATCTGCCCCGAGGTCACGATCTCGCGTGCCTTCTGGAGCTGCGCGACATTGCGATAGGTGAGGTTGACCATGTTGATAAGGCCCGACTGCTCGGCGACGTCGACCATCTCGAACGCCTTGGTGGCATCGGTGGCGAGCGGCTTCTCGCAGAACACGTGCTTGCCGGCCTGGAGCGCGGCGATCGAGGTCGGATGATGGATCGAATCCGGTGTGACATTGGCCACCGCATCGAACTGTCCCCAGGCGATGGCCGCGTCGAGCGAGGCAAAGCCATTGGGAATGTTGTGCGTGGTGTTGAACTTTTCGAGCCGTGCCGGATCGACGTCGACGCCACCCACAAGGGTGACGCCGTCGATGGCGGCGAAATGCTTGGCATGCTGCGCGGCCATGCCGCCGGTGCCCAGGATGAGGAGACGCATGTGAGGATTGCCTTGGTTCGTGCGCTTAGCGGGTCTTGGCGTCTTCGGCCCAGTCGATGGCCTTCTGCTGCTCGTGGCTCGCGAGCTTGGCGCCGCGCTCGACGATCTTTTCGATCGCCTTGTCCACCGGCGTGTTCGGCGCCGCCATCAGCTCGGCATGGCGCTCGGCATTGAAGGTCCAGTTGACCGCATTGCGCAGCACGAGGCCGACGGTCTTGTCGTGATAGGTCGGGTAGGTCTCGTGCCCGGGGCGGAAGTAGAAGATGTTTCCAGCACCGCGACGATAGGTGAGGCCCGAGCGAAACACTTCGCCGCCCTGGAACCACGAGACGAACACCGTCTCGAGCGGCTCGGGCACGGTGAACGGCTCGCCATACATCTCTTCGGTCTCGAGCTCGAAATAGGCCGGCAGGCCCTTGGCGATGGGATGGCCGGGATTAACCACCCACAGCCGCTCGCGCTCGCCCGCCTCGCGCCAGTGCAGGTTCGCCGGCGCGCCCATCAGGCGCTTGAAGATCTTGGAGTGGTGGCCCGAATGGAGGACGATGAGCCCCATGCCCTGCCAGACCCGCTCGACCACGCGCTCGACGATCTTGTCGTCGACGAGATTGTGCGCGGCATGCCCCCACCAGAGGAGGACGTCGGTCTCGTCGAGCTTCTTTTCGGTCATGCCGTGCTCGGGATCCTGCAGCGTCACGGTGGAGGCGACGATGTTCTTGTCCTCGCCCAAGAGCGCCGCGATCTGGCCATGCATGCCCTTGGGATAGTTCTGGGCCACGAACTCGTTCTTCTGCTCGTGGACGTTCTCGCCCCAAACTGTGGCTCGGATCGGCATGCTGGTCTCCTCTGGACTTGCGGCAGCCAAAGCGCTGTGGCTCCGGCTCCCAAAACGTTTTGATACGGGCGGCGCTTCCTGCACCGGACAGCGCCGAAACGCAAGAGAGCGGGCGATTTTCGCACTGTTCGAGCGACTTGGGGAGAACCGGCGGCCGGCGGCGATCGCCCGGAAGCAGAAAATCGCAATCGCTTTGGAAAGCTGCCCGCAGCGGCTGGGAAAGGCCGCGGCCTTAGCGTAAGCAGGGTTTTCGGGGGATCGGGGCAAAGGCGGCATGAACCTCAAGGAATTGGCGGCCAATCTGGGATTGTCGCAGACGACCGTCAGCCGGGCGCTCAACGGCTATCCGGAGGTCAACGAGGCGACCCGCACCCGGGTGGCCGAAGCGGCGTCGCGCCTCGGCTACCGCCCCAATGCCAGCGCCCGCCGGCTGGCGACCGGCCGGGTGGGCGCGGTGGGCATTGTCTATTCGGCCAGCGACGGCTACGGGCCGCACACCAGCGAATTCCTGGGCGGACTGGGCTCGCGGCTGGGCGCGGACGAAATCGACATCCTGATCTCGACCGTGGACGACCCGGCCGAGGAGCTTGCCACCTACCGTCGCGCCATCGTCAGCAAGAAGGTGGACGCGATCGTGTTGCACGCGCCGCGGCCGGACGATACGCGGGTGGCGCTGCTGCAGGACCTGGGCTTTCCCTTCGTGCTGCATGGCCGCACCAACACCACGCGCTCCCTCGCCTGGCTCGACATCGACAACGAAGCCGCGACGGCGCGGGCGACCGAGCACCTGATCCAGACCGGCCACCGCGACATCGCGCTGCTCAACGGTCCACGCGGACTGACCTTCACGCTCCACCGCGAGGCGGGCTTCCGGCAGGCGCTGGGCAAGCACGGCCTCGCCCTCAACCCGGCGCTGATGGCCAACGGCATGTTCAGCGACGAGACCGGCTTCCGGCTGGCGCAGGCGATGCTGGAGCGCCGGCCACGGCCGACCGCCTTCCTCGCCGGCTCGATGATGACCGCGCTCGGCGTGTTCCGGGCCATCCGCTCGGCGGGGCTCACGCTGGGCAAGGACGTGTCGATGATCGCCCATGACGACGTGTTCCCCTATCTCAACGCCGACACCATGGTGCCCTCGATGTCGACGACCCGCTCCTCCATCCGCGCCGCGGGCGGGCGCGTGGCCGAACTCCTGAGCCAGGTGCTGGCGGGCAAGCCGGCCGACGACATCCACGAATTGTGGCCGGTCGAGATGGTGCTGCGCGAATCGACGGGTCCGGGGCCGCACTAGCTAAGTCGGCGGGCCTGTACGGTGGTCCAGCACAGTACCTAAAGCTCCAGCCGGCGCAGGTGGTTGTCGAAGCCGAAATCGAATCTGTGCGGCGCGGCAGTCGAGCCGCCAAGGCCAGCAATGTCGCCGAGGCCGCTCGAGGCGAGGAAGCCGCCGCCGTCGGGAGCAATGCCGCAGCCGTCCTTGAGCGGCGCGGTGAAGACCGGGCGGGCCGTGGCGGCGTCGATGGCAAGGATGGTGTCGCCCTCGGGCGAGGACACGGCGATGAGGTCGCCACCGGCGGAGCGGGCGACGGAACCCACGTAATTGCGCAGATTGCGCAGCGCGTCGTCGGGCAGCTCGATGAGGCGGATATCGCCATCGAGGGTGGCGTAGCCGACGAGCTGCGGCGCGCCCTCGGCGCCACGAAACTGGCAGCCGAACCAGACGCGGTTGCTGACATCGACGGCCATGTGGCGGATCGAGAGCTGGTGCAGATCGGCAGCGAGCGCGAGCTTGCCGACGAGGCCGCCGTCGCGCCGGTCGACAAAGCACAGCGAAGGCTCCATCGTGTCCAGGTTGAGCTCGGTGCGGCCATAGTCGGGATGGGTCTCGATGCCGCCATTGGCGACCGCGAAGGTGACGCCGTCGGGCATTAGCAGAAGCTCGTGCGGGCCGGTGCCATAGGTGTCGAGCTCGCCGATGCGGGTGTAGCCGCCGGACACGTCGTAGATGCCGATGACGCCGCGCGCATTGTCGAAGTCGTTCTCGGTCGCATAGAGCAGCGTTCCATCGGGCGAGAATGCGCCATGGCCGAAGAAGTGCCGGCCCGCGACGCTGGGGATGGTCAGCGGCGCTTCCCTGCCCTGCGGGTCGAAGACAACGGCGAAGGTGCCGGGCTGGCGGGCGAAGACGACGGCGCGGCCGCTGACGGGCGAATAGGTCACATCATGGCCACGGTCGGGCAGCGCGACATTGGCGATGAGCGTGCCGGTCTCGGTGATGAGTGCCGCGCCAAAACTGCCCGAGGGCAACAGGGTCGAGGAGGCGAACACCAGCTCGGAGGTCGCGAGCGCGGCGGCGCGTTGCGGCAGCAGCGAAGCAAGGAAGCCCGTCCCCGCCGCCTTGAGGAAAGCGCGCCGCTCCCACATGTCAGTCGCCGTCCAGTGTGGAGAAGCCGACCGACAGGCCGAGCGCCGCGGCAAGGTTCTGGCCGAGCAGCGTGTCGAGCGACTTCGTGACGACGACGAGATATTTGAGCGCCTGGAGCTGGCGCGGATCGGCGACGGCCTGCTCCATCGGAGCGGTGATGGCCGAGGTGGCGCGGGCCGCATTGCCGAACTCGAAGATAGCGCCTTCGGCGACCCACGCATTCTCGGTGCCGATGGCCTCCGGATACTTCGCGGCGACGAAGAAATCGTGGAGACCCGCAAAGTTGGCGGCGAGCGCCGGCGCCGTCATGTTCGAGCGCCAGAACAGCGCCGAACGCGGCTTCGGCGTCCCGGTGGAGTCGCTGACGATGGGCGCGATGCGCTGGTCGCGGATGGCCTCGGTGCCGTGGATCATGGTGGCCGCGAGTTTTTCCAGCACCTCGGTCTCGGTGCGGTAGTCGGCGGCATCGGGCCTGGGATTGAGCAGGGCCGCGGCGACGCCCACGGTGGTGTCGTCGTGCCACTCGCCGGTGATGGTTTCGGCGAGCCCGTGGATCAGCGCGGTGGAGGCCCGCGCATAGCTGCAGCGGTAGGACCCGGCGGCCGAGGCGAGGTCGTCGCTGGCGGTACCGAACAGCAGATATTCGAGCGCGACGAGGCCCTGCATGGCGACGGATTTCTTCTGCAGCGTTTCGGGCGAGGTCGTCGTCGCATCCTGTTCGGCCAGCGCACCCTGCACCTGCTTGAGCGCGATGCCCTTGCGATCGGGCCAGAACAGCAGGCGTTCGAGCCTGTCGCCGACGCCGAGCGGCCCGATCCGGATGAACTCGACGCGCGAGAACGCGGTGACGGCAGAGCGGAACTGGTTCTGCGCCAGCGTCAGCGCGTCGGCCGAAGGGGTCGCACACAGGGCGGCGACGTTCAGGTCGAGCGCGCCGGTTTCTTCGGCGAACTGTGCAAACGCCGGCCGAATGTAGCCGTCGATGGCGCCTTCGATGATCGTCCGATTCGGGATGGCCGACTGGGCCAGCGCCGGGACGGCGGCGATCGCGAGCGCCGCGGCAATGAGGAGACGCATCTAGAGAGACTCCAGGAAGGCGATGAGATCGTTGCGCGCCGACTCGGGCAGATTTGCGAAGCCGGCCTTCGCCGCTTCCGCCTCGCCGCCATGCCACAGGATGGCCTCGGTGAGATTGCGCGCCCGGCCATCGTGCAGGAACAGCGTGTGGCCCGACACCGTCTGCGTGAGACCGATGCCCCATAGCGGCGGCGTGCGCCACTCATAGCCATCGGCTGCGCCCTCGGGTCGGTGGTCGGCAAGCCCCTCGCCCATGTCGTGCAGCAGCAGGTCGGTATAGGGCCAGATGAGCTGGAATTTGTGCGCGTCGGTGATCGCCTCTCGCGAGGTCACATATTTGGGCGTGTGGCAGGAGATGCAGCCGAGTGCATAGAACTGCTGCTTGCCGCGCAGCACCGCCGGATCGTCGATGTCGCGGCGACGCGGCACGCCGAGATTCTGCGAGTAGAAGGTGACGAGATCGAGCACCGGATCGGGACCCTCCGAGACGCCGCGCTCGGATTGCTCGCCATTGGGCATTGCGAGGCAGGCCGGCTGGGCCGGCGTGCAGTCGCCATACGGCCGGTTGACCAGCGGCGTCGAGATGCCGATGTCGCCCGAAAAGGCGCTGGCCGACTGCACGCGGATGCTCGGCGCGCCCGCCTTCCAGCCAAAGCGCCCGAGCTTGACCTGCCCGTCCGCGATGTCGGTGACGAAATTGGGCTTGCCCGAAATGCCGTCGCCATCGCGATCGTCGGGATCGGACTGCGCCAGGATATCTTCCTGCGGCACCGCCTCGAGCAGTCCGAGGCCGATCATCGGCGGCGCGACGCGCGGCGAGAGCATCACATGCTCGCTGAGCGGGCCGTAGGCCAGGTCGGCGATCGAATAGGCCGGCTGGCGCAGGCTGACCACCGTGCCGTCGCCGAGCGTCACCGGTACCTCGGTGTAGTCGATGACCATCCTGCCCTCGGCGGGCAGGCCCGGCACGGCGAACACCTGCAGCTGCTCGCCATAGCTCGGCTCGGGAAACAGCAGCACGCCGCGGCTGTCGAGCAGCGTCTGCTGCGCGGCGTCCTGCGGCGGCACCGACAGGCGCAGGAACATCGAAACGGCGTTCTCCTCGCTGCCCTCGGGCGGCCGGCCGCGCCCGTCCTTGAGGTGGCAGTTCTGGCAGCCGCGCGCATTGAACAGCGGCCCGAGGCCATCGGAGGCGAGCGTCGAGGAGGGCGAGCTGACCCACACTTTGCGGAACAGCGCATTGCCCAGCTTGAAATCGCCTTCCTGTTCGAAGGTGAGGTTGGCCGAGCTGTGCGAGAAGGAATCGCGGTTGACGAGCTTCTTGGTGGTCGATGCCCCCGCGGGCAGTGCCTCGAACGGCTCGGGCCTGTTGAAATCGTCGGTCGGCGCGGTAATGGCGCGGACGCGCGCGAGATCCTCGGGCGTCAGATCGGTTCGGACCGGCGTGTCGTCGGCGAACCCAAATCCGGCAAGGAGGGTGACGACCAGGAGTGCGGTGAAGTACTTGTGCATGTCCCGCACTTCTAGCACGTCCCGGTCTGCCGGTAGATGAGGGCTGCAGAGCGGATTCCGCAACCCTCCGAAGCAATTCCGGACAAAATACTACTGGAAAACCACATCGGGGTTGTCGAGGCTGTCGCTGCCCTCGACCGTCACGTCGTCGAGCGCGAGCAGCGCCACGACGCGCTCGATGCCACGCGTCTGCGCGACGAGGCCGTCGATGGCGGCCTGCACCACGGCATTGCCCTCGTCATTGCCCTCGCCGATCATCTGGTCGTACTTCTCGACCGTCTCGCCGCGCGTGGCCATGGCCTGCATCTTGCCGACGGTGTCGTCGAGCAGGCCGCGCAGCTCGCTGTCGAGCGCGGCGTCCTTGCCGGCGACCAGCTGGCTCAGCGACGCGCCCTCGATCACGCTGCCGTCGAGGCGGGTGTACTTGCCCAGATAGACATTGCGCACACCGATCGCGTCGTGGAGATGCGAAACATAGGTGTTGTCCGAGAAGCAGTCGTGCTCCTCCTCCGGATCGTGCAGGAGGAGACCGAGCTTCATGCGCTCGCCGGCAAGCTCGCCATAGCTGAGCGAGCCCATGCCGGTGAGGATCGTCGCGATGCCCTGCTCGGCCAGCGCGGCGCGCGCCGCTCCGCCGTCCTGCCAGTTGGCGACCATCTCCTCGAGATCGGAGACGAGCAGGTCGCTCGCGGCCCCCAGATACTGCGCGCGGCGGGCCGCATTGGGCTCGGTGGAATAGTCGGTGGCGGGACGATTGCCGGCGCCCGCTCCGGTGCCGTTGAGGTCCTGGCCCCACAGCAGGAACTCGATCGCGTGGTAGCCCGTCGCCACATTGGCCTCGACGCCTCCGGCTTCCTGCAGCGTGCCGCTGAGGAATTCGGGCGTGATGGCCGACGCGTCGACCGTCTCGCCGTCGATGGTGATGGCGGGGTTGGCGATGACATTGGCGGTGTAGAGACCGTTTTCGTCGGACTCGGTGCCGTAGGACGCATCGACATAGTCGATCAGGCCCTCATCGAGCGGCCAGGCATTCACCCGGCCCTCCCAGTCGTCGACGATGGGGTTGCCGAAGCGGAAGGCCTCCGTCTCCTGGTACCACGGACGCGCCGCACGCCACGCATCGCGCGCCGCGGTCAGCGTCGCATCGCTCGGCGTCGCGATCAGCGCCTCGATGGCGGCGTCGAGCGCCCTGGCCGTGGCGAGCGAGTCCTCGTAGCCGGCGAGCGCGATGTTGGCATAATTGGTGAGGATGTCGGCATCCGTCGGCTCGGCGGCAAGCGCCGGCAGCGCCAGCGCGCAGGTGCCCAGCATCAGGCTCAGTCGCAGCAGTCTCATCGCCCTCGTCTCCATCGTGGTGTGGCCGCGCCGTAACAAAGGGGAGTGATGCGATCAAGAAATATCGACGGAGATTGGAACGGCTCTAAAGAGGCCGGCGCAAATGCCAACCTCCACCGCGGCGTATCGCCGGCCGGTGGCTCCGCTTGAGCGAGCCTGTCCCTCGCCCGCGCCCGCCGATGGGGACGATGGGCTCGCGACGCTCTCCTCCCCCATCGACTCCCACATACGAAATCTGCCACTGTCACAATTGTCACAATAGGACAGGGAGGCACCGGGGCGCCGGTCGCGTGTGACACCGGCTGAATGCTGTGAAACCGCGATATCGCAGGGGATGGCGCCGGCCTGTCATGTGGCTGTCATGCCGTCCTCCTAGTGAGCCCGCGGCTTTCCGATCTCCTCCTCGATCCAAGAAGAGCCAATAATCCTAGGGAGACATCCATGCATCTGAGAACAGCGCTTGCCGCCTCTGTGTCGGTTGCTGCTCTGCTGAGCACCACCTTCGCTGCATCGGCGCAGACCGACCTCAACGCCCTCTACGAAGCGGCCAAGGCCGAGGGCCAGCTCACCACCATCGCCCTGCCCCACACCTGGTGCGGCTACGGCGAAGTGATCGCCAACTTCAAGGCGAAATATCCCGGCATCACCATCAACGAACTGAACCCCGATGCCGGCTCGGCCGAAGAACTCGAGGCGATCCGCGCCAACAAGGGCAACACCGGCCCGCAGGCACCCGACGTGATCGACGTTGGCCTGAGCTTCGGCCCGGCCGCCAAGGACGAAGGTCTGATCCAGCCCTACAAGGTCTCGACCTGGGACTCGATCCCCGACGATGCCAAGGACGCCGACGGCTACTGGTACGGCGACTATTACGGCGTGCTCGCCATCGGCGTGAACAAGTCGGTGATCACCGGCCCGTCGCCGACCTCCTATGCCGACCTGCTCAAGCCCGAATATGCGAACTCGGTCGCCCTCGCCGGCGATCCGCGCACCGGCAACAACGCCATCATGTCGGTCTATGCCGCCGGTCTGTCGACCGGTGCCGACGCGGCCGGCGCCGCCGATGCGGGCCTGCAGTTCTTCAAGCAGCTCAACGACTCGGGCAACTTCGTGCCGGTCGATGGCGAGGCCTCGCCGATCGCCCAGGGCACGACGCCCATCGTCATCAACTGGGACTACAATCTGCTGGCCGCCCGCGACGGCTTCGAGGGCAACCCCGAGTTTGAAGTGATCGTGCCGACCGACACGGTCGTGGCCGGCGTCTACATCCAGGCGATCAGTGCCTTCGCGCCGCATCCGAATGCGGCCAAGCTGTGGATGGAATACCTCTACTCGGACGAAGGCCAGCTCGGCTGGCTCAAGGGCTACTGCCACCCGATCCGCTTCAACGACATCGCGGCCAAGGGCGGTATCCCCCAGGAGCTGCTCGACGCCCTGCCGCCGCCGGAAGGCTACGCCAAGGCGATCTTCCCCAGCCTCGAGGAACAGAATGCGGCCAAGGCCCGCATTGCCGAGCAGTGGGACACCGTCGTGGGCGCCACGGTCCAGTAACATGACGAGTGTCGGCAGCATCGCCGAAAAAGCGGCCGGCCCGGTTGATACCGGGCCGGCTGTTGCCACACAGCCCTCGCCCCTCCCGTTCCTGCGTGGCGTACGCATCGGCGACGTCCTGGCGATCGCACCCTTCGCGGTGTTCGCCGTGCTGTTCCTGCTGCTGCCCATGTCCTATCTGCTGATCCAGGCCTTCCAGGCGCAGGACGGCAGCTTCACGCTCAACAACATCGCCGGGCTGGCCACGCCGCGCATCGCGAGCGCGTTCTGGTATTCGATCCGCATCAGCGCCGCATCGGCCGTGCTCGGCGCAGTCGTCGGCCTGCTCATGGCGCTCGCCATCATCCGCGGCGGACTGCCCGGCTGGATCGGCAACATCGTGATGACCTTCTCGGGCGTCGCCAGCAATTTCGCCGGCATTCCGCTGGCTTTCGCGTTCCTGGCCACGCTCGGCCGCGTCGGCCTCATCACCGTGCTGGCCCGCCAGCTCTTCGGCATCGACCTCTACCGCAGCGGCTTCAACCTGCTGAGCTTCTGGGGCCTGACGCTCACCTATCTCTATTTCCAGATTCCGCTGATGATCCTGATCATCGCGCCCGCCATCCACGGCATGAAGAAAGAGTGGAACGAGGCGGCGGCGACGCTGGGCGCAACCAAATGGCAGTTCTGGCGCTATGTGGGGTTGCCGGTGCTCTGGCCCAACCTCCTGGGCACGCTCTCGCTGCTGTTCGCCAATGCGTTCGGCGCCGTCGCCACCGCCTACGCGCTCTCGACCTCGGCGTTCAACATCGTCCCTATCCTGCTGTTCGCGCAAATCCGCGGCGACGTGCTCGGCGACCGCGGGTTGGGCGCGGCGCTGGCGCTCGGCATGGTGGTCATCACCGCCCTCGCCAACGTCATCTACCTGATCGTGCGGGTGCGCTCGGAGCGCTGGCTCAAATGAAGCAGAACCGCACCCTCGCCTGGATCGTGTTCGGGATCGGCGCCGCCTATTTCGTGCTGCCGCTGCTGGCGACGGTGCTGTTCTCGCTCAGCATCCGCAAATCGGGCTACACCCTCGACGCCTACGCCAATGTGTTCTCCGACCCACGCTTCCAGTCGACCTTCGGCTTCTCGCTGTGGATCGGCCTGTGCACAATCGTGGTCGGGCTCTCCATCGTCGTGCCTGCCGCCTACTATGTGCGCCTGCGCGCGCCGCATCTGCGGCCGGTCATCGAGTTCGTGACGCTGCTGCCGCTGATCATTCCGGCGATCGTGCTCGTGTTCGGCTATGTCCGCTTCTACAATTCGAGCTCGTGGCTGCCGCTGACCAACTCGAACTTCGGCACCGCGACGCTGCTCACCCTCGCCTACGTGGCGCTCGGCCTCCCCTACATGTACCGCGCGGTGGACACCGGGCTGCGCACCATCGACGTGCAGACGCTGACCGAGGCGGCGACCATCATGGGCGCCAACCAGTTCCAGGTGATTACCCAGGTGATCTTCCCCAACATCATCGTCGCGGTGCTGTCGGGTGCGTTCCTGACGCTGGCCATCGTCATCGGCGAGTTCACCATTGCGAGCCTGCTCGGCGTCCAGGTGTTCGGCGTCTATATGGAGAACATCGGCGCCAACCGGGCGTTCGAGCCGGCGGCGCTCTCGATCATCTCCTTCGTCCTCACCTGGGGCGCGATGGGCATGATCGCCTTCCTCGGCCGCTTCGCCCCCAAGACAGCCCCACGGACCTGACCATGGCCGAGCCCTTCCTCCAGATCGACAAGATCACCAAGACCTTCAAGGACAACCAGGTGGTCAAGGGGATCGATCTGAGCTTCGACAAGGGCGAGTTCGTTTCGCTGCTCGGACCCTCCGGCTGCGGCAAGACGACGATCCTGCGCATGATCGCGGGCTTCGAGGCGCCCACCACCGGCGCCATCCTCGTCGATGGCAAGGACATCACCGCCCTGCCGCCCAACCAGCGCAAGATCGGAATGGTGTTCCAGGCCTACGCGCTGTTCCCCAACATGAACGTCGCCGACAACATCGGCTTCGGCCTCAAGATCGCCGGTGCGCCGCGGCCCGAGCGCGACGCGCGGGTCGAGGAGATGCTCAAGCTGATCGGCCTTCCCGGCTATGGCAAGCGCTATCCGTTCGAGCTGAGCGGTGGCCAGCAGCAGCGCGTGGCACTCGCCCGCGCCCTCGCCCCACGGCCGCGCATGCTGCTGCTCGACGAGCCGCTGTCGGCCCTCGACGCCAAGATCCGCGTCAGCCTGCGCGAGGAAATCCGCGCCATCCAGCGCGAGCTCGGCATCACCACCGTGTTCGTGACCCACGACCAGGAAGAAGCGCTCTCGATCTCCGACCGCATCGTGGTGATGAATGCCGGACGCGTCGAGCAGTTCGGCACGCCATTCGAGGTGTACAACAAGCCGCAGACCCGCTTCGCCGCGACGTTCGTCGGCACGCTCAACACCATCCACGCCAAAGTTGTCGATGCGGGCGCCAAGTCGGTGAGCATCGACGGCCAGACAGCGACGATCCCGGCGCTGCCGGCATCGGCCCGGGCCGGAGACACCGTATCGCTCACCATGCGGCCCGAAGCCGTATCGCTCGCCAACGGGCACGCCCGTGACATCGTGCTCGACGGCACGGTGAGCGAGGTGGCGTTCCTCGGGGCCGTGATACGGCTCAAGGTGAAGCTGGGCGACAACGTCGTGGCGCTCGATACGTTCAACGACCAGAACGTGCCGCCACCCCGATACGACGAGCGCGTCAGGGTGACGATCGCCTCGAGCGATATCCTCGCGCTCGGAGACTGAACTGAACATCCTCTTCATCACCGCCGACCAGTGGCGCGGCGAGTGCATCGGCGTCGCCGGCCACCCGCTGGTCAGGACACCCAATGTCGACGCGCTGGCGGCGCAGGGCGTCACCTTCCTCAACCACTACGCCAATGCCGCGCCCTGCTCGCCGGCGCGCGCCTGCCTCTATACCGGCCTCTACCAGCAGACCAATCGGGTGGTGCGTAACGGCACGCCGCACGCCCACCGCTTCGACAATGTCGCGCTGGCGGCGCGCCGCGCCGGCTACACCCCGACGCAGTTCGGCTATTCGGACCAGGCCGCCGACCCCACCATCGTCCCCGCCGGCGATCCACGCCTCCTCACCTATGAGGGTGTGCTGCCCGGCTTCGATGTCCGGGTGAAGCTGCCCGAGGACGAAAAGCCATGGCTGAGCTGGCTCAGAGCGCAGGGCGTCGATGCCCCGAGCCGCGAGGTCGCGCATCGGCCGGTCGGCTCGGACGCGCGGGTGTCCGACGCGCCCCCCGGCTACGCCGCCGGCCAGACGCAGACGGCGTTTCTCGCCGACGAGTTCATCCGCTGGCTCGGCGAGCAGGACGGCAAGTGGTTCGCGCATCTGAGCTTCCTCCGGCCGCACCCGCCCTTCATCGTGCCGGCGCCCTACAACACGATGTATTCGCCCGACGATGTCGGCCGCTTCCGCCGCGCCGCAACACCGCAAGACGATGCCGCGGTCCATCCGCTGATCGCGCTGGCGCACCAGGCGACGGGCCTGGGCAGCTTCCTGATCGACGGCAGCGGCCCGGTCGCGGGCTTGAGCGATGCCGAGTTCCGCCAGCTCAAGGCGACCTATTTCGGCATGATCAGCGAAGTCGACGCGCAGCTCGGCCGGGTGTTCGACGCGCTCAAGGCGGCCAACGCGTGGAACGACACTCTTGTCGTCTTCACCTCCGACCATGCCGAGCTGATGGGCGACCACTACCTGCTCGGCAAGGGCGGCTATCACGACCAGAGCCAGCACACGCCGCTGGTAATCTACGATCCGCGCGGCGGCGCGCGCGGCAAAACCGTCGATGCCTTCACCGAGGCAGTCGACATCTACCCAACCCTGCTCGAAGCGATGGACGTCGCACCGGCGCATGTCGCCGACGGCTCGTCGCTGCTGCCCTGGCTGGCGGGTACGCCCGAACACTGGCGCGACGCGGCGCATTGGGAGTTCGACTTCCGCGAGGTCTCGCTGCAGACCGCCGAGACAGCGCTCGGCATCGATTCGACCGGGCTCAGCATGGTCGCGATCCGGACGAGCAGGTGGAAATACGTCCATTTCGCCGCCCTGCCCCCGTTGCTGTTCGACCTCGAGTCCGATCCCGACAACCTGGTGAACCTGGCCGGCCGGCCGGACTATCTGGCCGTGCAGCTCGAAATGGCCGAAAGGCTCCTGAGCTGGCGCGCGCGCCACCTCGACCAGACGCTGTCGCTGGTGGAACTGACGCCCATGGGCGTGGTCAGGCGCGCGGCGCCACGCTAACATCGCCGCATGGACAATCCCTTCGTTTCGACCGAGTGGCTCGCCGACCGCCTCCATGCTCCTGCCATCGTCATCCTCGACGGAAGCTGGTACCTGCCGACCGCCAACCGTAAGCCCCTGGACGAGTATCTTGTCGGACACCTTCCGGGAGCTGTCTATTTCGATATGGACGAGATCGCTGACAAGTCGACCGGCTTGCCGCACATGCTGCCCGCCCCGGAAGTCTTCGCGCGCGAGGTCGGCAGGCTCGGCGTCGGCGACGGCATGACCATCGTCGTCTACGACGAATCCGGCCTCTTCTCCGCTCCCCGGGTCTGGTGGGAATTCAAGGCGATGGGCGCCCCGGACGTGCGCATCCTCGACGGCGGCGGCGCCAAGTGGCGCGCCGAGGGCCGCCCCATCGAGTCCGGTCCCGTCGTCCGGCCGGCTGCCACCTTCACCGCCCGCTTCCATCCCGAACTGGTGCGCGATTTCGCCGACGTGAAGTCCGCCATCGCAAGCGCGGGCCAGATCGCCGACGCCCGCCCACCCGGGCGCTTCGCGGGCCGCGACCCGGAACCACGCGCCGGGCTGAAATCGGGCCATATGCCGGGCGCCGTCAGCCTGCCGGCGATGAACCTCGTCGCCAATGGCGGACTGAGGCCGATGAACGAGCTGAAGGCGATGTTCGAGGCGGCCGGCATCGACTACGACAAGCCCATCATCACGAGCTGCGGCTCGGGCGCGACCGCGGCGACGCTGCTGCTGGCGCTCAGCCTGGCCGGAGCGAAGGACGTCGCGCTCTATGACGGCTCGTGGGCCGAGTGGGGCGCGCGCGCCGATGCCGATGTCGTGGCTGACCAATAGGTCAAGCACATGTCATTTGCCGGATGATCGCTCCGCGGCGATCCGAATTAACTTTCCGGTTCGAGGCAACGGACCGCTTCCACCCAAGTTCTTCCGCCGGTTGGCCCCTCAACCGGGAGAAGAACAATGAAACACCTGTCCATCATCGCCCTTGTCGCCGCCCTGGCCGCGCCCACGATCGTGTCCGCCCAGGATGTGAGCGTGAGTGCGAGCGGCGAAGTCAGCGTCAGCGTCAGCGTCGATCCCTCGAGCGCGATCTCGTCGCTGTCCTCCGAGCTGTCGTCGGCGCTGTCGTCCGCCTCGTCGGAACTGTCCTCGGCACTTTCCGAGCCATCCTCGGAAATGTCGTCGTCCGCCTCGATGTCGAGCTCGGGCATGGAGCCCAGTTGCGACACGCTCGATGCCAGCACCATGGCCCTGATCCCGATCGACGCCACCGCGCTGGCGGCCGTGACCACGATCACCGTCTTCTCGGTGGAAG
This sequence comes from Devosia sp. 66-22, assembly GCA_001899065.1. Taxonomy (GTDB): domain Bacteria; phylum Pseudomonadota; class Alphaproteobacteria; order Rhizobiales; family Devosiaceae; genus Devosia_A. Next base: position 19,909 of record MKUZ01000016.1, on the reverse strand, counting down.
AGTGCAGCGGACTTGCGGATCTGGCGGCGCTGGATGCCGGCGCCCTGACCGCCCTCGACACGAACCCGATGGTGCTCGACGCCCTTGCCGCGCAGGGCGAAAGCGGCGCCGAGATCATCGCCTACAAGCTCGAGGGCACGTCGCTCACGGTCTACGTACGCGATCGCGAGTAAGTCTACGGCAGGGCCGCCCACGGGCGGCCCTTGCCCTTGCCGCAAACGTGGAGACCACAGCACCGATCCGCTCCGGCGCTGCTTGCCCCAGAAGCGACATCACAAGACCAGCGATCCCGGGTCCCTTCCAAGTCGCGCCGAAACTCGATATGCTGCCCGAGTTATCAGATATCTGGAGATCATGGCGAGGACCCCGAAACTGCCCGCGACGGCCCCCACAGCCACCGCCACAGTGGCCGAAGCGCTGGCGCAGGTGATTCTGGGCGAGATGGCCCCGGGCCAGAGCCTGCCCAGCGAGGGCGACCTCGCCGAGCGGTTCGGGGTGAGCCGGCTCACCGTGCGCGAAGCAGTGAAGATGCTCGCTGGACGCGGCCTGCTCGATGTCGGCCGCGGCCGCCGCGCGATCGTGATCGAACCGAGCGGCGTCGCCTTCTCCGACTTCCTCTCGACCGTGATCCAGAATGATCCCAAGGGCCTGTTCGACCTGATCGAACTGCGCATCGTGCTCGAAGTGCAGGCGGCCACGCTGGCGGCGCGGCGTGTCACGCGCGCCGGGCTCGTCTCGCTCGAGCGGGCCATCCAGGGCATGCGGGACGCAGCCGAGGATGGCCGGAAGGGTATCGATCCGGAGGGATCGGAACAGCGCTTCCACCAGAACGATGTCGGCTTCCACGAGGCGGTGGCGCTCTCGAGCGGCAACCGGCTGGTATCCTATCTGTTCGAGGCAATGGCCGCGCCGTTGCAGCGCAGCTTCTACCTGAGCCGGCGCGGCCGCGATGCACGCGGCCACACGATCGACGACACGATTGCGGCGCATGTGGCGGTGCTCGACGCGATCCGCGAGGGCAACCCCAAAGCCGCGGGCGTCGCGATGCGCGCCCATCTGGAGGACACCGAGCGCGACATCCGCTCCGCCCTCAACGCCCGCCCCACCGACCCGGTGTCGTGGGGGGCGTTCGAAAGCTGACGCCGGCCGGCGCGAAAGCACTTGCGGCCCGATGCTCATTGTTCCACGTCAATGACAACGCCCCCGATACCGCGGGCCGGCCAGGAAGACCTACGAACATGCCTATCGACCTATCGCGCGATGCCTTTGACGAGCTGGCGGCGACCGCCGCCGTACCCCACTATGACCCGGCCGCACTGAAAGCGGGCATCGTGCATTTCGGCGTGGGCAATTTCCATCGCGCGCACCAGGCGGTCTACCTCGACGATCTGTTCAACCTCGGACTCGACCACGACTGGGACCTCATCGGCGCCGGCGTGCGGCCGGGCGACGACGCGATGCGGCTCAAGCTGGAGGCGCAGAACTGGCTGACGACGGTAGTGGAGCAGGAAGCGGATGCCTCGACCGCGCGCGTGACCGCTCCGATGATCGGCCACCTCCCGGTCGGCGACAGCGCCGCCATCATCGCGCAACTGGCCGAACCTGCCATCCGCATCGTGTCGCTGACCATCACCGAAGGCGGCTACTATATCGACCCCGCGACGCAGGCGTTCGATCCCGCCCATCCGGAGATCGCGTGGGATGCGCAGAACATCGCCGCGCCGAGGACGGTGTTCGGGCTGATCCTCGCCGGCCTGCGGGCGCGGCGTGACGCCGGCATCGCGCCGTTCACCGTGATGAGCTGCGACAACATTCCGGGCAATGGGCACGTGACACAGAACGCCGTGGCGGGACTGGCCGAGCTCGTCAACCCCGAACTCGCGCGCTGGGTGCGCTCCAGCGTGGCGTTCCCCAATGGCATGGTGGACCGGATCACGCCCGCGACGACCGATCGCGAGCGCGCGCTGCTGCGCGAGACGTTCGGCATCGACGATCGCTGGCCCGTCTTCTGCGAGACCTTCAAGCAGTGGGTCCTCGAGGACAACTTCCCCCTGGGGCGGCCGGCGCTCGAAAAGGTCGGCGTGCAGTTCGTGCCCGACGTTGCCCCCTTCGAGCATATGAAGATCCGCATCCTCAATGGCGGCCACGCGACAATCGCCTATCCCGCCGCGCTGCTGGACATTCAGTTCGTGCACGAGGCGATGGAGAACGCACTGGTGCGCGGTTTCCTCGAGACGGTGGAACGCGAGGAGATCATCCCCATCGTGCCGCCCGTGCCCGACACCGATCTCGACGACTACTACGCGCTGATCGACCGGCGTTTCTCGAACCCAAAGATCGGCGATACGATCAGCCGGCTCTGCCTCGACGGTTCGAACCGCCAACCCAAGTTCATCCTCCCCTCCGCCGCGGACCGGATCGCGCAGGGCAAGGGGGTGGCAGGGCTGGCGCTCGTTTCCGCCTTCTGGGCGCGCTACTGCTACGGCACATCGGATAGCGGCCGGACGATCGCGCCCAACGATCCCAACTGGACACGACTGTCCGAGACGGCAAAGCGCGCCAAGGACGACCCGGCGGCATGGCTCGGAATGACCGACATCTTCGGCCGACTGGCCCTCGAGCCTGCCTATGTAGCAGCGTTCAGCCACGCCCTGCGAACGATCTGGGCGACCGGGACGAAGGCCACTCTCGAGGCATATCTGGCCGGGCGGCTGTAAAGCGGACAGCGAAACGCGGCAGGTGCTGGAGCGGATGGTCGCGGGCTAGCCGTGATTGATCATCACGTGCCGGACGGCGGTGTAATCCTCCAACGCATAAACCGACATGTCCTTGCCATAGCCCGACTGCTTGAGGCCGCCATGCGGCATCTCGTTGACCAGCATGAAATGCGTGTTGATCCAGGTACAGCCATACTGGAGGCGCGCGGCGGTCTGCATGGCCCTGCTGACGTCCTTCGTCCACACCGATGAAGCGAGACCGTAATCGGAATCGTTGGCCCAGGCGATGGCGTCTTCCGGCTCGGTGAAACGCGTGACGGACACGACGGGACCGAACACCTCGCGGCGCACGATCTCGTCCGATTGCAGCGCGCCCGCGACGACCGTCGGCTCGTAGTAGAAGCCGTCGGCCCCGGCATTGTGGCCGCCCGTCGTAATCTTGATGTGCGGCAACTCGGCGGCGCGCTCGACAAAGCTCGCGACGCGATCGCGCTGCCGCTTGCTGATCAGCGGACCGATCTCGTTCTGGGTGTCGTCCTGCTGGTTGTACTTGATGGACGAGACGGCAGCACTGAGGTCGGCGACGAGATTGTCGTGGATTTTCGGGCCCGCATAGATGCGGCATGCGGCGGTGCAGTCCTGCCCGGCATTGTAGTAGCCGAACGCCTTGAGGCCGTTGACCACTGCATCGAGGTCGGCGTCGTCATAGACGATCACCGGTGCCTTGCCGCCGAGTTCGAGGTGGGTCCGCTTGACCGACTTCGCCGCCGCCTCGAGCACCTTCTTGCCGGTCGACACGTCGCCGGTGATCGAGATCATGTTGATCCTGGGATGATTGATGAGCGTATTGCCCACCGAACCACCCCGCCCGAGGATGACGTTGACAACGCCCTCGGGCAGGATATCGGCCATGACCTTCGCGAGTTTGAGCGCGGTGAGCGGCGTCTGCTCGGAGGGCTTGAAGACGACGGTGTTGCCGCCGGCGATGGCCGGGGCGAGCTTCCAGGCCATCATCATCAGCGGATAGTTCCACGGCGCGATGGAACCGACGATACCGATGGGATCGCGCCGGATCATCGAGGTGTGGCCCGGCAGGTATTCGCCCGCCACCGTCGCCGACATGTTGCGGACGGCGCCGGCAAAGAAGCGCCAGCAATCGACGATGGCAGGAATCTCGTCATTGAGCACGGCGTTGATCGGCTTGCCGCAGTTGAGCGCCTCGAGCGTCGCAAAGCCCTGCGCATCCGCCTCGATGGCGGCGGCGATCCTCAACAGATAGCCCGAGCGCTGGCCGGGCGTGGTCCGCGACCAGGTGGAGAATGCCTTCTCCGCGGCGGCGACGGCGGCATCGATCTGGCCGGCGGAGGCCTCGAGGATAGCCTCGATGAGCTTGCCCGTCCGCGGATTGAGAACCTGCTCGGGCGTTTCGGTGCCCGCCTCGAAGCGCGAGCCGATCAGCATCTCAGTATCCATCAGGTCCTCCTAACTGCTGTTCTCATTTCCCCATCCCGCTGACGGTCTGCTCGCCGCCACGCGACAGGTAGAACGCGGCGAGGATGGGAAGGAAAGTGACGACGACCACAACCATGGCGACGACATTGGTGACAGGACGCTGGCGCGGGCGCACGAGTTCCTCGAGCATCCAGATCGGCAGCGTCTGCTGCTGGCCGGCGGTGAAGGTGGTGACGATGACTTCGTCGAAGCTGAGCGCGAAGGCGAGCATGCCGCCGGCGAGCAGCGCCGTGCCCAGATTGGGCAGAATGACGTGGCGGAAGGTCTGGAAGCTGTTGGCCCCGAGATCCATCGCCGCCTCGACCATCGAGCCGTGGAGGCGGCGGAAGCGCGCGACGGCGTTGTTGTAGACGACAACGATGCAGAACGTCGCGTGGCCCAGGATGATGGTCCAGAAGCTGAACGGGATTTCCATCAGGTTGAAGGCCGAACGCAGAGAGATGCCGGTGATAATGCCCGGCAGCGCGATGGGCAGGATGACGAGAAGCGAGATCGTCTCCCGGCCGAAGAACTTCGTGCCCGACACCGCGGCGGCGCAGAGTGTTCCAAGGATCAGCGCGAGCAACGTGGAGATGCTCGCGACCTGCACCGACAGTGTCAGTGCCTGCCAGACGTCGACCCGACCCCAGGTGACCGCGAACCACTTGAGCGTCAGCCCCGGCGGTGGCCACTGATAAGTGCGCTCCTCGGTGGAGAAGGCGTAGAGAAAGATCAGCGCCAGCGGCAGCAGCATGAACAGCAGCCCCGCCGTCGCGGCGAAGGCAAGGCCCAGCGGTGCGCGCGGTTCGCTAGAGCGCATCGAACGCTCCCGCCCGTTTGGCGCCCCACAGATACAGCACCATGATGACAATGGGGACGACGGTGAAGGCCGCCGCCAGCGGGATGTTGCCCGCAGTTCCCTGATGCGAGTACACGGCCTGGCCAATGAAGAACTGCGAGTTCCCCACGATCTGCGGGATGATGTAGTCGCCCAGCGTCAGCGAGAACGTGAAGATCGAGCCGGCGATGATGCCCGGCAGCGCCAGCGGAAAGATCACCTTCCAGAAGGTCTGCCGCGGCGTCGCGCCCAGATCGGCGGACGCATCGAGCAGGTTGGTCGGCACACGTTCGATCGCCGCCTGGATAGGCAGGATCATGTAGGGCATCCACACATAGAGGAAGACGAGGAACGTCCCGGTGTAGCTGATCGAGAGCGAGTTGCCGCCGATGAGCGGGAGGCTGAGCCACCAGTCGAGAAGGAAGGTGATGTGGAGCTGCTCGAACAGCCAGTTGAGGATGCCCTCCTTGGCGAGGATCAGCTTCCACGCATAGACCTTGACGAGATAGCTGGCCCACAGCGGCAGCATGATGCCGAGGTAGAACACCGCCTTCCACGGCCCCCGGGCGTAACGTGCCGCCCAGTAGGCGACGGGAAAGGCAACGATGGCCGAGGCGACGGTGACCACCGCCGCCATGCTGACGGTCCGGATGATGATGTCGAGGTTCTGCGCGCGAAACAGTTCGGCATAGGTGCGTAGCGAAAACTCGTGGACGATGAGGCCCGAGAAATCGTCGATGTAGAAGAAGCTTTGCAGCAGCAGCGCAAAGAGCGAGCCGACATACACGATGCCGAGCCACAACAGCGCCGGCAGCACCATGAGGAAGACGAGGAGCTTCGGGCGCCGCCAGAACAGATCGGACAGCGCGCCGACGATCCCGCCTCGGCTGGGCAGGATCGCACCAGCTTCGGCGAGCGCCGTCACGACGTCGCCTCCATCAGATGCAGCGCGTCCTTGGCGAAGCCGAGCGTGACCTTCTCGCCCTCGGCAGGCACCGCGTCGTTAGAGGGTACCGACGCGTGCAGCTTTGTGCCGTTGAGGTCGATCATCAGGCGGATGACCGGGCCGAGATAGCTCTTGGAGATGATCGTGCCCGTCATACGCGATGCCGACTGCCCGGCGGCCATCACGTGGATCGCTTCGGGCCGCAGGCTCGCCCAGCGCTTTTCACCCACGATCCAGTAGACGAACTCGGGATCGAGCACGTTGGAGGAGCCGACGAAGTCGGCCACGAAGCGCGACTGCGGGCGCTTGTAGATTTCCTCGGGCGTGCCGATCTGCTGCACCCGGCCCTCGTTGAACACGGCGACCCGGTCGGCCATCGACAGCGCCTCGCCCTGGTCGTGCGTGACGAAGATGAAAGTGATGCCGAGAGTCTTCTGCAGGGCCTTCAGCTCTTCCTGCATCGACTCGCGCAGCTTGAGGTCGAGCGCCCCCAGCGGCTCATCGAGCAGCAGCACCTTGGGCTTGTTGACGATGGCGCGGGCGAGCGCGACGCGCTGGCGCTGGCCGCCCGAAAGCTGGCCCGGTCGGCGGTCGCCATAACCGCCAAGTCGCACCAGCTCAAGCGCTTCCTCGGCCGCCTTGATGCGGAGGACTTTGGGCAACTTCTTGAGCATCAGCGAGAAGGCGACATTGTCCCGCACATTCATGTGCGGGAAGAGCGCGTAGTCCTGGAACACCGTGTTGACGTTGCGCCGGTAGGGCGGGATGCCCTCGACGGCGTCGCCGAAGATCTGGATGCGCCCCGAGGTCGGCTGCTCGAAGCCGGCGATGAGCCGCAGGCATGTCGTCTTGCCCGAGCCCGAGGGCCCGAGCATGGCGAAGAACTCGCCCGGCGCGACATCGAGATCGACCTCGTCCATGGCACGGACAAGTCCAAAGTGGCGCGAGACTTTCTGGAGGCTAACCGCCGACGTCACGAGTTGCTGCCCTCACATTACCCTGCAGCGACGCAGTGGACGAGATAGGAGGCGCGAGCGCAAGCCCGCGCCTCCGGCAATCAGGGCGATCAGCGTCCGCCGATCACGCCGACATAGTCGGAAACCCAGCGATAGTAGGGCACGCATTCGCCCTGCTCACACTTGGCGGTTGGCGTGCGCCAGAACCGAATCTTGTCGAAGTCCTCGCTGCCATTGACCTTGCAGCCATCGGCGCCGAGCAGATCGCTGCCCTCGCACGCCGCGGGGACCGACGGAACGGTACCGAACCATGCCGACACGCCGGCCTGGACGTAGTTTTCAAGCGAGTGGTTCATCCACATGTAGGCGCAGTTGGGGTGCTCGCTGTCGGCATGAAGCATCGTGGTGTCAGCCCAGCCGGTGACGCCCTCCTTGGGGAAGACAGACGCAATCGGTGCGCTGTCGGCCTTGAGGAGATTGACCATGATCGGCCACGAACCGGAGGCGACCATGCCTTCGTTCTTGAAGTCGTCGATCTGTACGAACGCGTCATGCCAGTAGCGACCGATAAGCGTGCGCTGCACGCGCAGCAGATCGAGGGCCGCCTTGTACTGATCCTCGTTCAGGGCATAGGGGTCTTTGATGCCCAGCTCGGGGTTGTGATACATCAGGTAGAGGGCAGCGTCCGCGACGTAGATCGGACCATCATAGGCTTGCACGCGCCCTTTGTTGGACTGGCCGTCGGCCAGCGTCATCTCTTCGAAAACGACGTTCCAGCTATCCGGCGCGGTGCCGCCGAAAGCGTCGGTGTTGTACATGAGGACGTTGGCGCCCCACACGAAAGGCGTCCCATAGTGCACCCCGTCCACCGTATGCCAGGGCGAGTTCTGCATGCGCTCGTCGATAGTCGACCAGTTCGGGATCAGCGAGATGTTGATCGGCTGCACGCGTTTGCCGGCAACGAGCCGCAGCGACGCGTCGCCCGACGCCGTGACGAGGTCGAAGCCGCCCTCGTTCATGAGCGCGACCATTTCATCGGAAGTGGCCGCCGTCTTGACCGACACCTTGCAGCCCGTGTCGGCTTCGAACTTCGTCACCCAGTCAAACTTGGGGTCGGTTTCACCGCGCTCGATATAGCCGGCCCAGGCGATGATCGACACTTCGCCTTCGCCCGCCCCCAGCGATTGCAGCATCTCCTGCGCCGTCACCTGACCGCCGAAACTGGCGACCAGCGCGAGGGCGGTGCATGTCCTCAGAAAAGATTTCATGGTGATTTCTCCCTGCCCGGGAGCCGGGCTGTCGCGCCGCGGCACTCCCTCGGATGGGGACGGTATCCCGCTGGTTAACATTCGCAAATTCATTCGGGCGATGGAAAATATCGGGAAAACCGATAGCTCTAGCGCTGCCGCGCCGCGAGTTGTGCCTGTGCGATGCCGATGAAGTCGCGGGCCGACTGCGGCAGGGACGAGCCGCGGCGCCAGACCATGCCCACCTGCACCACCGGCAGCGCCCCCGAAATGTCGCGGCTCTCGATGCGGTCGCCTTCGAGCGACCACGGGCGGTAGACGAGGTCAGGCAGCAACGCGATCCCGGCGCCCGTGGCCACGAGGCTGCGCACCGCCTCGACCGACCGCGTGCGGAAGGCGACATGCGGCTTGGCGCCGAGGGCCGACAGCAGCTTGCCGGTATTCTCCTCGGTCTCGTCGACCGTCAGCATGATGAGCGGCTCGCTGGCGATGTCCTCGAGCGCGATGCTGTCGGCGGCGGCGAGCTTGTGCCCGAGCGGCAGCCACAAGCGATAGGGCGATGTCTCGAAGATCTCGGCCTGCAGCGCATTGCGGTCGCGGAGATTGGAGATGACCATCACCGCCACGTCGAGCTCTCCGCCGATCAGCAGATGCTCGAGATAGTCGCCATTGTCCTCGATCGCCGACACGTCGACCCCCGGGTAGGCGCGCCGGAAGCGCGCGAGCAGGTCGGACAAGACATAGCCCGCCACCAGCGAGGTGACGCCGAGCGACAGATGACTGGGCGGGGCGGCCGCGTCCTCGCCCAGAAACGAACGCCGGGCATCCTGCACGTCGGCGAGGATGCGGTTGGCGTGGCGGTAGAACTGGTGGCCCTTGTGGGTGATGGTGAGGCCGCGCCGATGGCGCTCGAACAGCGCCACGCCAAGGTCGGATTCGAGCTCCTTGATGGCCTCGGTGACGGCGGACTGGCTGATCGACAGGCTCTGCGCAGCGCCTGAAACGGTTCCCTCCTCGGCGACCGCGATGAAGTACTGGAGCTGCCGGAGGGTGAAGGCCATGCGCAGATAATGCACTGGCGGCACACATTTGGAAGCCTCGACGGGCGGCGCCTGGCTCGGCTAAGCTCCGGTCCGGGAAGCGGCTTGGCGAACTCAGGGTAACGACGACTTTGTCCATCAAAGCCGCGATCTATCACCTCACCCACTACACCTATGACCGGCCCGTGCTCCTGGCCCCGCAGATCATCCGGCTGAAGCCGGCGCCGCACTCCAAGACCAAAGTGTTGAGCCACTCGCTCAAGGTCTCGCCGACGCCCCATTTCGTCAATCTGCAGCAGGATCCCTACGGTAACTGGCTGAGCCGGCACGTGTTTCCGGAGCCGGTGCGCGAGCTCAAGATCGAGGTCGACCTCGTCGCCGACATGACGGTCTACAACCCGTTCGACTTCTTCGTGGAGGAAGAGGCCGAGACCTGGCCGTTCAGCTATCCCGAGACGCTGCGGGATGACCTGTCGATCTACATGAAACCCCAGCCGGCCGGGCCGCTTCTCACCCAGTTCCTCGCGGGCTTCGACAAGACACCGCGCAACACGGTGACGTTCGTCACCGAACTCAATAGCTATCTGCAAAACCGTGTCGGCTACATCGTCCGGCTGGAGTCGGGTGTGTACGAGCCCGAAGAGATCCTCGAAAAGTCGGTAGGAAGTTGCAGGGATTCCGGCTGGCTTCTGGTCGAGAGTTTGCGACATTTCGGCCTCGCGGCGCGCTTTGTGTCCGGCTACCTGATCCAGCTCAAACCCGACCTGGTGTCGCTCGACGGGCCGCCCGGCACCGACCATGACTTCACCGACCTGCATGCCTGGTGCGAGGTCTATATCCCCGGTGCCGGCTGGATCGGGCTCGATCCGACATCGGGCCTGCTGACAGGGGAAAGCCACATCCCGCTGGCGGCGACACCGCACTACCGCAATGCCGCGCCGATCTCGGGCGCCTTCTCGGCGACCGGCCAGGTCCATACCGACTTCGCCTTCGACATGAAGGTGACGCGCATGGCGGAGCATCCGCGTATCACCAAGCCGTTCTCGGACGAGAGCTGGGCGCGGCTCAATGACTTCGGTCACCAGGTCGACGCCGTGCTGAAGCAAAACGACGTTCGATTGACAATGGGCGGCGAGCCAACCTTCGTGTCGATCGACGATTTCGAGAGCGGCGAGTGGAACACCGACGCCGTCGGCCCGACCAAGCGGCACAAGGCGGATGCGCTGATCCGCCGACTGCGCGACAGATTCGCGCCCGGCGGCTTCATTCATTACGGACAGGGCAAGTGGTATCCGGGCGAGACGCTGCCGCGCTGGACGTTTTCGCTCTACTGGCGGCGCGACGGCCAGCCGGTGTGGCAGGACCAGTCGCTGGTGGCACAGGAAGGCGAGCGCTCGGCGATCCGGCCCGGCGACGCCGAGAGACTGCTGACCGCCATCGCCGGCAATCTGGGGCTCGCTGGCGACACGATGGCGCCGGCCTACGAAGACCCCGGCGACTGGGTGCTGAAGGAAGCGCGGCTACCCGACAATGTCGACCCGACCAACAACGAGCTGCGCGACGCCGAAGCGCGGGCGCGCATGGCCAAGGTATTCGAGCGCGGCCTGACGACGCCGACGGGCTATGTGCTGCCGGTGCAGCGCTGGAACGCCCTCGCCTCCGGCCGCCGCTGGATCACCGAGAAGTGGCGGACGCGGCGCGGCAAGCTGTTCCTCACGGCCGGCGACAGCGCCATGGGCTACCGCCTGCCGCTCAATTCGCTGCGCTTCGTCAATGCGACGAGCTATCCGCACGTCGTGCCCGCGGATCCCCTGCAGCCGGTTGGCGAGTTGCTGCCTGCCGGCACCCTGCCCGACCGCATCCAGCAGACGACGGGCTTCAAGGCCGATGCCGCCGAGACGCAGCAGATCAACGAGCAGGTGCTCGACGAGATCGACTCCACGGTGCGCACCGCGATCACGGTGGAGGAGCGCGAGGGGCACTTGAGCGTGTTCCTGCCGCCGGTTTCGACGCTCGAGGACTACCTTGAACTGGTGGCGGCCGCCGAAGCCGCAGCCAAGGACGTCGGGCTGCCGGTGCAGATCGAGGGCTATCCACCGCCCTTCGACCCGCGGCTCAACGTGATCCGCGTGGCGCCGGACCCCGGCGTGATCGAGGTCAACATCCACCCCGCCGCAAGCTGGGACGAGGCCGTGGCAACAACGGAGATCATCTACGAGGAGGCGCGGCAGAGCCGTCTTGGCGCCGACAAGTTCATGATCGACGGCCGGCATGTCGGCACCGGCGGCGGCAACCATGTGGTGATCGGCGGCGCGACGCCGTCGGACTCGCCGTTCCTCAGGCGCCCCGATCTGCTGAAGTCGCTGGTGCTGCACTGGCAGCATCACCCGTCGCTGAGCTACCTGTTCTCAGGTCTGTTCATCGGTCCGACCTCGCAGGCGCCGCGCATCGATGAAGCACGGCACGATGCGCTCTATGAACTCGAGATCGCGCTGCGCCAGGTGCCGGCACCTGGGATGGGCAACGCGCCCCTGCCCTGGCTGGTGGACCGGCTGTTCCGCAACCTGCTGGTCGACGTCACCGGCAACACGCATCGCAGCGAGATCTGCATCGACAAGCTCTATTCGCCGGACGGCCCGACGGGACGGCTGGGTCTGGTCGAATTCCGCGGCTTCGAGATGCCGCCCAACGCACCCATGAACCTCGCACAGCAGGTCCTGGTGCGGGCCCTGATCGCCCGCTTCTGGACGTCGCCGCTCGACGGCAAGTTCGTGCGCTGGGGCACGACGCTGCACGACCGCTTCATGTTGCCCCATTTCGTGTGGGCGGACTTCCTCGAGGTGCTTGCCGACCTCAAGGCACATGGCTTCAATCTCGAACCCGAGTGGTTCGCGGCGCAGCTCGAGTTCCGCTTCCCGTTCTGCGGCGAGGCCGAATATGAGGGCATGCGGCTGACGCTCAACCAGGCGCTCGAGCCGTGGCACGTGATGGGCGAGACGGGTGCGCTGGGCGGCACTGTGCGCTTCGTCGACAGCTCGGTCGAGCGGCTGCAGGTGAAGCTCGAGGGCCCCGACCCCGAGCGCTACATCGTGACCGCCAACCGGCGCCGGGTGCCGCTGACGCGCACCGGAATGGCCGCCGTGTCGGTGGCCGGTGTCCGCTTCAAGGCGTGGCAGCCCGCAAGCGGCCTGCACCCCATGCTGCCGGCCAACTCGCCGCTGACCTTCGACGTCTACGACACCTGGACGAAACGCTCGATCGGCGGCTGCGTCTATCACACGGCGCATCCCGGCGGCCGCAACTACGAGACGTTCCCGGTGAACGGCAACGAGGCCGAAGCGCGGCGGCTCGCGCGGTTCGTCGGGGACGGGCACACGCCGGGCGGGTTTGTGCCGCCGCCCGAGGACGTAGCGGGGGAGTTCCCGTTGACGCTGGATTTGCGGACGCCCGGGGGTTGAACGGCGCCGGCGTCGGGCCTACTGTTACATGTAACGGGAGACGGTCATGGGAACGCCAGGGAGTCAAAGGGCGCAGAAGTATCGTGAGACGATGCGAGCGAAGGGAATGCGGCTCGTGCAAAAGTGGGTGATCGACACGCAAACTCCCGAGTTCAAAGCAGAAGCGCGCCGCCAGTCGCTGATTATCGCCGAGGCCAATCGCAAGAATCGAGAAGAACTCGACTTGCTGGACGCAGCGCTTGATGAAGCCCTAGCCGAGCTGGAGGGCGATGAAAATCTGATCGGCCGGCCGGCCGACGAGGGCAAATGAAGCGCGGCGATATCGTGACGACGGCAATGCAGGGCGATTACGGCAAGCCGAGACCCGCGCTCATTGTCCAGTCTGACACGTTCGGCGAGACGGATTCGGTCATGCTCCTGCTGATAACAAGCACATTGGAACGTGCTTCACTGCTTCGGGTCGACATGGCGCCATCCGCCGCAAACGGACTCCGCAAGCCTTCGCAGGTACAGATCGATCGGCTGATGACCACGCGACGTGAACGCATTGGACCAGTCGTCGGGACAGCAGGCGAACAGGTGATGACGGAGATTGATCGTCAACTGCTCTCTTTTCTGTCTCTCGAACTCTAGATCGCTGCCGCTACAGCCATGCACGTGAATCCCCCTTGCTCTCCCTCACACTTCCGATAGCGATGCGCTGATGGACAAGCGGAATCAGCGTCAGCCCGCCAAGCCGGTGCGAGGGAGTATCGCGGCGGACTATTCCCTGCTTCCCGGAATTCCAGACGAGATGAAGGACGCGGCCGGCGCGATCCGGCCCGGCTGGGCGGAACTGCTGGCGGGGTTCGACGAGCTCGGACCCGAGGGCCTCAGCGATCGCTTCGACCGCGCCGACCAATATCTGCGCGACGCCGGCGTGTTCTACCGCAAATATGACGGCGCCGCGGGCAAGGACCGCGCCTGGCCGCTGGCGCATGTGCCGCTGATCATCGACGAGGCCGAATGGGCGCAGATCACGCGCGGGCTGGTGCAGCGGGCCGACGTGCTCGAACGGCTCGTGGCCGACATCTATGGCGACAACCTGCTCGTGGCCCGAGGCGTGCTGCCGCCCGAACTGATCGCGCAGAACCCCGAATTCCTGCGGCCGGTAGTCGGGATCAAGCCGGCGAGCGGGCACTGGCTGCATTTTTGTGCCTTCGAGCTGGGGCGCGGGCCCGATGGCGGCTGGTGGGTGCTGGGCGACCGCACGCAAGCCCCCTCCGGCGCCGGTTTCGCGCTCGAGAACCGGGTGGCGACGACGCGGGCGCTCTCGGACATCTACTCCAAGATGAATGTGCACCGGCTCGCGGGCTTCTTCCGCGACTTCCGCGATGCGCTCAATGGCGATGCGCGGCGGCACGATGGCCGCGTCGGCATCCTGACGCCGGGCCAGCACAACGAGACCTATTTCGAGCACGCCTATATCGCGCGCTACCTCGGCTTCATGCTGCTCGAGGGCGAGGACCTCGTGGTCGAGGACGGCGAGGTGATGGTGCGCACGGTTGCCGGCCTCAAGCCCGTCAGCGTGCTGTGGCGCCGCATGGATGCGAGCTTCACCGATCCACTGGAGCTGCGCTACGACAGCCGCATCGGCACGCCCGGACTGGTGGAGGCGCTGCGCCAGGGCTCGATCTCGATGGTCAATGCCATCGGCTCGGGCATCCTCGAAACCCGTGCTCTCGCCGCCTTCATGCCGCGGCTCAGCGACGTGCTGCTCGGCCAGCCGCTCGAGTTGCCGACCATCGCCACCTGGTGGTGCGGTCAGGACAAGGAACGCCAGCACGTCATCGACAATCTCGACCGCATGATGGTGGGACCGGCCTTCTCGACCACGCTCGCCATCGAGGATCGCGAGCACACAGTGCTGGGCGCGACCCTCGAGGCCAATCCGCGCGCCGCGCTCAAGCGCAAGCTCGCCAGCGACGGCGGCATGTTCGTCGGCCAGGAGCCGGTGACGCTGTCGACGGCGCCGGTCTATGCCGACGGCAGGCTCGAGCCGCGGCCGATCACGCTGCGTGTCTATGCGGCGCGCACAGCGCGCGGCTGGACCATCATGCCGGGGGGCTTCGCACGCGTCGGCTCGACGCTCGATACGGCAGCGATCGCCATGCAGCGCGGCGGCCAGGCGGCGGATGTGTGGGTGGTGTCGAGCAGGCCGGTAGAGCGGGTCAGCCTGCTGCCGCAGGAGGGCGAGAAGCTGCAGCGCAATTCGGCCGGCTCGCTGCCCAGCCGCGCCGCCGACAATTTGATCTGGCTCGGCCGTTATGCCGAGCGCTGCGAGGCGACGGTGCGCATCCTGCGCGCCTACAATGTGCGGCTGGCCGAGATGTCAAATCCTGACCTGCCCATCCTCAAGGACACGCGCGCCTATCTCGACACCATCGATGTCGATGCCGCCGAGCCGATCCCGCAGGGATTGCTGCGCGCCATCGACAGTGCCGTGCATTCGGCGGGGCAGATCCGCGACCGCTTCTCGCCCGATGGCTGGCTGGCGCTGGCGGACCTGCGCAAGACCACGCGCAACTTCGCGGCGCGCGTCCAGCCGGGCGACGACGCGACGCGCGCCATGACCGTGCTGCTGCGCAAGCTCGCCGGCTTCTCCGGCCTCGTGCACGAGAACATGTACCGCTTCGCCGGGTGGCGCTTCCTCGAGATCGGCCGGCGGCTCGAGCGCGGCATCCAGATCGCCGGGATCACCGGTTGGCTGACGCGGCGGGAGGCGCCCGAGGGCGCGCTCGACATGCTGCTCGAGATCGCCGACAGCGTGATGACGCATCGGCGCCGCTACAATGTCGCGGCGGGCGCCAACTCCTATCTCGACCTGCTGGTGCTCGACCCACTCAATCCGCGCTCGGTGCTGTTCCAGGTGGCCGAGCTGCGCGAACAGATCGAGCGGCTGCCCGGCGGCATCGAGCACGGGCAGTTGTCGGTGACCGCCAGGGCGGTGCTCGAACTGCACACGCAGCTGCGCGTCGCCGAGCCCGAGGACATGACGCCGGAGCGACTGGCGGAACTGGGCGCGGAGATCGCGCGGCTCGCCGGCCTCATTGCCGACGCCTACTTCGTGTAGCCGCCATGCTCTACGACGTCCGCCTCGAGCTGCACTATGACTACGAGGGGTTCGTCCACGGCGACCGGCACCTGATCCGCGTGGCGCCGCAATCGATCCCCGGCGTGCAGCGGGTGGTGGCGTCGGCCGTGTCGTTCGATCCGCGACCCGACAGTGAAACGTCGTTCGTCGATTTCTTCGGCAACCTGGTGACGACGATTTCCTATGCGGGCTACCATGACAGCCTCGACGTGCGGCTGAGCGCCCGCGTGGCGGTGGAGGACGAGCATCCGCCGGCCGATCTTTCGCCCGACCTGATGGGCCTACAGCGCGAGCTCGCGACGCTGTGGACGCTCGACGCGGACTCGCCGCACCACTTCCTCGCCCCCTCCCCGCGCGTCGCCTTCAGCCGAGCCATCACCGACTACGCGCGAAAGAGCGTCGAGCGCACGGCGTCGGTGCGGGCGGCGGCGATGGATCTGTGCCTCTCGATCCACCGCGACTTCGTCTACGACAAGGACTCGACCGACGTGAACACCGCGCCGCTCGATGCTTTCACGCTGCGCAAGGGCGTGTGCCAGGACTTCGTGCATGTGATGGTGGCGGGGCTGCGCGGCGTCGGTATTCCGGCGGCCTATGTGTCGGGGTTCCTCCGCACCATTCCACCCAAGGGAAAGCCACGGCTCGAGGGCGCCGACGCGATGCATGCCTGGGTACGCGTGTGGTGCGGGTTGCACGATGGCTGGCTCGAATTCGACCCCACCAACGCCATGCTGGCGGGCGCCGACCACATCACCATCGGACATGGCCGCGACTATGCCGACATCTCCCCCATCGTGGGTGTGCTGCGCACCTCCGGCCGGCACGAGACCAAGCAGTCGGTGGACGTAATCCGGGTCGAGTGACCGGCCCGCAACTTTGCTTTTGACGTAGAGGAACCAACCGCTGCGCGGCCCGTTGTTGGGCCAGCGCAAGTCAGCGCGCCAACATCCCAAGCGGAGACCGGTCGTCCTCCCTGCCGGTCAAAAGACACAAGGATCGAGCCAATGACACGGATGGAAATCAACGTTCTGGAAGATGCCGGACGGGCCGCGATGGCGTGGTCGCCCGAAGGCTATGACGGACGCGTCCATCTTGGCGCTGTGCTGGCGGCGCTGGTGCCCGCCATCGGCATCCTCGCGGCAGCGGCGGCGTTCCTGTTCGTCGCCTTCTAGCCAGGAGTACACCAAGATGCTCAGCACAATTCTCATTATCGTTCTGATACTTCTGCTGATCGGCGCCGTACCGAGCTGGGGGTACTCCCGCTCCTGGGGCTACTTCCCCTCCGGTATTCTGGGCGTCGTGCTCGTGATCGTCATCATCCTTGTCTTGATGGGACGCATCTGAGCCAGCGGGTCCAAGGTCGCCCCCCTTTCGATCCGCTCAACCGCCCCGGTTCGCTCCCCCCGCGAACCGGGGCGTTTCTTTGCCGGAACCGGGCACCGGTTGGAGCGTTGTTCCGGCAACCAGTTTCCAGGAGCATTCATCATGGCTGATACCGAAGACATGGCCCCCGCCCGGTCGCCCTCCAACGCGTCGCCGCGCCGCGCCGCGGCCAATGGGGCAGGCACCGCGTCGCGCGCCCGCCGCCCGCGCCGGAGCGCGCCCGATGACCTCGAGGCGCAGGTCGCCCAGCTGCAGAACGACCTCAAGTCGATCACCCAGACCCTGCAGCGCATGGGCGAGGACAAGGTCGGCGAAGTGCAGGGGCTCGCCAAGCGCCGTGCCGCCGCCCTCAAGGACAAGGGCGAGGAGATGATCGAGTCCGCCCAGGACGAGTTCAACGCCTTCGAAAAGCAGATCAAGGATACCATCCGCGAAAAGCCGCTGACGGCCGTCGCCGGCGCGCTGGCGCTGGGCTTCATCCTCGCCGTCGTGACGCGCTGAGATGCTCGCTCTATTGGGGCCACTCGGAGCCCTGCTGGGCCTCGAGGCAGCGTCGCTCAAGGAGCGGCTGAAGCGGCAGGCGGCGCTGTGGGGCACGCTGGGCGTACTGGGGTTGATCGCGATCAGCTTCATCCTGGTCGCCATCAACAACGCGCTGACGCTGGCGCTTGGACCGATCGTGGCGCCGCTGGTCATTGCCGGCGCGGCGTTGCTGGTCGGACTCGTCGTCTATGCGGTGTTTCACTTCCGCGCGACGGTGGAAGCCCACAATGACGCGGAAAAGAAGCACCGCGCCGAAATGACGGCGCTGATCACAACGGCGGCCATTACGGCCGTGCCGTTGATCCTGCCCATGCTCAAGCGCGTGGGCGTTCCCGCCGGCGGCGCGGCCGCCGCGATCTACTCCCTGCTGCAATCGAAGGCCCTCCGCGACAGGCACTGAGGCGGAACCCGGCACAGGCTTGCCCGTTGATAGCAGGCCCTCAGAAACCGAGGGTGGAAACCCGAGAGGATTTGCCATGTCTCATATCAAACGGCGGATCGTGACTATCCTTAAGGACAACGAACTGGACGCCGAGGAAAAGGTGGAGATTCTCCGCCAGCTCGAAGCCGACTCGCTCAGCAAGGAGCGCAGCGCCACGGAGGGCATGACCGCCGTGGATGGCGACGACGGCGAGGATCTCAAGGCGATCGAGCAGGCCCTGCGCAAGATGGGCCAGGAGCCGGTCGAAGCCGGCGCGTCGAGCCTGTAGGACGTCCAGCACAAAGCGAACCAATTGGAGCCCGTCCGGCGATCCCGGGCGGGCTTTCTCATGGGCGCATCAGTGCACCGCCCACCGACGACGGACTGGACGACGCCCTAGATGAGAGGTCGCCGTCGCTCGGGCAGACCTTCCCAGCCCGCTACCTCCATCAGACCTTCGACATCCATCACTTCGCAGGCACGGTCGTGCCAGCGAATGAGCTTGCGCTCGACCAGCTTGCGCAGGGTCTTGTTGGTGTGGACGATCGACAGGCCCAGCGTGTCGGCGACATGCTGCTGGGTGATGGGAATGAGGAGCTGCTTGTTCTCGGTGAGCCCGACGGCGGAAGCCCGCTGATGCAGGAAGGCGACGAGGTAGGCCGCGCGCTCGGTGGCGGTGCGCCGGCCGACGCTGAGCAGATGCTCGTCGAGCATCCGCTCCTCGCGCGCCGCGATCCAGGTGACGTCGAAACTGAGGCCGGGCTGCTTCTTGTAGAGATCGCCCAGCCCGTCACGCTGGAAGACGCACAGCACAACCGGCGACAGGGCTTCGACCGAATGCTCCATGGCCCCGATGATCGACCCCTGCAGACCGATCAGATCGCCCGGCAGGACGTAGTTCAGAATCTGCCGCCGCCCGTCCTCGAGCGTCTTGAAGCGGAAGGCCCAACCCGACAGCAGCGTGAAGAGCTGTGCGCTGTGCGCGCCTTCGGCAAGAATTGTCGCGCCGGTCTCGGCCACGAGCTCACCGCGCTTGAACCCAGAGACGAATTTCAGCTCGTCCGGCGTGAAGGCCCGGAACTGGGTCATCGCGCGGAGCGGGCAATGCTCACAGGGAACACGACGGGTTGAGACGGGCAGGACAACGCTCACAATCTAGAGGTGCTCCACCATGACCTGCATGGAACTGAAACGCGAGGCGCCAGATGCGGGTTGCGCATCGTCGCACATGTCTTTGTTAAATGACGATTCAGCCCCCAGCGCTGCACCTGCTCTGCCAACAGAGGGCCTGCCATGCTGTCGCGGCAACGACTGCTGATAATCGAAGACGTCTCCCTGATCGCCCTGGATATCCAGCGGGTTCTGGAGGATGCGAACGCCGAACAGGCTGTGTTTGCTCGCGATTTCGGCGACGCGCGCAAGCACGCCGAGCGCTTTGCCGACTTCGACCTGGCGATCGTCAATCCGCCCGGACGCGATGTCTCGGAGATCGAGACGGCGGCACTTCTCGCCAGTGCCGGCCCGGCGATCGTCGTATGCTCGGCCACGATGACCGATTTTGCCGGAACGCCGCTTGCGGGGGCAGAAGTGATCACCAAGCCCTTTGCAGACGGCGATCTGCTCGCCGCCTGCCATAGGGCGCTCAGCCGGCGGGCCGGCTAGATGTCGAAGCTATGAAGGTTGTTCATTCGGAGAGGGACTGAGAAGCTGGGGTTGCGAAGCCAACCAGCCTTCAG
>MKUZ01000015.1 GCA_001899065.1 Devosia sp. 66-22 | reverse complement strand
CGGATAATGGGGATCTGGCGCAGCGCTTGGACAGGGTTGAGCTGGCAATCGAGCAGGCCTCGCTCAGCGCCAAGTACACCGACGCATTTGCTGAATACTGCGTGGCACTCAAGCGGGACCAGGAGGCGTTGACTGCGATCCGCTGGATCGCTGTTGCGTTCTCTTTCGTCTTTATCGTGGCGCTTCTAGTAGTGCTTTGGCGCTTCGTCTTTGGCAGCGGCGTGCTGTTCTGGCTGGTCTCTGACGCGGCGCGGACCGCGCTCATCGTGGCCCTAGTTGGTGGTGCCATCACCTTGCTGGTCGTTCTGTTGCGCGGGTCATTTAGAACGATAGCTGAGCGCAACAAGGACGACATGGTGCCTGAGCACCTGAAGACACTCTTGGACGTCGCTAAGACCGTCAGCGGGCGATAATCCGCGCTAGTGGTCGTGGTCACCCGGCTTGTAGTCGGCAAGCCACGGCTCTTTTTGCCCATTGATGAAATCGAAGCCGGTAAGGAGTTCCCGCGTCCATGCCAGAAGCTCCATCTCCTGAATCACGTCCCCTTCAGAGTTATCCTTTAACTCCCGATACGCCGCGGCAAGGCGGCCTAAGAAGCGCCTTTCGAAGGTTGGATCAGATTCACCAAGAGTTTGAACGACGCAGGCGGCAAGGATTGCCACCCCCCTCTTTGCACGATGTAGATCGCTTAGTTCGGCCATCAGAAACCCCCTCAAATGAGTGAGGAAGCCTAGCGCTTCTGCATTGCCTTGTGGACTCGCTTGAGCAGCTTAAGACGCTGGCTCTTAGTGAGCGGCTTCACCAATCCGCCGATAGGTGAGGCGCTTGCCGCGAATGGCTTCAAGCAGCATCACGGTGCGCTCGGTATCTTCGACGCCCAGCTTTGAGCGGCGGTTGTAACGGAAATCGAACTCGGCAAGGTAGCGATGCAAGTGGGCTTCGCCGCAGTGCTGATAAACGCCAGTCATGCCGCGCTTGAACACTGAGAACACGTTCTCGATGGTGTTGGTGTGGACGACCTTGTCGCCTTCATGGCGCACCCACTCATCCTTGGAGTGGTTGACCGAGCGGTGAGCGTCGAAGTCCTTGCCCGGCTGCTTATAGAACTGAGCCTGATCGGTGTAGAGCGTTGATCTACGGTCAGCGTTACGGAACAGGACTTCCTTGACGGTCTCGACGTTGGCGCTTTCGACGTGAAAGGAACGGACTTCACCGCCGCGCTCGACTAGTGCCATGACGGTGCGCTTAAGATAGCCCGGCTTCTTGGGATGCGCGGTGCTCTTGTTCTTGGTGGTGCGCGGTGTCTGATCGTCCTTCGGACCGTAGTACGTTTCGTCCATCTCGACGGTCTTGCCTTCGCCACCCATCGGGCCGCGCGACTTGGGATCAACGGCCATCGCTTCGCGGATACGGTGCGACATGAACCAAGCGGTCTTGTAGGACACGCCCAACATGCGGCTCAGCTGGTGCGAGGAAATGCCCTTCTTGCTCGCGGCCATCAGGTGCGAGGCAAGAACCCACTTGTTGAGCGGGACATGCGAGGACTCGAACACGGTGCCAACGGTGACGGTGAACTGACCGGCGCAGGCGTTGCAGTAATAGAGGCCATCACGATGCGACTTCTTCTTGCCCTCGACCTTGGCAATCGTCGCCCGATCAACGTTGCCGCAGTGCGGGCAAACGGGCCCGTTCGGCCACTGGATAGCTTCCAGATGTTCGCGGGCTTTGTCGGCGTCGGTGTAGATCGGATCGGTGAGGTTCATCGCAGTGCTCCAATGGCTTCAATATGCCAGAGCCGGGCACTTTTGTAAAGTATATAATGTCGAAAATCATTGACATTGCGTAAGAGATACTCGATATGACGTTGCAGATGCTTTGCATGGAGCCTGACATGTCCTTCCGCGAGAAGAACGCCTGGATCGCCTCGATCACGACGCTGGTCGTGTGGGGCTACTATTTCTTCGAGGTCTGGCGCGCCTTTGAGCTGCGCTCGATCGATGGCCTGCTGGTCCGGTTCTGGATCTGCATGGGCATCACGGTGGTCCTGATGCTCGCGCTCAACCTGCTCGCCACACGCAATCCCGGTCGCGACTTCGGGGCCGCGCCCGACGAGTTCGAACGCCAGGTCGATGAGAACGCGACGCTGATCGGGCACCGGCTGCGCGGCTGGCTGCTGCTCGGTCTCGCCGCCGCCTGCCCCTGGGTGAGCACTATGATCGCGCCGGCCTTCCCCGCCGACCCGGCCGGCGCGACGGCGATCTTCATCGCCAACCTCATCCTGTTCGGCCTCGTGGTCACCGAGCTCGTGATCGAGCTCATCCACATCGTGCGCTTCCGGATGGTCGCCTGATGGCCGCCCCTCCTCCCATCACCAACACCATCCGGCGGCTGCGCTTCGACGCCAATGAGATGACGCAGCAGGAACTGGCCGACCGCATCGGCATGACGCGGCAGACCGTCGCCGCCATCGAACAGAACAAATACTCGCCCTCGCTCGAGGCGGCCTTCCGCATCGCCGAAGTGTTCGGCGTGCCGATCGACGCGGTCTTCCAGTGGAAGGCCGGCGAAACCCCGCAACAAAGGACCGAGTCATGATCGCCACCCGCGAAAAGCTGCAACTGCTCTGGGTATTCCTCTTCCTCAACTTCATCTTCTGCGACGTCTTCACCCTGTTCTATGGGCCGACGCTCAACCAGCTGCTGACCGGGACCATCGACGGCGTGGCGATGACGCAGCCCGCCCTGCTCGGCTTCGCCGTGCTGATGGAGCTGGGCATGGTGATGGTGCTGGTGTCGCGCCTCGCGCCGTTCGGCATCGCCCGCTGGGGCAATGTCGCCATCGGCACCCTGCTCATCGCCGTCCAGGTCGTCACGGTGCTCACCCCCGGACTGACCCTCCACTACATGTTCTTCAGTGCCGTCGAGATCGCCGCTCTGCTGTGGATCGTCACCATCGCCTGGCGCTGGCGCAGCGCCGACGCCCCTTCCCTCGCGGCAACCGCCTGAACCCAAGGATCGCAAACATGAAAGCCGTAACCTACCAGACCTATGGCGGTCCCGAGGTGCTGAACCTCGTCGAACTGCCCAAGCCGCAGCCCGCCGCCGGCGAAATCCTCGTCCGCGTGCATGCCACCTCGGTGACCACCGGCGATGTCCGCATGCGGGCCTATGACCTCCCCGCGCCGTTCCGCTTCCTCGGCCGCTTCATGCTGGGCTGGCCAACGCCCAGGAGTCCTGTTCTAGGCTACGACTTCGCCGGCGAGGTCGAGGCCGTGGGCAGCGGCGTCAGCAAGTTCAGGCCGGGCGACAGGGTCTATGGCGGCGCCCTGGGCAGCTATGCCGAATACCGCACCATCGCCGAGACCGGCGCGGTCGCAAAGATGCCCGACGGGCTGAGCTTCGAGCAGGCGGCATCGCTGACCTTCGGCGCGCTCACCGCCGTCTACTTCGTCAAGGCCGGCAAGGTTGGCCCCGACCAGTCGCTGCTGGTGATCGGCGCCTCGGGCTGCGTCGGCGCCTACACCACGCAGCTCGCCACGCACCTGGGCGCCTCGGTCACCGCCGTCTGCTCAGGCCGCAACGCCGACTTCGCGCGAGCCCAGGGCGCCGAGCGCGTGATCGACTACACGTCGGAGGACTATTCGACGAGCGGACCGTACGACGCGGTGATGGACGCCGTGGGCGCCAGCAGCTTCGCGCCGCTCAAGCCTTTAATCAAGCGCGGCGGCGTCTACCTCAATGTGGTGCTGGGAAGCGCCGACCTGCTGGCGCTGCTCAATCCCTTCAAGGACGGCCGCCGCATCGTCACCGGCTCCTTCGACACCACGCAGGCGAGGCTGCTCGCGCTCAACGACCTCATCGACGCGGGCGCCTTCCGCCCCGTCATCGACCGGTCCTACCCGATCGAGCAGATCCGCGATGCGCATGCCTATGTCGACACCAAGCGCAAGCGCGGCTCGGTGGTGGTGACGGTGTAGGGCGGCGGCTGACCGAGCGGCTGCAGCGCCCTGCGCGCAGCCGCTCGAACAGCGCGCGAGAGTGAACTACCGCACGCCGGCGCAGAAATCCTGGATGCGGCTCACAGCGTCTTCGAGCTCACGGTTCGAAGCTGCATAGCTGAGCCGCATGCTTCCGGGCGACCCGAACGCCGTTCCATGGACCAGCGCAACCCCTGTTTCGTCCAGCAGCGCCATGACGAAATCCTCGTCCGTATCGAGCCTGGTGCCGGTCTTGCTGGTCTTGCCCAGCAGGTTCTTGACCGAGGGGAACACGTAGAACGCACCTTCCGGCGTCAGGCAGTCGAGCCCGGTATTGGCATTGAGCCCACGCACCACCAGGTCGCGCCGCTCCTGGAACTTGTTGCGCCAGCCGGCGAGAAATTCCTGCGGTCCGTCGAGCGCCTCGACCGCCGCCCACTGCGCGATCGACGACGGATTGGTCGTCGACTGGCTCTGCAGCTTTGTCATCGCACCGATCAGCTCCTTAGGCCCGGTGCAATAGCCGATGCGCCAGCCGGTCATGGCGTGCGACTTCGACACGCCGTTCATGGTCAGCGTCCGCGGCTGCAGTTGCGGCTCGACCTGCGCCACGGTGGCGAAGCTGCCACCGTCATAGACCAGCACCTCGTAGATGTCGTCGGTGAGGATGTGCACCTGCGGATGCCGCAGCAGCACATCGGTCAGTGCCTTGAGCTCGCTCGCCGTGTAGGCGGCGCCGGTGGGGTTGGACGGCGTGTTGAGGATCAGCCACTTGGTCCGGGGCGTTATCGCCGCTTCGAGCGCCTCAGCCGAGAGCTTGAAGCCGGTCGACGCATCGGCCACCGCGAAGACCGGCGTCGCGTCCGCGAGCCGTACGATCTCGGGATAGCTCACCCAATAGGGCACCGGAATGATCACTTCGTCGCCACGATTGAGCGTCGCGAGCAGCGCATTGAAGATGATCTGCTTGCCGCCCGCCGCGATCATGATCTCCTCGGCCGCGGTGGTGATGTTGTTGTCGCGCTTGAACTTGCGCGCCACCGCCGCCTTGAGTTCGGGAATGCCGTCGACATTGGTGTAGCGCGTCTTGCCCTCGGCCATCGCCCGGATGGCGGCTTCGCGCACATTGAGCGGCGTATCGAAATCCGGCTCACCCGCCGCCAGCGAGATCACGTCGCGGCCATTGCGCTTCATGTCCGCGGCTTTCCGCGTGATCGCAATCGTCGCGGACGGTGCGATGCGCAGGATTGCGTCGGACAGAAAGGCCATTTGTTCCTCCGGGTTGAGCCGGAGGCGTCATAGATGGGCGAATGCAGGAAGGCAACGGGCGCGCTACGCCCCCATCCCCGCCGTCTTCATCAACTGCACGCCGCCCACGCGCCAGCCGTCCGGCTCGCGCGTGAGTTGATAGATCGCCTCGTACAGAACCTGGTCGGGCCCGGTGAAGCGAACCGCCTGCAGCACGACGGTCTCGTTGACCTGCTGATAGGCGCCGAAACTGTGGGTGCGCGAATCCATGATCGCCTCATAGCCCCAGTCGCGGATCGCCTGCTCGAACGCCGCCGGATCGGGGAAGTTCTGCTTGAACGAGGAGGCCGCAAAGCTCAGCGCGGCGGGAGCGTCGTGGACGCGGAAGGCTTCGACCTGCCCGGTGATCACCGCCTGCCACTCGGCGGCCAGGGCACTGTCCTGCGCCCGGGCCGGCGCAGCGAGCAGCAACAGCGAAAGCAGCAGACCCAGCCAGGAGAGCTTCGACATGCGATCCTCCGTCCGCGGCGGAGGGGCTGCCACATTTGCGCCCCGCAATGGTCCGCGCGTCGTCCCATTAGCTACGCGGAATCTCCGCATTGAGTTGGTCCCCTCACGCTGTCGTGAAGTGCACCTGCGTGAGTCGTTCCATGCCCAAATCCGCCGCCCCCGCCGAAACCGAGACCCCGCGCGCCAGAAAGCGCCGCGCCAGGGCGTTCACCACAGCCACTGTGGTGTCGTTCTCGCTCACCCTGTTGGCCGGCAGCGTCGCGGTGCTCACCAATCTCGTGCCGCTCAGCGCCCTGACCTTTGGCGAGCGCATCGACCTGGGCGCCATGCTGTTCGTGGCGCCGGTCCTCGCGCTGGTGCTGGGCATCATGTTCGAGGCCGTGCGCATGGCCATGAGCCGCGAGGCCCTGCCCGAGCCGCGCCGCCAGCAGGTGGTGCGCAACTGGCAGCCAGGCCGCCGCGAGGGCTAGCCGAAAGACTGAGCGAAAGGTCAGTCGCACTGACTTTTCCGGCTTCCCCGATCGGCGCACAGTGACAGCCCGAGAGGAGGAGCCTAGCGATGCAAGTCGAGACTATCCTTCAATCCAAGGGCCGGAACGTGGTCACCGTCACCGCCGGCTCGACGATCGCCGAGGCAGTCGACCTGCTCAACGGCAAGAAAATCGGCGCGGTCGTCGTCGTCGACGGCAAGCGAGTGGTCGGCATTCTGAGCGAGCGCGACGTGGTGCGACACCTCGGCCGGGACTGGGGCGCCTTGGCGAGCCGTCCGGTGAGCGACGTGATGACCAAGGCGGTGGTGACCGTCAGCCGCTTTGCCACCGTCGCCGACGTGATGGAGCGCATGACCGAAAAGCGCATCCGGCACATGCCCATCGTCGACAATGGCGAGCTGGTTGGCATCGTGTCGATCGGCGACGTGGTCAAGCGCAAGATCGAGGAGACCGAGCAGGAAGCAACGGCTCTCAAGGAGTACATCGCCTCCTAGGCCAGCGCCTCGAGCATTTCGGCGATGCCGCGCGTGCGCCGCCCGAGCGCGCGGTCGGCCACCTCGAGCGTGGCGTAGGGCGGATGCTCCTCGCCCACCAGCATGAGCACGCCGCCTGCCGCGTCCGAGCCGCATTGCCACGGCACCACCACGCAGCGCCGCGCCACCTGGCGGCCATCCTCGGCGGCGTAGAACGGCAGTGTAACCTTGGCCGTCTGCCCGCTCAGCGCATCGATGATCGCTGACGTCATCTCGCTGCTGACCTGGATCAGCTTGTTGACCGGCTTGCCCAGTGCATCGTCGCGCGCCGCCAGCCCGTGGCTCCGCGCCCAGGCCGCACTGCAGGCGACAATGCGCAGCGCACGGTCGAGGACGACGACGGGCACCGGCATGTCTTCGACCATGCGGCGGATCAGCCCCGCCCGGCTGATCCCCAGCGCCTCGCGCTCGAGCTCCATGCTCACATCGCGCGTCAGGCCGACCACCTCAGTGACCGCGCCGTCCTCGATCCTCAGATCGGCGATGGTCTCGAGCACCCGGGTCTGGTTGCCAACCCGCCGGCGCCCGATGAAGCGGAACCCCTGCTTGCGCTCAATGGCCCGGGTGATGGTCTCGACGAGGCGCTTGCGGTCGGCCGGAATGTAGGCCCGCACCGCTTCGCCGAGGGAAATGTCGGAGGTGCCCGGCTCCTCGCCGCGCATGCGGGCCGCTTCGGCCGACCAAGTCACGGTCATGGGCAGCACGATGCGGAACTGCGCGAAGCCGGTGTGCCGCTCGAGCAGCCGGCGCACGATGTCCGCGTCGTTGAGCGAAGGCGCCGCCGCCCCATCCTCGAGGGCCGGAAAGAACTCTGAAGTGAGCTGCTGCGTAAACATCGTGAAATACGCATCAAGTGAAACTGGCCGGGAAACGCCGGGACGCGTCCCCGGTTCGCTGCCGCGGAAGATCGCGGTAAACGATCGGTTAGTCCGGCCGCGCCTTTCCAAACTGTCCAAAGCTTCATGCGACCGCAATCTCGCGGGCAGGCGACGCAGCCTAGGCTCCTCACATCGGGATCGCGTCGATCCCACAACCCAGGAGCCTCCAGTGAAGCATTCCGTCGCCCTCGCCGCGCTCGTCGTCACCACCATCGGCCTCACCGCCCTGCCCGTCGCCGCACAGGACCAGACCACGCCGGCCGCCAAGCGCAGCGACCGCGAAGTCCACCGCACCATCGCGCGCAGCGATGGTCCCGGCCACAGCGCCGGCATTCTCGGCCTCGTCTGCTCCGACCGGGGCGCCGAGGCTCTCGAGATCGCCTTCGTGCGCTGGTCGCACCGGCTCGACCTCACCGCCGAGCAGCAGACGCTGTTCGACACCCTGCGCACCAAGGCGCTCACCACCCAGACGAGCTTTGCCGACGAGTGCGAGGCGGCAATGCCGGACCGCACTGCCGACGCCAGGCCCGACCTGCTTGAGGGTCTCAAGGCCCGTCTCGCCGTCGAGGAAGCCAAGCTCACCGCCATGAACGGCCTCCTCCCCGATTTCGAGGCGTTCTATGCCAGCCTCACCGACGCGCAGAAGGCCAGCCTGCAGCCGATGGGCTCGCGCGGCGACGGCCCCGGCGACCGCATGGGCCGCGGCTCCGGCGACGACCGCAACGCCCCGGGCCGCACGCACCGCCTGCCGGCCCCGGGCCGCTGAGCCCTCCCCAGCCGGCGGGAGCCCTCTCCCGCCCGCATGGCGAGCCTCGCCCGCTCGCCGAGGCTCTCGCCCTTGCCGCGGCGGGAGCCTTTTCTTTGCGCAGGCGAACGGCTAGGGGAGTCTCACCCACGCGAGCCTCACGCCATGTCCGCTGCCCTGCCCCTCGACCCCGTGCGCATCCGCGCCGAGTTCCCATCGTTCCGGCAGCCCGAGCTGCAGGGCTTCGCGCATTTCGAGAATGCCGGCGGCTCGTTCACCTCGGCCGACGTGCTCAACCGGATGCGGAATTTCTACTGGAACAACAAGGTCCAGCCCTACGAGCATTTCGGTCCCGGCCGCGCCGCGACCCGGCAGATGGAGGAATCCTACCGCCGCATGGCGCAGGCAATGAACGTCGCGGCCGACTGGATTCATTTCGGTCCCTCGACCTCGGCCAATACCTATGCCCTCGCCCGTGCCTTCGAGACCTGGCTGCGCCCCGCCGACGCCATCGTCGTCACCAACCAGGACCACGAGGCCAATTCCGGCGTCTGGCGCAAGCTCTCCTCGCGCGGCATCGAGATCCGCGAATGGCAGGTCGACAAGCAGACCGGCCATCTCGACCTCGCCGCACTCGATAAGCTGCTCGACAGCAAGGTGCGGCTGGTGTGCATGCCGCACGTCTCCAACGTCGTCGGCGAGATCAACCCGGTCGCCGAGGCGGTCAAGAAGGCCAAGGCCTTCGGCGCCGTCACGGTTGTCGACGGCGTCTCCTACGCGCCGCACGGCCCGCCCGATATCCTCGCGCTGGGCTGCGATATCTACCTGTTCTCGGCCTACAAGGTGTACGGCCCGCACCAGGGCGTGATGGCGATCCGTCCCTCGCTCGCCTCCGAGCTTCCCAACCAGAGCCATTTCTTCAACGAAACCGTGCGCGAGAAGCGGCTCAACCCCGCCGGTCCCGACCACGCCCAGATCGCCGCCGCTTCGGGCATTGTCGACTATCTCGAAAAGGTCGCCGAGATCGCCGGCACGGCCGTGCAGGGCGCCGGACCGTTCCGCGTCGCCCACAATGCGATGCGACAGCAGGAAACGGTGCTGCTCGCGCCCCTGCTCGACTACCTGCGCAAGAAGAACGGCATTCGCCTCATCGGCTCCGACGATCCGGCGAAGCGCGCGCCCACCGTCGCCATCCTCACCGAGCGGCCGGCGCTGCACGTCGCGACTGCCCTCGCGCGCCACAATATCGGCGTCGGCGCCGGAAACTTCTATGCCTATCGCCTGCTCGAAGCGCTCGGCATCAACCCCGCCCACGGCGTCGTCCGCCTTTCCTTCGTGCACTACACCACGCCCGAAGAGGTCGACCGCCTGATCAAGGCGCTGGACGAAGAGCTCTAGGCGCCACATGAACCGGCCCATTGCTGTTGGACTGCTGGTCCTATGCACGGCCCTGTGGGGCCTCGCCTTCGTGTTCCAGAAGGGCGCGATGGAGCACATGGAGCCGCTCACCTTCGCCGGCGTGCGCTACTGGCTCGGCTCGTTCCTGGTGCTGCCGCTCGCCATCTGGGAATACCGCCGCCGCACCGCCGCGGGCGTGACGATCTCGCGCGGCCAATGGGTGCGCATCGGCGTGCTTAGCCTCGCCTTCTTCCTCGGTGTGTGGTTCCAGCAGGTGGCGCTCATCACCACCTCGGTCACCAATGGCGGCTTCATCACCTCGCTCTATGTGATCTTCACGCCGCTCGTCACCTACATCATGCTGCGCACCCGGCCCCATCCGATCATCTATCTGGGCGCGCCGATGGCGCTGGTGGGCATCTACCTGTTGACGGGCGCGCGGCTCGATGCCTTCACCATCGGCGACGTGCAGCTCCTCGCCTGCGCCGTGTGCTGGGGCGTGCAGGTGTCGATGCTGGGCGCGCTGGTGCGCGAAACCGGCATGCCCATCTTCGTGTCCACCATCAACTTCTTCGCCACGGCCTTCCTTGCGAGCAGCCTCGCCTTCGCGCTCGAAACGCCGCAGCTGGGCGGCATGATCGATGGTTGGATTCCCATTCTATATTCCGGCGTCTGCTCGACGGCCATCGCCTTCACCCTGCAGGCCATCGGCCAGCAATATGTGCCGCCGGCCAATGCCGCGATCATCCTCTCGGGCGAAGCGCTGTTCGCCGCCCTTGGCGGCGCGCTGCTGCTCAATGAAAGACTGCCGCCCGTCGGCTATATCGGGGCGGCAGTGATCCTGCTGACGATCGTGATGGTCGAGCTGATCCCGGCGCTGCGCGGCGCCAGGCACGACCCTACTTTGCGGGAATCAGCTTGATGTCTTCGCACACCACCAGATAGACGCAGCCCGAGATCACGAAGCTCTTGCCCGGCCTGAGCCGCATCTTGCCGTCGAGGTCGTACTGGCCGAAACGCATGGTGCCGCGCCAGGTGTTCTCGCCGGCCGCCTTCGCCTTGTTGACCACCAGCTTGCCGATATAGGGCTTCACCTGCTTGGTCGCGGCGCTGCCGCGCGCCGCCAGCAGCGTCACGCACAGATCCTTGTCGCTGCTGCCGCAGGTGACGAGTTCGAAGTCCATCTTGCGGTCGGTGGTTTGGTAGACGCCCAGATTCTGGGCGGCCGTGGCCGGCCCCAGCCCCATCAGCAGCACTCCGCCAAGGGCCGCAGCAGTTCCCAACAATCCGCGCATCGCAATCCGTTCCGTGTTTGTGGTGTCCCCCGGGTCGCGATCATGCGGGCGATTTGGTTTGAATCAAGGCCGCATTGTCATTGTCGCGTCATCGCGGCGTCATCTGCGCCCCCTAGCGTTGCCATCGTCCGGTCCACCCCAACCGCCGGACCGGCCGCAACCCGCCCGCAACGGGACCGGCCCCGCCACATGAGGGACGGCGCGCCAACCGCTTCCCTCCGCCAGCCAACACCCCTCGGCCGCCCTCGCCCGGCGGCCGTTTCTTTGGCCGAATCCGGTGGCCAACGCGGGCGCCGCCTTGCCCCATCGGCCCGCCCTCGGGCAAGAAGGCGTCATGGCAAAGCTCTACTTCTCCTACGCGGCGATGAATGCCGGCAAATCGACGATGCTGCTGCAGGCCGCCTACAACTACCGCGAGCGCGGCATGCGGGCGCTGCTGCTGACCTCCTCGCTCTATGCCGAGGGCGGCGTCGGCATGATCCGCTCGCGGCTGGGCGTCGCCTCGGAAGCCGAGACCTTCACCGATGCCGACGACCTCTACGACCGGGTGCGCGAGCACACGCTCGAGGGCAAGGTCGACTGCGTCTTCATCGACGAGGCACAGTTCCTCACCGGCGACCAGGTCTGGCAACTCGCCCGCGTCGCCGACCGGCTCCGCATCCCTGTCATGGCGTTTGGCCTGCGCACCGATTTCCAGGGCAAGCTGTTCCCCGGCTCCCTCGCTCTTCTCGCCATCGCCGACGAGCTGCGCGAAATCCGTACCATCTGCCATTGCGGCCACAAGGCCACCATGGTGGTGCGCCGCGACATGGAGGGCCGGCCCATCATCGAGGGCAGCCAGGTGTCCATCGAGAAGTCCGTTTACGTGTCCCTGTGCCGCCGGCACTGGGAGGAAGAAGTCGGGCGCTGGCCCGTCACCAAGGCACAGGCATGAAGACCACCGACGACGAGCCGCACGGCAACCTGACGATCCGCACGCTGGCGATGCCGGCCGACACCAACCCGGCCGGCGACATCTTCGGCGGCTGGGTGATGAGCCAGATGGATATCGCGGGCTCGATCGCTGCGGTGGAGCGCGCCAATGGCCGCGTCGTCACCGTCGCCGTCGAGGCCATGACCTTCATCTCGCCGGTCAAGGTCGGCGACATCCTGTGCGTCTACACCTCGATCGAACGGGTCGGCACCACCTCGATCACGGTCGCCATGGAAGCCTGGGCCCGCCGCAACCGCCTTGCCGACCGCGTCAAGGTCACCGATGGCCGTTTCGTCTATGTGGCGCTGGGCGAGGACGGCAAGAAACGCCCGATTTCCGGGACCTGAACCCCGTCATCGGAACCCTTCGCCGGCCCCCGCGTTCCCGCTCCAAGGGGCCAGTGACCCTACCCAAGGAGCGTCCAGTGAAAATCAACACAAAGAAGACCCTGCTGCGGGCGGCGACGGCAACGGCTGTCGTTTGCGCTGCCGCGGTGATGTTCATTCCCGCCGCCGCTTCGGCGGCGCCCGCCGTCGCGACCAGTTCGGTGAACGTCCGCAGCGGCCCCGGCACCTCCTACGGCGTCGTCGACACCCTGCGCCCCGGCGAAAGCGTAGACGTGCTCGGCTGTCGCAGCGGCTGGTGCTACGTCCAGAAATCGGGCCCCGACGGCTATGTC
Source organism: Devosia sp. 66-22 (assembly GCA_001899065.1). GTDB lineage: Bacteria > Pseudomonadota > Alphaproteobacteria > Rhizobiales > Devosiaceae > Devosia_A. The sequence continues at coordinate 67,824 of MKUZ01000015.1, read as the reverse complement.
TCGTCGCGCTATCTGCGCCGCGCCAGCGGTGGCGGCGGCAATTTCGAGCCCAATTTCAACCTCAGCTTCAACTTCCCGCAGGGCAGCATCTCGATCGGCTCCGGCGGCGTCGCGATTGGCGTCGGCCCCGGCCGTCCGGATCGCCCGGACCGTCCCGACCGTCCGCCCAGCGGCGCGATGCCGGGCGATGTGTGCTTCTATTCCGGCACCGGCTACAGCGGCTCGCGCTTCTGTATGGATGAAGGCGACATGACGCCCTATGTCGGCGCCGCCTGGAACAACCGCATCTCGTCCATCCGCAATCCCGATGGTCTCAGGGTCACGGTGTGCGACGATGCCGGTTACGACATCTGTCGGACCTATCGCACCAGCGCGCGCTCGCTGGGCAGCTTCGACAACGAGATCTCCTCGATCCGCGTCAGGTAAGGACCTCCAGATCTGATGCAGGATGAGGGCGCTGCACGAAAGTGCGGCGCCCATCTTGCTGCCGGATTTCACAGGGTGTTGCGGCCGCGCCCTTCCGGCCCGCCGCGGGAGGCGCTAGGGTTCCCCGATATTGCCTCGGGGGTGCCTCATGTCGTCGTTCGTCCGCATGCTTTTCGCTGCGACCCTTGCCCTGCTGCTCGTCGCCCCCGCCGGCGCCGTGCAGCCGCGCGGCAGCGCCGCCTGGACCACCGATGGCTGGGTCAATCTGTCGGGTGAGCTCCGCGCCGGCCCCGGCCCGCGTTACGACGTCACCGGCACCATTGAGGAAGGCGTGCGCGTGCGTGTCGATCGCTGCGCCGCGCGCTGGTGCCAGGTCCGCACCGCCACGGCGCGTGGCTGGCTGTCGCTCGACAATCTGAGCTTCGGTCAGGCGCCGGACGGCCTGCTCGCCGGCCCGAAATTCCCCACCCAGCGGGGCGGCGGCGTCGTCTGCTTCTATTCGGGCGAAGGCTTCAGCGGCGTATCGTTCTGCGCCAAGTCCGGCCGCGTCATCCCCGACCTCGCTTTGGTGGGCTACGACAACGAAATCTCGTCGGTCGAGATCAATGGCGCCGCCAGCGCCGTAGTCTGCCGCGACCGCGGCTTCCGCTCCTATTGCGAGGTCGTGGACGTGAGCAAGGGCAGGCTCGACGGCCTGCTGAGCAACGGCATTTCGTCGATCCGCGTCTACTGACGCCACAATCGGCGGCTTTCGCGCCGCCCGTTCAGCGAGCGTTCACCTGCCGTCTGGTTGACTGGGCAGCAGAGTGGGTCGAAGCGCCCGCCGCAACCAGGGACACCTCACATGCTTGCCCGTCTCGCAGCCATTTCCGTCATTGCCTTTGCCGGCCTCACCGCCGCCGCATCGGCCGCTGAGATCGCCTATACCAAGAGCGCTGCCAATCTGCGCGAAGGTCCGGGCACCAGCTACGACATCATCACCACCCTGCCCAAGAACACCGCGCTCCTTGTCGAGGCCTGCACCTCCACCTGGTGCGCCGTCACCACCGACGATGACGACGAGGGCTTTATCGCCAAATCGCTGCTCAAGAAGAACCCGTCGGGCCCCGAGATCCCCTTCAGCATCAAGATCATCATCGGGCCGGAGGGTCCGTTCATCGACTTCGGCGACATCTTCGTCGAAGAGCCCGACGAGCCCGATCCGGATTTCCCGGAGGTTTGCTTCTATCAGCAGGCCAACTTCAAGGGCGCCAATTTCTGCGTCGAAGACGGTGACAGCGACAACGACATCCCGGGCAATTTCGACAACAACATCGAGTCGATCCTGATCTCGGGCGGCCTGGGCGTCGAAGTGTGCTCCGGCGTCAACCATGGCGGCGAGTGCTTCTACTACACCAAGAGCCAGAAGAGCCTGCCCAGCCAGCTCCGCAACAAGATCTCGTCCTACATGGTCGATGGCGGTGACGGCGGCTTCGGCGGCGGCGACGATGACGATGAAGGCGGCAACATCATCATCCTGGAGTAAGCTTCGCTGACGACACTATGGAACGCCGTCCCACACGGGGCGGCGTTCTGCTTTTCGCTGAGGTCGAACGCTAGTTCGTCAGCCCCGGCACCTGCTTGAGGGCACGCTCGAGGTCGGACTGCATGAACGGCTTGCTGAGCCGCGTCAGCGTGCGATCGGCGTCCTCGGGCAGCTCGGCATAGCCGGTGGCAAGGATCACCGGCAGGCCCGGCCACTTGGCGCGCGCCTCCGACACGAACTGCGAGCCGGTCATCTGCGGCATCGCCTGGTCGGTAATCACGAGGTCGAAACCATTGGTGGTCGCGAGCGTCTCGAGCGCCTGCCGGCCCGAATGCACCTCTATGGCCTCGTGCCCGAGATCCTCGAGCATCGCTGTGGTGTTCATCGCCACGAGGACGTCGTCATCGACGACGAGCACGCGCAGCCGGCGCGTCGCACCCGGCTCGGGCGCCACGTCGGCCACCATGTCGTCGGCAACGCTGACCGTCTCCAGGCTGACCGGCATCCACATGGTCACCGTCGTGCCCTTGCCCACCTCGCTCTGGATCGTGACGGTACCGCCCGACTGCTCGGACAGGCCGCGCACCATGGCGAGGCCGAGCCCCGTCCCCTTGCCCGCGCCCTTGGTGGTAAAGAACGGCTCGGTGGCGTTGGCGAGCGTCGCCGCGTCCATCCCCTCGCCAGTGTCGGTAATCGCGAGGCGCACATAATGGCCCGCATCGAGTGCCGCATTGTCCCGTGCCGATGCCTCGTCGGCCCGGATGACGAGCCGGCCCCCCTCGGGCATCGCGTCCTTGGCGTTGACCGCCAGATTGAGGATCGCCAGCTCGAGCTGGTTCTCGTCGATCAGGATGGCCGGCAGCCCTTCGGGCACCTGCGTCTCGATCTGGATCGCCGGTCCCAGCGTGCGCTGCAGCATGTCGGTCATGCCGTCCACCAGCCGCGCTACGTCGACCACGCCGGGCCGCAGCTCCTGCCGACGCGCAAAGGCGAGCATGCGCTGCGTCAGCGTCGCGCCGCGCTGAATGCCCTGCATCGCATTGTCGACCAGCCGCAGCAGCCGTTCGTCGCTCGGGACGCGCTTGCGCAGCAGTTCGAGGCTGCCGCTGATCGCCATCAGCAGATTGTTGAAATCGTGCGCGACGCCACCCGTCAGCCGGCCGATGGCCTCGAGCTTCTGGCTCTGCATCAGCTCCTCATTGGCCTGCGCCAGAGCCGCCTCGGCTTCCTTGCGCTCGGTGATGTCGCGCGTGACCTTGGCATAGCCGATGATCTCGCCACGCTCGTCGCGGATCGCGTCGATCACCACATGGGCCCAGAACCGTGTGCCGTCCTTGCGGACGAGAATGCCCTCATGCTCGAAGCGGCCGGTGCTCCTCGCCTTCTCGAGGCTCTCTCCGGGCAGACCGCGGGCGCGGTCCTGCTCAGTATAGAAGGTCGAGAAATGCTGTCCGATGATCTCCTCGGGCGGGTAACCCTTGATCCGCTGGGCGCCGGAATTCCAGTTTGTCACATAGCCCTGCGGATCGAGCATGTAGATGGCGTAGTCGGTGACCGCCTGCACCAGATGGCGGAACCGCTGCTCGCTGAGCTTGAGCTCCTCCTCGGCCCGGCGCCGCTCGGTGAGGTCGCGCGTGATCTTGGCATAGCCGATCACTTCACCGTCGGGTGCAAGGATCGGATCGATGACGATATGGGCCCAGAACTGGCTGCCATCCTTGCGCACGCGCCAGCCCTCGGCCTCGAACCGGCCCTCCGTCGCCGCCGTGCGCAGCACCCGCGCCGGCAGCCCTGCCGCCTGGTCCTCGGGCGTATAGAAGCGCGAGAAATGCGCGCCGAGGATTTCGGCGGCGGTGTACCCCTTGAAGCGCTGCGCTCCGGGGTTCCAGCTCGCGACATAGCCGTCCGCGTCGAGCATGTAGATGGCGTAGTCAGAGATGGCGTCGATGAGCAACCGATACCGATTGCTGTCTTCGGCGCCCGTAACGACAGTCTCGTTCATGGAACTCCCCGCCGGCGGATAGACGACCCGGCAACTTTGGTAACTTCCATGTGTCGGATTGGTTGCACGCCGGACACCGGCAATTTACCGCGCACGGCCATGAAATCCACCGCCGATGCGCCTATATTGGCGTCGAACGGAGGCCATCATGGATACCAAGACCTACCCCGTCACCCGCACCGACGCCGAGTGGCGGCAACTGCTCACGCCCGAGCAGTACCACATCATGCGCGGCCACGGCACCGAGCGTCCGGGCTCGTGCGCCCTGCTGACCGAGCATCGCCCCGGCACCTTCGAATGCGCCGGCTGCAGCACGCCCCTGTTCGAGGGCAAGGTGAAGTTCGAGAGCGGAACGGGCTGGCCCAGTTTCAACGAGCCGATCCCCGGCTCGGTCGAGAGCACAACCGACCGCAGCCACGGCATGACCCGCACCGAGGTGCATTGCGCCACCTGCGGCAGCCATCTGGGGCACGTCTTTCCCGACGGCCCGCCGCCGACGGGCCTGCGCTACTGCATCAATGGCGTCGCGCTCAACTTCGTGCCCGCGGCGGTGAACGCCTAGTACTGCCGGAAAACGACGACCCCGAGCAGGTTGATCGCCGCCAATACGCCGAAGATCGCCGCGATGAACCCCTGCCCCGCCAGCCACCAGGCCAGCGTGGCAAACCCGAAGATCGCGACCTTGAACACGAGGAGCGGCCCTGGCGACAGGCGCCGCTTCTTGGCTTTGGGGGCAGCCCATATCGCCCAGAGCAGGATCGCCAGCGCCGGCAACGCAAGGGTGAGGACGATCCGCAGCCAGAGGATCGGCGTCGAGCTCCAGCCGGCCAGCGCAAAGCCGGCGAGCATCGCCATCTCGACCGTGAAGGCGAGCGCCAGATTGCCGTTCTTGAGGCTCGTCAGCATGGAGAATCCCTCGGGAGGATTCTCCTCTAGCCTATTTTGCCTTCGTCTTCTTCTTCTTGGCTGGCTTGTCGGCCTTGGCCGGCGCCGCCTGCTTTTGCTCGCCGCAGCCTTGGGTTTGGCCGGCTTTCCCGACGCCGCCCCGCCGGGCTAGCCGTCCGCCCGAATGGCCGCCCTGCGCGGGGCGCTCAGAGTTCGCGTGCCCATTTCCGCGTCGCGATGTAGCGCGCGAGCGCCGGCCCGGTCAGCGTCACGACCAGCAGGCGCCCCGCCTGCATCGCCATCACGAACGGCACATCCACTGCGCTGTTGGCTGCAATGATCGCCACCGAATCCGCGCCGCCCGGGCTCGTCGCGAGATACGCCGTGAGCGGATCGAGGCCCGCCAGCCAGACGAGCAGGAAGGCGAAGGCCCCGCAGGCCGCGATCAGCGCCACGATGCTGCCCACCACCGCCGGCAGCGCCCGCCACGCATGCAGCAGGATATCGCGCGTGAACCGCAGCCCGATGCTCCAGCCGATGAGCGTGAACGCCGTGGCGAGCAGCACCGGCGGCAGCTCGATGCGAAGGCCGGCAAGGTTCTGCAGGAGCACGCCGAGGATCATCGTGAAGAAGATCGCACCCACCGGCATCCGCAGCAGCGTCGCCACCACCATGGCGACGACGATGAGCGCGACCGTCTGCGCGAAGGCAACCGGCTCGACCGGCGGAAACCAGTCGATCGCGGGCAGCGGCGCGCCGCCGGGCACCGCGAGGCGCGCCACCAGCGAGGCCGCGAGCGCCACCAGCGCAACGCGCAGATAGGTCATGAACGCGACGAGCCGCGCATCCGCTCCGAACGCATCGGCCATGATCACGATGGTGGCCGCGGCGCCGGGCGCCGAGCCCCAGATCGCCGTGGTTCCCGGCAGCACCTTGAGCCGCGCGAGGAGGATGCCCAGCCCCGCCGCGACGACCACCACCGAACCGATGCCCAGCGCATAGATCGGCCAGTCCTCGACCAGCTCGACAAACACCGCCGGCGGCAGCGCCTTGGCCATCATCAGCCCGATCACCGCCTGCGCCAGGATGAACAGCGGCCGTGCCACGCGCATGCGCGCGTCGCCGACGCCCAGTACGATCGCCGCGATCATCGGGCCGAGCAGCAGCGCCGCGGGGAAGCCCGCAAGCTCGAGCGGCACGACCAGCGCGACCGAGCCGACGAGCAGCACCGGCCACTGCACGGAGCGCGGCCAGCGCCCGGCGCCGGTCGGCCTTGGTTCAGCGAGAATGGGTGGCTCTGTCATCGGGCAGTCGGGAAGGATGCCCCTCCCTCTGCCCCGGACGCGCCATTGTCAACGCGCTTTGTCGCCCAGTTCGCCCAGCAGCGCCTCGAGCCGCGCCGTGAGCATCGCCAGCACCTTACGCGCGTCGATCACCCGCGTGTGCTCGCGCACCATCGGGATCGCCTCGGCCGCCGCGGCCTCGAACATCTGCGACTGCATGGCGACGACGCCCAGCAGCGTGCGCGCCGCCTCCGCGATCGCCGGATCGCTCCGGCCCGCGGCCCTGACACGCTGCGCCATCGCTTCGAGCTTGATCGTCTCAGCCTGCCACAGGCCGAGCTTCTCCTGCACCGGAGCCACCAATTGTCGCGCGGCCCGGCCGTGCATGACCGCTGCCGGAGTCTCTCGCCGGTTGCGCCCGGCGCCGTCTTCTGAATCGTTCATTGCTTGCGTGTCTCACGCGCCGGGGAGGGCTCAAATAACCAATGTTAGTCGGCCGCAGGAACGCCGTTCGTCCCCGTGCGTTCCCGTGGCAAGCCATTGGAGTTCTTTGCGAATGGCGGATGAGACAATCCTTGCCACCTTCTTTCGGAAGCTCGAAGTCCGCGACGTTGTGACCGCCGCGGAAAAGGTGGCGCTGATCGCCTGCGCGTCCGATATGGTCAGCGTCCCGGCCGGCGGAGACCTCGTGCGCGAGGGCGACCGGCCGGACACTTCGATGTTGGTTCTCGACGGCTTCTCCTCGCGTTATCGCGACGCGCCCGACGGCTCGCGCCAGATCACCGCCATCCACGTCCCCGGCGACTTCGTCGACCTCCACAGCCTGCTGCTGCGCGAGATGGACCACTCGGTCGGTGCCCTCTCGGCCTGCAGTGTCATGCGCTTCCCCCACGCACGGCTGCGGTCCCTGACCGAGACCCACCCGCACCTGACGCGCCTGCTCTGGCTGATGACCCTGATCGATGCCTCGATCCACCGCGAATGGTTGAGCGCCGCGGCCCGCACCGCGCCCGAGCAGATCGCCCATCTCATCTGCGAGCTCTATGTCCGGCTCGGCATCACCGGCCTCATCGCCCCCGACCAATCATTCACCCTGCCGCTGACCCAGACGGCGCTGGGCGAGGCCCTCGGCCTCTCCGCCGTCCACGTCAATCGCAGCCTGCAGCAGCTGCGCTCCGAAGACCTGTTCACCTGGCAGAACCAGACCGTCCGCATTCTCGATTGGGAGAGCCTCAAGCGCCGGGCCTCCTTCGACGACCGTTACCTGCACCTCGTTCGGGAGCCACGCTAGAATGCCGCGCTATTATTTCGACGTTCACGACAGGCAGGGCGTCCATCGCGACGAAGTCGGGCTCGACTTTCCCGACATGGACGCCGCCATCCTCGAAGCGCGCCGGGCCCTGGCCGACATGACGCGCGAAAGCCTCGTGATCGACGGAGCCACCGACCTCGGCATCCTCATCCGCGATGGTGACGAGGCCCCGGTGAACCTCGCCGTCACCATGACAACGGAGCGGCTGGATGAATGAGGCCGGTCGCGGGGTCGCCTGGTTCGGCTTCACCGGCATGATCGAGCCGGACGGCGTCGGTCGCATCGCCGGCGCGCTCAACGCCGCGGTCAATGGCGGCGTCGGCACCGTGCATCTGAGCTTTTCGTCAAATGGCGGCTACGTGGCCGATGGCATCTACCTTCACAACCACATCCGCGCCCTGCCGCTGCATCTGGTGATCTACAATACCGGCAGCGTCGGCTCCATCGCCGTCTCGGTGTTCCTCGCGGCGCACGAGCGCTACTGCTCGCGCCACGCCATGTTCATGGTCCATCCCACCACCATGAGCGCGGAGTCCATGAGTGCCCGGCGGCTGCAGTCAGCGCTTGATGCGGCGCTGGCCGACGATGATCGCACTGACAATATCCTGCGTCAGTACTCGTCCATCCCTGAAGATGTTCTCGCGGCGCGCCGCCACAGCGAAGTCCATATCTCGCCGGGCCGCGCCCTCGAGTTTGGGCTGGTGCAGGGGGTGCGCGAGTTTGCGCTCCCACAGGGGCAGCACATCGTGCAGATCTAGCGGCAAATCCCGCTCTCCTTCTCACGCGAACCCCGGCCGGCAGCTTCCGCCACCGGCCGGGAGAAGTTCAAGACAGCCAGGCTGGCTTACATCTGTTTGTTGATGTCGTTGCCGGCCTTGTCCGGGCTATTCACGTCGCGGCCCAGATCGTCCTGGTTGTCGTCGATCTGGCGGCCCTGCTGGCCACCCTGCTGCTTGCGGTCCTTGTCGAACTGCTGGCCGCCGCCAGTGCCACCCTGCTGGTTGCCCGCACCGCCCTGCTGATTCTGGCGGTTCATGTCATCGGGCTTCTGGTTGTTCTGGTTCTTGTGCTGATCGTGCTGGTTTCCCATGGGATCAATCCTCCGCTTGAGTTGGAACAAACGGCCGGACGCTACGGCTCACCGGACCAACTTCCCCGCGCCGGGCTGGTTCCAAGGCGTTGATTCCTCACGTCGATTGTGATCCCGATTGCCCGCGATTGCGGCACTTCGCACGAAGCGCCCGCCAATCGGGCAGCGGGAGGAAAACATGAAGCAATGCAAGGTCATCCGTGGTGGCGAAGCCTTCCACGGCAAGCAGGGACTGGACTATTTCACCGGCGTTTCCGCCGAGTCGGCGGCCTCGGAAGGCATCTGCATGCACCTTCTCGTCATGCCGCCGGGCGGCAAGGCCAGGCCGCATTATCACGAGGCGCACGAGACCGCGATCTTCATGCTCGAAGGCTCGACGTCCTTCCATCACGGCCCCAATCTCGAGTTTCTCGACGTCGTAAACGAGGGCGATTTCGTCTACATCCCCGCCGGCGTGCCGCACCAGCCGTTCAACCCCACCGACAAGGTGGCCCGCGCCCTCATCGCCCGCACCGATCCCAACGAGCAGGAGAGCGTCGTTCTCATCTGAGCCAACGTTTGGCGTTGACGCCTGCCCCGCAGACCTCCCATTGTGGAGCCTGGGGGAAGACTGAATGACACTGGACGAGGACTTGCTCGATCGCATCTATGAGGCGGCGGCAATTCCCGAATACTGGCCGGATGTGCTTGAACGACTGGCGGCAGTGGGCGGAGCGCAGGCCGGCGCGCTCGTCGCCTATCGCGGGCGTGAGCCCGCCGGTCACACCTCCTCGCGCCTCTATCGCGACGGCTATGACGACTACCTGCGCAACGGCGCCGGCATCGAGAATGTGCGCCCGCTCCGCGCGCTCGACCGCCAGTATCCCGGCTTCCTCTCCGATCTCGAGGTCCAGTCGGCCCAGGAGCTCGCCCGCGACGAGATCTACAACCGCTTCCTCCATCCGTACGGCCTGCAATGGACCGCCGGCACGCTGATCCTCAGTCCCAGCGGCGACCTGCTGCTCGTCGACGTCGCGCGGGCTACGGGCGAGGCGCCGTTCGACCGCGCCTCGCTCGAAGCCATCGACCGGTATCGCCCGCACCTCGCCCGCGCCTCACTGATGGCGTCGCGCCTCGGCCTGCGCGCTGCCAGCGACATGACCGACGCCATGCAGTTGCTCGGCCTGCCCGCAATCGCGCTCAGCGGCCGGGGCCGCGTCGTGGCGATGAATGCGCTGGGCGAAGCGCTCGACGACCGCGTGGTCACACGCGGCGGCGACCGTATCGCGCTCGAGCATCGGGCGGCCGACGGCCTGCTCACCCAGGCCATCGAGGAGACGCGCGCCGGCACGGTGCGCTCCATCCCCCTCCCCGCCAGCGAGGGCCAGTCGGCGCTGATCGTCCATATCCTGCCGCTCACCGGCGCCGCGCACGATATCTTCGCCGCGGCCCGCAGCCTGATGCTGGTTACCGACGTCGCCGCTCCCGAGGCCCCGACGCAGGAACTGCTCGCCGGCCTGTTCGATCTCACGCCCGCCGAGGCGCGCGTTGCCCGCGCCCTCGCCTCCGGCCTGCCGCTCGACCGCGTCGCGGCCGAGTTCGGGCTTTCGGTGCAGACCATCCGCAACCAGCTCGCCGCGGTGTTCCACAAGACCGGCACCAGCCGGCAGGTCGAGCTGCTGCGCCTGCTCGCCGGCAGCGCACCGCTTCGCCGTCCGCTCAGATAGAACGAGGTTCTTTCAGGTGAAGCGCACCGCGCCGATATGCGGCAGGTTGCGGTTGCGCTGCGCATAGTCGATGCCGTAGCCGACAACGAACGTGTCCGGAATCTCAAACCCGATCCAGCGCGCCTTGACATCGACTTCGCGCCGCGACGGCTTGTCGAGCAGCGCGCACACTTCGATGCGCCGCGGATGCCGCGTCCCCAGGATCTCGAGCACATGCTTGAGCGTGTAGCCGGTGTCGACGATATCCTCGACCAGCAGCACGTCGCGCCCTTCGATCTCGCCGCGCAGATCCTTCATGATCCGCACTTCGCGGCTCGACTCGGTCGAATTGCCGTAGCTCGACACCTCGATGAAATCGACCTCGACCGGCAGGTCCAGCTCCCGCACCAGATCGGCGATGAACACGAACGAGCCGCGCAGCAGCCCCACTACGACCAGCTTGTCGGTGCCCCGGTAGTAGTCCGAAATCTCCCGCGCCAGCGCCTCGACCCGCGCCGCGATCGCCTTGGCCGAGATCAACTGGTCGATCACATAGGGTTTGGTGGTCATGCGCGTCGCTCCGTCCGCAGCGCTGATAGCCGAGCCCGCCGCGCCCCTCAAGCCCGCCATCCTTGGCCGTGCATGCCCCAAAAATGGGGTGATCGCCTGATGGCGGCTTGGCTGGCGCGTGAGCTTATTGACAGGACTGCCGCGATAGTCACTCTTTCACTGCGGCGCCGGGAAAATCATCTATGGCCACCGTCAGTTTTGCAACCAGCCCCGCCCCGTCGTTCGATCTGGGTGCAATCCTCCTGAACTATTCAGGGGTCAGCAGCGGCACATCGACGTACTGGTCCTGGGTCACGTCGGCCGCAACGCCGGTCAGCGTCAAACTCACCGGCACCGGCTTCCAGCACGGCCTCTACCCTATCGGCGGCACCGTCACCGGCTTCGAAGTCGATGTCGGCAATGATGGCGTGGTCGACGTTCGGGTGAGCGGCCTCAACTTCAACCTCAGGGACGCGAGTGACCCCCTCGTGGGAGGAGCGCTCGACGACAGCCAGGAGACCGACCTCCTGTGGTCGTTCGCCCTCAGGGGGGCGGACACGATCAACCTCCCGTCCACCTCCAGTCCGGTCAGTATCTTCGCGGGCGACGGGCGCCAGGGTTTGGCGGGCGCGGCCGACACTTTCACCGGGTCAACCTCGACGTACGCCGTCGGCGACTTTCTGTCGGTGAGCGGCAATGACACGATGACCGGCGGCAATGACACGATGACCGCGACGGGCGGCGACCTGGTTGGCGACGTTCCCATCGTCCGCCGTGCCCAATTCACGGGCGGCAACGACGTCCTCACCGCCGCCAGCGGCACGTCGGTCTATGGCGACGTGATAACCGTGGACGAGGGCGGCGTGACGGGCGGCCATGACAGCATCGTTGGCGCGGGGGGCGCGGAGACCCTCTATGGCGACGCAAAGAGTGTGACTGACGGTAGCCTCTACGGCGGCAACGACACTATCCGAGGAGGTGACGGCGCCGACACCATCTTCGGTGACGTGGAGACGACGGCCCTCGCCTCCGTGGTCGGTGGCGACGACCAGCTTTTTGGCGATGCGGGCGACGACAGGCTCATTGGCAATGGCGGCCACGACACGCTCGATGGCGGGAGCGGCAACGACACGCTTGATGGCGGCGACGGCGTCGACATCGCCGTCTATTCCGGCCGGTGGATCGACTACGACATCGTCGCCCAGTCCGGAGGCCAGTACTCGGTCATCGACCGCGTGGCCGGCCGCGACGGAACCGATACCGTTAAGGACATCGAGAGGATACGCTTCTCCGGCGATGGGAGGGTGCGGAGCATGGAGGGCGCGCTCAACGCTGCCCCCCTCGCGAACAACGACACCAACACCGCCGATCCGGTGGTCGAGGACAACGACCTGTTCGCCGCCGGCAATGTGCTCGTCAACGACACCGATGCCGACAGCGATTTCGGCGACGTCATGACCGTCAATGGCGTGCGCACCGGTACTGTGGCGGCCGGCGGCTCCTTCGCGGCAGCCGGCGGCGCGGGCATCAAGGGCACGTTCGGCACCCTGGTGATCGCCGCTGACGGCGCCTACACCTACACGCTCGACAATGCCGACCCCGACACACAGGCCATCCGCCCCGGCCAGACCGCCTCGGATGTCTTCAATTACCTCATCACCGACGCCAAGGGCCTCACCGCCACCGCCCTGGTGACCATCGCCATCGGCGGCGACACCGCCACCTCCATCAAGGGCAACAGCAAGGCCAACAGGATCGACACGATCAAGACCATCAAGGGCCTCGGTGCCACGGAGGAAGAGGACCGGATCGACGGCCGGCAGGGCAACGACACCATCAAGGGCGCCGGCGGCAACGACACCCTGATCGGCGGCGAAGGCAAGGACCAGCTCTATGGTGGCGCCGGCAGCGATGCCTTCGTGTTCAACACCAGGCTGGTGGCCACCAATGTCGACACCATCAGGGACTTCACCCACGACGTCGACCTGCTCATGCTTGACGACAAATACTTCAAGAAGATCGGCGCGGTCCTCGATGTGGGCGAGTTCTACGCCAAGGCGGGCGCCACCAAGGCGCACGACCGCGACGATCGCATCATCTACAACACCAAGAACGGCAAGCTCTATTTCGACCAGGACGGCAGCAAGGGCGGCCACGACGCCATCCATTTCGCCACGCTGAGCACCAAGCCGCTGCTCGACGCGGGCGACTTCCTCATCGTGTAACCCGGAGCCACCATGTCCCTCGTCACGCCTCCTGCTTCCTACGGCAAAGGTTACTACACCAAGGCATTCGTCTTTCGCGGCATCTACGTGCTGGGCAACGACGACGTGTCCGATGAAGCCGTCTACCGGGCGGCCGAGATCGTGTTCAACTCGCTCGCCGGGCTCGACCAGAAGATCATCGACAAGCTGGTGCAATACGGCGCGCGCTTCGCCGTCATTCCCCACGGCACGCCGATCACCGACCTGCCCGACTACGCCGACCTGGGCCCATCGTGGAGTCACTATCGGGGCCTCGGCGGCGTCATCGGCGCCCCCACCTCGTCCAGCGGCGAGGAAAACCTCATTCCGGGCCACCCCGGCGATCCGTATGGCCACTCGGAATCGATCGGTCTGCACGAATGGCTGCACGCCATCGAGGGCATTGGGCTCAAGGCGGGTAATCCGGCGCTGCACAATCAATTCAAGGCTGCCTACAGCAGCGCGCTGCAGCAGGGCCTGTGGGCCAACACCTACGCCGACGACACCTTCTTTGAGTATTTCGCCGAGACCGCGCAGGCCTATTTCAACGACAATCCCGATGTGAGCCCTCCCAACGGGATCCACAATTCCATCAACACCCGCGCCGAGCTCGCGGCTTACGACCCGACCGTGTACGCGCTCCACAGCCGGCTCTTCGGCACGGCTGCCTGGGAGGTCGGCGACTTCTACGGCAGCGAAGCAGCGGACACGATGGTCGCCGGTCCGGGTGGTGGCCGGGTGATGTTCGGCAATGGCGGCGACGACCTCCTGCTGGGCGGCCGCGGCCGCGATTACCTCCTCGGCGGCGACGGCGCCGACACCCTGCGAGGCGGCGCCGGACGGGACGATCTGGACGGCGGCGCCGGGCACGACACCGCCGACTTCACCGACAAGAGCAAGGGCGTCGTGCTCTCGCTCAAGGGCGACAAATTTGCCACCGCCAAGGTCGGCGGAGTCAGCGACGACAAGCTCAAGGGCATCGAATCCGTGCTCGGCAGCAAGCGGGGCGACAAGTTGACGGGCGATGGGCTGGGCAACATGCTCTCGGGCAATTCCGGCAATGACACGCTCAAGGGCGGCAGGGGCGACGACACGCTGAGTGGCGGGGCCGGCGCGGACAGCCTGAGCGGGGGTAGTGGCCTCGACCAGTTCCTGTTCAACCTCGCGCCAAGGAAGTCCAGCGCCGACAAGATCACCGACTTCCGGCACGGCCAGGACAAGATCGCGCTCGACGACGCCGTCTTCGCCGCCATCGGCCCGACGCTCGAGGCCGGCGAGCTGGTCGCCAGGGCCAACGCCACCAAGGCAAAGGAGCTCGACGACCGCCTGATCTACAACACCAAGACCGGCGCCCTGCTCTACGACGCCGACGGCAGCGGCGACGGCGCGGCCATCAAGATCGCGACCCTCACTAACAAGCCGGCCGTCCTCGACATTGGGGACTTCCTCATCGTGTAGCGTAACCCCCTCGACAGAGTTACGTACCTCACGTTACCGTCGGCTGACGGCGCAGTGCGGGAGACGCTGCCCACGACCAGAGGGACCAATGAAGATCACGTCGGTTAAGACGGCCGCCAGCACCGGCCACTGCATGCATTTGTGGGTCAAGATCACGACCGACGCCGGCATCACCGGGCTTGGCGAATGCGTCCATGGCGGCCACCAGTCGATCGCCATCATCAAGGAGCTCGAGGAGCGGCTGATCGGCCGCGATCCCTTCGCCATCGACGCCATCTTCGAGGAAACGCGCCGCAGCCTCGTGTTCGAGGGCGGCTTCGCCGGCGCCCTGATCACCGCCCTCACCGGCATCGAGATCGCGCTATGGGACTTGAAGGGCAAGGCGCTCAACGTCCCCATCTATGAGCTGATGGGCGGCAAGTTCCGCGACGACATTCGCGTCTATGCCGATTGCGAGGTCTCTCCCGGCATGAACATGGCCGAGGTGCAGGCCGTGGTCGACGAAGTCCTCGAAGCCGGCTTCACCGCGCTCAAAGTCGACCTCGACATCCGCGCCTATGGCCACACCGGCAGCGAGACCGGCTGGTACGAAAAGGACAAGTTCAACATGACTCCCAACAAGTGGGAGCATGATCGCATGGTGACACTGGCCGAGATGGTGGTGAAGGCCGCCGGCAACGACGTCGATGTCGCCACCGACCTCCACACCCGCCTCGACAAGCACAGCGCCATCCGCCTCGCGCGCGACCTCGAACATCTGAAGCTGCTGTGGCTCGAAGAGCCCGTGCCGCCCGAGAACATCGACGTGATGGCCGAGATCACCCGCTCGACCTCGACCCCCATCTGCGCCGGCGAGAACCTCTATTTGCGCCACGGCTTCCGCAAGCTGCTCGAAACGCAGGCGGTCGACATCATCATGCCGGACATCCCGAAATGCGGCGGCCTCAGCGAATGCCGCAAGATCGCCGAGATGGCCGACCTCTATTCGATCCCCTTCGCGCCCCACAACGTCTCTTCGCCCATCGGCACCATGGCCTCCGCCCATGTCTGCGCCACCGTGCCCAACTTCCTCGTCCTCGAATTCCACTGGTTCAACCGCGACTACTGGAAGACCATCACCGACGGCGGCGAGATCATCGAGAACGGTCGCATCAGGCTCAACGACCGCCCCGGCATCGGCCTCGAACTGAACGAGGACGTCGCCCGGCAACACCAGTACCCCGGCACCACCTGGTTCGAGTGACCGCCGAGGGGCGGCCGACCGGCGAAGCGGGCTAGCGGGCCCGCTTCTTCTTTTGCGGCGCGCAGTAGATGCCGTAGAGCGTCTCGAGCACCTGCGTCACTTCGGGCGAGGCCACCCGGTAGAACACCGACTGGCCCTCGCGCCGCGTCGCCACCAGCTTCAGCGCCCGCAGCTTGGCGAGATGCTGCGACAGCGGCGACTGCGCGAGGTCCACCAGCCCTGACAGTTCGGCGACGCTGCGCTCCTGCTCCAGCAGATGGCACAGGATCAGCAGCCGCTTGGGATTGGCCATCGCGGTCAGCAGTTCGGCCGCTTCGTCGGCGCGCGGCTCCAGCTCGGTCATACTCATGTTGACATATTAGAATATTCGAATATTAATATCAACAGAACCTTCCTCCGCGAGGACATCGCCATGCTCAATGTCGGCACTCCCGATCGCATCGTCCGCCTGCTCGCCGGCGCGATTCTCATCGCCCTGCCGTTCTTCAATCTACCGCTCTTCGCCAATCCTGTCCTGTGGTGGGGCGCGATCGTGGTGGGTGCCGTGCTGGCGGTCACCGCGGTTATCGGCTTCTGTCCGCTCTACGCCGCTTTCGGTATCCGCACCCGCCGCCGGTCGTAACCCGTCATCCCTCCCTCACAGCAGGACAGTTCCATGTGGCCCTTCACCCGCTCGGATGAACTTTCCTTCCGGCGCATCGACGCGGACTTTGCCGTCGGCGGCCAGGTCCAGCCGGCCGATATCGACAAAGTTAAGGCCGCCGGCTTCAGGAGCATCCTGTGCGCCCGCCCCGACCAGGAAGAAACGGGCCAGCCGGCCTTCGGCCTCATCGCCCAGGCGGCCGCACGGGCGGGGCTCGAGGCGGTGCACATTCCGCTTTCCGGCCAGCTCACCGAAGGCGCCCTGATCCGCATGGAAGAGGCCCTCGACACACTGCCCCGTCCGATCTTCGGTTATTGCCGCTCCGGCGCCCGCGCCGGCTCGCTCTATGCGGCGGTACTGCGCGCCCGGCAATGAGCGCGGCCGGCGTCACTCAAGCGGGTCGGCGTCCAGCGGCCACATCGGCCGCGGAATGCGCTTGAACGGGATCGACGTCCAGTCTGGCGGACACGCACCCGGCGTCGCCACGAACACCTGCTCGCGCACCAGCGGCGCAAACACGTCGCGGTGCTTGTAGAGGTTCTTGAGCCCGATCACGCGCTTGTCCCCCAGTGCGATCCCGTGATGCGTGAACAGCGTCGGCGAGAACACGCCCACGCGCCGCGTATTGAGCAGGATCTCGATCCCCGCCGCCCGGATCACCGCCACGTCGCCCATCGGCACGCGCTCGTCGGTGAGCTGGTCCTGATAGGCATCGCGCTTGAGGAACAGCACGTCGGCATCGACATCGAGCGATGGCCCCGAATGCGGCTCGAACTTGCCGCCGATGCGCAGCCGGACCTTGGCCCCGACCCCCAGCGCCATGCAGATGCCCACCGCCAGCGGATCCCAGAGCGGCCCATACACCGCGTCGCGAATGCCCGCCTCGATGAACGCCCTGACCATGTAGGTCGTGTCGCCCGGCGCGCCGCCGCCCGTCTGGTCCGACGTGTCCGCGAGGAGGATCGGCTTGCCGTCGCCCGGCTCCAGCGCCCGCGCGATGGCCTCCGCGAACGGCACGAAGGGCAGCGTCGCCTCGGCGCGCATCCCGTAGAACCGGCGCCCGAACGCGTCGGCCGCCCGCTGCGCGACGCTGACATCGCGGTCCGCCACGGCGAGCATCTTGGCGCCCGCATTGGGCACGTCCGCCCACGGAAAGCCGTGGTTCAGCGACAGCGACAGGATGCCGCCCTTGCCCTCCGCCGCGAGCATGTCGGCGGTGAACTGCACCATCGGCCCGTTCCGTGTCGTGGGGAACAGTCCCATCGTGCGGCAGTCGAACAGCGCCATCACCGGCTCGATCTCGCCCGCCAGCGTTCGCGCCATCAGCGCGAACAGATCCTCGGCACGCTCCGAATAGTCGATATGCGGATAGGACTTGTAGAACACGATGATATCGCTCACCGCGAGCAGGCTTTCGTCGATATGCGCGTGCAGGTCGAGCTCAAGTCCGATGCGGGTTCTCTCGCCCACCACCGCGCGCAGCC
This sequence comes from Devosia sp. 66-22, assembly GCA_001899065.1. Classification (GTDB taxonomy): domain Bacteria; phylum Pseudomonadota; class Alphaproteobacteria; order Rhizobiales; family Devosiaceae; genus Devosia_A. Next base: position 49,996 of record MKUZ01000015.1, on the reverse strand, counting down.
GCGTCACGAAGTCGGCCTCGCAATCGTCATAGCCGTCCGCCACCATCGCGCCATGGAGGAACATCAGCACCGCGTCGAGCGGCCCCGCCTTGGCTGCATCGTCGAGGATGCGGTCGCGCATGTGCTCATAGGCACTGCGCGTGGTGCGGCCCGCCGGCTCGGCGAAGGTGTGGAGGCTCTCGACCACCTCCCAGCCCGCCGCCAGCGCCCGCGCGCGGAACACCTTGGCCGGTGCCGACCACGGGGTCGTGGGCACCGACTCGATGCCCGCCTCGGTCCAGAAGCCGCGGCGGAAATCGTCCAGCCCCGTCGGAAACGATGCGAAGGTGTTGGTCTCGGTGCCCAGCGTCGCGAGGAACACACGCATGCCTTCCATCTCCCTTCGAGAGGCAGTCCCCACGCACTCTAGGGCACCGGGGAGGGTGAGGGAATGGACGGCTGCGTCAGGAGGCCGGCAGCAGGATCGTCACACGAAACCCCCGCCCCGCATCCGAGGTGACGTCTGTCGTGCCGCCGAACAGCGCCGCGATCTCCTCGACGATCGCCAGACCCAGCCCCGCGCCCGGCTTGTCCGCCCGCTCGCGCGCAAAGCGCTGGCGCAGATGCGGCAGCTTCGCCGCTGCGACGCCGGGCCCGGTGTCGGCCACCGTGAGCCGCACGCCGGCCGCATCCCTGTCGACGCCGACGGTGGCCTCCGCGCCACTGCCGGCATAGGCGATGGCGTTCTCGATCAGGTTGCGCAGCAGCTCGCCCAGCAGCATCGCGTCGCCGCGCATCATCGCGCTCTCGGCGCCCTCATAGCCCAGGTCGATGCCCGCCGCGCTCGCCCGCGGCACCAGTTCGGCCGTCTGCGTCTTGGCCAGCGCGGCCAGGTCGATCGTGTCGAGCCGGAGCGCGTCCGATGCGGCCTCGTCGATGCGCGCCAGCAGCAGCAATTGCGCCAGCACGCGCTCGGCATGCTCCACCGCATTGTCCGCCGCCGCGATCGCCGCGCGCCGCTCGTCCTCGGTCTTGGCCCGCTGCGCCAGCGCCAGTTGCGTGCGCATGATGGCCATCGGCGTGCGCAATTGATGGCTGGCATTGCCGGTGAAATGCCGCAGCGCGCCCAGCGCCGAGTCCAGCCGCGTCATGAACGAGTTGATCGTCTCGACCAGCCCTTCCACCTCGCGCGGCACGTCCTGCCGGATCGGGCTCAGATCGTCGGGACTGCGCAGCGCGATGGCGTTGCGCAGCCGGTAGAGCGGCGCCAGCGACAGGCTCACGGCGAACCACACGATCACCGCCGCCGCGAGGATCAGGATCGCCAGCCGCACCGAGGCCTGCACCAGCAGCGACTGCGCGAGCTGGCTGCGTGCAATCGTCGTCTCCGCCACCGTCACCGTGAAGGGGATGGCGCTCACCCCCGACGACGCCGCGCGCTGCAGCGAGCCGAGCCTGATCGCATCGCCGCGAAACACCAGGTCTTCGTAGACGATCTCCGTGCCCGCCCCCGGCACCACCGGCAATTGCTGGTAGCCCGTGATGAACCCGTCCGACCCGTCGACGCGGTAGAACACGCGATCCTGCGCCGACGAGGTCAGCATTTCGAGCGCCACATAGGGCACGTCAACTTCGAGCGTGCCGTCCTCGGTCACGATCACGCGCTCGGCGATGGCAAGGATCGATCCCGCCAGCACGCGGTCCGACACGCGCGTCGCCGTCTGCTGCGCTTCGCGCCAGCTATCGGCCACCGCCAGCGCTGCGATCGCCAGCAGCGCTGCGAGAAGGCCGAGCACGAGCCGGCGCCGCAGCGAATAGCTCTGCGTCACGGCGCTGCCTTGTCGAGATAGTAGCCGAGGCCGCGCGCCGTCTTCACCGTCAGCTCGTACGGCGCCAGGCGCTTGCGCAGTCGCGACACATACTGCTCCACCGCATTGGCGCTGAGGTCGTCGTCGAAGTCGGCCAGCGACTCGATGATCGCCTGCTTGGCCACCACCTTGCCCGCCTTGAGCATCAGCGTTTCGAGCAGCTTCAGTTCGCGCGCCGGCACGTCGAGCGTTGCGCCGCGCGCCGACACCGTGCGGCTAACCGTATCGAGCGTCACATCGCCGAACGACACTTCCGCCGCGTGCAGCCCCGCCCGCCGCCGCAGCAGCACGCGCACCCGCGCCTCGAGCTCAGCCACGTCGAACGGCTTGGTCATGTAGTCGTCGGCCCCGAGGTCCAGCCCCTTGATCCGCTCGTCCATCGCGCCGCGTGCCGTCAGGATCAGCACCGCTGAATTGCTCCGTCGCGCCCGCATCGCGCGCAGCACATCGAGCCCGTCCATTTCCGGCAGATTGAGGTCGAGCACCACGAGGTCGAAATCGGTGGTCGAAATCACTGCATCCGCCGACACCCCGTCGCCGACCACGTCCACGGCATAGCCCGCCGCGCGCAGCACCGCGGCAAGCCCGTCGGCCAGCGTCGTGTTGTCCTCGGCCACAAGTATGCGCATCAATCCTCCCGCGCCGATGCTACCCAGCGCCGCTCCGCCTGCCTATGGCCTTGTCGCTCCCGTTCGGGCAGGCCATGCTGGGCGGATGTTCCGGCTTCTCGCCCTCTTTGCATTCCTCGCCGGCCCCGCCGCGGCCGAAACGCTGGTCTTTCCCCCGCCCGACGGCAATGGGATCGCGCCCATCGTGCGCGTCTATTCGTCGCTCGACACGCCATTGGCCACCCCCATGATCGAGGCGTTCCAGGCACACCACCCCGGCTTCGCCGTTCACTACGAGGAGATGCAGACCGCCGACATCTACGATCGCATCGTGCGCGAAACCGACGCCGGGCTCCCCACCGCCGACTTCGCCTTCTCGTCCTCGATGGATTTGCAGATGAAGCTCGCCAATGACGGCTATGCCCAGCCGAGCCGCGTCTCGCTCTCGGCAAGCTGGCCGCGCTGGGCCAATTGGCGCGACACCGCCTACGCCCTCACCTACGAACCTGCCGTCTTCATCTACAACAAGCCGGCCTTTGCCGACCGTGCCGTGCCCGCCACGCGCGGCGAGCTGCTCGACTATCTCGAGGCCAATACCGACTCCATCTTCGGCCGCATCGGCACCTACGACATCGAGCGCTCGGGCGTGGGCTTCATGTTCTTCTCGCGCGACCAGGAGCAATATGCGGACCTGTGGACGCTGGTGGGCGCCATGGGTGCGGCCGGCGTGAAGCTCTATTCCACCACCTCGGCCATCGTCGAGCGGGTGGCCAGCGGCCAGTTCGTCTTCGGCTACAACATTCTGGGCTCTTACGCCGCCGAGGCGGCCTCGCGGAACCCCGATCTGGGCATCGTCCTGCCGCGCGATTTCACCATCGTCACCTCGCGCATCGGCCTCGTCCCCAAGGCCTCCGAGAACCCCGATCTCGGCCGCCTGCTGCTCGATTTCTTCATGTCGGCCGAGGGTCAGACAATCATGGCCGAAAAGCTGCAGATCGCCGCGCTCAACCCCGATGTCGATGGCGACAACACCGCCAACGCCATGCAGGCCGCCCTTGGCAACCAGCTCCGCCCCGTCCCGGTCAGCCCCGGCCTCATGGTTTATCTCGACCAGGTGAAACGCGCCCGCCTCATCAAGCGTTGGAACGACGCGTTGAGACTGCAGCCGCTGGAAAGTCGCTAGGCGAAAACCAGCGTCAGGTTCGCGACAGCTTCCTGTGGTCACATCGCAGCAAGGGTGAGTCCGGCCAAGACCGGACGACCTGGGAGTCTGGGAGGACTCGGCGACATCTCGGCCATTGGGGCCCCGGGGAACTCCCGCCACGCGCAGCCATTCCGGCTGCCAGAGGAGGATCATATGAAGCACGTCATCGCCGCGAGTATACTCGCCGGTGCCATTGCCCTGCCCTTCGCCGCCATGGCGGCCGACTACACCATCATGGCTCCCGCCGCCCCCGGCGGCGGCTGGGACCAGACCGCGCGCTCCCTCCAGGAGGCCATGACCGCCGAGGGCGTGTCGGGCAATGTGCAAGTCGTCAACGTCCCGGGCGCCGGCGGCACCATCGGCCTCGCCCAGTTCGCGCAGGAAGCCAACGGCAACCCGGACCGCCTGATGGTGGGCGGCTACGTCATGGTCGGCGCCATTCTCACCAACAAATCGCCGGTCACTCTCGACGCCGTCACGCCCATTGCCCGCCTCACCGGCGAATTTGAAGTGATCGTCGTGCCGGCGGCGTCCGAACTGCAGACGCTCGCCGACCTCACGGCCAAGCTCAAGGCCGATCCGGGCTCCGTCTCCTGGGCCGGCGGCTCGGCCGGCGGTACCGACCACATCACGGCGGGCCTGTTCGCCAAGACCGTCGGCGCCGACCCCAAGCTCGTCAACTACATCGCCTTCTCGGGCGGCGGCGAAGCCCTCGCGGCCGTGCTGGGCAACCAGGTCACCGTCGGCATCTCGGGCTATGGCGAGTTCCAGGCCCAGGTCGAAGCCGGTGCCCTGCGCGTCCTCGGCGTCTCGGCGCCCGAGCGGATCGCCATCGTCGATGCCCCGACCTTCAGGGAAGGCGGCGTCGATCTCGTCGTCCAGAACTGGCGCGGCATCTGGGCCGGCCCGGGCCTGAGCGCCGAGCAGGTCGCGGCCATCACCGCCGACGTCGAAAAGACCGTGAACTCCGAATCCTGGAAGAAAGTCCTCGCCGCCAAGGGCTGGAACAACACCTGGCTTGCAGGCGACGATTTCAAGGCGCAACTTGCCACTGAAATCGAGAACACCACCGCCATCCTCAAGGACATCGGCCTCGTTTCGTGACAACTGAGCCGCTCCATCGCAATCCTGAGCGCCGCCCCGACCGGGCGGCGCTTGTTATCGCCGCCGTCCTGCTGGTGCTGGCGGGCATCGTCGCCTGGGACGCAAGCCGCATCGGCGGCGTCGTGCAATACGCGCGGATCGGTCCGCAGACCGTCCCCTACGCCATCGCCATCTGCCTCGCCGGCCTCGGCCTGTGGACCATTGTCGAGGCGCTGCGCGGCGACTTCCCCGAGCGCGAGCCGCAGGAGGCGATGCCGGTCCTGTGGATCGTCGCCGGTCTCCTCGTCCAGCTTCTCACCATCCGCTTCATCGGCTTTTCCATCGCCACGGGCGTGCTCTTCGCCCTGGTCGCGCGCGCCTTCGGCGAGCGTCGCTTCTGGATCAGCATTCCATTCGGCATCGTGCTCTCCATCGCCGTCTGGGTCATCTTCGCGCGCGGCCTGTCGCTCACGCTGCCGCACGGCCCGCTCGAGGACGCACTGATGAACCTGCTCCGACCGAGGACCACCGCCTGATGGGTACCGTCGATCTTCTCATCCAGGGCCTCGGCGTCGCCATCCAGCCCATTAATCTGCTCTACGCGCTGATCGGCGTGACGCTGGGCACGCTCGTCGGCGTCCTCCCCGGCATCGGCCCGGCCACAACCGTGGCACTGCTCCTGCCGGTGACCTACCGGCTCGACCCCGCCGGGTCCCTCATCATGTTCGCCGGCATCTACTATGGCGGCATGTATGGCGGCTCGACCACCTCGATCCTCCTCAACACGCCCGGCGAAAGCGCCTCGATCGTCACGGCGCTCGAGGGCAACAAGATGGCCAAGGCGGGCCGCGGCGGCGCGGCGCTCTCCACCGCCGCCATCGGCTCGTTCGTCGCCGGCCTCATCGCCACCATCGCCCTCGCCTTCCTCGCGCCCTGGGTGGTGAGCTTTGCCCTCGCCTTCGGCCCGCGCGAATATTTCGCGCTGATGGTCCTCGCCTTCGTCACCGTCTCGGCGGCCTTCGGCGATTCCGCTCTGCGCGGCCTCGTCTCGCTGTTTATCGGCCTCACGCTCGGCCTCGTCGGCATCGACCTGCAGACCGGCCAGGCCCGTCTCAGCTTCGGCGTGCCCGACCTGCTCGACGGCATCGAGGTCACCACCCTTGCCGTCGCCATGTTCGCCATCGGCGAAACCCTCTACGTCGCCGCGCAGGGCAAGCGTGCGCCCGCCACCGTCGAGCCGGTCAAGGGTTCGCTGTGGATGAACGCCAGGGACTGGGCCCGCTCGTGGAAGCCGTGGCTGCGCGGCACCGTCATCGGCTTCCCCATCGGCGCCATGCCGGCCGGCGGCGCCGAGATCGGCACCTTCTTCTCCTATGCGCTCGAAAAGCGGCTCAGCAAGCACAAGGAAGAGTTCGGCAATGGCGCCATCGAGGGCGTCGCCGGCCCGGAGGCCGCCAACAACGCCTCGGCCGCCGGCACGCTCGTGCCGCTGCTGACTCTGGGCCTGCCCACCTCCGCCACCGCCGCCATCATGCTCGCCGGCTTCCAGCAATATGGCCTGCAGCCCGGCCCGCTGCTGTTCACCTCCAACCCGCAACTGGTCTGGGGCCTCATCGCCTCGCTGCTCATCGCCAACCTGATGCTGGTGATCCTCAACCTGCCGCTGGTGGGCCTGTGGGTGCGCCTCCTCACCATTCCCAAGCATTGGCTCTATGCCGGCATCCTGCTGTTCGCGACGCTGGGCACCATCGGCGCCAACCCTTCGGTGGTCGAGCTCGGCATGCTGCTGGTCTTCGGCCTCATGGGCTACGCGCTGCGCGTCTTCCACTTCCCCATCGCCCCGGTCGTGGTCGGCCTCATCCTCGGCCCCATGGCCGAGCAGCAGCTCCGCCGCGCGCTGGCGATCAGCCAGGGCGATGTGACGGTGCTGGTCACCTCGCCCATCGCCGCGACGCTGCTGACCCTCGCTGCCCTCGCGCTCATCGTCCCGATGATCCTGCGCGCCCGCGGCCGCGGCCAGGTGCTGACCCAGATGGCGGCCGACAGTGACTGACGCCGTCCGCGCATGGCTCGCATGCGCCCAGGCCACTGACACTCCGGTCTCCAGCGCCCTATTTCCGCCGCAGGAGACCAGAAATGCCCAAAAGCCCACTGACCCTCAGCTTCCACCGCACCTTCGCCGCCCTCGCCGCGGCCGCCCGCGCCGCCAATGCGGTCGAAACCCGCCGCACCCCGCGCGCCGCCGATCTCAAGACCCTCGGTATCGACGAAGCCGCCTTCCAGCGCGTCCAGCTCTAGGCCTTAGGGCCCCTCACCGCATCAGCGCCGGCCGCTTGGGATCGAACGCCCAGCCCGGCACCAGATACTGCATCGCCATCGCGTCGTTGCGACTTCCCGCCGGCAGCGCCCGATACAGCCGGTGCGCCGCCTCGAGCGCGGCCTCGTCGAGCTCGAGGCCCAGTCCCGGCCGCTCCGGCACCGCCACGTGCCCGTCGGCGATGACCGGCGGCTCCGCCGTCAGCCGCTGCCCGTCCTGCCAGATCCAGTGCGTATCGAGCGCCGTGATTTCGCCCGGTGCCGCCGCGCCCACCTGGGTGAACATCGCCAGCGAAATGTCGAAATGGTTGTTGGAGTGCGAGCCCCAGGTGAGCCCCCAGCGCTGGCAGAGCTTTGCCACGTCGATCGAGCCGCGCGGCGTCCAGAAATGCGGATCGGCCAGCGGAATGTCGACGCTGCCCAGCACCACCGCATGGCCCATCTGCCGCCAGTCCGTGGCAATCATATTGGTCGCCACCTTGAGCCCGGTGCGCCGCCGGAACTCCGCCAGCACCTCGCGCCCCGAAAATCCCTGCTCGGCCCCGCACGGGTCCTCGGCGTAAGCGAGGATCGGCTTCAGCCGCAGGCCGATCCGCACCGCCTCCTCCAGCGACCACGCGCCATTGGGATCGATCGTCAGCCGCGCCTCGGGGAAGCGCTCGGCCAGCGCCTCGATCGCCTCGGCCTCGGCGTCCGCCGCCAGCACGCCGCCCTTGAGCTTGAAGTCGCGGAACCCATAGCGCGCCTCCGCCGCCTCGGCGAGTTGCACCACCGCCGCCGCATCCAGTGCCGGCTGGTCGCGCAGCCACAGCCACTCGTCGCCGGTCCCGCCGCTGCGATAGTCGAGCGGCGTTCTGGTCCGGTCGCCGACATAGAACAGATAGCCCAGCATTTCGACGCGGTCGCGCACCTGGCCGTCGCCCAGTAGCTCCGCCATCGGCACGCCCTGGAACTGCCCCATCAGATCGAGCAGCGCGCATTCGAGCGCCGCCACCGCGTGGATCGTCACCCGCAGGTCGAAGGTCTGCAGCCCGCGCCCGCCCGCGTCGCGCCCGGCGAACACCTCGCCCACCTGCCGCAGCAGCGAGCGATAGGAGCCGATGGGCTGGCCCACCACCAGTTCGTGCGCTTCCTCCAGCGTCCGCGCAATTGCCTCGCCGCCCGGCACTTCGCCCAGCCCCGTGTGCCCCAGGCTGTCGGTGAGGATCACGACGGTGCGCGTGAACAGCGGCGCATGTGCCCCGCTCAGATTGAGCAGCATGCTGTCCTGCCCCGCGACGGGCACGACGCGCAGCGATGTGACGACCGGCGTCGCCGCCATCAGCGTTTCGATCCCGGCGCGACGTCGCCATGCGCCTTGATCAGCGCGTCGAGGTCTGCATAGGACTTGGCATCGAGTTCGGTCAGCGGCGGCCGCACCGGCCCGCCGGAGCGGCCGACGATCGTTGCGCCGGCCTTGACGATCGACACCGCATAGCCCTTGCCGCGATTGCGGATCGCCGTATACGGCAGGATGAAATCGCGCAGCCCCGCCTCGATCGTCGCCACGTCATCAGCTCGAACGGCGTTATAGAAGCCGCGCGCAAAGTTCGGCATGAAGTTGAACAGCGCCGACGAATAGGTCGCAACACCCATCGTCAGATAGGGCCGCGCGAACGTCTCCGCCGTCGGCAGCCCGCCCAGATACACCAGCCGGTCGTCCAGCAGGCTCCGCGTCCGCACCATCAGCTCGATATCGCCCACGCCGTCCTTGAGCCCGACGAGATTTGGACATCTCTCGCACAGCCGCGCCACCGTCTCGGCATCGAGGATCGCATTGTCGCGGTTGTAGACGATCACCCCCAGCGATGTGGCCTTGCACACCGCCTCCACATGCGCGGCCAGCCCCGCCTGGCTCGCATTCACCAGATAGGGAGGAAACAGCAATATGCCGTCGGCTCCGGCCCGCTCGGCGCGTCCCGCCAGGTCGATCGCCATCGCCGTACCATAGCCCGCTGCCGACACGACGGGCATCACGCCCTTCACCTCGTCCACCGCCGTGCGCACCACCGTCTCGACCTCGTCGGGCGACAGGCAGAAGAACTCACCCGTCCCGCCTGCCGCGAACACCGCAGCCGGCGCTTGATCGACGATCCAGTTCAGATGTGAACGATACGGTCCCTCGTCGAAGCTCAAATCCGCTTTCATATGCGTGATCGGAAACGACAGCAGGTCCCTGGCGATGGCGCTCGCCATCTCAGCAGGTGCGAAATGCGGCATTCGGCCTTCCCCCTCGGTACCATTCCAGTCCAAGCTAGCGGCGGGAGAAGATGAGGTCGAGTCAAACGACCCACACATGCGGTTGGCCGAGCGAGACGTCTCCGTCTCGTTTGGACCAGAGCAAGAAAGACAGGATGCGGTTGGCCGAGCGAGACGTCTTCGGCTCGCTCGGCCAGAGCAAGAGACGGGACGCGGTTGGCCGAGCGAGAAAGAAGCCAGAGAGGAACAGTCGATGTATGTCGGAACGCAGAACGCGGTGAAGACCGACGACGAGTACCGCCAGTTCGCGCAACTGGGCGTCGTCCATGTCAACGCCGACCCCGACGGCAATCCGCACGACTGGACTCTCGACATCCTCCGGCGCCACCGCGAGCGCCTCGAGGCCTGTGGCCTCGTCCTCGACATGGTGCAGTTGCCGCTCGCCTCGCGCGTCGTCGAGAAGTCGCAGAGCCCCGACATCCTCACCAACGGCCCCGACCGCGACCGCCAGATCGACTCGATCTGCCGGCTCATTGAGAATGTCGCCGCCGCCGGCATCCCCTCGGTCAAGTACAACCTCAATCTCATCGGCATTCCGCGCTCGCCCGACGAGGCCGGCCGCGGCGGCTCGCGCAATGCCTCCTTCCGCTGGGACAAAGTCGACCAGAACGCCCCTCCCGGCCTCGCAGGCGTCCTCAGCGAGGACGAGAACTGGGAGCGTATCGACTACTTCCTCGAGCGGGTCGTCCCCGTCGCCGAGAGCAACAAGGTTCGCCTCGCCTGCCACCCGCATGACCCTTACACCCCGCCCGGCTATCGCGGCGTCACTCGTGTGCTCGGCACGGTCGCGGGCCTCAAGAAGTTCGTGCAGCTGCGTGAAAGCCCCTATCACGGCCTCAATTTCTGCGTCGGCACCGTCGGCGAGAGCCTCGACAATCCCCGCGAGGAGATCGGCCCCGCCATCCGCTGGTTCGGTGAGCGCGGCAAGCTGTTCAACATCCACTTCCGCAACATCAAGGGGCGCCGGCTCAGCTTCATGGAGACCTTCCCTGACGAAGGCGACATGGACATGTGGGGCGTGCTGAAACTCCTCGCCGAGCTCGACTACAAATACATGGTCATGCCCGACCACGTCCCGCATCTGTCGGGCACCGCGGTGGCCGCTCCCGCCCCCGCCGGCGGCGACCATCCGCAGCACGCCGCCACCAAGTCCAACGATGCCATCGCCTTCGCCTACTGCTTCGGCTACATCCGCGCCCAGCTCCAGATCCTCAAGGAACAGTACCCGGACCGCATCGAGATGTAGGGCTGCCGCCCCTCTCATCCGCCCTTGGGACACCTTCTCCCGCGCGGGGAGACGGCCGCTCGCGCTTTAGCAGATCGTCAAGCTTAATGGCGCCTTACCCGCATCCCTCCGAATTTCTCGACCATCGGAACGAAACCGTGAGTCCTGTTCTGTAGGACTACGCACAACCGGCGATTATCGCTCGGGGGCGACGCAGTCCGGGGGGCTGCTGGGGAATGTGTTGTGCTCCGGCGCACGAAAACCATCGTCTTCAACGACGACCCTGACACCGCGATCTATGGCGAGCCCGAACCGTCACCCTCCGCGCGGCGGCCGTTCGAGAGCGTACGCGCGACGTTGCGCAAGGTGCCGCCCGCCGTCCCGGCCTCCGATTCCGAAGCCTTCGAGCCGGCGTCCGCGCCCAACGCCGTGCATGAGCGCATGAACTTCCTTCGCTCCGAATTCGAGAACGAACCCATCAGCCGCGGCTCGCAGGAAAGCCTCGCCGCGCTCCGCGAGGAGTTCCGCCGCAAGCATGTGACCTCCGAGGATGCGCCGGGGCCCGCCTTCGCTTTGCCCTCGCTGGGCGGCTTCAAGGCCTCGCGCCTCATCCTCGTCGCGGTCGCGCTCATCGCCGGCGGTCTCGCCGCCTGGCTCGCGCTCGGCCGCCAGCCCGAACCCGCCCCTGCTCCCGTCATCGAGCAGGCTGCGCCCGTTATCGAGGCGCCCACCATCGACGTGCTCGTCGCGCGGGCGCCCATCGCCGTCGGCACGCGGCTCACCCCTGAGCTGCTCGAATGGCAGAAATGGCCTGAGGCCACCATTCGCACCGAATATCTCACCAGCGCCGCCGCGCCCGAGGCCATGACCGAGCTCGTCGGTGCCGTCGCCCGCAGCGAGCTGCTGGCCGGCGAGCCCATCCGCCGCGAAAAGCTGGGCCAGGCCGGCGCCGGTTACCTCTCGGCCATCCTCGAGCCCGGCATGCGCGCCGTCGCCGTCCCGATCAGCCCGCGCTCCGGTTCGGGCGGCTTCATCATGCCCAATGACCGCGTCGACGTCGTGCTGACCACCGGCAACGATGCCGAACAAAGCTCGCGCACAATCCTCGAAAACGTCCGCGTGCTCGCCATCAACTCCCGCCTTGGCGCCACCCAGACCGAGGCCGCCGCGGCCGATCCGGCCGAGGGCATGTTCGCCGACAATGCGCTCGCCACGCTCGAGCTCGATCCCGCCCAGGCCGAGCTCATCATCAGCGCCGCCAACGGCATGCTGTCGCTCGTGTTGCGCCCCAGTGCCGACGACACCGTCTCGAGCAATGCCGCCGAGCGCGCCGTCAATCAGAACATCCGTCTGACCAGCCCCTTCTGGCTGCAACCGCAGCAACCCGGCTCGAGCGGCACCGCTCCGGCCTATCCCAGTGGAATGTGACGATCGTGTCCAAGCTCCTCCGCATCGCGCTGATCGTCATTGCAGCCGCGCTCGCCGCGCCGGCGTCCGCGCAGACCGTGCATTACGATCTCGCCAGCACCTCGGTGCTGCGCATCAACCTGCCCGTCTCGCAGGCGGTCACCGTCACCATGTCCGACGGCGTCGGCAAGATCGTCTCCGCTGATCCGGCCATCGCCGAGGCGCAGCCGATCACCGATCGCTCGCTCTATCTCGTCGGCCGCAGCTTCGGCACCACCACCGTCAATCTGTTCTCGGCCACCGGCAATCCTGTCGGCCTGCTCGCGGTTGAAGTCGGCGCCGACACCGCCGACATGGCGCGTTCCATCAAGGCGGCGCTGCCCAACTCCAAGGTCAAGGTTTCCGCCATCAACGGCCGCGTGCACCTCAGCGGTTCCATTTCCGACGCCCTCTCCAAGCAGAAGGTGCTCGAGATCGTCGCGCAATATGGCAGCCCGGCCATCGTCGACACCATGACGCTCGAGGGCGGCCAGCAGGTCAATCTCGAAGTCCGCATCCTCGAGGCACGCCGCGACGCCGGCCGCGAGCTCGGCATCGCCTGGGGCGGCAAGGTCGGCCCCGTCGGTGTCAATGTCGCCGACACCAACAGCGGCACCTTCTCGGCCTTCATGACCAACGTCATCTCGGCGGGCCTGGGCATCGACCTCAACGTCACCATCCGCGCCCTTGAGGGCAAGGGTCTCGTCCGCACGCTGGCCGAGCCCAACCTCACCACCCTCTCGGGCATCGGCGCGAGCTTCCTCGCCGGCGGCCAGATCCCGCTGCGCGCCGTCGACAAGGACGGCAATGTGCAGATCGAGTACAAGGATTTCGGCGTCCGCCTCAACTTCACGCCCGTCGTCCTCGATGGCGACCGCATCCAGATCCACCTCTCGCCCGAAGTGAGCGGCATCGGCGGCGTCACGCCCGGCGGCGACCCCGTGTTCAACACCCGCAATCTCGACGCCACGGTCGAGCTGCGCGACGGCCAGTCCTTCTCCGTCGCCGGCCTGCTCCAGAGCGGCACCGAGATGAACCAGGACCAGTTGCCCTGGCTGGGCGACGTCCCGATCCTCGGCTCGCTGTTCAAATCCTCGAGCTTCCAGAAGCACGACACCGAGATGGTGGTCATCGTCACGCCGCGCCTCGTGCGTCCCGCCGTGCCGGGCCAGGTGCTCGCCACCCCGCTCGACCAGACGCGGCCGGCCAACGACTTCGAGTTCTTCGCTCTCGGCCAGGTGGAAGTGACACCCAAGATGATGGAGGCCTTCCAGAAGGGCTCCGGCATCGTCGGCCCCTACGGCTTCATCATCGACCTCGACACCGGGAGCGGCTCATGATCCAGACCAGCAGGAACACCGCTCTAGCGCTCGTCCTCGCCGCCACCCTCACCGGCTGCACCTACGACTACGCCCAGCGCACCGATCGGGTCGCCTTCGGCGCCGGCGACGCCGTCCGCTCCAACATGGCCATCCAGACCATCGATCCCTCCAAGAAGTCGATGAACGACACCACGGACCTAGGCAAGAACGGCAGCATGCCCATCGTCGACGTCGTCGTCCAGGACCCCACCCCCGGCTCGGACTAAGCGCCGGCGATCGCTCGCCGCTCCCACCACCGTGCCGACGGTCCCCTCCTGCCTCGTGGAGAGCGGTGCGCGCCAGCGGTGGGTTCGCCCATTGTTCGTCACTGGGTCGAGCGCGTAGCTGATGTGAGGCAGCAGCTTGAGTGAGCCCTTTCCCTCCATCGAGGAGGGAGGACCGGCGCAGCCGGCGGCTAAGCCTCCGGTCCGGCACAAGTTCGGCGGAACGGCTGTCCGGCCTCGCCGTCCTACGCCCGCGACTGTGCCGCCGCGTCCGCCAGGATCTGGATGTTGTTGCGGACCACCGCATTGCCCGGGTCCAGCGTTTCCGCCTTGCGGAAGTTGGTGAGCGCCGCGCTCAGATTGCCGCGCAGCATGTAGGAATAGCCGACATTGTTGTAGTACTGCGCCGTGCCGCCGGTGATCTCGAACAGCGCCGTATAGACGCGGTCCGACAGGTCGAAGCGGCGGAGCCTGTCGTAGGAAGCGCCGAGCCCGACATAGCCTTCGGCGTTCTTGGGCGAGAGTTCGACAACGCGCTTGTAGAGCGCCGCCGAATGCCCGAAATCGCCGCTGCGGAAATGGCCCTTGGCCTCGGCCAGCGCGGCGTCGGCGGTGTAGTCGCCGATATTGGCCAGCTCTGCCACCTGCTGCTGCTTGCCGCCGAACGAGCTCATCGACCCCATGCTGCTGCATCCCGCGAGCAGCGGCAGGGCAATGGCCAGGGCCAGCCCCGTCTTGAGTGCGCGGTAACGCATCTGTAGTCGCCCCATAGTCTTGCGCGAAGGCACTCTGCCCCCACGATTGCTGGCTTTCACTAGGCCAGCTTTCGGGCCCGGATGGAACGCCATTCGGCCACGGCGCCTAACGCGGGGTTACCCGCCGGCCGCCAATTTCGCCCCTCGCCGTAACCACGTAAATCCCCCCGGCTTGCCGAGTCGCGACCGCCATGCCAATTTGCGCCGGGCGGTCCGGGCGACGCCCCGGGGGAAGACATGGCAACACCGACCACCAACAGCGTCAGCACGTCGAGATACGACACCTCCGTCTTTGACAGCTCGCTCGACACCATGCTCTACGGCGTCAAATGGGGCGGCTCGCTGGGCAAGGGCGTCACCCTCACCTACAGCTTCCCGCAGGATCCCTCCTACTGGGCGTGGGGCTACAGCGAACCCGACAGCTATTACAGCTTCGATGCCGCGCAGATGGCCGCCGCCCGCAGCGCCCTCGCGTCCTGGGCAGCCGTAGCCAACGTCAAGTTCCGGGAGGTCGTCGACACGTCCGAGACCGTTGGCGAAATCCGCTTCGCCTTCACCAACAACATCGACCCCGACGCCGCCGCCCACGCCTATCTGCCCAGCAACCAGCCCCAGAGCGGCGACGTCTGGGTGAGCCCGGACTATCTGTACGACAACCCGGCTCCCGGCTCCTTCTTCCACAATACGCTGATCCACGAGATCGGCCACTCGCTCGGCCTGCGCCATTCGTTCGACGTGGAGCCGCAGTACGACAATTACTTCTATTCGGTGATGAGCTACACGGCGAGCCCGTGGTCGGCCGATGGCGACGGTTACGCCAGCTTCAACCCGACCACGCCGATGTATCTCGACATCCTCGCCATGCAGGCGCTCTACGGGGCCAAGGACCTCAAGTCCAACCACGGCAACACGACCTACGCCTTCTACGACGACTACTATTTCCAGACCATCTTCGACACCGGCGGCAAGGACACCATCGTCTATGCGGGCTCGGACACCTGCTCCATCTCGCTGACCAAGGGCTCGTTCAGCGTCCTGAGCATGGCGATCGACTTCTCCACCGTCACCTCCCGCTCGACCGTCGCCATCGGCCCGGGCACCGTCATCGAGAACGCCCGCGGCGGCAACCAGAACGACACCATCAGCGGCAACTCCTCCAAGAACAAGCTCGAGGGCTGGGGCGGCGACGACAGCATCTGGGGCGGCGGCGGCAAGGACGTCCTCGTCGGCGGTTTCGGCGCCGATCAGCTCAGCGGCGGCAGCGGCAACGATCGCTTCGACTTCAATTCGGTGGCCGAGATCGGCATCTGGAACACCGACATCATCCTCGATTTCAGCCGCAAGAAGGACGACATCGACTTGTCGACCATCGACGCCAATGTGTACCGCGGCGGCAACAACAAGTTCAGCTTCGTCAAGAAGGCCGACATGACCCTCAACGGCAAGGCCGGCGAGCTGTGCTGGTACAAGTCGGGCGGCAACACCTATGTGATGGGCGATGTCGACGGCGACGCCAATGCCGACTTCGTCCTCGCGCTGCTCGGCAGCAAGACCCTGAGCGCGGGCGACTTCATCCTCTAAGCGCCGGCCCGGCCGCTATGCGGTCCGCGTCGGCGTCGCGATGGCGAGCCCCAGCGCCATCAGCGCGAGCGGCACGCTGGCATAAGCCAGCGCATCGGCGCCCCAGCCGTCGACGATCGCGCCGCCCGCCCCCGCGGCAATCGCCACGCCCATATTGAACGCCGTCAGGTTCAGCGAGATCGCCACCGGCACCGAGTTCGGCGCGAGGTGCGCCATCTCGCTGCAATGGGCGATCCAGTAGCCCCAGGCCAGGTAGCTCAGGCTGCCATAGAGGCAGAACAGCAGCACCAGCCGTGCCGTCGCCGGCAGATACGGCAGGAGGAGATAGGCCGCGAGCACCGCGATCACCGCCGTGCAGGCCGAGATCACCGCGGTGCGGTTGCCCAGCCGGTCGGCCAGCCTCCCCGCCGTCGCGCTCGCCAGCACCGCACCGACGCCCGAGGCGAACAGCGGCACCGGCAGCACCTCTCTGCCCAGGCCCGCCGACGCAACCAGCGCGCCGACGAACACCACCGGAAAGCTCGTCGCCACCGCACTCACCAGCGTCGTCAGCAGCGCCGGCACCACGCCGCGATTGCCCAGCACCCGCACCCGGTCGCCCAGCGTCTGCGTATCGCCATGCAGCCCCTTGGGCACCTTGAGATAGAGCGCGACCGCCGCCGCGAATGCCGCGATCGACACCGCGAAATAGTCGAGCCGCCAGTTGTAGTGCGTCGCCACATAGGCGCCCAGCGGCACGCCCAGCAACGCCGCCAGCGACTGCCCCATCGACACCACCTGCAGGGCCCGCCCGCGCTGTCCCGGTGGCGCGATCATCGCCGCGGTCGCGAGCGCCGTCGCGGTGAACAGCCCGGCGCCGATCGCCAGCAGCGTGCGCGCGCCGACCATCCAGGCGAAGAACGGCGACACCGCGATCAGCAGCGCGCACACCGCCAGCGTCAATTGCCCGCCCGCCAGCACCCGCCGCCGCCCGACCCCGCCCAGCAGCGCCGACAGCACCGGCGTGCCGATCGCATAGGCAAGCGAATAGCCCATCACCAGCTGGCCGGTCTGCCCGGCGGTGACGTTCATATCTTCTGCGATCGAGGGCAGCAGCCCGCTGACAAGCCCGCCCTCGGTGCTGCCGACAAACGCCGCCAGGGCAAGCCAGAAAAGCCGCGAATCCATGAAGTCCCTCGCCCCGACCTTACCGGGCCTGCCCATCGCTGCGAAGGCACCCTCGCGTAGTTTCGCGCCAGCATCACCCGGGCGATTGCCGCCTTGATGCCGCCTCCGCGGTGCGTATGCTGAAGGGGCGTTGGTGGGGGAAAACAAGCCGATGGACTGGGTGCAGAAACTCCTGGACACCGCCCTCCAGGGCATGCCCTCGGCGGTCATCGCACTCATCCCCGAACACCTGCGCAAGCAGTGGCAGGAGCGCTTGGGAGACTACCTTCCCTTCAAGGACATCTCGGCCAATCACGACCTCGTCCGCGCCACCCGGCTCGCCTGGATCGACGCCGCGCAGATGATCCTGCGCGAGGCGCAGACCGCCACCAGCGCCGTGCTCGAGCGGCAGGACGCTGCCGTCCGCGACTTCCACCCCATCATCCTTGAAGCCTTCCTCGATGCGCGCGACGTCGCCCTCGACCGCCGCAATCACCCCGGCCAGTCGCCGATCGATGACGACGTTGCCGCCATCGTCGCCGGCGTCCCCGAGCTGATCGCGCCGGGCGAGCACGCGGGCATCGGCCAGTCCGTGACGTCGCGCTTCGTTGTCGCCCTGTCGGGCCTCAGCGGCTGGCCCGTCGCCGAAATCCCGCCGATCTATGCGCGCATCGCCGCCGAGGGCCTCGTCACCGGCGACAGCGGCCCGCGCCGCCCGTTCGGCGAGCTCGTCTTCGCCGCCTTCGCCGAGATCATCAAGAACCCCGCCCGCTATCCGCAGGCGCGCGAGGCATTCCTCATTTCCATGGACAAGCTCGGGCGCGAGCTGTCGCAGGCAACGCTCGCCGCCGTCGAGGGCATGAGCGAGCGCCTCGACGCCGCCCTCGCCACCATCGACACCGCCAATCTGCTGCGCGGCGCGGCCGAGCTCCGGCTCCTCCCTGGCATCGCCGAAAATGTCGAGCGCACCCGCGCCGGCACTGAGCAGATCCTGAGCGTACTGTCGCGCGAAGCCGGCGTGCCGCACCACGCGCTTGAAGCAATCCTGCGCGAGATGGATGGCGGCACCACTGCCGAGGGTCCTGCGACCGACACCATGGAGCGCCTCGCCGGCCGGGCCCGCGACTTCCGCCGCCTGACCGATCGGCTGAACCGGTTGAGCAACGCCGACCCTGCCGTCACCGAGCTGCGGCGCTAGGCCGCCACGGCACTTTCCGATGGCCGCTTCACCGAAGCCGATGCCCGGCTCGCTTCCGCCGAAGCGCTCGATCTGGCGGGGCTCGAAGACCTCGAATCCCTCGCCCAGCAGAAGCGCCTCTCGGCCGCCCAGAGCCGCGCCGAACGTGCCGCCGCTGCGGCGCTGCGCGGCAATGTGACGGCCTATCGCGAAGCCATTCTCCACTACCTGGAAGCCGAGCGGATCGCCGGCCCCGCCTCTAGGGACGCGGCGATCGACTACCGCGCCCAGCGCGCCAACGTGCTGATGATGCTCGGGGAAGCGGAAGGCTACCCGGCCTCGACGCGCGAGGCGGTGGCGCTGTTCCGCACGCTGCTCGGCGAGGTGGATCCTGCCAGATCGGGCGAGCTCTATGGCGGCCTGCTCAACGCAATGGGGTCGGCCCTGCTGGTGCTGGGCAGCCAGGAATCGTCCCGCGCCGCTTTCGATGAAGCGCTGGCCAGCTTCGTGAAAGCGCTGCCCTACCGCGCCGGGTCGGCATCCGACCGCGCCGAAACCCAGTTCAAGATCGGCCTCGCCCATACCGCCCTCGGCAACCTCTTCGACGACCGGGAGCAACTGGCACTTGCCGCCGCCGCACACCGCGCGGCGCTCGACGCGCTCCCGCCCGGCGAGCACAGCTTCATCAGGAGCATGGTCACTGGCCAGCACGCGCTGCTGACCATCCGTCTGGGTCAGCCCGACCAGGCTCCGCTGCTTCTGAACGAAGCGATCGCGTCGATCGAGGCCACCCCGTCCGGCTCGGACGAGCCGGCCGTCAACAGCCTGATCCTCCGCAACCAGCTCGGCATCGCACTGCACGAACTGGGCAAGCGCACCGGTGACATCGCCTATCTCGTATCTCGAGCGAGCGGCGACGATCTTCCGCGACGTCGCCGCCGATATCGATCCCGCGGGCGCGCCCTTGTTCCTCTGCCGCTGCGCGATCAACCGCGCAGTTTGCCTGCAGGATCTTGCCACCAGGACCGAGCAGGCGGCTCCCCTCCGCCTCGCAGCGCAGGAGCTCCGGGCCCATCTCGACAACCCCGCCTTCAACTGGCCCCCCAGCGAACGGCTCACGGCCGAGATCAAGCTCGGCACGCTCTATCGCGAGATCGGCACCATGGAGAAGTCAGTCGACTTTCTCGAAGCGTCGCTGGAGGTGCTTCAGGATCACCTTGCAGGCCTCGCTTCGGTCGCACCGTCCGCCTCCAGCACCAGCGGGCAGGACCTCGGCAACGCGCATCATGAGCTGGGTCTTACGCACCGCGCTGTCTATGACCTGCACAACCTGCAACCATCGCTCCACGCTGCGGTCGCCTCTTTCCGCGCGGCGCTCGCACACCGCGACCTCGCACGCCTGCCGACGAAATCAGAAGAGACGCGAAACCAACTAGCCAACGCCCTCAATGCGCTGGGAAGCGACCAGGGAAGCGCCGACCTGTTGCGTGAGGCCGCTGCGATGTCGCGCAGTCTCCTCACCGACGACATTCGCGGCCGCAACGCTTCGATGTGGCGCAGCAACCAGGTCAACCTCGCCACGTCGCTCGCCTCCTGGGCTCGGCCCCTCGATACTGCAGACGCCGCACCATTGTTGGAGGAGGCCATCGCCGCCCTTCGCCTCGCTTTGAGCGTCTCCGACGAAAGCAGACGGACGGACACGATGCACAATCTTGGCCGGGCGCTGGAGCTGCTCGGCAGCCGCCGGGACAATCGCGAGATGCTCGAGGAATCCGTCGCGATTTACGAGCGGCTGCTCGCCGACTATCCGGCGTCCGACCCCGCCATCAGGCACATGCGGGCGAAACGAAACTACGCTCAGGCCCTGCTCGAACTCGGCCACCTCGAAGAGGGCACCGACAACCTGATCAGGGCCATTTCCCAACTCGAAGCCGTGGTGGCCTTCTTCAAGCGCGACGAGTTTCCGGAAGAATGGCGCAATGCCTATCTGGGGATCGGCCGCTGCTACATGGAGATGGCGCACCGGGCCGATGGGGCGAACGAGGAAAGCGCCGCGCTTTGGACCGGTGCCATCGACGCCCTCACCATCGCCCTCGAAGTGACAACGCGTGCCGAGCGGGTGTTCTGGATCGACATCACCGAGCGGCTCTCGCGTTCGCTGTGCCAACGCATAGAAGCGACCGGCGACGAACGGGATTTCCCGCTGGCGATCGCCCACGCGCGGGCCGGCCTCGAGATTGTCGACCCGGTCCGTGAAACCTGGTCGGCGACGAGCCTGCAGAACACCCTGGGCATGGCCCTGCGCAAGGTCGGTGCAAAGACCGGCGATATCGGCATGCTGCGCGAAGCTGTTGCCGCTCAGCGCGCGGCTGTTGCCTGCGAGCCCGCCGGCTCCTCGCAGATTTCCGGGCTGCTGCAGAATCTCGCCCTCGCGCTGTCCATCCTCGGCTCCCATGAGCCCGGTGGCGAGTCTCTCGCAGAGGCCGCCGAGATGTTCCGGCAGAGCCTCGCCACGCGCGTTGAGGGCAGCGCCAACCGCAAGCTCACCGCGGTGCTGATGGACTACGGCAGCACCGTCCGCCATCTCTGGGACCATTCGCAGAACGTCGCCGACCTCGACGAATCCATGGACGCCTATGCGCGCGCTGCATCGCTGTGCCAGCCCATGACTTCCAGCTGGGGAACGGCCCAGCACGGCCGCGGCGTCGCCCTCAGGATCAAGGGCCAGGTCACCGAGGATGCCGACCTGTTGCAGCAGGCCGTGGACGCCTTCGACCAGGCCATCGAGTGCCGCTTCGCTCTCGGCGAAGCGGACAACCTGGCCAACAGCCGCAACAGCCTCGGCTACGCGCTCATGGTGCTGGGCGGCATGCGTGACGACGGCCCGACGCTGCAGCGCGCCGTCGACACCCTCCGCGACGCGGTGGCCGGCGACAGCCAGTCCTACGCCGTCCGCTTCAACCTCGCCAACGGCCTCACCCTCCTCGCCGACCACGTCCCTGGCCTCGTGCACCTGCAGGAGGCCTCGGCCGTCCTCATCGGCATGCTCCGCACCCTGCCGCCGCACGAAAACGGTCGGCGGGCGGGCTGCCAGGAGCTTCTCGACGAGGTCACCCAGCGCATTCTGGGCCGCCAGTTCAGCATGGGACTGAGCTGACGGCCGTTCCCTCTCCGTTCCGCCCGTGCTATACGAGTCGAACCTCATCGACCCACTGACATTTCTTGACAGCGCCCCTACATAGGGTGCGTTCACGAAAGTCCCGTCTGCGAGCGCTCCCGATGCCTGACAGCAAGCCCGAGAAGCCATCTTCCTTTTCCATCGACGACTTCATCGGCGAGATCGAGAAGGCCGAGGACGCTCAGCTCAACAAGCGGCTGCCGCAGGAGCGGCTTCGCAACAAGCGCCAGCTCGACAACGCCGCCCGCCGCGCCGCCGAAGCCGCGGGCCTCGGCGACGGCAAGCTCGTGCCGCAGCCGGTCGCTCAGGCAAAGCCCAAGAAGGTGACCAAGTCGCCCGTCACCGGCATGACGCTGAAATCGCCCAAGTCCAGGGCCAACTCCGTCGACCGTATCGACTTCGGCGGTATGGGCGAGCCCGAGCAGGCCGGCTTCGGCCACGTCCCATCCACCCGCGTCACTGCCCGCGACATTTCCCGCGCTGCCGCCAAGGACCCGACGGTCATGGCCAAGATGCGCGACGCCCTCGAATCCGCAACCGAAACCGCCGCCACCGGCAAGGTCAAAACCCCCGGCAGCCGCACCCCGGGCAAAAAGGTCAAGCTCCCCGGCCAGGACCTCACCGGCGCGCAGACCGTCGGTATCTCCGCCACCGTCAAGGCGCTCGAGGAGATCATCCTCCACGGCCGCAAGGAGGTGGAGGGCAACACCGCCTGGATGCCGCACCGTCCCGCGCCGCGCGAAAAGTCCGAGGGTGGAATCCCGTTCAAGCTGGTGACCGGCTACCAGCCCGCCGGCGACCAGCCCACCGCCATCGCCGACATCGTCGAAGGCGTCGGCAATGGCGAGACCGACCAGGTCCTGCTCGGCGTCACCGGCTCGGGCAAGACCTTCACCGTCGCCCAGACCATCATGCGCACGCAGCGGCCCGCTCTGATCCTGGCCCCGAACAAGACCCTCGCCGCCCAGCTCTATGGCGAGTTCAAATCCTTCTTCCCCGAAAACGCGGTCGAGTACTTCGTCTCCTACTACGACTACTACCAGCCCGAGGCCTACGTTCCGCGCACCGACACCTATATCGAGAAGGAATCCACAATCAACGAGCAGATCGACCGCATGCGCCACTCGGCGACGCGCGCGCTGCTCGAACGCGACGACGTCATCATCGTCGCCTCCGTCTCCTGCATCTACGGCATCGGCTCGGTGGAAGACTACACCGCCATGACCTTCGATCTGCGCAAGGGCCAGACCATCGACCAGCGCGCCTTGCTGCGCGGCCTCACGGACCTCCAGTACAAGCGCGGCGACACCGGCTTCGTGCGCGGCACGTTCCGCGTCCGCGGCGACACCATCGAGCTCTTCCCCGCCCACTATGAGGACGCCGCCTGGCGCATCACGCTGTTCGGCAACGAGATCGAATCCATCACCGAGTTCGACCCGCTCACCGGCAAGAAAAGCTCGGACCTGCTCTTCGTGCGCGTCTTCGCCAACAGCCACTACGTCACGCCCCGCGCCACCATCACCGGCGCCATCCGCGGCATCAAATCCGAACTCTCGGCGCGCCTGCAGGAGCTCAACGGCGCCGGCCGCTTCCTCGAAGCGCAGCGCCTCGAGCAGCGCACCCTCTTCGACCTCGAGATGATGGAAGCCACCGGCTCATGCGCCGGCATCGAGAACTATTCGCGCTACTTCTCCGGCCGCAAGCCCGGCGAGCCGCCGCCGACCCTGTTCGAATATCTCCCCGACGACGCCCTCGTCTTCATCGACGAAAGCCACGTCACCATCGGCCAGCTCGGCGCCATGTATCGCGGCGACCTTCGCCGCAAGGCCACCCTCGCCGAATACGGCTTCCGCCTCCCCTCGGCCATGGACAACCGCCCGCTCCGCTTCGAGGAGTGGAACGCCATGCGCCCGCAGACCGTCTACGTCTCGGCCACGCCCGGCGCCTGGGAGATGGAGCAGGCCGGCGGCGTCTTCGCCGAGCAGGTCATCCGCCCCACCGGCCTCACCGATCCCCCGGTCGAGATCCGCCCCGCCAAGACCCAGGTCGATGACGTCGTCGACGAGATCCACCGCACCAGCCGCGCCGGCTACCGCACGCTCGTCACCGTGCTCACCAAGAAGATGGCCGAAGACCTCACCGAATACATGCACGAGCAGGGTATTCGCGTGCGCTACATGCACAGCGACATCGACACCATCGAGCGCATCGAGATCATCCGCGACCTCCGCCTCGGCGCCTTCGACGTCCTCGTCGGCATCAATTTGCTGCGCGAAGGTCTCGACATCCCCGAATGCGCCCTCGTCGCCATCCTCGACGCCGACAAGGAAGGCTTCCTGCGCTCAGAGACCTCCCTCATCCAGACCATCGGCCGCGCCGCGCGCAACGTCGACGGCAAAGTCATCCTCTACGCCGACAACGAAACCGGCAGCATGGCCCGCGCCCTCGCCGAAACCAACCGGAGGCGTGAGAAGCAGCTCGCCTACAACGAAGCGAACGGCATTACACCGCAGAGCGTCAAATCGAACATCAAGGAGATCGTCGACAGCGTCTACGAAAAGGACCACGTCACGGTGAGCATCGGCAAGGACAAGGCCGGCAAGGAACAAACCCAGGTCGGCGCGAATTTGGCGGCCGTCATCAAGGACATCGAAAAGCAGATGCGCGAAGCGGCCACGAACCTGGAGTTCGAGCGGGCGGCGCGACTAAGGGACGAGATCAAGCGGCTGCGGGAGATGGAGTTGGATACGCTGGAAGGGTCGACGGACTAGGGTCGGGAGGCCCCTCGCGGCTGCGGGGACGAGTCCTACTTCGGCTGGCGGGGGCCGCTTGCGGACGACCTCGCCTTCGCCGCCATTCACAATCACCGCTACGTCTATCGGCGGCGCGGCATTTGTCTAGCTGAGGGCATGCTAGCAGGTCATTTGAACCGCGCTGCGATCGGTGGCCAGCGCTCACCGGCTCGGAGCTAGTTGGCCGGAGGCCGTTTGCGAGCTTGGCGAGCACGTGACCATACCTTACTAGACGGTCGTGCTTCGCGCTTATTACCTAACCACACGAACTCAAAAACATAGACGGGGGAAACATGCCGGCGGCTACACCTGACTTGACGGTCCGCGGAGAAGCGGTCGAGCGCGTATATGGCAACTTTAGCGAGCGACGCTACCTCGTGAATCGACGGTATCAGCGCAAACTGATTTGGACGCTGGATGAAAAACGTGCCTTCATTGACTCGATTATCAAGGGGTACCCAGTCCCAATCGTCCTCTTGGCTGAGGATTCCAAGACCGCGGACAATCTTCTTGAGATAATCGACGGCATGCAGCGGTTGGACGCCATCGTTTCGTTCATTGAGAACCGTTTTGCAGTGGACGGCCACTACTTTGACTTGAACACCATGGCCACAACGAAATCGGCGCTGGACAGCGGCAGACTAGCCCAGAAAGAGCCTCCGCTTGATCGCACGACGTGCGTGCGGATTGCGTCGTATCTCCTCCCCCTGTCGATCTACGAGTTCACCGACGACACTGCCGTCGACACGGTATTCCGGCGCATCAATTCCGGTGGTCGCCAGCTCTCAAGACAAGAGATCCGATCGGCGGGGTCGGTTGACTTTTTTGCCACCGTCGTACGGCGGGTGTCAGCGAAAGTTCGCGGCGACGACTCTCATTCCGACGTGCTGCGCCTGAATGAAATGCAGGCGATTAGCATCACTAACAGGGAACTGGACTACGGGATCGATGTTGACGAGCTCTTTTGGGTAAAGCAGGGCATCCTTTCGAAGGAGCACGTGAGGCAAAGTCGCGATGAAGAACTAGTTGCTGACCTCGTCGCATACATGGTCAGCGACAGGGCCGTGTCTTCCAGAACGGAGCTTCTGGACGAGTACTACGGCATGTCTGAAGATGCCGCGAGTGCAGAGCGTTTCGAAGCAATGGAGAAAGCCGTTCGCAAGCGAACTCCAGATCTAGTGATCGCCGACTTTCAAAGGACCTTAGACCAGCTGAAACTGACTCTCGTCGCTGGAGGGAAGACGTTCGCTCAGTTGCTGTTCGCCGCAGCGAAGAATCCAGTTCCGCGGTACTTCCAAGTCATATTCCTAGCTCTTCACGAGCTTATCGTGAAGAAGAACCTGCAGGTAAATGATCGCAAGCTCCTAGCCAGCGCGCTTCAGGGTCTTGGCGACACCTTCTCGGTCCAAGAAGGTGGTCGGTCGGGTGCCGAGAATAGGCAGACGTCCATCGAGCAAGTCATTGGGGTTATTCAAAAGGCATTCGGACCGTCTGAAGGCATCGACCCCGCTATGGTCCATTGGATCACTCAACTCGAAAACCTGCTTAGCCAGTCCTACACCGAACAGGCTGCCTATGACTTCAAGCAAGGTTTTGTCTCGATAAGTGACGGGACGTTTGACGATCGTTCATTCGAGAAGATCATGAAGACCTGTGCGGCAATCTCCAACATTGGAAAGGGGCACAAAGGCTACGTCTTGGTTGGCGTGGCAGACGACGTCGAAACCACCGCCAAGCTCGAGGCCGCCTATGGGATATCGTCGCTAATCTTCGACAGGTTTAAGCTGACCGGTGTGGAACACGAGGCTCAAAAGCTGGGCAAGAGTCTCGATGAGCTGTTCCAATTGGTCAGTGACAAGGTTTCCAAGTCCAAGCTTAGTGAGCCGCTGCGCTCCTACATCGCCACCCATCTGAAGGCGGTCCGATACTACGACAAGACGATATATGTCTTCGAGGTCGTCGGTACGGGCCAGCCCAGTCTCTACGACTCAAAGTTCTATCAGCGAATAGGCGCCCAGGTAAAAGAGGTGCAACCAAACGACCTCGCGACGTTTGTCCAGCGCTACGTGAGTTGACACACCTGCGCCGGCTGCAGCGGGTCCAGCATTGAGTGCGCGACGACGTAGTCGCACGCCGGGATCAGCGACTCCCATCCTGCGCCCGCGCCTCCGGACACCGTGCCGCCGGTCACCGACAGCGACCCGCATCCCTCCGACGAGGGGCATCCCTATGGCGGCGACCAGAACCCGCGCGGCAGCACAGCGGTTGGGCCTCGCGACCGACAGGGCGCGAGCGACAGTGCGCGAGGAAGCCCATCGGCCACCCCGCGCTATCTCGACATCCGCCCCAACCCCGCGATCCACACCGGCCATCCCGAGCCCAAGCCCGACAACGCCGACCGCGGCCCCAGATACAGCCCCGGCTGACCTCTAAGCGCGCAGTCGCCCGCTTGCACCAGCCCTTCGGCCGTCATCCCCGGGCTTGACCCGGGGACCCAACGAAATCCTCCTCTAGAGATGCGCCCGGCTGGGTGGCCGGGTCTTCGCCCGGCCATGACGGAAGGGGGCGGTAGCGCCCGCCCGATGCGGAATCACGAAGCAAGTGACCAAACACAACCCCCGCAAACCCCTGCGCCGCCTGGTATCTCCGCTCGAAATTCCCCGACTTACGCACGTCCCCCCGCGCCTGTCGTAAACTGCTCCCGGGCATCCCGCCCGGAGTAGACCAATGATCGACACCGACCACCCCGCCATCGCCTCTAAACTCACCGCAAAACTCCTGCGCGCCTGCGAGCTGGCGAGTGCGCAGCTCGAGCCTCTGGCCGACATCGTCGCGCCGCTGGCGAAGTCGCGGCCCGATGCGCCCGTGCCGGCCGATCTGCTGGCGCTCGCCCGCCGGGCGCTGCGGGCCTCCGCGCCGATCGCAAGATGGCTCGGCGCTCCGGCGCCGCTGCCGCTGCACCCGCCGGTCACCCATGCCGGCCTCGCCGCGCGCCTCGCGCTGGCGGCGCAGCAGGCCACGACCTTCCGCCGCCGCCACGCCGTCCCCGCCACCCCGCTCGAGGCCATCACCTGGCACGCCGAGGGCCAGATGCTCGCTCTGACGGACGCGCGCGCCCGCTGAGCGCAGTCGGCGCCGCCGGCAGCGAAAGTGACCGGAAATTGTCCCCGCAAAGCCCTGAGATTCCTGGCGCCTCCGGACTTATTTCTCCGACTTATCCCCGTCGTCCGCGGCCGTGCTATTCTCCCCTCCTGCCCTCGATTTCGCGGGCCCGAGACGGACGGGCCGGGGGCGGCCTGGGGGAGCTGCGGCCGCGCAGCTCAGGGTTCCTCGCGGGACTGCCGTGGCTTGATCACGGCGCTCACCGCTGGTGCCCGGGTCCCCCTCAGGTAGCGGGGCGCGTTCTGCGTCTTGCCGTGCCCCTCGCGGGGCCGGCGCCGTCCCCTCGCACGGGATGGCACCACCATAGAGGCGCAGAGCGCGCCCCGTCCGCGATCCTCCCCGCCGGAGACGGCCAGAAAGGCTGGTGGCAGGCCCCTCCCCTCCACCCGCATGCCGGCGCTCGCCCGTGCGCTACTGCGTCAGCTTCCCGCGCAGCTGCTTCACGCTTGCTTCGATATTGTCGAGCGCGCGCTCCACATCGACGACGCGGCTGTGTCCCGAAACGCGCTGCGGGGCTTCGGCCAGGCCGACGATCAGCTCGGTCCGCGCCGCCAGCAGCTCCGCCTCGATCTCGGCGCAGCGCGCCAGCATCGTGTTGCGGTCGTCTGCGGTAAAACGCCGTTCTGCCAGCGCCGAGAAGCGCGCCAGGTCGAGCCGCCAGAAGCTGAACCGTGCCACAGTCTCGGCCACGGCGCGCCGCGCCTCGCCATTGGAGGTATCCATCACGCGCCGCCGCCGCGGCTGTTCCTCGAGCTGCATCATGCGGCGGCCACCATGCCGAGCATCAGCGGCGCGGCAATCGCGAGGCCGCACAGCAGCAGCACGATGAGGGTGGCAACAAACCAGTTGAGAGCGGGCATCGGAACCTCCGTGCCGTTCGAGGACCGCCGCACGGTTGTGCAGGTGGCAGAGTCCCGATCATTGCGCAGGAGGCGCCCGGAGAACGATGTGCCATGCCGAATGCAAATCGGCAGCCGCTCCGGTCTATGTCCAGCACACCACGTCCGGCCGCCAATAGCTATTGTCAAATGTTAATGCCCGCCCGCCCATCGCGGACGCGCCGCAAGGCCCTGATCGCAAAGGCCGATCGCGCGCCTCCGCGGCTGGAATGTGCTTCCGGCACCGTTCCCGCCTCGTCGGCGCGGCCACGCCATCGCCACACTTGGCGTCGCAGTCGCGCTCACGCCGGCGTTCAGTGCCTGAGCCGCCGCCGCACGTCGCGGAGCGCGGCTTCGATGTTGTCGAGCGCCTTCTCGACATCGGCGACGCGGCTGTGTCCGGCGATATTGCGCGGCGCCTCCGCCAGCTCGATGATGATGTCGGTGCGCGCCGCGCGCAGCTCGTCCTCGATCGCGGCGCACCGCTCGAGCATCGCCCGCCGGTCGCGGTCGCCGGCGTGCCGCTCGGCCCGCACCGCAAATGTCGCCAGATCCGCGCGCCAGCTGTTGAACTGGCTCATCGTCGGCTGCAGCGCCTCGCGCACCACGGCATTGGGATTGTGTGATTGCATCTCGGTCTCCTGGCTCAGGCGACCCCCGCGCCATCAGACCACCATCGCGCCGCCGATCCAACCCCCAAATCGCGCCGAAATCCGCCTCCCGCCGGGAACCCGCGCGGCCCGTCGCGGCTTTAGCCAGACACGTTCTCCGCGGAGCCCCCATGTCGCGTCCCGAAAGCCAGTACGTCACCGATCTCAAGGCCTTCCGCGACCGCCTCGTCGACGCGCGCCGCGCCGCCGCCACCGATTCCAACCTCGACACTGCGCTGCGGCGCTTCACGGAGATCGAAACCGCCATCGGGCTGGTCGACCGGGCGATCGAGAACGAAATGGACCTCACGCCCATTCCCCGCGTCGACGATCCCACCGAACCGCCGCCAAAGGTCTGACGGTCGCCGCAAAACCGCGATACAAGGGCGCAGCACGTTCGGGCCCAAGGAGACCGTTATGCGCCGCACCGCCATGCTTGCCCTCGCCATCGTCGCCCTCGCGACGGCCCCCGCCCTCGCCGAGCGGCCCACCGCGCGCGCGTCGGGCGTCCAGGCCGTCCACACCCAGCCCCGCTCCAGCTCCCCCATCGTCGACAAGCTCGCCGACGAGGAGCGCGTCTATCTCGACCGCTGCACGCGCCTCGCGCGCTGGTGCCGCGTCGTTCAGCTCGACGGCGGTCCGCGCGGCTGGGTGCCCGGCAGCTACCTCATCGGGTCGCCGGCCAAGGTGATGGTCACGCCGTTCGAGTTTTCCTTCGATCCGATGCACCCGCTGGGCGGCCTGCCCGGCCACGATCACTGGCCGTTTGATTAAAACACGGTCCTAAACGAGGCCGTCAGCCTCCGTTCAGAGAGAGCCAACTAGCTTCCGGGTCAAGGCAAGTGATTGCCACCAACCGAAAGGAACCGCAAATGGCTCTCTCCCTTCTGAAGACCGGTGCGATTGCTGCCACCGCTCTCATCCTCTCCGCCTCCGGGGCGTTCGCCGCCACCTACGGCCACGTCAACTACGACACCAAGGTCAAGAAGAGCTGGACCTCCAGCTCCTCGACCGTGTGGTATCTCGATGAGGGCGACTACGTGAAGGTCATCAACTACACCAGCAACAATGGCGGCTGGTTCCGCATCGACCCGCCCGGCCCCAACAATGCCGGCTGGGTCAAGAAGTCGGCGATCGACCTCGAATATGACGACTATGACGATGGCGACGACGTCAACCTCACCATCTGCGGCCCGGGCCTGTTCGGCGGCAGCTTCTGCCTCCAGACCAACTAAACCCGGCCTCTGTCCTGACACTTCGCCGGTCTCCCTCGCGGGGGGGGCCGGCGTTGCCGTTTGCCGGACAACGGCCTATCTGTTGCACCATCGGGAGACGATCATGGCCACCCAGGGACCCAAGCCCTACGTCAAGCTCGCGTCCACGCTCGTGCTGCTCGGCATGGGCCTGTTCACCCTCGAGCAATACGGCCTGTCGCGCATGGAGGAGCCGGGCCACCCGCTCCACCTCGACGGCAATCTGCTTTCGCTGCTGGTCATCGCGCCGCTGCTGCTCGTCGCCGTGGGTGCGATCGTCTTCGTCGTGGGGAGGATGCGGCGGCTGTGAACCTATTCGACGCGCAGCCGCTCGACGTCGATGCCCTTCTGCTCGAGCGGCGCCACCATCTGCCGGCCGAGAAACTCGTTCATGCCGTAAAGCACCACGGCCGCCACCAGCAGCGCGATGCCGAAGCCGCGCGTGCCCTCTTCCGTGGCCACCAGGATCGCCCCGATCAGGCCCACCAGCACGCCGCCGAACAGCAGATACATGCGACGGTCGCGCTGCACCTTGAGATTGTGCGCGCTCGACTGCAGCAGGTCGCGCAACTCGCTGTCGCTCATCGCCACCAGCTCCTTGTTGGTGCCCTCGCGGCGGATCGTCTCGATATAGGCGTCGACGCGCCGGTCGAGCATCGTGCCGCGGTCGGTCAGCCTGCGGCTGCGGGTCATGTAGTGGACAACGCCGCCGACCAGGATGAGGGCCAGGGCAATCTCAATGATGATCGGCATCGCGGGCACCCTTTCGTGTCGGCGTCTGTCGGAACCGCGTGTAACGTGCCCACGACGCGCCCCGGTTTCAAGACCTCGGAGGCAAGATGGAGCGCCCACTGACCATCTGGGCCCGGGCGCTCCTCCGCCTGGCGCTCGTGTTGCTCGCCATCGGCATCGTCCCCGCGCTTCTCGTTCAGTACGTCTTCACCGATTTCGACGCGCTGATCCCCGCCATGCTGCTGGTTTCGGTCACGCCTTTCGGCGCGCTCAGCCTCGCCGTCGCGGTCATTCTTTTCCTGGTAGCGCTGGTTCGGCGGCGGCCGAAGGAACCTTCTTGAGCCGCTCGCGGGCCATCACCACAAGCCCCGCCCCCACGATGATCGTCGCGCCCAGCAGCGAGATCGCATCGATCGATTCGTGGAAGATGACGATGCTGAACAGGATGCTCCACGGCAGCGACGTGTAGTTGAACGGCTGCAGCACGCTCGCAGGTGCCATCGACAGCGCGAGGATCATCATGCCGTGCGCGACGACGCCCGTGAGCATGATGTAGCCGATGAGGAGGAACGCGGTGGCGTCGAGCATCTGCCAGTGGAACACTCCGACGGCCGAGCTCACCACCAGCCCCACTACCCCGGTATAGACCATGCTGGTGGTCGGCGAATCCGCCGCCGAGACCTTGCGCGTCAGCACGATGTAGAGCGCATAGGCCGAACCGGACGCGGCGGCGAGGATCACGCCCAGGTCGAGCGGCACGCCGCCCGGCCGCACGATCAGTAGTGCACCGCCAAAGCCCACCGCCACCGCGACGATGCGGAACGCGCCGACCCGCTCGCCCAGGAGGGGAATGGCGAACAGCGTCACCAGCAGCGGATAGATCAGCGTGATCGACTGCACCGCCGCCAGCGGCACGGTGCCCAGCGCCAGCACGTAGAGCCAGATGTCGACGACCAGCAGCACCCCGCGGGCAATCTGCAGCATGGGATGCCGGGTGCGGAAACCGTCGCGCAGTCCGCCCCGTCGCCAGGCGAGCAGCAGCGAGAAGGCCGCGAACGCCCAGAACCGCATCATCGTCATCTGGAACGGCGACACGTCGGACTGGACAAGGAACTTCGAGGTCGCGTCCTGGGTCGAGAAGATCAGGATCGCGACGAGCACCAGAAGAATACCGCGCCCCGCATTGTCCTGCGGCGAGCGGGCGGTGTCGGTCATGGCAATACTCAGTTCAATGCCGGGCCGCCTGCCCGCGACCCGGCTGCTCGAAAGCGGCGCTTACTTCGGCGCCGCCATATTCTTGATGAGCCCGACGATGGCGGTCAGGATACCACCTCCGACGACGCCCGTGACGGCCTGCCCGACATAGGCCGTGCCGCCGCCGGCCAACATCGGCGCCAGCGCCGGTATCAGCCCGGCCAGCCAGGTTCCGCCGGCGCCACCGATCAGGCCGACAATCGCGTCGACCGTCGGATTGATGCTGACGTTTTTGGCCACCCGTCCGGTGCCTACTCCGCCGGCCGCACCGCCGATAAGTTGAATAATGAGTCCTACCCAATCCATAAGTCGGTTCTCCTTGCTTATGGCGGAGTGCACCCCCCGCGACGCACAGGTGAATCTAGGCGCTGGCGGGGCAGTCCGAAAGCGCCTTTCGGTCACTGTCCCCCGTGGAGTGACGGAACACTTCCGGCACGCGAACGGAAATCCTATCTTGCTGACCTCATGATGAACCCTACGAATCAGGATCGCGTGGCCCTCGTGACAGGGGCCGCCAATCGGCTCGGCGCCGCCATGGCGCGCGCCCTCGCCGCCGCCGGCTGGGCGGTTGTCATCCACTATCGCGGCGGCCACGACGACGCGCTAGCGCTTGTCGCCGAGATCCGCGCGGCCGGCGGCCACGCCGCGGCGCTCAAGGCCGACCTTGCCATGCGCCGCCAGCGCGCCGGCCTCGTCGCCAGGGCAGCCGCCTGCTTCGGACCGCTCACCCTGCTGGTGAACAATGCCTCGGCGTTCGAGCCCGACTCGGTCGCCGACCTCGATGAGGAATTGTGGGACCGGCACTTTGCGGTCCATCTCGAGGCGCCCGCTTTCCTCGCGCGCGATTTCGCCGTGCAGCTTCCGGCGGAGGTGCAAGGCAACATCGTCAACATCATCGATGAGCGCGTGCTCCACCTCACGCCCAACTATTTCAGCTACACGCTGAGCAAGGCGGCGCTCTGGACCATGACGCAGACAATGGCGCAGTCGCTCGCGCCGCGCATCCGCGTCAACGCCATCGGCCCCGGCCCGACCCTGCGCGAGAAGGGCCAGTCGCAGGCCGCGTTCGACAAGTCGCAGGCCAACGCCCCGCTCGGCTACGCCGCCAATGCGGGCGACGTTTGCGGCGCCCTGCTCTATCTGCTGGACGCACGATCGGTCACCGGCGTGATGATCCCGGTCGATGGCGGCCGGCACATCGACTTCCCCGCGGCGCGTCATCCGACACCGAGGAAGGCCGAATGAACGACGTGCCCTACGAGGCCGGCGCCGAGATCATCCGCGCCTTCGTCAAGACTCTGCCGTCCGCCCCTGGCGTCTATCGCATGATCGATGAGGCCGGCGAGGTCATGTATGTGGGCAAGGCCCGCAGCCTCAAGGCGCGCGTCACCAACTACACCCGCCCCGAAGCGCTCGAGGTTCGCCTGCAGCGCATGATCGCGGCGACGCGCACAATGGAGTTCGTGCGCACCGAGACCGAAGCCGAAGCGCTGCTGCTCGAAGCCAATCTCATCAAGCGGCTGAAGCCCCGCTTCAACGTGCTGCTGCGTGACGACAAGAGCTTCCCCTACATCCTCATCGCCACCGAGCACGAGGCCCCCGAGCTCACCAAGCACCGTGGCAGTAAGCGCAAGAAGGGCCACTATTTCGGTCCCTTCGCCTCCGCCCTCGCGGTCAAGCGCACCATCACCTCGCTGCAGAAGGCGTTCCTGCTGCGCACCTGCTCGGACAGCTTCTATAAGGCGCGCACGCGCCCCTGCATGCTGCACCAGATCAAGCGCTGCGCTGCGCCCTGCACCGGCGAAATCTCGCTCGATGCCTATGCCGAACTGGTCGACGAAGCCCGGCAGTTCCTGTCGGGCCGCAGCAAGTCCGTGCAGGACCATCTGCAGTCCGACATGAACCAGGCCGCCGAAGCGCTCGATTTCGAGCGGGCCGCGCTGCTGCGCGATCGCCTCTCCGCCCTCGCCCTGGTGCAGTCGGGCAGCGACGCCGTGGCGCGCAACGTCGAGGAGGCGGACGTCTTCGCCATCGCCCACGAGGCGGGCCAGTTCTGCGTCCAGGTGTTCTTCTTCCGCGCGCACCAGAACTGGGGCAACCACGCCTTCCGCCCCAAGGCCGATGCGACCCTGTCGGACACCGAGGTGCTCGAGGCCTTCATCGCGCAGTTCTACGAAGACCGGACGCCGCCCAAACTGATCCTGTTGAGCCATGCGCCCACCGATCAGGCCGTGCTCGAAGAAGCGCTCACCAGCAGGCTCGGCTCGCGCGTCTACATCGAAACCCCGCAGCGCGGCGAAAAGCGCGAGCTTGTCGCCCACGCCCTCAACAATGCGCGCGAAGCGCTCGGCCGCCAGCTCGCCGAGGGCGCCACGCAGCGCCAGCTCCTCGAAGGCGTCGCCGAGCTCTTCGGTCTCGATGAGGCGCCGCGCCGCATCGAGGTCTACGACAACTCGCACATCTCGGGCACCAATGCCGTCGGCGCGATGATCGTTTCGGGCGAAGATGGCTTCAGCAAGAAGCACTATCGCACCTTCAACATCCGATCGACCGACATCACCCCCGGCGACGATTTCGGCATGATGCGCGAAGTGCTGACCCGTCGCTTCTCCCGCCTCGCCAGCGAGAGCGACCTCGATGCCGAAGACGAGAACACCGGCATGCCGGATTGGCCCGATGTCGTCTTCATCGACGGTGGCCTCGGCCAGCTCAGCGCCGTCCGCGAGGTCATCGCCAAGCTCGAGCTGCCGCGCGACGTCACCTTCATCGGCATCGCCAAGGGCGAGGAGCGCGACGCGGGCCGCGAGAAGTTCTTCATGGAGGGCAAGGACGCCTTCATGCTGCCGCACCGCGACCCCGTGCTCTATTTCGTGCAGCGCCTGCGCGACGAGGCCCACCGCTTCGCCATCGGCACCCACCGCGCCAAGCGCAAGAAGGACATCATCCGCAATCCGCTGGACGAAATCGACGGCATCGGGCCGACCCGCAAGCGCGCCCTGCTGCAGCACTTCGGCTCGGCCAAGGCGGTCAGCCGCGCGTCGCTCGCCGATCTCGCTGCCATTCCCGGCATCTCCAGCGCCATGGCGCAGCTCGTCTACGATCATTTCAATCGGACCTGACGAGTTCACCTGCCGTTCAGCGGGGCGCATCTAGCTCGGGCCATCCTGGAGGGATTCACCGTGAAACACGCCGCCGCCATCGTTCTCTGCCTCGCCGCCTCCCCCGCTTTCGCCGAGGCCGTCACCTACCAGGGCACGATCGGCGACGAGCCGGTTTTCGTCGAGTTCTCCGAGCCGCCCCATGCCGGCAATGCCGACATCTTCGGGCGCTATTTCTACCCCGAGCAGGGCATCGACATTCCGCTCCACGCAGCTCCTGCCGCGCGGTCGCGCTTCGGCCTTGTCGAGGAAGTCGCCTGCAGCGAGGAGAAGAAGAACTGTCCGCACGCCCAGGACGAAACCCCCTCCGACCCGCCGCTCGGCGCCAAATGGCAGCTCGAGGTCGCCGACGACGGGCGCACGATCGAGGGCGAGTTCTCGCTCGGCGGCCGCAATCTTCCCGTCGCGCTCGAACGGATTGGCACGCGTGACTTCGATTCGGCGGAAGGCCTGCAGGGCCTGAGCGGCTTCGCCAGCAGCCTGTTCTACTCGGGCGCCGTGCTGACCCTCGAGACCTCGCCCTACGACTACGCCAAGATGGCACTGTTCGCCCTCGACGGCGGCGACGCCCTCGAGGCAACCGGCGGTCGCTACAACTACCGCACCGACATCCGCACCAAATTCGGCTTCCCACGCATCATCGAACTCGCCGGTGGCTCCGACGACCGTCCGGCCAACCGCTATCTCGAGCAGCGCCACTGGATGATGAGCCTCGATGCGCTGTGGTGCGTCGCCCAGCAATATCAGGGCTTCGGCTGGAACGGCTACAATTACGACGCGGGCACCTTGGGTTATTGGGACGAGGAGCATATTGAGGTCCACTATCTCTCGCCCACCGTGATGACTTGGACCGAAAGCGGCAGCCTCTCCTGCGGCGGCGCGCATCCTTACAATCACTATGAGTACATGAACCTCGACGTGACGACCGGTGTCCCGCTCGACCTGAGCCGTATCTTCAAGGGCTGGGTCGCCAGGGATTTCGACGGCAACCTGGTCGACCTCGAAGCAGCCCGCGCCAATCCGCGCGACTACCAGTGGGGTCCGGACGAGGAACTGCTCGCCTTCGTCAACGCCAACCGCTTCACCAACGAGGAACTCGGCTTCACCGGCGCCGAAGGGGACTGCCCCATCGACGAGTTGATCCCGCAGTACCTCGCCATAAGCTTCAAGGGCAGCGACGTCGTCCATTTCGGCATGGACGGCCTGCCGCATGTCGCCGTGGCCTGTGCCAGCGACCTCTACGACGCACAGATCGCCGACCTCGCGGCGCTGCTGACACCTGAGGCCGCCGACTACTTCCCCTCGCTCAGGGAGTAACCGACGCCATCGCTGCGCCTGGCGCCCGGCGCTCGCCCAGCCATGAGGCGATCGCCGCGGCGACATAGAGCGCCAGCGAGATGCTGAAGGCGATCTTGATGCCCACCATGAAGGGGCCCGACAGCAGCTCGGGGAAGAAGTGCTGGCCGGTGATGATCCCCACCTGCTCGGGCGTCAGCGCCGCGAGCACGCTCGCCGGGATCAGCTCGCCCATCGGGTTGTAGCCGAGGAAGGCCGCGAACAGGCTCGCCACCGGCGGCGCGCCCGCCACCTGCGCGGCGATGTCGGGCGGCAGCCCCTGCGCCATCAGGTGCGTCTCCATTGCCGCCGGCAGGCTGATCGCAAGGCCGATGATCATCAGCGTGAAGAACACGCCGATCGACAGCACCTGTCCGGCATTCATCGCCGTGGCGCGTATCCCCGAGGCCTGCCCGCGCTCCGCCGCCGGTACCGCATTCATCGTCTGCGTCCCGTTGGGCGCCGAGAACAGCCCCGAGCCCACGCCGTTGAGGAACAGCAGTGCCGCGAACGCCCAGTACGGAAAGTCCGCCTCGAGCAGCATCAGGCCGATGAACGTCGCACCGCCCAGCAGCATGCCGCCGCCGGCGAACAGCCTCGGCCCGTAGCGGTCGCTGAGCCAGCCCGACACCGGTCCGATCAGCAGGATGCCCACGGTCAGCGGCAGCATGAAGATACCGGCCCAGAGTGGCGTCGACTCGAACGAATAGCCGTGCAGCGGCAGCCAGATGCCCTGCAGCCACACGATCAGCATGAACTGCAGCCCGCCCCGCCCGATGCTGCCCAGCAGCGTCGCCAGCACGCCGGTCGAGAACGGCCGGATGCGGAACAGCTTCAGATCGATCATCGGCGCCTCGACGCGCGTCTCGATGAGGATAAACGCCACGAGGAAGGCGAGCCCGATGCCGATCTCGGCGAGCACGCGCGGGCTGCCCCACGCCATCAGGTCGCTGCCATAGGGCTGGATGCCGTCATTGATCCCGGTCAGCACCAGCACGAGCCCGACGGCGAAGGTGATGTTGCCCCACCAGTCGAGCTTGCTCTCGCGCCCTGCCACACCGCCGTCCTTGAGGCTCCAATACGCCCAGATCGTACCGATCACGCCGACCAGAACGTTGATCCAGAAGATCAGCCGCCAGTCGATATCGGCGAGCAGCCCGCCCAGCACCAGTCCGAGGAACTGGCCCGCGATCGCCGCCATGATGTTGATGCCGAGCGCCAGCCCCCGCTGCTCGTGCGGAAACACGTCGATCAGGATCGCGGTGGAGGTCGCGGTCAGCATCGCACCGCCGATCCCCTGCACCACGCGGCCGCCCACGAGGAACCAAGCGCCCGCGTCGCCCGTCGGCATGAAACTCAGCCCGATCGAGGCGATCGTGAAGATGAGGAAGCCCAGATTATAGATTCTCGCCCGGCCGAACATGTCGCCCAGCCGTCCGAAGCTCACCACCAGCACCGACGTCACCACCATGTAGCCCATGATGGTCCACAGCAGGATGTTGGTGTTGCCCGGATCGAGTGGATGCAGCCCGATACCGCGGAAGATCGCCGGCAGGCTGATCAGCACGATCGAGGCATTGATGGTCGCAGCGAGCATGCCAAGCGTCGTGTTGCTTAGCACCATCCACTTGTGGTTCTTCATATCGGAGGGCATGGGGAGGTCCGTGTCGCGGGCATTCGATTGCAATCATATAATTAGGATACTAAATAATTTGGCAACGGACAGCGATGCATACCTCCTGCGCGATTTGACACGGAACCTGCTCCTGGCCGGCCGGCAGTGGCGCAAGATCGCGCGGGAAGTGGCCTCCGAGCACGGCGTGTCCGAAGCCGCATCGGCGCCGTTGCTGTGGATCGAGCGCCTTGGCCGCGACGTAAGGCAGAATGTTCTCGCCGACGCGGTGGGCATCGAAGGCGCCTCGCTGGTCCGTCTCCTCGACGAGTTGCAGGCCAACGGCCTCATCACCCGTGAGCCCGATCCGGCCGACCGTCGCGCCAATGCCGTCAACCTGACGGAAGCCGGCTGGGCCGTCGTGCGCGAGGTCAATGAAGCCCTGATGGCGTTGCGTCTCGAGGTGTTCG
The DNA here is from genome assembly GCA_001899065.1 of Devosia sp. 66-22. GTDB lineage: Bacteria > Pseudomonadota > Alphaproteobacteria > Rhizobiales > Devosiaceae > Devosia_A. Next base: position 11,251 of record MKUZ01000015.1, on the reverse strand, counting down.
CGGGCATCTCGCGCAAGGACATGGAGGCGACGCTGCGGGTGTTCGCGGCCATCGAGAACGCCGCCACAGAAACCCCCGTGACAACCGCCAAAGGCTGAGCTACAGACTCCGCCCCATGAACCTCGTCCGCGCCACCTTCTTCTATTGGTACTTTAGCAACGGAAGCCGCTGGCAGCCGGAGGGGCGCGTTTGATCTGACGAAATCAAACTGAGACGTAACCCGAAGCCGCCAGCGACTGGCGGCTTTTTTGTCGCCGGTCCGACCCAACACCGAGGACCAGTGAAATGCTCAAGACCACCGACGACCTGCGCATCAAGGACATCCGCGAGCTCCGAACGCCCGCCGAGGTGATGCACGAATTCCCGCGCACCGACGCCGCAACGCGCACCGTGCTCTCCTCGCGCCATGCCGTGCACAACATCCTCCACGGCACCGATGATCGCCTCGTCGTCGTCGTCGGCCCCTGCTCCATCCACGATCCCATCGCCGCCATGGACTACGCCAGACGGCTGCTCGCCCTGCGCGAGCGTCTCGGCGACCGCCTCGAAATCATCATGCGCGTCTACTTCGAGAAGCCGCGCACTACGGTGGGCTGGAAGGGCCTGATCAACGACCCCGACCTCGACGGCTCCTTCAAGATCGACAACGGCCTCCGGCTCGCCCGCTCGCTGCTGCTCGACATCAACAATCTGGGCCTGCCCGCCGGCTGCGAATTCCTCGACATGACGACGCCGCAATACTTCGCCGACCTCGTCGCCTGGGGCGCCATCGGCGCGCGCACCACCGAGAGCCAGGTGCATCGCGAACTGGCCTCCGGCCTCAGCTGCCCCGTCGGCTTCAAGAACGGCACCGACGGCAATGTCCGCATCGCGCTCGACGCCGTGAAGTCCGCCAGCCAGCCGCATCATTTCCTGGCGGTCACCAAGGATGGCCGGTCCGCCATTGCCTCCACGTCAGGCAATGACGACTGCCACATCATCCTTCGCGGCGGCAAAGTGCCCAATTTCGGCGCCGAAAGCGTCGAGTCGGCGGCAGCCGAGGCGACGAAGGCAGGCATCGCGCCCGCCATCATGGTCGATGCCAGCCACGCCAATTCGTCCAAGAAGCCTGAGAACCAGCCGCTCGTCCTCGCCGATGTCGGCGCGCAGGTCGCGGCCGGCGACCGCCGCATTATCGGCGTCATGGCCGAGAGCAATCTCGTCGCCGGCCGCCAGGATCTCGTTCCCGGCGTGCCGCTCACCTATGGCCAGTCCATCACCGATGGCTGCATCGGTTGGGACACGACGGCTGCAGCGCTCGAAGGTCTCGCCGAGGCAGTCGCCGCGCGCCGGGCCGCGGCCGAGCTCGTCGCCTGAGGGGCGGGGCACACCGCCCATCCGGTCGCTGCCACGGCACCGGATGACCCGTGGGCAACAGCCAGTCGGGCACGACACGGTTCCGCTTGACCGTTTCGCGCCCGACCCTATGTTCATCGGCATGGAGATACCGGCTTCGCTTCGCTCCCTGCCCAATCAGCTCACGCTCGCGCGCATCGCGGCGATTCCCGTGATCTGCCTGCTGCTCGTCATGGGCTGGGACTGGCTGCGCTGGATCGCACTGATCCTCTACGTCGCCGCCGCCATCACCGATTGGTTCGACGGCTTCCTCGCCCGCACCATGAACCAGCAGTCCGATCTGGGCAAAATGCTCGATCCCATTGCCGACAAGCTGCTGGTCGGCGCGCTGCTCGTTACCTTCGCCTGGACCCGCGACTTCTCCGGCTGGGAACTCATCCCCGCCATCGCCATCCTCATCCGCGAGATTTTCGTCTCGGGCCTGCGCGAATATCTCGGCAACAAGGCCGTCTCGGTCCCCGTCACCTTCCTCGCCAAGTGGAAGACGACGGTCCAGCTCGTCGCCCTCTTCTTCGTCATCGTCGACGGCCTCCTGCCCAGCTTCGGCTTCATCTCGGGCACGCTGATGTGGATCGCCGCAGCCCTCACCGTCTGGACCGGCTGGCAATACCTCATGTCCACCTGGCCTCACCTCGACACGCCGCCGCAGCCTCCCGTGCCTCCGGCCGGCCCCGATCTATGAAGATCCTCTACTTCGCCTGGCTCCGCGAACGTCTCGACCGCGGCGAGGAAGACGTGTCGCCGCCCGCCGAGGTGGTCACCGTGCGCGACCTGATCGCCTGGCTGCGCGCCAATGACGAGGCCGCCGAACTCGCCATGCAGCGCCCCGAGATCATCAAGGCCGCCATCGACGCCAAGATCGTCACGCATGACGCGCCGATCGCCGGCGCCAGGACCGTCGCGCTCTTCCCGCCCATGACCGGCGGCTAGAATGCCGATCCGGATTCAGGACGCAGCCTTCGATCCGGGCGCCGAGCTCAACGCGTTTGCCGAGGTGACCGACGGCGCCGGCGCCATCGTCACCTTCACCGGCATCGTCCGCTCATCGCCGGGCGATCCGATCGCCAAGCTCACCCTCGAATGCTACCCCGAGCTCGCCATCAACCAGATCGGCGCGATCGTCTCCGAGGCGCACACGCGCTTCGCCCTGCTCGACGAAATCGTCATCCATCGCTACGGCACGCTCAATCCCGGCGAGCCCATCGTCCAGGTCATGACACTCGCGCCGCACCGCGAAGCGGCCTTCGCAGCCGCGCAGTTCCTGATGGACTACCTCAAGACCGACGCCCCCTTCTGGAAGAAGGAAACCACCGGCTCCGGCGAGCGCTGGGTCGAGGCTCAGGATGCCGACGACAAGGCAAAGGCCCGCTGGAGCTGACCCCGCGGTTGGCCGAGCGAACCCTCTTGGGATCGAGGGGCTTCGCCCGCCCTAAGGCACCAGCTCATCGGTCTGCGTGCCATCGAGCAGGAACGTCATCCAGCCGGCATCGCCGCTGCCCTGCGCCTGCCCATAGCGGATTTCGACCATCATCCGGTTGTCGCTGGGATCCATGATCAGCGCATGCCGCGAGAAGGTGAAGCGGAACACCTCACCGTTGTCCATCTCGAGTCGCTCCACCGTGCGCCGCACCATGTCGTCGAGCTGCGCCGCGGTCAGGCCGCTGAGGTCAGCAGGCGTGAACACATTGCCCGGATCGAGGCTGGCAAAGAACGAACCCGAGCCGAACCGCGTCACCTCGCGCGCATCCATGAGGAAGTGTGCGACCTCGCCCGGCGCCTGCGGGTCCTCGATATCGATCGACGCCTCGGTGTCGCTGATCGTGATCTCCGAGAGCTTCGCATCCGGCCCGAAGGTCTCGCCGATCCGCCTCAGCGTGTCGACCACCGTCGCTGGCGCCAGCCACGGCCCGACCGCCGGCAGCCGGCTCTCGGGCAGCTTCACCTCGACCACATTGCCCTTGGCATCGAGCCACACCGCACCCTCGTCGCCATTGGGCTCGCGGAACTCGACCTCCCACAGCACCATCAGTTCGCCCATCGCACGGTCGGTCGGCTTGCTCGCCTCGATGCCGGTGATGACCGCGTCGGGCGCGCCGAACGCCTCGCGCGCTGCGGCTTTCACGCGAGGCAGCGCCGTCAGATCCACCTCGCTGAACGGAAACGGCGCGATGTCGCCCATTCCGATGGTCACGAAGTTCGGCGTGTCGACCAGCCCGCGCGTCACGCCGCCCAGCCGCCACGAATAGTCGCGCGCCAGCTCCTTGTCGGTCGGGTGCTCGGCCGTCACGAAGATATAGTCCTGATAGAGCCGCACCTCATGCACCGGTGACCGGCCCAGCACGTCGGCCAGCACGCGCTGCGCCTCCGCCATCGGCCAGTCGTCGCTGCTCCACAGGTCGAGGTTTTCCGCCCGCTTGGTGTCCGAAAGATCGGCGCCGATCACGTCGCCGTCGCGCGTGAGGTACACTGTGGCGCTCTCCTCGCTCGTGCGCAGCGCCACTGTCCAGCGTATCTCGCCATAGGCGGGCTCGGGCAGAATCGACACCGTCCGCGCGATCTCGACGGAGGCGACGACCGGAATGTCCTCGAGTTGGGCGTGTGCCACCGAGGCTGCAACCACCGCATCGAACTGCCCCGGATCGATCTCGCTCAACCGGAAGTAGGCGCCCGCCGGATCGTCGACGATGCCGCTGTCATAGGCAGCCGACGGACCGCTGACGAAATGGAAGTTCACGACGCCCAGATCCATCCGGCTCACCGCCCACTGCGCGAAATCGCTGCCGGCATCCGCCTGCGTGACCGCGACGATCGAGTCCGGCGCGAAGGTGAGCTTCACCACCGGTCGGCTCTCGCCCATCTTGGCGACCAGCGCCTCGAGACCCTTCTCCCGCACCGTCTGGGCACCGGTGTAGGACTCGGCGGCCATTGCGGCGGATGTGGCGAGGACGAGGACGAAAGCGGCAGACAGACGGCGCAGCATCGGCATGGCGAGCCTCCCTTGCCGTCATTCCTGCCCCCCCAGCATGTACGCGCGATGAACAGGCGCGCCGCAATTGCGGCGAACGCCGCCTGCGCTACCGCCGCCGCTGCGCCCGCGCCATCGTGAACAGCGTCATCCGTGCCGCCACCGACCGCTGGCCGCGATCATAGGCAAGCTGCCGCGCCTCGCAGTCGCGCTTCATCTGGTTGAACGCCGTTCTGATGTCGCTCTGCAGCGAGATGCACTGCTTTGCGCCCAGCCGCTCCGCCCGGCTCACGAAGCTCTTGGCACAATTGGTGTAGCTCGACTGGTGCCAGGCCTCGTGGTTGCGCGCATAGTTCGCAAAGCTGTTCCACGCCGACCGCGTCCGGCTGCTCATGCCGCCGGGGCTGGCCGCCTTGGGCAGGATCAGGTCGAAATGCAGCCGCACGCTCACCTCCGCCCGGCATTGCCCGCCGCGCTCCCTGGTCTTCACCGACAGATTGAAGCTGGGGTGGATCGACGCATAGGCGTTGCCGTGGTCGCCGCGCACCGGATTGCCGTTCATCGACCGCACGAGGCTCGCCGCATTCGTCCCCTGCACGAGATGCTCGCGCCTGTTGACGGTGACCTTCACTTCGGCGGCCGCTTCGCCGCAAAGCGCTGCCATCACCAGCCCGCCAAGGGCAGTGCGGAGCCAAACCCTGACGCGAAGTCCCAGCTCCCAAGACACGGATGCGATCCCCGATCCGCAGCCTGCCGCTCAGTGAGCATCCTCCCGGTCGCCGCCCGAGGCAAGCGGCGCGCGCCGAAGTGATCGGGCTGGACATTCGGCTCGGTGGTTGCTGAACTCGCGGGCCAACGGCGGGGAGCAGCCATGGACGACATCGACCGCCGCCATCTCATCCGCTGCGTCGAGCTTGCCGAAGCCGCCCTGGCGAGCGGCAACGATCCGTTCGGGTCCATCCTCGTTGCCGCCAACGGCACGGTGCTGCGCGAAGACTACAATCGCGCCGGCGGCGGCGACGAAACGCGCCATCCCGAATTCGAGCTGGCCCGCTGGGCCGCCGGGAACATGACGCCCGAGGCGCGCGCCGGCGCCACCGTCTACACCTCCGGCGAGCACTGCCCGATGTGCTCGGCTGCCCATGCCTGGGTCGGTCTGGGCCGCATCGTGTACGCCGTCTCGGCGGCGCAGCTTGTGGAATGGCGGACCGCGCTCGGCGCCCCGCCCTCGCCCGTCGCAGTGCTTCCCATTGAGGCGATCGCGCCCGGCGTGCGCGTGGACGGCCCTGAACCCACGCTCCGCGAGCGGATGAAACAGCTGCACCTGCGCCATCACGAGGCGAAGCGGGCCGGCGGCCGCTGAGCGCTCCAAAAAACAAAGACCCCGCCACGCGGGCGGGGTCTGCGATGCATCGGTCGAAACGGCGCGTCTTACTCGGCCGCGACCTTCTTGGGCGTCACCGCTTCGGCATAGGCATTGATCAGCGTCTCGCAGCCCTTGCCCGGCTTGAACGTGAACTCGCCGATCAGCGACACCGGCGTCACTTCGGCCGCCGTGCCCGTCAGGAAGCATTCGTCGAAATTGGCGAGCTCCTCGGGCATGATGTGCCGCTCGACCACCTTGTAGCCATTGGCCTTTGCGAGCGCGATCACCGTCTGGCGCGTCAGCCCGTTGAGGAAGCAGTCGGGGTCGGGCGTATGGATCTCGTCGCCCTTGATGAAGAACACGTTGGCGCCCGTCGCCTCTGCGACATAGCCGCGATAGTCGAGCATCAGCGCGTCGGCATAGCCATTGGCCATCGCCGCGTCCTTGCTTAGCGTGCAGATCATGTAGAGACCGGCAGCCTTGGCCTTGCAGGGAATCGTCTCCGGGCTCGGGCGCTTCCACTTGCTCCATTCGAGCCGGATGCCCTTGAGCTTTTCTTCCACCGAGAAATAGGACGGCCACACCCAGCTCGCGATGGCGAGGTGCACGGTGTTCTTGCGCGCCGGAACGCTCAGCTCTTCCGAGCCGCGCCACGCAACGGGACGCACATAGGCATCGACAGGGCCGTTCTTTTCAAGCACGAGGCGCTTGGCCGCCTCGATCTCGTCGACGCTGTAAGGAATGGTGAAGTCGAGCGTCTTGCCCGACTGGATGAGCCGCTCGGTGTGCTCGCGCGAGCGGAAGATCTCGCCGCCATAGGCGCGCTCGCCTTCGAACACGCAGCTCGCATAATGCAGTCCGTGCGTCAGGACGTGGATTTTCGCGTCCTTCCACGGTTTCAGTTCACCGTCGAACCAGATCCAGCCGTCGCGCTGGTCCATCGGGATAGCCATCCTCGCCTCCACATCTCGGGCCGGGTTCACCGGCTCGTTCCCACCCGCTGGCAATCTTGCTCGAAAAGCCCCGGCCTTGGCAAACCGGAACGGCTTTGGGATAAGTTCAGCGGGCTCGCAATGGAGTGACAATGGCACCCGCCCAAATAAATGTCAACAATGCTGACATAAATCCGCGGACGGACCAGATGGACACCATGCCGCTCGACGTCATGGGTCTGTTTTTCTTTGCTTATCGCGATTTCGTCGGCGACGCCGACGCCCTGCTCGAGCGCCAGGGATTCGGCCGCGCCCACCATCGTGTGCTCTACTTCGTGAACCTCAAGCCCGGCATGCCGGTGGCCGACCTTCTCGATATTTTGAAGATCACCAAGCAGAGCCTTGCCCGGGTGCTGCGCCAGCTGATCGACAATGGCTATATCGAGCAGAAGACCGGCGAGTCGGACCGGCGCCAGCGCCTGCTCTACGCCACCGAAAAAGGCCGGCGCTTCTTCGAGGTGCTGTCCGCCACGCAGACCAGCCGCATCGACGCCGCCATCGCCGCCCTGCCGCCCGAGGGCAAGCGCACCGTGCTCAAGTTCTTCGTCAGCATGGTCGACACCGGCGACCGGTCGACCCTCGACCGCCTGAAGCTTACTGACGACATTTAGATCACCGATCTAGATCGACCGTATACCGGCGCTCTAGTTCACCTTGCAGTGGCGCGCCTTTTCCTCGGCCTTGATCGCCTCGATCGCCGCCAGTTCCTTCTTGGTCAGCTTGGGCGCCTCAGTCCAGCAGTCGGAATTGTCGAACACGTCCTGCGCGAGGTCGGTTTTGAAGCAATAGCCCTTGGCGTCGTAGATCGCGTTCCGCGCGTACCACAAATCGTAGCATGACGGCTGCGCCGCCATCGCGGCGCTGGGCACGATCACTCCGACGGCAACCGCGGCAGCGGCGACAAACCGATACATCATGGCGCAATTCCCCTCATTGAGTTGCATCTGAGACGCCGCCCAGCGGCGCCACCTTGGTCTACATCAGTTTCTTGCCGTTGGGCACCTGGTGGTCGACGCCGGCCAGCACAATCGCGCCGGCTTCATCCTCGAACCCCAGTGTCAGCACTTCCGAACGCACCGGCCCGATCTGCCGCGGCGGGAAATTGACCACGCCCAGCACCTGCCGCCCGACCAGTTGCTCGACCGTGTAGTGGACAGTGATCTGCGCGGAGCTCTTCTTGATCCCGATCTCCGGCCCGAAATCGATCATGAGGATGTAGGCCGGCTTTCGCGCTTCGGGAAAGGGCCGCGCTTCCACCACCGTGCCCACACGGATGTCGACGCGCTCGAAATCGGCATAGGCGATCTCAGCCACGGCCAAGCTCCTCGCTGCGGTGCCGTGCCGCGCGCACCGCCCGCTCCATCAGCGGCTCGAGTCCGTCCGCGGCCATCAGCACCGCCAGCGCCGCCGCCGTCGTGCCCTTGGGCGATGTCACATTCTCGCGCAGTTGCGAGGCCGGCGCATCGTCGGCCTCGAGCAGCGCCGCCGCGCCGATGATGGTCTGCCGCGCAAAATGCATCGCCTGCGCCGGCTCGAACCCCTGCCGCATCGCGGCCACCGCCAGCGCTTCGACCATGTAGAACACATAGGCCGGTCCCGAGCCCGACACCGCCGTCACCGCGTCGATCATGGTCTCGGCCTCGAACCACGCCACGTCACCCGCCGCGCGTAGCAGCAGGTTGGCGACCTCTTGGTCGGCCTCACTGACCGACAGCCCGACCGCTCCGGTGATCCCTTTGCCCAGTTGCGCCGGGGTATTGGGCATCGCGCGCACCACGCGCTCCGTATCGAGTCCCGCTGCCAGGGTGTGGAGCGAAATCCCCGCCGCGATCGAAATCACCAGCGTGTGCTTGCCCACCACCGGCAGCACCTGCTGCAGCACGGGGATCATGTTCTGCGGCTTCACCGCCAGCACCAGCACATGCGTCAGCACGCCGTCCGCCGATTTCAGCAGCCGCGCGCCCGTCTCCTGTGCAAAGGCCTGCGCGGGCTCGCCCGCGAACGGATCGACCAGCACCAGCCGGTCGGGCGGCAGGCCGCCCGCAATCCAGCCCCGCGCCATCGCGAGGCCCATTTTGCCGGCCCCCACCAGAACGACGGGACCGATATCCTTGAGTGATTGCTCAGCCAATCTGGCCTCCCCTACGCGGGGCGGCGAGCGGCGTTGGCTCAGGCTTCCCCGACGGTCTCGAACAGCACGCTTTCGAGTGCCTCCGCAGCCGACTTACCGGCCCAGACGACGAACTGGAAGGCCTGATAATAGAGATCGCAGCTTTCCGTCGCCGAACGGAGCAGCGCTTCGCACTGCTGCGGGCTGACTTCCGCGCCGCCGGTCAGCAGGTGCGAATTGCGGAACAGGATCACCCCGTCATTCGCCCACATGTCGAAATGGCCGATCCACAGCTGCTCGTTGACCAGCGCGATCAGCGCCTTCACCTCGCCGCGGCGCGCCTCGGGTACCTTGAGGTCGAATGCCGACGCGATGTGGAGGGATTCGAGGTCCTCCATCCAGTTGAACGAGACGTGGTAGTCGCTCCATGAGCCGCGGACCGAGATCGAGATCTCGTCGGCGTCCTGCCGCTCGAAGTTCCAGTCGTTGATCGCGGCGATGTGCTCGATGATATCGACCGGATGAAGGGTCGTTTCGGGCTCGAATTCGAGAAGAGACATGGTGGTTCCCGCTGGTGAGCGTGAAAGAAAATACGCTTTACTCAAAGGGACTTACCGCACGCAGATCGCCTACGAATCGTGCCTTGCGTCCAACCTAGGCAGTGTGCCGATTCAGGGGAATCCCCTCACCCGGCGTTCGCGGCTTTCTTCTGTGGATGATCCCGCTCAGATTGTTAAGAACGTCTTAACCATGCCGCTCCGGACACATGAATTTGGTGTCACATTCGGACAAATGACCTGAAAGTCCGCGCAGGCGGCGCCGGACACGAGTCCGGAGAGCCCTTGCGCTGAGCACTCATCCTCCGTTCACATTTCCCCTGCTAGCCGCGCGCCTCCTTCACACCGCGACCCAGCCATGCTCCTCATCCGTCTTCTCGCCCTGCTCGCGATTGCGCTGCCCTTCGCATCGTCGGCCACCGCCGCCGGCCGCTATTTCGCGCCTGATCAAGAATCCGCGAGCGGCGTCATCGCGGCGGACGCATCGGGCGCGCTCCACGCCGCTTATTCCGGTTATGACGGCGTCGCGAGCAGCGTCGTCACCTACCGCTATTGCGCCAGCGCCTGTGAAACCGAGGGCAATTGGCAATCGCTGCCACTCCCCTTCAGCGAGCCCGAGCTCGTCCAGATCGCCGTCACGCCGGACGGCCGCCCGCGCCTCATGATCCAGAGTTCGATGTTCGTGGCCGGCGCGTCGGTGCTGTTCTCCTACGCCGAATGCAATACCGCCTGCACCGATGCGGCGAGCTGGACCATCGTGCCAATCGCCAACAAGGCGGAAGAAACCCTCGGCGGCCTGTTCCAGTACCGCATCAACGAGCACAGCTTCGCCCTCGACGCCTCCGGCCGCCCGTGGTTCGTCTACACCGACGCCAATTATGGCGCCGAGCCCGACCATTACGGCACCTTCCTCACCACCTGCGCCGCCGACTGCACCGATCCCGAAAACTGGACCGACACCAACGTCGCCGTCCGCCTGCCCGAGCAATACACCACCGAATCCTGGGATCAGGTCGCGCTGGCAGTCACCCCCGACGGCCGCCCGCGCCTGCTCGGCAAGGTCTGGGCCCTCGACGCCGACGGCAACCAGATCGAGAACGGCGAAGGCCTCTATTACTACGAGTGCGACGCCGCCTGCGACGACCGCGCCCGCTGGCGCCGCACCCGCATCATCGACACCGGCTTCGGCTCCTATCCCAATCCCGGCTGGGACCTCGAAGTCCTGCCCGATGGCCGGCCCCGCGCCGTGCTCTTTGCCGGCGACAGCATGGCGCAGGACAGCCTCGACCACACGCTGATCTATCTGTGGTGCGACACCGCCTGCGACAGCGACGCAAACTGGTACGGCCATGGCGTCACCGCCACCGGCGACGGCGAAGCGCCCGACCTCGCGCTCACCAGCACGAGCAATCCTCGCATCGCCTTCCTAGGCGAGCATGGCGACCTCGGCTATCTGAGCTGCGACGTCGACTGCCAGTCCGACACCGGCCGCTGGTCGCTGGCGCTGCAGGACTCGACCGCCGACGCCTCGGCCGACCGTCCCACCGCCCTGCCCTTCACCTGCGACGCGGAAATCTGGCAGGGCTTCCTGCCCCGCATCGCGCTCGCCGGCGACGCGCCGTGGTTCGCCTACGATCTCGTGGTCGAAGCCCGGTGCCTCTATCAGGAAGTCGGCGACCCGCTGATCACCTACGAGTTCCACGAGCTCTGGCGCGGCTCCCGCCTGAGCTGGGGCACCGGCACCCTTGTCCCGCCGCCCACAGGAACCGCCGCCGCGACCCTCCGCCCCTGAGCAGGAGAGGTGCGACCGCCTAGATGTCGTTTCCAAGAAGGTTGTTCAGGCGGAGCCAGGGGGTGAGGCCGCCG
>MKUZ01000014.1:55020-186784 GCA_001899065.1 Devosia sp. 66-22 | reverse complement strand
CCCGCCCTGCAGATAGTCCGTGCTCTCGCGCGCCAGCCACCAGTTCTCGAAGAACAGGATCGAGGCCAGCGCATGGACGATCTGCGCGCTCCACAGCGCATCGGGCATCAGGAAGTAGGCGGCACCGATCGTGCTCACGATTACCAGCGCGGCGGCCGGCACCACGCGCCGCGCCGTGCTGCCATAGTATTCGAGGATAGCCCGCGGCCCCACCGGCTCACGCCGCAGCAAGCCGGCCACGAGGAAGTATGCCGCCACCACGAAGAACACGTCGACGCCGCCCGACACCCGGTGCAGCCAGATGTGGTAGATGGCGACGAGCAGCGCAGCGACCGTGCGCAGGCCCTGCACTTCCATCAGATATTGCTGGCGTGGAACAGGCACCGAGAACCCCCGTGCCGTACATGCCGCATCACAGGGCATGCGGCAAGCGCGCGAACCTCACGCATTCGCGCTCGGGAACTCCCGCGCTCATCGCGCTTTATTGAGAGCGGAGAGCTGGACAATGCATCGTCACGGACGTGTCGCCCTCATCGCTGCCGGCTGCGCCGCCATCCTCGGCGCCATGCTGCTCATCCCGAGCGGCGAGCAGGTCGCGGTCGCCGAGGCGCCCGTCAGCCCCGAGAGCAGCCGCGAAACCATCGCGGCGATCGACGCCATGCTCGGCGTCGATGAGCCCGAGGTCGCTGCCCCGGCTCCCGCGAAACCTTCGATTTCCGAGGCCGACCGCAATCTCATGACCGCCGCGCTCACGGCACCCCAGACCGACCTCGAAGGGGCGCCACTGGTCGATCCCAATCTACGGCCGGACAGGATCGGCGCCTCAGCGGTCAACCTCCGGGCCGGTCCCTCCAGTGCCACTGCCACAATCGGCGTGCTGCAGCCCGGACAGGCCGTGCAGACTGGCGAAAGCGACGGCGGCTGGGTCGAGGCCACCCTGCCCGACGGTACGACCGGTTGGGTCTATTCGCGCTATCTTGCGAGCGTCGCAGCGACGCTGGCCGCGACAGCGCACGAAAAGCCGCCCGCCGCCAAATCCGAGATCCGGACCGCCAAGGCGGTGGTCAAGGGCCGCGGCAGCGACGACGACCTTGAGGGCCGCACTGCCCGGATCGACGCGGCGCTGGTCGCCCGGTCGAGACCGGACAGCAATGCGACGCGCGTTTTCCGCACCTCCCCCGGCGAGCGGGTGCGCATTCTCGACGTCCGCGGCAACTGGCTGCGCATCGTCACCGCCGATGGCAGTTCCGGCTGGATCGAACGCGCCGGCTGATCCCTATGTGCGGCGGCCCCTGACGGTCGTCAAAGCCGACCGCTGCGAACTGCAAAGATTTATTTGCAAACATTCCTTTGCGATTGTACATCTCGGCCATGAGCGCACCCGGCCGCGATATCTCCAGCTACGTCCCCAGCATCCAGTCCCTGCGCGCCCTGGCGCACCCCGACCGCATGCGCATCATGGGGGTCCTGCGGGTCGAGGGACCGACAACGGCCACCGCGCTCGCCCGCCGCTTCGGGCTCAATTCGGGCGCGACGAGCTATCATCTGCGCCAGCTCCACGCCTACGGCTTCATCGATCCCGCCGACGATCTGGGGAATGGCCGCGAGCGCTGGTGGCGGACACGGCACGAATCCACGCTCTACGACAATGCGGAGCTGACCGGCACTGATCTCGAAAGCGGGCTCGCCTTCGCCCAGGCCGTCGTCAGCCGCCACGCCGCTCTGATGCAGATTGCCCAGGAGCAGTATCGCGATCTTTCCGTGGACTGGCGCAAGGGCACGATCCAGAGCGACTTCATCCTGCCGCTGACGCCCGAGCAGGCCAAGGCGCTGCAGGAAAAGATCAGCGCCCTGCTGTGGGAAGCCAAGGCCGCGACACCCCCGCCCGGCGAAGCGCCGCCCGGCACCCTGCCCTACATGGTCCTGCTCTACGGCTTCCCCTACCCCGACTCCGTCCCCCTCGGCGAGGACGGCAAATGACCGCCTCGCGCCGCCCGGTCCTCGCCCTCACCGCTGCCGACACGCTGTCGCTCACCGGCACGCGCCTGTCGATGGTGGCGATCCCCTGGCTGGTCCTGACCATGACCGGCGATCCGCTGCTCACCGGCCTCGCCGGCTTCGCCGAAATGCTGCCCTACGTCATCGCCAAGGCGCTCGGCGGCCCGCTGATCGACCGGCTGGGCGCGCGCCGCATTGCCATCGTCGCCGACCTCGTCTCGATGGCGACCATCGCCCTCGTGCCGCTGCTGCACCTGGCAGGTCTCCTCGGCCTCCCCACCATCCTGCCGCTCGTGGCCGTGCTCGGCACGTTGCGCGGCCCCGCCGATGCAGCCAAATACGCCATGGTGCCAGCCGTCGCGGCCGCCGGCGCCCTGCCGCTCGAGCGGGTCACCGGCATCATGGGCGTCATCGAACGCCTCGCCTCCACCATTGGCGTGGCGCTGGCCGGCGCGCTCGTCGCCCTGCTCGGTCCCGCGCTCGCCCTGTCGGTTACTGCCGGCGCCTTCGGCCTCAGCGCGCTCATCGTTGCCGTGGGGCTCCCCGCCCTGCCGCAGCCCGCGCCCGCCGCTTCCTCCGGCTATCTCGCCGATCTGCGTGAAGGCTGGCGCTTCTTCCGCCGCGATGCCGTGCTGGTGGGCGTGGTCATCATGGTCGCCTCGACCAATCTGCTCGACACCGCCTATAGCAGCGTGCTGCTGCCGGTCTGGTCGGAGGCCGTCGGCGATGCGGCACTGCTGGGCCTGCTGTTCGCGATCTTCTCGGGCGCCTCGATAGCCGGCGCGGCGCTGGCCACCGTGCTCGCCGAGCGCCTCCCCCGGCTGCCCGTCTACGTCATCGCCTTCCTGCTCACCGGCGCGCCGCGCTATCTCGCCTTTGCCATCGACTCGCCGATGCCGGCGCTCGTCGTGGTCCTGATCGTGGGCGGCTTCGCCTCAGGCTTCCTCAACCCGATCCTCTCGGCCGTCATGCTCGAGCGCATCCCGGCGGCGCTCACCGGGCGCGTCAGCGCCCTCGTCAATGCCCTGTCCTGGACCCTGATCCCGCTCGGCGGCCTGTTCGGGGGTGCACTCATCACGTTGGCCGGCCTGCCGGCCGCCTTCGCGGTCAGCGGCACCATCTACCTGGCGGTCACCCTGCTGCCGCTCGCCATGCGCAGCTTCCGCGCCTTCGCCGAGCGCCCGGCGCTCCCCTCGCCCACACCATGACGGCAGGCGGCGGGCGCACCGGCGCCAGCGCTAAAATGAGGTTTTAGTCGTCGTTGGCGGGCGCGCCCTGCATCCCGAGCGCCGCCATATAGAGCTCGAGCAGGGCTTCCTGCTCCATGCGCTCGGCATGGTCCTGCTTGCGGATCCGCACGATTTGGCGCAGCACCTTGGTATCGAACCCGTTGCCCTTGGCCTCGGCGTAGATTTCCTTGATGTCGTCGGCAATTGCCTTCTTTTCTTCTTCCATCCGCTCGATACGCTCGATGAACGCGCGGAGCTGGTCCTGGGCGACGCTGTCGCTGGAAACGGTGGGCTGCTTGGCCATGGGAGACTAACCTTTCTTCGCGGGGAGGGTTCAACCGCACCCGCCGGCCCAACTCAAGCCAAAACCGCCGTCCATCCCCATTACCCACAGCGCGCTTGTCCACTGCGTCACCCTGCCGCCGGACGTCCCGCCTGCGCGCCGCGCACAAGGCTGCATTTCCGCCAAATCGGGCGATTAGGCGTTGACACTCCATCGCCCCCTGCGTTCAAAAGAGCCACTTTCCATGATGTTCGGCCGCCCCTTGTCCCTGCTGCGCTTGAGCCTTGCGATCGCCGGCCTGATGCTGATGGCGCTCATCGCCTCGGCCGCCCCGGCGCGGGCCGATCTGCGCGTGTGCAACGAGAGCTCCAATTCGGTCTCGATCGCCCTGGGCTACCGCGCCGAGCGCGGCTGGCAGTCGGAAGGCTGGTGGGTGGCCAATCCCGGCCAGTGCGCCATCGTCTTCCAGGGCGACCTCAATTCGCGGTTCTATTACCTCTATGTCGCCGACGACATCGGCGGCGGCGCCTGGGACGGGGACAACTTCATGTGCACCCGCGACGAGACCTTCACCATCTTCGACACCGACAACTGCCTCGCCCGCGGCTATGAACGGACCGGCTTTTTCGAGGTCGACACCCAAAACCGCAGCGACTGGACCTTGCAATTGAAGGACCCGGTCAATAACGACACAGCCGGGCCCGATACCGGCGACGACGCGCCGCTCGAGGGCGACGACAACCAGCCGCTCGAAGGGGACGCCGTCCCGCTCGAATAGACGACCCAACAAGACCACCGCCTGGGGGCAAAATGAGACGACTGCGCCGTGTAAAGATCCTCGCCACTCTGGGACCGGCCTCCAATTCGGAGAAGGTCATCGAGGGCCTCGCGCGCGCCGGTGCGGACATCTTCCGCATCAACATGTCCCATGCGAGCCACGATCTCCTCAAGGAGACCGTCACCAAGATCCGCAATGTGGAGAAGCTCCTCTCCCATCCCATCGGCATCCTGGTGGACCTGCAGGGCCCCAAGCTCCGCGTCGGCAAGTTCGCCGAGGGCGCCGTCCAGCTTGCCGCCGGCGGCAAGTTCACGCTCGACAGTTCCGATGCCCCCGGCACGCAGGATCGCGTCTACCTGCCCCATCCCGAAATCATCGAATCCGTCTCCGTCGGCGACCGGCTGCTGCTCGATGACGGCAAGCTGCAGCTCAAGGCGACCCGCGTCGGCGGCGGCGCCATCGAGACCGAGATCATCTATGGCGGCAAGCTGAGCGACAAGAAGGGCGTGTCGCTGCCCGACACCCTCCTGCCCGTCGGCGCCCTCACCGACAAGGACCATGCCGACCTCCTCGCCGCCCTCGCCGTGGAAGCCGACTGGATCGCGCTCAGCTTCGTGCAGCGCCCCGAAGACATCATCGACGTGCGCAAGATCGTCCAGGGCCGCGCCGGCGTTATGGCCAAGATCGAAAAGCCGCAGGCGGTCGAACGCCTCGAGGAAATCATCAAGCTGTGCGACGCCTTCATGATCGCCCGCGGCGACCTCGGCGTCGAAATGCCCATCGAGCAGGTGCCTGGCCTGCAAAAGCGCATGATCCGCATCGCCCGCCGCTTCGGTAAGCCGGTCGTCGTTGCGACCCAGATGCTCGAGAGCATGATCAGCTCGCCGGTTCCCACCCGCGCCGAAGTCTCGGACGTTTCGATCGCCGTGTTCGAGGGCGCCGACGCCATCATGCTGTCGGCCGAATCCGCCTCGGGCCAGTACCCCATCGAAGCCGTGGCGATGATGAACAAGGTCGCGATGTCGGTGGAGTCCGACGTCAACTATCGCGGCATCATCCGCGCCCAGGCCGCCGAGCCCGAGGCCACCGCCGCCGACGCCATCTCCGCCGCGACGCGCCAGGTCGCCGAGACGCTCGATCTCGCCGCCATCGTCACCTATACCTCGAGCGGCTCGACCGCCATCCGCGCCGCGCGCGAGCGGCCCAGCAAGCCCATCCTCGCGCTCAGCCCCAACTCGCGTACCGTGCGCCGCCTGAGCGTCGTCTGGGGCGTCCACTGCGTCTATTCCGAAGACGCGGTGAACCTCGACGACATGGTCGATCGCGCCTGCATCATCGCCTACCAGGAGGGCCTCGCCCGCCCCGGCGACCGCATCGCCATCACCGCCGGCATTCCGCTCGGCACCCCCGGCGCCACCAACATGCTCCGCATCGCCTTCGTCCGCCAGGACGGCGCCGGCTCGAGCTGAGCACCCGACCGGCGCGGCGCGCTCACACCCAGCGCCGCACTCGCCGCGCATAGTCCCCGAACCCCGGGAACCGCTGGTGCAGCATCGCTTCCTCGGCCGGCACGACCGTCCGGTCGTGCGCAAGCCAGACCAGCGGCACGGCGAGCACGCCCCAGTCGAGGCTGAAGGCCACGACGACGCCGGCCAGCACCAGCAGCAGCCCGATATAGAACGGATTGCGCGACCAGCCGAACGGCCCGTCCGTGACGAGCACCGTCGCCGCCTGCCCGGCCCGCGTCGTCGTGCCGGCCCCGGCCAGGGGCCGCGCCGCAGCGACCTCGAGGGCGAGTCCGGCGCCCGCGATCGCTACCCCCAGCCAGCTCACCGCGCTCAGCACATGCGCGTCGGGGAGCACGCGCAGTGGCAGCATCCACTCGGCCAGCAGGGCCATCGCGACGGCGAGCGCTGCGAACGCGTCCGGCGGCCACGACCTCATTCCCCGACCCCCGGCGTCACGAGCGGCGCAGCGCTGCGTAAAGGCCGGCGGCGGTGACCACCAGCATCGCGATCAAGGCGAGATTCGCCACGCCGCTGACGAGGCGGAAGCTGATGGAGTCGTAGAAGCCGTGCAGCAGCATCGGCACGATGATGGTGCCGCTCGCCCGCCGGCAGAGATAGAGCACGCTGCCGATACCGAACGTCATCACCACCTGCACCGCTGTGCTGGCGAGATCCTGCCCCGCCGCCGCGTTCCATGCATGCAGCGCAGCAAACAGCAATGACGAGAACAGCCATACCTGCCACTCCGGCAGGCTCGCGCGGAAGCCCACCACGGCGATGCCGCGATAGACGAGCTCCTCGTTGAAGCCCACGAGCAGCGTCGCGACCAGCGTGACCGCAAGCAGCGAGGGCGCAAGCGTCGGCAGCACAGCTGCGTTCTCGATCAGCCCACCGACGATCGCGAGGCCGAGGAGGATCGGGATGACCTTGAGCCAGCCGGGCGCCGGCCTGTCGTCGCGCAGCACCGGCCCCCACCAGCCCCACCAGGAGACCAGGCCGATCAGCACGACCGCAAGGATCGCCTCCGGGACCAGGACGGCGCGCAACACGCTGTCCTGGTCGTTGGCAATGTCCGGATAGGCTACGCCCGACCAGACCAGCAGGCCGACAAAGGCCGGCGCATAGAGCAGGCCCGTGAGCGCGCCGATCCTGGCCGACGGTGTTGTGCGCATCTCAGAGCTCGCCCGTCACATCCTGCGGTGTGTCGATTGTCCGCTGCCAGCTCACCGACTTGATCTCCCAGGCGGGGTCCTTTGCCTTGAGGTCCGTGAGCAGGCCGTTCAGGTGCTCGGCGCCGTATGTCGCGTAGATCAACTGGTGCGTGTCGGCGATGATCCGATCGGCAAGCGCCCGGTTGCGGAAGTCGAGGGTCACCTTATCCATTTCGTCGGGTGCAGACTTGTTCTGCAGCACCATCGACATATAGCCGCGGCACATCGTGCCGGCGAGGCGCTGGAACTCGGGACTGCCGCCCTTGAGGAAGCCCACGAGGCCCGCCATTCCTCCCGACTTGTCGCTGCTGGGCTCGGCCGCGGACTTGCTCCGCATCGCCGCGGCGAACACCGGGTCCTCCTTCATCAGCCGCTCGTACTCGCGCATCATGTCGGCCGTCGAGACGTCAGCCGACACGTGCCGCTCGGGATGCTCCTTCATGTCGGCCGCCAGCAGCTGGAAGTAGTCGAGCTGGAACTTCAGTCCACAGATGCCGCCGATGAGCTGGTAGTTGGCGCTGAGGTCGCCGCCGCCCGCCAGCGTATCGCTGAACCACTTGTCGCCCTCGGGATCGCCGCGCACGCCCTCATAGTAGACGACGTAGCCATCGGCCAATGCCTTCTCGAGGTCGTAGACGACGCTCTTGTAGAAGGGCTCGGAGCCGATATGCATCATGCCCTGGAACACGACGGTCTTCTTGCCGTTCGACAGCGTCGCCTGGGGCACCGTCAGCGGACGAAACTCGGCATAGAGCGCGAGGAAATAGATCGGCGCCGCAAGCGCGATCGACAGGACGAACAGCAGCGCCAGCGCCGCCTTCACGAAGCTCCACACGAAGCCCTGCCGGCGTTGCCCCGCAAAGAGCCGGCGCACCAGCAAGGCTCCCGGAAAGGCGAGGATCAGCGCGACGACCGCGACCCCCAGCGGGACGAGCGGCGACACGTTGAACAGCACCGGAATAGCGAGCAGGAACGCCGCACCGAGCAGGAACCACACCACCGCCGAGATGCGGAGCTTCCATTTCATGCCGCCGCTGATGGCGGCGGGGGCTGCAACTTCACTCATGGCTTGCTCCTAGGCCTCGATCGGCGCGTGACTGCCGACGAAGGTGAAAATGAAGATCGACCAGTCGTTGATGATATGCGCGCCCGCCGAGACCCACAGGTTCCGCGTCAGCAGATACGCCGCCGTCAGCACCAGCCGCGCTGTGCCGATGATGCCGAAGCACTGGAGGTAGTTCCAGTCGTAGGTCGGCAGGTGCATCGCCGCGAACCACGCCGTCGATACGATCACGGCGATGGTCAGGGCCAGTCCCTTCGACAGATTGAGCTTCTGCACGCAGAACCACAGCACCGCCAGCAGCGGCAGGATGGTGACGACTTCCTCGCCGATGAGCTGGAAGAAGGTGCGCGACAGGAAGATCGCCAGTCCCCACCCGTCGGTTCCCGCCAGCGCATCGCCCGAGGGGTTGGCCGTGAACGTGAAGACACGCGACAGCACGAAGGCGACAGCGAACGACGCGCAGATCGTGAGGATCGCAAAGCCGAGGGAAATACCCAGCGACTTGACGCCGTAGCGGTGAAACACCGCCGTTCCGTGCCCCTTGCTCACAAGGTGCAGCGCAAGCAGCGGCAGCCCCGCGAACAGGATGGCGGCCGAATAGGCCGCGAGCAGCCCGGGCAGAACGGTCAGGACCGGGCCGGTCAGCAGGTAGAACGCCAGTCCGGTCGAAGCAATGACCAGCAGCCAGCCCAGGCCACTGATGGAGGTGGGTTGTCCATTGTAGAACGGAAAGTCCGGTGTTTGCCGCATGAAAGCCCCTTTGCGTACGCACAATCGAGCCGGCGGTCACCCCGCCGGCCACCGTGAAATGCGAGTATCAATACACCTTGAGGTGCCGCCTCAACTGACGCTGACGAAATTGCCCTGCAGGTCGAACCAGCAGTTGAAGAACGTCGTGCCTCGCCCGTTGTCGAAATAGCCTTGAACGACGTAGCGGTTGCCCGATTTGAACGCCGCATTGGTGGTAATGCGCGGCGGACGGACGTCGAACTTGGCCGACGCTTCACCCGTGCAATAGCGCGGCATCAGGCTTGTATCCACCGCCGGCTGGACCTGGATCGGACGAACGGGGAACGCCGGCAGCGTGGTCGCCTCGTCCGCGAAGTCCTCGTGCAGGAACTTGCCGTTCACCCAGCCCCGCAGGCCCGTATCGGTCACGACGCCGCACCAGCGGGCCGACGATACTTTCTTGCAGCCGAGATTGCGCACCACATCGCCCTCATAGAGGACCGTCAGGACCTTGGCGCTCGTCGATGGCGTCGCGCGCACGTTCAGCGTGTCGCCATTGAGGCCCGTGACGCGCCAGTGGTCCGGTCCGCCGCTGAGGCCGTCGGCGAAATCGTCCGAGGTCGTCTGCGACGGCGCCTGCGTCTGTCCGGTGACGCTGTTGTCGACATTGATCGACAGCTTGTAGGTCGCCCGCTCGTTGCGCCGCGCCGCGTTGCGCATCAGGTAGACGGAGATGACATAGGTGCCGCTCGAGGGGATCTCGAAGCTGGTGCTGTTGCCGTTGATCGAGCTGTTGTAGAGCGCCTCGGACGCACCGGGCGCCGTGATGTTGAAATAGTTGCTCGCATTGCTGGTCTCGAGGCTCACCGTCATCTGCTGGCTGGCGCTCACGCCGATCCGATAGTTGACGGTCTCGTAGCCGCGAATGCTGTCGTCGATGCTTGTCCCCGTCGCTCCGCGCGGAAATTTCACGTTCACCGTGCGCGTATCCTGCGCCGCCGCGATGCCGGCGGTACACAGAAGGGTGGCAGCAAGCAGAAGTGTTTGACGAAGCCGCAGTCCAAAATTGATTGCCATTCTAATATTCATTGCACCACCCAGTTTTGCTTGGTGATTCAAGAGTATATGTGCCTTCCAACCGTGAAGGCGGCATTCCGCAATTGAAGCAAAGGTGGCGCGACCAGCGTCAGAGTCAATCAGCGAGGCTGTCATATCGCGGCGCAATCAATCGGCCGGCGGCACCATGCCGATGGCGAAACCGGTGATCGCCGTGACGGCGATGAGCAGGATCGTGGCCCCGACGATCGTTGCGCTTGAGGCCAGCAACGCCATCGCCCGACTGGTCTTGCCGTCGCGGCTCTGCCAGATCGTCTGCACCGCCGCGTACCACGCATAGCCGGCCGCCATCAGCGCAAGGCCCGGCACGGTCAGACCCCGCGACGCCAGCGACAGGCCGAGCGAAGCGGCAACCACGAACGGGACGGCCACGTAGCACTGCGCGTAAAAGCTCGGCCGGAGCGAGTGCCGCGTCAGCTTCACGCCCCGTTGCTTGAGATGCACCAGCCCCAGCAGTAGCGGGAAGATGCTGAACAGGACGGCCCGGAAGGCCAGCAGGTTGTTGTCGCTCGACAGGACGCCCGGGATCTCCGCTTCGACGCGCGGGAATATCCGCTCCACGACGTGCAGCAGGAACAGCGTGATCAACAGGCAGATCGGCGGGCTGAGCGCGTCGACATATTGCTCTTCGACCTCGTCGCCCAGCTCGCGTTCGGCATAGGCCATCATCGCCACGGGCCGGCGCACCACCCGCGCCACCGTCAGCGGATAGAACAGCACCCAGGTCGCCACCTCATAGAGCAGCTCCTCGATGGATTTCAGCAGTCTCATGAAGTCCATGGGCGGCTCCGCTGGCTCTCGCCCTCCTCTTCGACCGACGCGCCGGGGCTCGTCAAGGCGGCCATGGCGCCTCTGGCTGATCGGTGCGCGGGGGTGCTAAGCAACGCGCACCATGCCGCATCCCCTCCTTGCCTACCTTCACGCCGCCGCTGAGAACCGCTTCCCGCCCGTCGATGGCGGCGTCACCGTCCTGCCGCCCTTCGATAATGGCTGGGCGTGCTCGGTAGCCTTCACCGGCCACGCCGTCATTGCGACCTCCCGCCCGCGCGAGGACATCCTCGCCCACGGGGCCGATGGCTATGGCGGCTCGATGTCGCCCGAAGTGCTGCGCTATCTCGCCGGTCCCACCGGCCTTGTCGGCGTCATCGACGTGATGCTCGCGGCGCGCGGCACGGGTCGCTCCACCCTGCCCCGCCGCACCGATGCCGATGAGCATCCCCGCGTGCTCTATGCGCGCGAGCAGCGGCGCAACGTTGCCGTCTATGGCGACGAGCGCGGCATCGTCACGCTCGCCGAAGGCCTCGCCGGCCGCCGCGAGTTCAGCATCGAGGCGGCCGAGCACAACCGCGGCTGGGGCCGTGCGCTCATCGGGGAAGCGCTGGGGCTCGTGCCGGAGGGGGAACTGGTCTTTGCCGCCGTTTCGCCCGGCAATGCCCGCTCGCTGCGCATGTTCCTGAGCCTGGGCTTCTGGCCCATCGGCAGCGAAGCAATGATCCGTCCTGCCTGAATGTGAGAGGGGCGGCCCGGAGGCCGCCCCATCGATCAGAAGATCTTGATCGGTCCCAGGTCGAGTTGCAGCTCGATCTGGCAGTTGCCCGGCTTGCCCGTCGTGCCGCGCTTGCATACGCACTGCCCGCGATTGTTGAGCACGCTGTCGTCGGGGCAGCTCACCTTGTCGGGCTCGTCCTCGATCGGCTCGTCGAAGTCGGGCCTCTGGCAGTTGCCGGGCTCACCCTCCGTGCCGCGCTTGCACACGCACTCGCCGCGAGTGTTGAGCACGCTGTCGTCAGGGCAGATCGGGATCACGATCACCGCCTGGCAGTTGCCCGGCTCGCCTTCCGTGCCGCGCCGGCAGACGCACTCGCCGCGGTTGTTGACCACGCTGTCCTTGGGGCAGACCGGCTCTTCCACGATCTCCTCGCAGAAGCCTGGCTGGCCTTCGGTACCACGCTTACACACGCACTCGCCGCGGCTGTTGAGCACGCTGTCCTTGGGGCAACTGGGCTCTTCCTCGACATCGACCGGCTCGCACGACCCCGGTCTGCCCTCGGTCCCACGGTCGCACACGCACTTGCCGGCGCTGTTGATGTGGCTGTCATCGGGGCAGGCCGGCGTGATGTCTTCCGGCTCCTCGCACGACCCCGGCTTGCCCGTGGTGCCCGCATCGCACACGCACTTGCCGGCGCTGTTGATGTGGCTGTCGTCGGGGCAGATCGGCTTGGGCGGCGCGCACTGCTTGCCGGTCCACACCTCGCCCGCCGGGCAGCAACCGCCATCCGGCATCACCTGGTTGATCGGGCACTGCGGCGGCTCGGGCTCGTCGCGGCACACGCTCGCCGGCAGCTTGGCTGCGGCCGACGCCGTGTACTGCAGCCCTTCGTCCGAATGCAGCACTTCGGCCGAGATCGCGGCATTCACCACATTGACGACCTCGCACGCGCTCTCCTTGGCCACATCCTCGGGGATGTGGATGGTGATCGTCATCGTCGTGTAGGTGCCCACGGGCAGCGTCTTGTAAGGCGACGAGCAGTGGACATTGTTGTCCGTCGTCGGCACGCACGGCCAGCTGCTCGACACATAGCTCGTGCCCTCGGGCAGGTCCTCGTCGAGCTCGACCGTCCCGTTGTAGGGGTCGGGTCCGGTCGACGTCACCTTGATGCGGAACGTCGCATCATGGCCGTCGCCCGCCTTCACCGTCTTGGTCGCGGTCTTTTCGAGCGCGATGCTGGGCGGGTCGCAATAGACGTAGACCGGTCCGGGCCCGAGGTTGATGAACAGCTGCGGCACCTTCTGCTCGGCCTGCGAGAAGTGGCCCGGATCGGCATTGGCCGGATTGGTGATCCACACCGAGTTGACCACGTTGCAGTCGGCCAGCGTCACGCCGTTGGGGTCGACATGCGACGTCGCCTGCACCGTCCAGGTGGCGCCCGCATTGAGCGGCGTCACGCGCGTACAGGTGAAGTGCCCGCCGGTCGGCACACAGGCGGGCGTGCTGAACGTCGTCGGCTTGGTGAAGAAGTCCTTGAACACGATGGGCGCCGGCTGCTGCGCGCCGCCAACATTCTTCACCTTGATGTCCCACTTGCACAGCCAGTCCGGGCTCGACGGGTCGGGCGCGCAGCCCTTCGCCGTCTTGGTGATGTTGAGCACCGGCAGCCCGGCGCAGGCCGGATTGGGGATGGTCTGCGCCCGCGTCACCGAATCGTTGCCCGCCGGATTGTCGGCCGAGCCCGGGCTCGGATTGACGATGGTCAGCGTGTTGTTCGCTGAACAGACCGTCGGTCCGCCATTGTAGAACGTGTAGAACGTCAGGCTGTGCGGCACGCCCGGCGCGTAGAACACCGGTCCAATCGGATTGCAGTCGACATCCGTCGGCGTTCCCGCGCAGAACGGCGCCACCGAGGGCAGCGTGTTGAACACCGCACCGGTCGACCGGTCCTCGAAGCCCAGCGGCCCGATATAGGGCGTTGTCCCCACATTGGTGATGGTGATCTTCCACTCGCAGTACCAGCCCGAGAAGAACGCACCGCAGCCCAGCCCCTGCTTCTTGGCCTGGAGATCGCTGTCCGAGGCCGGCAGCAGGCAGAGGGGGTTCGGCACGTTCGCCGTCGCTTCGTCGAAGTCGTTGCCGGCAACGCTGTTGCTCGGCCCGCCCAGCGGCGACGCAATGTTGGCGCGGTTCACGAGCTCGCAGAGCGGCGAGCCCGGCCCCTTGGGCACATGCGCCGTCACGAGGAAGCCCGAAGTCCAGCCCGGCGGCACGTTCACGGGCGCCGCCACGATATCGCAGGTCAGCACCGGGCCGGCCTGGGCACAGGCCCAGGGTCCGATCACCGTCGCCGGGGCATTGATACCGAGCGTATCCTGCACCTGGATCGGGCCCGAATAATTGCCCGGTCCGACGTTCTGCACCGACACCACATACGAGCAATTGTAGGTGGCGCCGGCGTCGAAGCACCACGGTGCCGCGACCTTCTTGAGCAGCAGGTCGCTGCCGCCGCCCGGCGGTACGCAGCCCGGCGCCGCGATGCTCGCGACACCCACGTCGAAATCGTCGCTCGGATCGTCGTCATGCAGCCCGAACGGCCAGCTCAGCCCCGCCACATTGGCGACGTAGCAATAGTCGACCAGCGCCTTGGGCAGCTTCACCGTCTCGTGCAGCGTCACCCCCTCGCCGGGGAACAGCAGCACCGGCCCGCGCGTACATTCGGCGGAGGTCGGTCCCGTCGGTCCGCACGACCAGGGCGGGCTGGGCCAGAAGCTCATGCTGGCGCCCGGATTGTTGGCCGGCAGATGATCCTCGATCGCGATCGGTCCCCAATAGGGCGCGTCGCCGGTGTTCTCCACGCGGATCGTGAAGCTGCACCACCAATTGGCACCGCCGTCGAAGCAGGCAAACGGGCTCGCCCACTTCTCGAGGCTGAGGTTGAAGCTCGGCGGCGGCACATAGTCGTCCGGCGGCAGGACATCCGGCTCGTCCGGATCGACGAACGGCCCGTCGCTGCCGCACGGCGCCCACATCGCAACGTCGCCCACATGCCCGCTCAGCGCGGCCTGCCCGTCATCGGTGTTGCCATCGAAATCGGTGAACGCCGACAGCGTCGGCGGGTCGTTGAGCGGCCGCACCCACGACCGCGGCACGCCCTGCAGGCCCGCCACATAGGCCGGCCCTTCGAGCGGCGGGTCGAGTTCGGCATTGTCGCGCAGCGCATCGCCCGTCGCCCACAGCGTGACACCGCAGGCCCCGTCGAACGAACCGCTTGCCTCGTCGTACCCATAGCCGAAGGCAATGCCGCCGGCCGCATAGGTGCCCGGCTCGGCCACGCCGATCGCATAGCTGTCGGGTGTCTCGACCCAGGTGCTTTCGGTATCCGGATCGTCGGGGAATTCGCGCTCATAGCGCACCACCGCCGAGCTCGCCACCTGCGTCAGCGTCGAATAGTCGTAGACACCCGTGGTCGCGCCGCGCTGCGCCAGCACCATGCGGCCCTTGGAGTCGAACGCAAGGCTGGTGATCTCGTTCGGAGCGCCCAGCCCCGTAATGTCGAGCTCCCAGCGCGGCGCGCTCAGGCTACCATCGTCATTGATGCGCGCCGACCAGATCTGCTGCGGCTCGAGCGCCGCGTAGTAGAGCCGGCCATTGTAGGCCGCGAGGCCGTTCACGCGGCGCTCCACCGGCGTGAAGCCCCAGGTGCTGGGGTCCTCGGAATCGAACGCCGCATCGGTGACGTCCATCGTCGCCCCGTCATCGGCCACCGCATCAAGGTCGTGCGCCGGCCGGCCGTCGACGCCGTGGTCGTAGGTGTCAACGATCGATCCATCCAGCGCCAGCCGATAGATGAGGCCGGTATCGAGGTCCGACACGAAGAACTGCTGCGAGCCGGAATCGAACACGATATCGCCCAGGCTCGGGCCGCTATTGGCGGCGATGGTGGTGAACAGCGACACCTCGCCGGTCACGCCGTCGATCTTCCAGATGCTGCCCGGATAGCCCGTCGCGCCGTCCGCGCTGCCCCACTGCCCGGCCATGAACGCCGCGTCGGGATCGCCCGTCCGCGTGCGAACCGGATTGCCGTCGGCATCGGGTACTACGGCGTAAAGCCCGAAGGCCGAGGTCGCCGCGACATAGACATTTGGCGCGTCGGCGCCCGTGGTCTCGGGCGCATCGTCAAGCGCAATGCCGAACACGAGGCCGACATCCGCCGCGCTCACGCCGAATGCATTGGACGTCTCGATCAGTTGCCCCTCGGGTGGCGCCTCCGGCTGCAACTGCTGGATGACCAGTGACAACCCGTCGGGGTCGATGAAGCTGTAGTCGAGCGGATCGCTGCCGTCCGGCATCTCGTCGGCCGTCACGACACCGGGGAATCCGGTGAGAACGGGTTGGCCCGGCGCGAACACATCGCTCGCCGCCAAGGCGGTTCCGGGGAGCGCCGTCAAACCAAGGAAGGCCGCGACTGCAGCGGCGGTCCAGTGAAGGCGGGTGACCGATAGGCGAGAAAGCGAAGGCATGTCCGCTCCTGCTATGTGCGCCCCAGGCCGTGCCAACAGGCACGGGTCCCGCGGCTGGGTTGATACCACAGACCGCCAGTCAAAGCACTCGAATCTTGAATTGAACTTGAACGTCGCGTTGTCGAAACCGACGGATTGCCTGTCTCTAGAGCAGCAATTCAGAGGCGGCGATCACTGCTAAGCTCTCGCCGCCTCAAGACAATTCCGCTGTCGCGTCAACCCTTGACGCCGCCTACCGTCAGCCCCTCGACGAGGAAGCGCTGGGCGTAGACGTAGAGCACCGCCACCGGCACCGCGGTCAGCAGCGACGCCGCCATCAGCCGTCCCCAGGGCAGGATGTCGCCCACCACCATCGACTGCAGGCCGATCGGCAGCGTGCGCAGCGATTCCGAGGTGATGAACACGAAGGCGAACAGGAACTCGTTCCACGCATTGGTGAAGGCGAACAGCGTTACACTGAGGATCGCCGGCGCCGCGAGCGGGATCGTGATGCGCAGGAAGATGTAGAACCGGCTCGCCCCGTCGATCATCGCCGCTTCCTCGAGCTCCACCGGGATCGAGCGGAAATAGCCCATCAGCACCCATGTCGCGAACGGCAGCAGGAACGTCGGATAGGTAAGGATCAGCGCCGCGTAGGTGTTGATGATCCCCAGCGACGTCAGGGTCTGATAGAGCGGGATGAACAGCAGCGTGCCCGGCAGTAGATAGGTGATAAGCAGCAGCGTCGTCAGCATGCCCGCCCCGAGGAAGCGCAGCCGGGTCAGCGCATAGGCCGCCAGCGACGACAGCGCCACCGAGATCAGCGTCGCCGCGGCGGCCACGAAGATCGAGTTCATCGCCCATGTCAGGAAGCCCGTGCCGGTGAGCAGGTGGTTGTACTGTTCCAGCGTTGCCGGCTCGGGCCAGAAGATCGACCGCCGCTCGCTGATCTGCGACGTCGATTTGAGCGACGTGATGATGATCCAGAAGAACGGGAACAGCACGAAAACGAGGAACGGCACCAGCACCGCCAGCCGCGCCACCACGCCGCCACTCTCGCGCGACGCCGGCGCCAGAATGGGCTCCTCCGCCCGCCGTCCGCTCGCCTGGCGCAGGCGCCGGATCACCCATTCGAGCCCGGCATAGACCACCTGCACCGGCCAGAACAGCACGTCGACGACAAGGCTAACGCCGCGCCCGCCGGCCGCCATGATGCGGTCGACGATGCCCGGCTTGGCATTGCTCGTGGCGTCGCGCTTGTCGTCGTGGCGCATGAAGCGCGCCAGCAGCCAGATCAGCACCGCCATCAGCGGCGCCACCGAGAACGCGATGGCGATGCCCGGCCCATATTGCAGCGAACCGATCGCCTTTTCGTAGGCGAGGATCGCATAGAGCTTGGTCGCGCCGCTCGGGCCGCCACCGGTCATCAGGAACGGCAGGCCGAACTGGTTGAAGGTCGAAATGAAGCTCAGCAGCAGCGTCACCACGATCACGTAGCGCATGCTGGGCAGCGTCACGTGCCGGAACCGCTGCACCACATTGGCGCCGTCGATCTCGGCCGCCTCGAGCTGTTCCTTGTCCACCGCCTTGAGGCCGGCGAGCAGCAGCAGCACGAAGAAGGGGATGCCCTTCCACACATTGACCGAGATGATCGAGCCCATCGCCATGTGCGGGTCGCTCAGCCAGCCCAACGGCCGATCGATGACGCCGATGCTCTGCAGGATCGGGTTCAGCCCGCCGAACAGCGGGTCGTAGATGCTCTTCCAGGCCAGCGCCGTCACGATCTCGGGCACGATCCAGGGCAGCAGCATGATGCCGCTGAGCAGCCCGCGCAGCGGCAGCCGGCTGTTGAGGATCAGCGCCAGCGTCATGCCCACCACGAACTTGATCGACAGCGACCAGAAGGTGAAGCTGATGGTGTTCTGCAGCGACAGGATGTAGTCGCTGTTGCTCGCCAGCCGCTGATAGTTGCGCAGCCCGACGTTGAACGTCTCGCCCGTATTGAAGTTGAACGCCGTCGTCGAGAGCATGATCGCGCTCACGAACGGCCAGAAGATCAGTCCGGCCATGATCGCGACCATCGGCAGCACGAACAGGAAGCCCACCTTCCAGTCGCGGCCCAGCAGGTCGCGCAGCCAGGTGCCGCGCCGTGGCGGCGTGGCGGCAAGCGCGTCGTTCAAGGCAACCCGTTCATCCATCCGGCACTCCCCCGGGGCCAGCGGCCCCTCAATGAAGGGCGCACGACGCCGCGTGGTCTGAACCGGGCGGCATCACGCGCTCGATTGAAGGAGGGGGCGGCTCGCCAGCCGCCCCACCCAACGGACTGTCAGTCTAGGGTTGCAGGATGCCGCCCTCCTCGAAGACCTGGACGATCTTGTTGTGGGCGTCGGCCACGGCGTCGGCCGGCGACATGCGCTTGGCGATGGCGTTGCCCACCGATTGCTCGACGATGCCCTGTGCACGGATCGCACCGAACTGCGGTGCGGGCTGTGCCGGCCAGGTCTCGCCGAGGAACGGCTTGGCGACGCTCACCTGCTCCTTGATGATCGCGTAGTTGGGGTCAGCCGCGAGCAGCTCGTCGGTCCACAGATTCTCGTAGGCGGGCATGAACAGGCCGCCTGCGATGGCCGACATCGGCGTGAAGTTCTTGGGGTCGATCAGGTCCAGCGCCAGTTGCTTGGCGAGGTCCTTGTTCGGCGCGTTCTTGAAGATGGTCAGCCAGCCACCCACATTGCCGCCGTCCCGGCTGTCGCCATTGTTGGCCGTGGGCGCCCTCAGCAGCGCGATATTGGGGAAGATCGGGTTCTTGTTGAGCTTGGCGTTGGCATACACGCTGAACGCATTGTGCGTGTAGCCGATGGAGCCCGCGAGGAACGCCTCGTTGTTGCCCGTATCGTTCCAGCTCTCGACCCCCGGCGGCAGCGCGGCGGCATATTTGCCGTTGCGGTCGTAGGTCTCGGCCAGCCATTCATAGGCCGCGACGGTCTCGGGCGAGTTGAACTGCACGATCTGCCCGGTCTCGTCGGTGAAGTGACCGCCGAACGCCTGGATCAGCAGCACCAGATAGCCATAGCCGTCGCCCGACTGGTTGGGCGTCAGGCCCCAGCCATAGAAATCCGGACCGGACACGGCGAGTGCCGCGTCGCGACGATCGCTGAAGGTCTTCAGCGAGGCCGGATCGATGCCCTTCTCCTTGAGCTTGTCGCTGCGGAACATGAAGGACGTCGTGGCGCCGAGGAATGGAATGGACTTCCACTGGCCGTTGATCTTGCCGTTGATGTCGGCATTGATGCCCGGCATGATGTTGCCGTAGCGCTTGACCGCCTCTTCCACCACATCGGTGACGTCCTCGACCAGGTCGAGCGCCGCCATCTGCGAGATGTTGACGTTGGACGTGTAGGCGAAATCGGGCGGATTGCCGGCTTTCACCGCCGCCGTCATCTTGCCCAGGAAGTCGCCGAACGACTCCGGATTGGTCGTCGAGATATCGAGCTCGACATTGTTGGTCTTGGCGAAGTTCGCGACGGTTTCGCGGAACATCGTCTGCGCGTCTTCGAAATATTCCGTACGGTGGATGACGGTTAGCTTGCCAGCGGCGCCCTGCGGCAAATCCTGCTCGGGGGGCTTGTCCTGCGCGAACGCCGGAAGCCCGCTTCCCGCTGCAGCCAGCCCTGCGCCCGTCAGGGCGCTGGTCTTGAGCAACTGGCGACGGCTAATCTTGTCGAAGTCCATGATATACGTACCTCCCAGGAGTCGGATCAGTTGATTTGACGACTAGTCCTCCCGCAGAAGTGCAGCTCGCCAGCCCCTCAGCTGTCGGTCCTCCCTGCACGTTTTCCAGGGCTTTTCCTCGTTCCCCGGCTGCGGACAAAGATGAGCTTAGCGTTGCTTCATTGGATGTGAAAGCGCTTTCTCGTCCATCCCGCTCCGCCGTGGACAACTGTCCGTGCACGCACCGGCGCGGTCGAGGGTTGCCCGTCTGCCCGCGCAGGGCTAAGCCCGCTCTCACACCAAACGACCGGATTCATCATGCCCCTGACGACGCAACAGCTCGATGCCGCCCTCGCCTATGCCGACGCCCACATGGACGCCTCGCTCGAGCGGCTGACGGCGCTCATCGCCATCAAGTCCGTCTCGACCGACCCCGCTTACGCCGCCGAGTGCAAGCGCGCCGCCGACTGGCTCGTCGCCGACCTCAAATCCGAGGGCTTTGATGCCTCGGCCCGCCCCACGCCCGGCCATCCGGTCGTCGTCGCGCATGGTCCGGCGGTCGAAGGTCCCACGGCCGTCTTCTACGCCCATTACGACGTGCAGCCGGTCGACCCCATCGAGCTGTGGAAGACCGATCCATTCACGCTGACCCCGATCAAGCAGCCCAATGGCGAGACCTTCCTCACCGCCCGTGGCGCGTCCGACGACAAGGGCCAGCTCCTCACTTTCGTCGAGGCCTGCCGCGCCCTGCGCGCCGCCACCGGCACGCTGCCGGTCAATGTGAAGTTCTGCCTCGAGGGCGAGGAGGAGTCCGGCTCCAAGAACCTCGCCGCCTTCCTCACCTCCGCGAGGGACGAGCTCAAGGCCGACGTCGCGCTCGTCTGCGACACCGATCTGCTGGACGAGAAGACCCCCTCGATCACCACCATGCTGCGCGGCCTCGTCGCCGACGAGATCGAGATCACTGCCGCCGCGATGGACCTTCATTCGGGCATGTATGGCAACGCCGCGCACAACCCCAACCAGGTGCTGGCCGAGATCATTGCAAGCCTGCGCAACCCCGACGGCTCCGTCGCCGTCGCCGGCTTTTACGACGACGTCGACGAGCTCGACCCCGTCACCGCCGAGAGCTTTGCCA
Organism: Devosia sp. 66-22; assembly: GCA_001899065.1. GTDB lineage: Bacteria > Pseudomonadota > Alphaproteobacteria > Rhizobiales > Devosiaceae > Devosia_A. The sequence goes on along the minus strand of MKUZ01000014.1, from coordinate 166,029 downwards.
AGCTCAATTTCGACGGCGACAAGTTCATGCGGGCCGCAGGTCTTTCCATCCCGGCCGGCGAGAAGAACCGCTCCGTGCTCGAGCAGACAGTGTCGCGCCCGACCTGCGAGATCAACGGCATGATCGGCGGCTACACCGGCGAGGGCTTCAAGACCGTCATTCCCTCAAAGGCCAGTGCAAAGATCAGCTTCCGCCTCGTCTCGCGCATGGACCCCCAGAAGATTCGCGCCGCCTTCCGCGAGCATGTTCGCGCCCGCGTCCCCGCCGACTGCTCCGTCACCTTCAAGGAGCATGGCGGCAGCCCGGCCATCACCGTGCCCTCGACCGGCCCCTACGTCACCAGGGCGCGCGACGCGCTCACCGCCGAATGGGGCAAGGAGGCGGTGCTGCGCGGCTCGGGCGGCTCCATCCCCGTCGCTGGTGACTTCAAGCGCATCCTCGGCCTCGACACGCTGTTGATCGGCTACGCCCTCAACGACGACCGCATCCACTCGCCCAACGAGAAGTACAACCTCACCAGCTACCACAAGGGCATCCGCTCCTGGATCCGCATCCTCGCGGCCCTGGGCGCCTGAGACGGATCGCTCGCCTGGCATCCTCCCCCGCACAACGGGGGAGGAGGACCGACGCGACCGCCGGTAAGGACGTCAGCCGCCCTCGAGCAGCGTCTTCAGCCGGTTGAGGTCCGATGCGATCCACTCGAGCTCGGACCGGAACTGCTCATCGCTCACGCCGGCCTTCCGGAACCACGTCAGCATCAGCGTGGCGCCGCGCTCATTGGCGACGAGCCGCACCGGCGTCACCGAGCCGCCGTCTTCCCCCGGCTTGAACACCTGGTAGTCGAGCACGCCGAAATTGTTGCGCGGCGCGAACCGGATCGCGCTACGTCCGCGCGGCAGGTCGACCAGCCAGTCGCCACCGTCCAGCGGCTCTATCTGCGAGCCGGGATTGGACGCCCAGCGGGTGAAGTTCATCGGGTCCGCGAGAAACTCGTAGACCTCCGCATAGGGCCGCCGGATGGTGACCGTGATAACCTCGGACGCCAGCATGTGTGACCTCGCTGGGTGCGTGGGCGCGCGGCGAAAACCTATGCCGAAAACCGGCGCGCTCCAACGCCCTTGACGACACGCGGCCAACAAAAGCAAAAGGCCCGCCGAAGCGGGCCTTCAAACCTGCTGCCGGATCGATCGGCGCTTCAGCCCTGGCGGGCTTTGTAGCGCTTGTCGACCTTGTTGATGATGTAGACGCGGCCGCGCCGGCGAACCAGCTTGTTGGCGCGATGACGCCCCATCAGGGCTTTCAGGGAATTGCGGACTTTCATCGTGCAACCTCGGGACAAACAAAAAGAGGCGCCGCGCGCCCTTCAAAGAGTGCGGTTCACATAGAGGCGAATCCGCCCCCTGTCAACGGAAACCGCCCATATCCCGGGCGTTCTGCCGCACCACGGTCTATCGCGTTGCCGAATGGCCGTTAACCGGGATTTCAAGGACTTGCGCGCAGGATCGGCGCATGTCCAAGCGCGATCCAGCCCTTTCCGTCCTTGTCGCCGATCCGTCCTCGCACATGGCGTCGCTCGTCGCCGTAATGCTGCGCAGCATCGGCATCCGTTCCGTCGGCGCCACGCTCGACCTGCCGCACGCGGCCGCCGAACTGGCCCGCCGCCCCTATGGCCTCATCCTCATCGACGAGCAATTGGGCGGCAAGGAGGGCTTCGACATGATCCGGGCGCTCCGCCATCTGGCCGACCACCCCAATCGCGAAACGCCCATCTTCATGATGGCCGGCGCCCCCGATGCGCGCATGATCGCGACGGCGCGCGATGCCGGCGTCACCGAATTCCTCAAGAAGCCGTTCTCGGCCGAGCACATCCAGTTGCGGCTCGATGGCCTCAAGAGGGCCCCGCGCGCCTTCGTCGAGGGCCAGAGCTACACCGGTCCCGATCGGCGTCGCCGCACTGTCAGCGGCGCGACGCGCCGCCGCGCCTCGGACCCGCCGGCAGCCTGATCCTAGGCGGCTGTCGACGCTTCCATCCCCGGCGCCGCGTCGATCTCGCGCCAGCGGATGCAGGCCACCTGCCGGCCCTCGCTCACCAGCTCCAGCGGTGGCCGGATTTCGGCGCAGCGCTCGGTCGCATAGCGGCAGCGCGTGCGGAACGTGCAGCCCGAGGGCGGATTGATCGGCGAGGGAATTTCGCCCGTCAGCGCATCGATGCTGCGCTGACGCGCCCGCTTGGGATCGGGGATCGGCACCGCCGTCAGCAGCGCCTTGGTATAGGGGTGCTTGGGATCGTCATAGAGCTCGTCGCCGCTCGACAGCTCCACCATCCGGCCCAGATAGAGCACCAGGATGCGGTCCGACACATGCCGCACCACCGACAGGTTGTGCGAGATGAAGATCAGCGTCAGCCCGAATTGGTCCTTGAGCTCGCTCAGCAGGTTGAGGATCTGCGCCTGGATCGACACGTCGAGCGCCGAGACCGGCTCGTCGCACACGATCAGCTTGGGCTCGGTGATCAGCGCCCGCGCGATGCCGATGCGCTGCGCCTGTCCACCCGAGAATTCGTGCGGATAGCGGTTGATCATTTCGGGCTGCAGCCCCACCGCCTCCATCATCTCCATCACGCGCTGCCGGCGCTGCTCGCGATTGAGCTCGGGCATCAGCGTCTTGAGCGGATCGGCGACGATTTCGCCCACCGTCATGCGCGGATTGAGCGACGCCAGCGGGTCCTGGAAGATGATCTGGAGGTCCTTGCGGCGCTTGCGCATTTCCTCGCCCGGGACCCGGTTGAGATCGGTGCCCATCCACAGCACGCGGCCCTCGTCGGGCTTGAGCAGCTGCAGGATGCAGCGGCCCAGCGTGGACTTGCCGCAGCCGCTTTCGCCCACGATGCCCAGCGTCTCGCCGCGCTGCACCGAGAACGAGATGTCCTGCAGCGCCTTGAGCTTGAGCGGCTTGGAGAAGAACCCGCCCGCATTGATCGAGAAGGTCTTGCTCAGATTGTCGATCCGAAGGAGCTCGCTCACGCCACGTTCTCCTCGAACACCAGCTTGCCTTCACAATGGCAGGCCTTGGAGCGCCCCGGCTCGAACTCGCGGATCGCCGGGATCTCGGCAAAGCAGCGCTCGAAACGGAAGGCGCAGCGCGGATGGAAGGTGCAGCCGCGCGGCAGGTTCTCGATATTGGGTGGCGAGCCGGTGATCGGGTTGAGCCGGCGCGACCGCTCCTCGACATGCGGCGTCGAGGTCAGAAGGCCCAGCGTATAGGGATGGCGCGGGTCGTAGAACAGCTCGTCCACCGTCCCCTTCTCCACCGCACGACCGGCATACATCACCATCATCTTGTCGGCGAGGCCGGCGACCACGCCCAGATCGTGCGTGATCATGATGAGCGCCGTGCCGAACTCGTCGGTCAGCGACTTGAACAGCTCCAGCATCTGCGCCTGCACCGTCACGTCGAGCGCCGTCGTCGGCTCGTCCGCGATCAGCAGCTTGGGCCGGCACAGCAGCGCCATCGCGATCATGATGCGCTGGCGCATGCCGCCCGAGCATTCGTGCGGGAAGCGCCGCGCGATGTTCTTGCCGTCGGGCAGCTTCACCGCGTCCAGCATGCGGATCGACTCCGCTTCCGCCTGCTGCCGGCTCACGCCCTTGTGCTGCACCAGCACTTCGGCGAGCTGGTCGATCACCCGGATATAGGGATTGAGCGAGGTCATGGGGTCCTGGAAGATCATCGCGATCTTCTCGGCCCGCACCTTGTTGAGCTCGCTCTCGCGCAGCCCGATCAGCTCCTTGCCCTCGAACTTCACGCTGCCCCAGGAGTAGCCGTTATCGGCGAGCAGGCCCACGATCGAGAACGCCGTCTGGGTCTTGCCCGAGCCGCTCTCGCCCACGATGGCGAGCGTCTGGCCTTCCTCGAGGGTGAAGCTGACTTTGTCCACGACCTGCACATCGCGGCCGGGCATGTGGAATCCGACGCACAGGTCGGTGACTTCAAGCAGAGACATTAGCGGTCCTTGGGATCGAGCGCGTCGCGCAGCCCGTCGCCCACGAAGAAGAATGCAAACAGGATCACCACGAAGAAGGCGAGCGGGAAGCCGAGCTGCCAGAACGTGCCATATTGCATGGTCTGCGCGCCTTCGCTGATCAGCGCGCCCAGCGACGTATTCGGCTCCTGGATGCCGAGGCCGAGGAACGAGATGAAACTCTCGAGCAGGATCATCTCGGGGATCAGCAGCGTCGCGTAGACGACGACGATGCCCAGCAGGTTGGGCACGATGTGCCGGATCACGATGGCCAGCGGCTTGACGCCCGTCGCCACGGCGGCTTCGACGAACTCGCGGTTCTTGAGCGTCAGCGTCTGGCCGCGCACCACGCGCGCCATGCCCAGCCACGACACGAGGCCGATGCCCACGAACAGCAGCGAGAACGAGCGGCCGAAGATGATCAGCAGCAGGATCAGGATGAACATGTAGGGGATCGAGTAGAGGATATCGACGAAGCGCATCATGGCGCTGTCGAGCCGGCCGCCGAAATAGCCGGCGATCGCGCCATAGAGCGTGCCCACCACCACGGCCACCGCCGAGCCGAGCACGCCCACGACGAGCGAGATCTGCGTGCCCTGGATGACGCGAATATAGAGGTCGCGGCCTGTCTGGTCGACGCCGAAGAAGTGGCCGTTGGCGAGCGAGGGGCCGCCCAGCGCCGGCACCTTGCCCAGGATCGACCAGTCGACCTTCTCGATCGTGTACTGCGCGAAATAGGGGCCGATGATCGTGAACAGCACGATCAGCACCAGCAGGCCGACGAAGAACACGGCCGCGCGGTTGCGGAGGAAACGCCGGCCGGCATCGTGCCAGAGCGACCGGCCCTTGACCGGCGTGGAAGCGGCTTCCGTGCCTTCCTGGGTTGCGACGACGTCGCTGCGAGCTTCTACCAGCATGACGCGCTCCTAGTAACGGATCTTGGGGTCGATCCACGCATAGAGGATGTCGACCACGAGGTTGGCGGCGATGGTGAGGGCGCCCAGGAGGATCGTGATCCCCAGGATCGTCGAATAGTCGCGCCCCAGCGCGCTGTTGACGAACCACTGGCCGATACCGCCCGTCGAAAAGAACAGGTCGATGACCACCGAGCCGGTGATCATGCCCACGAACACCGGGCCCAGATAGGAGACAACGGGAAGCATTGCCGGCTTCAGCGCATGCTTGACGATCACCTGCCAGCCCGGCATGCCCTTGGCGCGCGCCGTGCGGATGAAATTGGAGTGGAGCACTTCGAGCATCGACGAGCGCATGATGCGCGCGATGTTGGCCACATAGCTGGTCGCCAGCGCGATCACCGGCAGCACCACATAGTTCCACTGCCCGTCGTTCCAGCCGCCGCCCGGCAGCCAGCGCAGCCACAGCGTGAAGACCAGCACCAGGATCGGCGCCAGCACGAAGTTCGGCACGACCTGCGCGCCCACCGTGAAGCCGACGGCGAGGTAGTCGCCCCAGCTGTTGTGGCGGATCGCGGCGAAGATGCCCATAGCGACGCCGATAACGGTCGCGAAGATGAAGGCGAAGAACCCGTACTTCACCGTCACCGGGAAGCCCTGCGCGATGATGTCGTTCACCGTACGGTCGCGATAGACGAAGGACGGTCCGAAGTCGAAGCGGAAGATGATGTTGTAGATGTATTCCAGGAGCTGTTGCCACTGCGGCTTGTCGAGCCCGTAGCGCGCGAGAATGTTCTTCATCACCGTCTCTGGAATGGCCTTCTCGCCCGAGAACGGCGAGCCGGGTGCCACCTTCATCAGGATGAAGGAGAGGATGATCAGAACCAGCAGCGTCGGAATGGCGACGGCCAGACGCTTGAGGATGAATGCAATCATGTCGGGCTGTCCGATAGGCCCAAAGCCGGGCCGCAATGGCTGGAGCCCCGCGCGTTGCGCGGGGCTCCTATCTTGGACGTCACACGCTTACTCAGCGGTGATGTACATGTCCTTGGCGTACCAGGTCTGCTCGACGTTGTCGTACGGCCAACCCTTCACGGTCGGCTTCTGCAGGAAGACCTTGGCGTAGAAGTAGATCGGCATGATCGGAACTTCTTCCGCAGCGATCTGCTCGATCTGCTCATACATCGGGCCCGGATCGGCCGCGAGCTTGGCGTCGGCAAGCAGCTTGTCGACCTCGGGGTTCGACCAGCCGGAGTCGTTCTGTTCCGACTTCGAGTCATACAGCGACACGAAGGTCGAAGCTTCGTTGTAGTCGCCGCACCAGGCGTTGCGGGCCAGCTCATAGTCCTGCGTATGGCGGCGGTCAGACAGAACCGCGAATTCCATATCGGACATGTTGATGTTGACGCCCAGCTTCTCTTTCCACATCTGGCTCACGGCGACGATGATCGCCTTGTGGGCTTCCGACGTGTTGTAGATGTAGTCGAGGGTCAGCGGCTTGTCGGGACCGTAGCCGGCAGCTGCGAACAGCTCCTTGGCCTTGGCGTCGCGCTCTTCCTGCGTCATCCCCGCGGCCGCGATCGTCGGCATGGTAAAACCGGCGGTGTTGGGGTTGGTGAAGGAATAGGCCGGCTGCTGGCCGCCCTGGAGCACGGCGTTGACGATGATGTCGCGGTCGATGGCAAGGTTCAGCGCTTGACGGACGCCCTTGTCCTTGAGCGCGTCGGGAGCGCTGTCGGTCATGTTGACCGAGAGGTAGTAGGTGCAGAACTGCGGCACCGAGTAGACCTGGTCCGGCATCTCGGCTTCGAGCGCCGGATACTGGCCGGCGGGAACGTCGGTCTGGTCGACTTCGCCGGCGCGCCAGCGGGTCAGGCCCTGGTTCTCGTCGTTGATCGTGAGGAACTGGACTTCCTCGATCACGGTCTTGTCGTTGTTCCAGTAGTTCGGGTTGCGCTTGAGCACGACGCGCTCGCCGGGCGAATTCTCGGCCAGCACGTAGGCGCCGTTGCCCACGATGTTCTCCGGCTTGGTCCAGTCGGCGCCCTTCTCGGTCACGACCTTCTGGTTCACGGGGAACAGGGTGCCGTGTGCGAGGGTACGCGGGAACCACGGGGTCGACGCCCTCAGCGTCACTTCCAGGGTCTTGTCGTCGATCGCCTTGACGCCCAGGTCGGTGAGCGGCTTCTTGCCGGCCACGATGTCGTCGGCATTGGCGATGTTCACCAGGCCCACGAAATAAGCATAGGTCGAGGCCAGGGCCGGATCGACGGCGCGCTGCCAGCCGAACACGAAGTCCTGCGCAGTGACCGGGTCGCCGTTCGACCACTTCGCGTCGCGCAGCTTGAAGGTGAAGACGGTGAAGTCGTCATTCGCCGTGTAGCTCTCGGCAACGCCCGGAACGGGCTCGCCATCCGGGCCGGCGTTGTAAAGACCCTCGAAGAGCTGGTTGGTCACATACGCAGTGTCGACGTCTTCGACGAGCTGCGGATCAAGCGCGCGGATATTGTCCAGCACGCGATACTTGAAGACCTGCTCGGCCGCGAGCTTGGCGTCCGCCGGTACGTCGGCGGCGTAGGTCATCGCGGTGCTGCTCAGCAGGGCAGCAGCAATCGCAACCCCCAGAACATTACGGAGTTTCATTATCGTCCCATCTCCTTGTTAAGGCGTTTCCCGACAGCCCCGGATTCAAAGCCCGGGGCGCTTCTTTATTCCGGCTGCTTTTTTTGACTTGCCGGTCAGAATTGGACCGAACCGTATATGGCAAATGCGTCCACTGACAAGCAAAAGCATGACGTAAGCGTCAAGCGACCGTCACCCAACTGTAACTTATTGTTAACACGGCACTTTCAGCGGCCTCGCGGGTACGCCCGGAGGCACCCGAAATTGCACAAAGCCTGCCACTGCGTCCCTGCGTCACAGTTAGGATGCTCACAGTCTAAGCATCAGACCGCGCGCTCGACAATGGCCGCCACGCCCTGCCCGCCTGCCGTGCACACCGAAATCAGCGCCCGGCCCTTCATCTCCGTCGCCAGTTCCTTGGCCGTGAGCCCCAGGATACGCGCGCCCGTCGCCGCGAACGGATGGCCGTAGGCAAGGCTCGAGCCCTTGGGGTTGAGCTTGCTGCGGTCGATCGACCCCATCGGCGCGTCGCGGCCCAGCACGTCGCGGCAATAGTCGGCGTCTTCCCACGCCTTGAGCGTGCACAGCACCTGCGCCGCGAACGCCTCATGGATCTCGTAGAGGTCGAAATCCTGCAGCGTCAGCCCGGCGCGCTTGAGCATCTCGCTCACTGCGATCGTGGGCGCCATCAGCAGCCCTTCGCCATGCGCGAAATCGTTGGCCGCCACCTGCCCCATCGTCAGATAGGCGAGCACCGGCAGATCGTTCGCCCGGGCCCACTCCTCGCTCGCCAGCAGCACCGCCGCCGCGCCATCGGTGAGCGGCGTCGAATTGGCCGCCGTCAGCGTGCCCTTTCCCGAGCTCTTGTCGAACGCCGGCTTCATCGTCGCCATCTTCTCGAGGCTGGTGTCGGCGCGCACATTGTTGTCCTTGAGCACGCCGGCGAACGGCACGATCAGATCGTCGTGGAACCCCTGCTCATACGCCTTGGCGGCGTTCTGATGCGAGGCGAGCGCCAGCTCGTCCTGCTCGGCCCGGGTGATCCCCCACTGCCGCGCCATCAGTTCGCAGTGCTCGCCCATGCTGAGCCCCGTGCGCGGCTCCTGCGTCGAGGGCGCCACCGGCGCCAGCTCGCCGAACGAGAATCCCTTGAATGTGCCGAGCTTCTCGCCCGGCGTCCGCGCCCGGTTGAGCTCCACCAGCCGGTGCTGGAATTTCGTCCCGAACACGATCGGCGAATCCGAGACCGTATCCGTCCCGCAGGCGATCCCGCTCTCGATCTCGCCCGTCGCGATCTTGGCGCCCAGGTTCAGCGCCGCCTGGAGACTCGTGCCGCACGCGATCTGGAGGTTCGTCCCCGGCGTCCGGGGCGAGAGCCCGGCATCGAGCGACGCCTCGCGTGCCAGGTTGAAATCGCGGCTGTGCGAGATCACCGCACCGCCCATCACCTCGCTGACGGCCTTGCCCCTGAGCCCGAATTTGTCGGCCAGCCCCGCCAGCGTCGCCGCCAGCATGCTGAGATTGCTCTCATTGGCATAGCCCGTATAGGCGCGCGTGAACGGAATGCGCGCCGAGCCGACAATGGCGACTTTTCTCATCTCCGCCATTTCAGGCTTTCCCTTCCTTGCGTGCATTCATCGGCCCGCCCAGGAACGGGGCAAAGCCTGTCCCCAGGATCACCCCGATATCGGCGAGGTCGGGCGACGCCACGATCCCCTCGCTCACCACCAGCTCCGTCGTATCGATCAGCGGCTTCACCAGCTCGCGCCCGAGCCCGCTGAGGTCGGCATGCGCCGGCGTCTCGCCCTTCTGCGCCTTGCCGTCCACCCATTTGTAGAACCCCTCGCCGGTCTTGCGGCCGAGCTTCTTGTCCCGCACCAGCCGCGCGAACCGCGAGCCCTCCGGCACAGTGTGCTTGAGCTCATGCGCCACCGACTGGCCGACATCGAGCCCCACCGTATCCATCAGCTCGATCGGCCCCATCGGCATGCCGAACGCCACCGCCGCCGCATCGAGCAGCTCCGGGCTCTCGCCGCGCTCGACCCGCTCCACCGCGCCCAGCATGTAGGGCATCAGCACGCGGTTGACGAGGAAGCCCGGCGCCGACTTCACCAGAACGGGACTCTTGCCGATGGCGAGCGCGAAGCTCGCGCCCATCGCCACGTCGCGCTCCACATTGAAGCCCGAGCGGATCACCTCGACCAGCGGCAGGCTCGCCACCGGATTGAAGAAATGCAGCCCGATCAGCCGCGACGGGTCCTTCAGCGCGCTCGCGATGCGCTCGAGCTCGATCGAGCTCGTATTGCTCGCAATGATCGCGTCCGGCTTCGCCTTCGCCTCCACATCGGTGAAGATCTTCTGCTTGATCTCGAGGTTCTCGACCACCGCCTCGATGATCACATCGGCCCGCGCAATGCCGTTGCCGGCCGGATCGGCCTCGAGCCGCGCCAGCGCCGAGGCCACTTCCGTGCGTCCCTTGAGCCGCTTCTTGAACAGCGATTTCGCCCGGTCCAGCGCCGGCTGGATGCGCGCCATGTCGAGGTCCTGCAGCGTCACCGCCATGCCGCGATAGGCGCACCAGGCCGCGATGTCGCCGCCCATCACGCCCGCGCCGATCACATGCACGCGCTTGAACTCGGGCTTCTCCTTGCCGCGCAGGCCCTGCTTCTTGAGGCTCTCGCTGAGGAAGAACACGCGCCTGAGGTTGCGTGCCGTATCCGACGCCATCAGCGGCACGAAGCTGCCCGCCTCGGCATCCACCATCGTGCGCCAATTGTCGCCGTGGCGCTCGAACAGGTCGATCAGCGCATGCGGCGCCGGATAGTGCTCCTGGCGCGCCTTCCTGCTCGTCTCCGCCCGCATCTTCTCGACGATGCGCGAGCGGATCGGCCCCCACGCCATGATGCGCTCGATCAGCGGCGCCGGCGTCGACTTCCGCTTCTGCAGCACGGCCTTGCGCGCTTCCCAGTGCAGCATGTCGCGATGCCGCACCAGCTTGTCCACCAGCCCCATGCCGCGCGCTGCGCCCGCCTTGATCATCCGGCCGGTCAGCATCGCCTGCATCGCCGGCACCGGCCCCGCCTGCCGGATCGAGCGGCCCGTACCGCCGAAGCCGGGGAAGATACCCAGGTTCACTTCGGGGAAGCCAACCCGCGTCTTGTCGTCATTGACCGCGATCCGGTAGTGGCAGGCGAGTGCCAGCTCGAGCCCGCCGCCAAGGCAGAAGCCGTGGATCGCCGCGATCACCGGCGCCTTCATCTTCTCGATCCGGTCCATCGCCGTATGCGTGCGCTTGAGCGCCTCGGGCAGCACCGCCGGGTCCGACATCGAATCGAACTCGCTCACATCGGCGCCCGCGATGAACCCCGAATCCTTGCCCGACTGGATCACCAGCCCGATCAGCTCGCCGCTCGCGACCAGGTCCTCGACGCGCTGCAGCGCCGCTCCGAGCTCGTTAATCGCCAGCCGGCTCAGCGTGTTGACCGGCGCATTGGGCGTATCGATCGTCAGCCAGCCGATCCCTTCGAAATCCGCCTCGAAGCGCCAGTTGGTCATGGCGGGCATTTGGGGTTGGGGCATTGTCTGTCCTCTCACTCGGCAGCGCGGTCCGCCGGCTCCTCATGCCGCGACAATTGCTTGGCGGCTAGCTCATCGAACTCGAAATCGTCCACCTTGATGACGCGATCCGTCGCCTGGTCGGCCAGCCGCAGCACCGCCGCCTCCGCCTCGGTGAGCACCTGCGCATCCACCGCATCGGTGATCGCGTCGCGGTCGAGCCGACGCTCGACGATCCCCTTCTTGATCGCCCGCACGAACTTGGCCTCGGCGTCCTCGGCTTTTGTCACCTTGATCATGGCGTCCTCGAGCACGCCGGTGATGTCCTTGGGGTCCATCGTCACATAGGTGCCCATCGTCAACCGGTCGCGGAACGTCCCGGGCCGCAACACGGCGCGCACCAGGCGATAGGTCTCGCGATCCGAGGCGGGCTTCCGGTGCCGGCCCAGCGGGAACACCAGGAACCGCATCAGCCAGCGCAGCACCGGATTGGGGAAGTTCGCGAACACGCCTGCAAAACTCTGCTCGATCGCAAACAGATGGTCGCGCACGATGGCGTCCACCAGCGGCTTGTCCTCGGCCACGCGCCCCTCGTCCTCGTAGCGCTTGAGCACCGCCGAGATCAGGTAGAGGTCGGAGAGGATGTCGGCCATCCGGCCGCTCAGCCGCTGCTTGCGCTTGAGGTCGCCGCCCAGGAACGCCACCGTCCAGTCGCCCACCAGCGCGAAGCTCTGCGAATAGCGCGCCAGCTGCCGGAACCATTTGGCCATCTCCGGCGCGGTCTTGTCGGGACGCGACGCGAACGCCCCGAAGCTCACCGCATGCAGGAAGCTCCCCACCATGTTGCGCAGCATGAAGCTGATATGTCCGCTGAACGCCGTGTCGAACGCGGCGAGCCCGGCTTTCCGGTCCGTGTTCTGCGCCGCCTCGATCTCGGTGTAGAGATAGGGATGCGCCCGCAGCGCGCCCTGTGCGAAGGTGATCAGCGTGCGCGTCAGGATATTGGCGCCCTCGACCGTGATCGCCACCGGTGTCGTCATGTAGCCCGAGAACAGATAGTTGCTCGGCCCGTCCTGCACCGCGCGGCCGCCATGGATGTCGAGCGCATCGTTCACCCGGTCGCGCATGGCATCGGTGGTGCGGTATTTGAGCAGCGCCGAAATCACCGCCGGCTTCTGCCCTTCATCCACCATCGAGGCCGTGAGGCCGCGCGCCGCTTCGAATGTGTAGGCCGACCGCACCATGCGGCTCAGCGGCTCGGCCACGCCTTCCATGATGCCCACCGCAATGCCGAACTGCCGCCGGATGCGGGCATAGGCCGATGTGACGCGCAGCGCATGCTTGATCGACACGGTGCCGATCGCCGGCAGCGAGATGGCGCGTCCGGTGGAAAGGCATTCCATCAGCATCCGCCAGCCCTGCCCGGCATATTGCGTGCCGCCGATCAGATAGTCCATCGGGATGAAGATGTTCTTGCCCTTGATCGGGCCGTTCATGAAGGCCGAGCGCGCCGGATAGTGCCGCCGCCCGATCTCGACGCCCGGATAGTCCGCCGGGATCAGCGCCAGCGTGATGCCGATATTGGTTTCGTCGCCGAGCAGATGGTCGGGGTCGCGCAGGTTGAAGGCGAGGCCGACAAGCGTCGCCACCGGCGCCAGCGTGATGTAGCGTTTGTCGAAGCTCAGCTTGACGCCCAGCGTCTTCTTGCCATCGACCATTTCATGCGTCACGACACCGACGTCGCGCATGCCCGCGGCGTCCGACCCCGCATGCGGCCCGGTCAGCGCAAAGCACGGCACCTCCTGGCCCTTGGCCAGCCGGTGCAGATACTTCGCCTTCTGCTCCGCCGTTCCATATTTCTCGAGCAGTTCGCCCGGCCCGAGCGAATTGGGCACCATCACCGTGATGCCCGCCGCCACCGAGCGCGACGCGACCTTGCTCACCACCTGGCTCTGCGCCTGCGCCGAGAACCCCAGCCCGCCATGCTCCTTCCCGATGAGCATGCCAAGGAAACCCTTCTCCTTGAGGAAGGCCCACACCTCTGGCGTGAGGTCGGCGCGGTTATGCCGCGTATCCCAGTCGTCGATCATCGAGCAGACGGTGTTGACCGGCCCGTCGAGGAACGCCTGCTCTTCGGCCGTCAGCGTCACCTTGCGGATGTTGAGCAGCTTGTCCCAGTGCGGCTTGCCCGAGAACAGCTCGGCGTCCCAGCCCACGGTCCCTGCATCGAGCGCTTCCTGTTCGGTGCGCGACACGCGCGGCAGGATCGACTTCACCAGCCCATAGGCCGGCCCCGTCAGCGCCGCACGCCGGATCGGCGTGATGCAGAGGAGCCCGAGCACGATCGCCGGGAGCAGCGCCACCAGCGTCCACCAGGAGAACAGGTCGATCGCCAGTCCAGGCGCCGTCACCACCCGGCTCAGCAGGGCCACCACCAGCGCCAGCAGCGCCCACTGCCACAGCGGCGCGCGCCGCATCGCCAGCGTCAGGACGCCGACGACTCCGATCAGAACCACGACCAGTGCAAACAATCCCGTCCTCCGCCGAGAGCGAGTCGAGGCACTCTATCCCCGCCTCCATCATTCCCCAACTCTACCCTCTCATTGACGTATACGTCAACCAACCGCCGTTAACGGCATGCGCCGATGCGGGTTGATGGAGATCGGCTCCATTGATGCGGAGCCACCGAGCCCCTCCCTCCCATCGGGGAGGGGGGACCGGCGCAGCCGGTGGGTGGGGGCTTGCCGCTTTAGCTGAAGCGTCGCCCGCTATCGGATGACGATTGATGGGCCGAACGCAAGCGCGCACCGTCGCGCCCCACCCACCGGCTGTCATCCCAGCGAAAGCTGGGACCCAGCTCTCACCTTGCGCCAGCGGATGAATGGGTCCCAGCCTTGCGCCGGGATGATACCTGCGGCTGCGTCACACCCTGTGCAAAACCGCATCAGTTTGACTCGCGGAGTCGCCAGTAATCTCAGGCCTCACACCCCGATTTCGGCCCAACTTACGCACGGTCCCTGGCACCGGGCGTATACTCCTCCTCACTGCACCCTCATCGAGCGACTCGAGACGAACGGGCGGGGATGCAGGGCCGGGTGGTGCGAGGGTCGCCTCGCACCCGGCGGGACAGAGCGGATCGTGCGGGCAGCTTCCTGCGCCCGGGGTCCGGCGCAGATGATGGTCATGATCGACCATCATCGCGGAGCGGATGGGCGGATCGTCGCCCCATCCCCTCCAGAGCGGCGCCGCGCCAGCCCTCAAGGGCAGCCACCTCTCCCCTCTGACCGTCCGAGCTCCCGGATCGCGAGGCGGGACCAATGGTCCCTTACTTCGCCGGACTAACCGGCTGGACCCATGGTCCCGCCTCGCCGCTCCCTTGCCCACAGGGCGAAGGAGCATCCCCCAAACCCGGGAGCCGCATGGCCGTCCGGCGGGTGCGCTCGTCCGAATTCAGAACCGCCTTCCCCCAACGCGCGTTAACATCGGCCCATGAAACCCTTCCTCGACCGCGACCTGCGCATTGCTCCCATCGACGTCTATGTCGACCCGCCGCAGCCCCGCGCCCGCGCCATCATCACCCACGGCCATGCCGACCACGCCCGCGCCGGTCACGGCGCCGTGCTCGCGACGCCCGACACCATCGCCATCATGAAGACGCGCTATGGCGAGGATGCCGCGGGGCGCTGGGAGGAACTGCCCTTCGGCGAGAAGCGCGACATTGACGGCGTCACCGTCTCGCTCCACCCCGCCGGCCACATCCTCGGCTCGGCCCAGGTGCTGCTCGAGCATCGCGGCCAGCGCATCGTCGTCACCGGCGACTACAAGCGCCTTCCTGACCGCACCGCGCAACCTTTCGAGTTGCTCGCATGCGACCTCCTCGTCACCGAGGCGACCTTCGGCCTCCCTGTGTTCCAGCATCCCAAGCCCACCGACGAAATCGGCCGCCTGCTCCGCTCCGTCGCCGCCTTCCCCGAGCGCGCCCATGTCATCGGCTGCTATGCCCTTGGCAAGGCGCAGCGCGTCATCTCGCTGCTCAGGCAGGCCGGCTACAATGCGCCCATCTATCTTCACGGCGCGATGATCCGCCTGTGCGAGCTCTACGTCGAGCGCGGTATCCCGCTCGGCGATCTCAGGCACTCGCTCGACGTGCCCAAGGCCGAGCTCGCCGGGCAGATCGTCATCGCCCCGCCCTCCGCCATCAAGGACCGCTGGTCGCGCCGCCTGCCCGACCCCGTCCTTGCCGTGGCCTCAGGCTGGATGAGCGTCAAGCAGCGCGCCCGCCAGTCCGGTGTCGAGCTGCCGCTCGTCATCTCCGACCACGCCGACTGGAACGAACTGCGCCAGACCATCGGCGAAACCGGCGCCGGCACGGTCTGGGTCACGCATGGCCGCGAGGACGCGCTGATCTATTGGAGCCAGCAGCAGGGCCTAGCCGCCGAGCCGCTCAACATCGAGGCCTATGAGGACGGCCCGGAGGACGAGCAGTGAAGAAGTTCGCCCAGCTTCTCGAGCTCCTCGCCCTCACCCCCTCGCGCAACCGCAAGATCGAGGCGCTGACGCAGTATTTCGCCACGACGCCCGATCCCGACCGCGGCTATGCCCTCGCCATCCTCACCGGCGCGCTGAGCTTCAAGAACGTCAAGCCCGCCGTGCTGCGCGACGTCGTCACCCGCGAGGTCGATCCCGTGCTGTTCGGCATGAGCTACGACTATGTCGGCGACCTCGGTGAGACCATCGCGCTGATCTGGCCGCACCACGGCGCACAGGACGACCTTCCCTCGCTGACCGATCTGATCGAGCTGTTCAACACCACGAGCAAGTCCGAACTGCCGGCACTCATCGCCTCGCTCCTCACCCGCGCCGCCATCAATGAGCGCTGGGCGCTGGTCAAGCTCGCGACCGGCGCGCTCCGCATCGGCTTAAGCGCCCGCCTGGCCAAGACCGCGCTCGCCAATATGAGCGGCAAGGACCTGCAGCAGCTCGAGGAGATCTGGCACGGCATTACCCTGCCCTACACCGAGTTGTTCGACTGGCTCGAGGACAAGGGCGAGCGCCCCGATATCGATCATGCCTCGCGCTTCCACCCCATGATGCTCAGCAATCCCATCGACGAGGAGAAGGACCTCGCAGTGCTGGCCCCTGCCGATTTCGCTGCGGAGTGGAAATGGGACGGCATCCGGGTCCAGCTCATCCTGGGCAAGGGCAAGGTCTCGCTGTTCTCGAGGACCGGCGACGACATCGCCGGCGCCTTCCCGGACCTCGTAGACAACGTCTTCGGCGAGGCCGTGCTCGACGGCGAGCTTCTTGTCGGCCGCGACTTTGAGCCTGACCTGTTCAACGCCCTGCAACAGCGCCTCAACCGCAAGGTGGCGACCCCTAAGCTGCAGGAGGAGTTTCCCGCCTTCGTGCGCGTCTACGACATGCTGTTCGACGGCGGACAGGACATCCGCCCCCTTGCCTGGAGCGAGCGCCGCGCCCATCTCGAGGACTGGTTCGCGCGCAACCCGCAGCGCCGCCTCGATCTCTCCGAGGTCCTCACCTTTGCCGACTGGCCCTCTTTGGCCGACCTGCGCCGCAAAGGCGCCGCCGAGCACGGCCACGAAGGCGTCATGCTCAAGCTCAGGACGTCGCCCTATGTGCCCGGGCGGCCCAAGGGGCTGTGGTTCAAGTGGAAACGCGATCCCAATGTCGTCGACGCCATCCTGATGTACGCGCAGCGCGGCCACGGCAAGCGATCGTCGTTCTACTCCGACTACACGTTCGGGGTCTGGAAGGGCAACGAGATCGTGCCGATCGGCAAGGCGTATTTCGGCTTCACCGACGAAGAGCTCAGGCAGCTCGACAAATGGGTGCGCAACAATACCGTCGCCGCCTTCGGACCGGTCCGCGAAGTGCGCAAGGAACTCGTATTCGAGGTTGCATTCGACTCGGCGCAGGCCTCGACTCGCCACAAATCGGGAGTCGCCCTGCGCTTCCCGCGCATCAACCGCATTCGTTGGGACAAGCCGGCCGCCGAAGCCGCGACCCTCGACGATATGCAGATCTTCCTGGAGGCCACCTGATGTCGTCGCAGTCGATCGAACGCAAGGTCAACGATCTCACCCGGCGCATGCAGGAGGCGGCGGAGGCCGAGGATTTCGAGCTCGCCGCCCGCCTCCGCAACGAGATCGAGGAGCTGAAGGGACCCTCGGTCCGCAAGCCGCCGCCGGGGCAGATGGGGCTCGGCACGCACGTCCCCGTGGCCGCGCCGCCCAAGGGCTGGAAACGCCCGCGAAAGCCCGATCCGATGACAACGAATGTCAAACGTGGCCGCTAATCTCCATTGTCCGAACGCCGGAAAGATTCCCATAACCACGGCGACACACAGTTGTCGGGCCACTGATCTTTGGCAGTGGCCCGGTGGCGGATTCTTCATAGTCTTGCCCCCCGATGAGGGCATCGAGGCCTCAATCAGCGTCGTGGGGCACAAGGGAAGGCTGTCCAGGATGGACGACCCGGGGACTTTGGACCGGCCGGCGAACGATTATGTCGCCCTGGCCGCCGAACAGATCGATCATGCGGTGCTTGTCGCCGATGCGTCCGGCCGCATCGTCTATTCGAACCGCGCCTTCCACAGCATGTTCGGCTACCCGCGCGGCGACATGGAAGGCCGCAACGCCGCGCACCTCCTTGCGACCGAGGGCTTCGACGGTGGTATCCTCGACCGCCTGCGCGGCGAGATCGCGCAGCGCCGCACCTTCGAGGAAGAAGTCCCTGTCGTCGGCAAACATGGCGAGGTCTTCTGGATGTCGACCGTCGTCAAGCCGCTCTACGACGATGACGGCGAGCTCGCGCACTACCTGCTGGTCTTCTCCGACATCAACGACAGCAAGCAGATTCAGCGCATGCAGCGCGACGTGCTCGAAGCCATCGCGCAGGACCGCCCGCTCCGCGAAGTGATGGATCTCATCTGCCGCCGCGTCGAGTACATCGCGCCCGACGTCGTGTGCTCCATCCTTTCCGTCGACGAGGAAGAGCGCCTCCACCCTCTGGCCGCCCCCGCTCTGCCGCCACATTTCGGCGCCGCCATCGACGGCCTCCGCATGGGCCCCAAGCACGGCTCCTGCGGCACGGCCGCCTGGCGCAAGCAATCGGTTGTGGTCGAGGACATCGAGACCGATCCGCTGTGGGACGACTTCAAGGCCCTGCCCCTGCCGCTCGGCCTCCTCGCCTGCTGGTCGAGCCCGATCACGCTGCGCGACGGCCGGGTCGGCGGCACCTTCGCTTTCTACTATCGGCAGAAGCGCGGGCCGAGCATCTGGCACGAACACATCGTGCGCGCCTGCGTCAATCTCTGCGTGGTCGCCCTCGAGCGCGACGAGGCGACCACCCGTATTGGCCGTCTCGCCTACTATGACGGCCTCACTGGCCTGCCCAACCGCACCATGCTGCGCGAGCAGATGGAAGCGCGGTTCGATGCGACGGACTCCCCGGGCCCCGCCGCGCTTCTCTTCGTCGACATCGACCACTTCAAGGACGTCAACGACACGCTCGGCCACCCGGTCGGCGACAGCTTTCTCAGGGAGATCGCCAGCCGCATCGTCGCCGAAGTCTGGGACGTCGACATCGTCTGCCGCCATGGCGGCGACGAATTCGTCATCGTCCTTGACGGCGCCGACGGCCCGCGCGCCCAGCGTGTCGCGGAAGCGCTGCTCGGCCGCCTCGCCCAGCCGGTTCGCGTCGAGGGCGTCACGCTGCCCGCATCCGCCAGTATCGGCATCAGCCTGTGCCCGGACAACGGCACCGACAGTGCAACTCTGCTGCGCAACGCCGACACCGCGATGTACCGCGCCAAGAGCGAGGGCCGCAGCACCTTCCGCTTCTTCACCACCGAAATGAACCGCATGGCCCAGGACCGCCTGCTGCTCGGCGCCCTGCTCCGCGACGCCGTGGAACAGGGCCAGGTCGGCCTCGCCTACCAGCCGCAGATCGACGCCGCGACCGGCGCGGTCGCCGGTGTCGAAGCGCTCGCGCGCTGGACTCACCCGGCGCTCGGCGCCGTCCCCCCCGCGCGCTTCATTCCGCTGGCGGAGGACTTCGGCCTCATCGAGACGATCGGCGAGGCCTGCCTCGGTGCCGGCTGCGCACAGCTTCGCCGGTGGGACGAGGCGGGCTATGAGGTTCCTCACATCGCGGTGAACATCTCGGCCATCCAGTTCCGCAATCCCGACTTCCCCTTCGTCATCGCCCAAACCCTCGCCAAGCACGACCTCGCTGCCGGCCGGCTGACCGTCGAGGTGACCGAAAGCGTGATGATGGAGGGCTATCCGACGGCGCTCGACAATGCCCGCCGGCTCCGCGCGATGGGCGTGACCATCTCGATGGACGATTTCGGCACCGGCTATTCCTCGCTCAGCAATCTCGCCAAGCTCCCCGTGTCGGAGCTCAAGATCGACCGCAGCTTCATGGCCGACCTCGAAGAGAACGAGGCGGTGCAGGCCATGGTCACGGCGGTGATCCGGATCGGCGAGACGCTCAAGCTCAGGGTCGTCGCCGAAGGGGTGGAGAGCGTCGCGCAGCGGCGCTTCCTCGAGGCGCTCGGCTGCGACGTGCTGCAGGGCTACCTCTTCGGCGAAGCCATGCCACCCCCCGTATTCGAGGAATGGATGGAGCATCATGCTAGCTCGCTTGCGCCAGCCGCTCGGTTGCGAGCTTCTTGATCTCGCGCAGCTCGCTGATCGTCGTCTGCAGATCCGCCAGTTGCTGCTCGAGCATTTGCACACGCTGGTCCACCATATCGACCAGCAGGTTGACCTGGGCACGCTGCGTGCGGTCGGCGTCGTAGAGGCTGAGATATTCCGAGATATCGCGCAGCGAGAAGCCCAGCCGCTTGCCGCGCAGGATCAGGATCAGGCGCGCGCGGTCGCGGCGGCGGAATACGCGGGTCGAGCCGACGCGGTCGGGCGTGAGCAGCCCCTTGGTCTCGTAGAAGCGGATCGCTCGCGTCGAGATGCCGAACTCGCGGGCGAGGTCGGCGATCGCGAACAGGTCGCGGTTCTCGCTCTCAGGCCGGTTCACTCTTTTGTCCCTTCATCGCCTTGTACTCGTCGCGTAGCTCCTTCTTGGAGAGCTTGCCGATGAGCGTCTTGGGGAGCTGGTCCTTGAAGATGATCTCGCGCGGCATCTCGAGCTTGTTGAGCCGCTCGCCGATGAACTTCTTGAGATCGCCCTCGCTGATCGTCTGCCCGTCCTTGAGCTTGACGAAGGCCACGGCCGCTTCGCCGCGATACTCGTCCGGAACGCCGATCACATTGGCCTCGTCGACGGCCGGGTTGGCGACCAGCGCCTCCTCGATGGTGCGCGGATAGATGTTGAAGCCAGACGAAATGATCAGATCCTTGATGCGGTCGACCAGGAACACATAGCCGTCCGCGTCGACATAGCCGACATCGCCCGTCCGCAACCAGCCATCCATGAACGCCTCCCGCGTCGCATCGGGATTCTCGTAGTAGCCCAGCATGACCTGCGGCCCCTTGACCTGCAGCTCGCCACGCTCGCCGAGCTTGGCCACTTCATTGGTCTCGATATCGATGAAGCGCACATCCGTCGCCGGCAACGGCATGCCGATCGAGAGTGCCTTGGAGGGCACGCGCAGCGGCGCGCAGCACACCACCGGCGACGCCTCGGTGAGACCGTAGCCTTCGGCCAGGATGGCCTTGGAGACCTTGGCGAACTTGCCGCGGGCTTCGTCCGGCAGCGCGGCGCCGCCCGAGATCACCACGTCGAGGCAGTCGAGCGCCTCGCGATCGGCGCCGCTGACCTTGGCCAGCGCCTGGATCAGCGTGGGCACCGCCGGCAGCACATTGGGGCGCGTCCGGCGCAGCAGGTCGAGGAACCCCTTGAGCTCGAAGCGCGGCATCATCACGACCTGTGTACCGTTGCAGAGCGGCACGTTGAGGCAGACGGTCATCGCGAAGATGTGGAAGAAGGGCAGCACGGCCACGACCTTGCTGGGCGGATAGAACAGCCCGCAGCCCCAGGCGTCGATCTGGCTCATATTGGCGGCGATATTGCCGTGGCTGAGCATGGCGCCCTTGGGCAGACCGGTCGTGCCGCCGGTATATTGCTGGACCGCCACGTCGGTGAGGGCGTCGATCGCGACAGGTGTCGGCCGGTCGTTGCGCGCGATGAGATCGGCGTACCAGGTACACGCCCCCGCGGCCGGTGACGCGCCGATCCTGGCGAGGTCCTTGCGCTTGGCGATCGAGTAGAGGATGCGCTTGACGGTGGGCAGCGCGGCCGGGAAGTGGCAGACGATGATCCTCTTGACGTGGCCGGCCTTGACCAGCGCTTCGGCTTTCTCGAAGATCTGCCTGAGGTCGAGGGTCACAAGCACGTCGGCGCCGGCATTCGAGGTGATGTGGCTGAGCTCGTGCACGGTGTAGAGCGGGTTGCAGTTGACCACCGTCCCGCCCGCCAGTAGCACGCCGTAATAGGCGACGGCGTAGAACGGCGTATTGGGCAGGAGCAGCGCCACGCGGCTGCCCTTCTTGACGCCGTACTGCGTCTGGAGCGCACCGGCGAAGGCCCTGATGGCCTTGCCCAGCTCGCCGAAGCTGGTCGTCCCCCCAAGGAAGTCGAGGGCCACGGCACCGGCATTGCGCTCGCACGCGGCGAGCAGCTGCTCGTGCACCGGCGTGAGATTGACGGAGACGTCCCAGGCGATGCCTTCGGGATAGTGCTCGACCCATGGTCGCGGATGCGCGGCGGCAACGGTATCCATGTGAAATCCCTCCTCGGAGCGTTTTCGCCCTCTCGCAGAAACTAGAGCAGGGCTTTCCCTATGCGTCAACTACGTTACGCAACGGCAATGGCACCCGGTTTTGCGGGCGAGCGGAAGCCCCTGACCGGGCTCGACCGGTCGCTCGATGGGGATGCTCTTGCCCTTTCGGGTAAAGAGCTGCAGCGGCGAGGCGAGGCCTCGACGCGGGTAGTCCGCAAACATTGAGGCTCGTCGCCTCGCCGCTGCGATCCGGGCGCTCGGACGGTCAGAGGGGAGAGGTGGCTGCCTTGAGTGCTGGCGCGGCGCCGCTCTGGAGGGATGGGGCGACGATCCGCCCATTTGCTCCGCGATGGACACCGACCATGGTGCCCATCTGCGCCGGACCCCGGGCCAGGGAATGCCCGCACGATCCGCTCTGTCCCGCCGGGTGCGAGGCGACCCCCGCACCACCCGGCCCTGCGCCCCCGCCCGTTCGTCTCGAGTCGCTCGATGAGGACGCAGTGAGGGGAGAATATCACGGCCCCAGGGGACGGGGATAAGTGGGAGAAATAAGTCCGGAGAGGCCAGGATCCTCAGGGCGTTGCGGGGACAATTTTTGGTCACTTCGCTCACCCCCATGAGGGGTAAGTGGGCGGTGAGAGTTGGGTCCCCGCCTGCGCGGGATGACAGCTGTGGGGTGGGCGCGATGGTGCTGACCGCGGGAGTGGTGCGAGCGGCCTGATTGAGGTTGTGTCGCCCCTCCCAAGCTCGCACGGTTGCAAAGGCGCTTCCATACCCCCCGATGTCATCCCCGCGAAGGCGGGGACCCAGCTGTGCGCTTGCGTCCAGCCCATTAGTCGCCATCCCAGGCTTGGCCCGGCTGGGTGGCCGGGTCTTCGCCCAGCCATGACGGGCCGAGAGGCGTGATGAAGCGGTGGCGGGGCGCGATGGTGCTCTTGGCCCACCCTCCCCCTCTGACGGGAGGTCCGCAGCCAGCACCGCGGGTCGCCGACTCTTTCAGAGCACCTTGGTGACGCTCAGGAACCCGCCGCGCTCCTGGTTGGCGGTCTTGATGGCGGTTTCCGAGCCGAGGACGACGATCTGCCCTGCCCTCGCGACTTCGCCCAGTACGTCGGCGAAGCGGCTGACGTCGGTGGTGGTGGCGTCGAGGATCTGCTCGCGGCGCACCTGGCGGTTCTCGTCGGTGTTGCCGGTGAGTTCCCACATCAGGGACGTGAAGCCCTTCGCGTCCGGCAGGCGGTAGGTATCGATGGCACCGATCGCGCCGATGATCGAACGCACGAGGTCCTGCTCGCCGATGCCCTGCTTCAGCCACTGCGCCGCACCGTCATAGGCGGCGAGCGTTTCGAGCAGATTGGGGTCGCGGTAGGAGGTGAACACGAAGCCGCCCGAGAACGGATCGAAGCTGGCCGAGCCGCCATAGGCCCCACCCTGCACGCGCACCTTGTCCCACAGATAGGTGGTGTTGAGCTGCCGCAGCGCCACCGCCGTGGCGCCGGTGTGCTCGTAGCCCAGGGTGTAGAGATTGGCGCCCTTGGCGACGTAGTTGACCTGGCCGGGGAAGGTCAGCCCCTCATTGACCGGCGTCGAGGGAAGCCACAGCCGCGGCGCCGCGTCGGAAGCCGGCAGCGCCGCCACGAACCCCTCGAGCTTGGGCCGGAAGGCATTCCACAGGCCGGCATCGCTCGTGACGTTGAGGACCATCGACTGGCGGTCGATGACGAGGTCGCGGATGGCGTAGAGCGCCGCCTTGATCCTGAGCCAGCCCTCTTCGTTGTCGATGCCCTTGAGCAGTTCGCGCAGGAAGAACAGATAGCTCACGCCGCTCGACTGCTCATTGGCCCATGAGGCCGGATTGAGCGACGCGCCGAGGCGGCCGGCGGCGATGCCATTGCCGCGGCCGGCAATGCCGGACTCAAAGCCCGCCTTCTCCTCGAGTGCCATCTGCTTGATGCGCTCGCGGTTGTCGAGATTGGCCGAAGTGAGCACGTCGGTGATGATGGCGAGCAGCTCGTCGGCCTTGTCGGGCACGGCCTTGCCGCGGATGAAGAGCCACGCCGCGACGGAAGCGGTATCGCGCATCATCGAGATGGAGCGGCTGGCGCCGACGCCGCCGGTCGACCGGCCGATGCGCTGCGTCAGGGAGACGAAGTCCTCCCGGGCGGTCCCGGTCTGGAACAGGGCGCGCGAGAACAGCGACAGATAGGGCAGGAGCTCAGCCGGCACGCGGCGGAGATCGAAGGCGAGATCGAGATAGATGACGCCATTGGTGGGCAGCGGATGCGTATAGAGCCGCGCGCCCGCCAGCGTGTCGCGCTCGATCGGAATGGGCTTGTTGACGCGGTCGAGATCATTGAGCCCCAGGCTCGGAATCTTCGCCAGCGCCTCCGGCGGATCGGCGGTGTCCTGCAGCGCCTTGAGCTTGGCGGTGATCTCGACGATGTCCTCGCGCCCGGCCTCGTCGAGCCCCTCGGCGACGCCATCGAGCCGCTCGCGCTCTTCGGCGACCTCGCGCTCGGCCTGCGTCGTGTCGGCGCGCAGCAGCACGGTAACGCGGTGCGTATTGGAATTGAGGTGCCGGTCGACCAGCGTTTCGAATACCGGCTCGCCCGCCGCAACCCTGGCCTTGAGCGCCTCGAGCGGCTTCTCATAGGTGAGCGAGTCGAACGGGTCGCCGCCATGCAGCCAGTTCTTCATGGTGCGGAACATCAGCGCCATGCCGCGCGGGAAGGAACCGGTATTGTTCTCGCGCAGCGCGAACTCGAAGGAGTTCATCGAGGCTTCGATGGTGAGTGGATCGATGCCGTCGGCGGCAAGCTTGCGCAGCGTATCGAGGACCAGCGTCTCGACCTTGCCGCCATCGCCCTCGTCGATGCCCTTGAGGCCAACGGTGAAATAAGGCTGGCGCAGATCGTCGGCGAGGCCCGAGCCGGTGAGGCCCTCGCCGAGGCCGGAATCGGTGAGCGCCTTGCGGAGCGGCGCTGCGGGCGTGCCGACGAGGACGTGCTCGAGCACGTTGAGGGCCAGCACCGTCTCGGGATCCTCGATCTCGTCGAGCATCCAGTTGACGGTGATCATGCCGGTCTTCTTGCCCGGCTCGGCCTCGGTGGCCGCATAAGTGGATTCGATGTGGCGCGGCTCGTGGAAGCGCGGCTGCAGCTTGACCGTCGCATCGACGGGCGCGGCGTCGAACTGGCTCAGATATTCGTCCAGCATTTCGAGGCGGCGCCCCTCCGGATCATCGCCATAGAACACGATTTTAGCGTTGGACGGATGATAGAAGCGGCGATGGAAGTTCTTGAAATAGTCGTAGGTGAGATCGGGGATGGCCTTGGGATCGCCGCCCGAATTCACGCCATAGGCATTGTCGGGATAGAGCGAGAGCTGGCTGACCTTGCCCAGGAGTGCCGCGGGCGAGGAATAGGCGCCTTTCATCTCGTTGAACACGACGCCCTTATAGGCCAGCGGCATCTGCGTGCCGTCGGCCTCGTAGTGCCAGCCTTCCTGGCGGAAGGTGTCCTCGGAGATGAGCGGGAAGAACACGGCGTCGAGATAGACGTCGACCAGATTGTAGAAATCCTGGAGGTTCTGCGATGCAACCGGATAGGCGGTCTTGTCGGGGAAGGTCATGGCGTTGAGGAAGGTGTTCATCGAGCTCTTGATGAGTTCGACGAAGGGCTTCTTCACCGGATATTTGCGCGAGCCGCACAGCACCGAGTGCTCGAGGATATGGGCGACGCCGGTCGAATCCTCGGGTGGGGTCTTGAAGGTGATGCCGAAGACCTTGTTCTCGTCGTCATTGATGTAGCTCATCACCTCCGCGCCGGTCTTCTTGTGGCGATAGAGACGGACGTCGGACGCGATTTCGGGGATCGTCTCGTCGCGGACGAGGTCGAAGGCGGCATGCACGGACATGTGGGCTCACTCGATAGGAACTGGAGCCAATCTAGGTGGTGCAGCCGGGGTTTGGAAGGGCAGTCGAGGCGGTGTAATGCCCCGGCTGCCCATGAGGTCAGGTGGGTTCGACCGATTTGCCGCGGATCGAGATGTTGCGCACGATGAGCCAGGTGAGCGCCGCCAGCAGGACGAACATCACGACATGGGCGATGGCTGCAGGCAGCGGTCCGGTCTGGCCCGGGAGCAACCGCCCGACCCAGCCCATCGGGCCGATATCTTCCCGCGTGGTGAAGGAGGAGACGCTGATGACGACGAGGCCGAACAGGATGCTGAGCGCCCCAAAGACCGCGCCGCGATACCACGCGACACTGACGAACAGGCCGCCGATCGCCCACAGCTCGAAGACCAGCAGCCACTGCAGGAACAGCATCGGCAGATCGCGCAGCGAGGTGTAGAGGCCGTCGTCATCAGGCTGGTGCGGCCAGCCGGCGAGCGCGTAGAGGCCTGCTTCGGGCCAATAGGTGACCATGAACAGCAGCGTGAGCAGCAGGCCATAGGCAAGCATGAAGCTGACCGAGCGGATGAGGAAGCCGCGCCGCGTGCCGCCATGCGTGACGTAGAGCTGCAGCACCGACCAGCCCAGATAGCAGCCGATGGCAAAGGCGAACCACACGGCCGGCTGCCCGGCGAGGTCCCAGCCGCTGACCGTAATGGGGCGGAACAGCGACACGGCGAAGGTGAGGACGAACACGAAGAGCGAATAGCCGGCCCAGATCATGACCGCGAAGATCGCCTGTTCGGTGAACAGGCGGCGGGGAAACAGGGGCTCGCGACGCATGGCCGCCGGAGGGGTCGTGCTGGTCATGCTCAGTGCTTTCCGCGCTTGGCCGTGAGATGGACGAAGATATCCTGGATGGGGAGCAGGCTGGTCTCGAGCCCGGCGGCCCTCGCCTGCTCGGCGAGCGTTGCCGGCGCATCGTAGATGGCGACGGACTTGGTCGAACCGAGGCTGCGTTCGCTGAGGATGGTGCTGCCGGCCGCGACACTGTCGACGGCCGTCGCCGGCCCCGTCACCGTCATGCCGCGCCCGCGCAGCGCCTCGGCGCTCTCATGCAGCAGCAGCTTGCCGTCATCGATGATGATGACTTCCTCGAAGAGCCGCGCGATCTCCTCGATATGGTGGCTCGAGACCAGCACGAGCCGCGGATGGGCCATGTAGTCTTCGAGCAGCGCGTCGTAGAAATCGTAGCGGGTCGGGGCATCCATGCCGAGATAGGATTCGTCGAACATGGTGAGGGGTGCACGGGCCGCGAGGCCGAGCAGGCAGGCGAACTTGGCGCGCTGGCCACGCGATAGCTGGGCGACGCTGCGCCTGGGCGACAGCTCGAAGCGGTCGAGCAGCTTGCGCGCATAGGCTTCGTCCCAATAGGGCCGCATGTCGCGGGCGAAGGCCAGCCCGTCCTCGATGCTCTCGGACCATTCGGCGGTGGTGTCGCCGCTCTCGCGGATGATGCAGATCTCGGTGGTGGCCGCATAATTCTCGAAGATCGGCTGGCCGTTGAGGCGGATCTGCCCCGCTGTGGGGCGGCGCAGGCCGGAGGCGAGCGACATCAGCGTGGTCTTGCCTGAACCGTTGCGGCCGAGCAGGCCATGGATGCCGGGCGTATCGAGCCTGAGGCTGATCTCGTTGAGGGCGACCACGTCGCTGTAGCGATAGGTCAGCCGGTCGACGGTGAGACTGGCGGTCATTGGTCTTGCCTCTTGGTGCGGGCGTTAAAGAAAGAGCGGAGCTCGTCCGCCGAGATGCCGATGGCCATCGCCTCGTCGAGTGCGGGGCCGAGCACGGCGTCGAAATAGCGGGTGCGCTTTTCGGCGATCAGCGCCTCGCGGGCGCCCGGCGACACATACATGCCGAGGCCGCGCCGCTTGTAGAGCACGCCCTCGTCGACGAGCGTCTGGAAGGCCTTTTGCGCCGTGGCCGGGTTGATGCCGTAAAAACTCGCATACTGGTTGGTGGACATCACCTGCTCGTCGGGCCCAAGCGCGCCGGACGCCACATCGGCTTTGATGCGGTCAGCAATCTGCCGGTAGATGGGCGAACGGTCGTCGAACACCGAAGCTCCTATGGTTCATTACTGGACTAATGAACCATATAGGCGCGTTGACCTCGGCGTCAAGTCCGCTCGAAACGACCTAGATGCCGCCCCGCACCTGGGGACGAACCTTCTCGAGGTAGAAGTCCATGAGCTTTTCGATCAGCGCCGCTTCGAGCGGCTCCATGCGGCTCGCGGCGGCATTGGCCTTGAGCTGGTCGGGGCGGCTGACACCGGTGATGACGGTCGACACCGCCGGCTGGTCGAGTATCCAGCGCAGGGCAAGGTCGGCAAGGCTCATGCCGGTGGGCAGCCAGTGCTTGAGTTGGTCGGCGAAGGCCACGCCCGTGTCGAACGGCAGGCCGGAGAACGTCTCGCCGACATAGAAGGCGGCGCCGTCGCGATTGTAGTTGCGGTGGTCGCCGGAGGTGAAAGCCGTCGCCGCGCTCATGCGGCCCGACAAGAGACCCGAGGCGAGCGGCAGGCGCGCGATGATGCCCACATTGGCGCGTTGCGCGGCGGGGAACAGCGTGTCGATGGCATCCTGCCGGAACAGGTTGAAGATAGTCTGGATCGCGGTGCAGGTGTCGGCCCGCAGGGCCAGCATCCCCTCTTCCACCGTCTGCACGCTGGCGCCCCAATGGCGGACCATTCCGGCATCGCGCAGATCGTCGAGCCAGGTGAAGATCTCGCCGTCGCGCAGCACGTCGATCGGAATGCAATGGAGCTGCGCAAGGTCCAGCGTGTCGATACCGAGACGCTGGATCGAGCCGGCGAGGCTGTCCTTGACCTTGTCGCGGGTGTAGCGCGTCATGCCCTCGAACTGCGGACCACGGCCGAGCTTGGTCGCGATAAGAACGCCACTCTTGTCCTTGAACGCCCCGATCCGCTCCTCGGACTGGCCGCCGCCATAGACATCGGCGGTATCCCAGAAGCTCACATCGAGCGAGCGGGCCGCGCGCAGGATATCCGACGCCGTCTGGTCGCTGAGCGGACCAAAATCGCCACCCAACTGCCAGCAGCCGAGGCCGATCTCGCTGACCGAGTAGCCGGTCTTGCCGAGCGTGCGGCTGTTCACGTGCGCAGTTTCCGCGGTGTCATGTCGACACCATTGGCGCGGCCGACATATTCGGGCAGATGCGGCACGTAGTCCGCTGCGCCGTCGCCGCCGGTGGCCACCGCCATGCCGAAGCTGTTCTTGACGGCGTTGCCGATCGGGTTGACCAGCTTCGCGGCGTCGGCCATCGACTCGAGATAGGTCAGGTCCTTGAACGCGTTGGCCAGCGTGAACTTGTGCGCCTCGCGATTGCCCTCGATCGTGTAGCCCATGAAGGTCTGGTAGAAGCCGCAATCCATGCGGCTGCCGCGCAGCACGGAATCGAAGATCTCCGGCGAGAGGCCGGTCTTGGTGGCGAGCGTCATTGCCTCGGCATAGATCGCTGCATAGCCGAGCGAGACGAAGTTGTTGAGGAGCTTCATCTTGTGACCGTCCCCGGGACCGCCCAGATGCACGATCTTGGCGCCGGCCCAGGTGTCGAGCACCGGCTTGATCCGGGCGAAGGTCTCGGGTGTGGCGCCCACCATGGCGCTGAGCTTGCCTTCGGCGGCCTGCACCGGCGTGCCGCCGAGCGGCGCATCGGCAAGTGCGATGCCCACGGCGGCGAGCTCTTCGGCGAGCGCGACAGTGGAGGTCGGATCGGCAGTCGAGCAATCGACGATCACCGAGCCGGGCTTGAGGTGCGCCTTGAGCCCGTCCTTGCCGCGGATCAGCGCTTCCACTTCGCGCGAGCCGGTGACGCACAGGAAGACGATGGAACTGCGTTCCGCCATCTCGCGCACGCTTTTGACTTCCACCGCACCGCGGCTGACGAGATCGTCGACCGGAGCGCGATTGCGATGCGCCGACACGGTGAGGGCATAGCCCTTCTCGACGATGTTCCTAGCCATGCCGTGGCCCATGAGGCCGAGTCCGAGAAAGCCGATGGTTTCAGGCATGTTTCCTCCGGGTGTCGTCATTGTGCCGGCTCGACGGGCCCTCCGCCCGCAGATGGCGCGCCATGAAGGCAAGCTCGATCGAGATCCAGCGGGTGAGATGGTCGCGCAGGGCGGGAGTGGGTGTTGGCAGCGCGGTGGGATCAAGCGAAAAGTAGCCGAGCCCGACCCCGGCAGCAATCACGTCGGCCACCTGCGATTTGGAGAGGCCGAACTGCCGGGCCAGCGCGGCACGGCTGTCGACCGGCGAACCGGTGAGCGCGCCCAGCAGCAGACGGGTGGAGACCGCCCCTGCCCCTTCGCGCGCGCCGAAGAAGGCGATGAAATCGGGCATGCGGCTGGCCGGCGGATCGACCGCATGCGCCCGTCCGGCCTCGACCAGCATGCGGTTGAAGAACACCGGATCTCGGGCTAACCGTCGCTCGCGCTCGGCGGCCGGTTCGATGCAGTCGAGCGCCGCGGCGCTGTTGGCATACATGCCGCGCGCGAGCTCAAGCATGCGCGGGCTCGGCCGGTAGTACTTGACCCGGCGGTCGCTGACACTGCGCCAGCATTCCACCAGCCCCAGCAATTGCAGCAGCGCCAGCATGGTCCTGAGCACGCGGTCGCTGACTTCGCCCGCCGAGATGTCGCGCAGCGTACCATAGCTGACGCCGCCATCGCCGCCCGCCTGCCGGCTGACCGCGCTCAGATGCAGCAGGTAGCCGATGACGCGCAGCCGTGTCTCGTTGGCGTTGAGCTTGCTCATCGGCCGGGTCTGTTCGCGGAATCGCACCAGTCCCGCGCAATAGGCGATGACAGCCGCATCGAACTGCGGCTGCGCGCGCAACGCGGCAGCCTCCACGAGCAGCGCATCGGCGGCGCCGGGGCTGTGGATAGTGGCGAGGTCGTGCAATTCAGGTGCGTTTCCGTTCGCGCGGCCCGGACGGGCACCGGCTAGTGATACGTCGAACTCGCACGGGAATCGAGATGGCGCGCAGGAGTGTCCTTCCGCGGCAGCGTGACTGGCTGCCCTGGACCGGCGGAGCTCTGGCCGCACTGCTGGCTGCAGCCCCGGCGGTGGGCGCGACGCACACCATCACCAGCGGCACGGTGGTCTATCCGGGCACGCCTTACGGCGCCAATGACGCGTTCATCGTCAGCGGTGCGAGCACGGTGCTCGAAATCAGAAGCGGCAGCCTGCCGCTGACCAATACGGTAGACCTCCAGAACGGCGCGACGGTGGACAATGCTGGCAGCATCACCCGCACGGGCAGCGGCAATCGTGGCGTGGTGGGCGGCAACGGTCACGTGATCAACCGCGCGACCGGCGTCATCACCGCCAATGGCGCCACTGGCGTGCTGCTCTACGAGGGCGGCAGCGTGCTCAACGATGGCGGGCTGATCTCGGGCACCGTCTACGGCATCAGCCTCCAGGGCGATACCGGCGAAGTCATCAACCGCAACGGCGGCAGCATCGTCGGCGACGTGATGGTGTGGGAGGGCGGCAGCGTCACCAATACGGGCGCGGGCAGCCAGATCACTGGCGGCATCAGCGTGCTCGGAGACGGTGGCACCCTGACCAACAGCGACGGCGCGAAAGTGATCGGCACTGGCCGCGTCGTCCATATCAGGGGCGGCGGCACGCTGATCAACAGCGGCGAGGGCAGCACTCTCGATGGCCGCACCGCGGTCCATATCGAGGGCGGGGGCGTCGTCGAGAACGGTGCCGGCGCCATTATCCGCGGCGTCTCCGACGGCATCTATGGCGACGCCTCCACGCGCGTCACCAACAACGGCACTATCGAGGTGACCGACGGCGACGGCGTCAACGTCGCGGGCGGCACCGTCACCAGTGCGGGCGCGGATGCCTCGATCACGGCCAGCGGCACCGGCATCGCGCTTAGCGAGGCCGGCGAGGTGACCAACCGGGATGGCGCCACCATCTCATCGAGAGGCGACGGCATCGCCCTGGCGCTGGGCGGCACGGTGACCAACTCCGGGGCGGGCACCTCGATCGAGGCCGACGGCACCGGCATCTATCTGGGCGATGTCGGCGAGGTGACAAACGGCGACGGCGCCAGCATCGTGGCGGCCGCCGACGGCATCGTGCTCGACTGGGGCGGCGACGTCACCAATTCGGGTGGTGCCACGATCCACTCGAGCCGGGTCGGCGTGGTGATCTGGGACTACGGCACGCTGCGCAATTCCGGCGCGGGCAGCACTATCAGGACAGTGGGCGGCGGCGTGGGCGTCGACCTGATGATTCCGGTCGACACCGACTCCCTCGCCGTCATCAATGAGGACGGCGCCGTCATCGATGGCGGCTATGCGGGCCTGCGTTTTTCGGCGACGGGCAAGGTCACCAACAGCGGCACGGACAGCCTGATCGCCGCCGATTCCTACGCGATCTTCTACGAGTATGACGCCGGCGACGTGACCAACCAGGACGGCGCACGCATCGTCAGCCGCGACGGCAGCGGCGTTGCGCTCTATTTTGGCGGCGACGTGAGCAACAGCAGCGGCGCGCAGATCGACGCCGAAGTTGTGGGCATCTATTCGCTGGGCGCGCCCGCCAGCGTGACGAATACCGGCACCGACAGCCGGATCCGCGGCAAGGCGCAGGGCATCTACCTCAACGGGGAGAATGGCGGCGCGGGTATCGTGGTCAACAGCGACGGCGCGACGATCGCAGGCGGCGGCGACGCCGATGGCGGCATGGGCGTGTGGATTGTCGGCGACGGCACCGTCACCAATGACGGCGCGACGATCACCGGCGACCGGGCGACCGGCGTCTTCATCCGCGACGATGGCACGATCACCAACACCAATGGCGGCTCGATCGAGGGCAGCCAGGCTGCCCATATCGGCGGCGATGGCAATGTGGCCAACACCGCCGGCAGCCGCATGGGCGACCTCCATGTGGGTGGCGATGCGGAGATCAGCAACGACGCCTCGACGCTCGGCAGCGTCACGGTGGATGGCAGCGCGGTGATCCGCAACAGCGCCGGCGCCACCATCGCCGGCATCAGCGCCGGGACGGCGCAGATCAGCAACGACGCGGCGACGATCAACGTGCCCGCAACCGACTACGGGATTGTCCTCGCCGAAGGCGGCAGCGTCACCAACAGCAATGGCGGCCGCATCGAGGGCGGGCCGATCGCCATCTATCTCTACGAGAACGGCGGCACGGTGATCAACGGCGCCGGCTCGACCATCGCCTCGACCTCGACCGGCATCCACGCCTTCGGCGACACCAATGTGGTCAATGCCGGCACGATCGAGGGCAATGTGTGGCTGGAGGAGGAGGCGAGCAACAGCGTGACGCTGCTGACTGGCAGCCGCATCACCGGCGATCTCCATATCGGCAGCAACTCGACCTCGCGGCTGATCCTCGACGGCGCCGGAACGCAGCTCTACTCGGACGCGGTCACCAACGACACGGTGTTCGCCTCCACCGTCGTCAAGCAGGGCAGCGGCACCTGGACCATCGACAAGCATATCGATGCCACGGTGTTCAACATCGACGCCGGCACGCTGGTCCTGGGCAGCGCCACCCAGGCGGGCTCGGTAGCCGCCACGGTTTACGCCAATCCCGGCACGGTGGTGAAGGGCAGCGGCGTGATCTATGGCAACCTGATCACCGACGGCGCGACGATCGCTCCCGGCAACAGCCCCGGCACACTGACAATTGTCGGCGGCTACCTGCAGGACGGCTCGAGCACCTATGCGCTCGAATTCGACCGCGACGCCAATGTCACCGACAGGATTCTCGTCGAAGAGTCGGCACCGCTGGCCGGCGACGGCAACGTCATCCTCCGCCCCGGCGCGCGGCTCGACGTGACGCAACTGGGCACCGCGGCCGGGCGCGTGGGCACGCGCTACGCGGTGCTGAGCGCCGCCAACAGCCTGAGCGGCACCTTCACGCTCACCGGCGACCTTGCGGTCAGCGCCTTCCTCGGCCTCGAGGACGAGTACGACGCACGCAACGCCTATCTCACCGTCGTGCAGACGCGCCGCCTTGCTGAAGCCGCGGCGACACCGAACCAGACGGCCATCGCCGAGGCGCTGGAAAGCACGCCGCCCGGCAACGCCGCGCGGACGGCGCTGTTGTCGCTGCCCGACGATGACAGCGCCGCACGGGCGCTCGGTCAGTTGACCGGCGACCTGCATGCCGATGTGCGCGCCGGACTGGTCGACGCGACGCGGCCGCTGCGCGAGGCGGCGCTCGACCGGCTGCGCGAGGCGCTGTGCGCACGCACGTCGAGCTGCGAACCCGGCGCGACGCTGTGGACCACCGGCTATGGCCTTGTCGACGGCAGCCTCGACCTGCGCACCGGCGGCTTCCTGTTCGGCGCCGATTTGCCGGGCCCAGGCACCACCGTGCTGGGCGTCTATGGCGGCGCGGGCAGCAGCCGCATCGGCACGGCCACGAGCAGCGATGTCACGCTGGGCGGTTATGGCGGCGCGGCACTGGGCGGACTTGCCCTGCGCGGCGGCGCGGCGGCGACGCTCCACAGTGTCGGCACCGAGCGGCGCGTCGCCTTCCCCGGCTACGCCGACACGCTCACGGCCGGCTACGCCGCCCTCGCGACGCAAACCTTCATGGAAGCTGGCTACCGCATCGAGGCCGGACCGCTGGGCCTCGAGCCGTTCGCCAGTCTCGCCTATGTCGGCCTCGCAACACCGGCCTTCAGCGAGACCGGCGGCGACGCCGCGCTCAGTGGCGAAGCACGACAGAGCGGCGTGGTGGTGGCGACCCTGGGCCTCGCCGCCGATGCTGAACTCGGACCCGGCAGGATGCGCGCCTCGGCCGGCTGGCAACAGCGGCTGGCCGGAGACGCGTCGCTCGCGATGCTGGGCTTTGCGGGCGGCGAGCGGCGGATGATCCGCGGACGGTCCGGACCGGCCGGCGGCCTTGCGCTCGGGCTCGATCTCAACCTCGCTTTGGGCGAGACGGCGACGCTCGCTCTCGACTATGACGGCGTGCTGGCCGCAGGAGCGACGCAGCACAGCGCGAATGCGACCCTGCGCGTCGCCTTCTGAGCCGACTCTGGAACGGCGTGCTAGTGCCGTTCCTTGGTAGCGAGAAACTCGACCTTGGGGTTGTCGCGCTGGGCGCGCCCGAGCCACCAGGCCGACTGCGCGAGGTAGACGGGATCGCCGTCCTTGTCCTCGGCAAATTCGAGCTTCTGCGCGGTGATGAACTGTTCGAGCGCCTTCTTGTCGTCGGCCCGGACCCAGCGCGCCATCTCGAAATTGATGTTCTCGAACGAGATAGGCACGTTGTACTCCTTGAGGATGCGCGCCTGCAGCACCTCGAGCTGGAGCTGGCCGACGACACCCACGATGTAGTCGCCGCCGATCATGCGGCGGAACACCTGCGCCACGCCTTCCTCTGCAAGATCGCTGAGCGCCTTGCCCAGTTGCTTGCCCTTGATCGGATCGGTCAGCCGGACGCGCCGGATGATTTCGGGCGCGAAATTGGGAATGCCGGTGACCCTGACCTGCGCCCCCTCGGTGAGCGTGTCGCCCACGCTGAGCGAGCCGTGATTGGGGATGCCCACGATATCGCCGGCGACGGCCTCCTCGGCGAGCTCGCGGTCATGCCCGAGGAAGAACATCGGGTTGGATACCGCGAGGTCCTTGCCGGTGCGGACATTCCTGAGCTTCATGCCGCGCTGGAAGGTGCCCGAACTGAGCCGCACAAACGCCACGCGGTCGCGATGGTTGGCGTCCATATTGGCCTGCACCTTGAACACGAAGCCCGACACCTTGGGCTCGCCCGGATCGATCGGCGCGGGCTCTGCCGGCTGCGGCCGCGGCTCGGGCGCCCACATGCCGAGCGAGCGCAGCAGCGCCGGCACCGACACGGTCTTGAGCGCCGAACCGAAGATCACCGGGGTCAGGTGGCCGGCCCGGTAGATCTCGAGATCGAAGGCGGGGTAGCCGATACGGGCAAGCTCGAAGGATTCGAGCGCCGCCCCGATCACCGGATCGGCCGTGAGCGCGGCATCGTTGAGCAGCGCGTCGGGATCGGTGAATTCCCTGAGCACCTCGCCCGACGGCGACAGGATGCGCCCGCCGACGAGATCGACCGTGCCCTTGAAGTCGACACCCTGCCCCAGCGGCCACACCACCGGCGTCACGTCGATGGCGAGCGTATCGGCGATCTCGTCGAGGATGGCGATGGGGTCCTTGCCCTCGCGGTCCACCTTGTTGGCGAAGGTGATCAGCGGAATGTCGCGCAGGCGGCAGACCTCGAACAGCTTGAGCGTCTGCGCCTCGATGCCCTTGGCGACGTCGATCACCATCACCGCGGCATCGACCGCGGTCAGGGTGCGATAGGTGTCCTCCGAGAAGTCCGAGTGACCCGGTGTGTCGAGCAGGTTGAAGGTCAGCCCGTCATGCTCGAAGGTCATCACCGAGGACGAGATCGAGATGCCGCGCTGCCGCTCGATCTCCATCCAGTCCGACCGGGTGGCGCGCTGATTGGCCCGGCCGCGCACCGCGCCGGCCTGGTTGATGGCTCCGGAAGCGGCGAGCAGCTTCTCGGTCAGCGTGGTCTTGCCGGCGTCCGGGTGCGAGATGATCGCGAAGGTCCGCCGTAACTGATACGGCAAAAGCCGCACCGCGGCCGTGGTCTGCGTAAGGGCGTTCATGGCGGCGGTCTATCGCAAAATGAGCTGCCCTGCCAGCCGGTGCGGGAGGCTCAGTCCGGCGGTCCGCTTCGCAGCCATCTGAGGTCCGCCTGCCGGTCGACGACGCTGATCAGCACGATGTCGGGTTTGAACCGGTTGACCAACTCGCCGACCACGTCGGCACGACTGAGAACATGAACGTCAAGCACCTCGGTGAAGGCAGCATGCATATAGGGCGCCATGGCCCAGCCGAAGGAATCATGCAGCCACAGCACCCGCCGCTGATTGAGGGCGTTGGGCGTCGTCATCAACTGTGGTTTCTGCCTGGACGGCAGCACCACGTCGCCGATGTCGTATTCGACCTGCTGTGTCTGCGGCACCGGCGCGCCGATCGGCGTCACATGCTGGTGCTCGTCGACCAGCACGCCCTCGAGCCGCAGGAACTGCGCGAGATCGGACCCAGGTGTCGGCCAGGACTGCCCCAGTTCCATTGCGGTCGGAAACTGCAGCCCCGGATCTGCTGCGCTGGAGCGTCGGAAGAATGCATCAGCGGCGAACCACGCGCCAAGGTTGCTCCAGTGCGTGTCGGTGCGCCGGAACAGCAGTTCGGACTGGACCAGGCGCTCGGTCCGCAGAGCCTGGCCGGCATCGATGAGAATGCTGGAGTCGAAGGCGGACCGCATCGCATCCTGCCGATTGCCCGGGACGCGGCCAACCCACGCGGGCAGGTAGTCGGGGTAGACGTCGTCCTTGTCGGGCGCAACGAGAATCCAGAACTGGCCGACGCCCTGCTGCTTCAGCCAGTCACGCCAGGCCAGAGCGCCTTCGGCGACACGCTCGACGGCCCGGCTCTGTGCTCGCGTCGGCGCCACGCGGACCGCAGTCACGCCGCCTTCGTACCGATCCCCGAGAAACAGCCAGCCATCACGACCGATGACGGCGCCGCCGGGATCAATTGATATGCCGGCGGGATAGAGCGCGCGTGACAGGAGGCTGGCGAGCCCGTCAGCGCTGAAGGCAACGCCCGGATCCCACCAGGACCTGCTGCCGTCGCGCACGGCACCAGAGGTTGCAAGATTTGCCAGCGCAAGCAGCACGAGTACCGCCAGCGGTCCGCCAAGAAACACGAAACTGATGGTCCGGTAACTGCGCATCAGAAGTTGAAGTAGAGGAACACGGTGGAGCTTGTCGTGCTGATGGCGATCAATGCAATGGCAAACAGTACGGCGATGAGCCACGGCCGACGGCGCGTCACCGCGGCGGTCGCGATCTCCATGGAGTTGGGCCGCGAAATGATGACGAACGCCGCCACCATTGCAAGGTAGACCGGGAGGTTGACGGCAAGGCCCGGCGGGAGCGTAACCACGAGCCGATCCATCAGCCAGCCTCCCCAGGCCAGTTGGGCGGTGGGTATGTCGGCAATCGGCAACACGGCGATGGACTGGAAGTTGACCATTCCTGAGAGCACTCGGCGCGCCGATCCCCAGTCCTTGGCACGGAAGAAGACCCAGGTGATCACGACGAACACGAAGGTCAGCGTCCATGCGAGGGGAGCCGGAAGCGGACGATTGAGCTTCTGCCACAGCCGATGCACCACCATGGCGCTGCCATGCAGGACACCCCAGATCACAAACATCCAGCTCGCACCATGCCACAGACCACCCAGGGCAAAGGTGACGAACAGATTGACGTACATGCGCCCCTCGCCGGCACGATTGCCGCCCAGCGGGATGTAGAGATAGTCGCGCAGATAGCGGCTGAGCGTCATGTGCCAGCGCCGCCAGAAGTCCTGGATATCGAGCGCCTTGTAGGGCGAGTTGAAATTGATGGGCAGGCGGATGTTGAAGAGCATGGCCGCGCCGAGCGCCATATCGCTGTAGCCACTGAAGTCGAAGTAGATCTGGAAGGTGTAGGAGAGCGCGGTTCCCCAGGCACTGAAGAAATCGAGCGCGTGCGACCCGTCAAATCCGTAGGTGGCCCAGATGGCGAACGTATCGGCGATGATGACCTTCTTGAACAGCCCAAGACCGAACAGGCAGAGGCCGAACAGAATGTTGCGGTAGCGCGGTCGCATCGTCCAGCGCGAAGCGAACTGCGGCATCATCTCGCTGTGATGAAGGATCGGCCCCGCGATCAGATGCGGGAAGAAGGTGACGAACAGCGTGTAGTTGAGCGGATCGGCTTCCTTGACCCGACCGCGATAGCAATCAACGAGGAACGCGATCTGCGTGAAGGTGAAGAAGCTGATGCCGAGCGGCAGCGCAATCTCGCCAACCGAGAAGTCTGCTCCGGTCAGCCCGTCGAGTATCTGCACACCGAACGCGGCATATTTGAAGTAGCCGAGGACCAGAACATTGAGGGTGATCGCGCCGCCGAGCAGCCATCGCCCCCGCGACGTTCCCGCCACTTCGGCGCGCGACAAGCGCGTACCAGCCCAGAAGTTGAAGGCAATCGATGCGAGTAGCAGCGGGAGGTGATCGACACGCCACACCGCATAGAAGGCCAGGCTCGCCGCAGCGAGCCAAAGGCGCGCCAGGATCGTCCACCGCCGACGGGTCAGCGCGAAATAGACGACGACCGCGATCGGCAGGAACAGAAAGACGAAGGCGGGTGAGCTAAAGATCAATCAGTGCGCCCTACGATACCCATAAAGAAAGGGCCGGCGAGTTCTGCCGGCCCTTTCCCGATTTCGCGGTCTCGATCAGCCTTGCGCCTCGGGCGCAGGCCGGTGCGACGACTACAGAGGCTGCTCCGTGAGGAAGCGCAACGACCCAAAGCCTTTCGAAACCGTCGATTTCTGATGATGCATTGGATCACCTCCTTTCGCTGTTGAACTCGACCGCGAAAGTGGGGGCAATCTCCACGCTTGGCAAGAGCAAATCGAATTTACCCCTCGTTCACCCTATCCGTTCACATTCGCGCGCTTTCAGAGGCGTGGGGTGCGTGATGACGACTGTCTGGCAGAAGGCGTGGTGGTGGGTGCTGGTGGCGATCGTGCTGACCGCCCCGATCCTGATGCTCACCGGCCACCTCTACTGACGAGCCTACTCGCCCGCCGCATGGGCGAGATCGACCTTGGCCGACGCCCCCTTGGGCTTCCTGAGCAGCAGGACCAGCGGCGCCGACGCCACCGTGACGATGGCCATGAGCCAGAAATCGTCGAGATAGCCCAGCATCGCCGCCTGCTGCATCACGAGACCGCCCAGGCTCTGGATTGCCCCGGTCGCGCCCTGCAGCACGCCCGGGAAATCGCGGGCGACAGGTGAATCGAGCGTGATGCGGGTCGCGAGCTCGGCCTGGTTCACCTGCATCATCTGCGCCAGCACGGTGGTGACCAGCGAGATGCCGACGCCCTGCCCGACATTGCGCACAAGGCTGAAGAAGGCCGTGGCGTCGACGCGCAGTTGCGGGGCGATGGTGGCGAAGGCCAGCGTGTTGAGCGGCACGAAGACGAGGCCGAGCCCGATGCCCTGGAAGAAGCCCGAGATCATGATCGGCCCGCCATCCATCTGCAGGTCGAAGCCCGTCATGTACCACAGCGACCAGGCCGAAATCGCGATGCCCGAGATGACGAGGATGCGTGCATCGACGCGGCCGACGAGGCGGCCGACGAACAGCATCGACACCATCGTGCCAAGGCCGCGCGGCGCCATGAGGATGCCGGTGTCGATCACCGAATAGCCCATCAGGCCCTGCAGCAGCGGCGGCAGCAGCGCGAGACCCGAGAACGTCGTGATGCCGATCATGAAGATGAAGAACAGGCCGGAGGTGAAGTTGCGGTCGGTGAACATCCGGAGGTCGACGAACGGCGATTCCGCCGTCCAGCAATGGACGATGAACGCCCACACCCCCGAAATCGCCAGTCCCAGATAGATCCAGATCTCGGCGCTCTCGAACCAGCCGGCGCTCGAGCCGCGGTCGAAGATCATCTGCGTCGAGGCGACGGCGATGGCGAGCATGGCAAAGCCGAAGAAGTCGAAGCGACGGATCTTGATGGCTTCGCGCGGCATGTTGAACCACAGCGCGACGAAGGCGAGGATGCCGACCGGCAGGTTCACGAGGAACACCCAGCGCCAGTCGAAATTCTCGGTGAGCACACCGCCCAGCGTCGGCCCGACAATGGGCGCGACCATGACGCCGAGGCCGAAGATCGCCATCGACTGGCCCATCTTCTCGCGCGGCGTCACGTCCATCATGATCGCCTGGGCGAGCGGCGCCAGGGTGGCGCCGAACACGCCCTGCAGAATGCGGAAACCCACCATCATCGGCAGGCTCGTCGCGAGGCCGCAGAGCAGCGAGGCCGCGGTGAAGCCGGCGACACCGATGAGGAGCAGGTTGCGCCGCCCCAACCGGTCGGCGAGCCAGCCCGAGAGCGGCGTCGCGATGGCCGCGGCGACGATGTAGGAGGTGAGCACCCAGCTCACCTCGTCCTGCGACGCCGACAGCGCCGCGCGCATGTGCGGCAGCGCCACATTGGCGATGGTGGTGTCGAGCACCTGCATCACCATGGCAAGCATGATGGCGCCGATCAGCAGCCCGCGGTTCTTGACCACGAGCGCCGGTTGCGAAATGGCGACGGCGTCGGCCATGGGAATAATCCTCTACACCGAGAGAGGCGGGCGCTCAGCCCGCCGCCTTCGTGTCCACCGCCACCACCGCGCTCATGCCGGCGCGGAGCGTCTTGCCGTCGACCGGCGTCACGGCGATGCGGACGGGAATGCGCTGGGTGACCTTCACCCAGTTGCCGGTGGCGTTCTGCGCCGGCACCAGCGCGAACTCGGCGCCGGTGGCGGCCGCGATCGACTCGAGCTCGCCCTCGAAGGCAACGCCCGGATAGGCGTCGATCTTGATCTCGACGGGCATGCCTTCATGCAGCGCCGCGAGCTGCGTTTCCTTGAAGTTCGCCGAAATCCAGGTGTCGCCGGTCTCGATCAGGCTCGCAATGGTGGTGCCCGTGGCGATGAACTGGCCGGCATTGAGCGAGGCCACCTGGCTGACGATACCGTCGGCCGGCGCGATGACGGTGGTCTTGTCGAAATTGCGCTGGGCGGTGTCGCGGGCGGCGAGCGCGGCGCGAACGGCCGGATGGTCGTCGGTGGCGATATCGGGATTGCCCGTGAGCGCGGCGGTGGCCGAAGCGAGCTGCTGTTCGGCGGCGACGACGGCGTTGCGGGCCGTCTCGAGCGCGAGCTTGGCGTCATCGAGCGCGGCATCGGCCGCCGTGCCGTTCTCGACCAGCGCGTTCTTGCGATCGAACGCCGCCTGCCGGATGGCGAGAGTGGACTGCGCGGCATTGAGCTGCGCCTTGGCGGTGCCGTAGGCGACCCTGAGCTGCTCGACATTGACGCGCGCGGTGGCCAGCGCGGCATCGGCCTGTGCGAGGGCGATGCGGTAGGGTTCGGCGTCGATGCTGAACAGCACGTCGCCGGCCTTAACGCTCTGGTTCTCATGCACGGAGACAGTCGCGATGCGGCCGGCGACGTCCGCCGAGATGGCGACCTTGGCCTGCTCGACATAGGCGTTGTCGGTTTCCTGATACCGGCCGCCGGTGAGCCAGAAATATCCGCCGACCGCGGCGAGCACGA
Source organism: Devosia sp. 66-22 (assembly GCA_001899065.1). Lineage (GTDB taxonomy): Bacteria > Pseudomonadota > Alphaproteobacteria > Rhizobiales > Devosiaceae > Devosia_A. The sequence continues at coordinate 123,968 of MKUZ01000014.1, read as the reverse complement.
CGGGCACCGAGGCCATCAGCGCGATGCGGCGACCGTTGCGCTTGCGGGGCGCCGGCGCGGCGTCGCTGGGCGCGGCCTTCTCGCTCAGCGGCATTTGCACGATCTCGGCATCGCCGGTCTTTTCGTTACGCGCGGACATCACGCAGATTCCTTTTGCTGGGTCGTCATCGAATTGAGGTTGTCGCGGATGAGCCGCAACTGTGCGGCCATCGTCTCGCGGTCGGCAGGGCTCAATCCGTCGAGGGCATTTTCATAGAGCGCGCGGCCGACATTCTTGGCGTCGGTGACGAGCGCGAGGCCGGCCGGCGTCAGCTTCGCGAGCTTGGCGCGGCTGTCATTGGGATCGGGATAGCGGTCGATCAGTCCGCGCTTTTCGAGCCGGCTGACAATGCCGCTCACGGTCATCTGGTCGACATCGAGCGCCGCCGCGAGACTCACCTGGGCAAGGCCTTCGGTGCGGTAGATTTCGGCGAGGGCCCGCCATTGCGGCAGCGTGAAGCCGTGCACGCTCGCCTCGTCCTCGAAGCGCCGGCGCATCAGCCGGGCGACTTCGTAGATGAGGTAGCCGATGGAGTTCTCTCGGGTGGGATCCTGCGGCATGGCAGTTCTTAAGTACGCTTAAAGCTAAGTGCACATATAATAAGCCTACTTAGGAGGTCAACTGCGACGCACGCGGGGCAGCCGCGGCGCATTTGCATGGTTAAGCCATTGTCAACGGCACCGATTCCGGCTGGCTTGTGCGCCGTGCGCACGCTACAGCCCGGCGACCGGGGACGTGAATGACCGAACGAATCTACCAGCCCGAGCTCGACGGCCTACGGGCTCTGGCGGTTGTCGGCGTGCTGCTGTGCCATCTGGAGCTGACCTGGCTGCCGGGTGGCTTCGTCGGCGTCGACATCTTCTTCGTGCTCAGCGGCTATCTCATCACCCGGCTGATCGCCGTCGAGATCCTCGAAACGCAGGCATTTAGTTTCGGCAATTTCTACGTCCGGCGCATCAGGCGGCTGTATCCGGCGCTGGTGTCGACAGTCATCGCCACCTGGCTGGCCGCTTTCCTGCTGCTGTCGCCGGCACAGCTCGAGAACTTCGCCGCCTCGGCCATCGCCGCTCTGTTCAGCTACTCCAACATCCTCTTCTACCTGCAGGCGGACTATTTCGACGCCCTGTCGACGACCAAGCCGCTGCTCCACACCTGGTCGCTCAGCGTCGAGGAGCAGTTCTACCTGCTCTGGCCGCTGACCCTGCTGCTGGCCCACAAGCTGTTCGGACGCCGCGGCATGGTCGCCGCGCTTGCGGCCATCTGCGTTGCGAGCCTCGCTCTCGCGCAGTTCTGGCTCGATGCCGACCGCACGGCGGCCTTCTATATGCTGCCGGCCCGCGCCATCGAGCTCGGGCTCGGCGCCCTCGTGGTCTTCCTGCCCGCCCTGCGCAACAGATGGCTGCTCAATGCCGCGACGATCATCGGCTGCGCCGCGATGATCGTGCCGATGGTGCTCTATACCGAAGCCACGCCGTTCCCCGGCCTGTCGGCGCTGCTGCCCTGCATCGGCGCGGCGCTGTTCATCGCCGGCTCGAAATCGGACGCGGCAGCGCCCTTCCGGCTCGGCCCCGTCGCCTGGATCGGCCGCATCAGCTACTCGCTCTACCTTGTGCACTGGCCGCTGATCGTCTTGTGGCGCGCCTATACCTACAGGCCGATCGAATGGACCGATGCGCTGCTGCTGGGTGGGTTGTCGGTTCTCCTCGCCTGGCTGCAATACGCCCTGATCGAGCAGCGCTTCCGGCGCCCCGTCGCGGGCCGCAACCGCGTCGTCATCGGCGCCCTGGTGGCAATGGCGATCGCCCTTTCGATCACTTCGGCAACCGCGCTCGCCACGGGCTGGGCCTGGCGCGTGCCGGCGGAGCGGATCACGGCCGTGGTCAATCCCATCGACACGCCGGACTGCCAGCAGTGGAACCCTCAGCTCGATCGTGAACTCGTCACCTGCCAGAACTTCCGCGAGCGCCCCAAGGACCTGTTCGTGTGGGGCGACAGCCACGCGCTGCATCTCGCGCCCGGCCTGTTCAAGGTGTTCGACGACTACAACGTCTACATCCTCTACCGCAGCGCCTGCACACCGCAATCGGGCTTCGGCGGCTATGTGCGCCAATATGCGAGCGAGGGGGATGAACAGGAATGCGTCGAGCGCAACCGGAGTGCGCTCCAGTTCTTCCTCGATGGCCCGCCGCGCAACATCATCATCACCAGCGCCAAGCGCGACACGCCCGAACTGATGGCAGGGATAACCGAGCCGATCGTCCGGCAGTTGCAGGCGGCCGGCAACACGGTGACCGTGCTCGGCGACTTCATTCGCCCGGCCGTCAACCTCGTAGATTGCACCGCTGCCCCGCGGCTCGTCGTCAGCGACGCGTGGATCGAAGCGCGCTGCACCGGCGACGCACGGATCGCGGCGGACGAGCTGGCCTACAACCAGGCGATGCAGGCGCTGCTGCCCGCCTTCGTCTCTCCCAACGACGCGCAGTGCCCCAGGGGCGTGTGCCAGTTCTTCGACGGCGCACGCCTGCTCTTCCGCGACGACCATCACCTGAACGATGCGGGCGCGACGCTGTTCATGACCCGCGTGAAGCCGCTGCTGCCGTTCTAGACTCTCCCATGGCTGACGGGAGTTTGGCATTGCGCATGCCGGCCGCCTCGGCTTAGCTGGCCTGGGGGTTTGTATGGCGGCGAGGCACCATTATCAGGCGGAGCTCGATGGGCTCCGGGCTCTTGCCGTCTCGGGCGTCGTCCTGTGCCATCTCGACTTTCCATGGCTGCCCGGCGGCTTCGTGGGCGTCGACATCTTCTTCGTGCTCAGCGGCTTCCTCATCACCCGGCTGCTGACCGGCGAGCTGGCCGAAACCGGCAGGCTCGGCTTCCGCACCTTCTACCTGCGTCGCCTCCGCCGGCTCTATCCGGCTCTGTTGACGACAATTGCGGCGACCTGGGTAGTGTCGTTCTTTCTGCTGTCGCCGCACCAGATGCGCGACTTTGCCAGCTCCGCCTTCGCCGCGGTGTTCAGCCTTGCCAATGTGCAGTTCTATCTCGAATCCGGGTACTGGGCGGCGCTCGCCAACACCAAGCCGCTGCTGCACACCTGGTCGCTCAGCGTCGAGGAGCAGTTCTACCTCATCTGGCCGCTGTTGCTGTTCGCCCTGCACCGCCTGCTGCCCCGGCCCGGCGTGGTCATTGCCATCGTCCTGATTTCGGCCGCCAGCCTCGCCGTCAGCCTGCACTGGCTGCGCACGGACGATGCAGCGGCGTTCTACATGCTGCCCTCGCGCACTTTCGAGCTCGGCCTCGGCGCGCTGTTGGTGTGGCTGCCGGCCCGTTGCGTCGGCCAGCCGCGCGTGGCGCGGGCCGAGTTCCAGTACAATGATCGCCTCGACGAGCTGGTGCCCGAGTTCCTGTCGGTCAACGACATCCAGTGCCCGGGCGGCATCTGCCAGTTCTTCGAGGACGGACACATCCTGTTCCAGGATGCGCAGCACCTCAATGGGCGCGGCTCGACCCTGATGGTCAGCCGGCTGAAACCGCTGCTGCCCTTCTAGAGGCGGACGCCGGTGTCGGCGTCGAACAGCAGGGCCTGGTCGAGCTGCCAGCGTATGGGCAGGTGGTCGCCCGGTCTGACCTTTTCGGTGCGCTCGACGCGGACGACGACGTCCTGCCCGGCAACCTTGCCGTTGACGTAGAGGTCGGCGCCGGTCGGCTCGATGTAGTCGACGGCGATGGTCTGATGCGCGTCGCTATCGCGGGCGATGCGGACGCTTTCGGAGCGAAGGCCGAGCTCGGCGGGACGCGCCGCGGCCGGGCCGTCGAGCACGCCGGCGGGAATGGCGACATCGAGGCCTCCGCCGACAAAGCGGCCATCGGCGCCGAGTGCGCCCTTGATCAGGTTGATGGCGGGCGAGCCGATGAAGGTGGCGGCGAAGCGATTGACCGGGCGCGCATAGAGCTCCATGGGCGAAGCGATCTGGACGATGCGGCCGTCCTGCATCAGCACGACCTGGGTGGCGAGCGTCATGGCCTCGTGCTGGTCGTGGGTGACGTAGACGGTGGTTGCCTTGAGGCGCTGGTGCAGGTGCTTGAGCTCGACGCGCGTGTCGTGCCGAAGCTTGGCATCCAGATTGCTGAGCGGCTCGTCGAACAGGAACAGGTCGGGCTCGCGCACGAGGCAGCGGCCGATGGCGACACGCTGCCGCTGGCCACCCGAGAGCTGCACCGGCAGACGGTTGAGCAGCGGCTCGAGCTGCAGCGCCCGGGCCGCCTCGGCGACGCGACGATCGCGCTCGGCGCGCGGAACGCGGTTGATCTCCATGCCGAACGAGATGTTCTTGCGCACGCTCAGATGCGGATAGAGCGCATAGGACTGGAACACCATGGCGACCTTGCGGTCCTTGGGGTCCATGTCGGTGACCCGCCGTTCGTTGATGTAGATCTCGCCGTCATGGTCTTCGGTGAGGCCGGTGATGAGGCGCAGCAGCGTGGACTTGCCGCAGCCCGAGGGACCGAGCAGCACGACGAACGCGCCGGCCGGTGCCTCGAAGCTCACATCGTCGAGCGCCTTGAAGGTGCCGAACGACTTGCTGACATTTTCGAGCTTCAGGAACGACATTTCATTATCCCTTGACCGAGCCGTTCGTGATGCCGGCATAGATGTAGCGCTGGAGGATGAAGAAGCCGACCACGGTGGGCAGGATGACCAGCACGATGGCGGCGAGGAGCACGGCGGCAGAGGTGCCCGAGTTGAAGCCGGCCATGTTGAACAGCATCATGGAGACCGTCGCTTCCTGCGGCTGCGGCACGTAGAGATAGGGCGTGACGAAATCGTTGTAGATGCCCACCGTGCGCAGGATCACCACCGTGGCAATGGCCGGCGTCAGCATGGGCAGGATCAGCCGGAAATAGATCTGGAAATAGTTGGCGCCCTCGATGCGTGCGCTGTCGTCCACCTCGGTCGAGATGTTCTTGAGGAACTGCACGAAGATCAGGATCGAGATGATATCGACGCCCGAATAGAGAACGACGAGCGCCCACTTCGAATTGGCGAGGCCGAGGGCCTTCAGCACCTGGAAGGTGGAGACCGGCGTCAGGATGCCCGGCACCGCGACGACCATGGCCCACGCACCCAGGATCAGCATGCGGCCGCGGAAGCGGAAGCGGTCGATGACGAAGGCGGCACTGGTGCCGAACAGGATGAGCAGCAGCAGCGAGAACACCAGGATGAAGCCGGTGTTGGCGAATGCCTGGCCGATGGTGATGCCGTTTGCCTGCTCGGGCCAGATCGCTTCGGCATAGTTGGACAGATTGAACCAGTTCTGCGGCGGCACGATGCGGTTGGTGTCGAGATATTCGCGCGCGCTCTTGAGCGAGGAGATGATCAGGCTCCACAGCGGCAGCAGCACGAGGATGGAGGCCAGGACCAGCGTGAGATACTGGAAGCCGAGCGCCAGGCCCCTGCCCGGCGTGAGCGGACGGCGGCGGCTCATAGCGGCTCCTTCATGGCGGTGCGGCTCGAGTTGATGAGCCGCGTGATGATGAAGACGATGACGACGACGGCGAGCATGAGCACGGCCATGGCCGCGGCCGTGCCGGCGCGCCGGTTCTGGAAGCCGGTCTCGATCATGGTGATGGCGAAGGTGGAGGTTTCGCCGGCGCCGCGCGTGATCAGCATGGGCACCTCGAACACTTCGAGCGAGCCGACCAGCGACAGCATGAACTGCAGCAGCAGTACCAGGCGGATCGAGGGGAAGGTGATGCGCCAGAACTGCTGCCACTGATTGGCGCCCTCGAGGCGCGCCGCATCGTACTGGTCCTGCGGGATGGCCTGCAGGGCGCCGAAGGTGACGACGAGGTTGAAGCCGAGATAGCGCCAGACGCTGGCGGCTGCGAGCGAGAGGTTCGAATAGGGCTTGGACGAATCCAGCCAGGTGACCTTGAAGTCCTCGCCGAAGAAGAGCTGCAGGATGTCGTTGGCCGCGCCGTTGAGCTCGAGGAAGTTCTTGAAGATGAGGCCGGCCGCCACCGCATTGAGCACGAAGGGGATGAAGAGGATGGTGCGGAACATGCGGCTGCCCGGCAGCTTCTGGTTGAGCACCACGGCGAACCAGGTCGCGAGGATGAGCTGCACCACGCTGCCACCCAGATAGTAGAGCGAGCGCGTCATCGGCACGAGCAGGTCGCGATCGAAGGTGAACAGGTCGATGAAGTTGCGCAGGCCGACGAACTCGGCGCGCCGCCAGTTGATGGAATTGAAGTCGGTGAGGCTGATCCAGAAGAGCTGCAGCACCGGATAGATGTTGAGCACGACGAGAAACGTGACGGGCACGAGCAGGAAGGCGAAGATCGTCAGCCGGCGCTGGACTGCTGCGTTGAAGGTCACGTCCGTCTCATCCCTCGAATGCCGCTCCAGCGGCCTCCCCCAATCCGCCCCTCGGGCGCCTTCTCCCACACGGGGAGAAGGTCCAGCTTGCACGTCCGCGGCCCGATGGCCCTCTCCCTTGATGGGAGAGGGTGGACGGCCAGTCCTACCGCTCGCGGGCCGCGGCGGCGGCCCATTTGGCGTTGACGTCGCCGACTGCGGCATTGAAGTCGGGGGCGTTGACCAGGTCGCGGATGGCGTTGCCGCCGTTCCAGCCGCTGGTGTTGCGCACATTGGTGAGCGCCGGCAGCGGCGGCGTGCCTTCGATCAGCTTCGGACTGTAGGTCTGGAACTCGGCAAGCTGCGGCAGGGTGGGCGGCAGCTTCTTGTAGCCGGGGATGAAGCCGGCTTTCTGCGCCAGGTCGGTCTTGGTGAGGATGAAGGCGAGCCACGCCTTGGCGAGCTCCGGATTAGCCGTGTTGGCGTTGATCGCCATGGCCCAGTCAGGACCCGAGCTCGCATTGTAGGGCCCGCCGCTCTCGTCATAGGGGAACGGGAAGTAGCCCAGGTTGTTGGCGTCGTAATTGTCGAGGCCGGCAAGCGTCGCGCCCTCGGTCGCGATCTGGCTGATCGACCAGTTGCCCAGGAACCACGAAGCACCCTTGCCGCTTGCGAGCCAGCCCTTCGAGTCCTGCCAGTGGCCGGTGCTGAGGTCGTCCTCGGCAAGACCGGAATCGATAAGATCCTTGAGGATGCCCAGCGACTTGCCCCACGGCTTGTCGGCGGCAAGCGGCGTGTCGTCCTCGAGCGTCGCATTGAGGAAATTAGGGTCGCCCGAAATCGAGGTCGCGAGCCCTTCGAACGAGGTGAGAGGCCAGCCATCGGCGAGGTTCAGCACGATCGGATAGGCGCCCGATGCCTTGAGCTTCTCGTAGGCGGCCTTGAGCTCGGAGAATTTGGTGGGCACGGTCTCGATGCCGGCCGTCTTGAACGCTTCCTTGTTGTAGACGACGCCGTCGGCGCTGACGCCGAAGGTGAGCGCATAGACATTGCCGTCGAACGCCCAGCGATCGGCGAAATAATAGTCCTCGTGGATGCCGAGGTCGTTGAGCGGCAGGAAGAAGTCGCCCAACTCGTCGGCCGGCACCTGATCGGAAATCTCGAGCACGTCGCCGATATCGCCGGTCGCGAGGCGGGTCGCGATCTGGCCCGCATAGTCGGCGATGCCGAGCACTTCGATGTCCTCGACATTGGGATAGAGCGCCTTGAACTCGGCTTCCCACCGGTCATAGCTGCCGTCGTCGATGTAGTTGGTGAAGTGCACGTAGTTGACGATCTTGCCGCTGACATTGGCGGGATCGGGCATGGTCTGGGCCAGCGCGGGCACAGCAAGGCTCACTACGGCGAGGCTGACGCCTGCCGCCAAAAGGCGATTCATGATGGGTCCTCCCAAAGGGTCCAGATGTGTTCTGGCGTGCCTCTCCCAAGGCACTGCCGGACCCTAGTTTGGCGGTCTCCATGCTGTCAATGCAATCGTTTGCATTTTTCTGCGAATGCGGCGGCGGACTGTGGGTTGGCGCAAGTCAAATCGTTTCGCCGATGGTGCGGTGCGGGCGTTCGATGAAGGTGGTGCGCTCGACCGTCTGCAGGGTTTCGATCCCCGCCCCTTCGACGGCTTTCACGAGGTTCTGCGCCAGCCTCTCCCCGACATCGAGCAGCGGGTAGTAGCAGCTCGAAACGGGCGGCTCGACATAGTCGAAGATGTTGGTGCCATCGCGCGACACGAACTGCAGCGCCTGCGCCTCGCCGGCCGGCAGGGCCCGCGCGGCGCTGATGGCACCGAGCGTTGCGACCTCGTTCGAGGTGACGAAGCCGGTGGGCCGGTCCCTCATGGCGAGGAACTGGCTGACGCGCTCGCGCACCCGGCGCGCCCCGATATTGTTCTCGTTGACGAGCGCCGGATCGAAGGGAATGCCGCCCTCCTCGAGCGCGCGCTGGTAGCCGCGCAGGCGCTGGCGCGAGAACAGGTAGCGCGGCGGCGGATCGACCAGCGCAATGCGCCGGTGCCCCTTGCTGACGAGGTGCTGTGTCGCCTCATAGGCCGCGTGCTCGTTGTCGATGTCGAAATAGGGATGGTCCGAGAACAGCTCCGTGCGCCCGAAGGTGATGAACTTCACCTTCTTTTCGAGCAGGTAGAGCACGCACGGATCCTGCGGCTCGGAATGGTCGAGCACGAGGCCGTCGAAGCGGCCATTGGTGACGGCTTCCCTGACCGCCTCGAGCCGCTGTTCGGAGGTCTCGACCGGGCGCGTCACCATCTTGAAATCGGTGCCCTCGACGCCCGCGATCATCCCCTGGATGAGATGCATGGCCGCCGGATCGCCGAACTCCTGGCTCGGCGGCGTCCCCAGCACCGAGCACAGCACGAAGGTCTTGCCGGTGCGCATCGAAACACCACGGAAATCGCGGCGATAGCCGAGTTCTTCGGCCGTCTCCATGATCTTGCGCCGCGTCTTCTCGGTGACCGAGGGATCGCCCTGAAGGCCGCGCGAAACGGTGGACGCCGACAGCGACAGGGCCTTGGCGATAGTCTTGATGGTGGCGGGGCGGCGGTCGGGGTCGGGCACGGGATACCAGCGAATGGGTTTCGCCGACCCTACACTCCAATCGTTGTCATTCCAACGTTTGCAACGAGGCGAGATACTCGGTGTACCGCGCGATCTGGTCGTCGCGTTTGCGCAGCACGCAGGAGGTGCAGTAGTCGCCCTCGGCGTCCCTGGTCGTGTAGTAGCGGCAGCAGCCGCCGCGCACGAGGAACCAGTCGCAGGCCTTGCCTGCCGTGATCTCGAGGAAACCGGTCTTGCCGTTGTGCAGCCGGCCCTCGGCGATGATGGGCCCCGCAATCTCCATGCCGCGCGCGGCCATGCCCAGCGCCTTGCCGCCATAGAGGAAGGCGGACGCCACATTGTCGGCCACCAGCCGCCACTGCGCGCCGGCGCTGAGCCCCGAGGTCACCATGGTGGCGGCGATGATAGGCTCGAAAATCTGCTCGATGGTTTCGCGATGGTTCGGCGGACCGTCGCTGACCTCGATGCTGATGGGATAGCGCACATATTCATGCCCGTCCTCGGGCGTGCCCCACCAGTAGCGCTCCTGCTCGAAGGCGACGCGGCGGATCGGCCGGTGGCCGGTGAGCGCGAGGGCCGCCATCCAGATGCACACGCTCCAGGCGAGCCCGCCGATCATGTAGGCGGCCTGGGTTTTGCGGTCCATGCCCTCGGCGGCGATCCCCTGCTGTTCGAGCCAGGCCTCGAGGCGGCCGATGTCGCTCGCGATGGCGGCCGGCGTCAGCATGTGCTCGCGCAGGCCGGCATGCGCCGCCGGCAGCTCGTCGCTGCGCGCCCGCAGGTTGTCGATGATCTGCTGCAGACCCGTTGATGGTTTGAGGTTGGCGTCCATTTATCTCAAGGATCAAACATGATCCTATTTATCATCTTTTTATCGGAATGCTAGCGCGACAAATCGTGAGAACTGGTGGACGCGGTGTTCGGCCTCACCGCGCGGATCGTCAACGACCCCGTATCGGGCACCCCGATGGTCGTGCCGCTCGGCCGGCACCATGTGGCGGTGGCGGCGGAATAGCGCGCGGTGCAGGCGGCCGCCGATATTGTAACTGGATCGTTACATCGCGTGCCGCTAGCATGTCGGTGGATGGCGGCTGAGGGAGCCGCGCGCCGCTGAGGAAATAGCTGCAAGTGAAGTACGCGATTGTCGGCGCCGGCGGGCGCCACCAGATGTTCCGCGAAGCGGTCACCGAAACTCACAAAGCGAACAACGAGCTGGTCGCGCTGTGCGACGTCAACGAGACGCGCCTGGCGCTCTCGGTGCGCGATGCGCCGCCGCAGCCGGGCAACGGCATTGCCACCTACCTCGCGGGCGAGTTCGACAGGATGATCGCCGAGCAGAAGCCCGACACGGTGATCGTGACCGTGCCCGACCATCTCCATCACGAGTACATCGTGCGCGCGCTGAGATCGGGCTGCAACGTCATCACCGAAAAGCCGATGACGATCGACCTCACAAAGCTCAAGAGCGTGCTCGACGCGCAGCGGGAAACCGGCCGCAGCGTCACCGTGACCTTCAACTACCGCTATTCCCCGGCGCGCACCCAGCTCAAGGACATCCTGATGTCGGGCGTGATCGGCGAGGTGCAGGCGGTCGACTTCCGCTGGTATCTCGACCGCGTGCACGGCGCCGACTATTTCCGGCGCTGGCACCGCTACAAGGACCGCTCGGGTGGCCTCTTGGTGCACAAGAGCACGCATCATTTCGACCTGATGAACTGGTGGGTGGAGTCGACCCCGGTGACCGTTGCCGCGAACGGCAAGCGCGCCTTCTACGCGCCTCAGATGGCCGTGACGCTCGGCCTCGCGGATCATGGCCCGCGCTGCCATGGCTGCCCGGTGTTCGACAAATGCGACTACCGGCTGGACCTCGCGGCCGACGAAGGGCTGCGCGAGATGTATCTCGAGGCGGAGGATGATGACGGCTATTACCGCGACCGCTGCGTGTTCGATGCCGACATCACGATCGAGGACACGATGCAGGTGGAAGCCGAGTACGCCAATGGCGTGTTCCTCAACTACACGCTGTGCGCCTACTCGCCATGGGAGGGTCTCGAAATCACCTTCCAGGGCACCAAGGGCGACCTGACGCACAAGCACATCGAAGTGCATGGCGTGTTCAGCGGCCAGCATCGCGAGAAGGGCGAGAGCGACGAAAGCTTCAGCACGACGCTGCACCTCGCGGGCGGCCTGCCGCAGCGGATTCCCGTCGAGTATGGTAACGGCGCGCATGGCGGCGCCGATCCGGTGATGCTGGGCTACATCTTCGACCCGGCCGGCATGGCGCCCGACAGATACAACCGCGCCTCGACGCACAAGGAAGGCGCCTGGTCCATCCTCACCGGCATCGCCGCGAACAGGGCGATCGCCACGGGGATGAAGGTGACGGTCGACGAGATGCTGGCCGAGGCGGGTATCCGGCTCGAGCGGTAGCGCAGACCTACAGCGCCCGCCCGTCCGGTCCGAACGCGTGGTACTTGGTGGGATCGACATACGCCGTCACCGTCGAGCCTAGCGGCATGTGCTGCTGGCCCTCGAGCGCGATGGTGAGGGCCTGGCCGCCCTGGGTGGAGGCGTAGAGCATGGTCTGGTCGCCCAGCTGCTCGACCAAATCGACGCGCACATCGGCGAGCTTGACGCCGGAGGTCTCGGTGAGCCCCATATGTTCGGGCCGGATGCCGAAGACGATCTTGTCGGCCTCCTTGAAACCCGCAAGCTGCTGACGGAGCTGGAACGCCGTGCCGCCCACATTGACCGTGCCATGTGCGCCCTCGATCCGGCTCACGGTCGACTCGATGAAGTTCATCTTGGGCGAGCCGAGGAAGCCCGCGACGAAGCGGTTGCGCGGATTGTTGTAGAGCTCGAGCGGCGCCCCCACCTGCTCGACCACACCGGCATTGAGCACCACGATCTTGTCCGCCATCGTCATCGCCTCGACCTGGTCGTGCGTGACGTAGATCATGGTGTTGCCCAGGTCGTTGTGGAGCTTGGCGATCTCGACGCGCATCTGGACGCGCAATTCGGCATCGAGGTTGCTGAGCGGCTCGTCGAACAGGAAGATGCGGGGCTCGCGCACGATGGCGCGGCCGATGGCCACGCGCTGGCGCTGCCCGCCCGAGAGCTGCCGCGGCTTGCGCTTGAGCAGCGGCTCGATCTTGAGAATGTCGGCCGCCTTCTGCACGCGTTTGGCGATCTCGGCCTTGGGCATGCGCGCCGTTTCGAGGCCGAAAGCGAGGTTCTGGTAGACATTCATATGCGGGTAGAGCGCATAGGACTGGAACACCATCGCAATGCCGCGCCGGGAGGCGGGCACGTCGTTCATGCGCTGCCCGTCGATCAGCAGGTCACCGCCGGTGATCGGCTCGAGGCCGGCCACCATGCGGAGCAAGGTGGACTTGCCGCAGCCCGACGGGCCGACAAAGACAGTGAATTCGCCCGGATCGATGTTGAGGTCGATGCCGTGGATGACCTCGACGTCGCCATAGCGCTTGACGACCTTTTCGAGGACGACGCTCGTTGCGTTTGCAGTCACGCGAAACCCTCCGGGAGCCAGCTCTGGTAGTTCGGGTGATCCTTGCCGATGGGGAACACGACCTCTTCCCGCGTCCGCGAAGAATAGTAGAAGGCGGTGACGATTTCGAGCGCCCGCCGCGAATCCGCGCTGGTGACCGGCAGCGGCGCGCCCGAGGTCAGGCTGTCGTGGAACCGCGCCATCTGCGTGTGGAAGCGCGGCGGCACGTCCTTCCAGTCCTTGAGCAGATCGGCGATGGCCGATCTGGTGCCGTCGTCGCGCGGCAGGATCTTCCACGGCTTGGCGCCCGGGTTGTAGGCCTCGTGGTCGGACTCGAACGTGACATTGTCGAAGGCGAGGCGGATGCGGCTGATCTCGTCGGCCGAGCCGAGCGAGGCGGTGAACGAGCCGATGGCGCCGGACTCGAGTTCGACCGATGCCGAGATGCAGTCCTCGACCTCAATGTCGTTGACGCGCGTCGCGACGCGACCGAACAGCGATTTGAGCGGGCCCATCAGATACACGAACATGTCGTGCGGATGGATGGCGTGCCCCATCAGCACGCCGCCCAGCTCGGTCTTCCACTTGCCGCGCCACGGCACCGCATAGTAGGGCGCCTCGCGCCGCCACAGCGTCTCGACGGTGCCCACGAACGGCTTGCCGGCGAGGCCCGCATCGATGATGGCCTTGGCCTGCTGCACGCCATTGCCGAAACGGTACTGGAACACGGGCATGAGCTTGCCGGTGGACTGCGTCTCGACCGCGATGACCTCATCGATTTCCTTGAGCGAGCCGACCAGCGGCTTCTCGCAGATCACGTGCTTGCCGGCGCGCAGCGCCGCAACGATCATGGGATAGTGCACCATGGGCGGCGTGCAGATATCGATGATGTCGAGATCGTCCATGGCGAGGAGATCGTCGAATTTCGTTGTGCGCCGCTCGATGCCGAACTCGTCGGCGAGCTTTGTGAGCTTAGCCTCGTCGAGATCGCACAGCGCGACGACGCGGTACTTGTCGGGATTGTTGAGATAGCCCTCGGTGATGTGCGAGCGGCCGATGCCGGCGCCGACCACGGCGACTGTGTAATTCCTGCTCATTGTGCCCATTCCGTGCCGCGCTCGGCCATCTGCTGTGCCGTGAGCGCCAGTTCCATTGCCTTGTAGCAGCGCGCCTGCGGCATCGCCGTTTCGGTGCGGTTGAGCACGTCCGAGATCAGCGCCTTGCCGTAGAGCAGCTGCTGGTCGGCACAGTCGATGTAGTGCGTGCCCCTGGCGTCGACGAGGAACAAATGGTCCTTTCCCGGCCGCCCCGCGATGTCGATGTATTTGCGCAGCTCGATATAGCCCTCGGTGCCCACCAGCGTGAGCCGACCGTCGCCCCAGATGCCCAGGCCCGCCGGCGTGAACCAGTCCACCCGGACATAGCCTGTCGCGCTGGCGCTCTGGATGTGGAGGTCGCCCACGTCCTGGAGGCCGCGATGTTGCGGGTTGCCGCGATTGGCGACGCTGGCGGAGACGATCTGCGCGTCTTCGCTGCCGGTGAAGAACAGGAACTGCTCGACCTGGTGGCTGCCGATATCGCAGAGAATCCCGCCATACTGCCGGCGGTCGAAAAAATAGGGCGCGCGCTTGTTGTTGTTGAGGGCGTGCGGCCCCATGCCGATGGTATTGACCACCCGGCCGATGGCGCCGGCCTTGACCAGTTCCCCGGCCCTCACGGTCGAGCGCGTCTCGAAATGCTCGGAGTAGCAGACCGAGAAGATGCGTCCCGTCTCCTGCTGCACCCGCCTGATCTCGGCAAGCTGGTCCAGCGAGGTCATGCCCGGCTTGTCGGTCATCACGTCCTTGCCCGCCCGCATCGAGGCGATGGCGATCTCGGCGCGCTCGGCCGGAATGGCCGAAGTCAGGATCATGTGGATGGACGGATCGTCCAGCAGTTCGCGCCGGTCGGCGACGCGCCGGGCCTGCGGATACTTCTCGCCGAACGGGGTGGCGACATCCTCCTCGTCCGACCAGAAGCCCACGAGCGTGGCGCCTTCACGCAGCAGACAGTCGACCTGCCCGTAGATGTGCGAATGGGTGAGGCCGATGGCCGCGATGCGGATAGACATTGGACTAGCGTTTCATACCTGTGGTGGCGATGCCCTCGATGAGCAGGCGCTGGAAGAAGACGAAGATGACGAAGATCGGCAGCACCGTGAGCACGCTCATGGCGAACAGGCCGCTCCAGTTCGACTCGGCGGTCGAGTCGACGAAGGTGCGCAGGGCCAGTGTCGCGGTGTAGATCTTCTGGTCGTTGAGATAGATCAGCGGCGCGAAGAAATCGTCCCAGGTGAAGATGAAGGTGAAGATGCCCGCCGTCACCAGCACCGGCACGCTCAGCGGCAGCATGATGCGCCAGTAGATGCGCCAGGGCGAGCAGCCGTCCATCTGCGCCGCCTCGTCCAGCTCGCGCGGGATGCCGCGGAAGAACTGCACCATGAGGAAGATGAAGAACGCGTCGACCGCGAGGTATTTCGGGACGATCAGCGGCAGGAAGCTGTTGACCCAGCCCGAGGCCGTCCCGCCCAGCCAGGGCGGCATGTTGAGGAACAGGATATATTGCGGGATCAGCACCACCTGGTAGGGCAGCATCAGCGTGCCCAGCATCAGCGCAAACCAGAACTTGCGGCCCCAGAACTCGAGTCGCGCGAACGCGAACGCGGTCAGCGAGCAGGCAGCGAGGTTGCCGATCACGCACAGGATCGAGACCATGAACGAGTTGAGGAAGAACACGTCGAAGGTGCGCGACAGGCCGGTCCAGCCGCTGATGTAGCCATGCAGGCTGATCTCGCTGGGGATCAGCGAATTGTTCGAGAATATCTCTGCTTCCGGCCGGAAGGACGCCGCGAGCATCCACAGCAACGGATAGAGCATCAGGAACGAGGCGAGCAGCAGCAGCCCGTGCGAGAGGATCGGCCGCACGATCTTCCATACCGGATTGGCCGGCGCGGTGACGACGGTGAGGCGCGGCGCGTCAGTCGTCATAGTGCACCCAGAAGCGGCTGGTGAGGAACGAGAAGCCGGTGAACAGCGCCACCACGATCAGCAGCACCCAGGCGAGCGCCGAGGCATAGCCCATGCGGAAGAAGGCGAACGCCTCCTGGTAGAGATAGAGCGTGTAGAACAGCGTCGAATTGATCGGATTGCCGGTGCCGCCCGAGATGATGAAGGCGGGCGTGAAGCTCTTGAAGCCCTCGATGGTCTGGATGATGGCGTTGAAGAACACCACCGGCGTCAGCAGCGGCAGCGTGATCTTCCAGAACACGCGCCATTTCGAGGCGCCCTCGAGGCTCGCCGCCTCGTACATGTCCTGCGGAATCTGGCGGAGCCCGGCGAGGAAGATGATCATGGGCGAGCCGAACTGCCAGACGGCGAGCAGGATTAGCGTCCACAGCGAATAGCGCGGGTTGGAGATCCAGCTCGGCCCCTGGATGCCGAAGAGGGCGAGAAAGTCGTTGATGACGCCGTCGCCGGCGAACAGCGTGCGCCACAGCACGGCGATCGCCACCGATGCGCCCAGCAGCGACGGCAGGTAGAAGATCGCCCGATAGATCGGCAGGCCGCGCATGCCGCGATTGAGCAGCAGCGCGATGGCGAGCGCGAAGGCCAGCTTCAGCGGCACCGAGAAGATGACGAACATGAAGGTGACGCGCATCGACTGCGCGAATTTGGGGTCCGCCGTGAACATGCGGACATAGTTCGCGGCGCCGATCCATTTAGGATCGGTCAGCAGGTCGAAATTGGTGAAGCTCAGATAGAGCGAGGTAACGATCGGGCCGACCGTGAGGCCGAAAAAGCCGATGAACCAGGGCAGCAGGAAGAGATAGCCCGCCCCGTTCGCGGACCAGATCCGCGACCAGACCGAGGGTGTGACCGCGCGCCCGCCGGCGGGCGCCGCGGTGGCGTCTGCGAGCGAGCGCGCGGTCATCGGGTTCAGCTCGCGCGAGCCAGGATGTCCGTCGCCTCCTGGAAGAAGGCCGGGCCGGCTTCCTCAGGCGTGGTGGCGCCAAACGCCACTTCCTGCGACTTGGTGGTGAGCTGCGTGGAGACTTCGCCCGCCGCCGTCGGCGGCACCGGCGGCAGGCTGCCGAGCAGATCGCCCAGGTTCGACACGAAGTTGAGCGCGATCTGGCTCTGCGGATCGAGCGTCGGGGCGAGGGCGTCGCGCACCTTCTTCGAGCACGGGATGCCGCGCTCGACGCCGAGCGCCGCGCCGGCGCCGAGGTCGTTGACGAAGAAGCTGACGTAGTCGACAGCGTCCGCCAGCATGGCCGACTTCGGATTGACGCTCCAGAACTGGCTCGGCTTGCGGTAATGGCCGCCGCCCGAACCCGCTTCGGCGCGCGGGAAGTTGATCATGTCGAGCGGGTCGGTGATCACCGCCTGGAAGCCGATCAGCTGGTTGGAATTGGCAAAGCTGGTCGCCGCCTTCTTGAGGATGATCATGGTGGTGTCGATGGCCGCGGTGGCATCGAGCGCCTGATCCTCGGGCCCGACGCAGGCGCCGGCGGCGCGCAGGTCGGCCCACAGCTTGAACCAGTCGACGAGGTCGTCGGCCTCCCAGCCCAGCTTGCCGTCGGTGTAGAGCGCCTTGCCGCGCTGGCGCAGGAAGTTCTCGAAGGCCGGCTCGCTGGCCGAGCCGTCAGCCAGCAGCTTCATGCCGTTCGACTTGGCGTTGAACGCCTCGGCGCGGCTCTTGTAGTCCTCATAGGTCCAGTCGCGCGTCGGGCGCTCGACGCCGGCATCGTCGAAGGCCTTGGTGTTGACCATCATGGCCACCGAATTGGCGCCCAGGCTGATCGCATAGAGCTTGCCGTCGACC
Organism: Devosia sp. 66-22; assembly: GCA_001899065.1. Classification (GTDB taxonomy): domain Bacteria; phylum Pseudomonadota; class Alphaproteobacteria; order Rhizobiales; family Devosiaceae; genus Devosia_A. The sequence continues at coordinate 106,572 of MKUZ01000014.1, read as the reverse complement.
TTGCCGCCATCCTGCTGGTCCTGGTCGAAATCGGAGAGGTCGAGCCCCTTGCCGATATAGTCGTCGAGCGGGGCGATGGCCCCACGCTGGGCGTATTCGACGAGGTAGCGGTAGTCCATCTGATAGACGTCGGCCGCATTGCCGCCGGCAACTTCCGTGCCGAGCTTGGGCCAGTAGTCGTTGAACGCGTTCCACCAGGTGTCGAACGTCACGCCCGGATGTGCCTCGGCATAGAGCTTGGACACCGCATCGGTGCGGTCGGCACGCGCCTGACCGCCCCACCAGGCGAGACGCATGCGCTTGTCCTGCGCGAAAGCCGGGCCGGCGAAGGCGCTGGCGGCCATGAGGGCCGACGTGCCCACAAGGAACTGGCGGCGGCCGATACTGAACGTCATATCAAAGTCCTCCCAGGTGCGAGGCTGATCCTCCAGCCCCTCGATTTTCCCGGTACCTGCGGCTCTTGCTGGCCTGCTAAGTCACCGAATGGTTACAAATCTGGCCGACTGACATGTTACTGTCAATGCAAACGTTGCGGAGGCCATCTTACGCTTCCGGAAGCACGATCCAACTGCCCGGATTGCGCATCGGGCCGGCCTGCTGACATTGTGATCGCCGCGGCCCGGTGTGGTGCGGGGAGCGCGGGGGAAGCCGTAGATGTCTGACTTGTTCGTAACGTTGCGGATCAACGGCACCGACCATGCGCTGTCGCTCGACCCGCGCGTGACGCTGCTCGACGCGCTGCGCGAGCACCTGCATTTCACCGGCACCAAGAAGGGCTGCGACCAGGGGCAATGCGGCGCATGCACGGTGCTGGTCAACGGGCGGCGGATCAATTCCTGCCTCACCCTCGCGGTCATGCATGAAGGCGACGAGATCCAGACGATCGAGGGGCTGGGGACGCCAGAGCATCTCCATCCGATGCAGCAGGCCTTCCTCGAACGCGACGGCTACCAGTGCGGCTACTGCACGCCGGGCCAGATCATGTCCGCCGTCGCGGTGCTCGATGAGATCGAACGCGGCGTGCCCAGTCACGTGACGCACGACATCGGCGCGCCACCGCCGCTAAGCGACGAGGAGGTGCGCGAACGCATGAGCGGCAATCTCTGCCGCTGCTCGGCCTACCCCAACATCATCGCCGCGATCCGCGACGTGAGCGGAGGTGCGGCGTGAAGGCCTTCAGCTACGACCGCGCCGGATCGGTGAACGAGGCGCTGCAGCTCGCAGCGCGACCGGACGCGAAGTTCATCGCCGGCGGCACCAATCTGCTCGACCTGATGAAGCTGGGCATCGAAGCGCCGGTGCATCTGGTCGACATCAACCGTCTCGGCCTCGATACGATCGAGCCGACCGCGGAGGGCGGGCTGCGGATCGGTGCGCTGGTCCGCAATGCCGACCTCGCCGCCGACATGCGCATCCGCCGCGACTATGCCGTGCTGGCCCGCGCATTGGTGTCGGGCGCCTCGGGGCAGTTGCGCAACAAGGCGACGACGGCGGGCAACCTGCTGCAGCGCACGCGGTGCCCGTATTTCTACAATACCGACATGCCCTGCAATAAGCGGCGGCCCGGCTCGGGCTGCGCCGCGATCGGCGGGTTGAGCCACAATCTGGGAGTCCTCGGCATCTCCGACGCCTGCATCGCGACGCATCCATCCGACATGGCCGTCGCGCTGCGCGTCCTCGACGCAACGGTGGAGATCGCTGGTGCCCGCGGCGCCGCGCGGACGGTACCGATGGCCGACTTCCACCGGCTTCCCGGCGAGACGCCACACCTCGAGACAGCACTGCGGGAGGGGGAGATGATCGTCGCCGTGACACTGCCGCCGCCGATGGGTGGAACGCAGATCTATCGCAAGGTGCGCGAGCGGGCATCCTATGCCTTCGCCACCGTATCGGTGGCCCTCGTGGCGCGCGAGGGTCGGATCGAGCGCGTGGCGTTCGGCGGTCTTGCGCCGAAACCCTGGCGGGTCGATGCCAACGGTTCGGCAGGCGAGGTCGCCGATGCGGCGCTCGCCGGGGCGCGGCCGACGCCCGACAATGGCTACAAGCTCGACCTGGCGCGCCGGACGCTCGCGGCGGCGCTTGCAGATGCGGTGCGGCTGGAGGCGGGGCGATGATCGGAGACGGCATCAACCGCACCGAAGGGCCGCGCAAGGTGGCCGGCCAGGTCCCCTACTCCGCCGAACGCCGCGACGCCGGCGATCCGCTGCATGGCTTCGTGCGCGGCGCCGCCATCGGCAGCGGCCGCATCACCGAGATCGACACGACGGCGGCAGAAGCGGCGCCGGGCGTGCGGCTGGTGCTTACGCACCGGAACGCACCGCCGCAGGGCGACCTCGCCGATCTCGGCGGCCTGCACGACGCCAAGCCCGAGCTGGTGGACGACCGGATCGTGCGCTACGGCCAGCCCGTGGCGCTGGTGGTGGCGGACAGCTTCGAGCAGGCGCGGGCGGCTGCCATGCTGATCGAGGTCAGCTACGACCGCGAACCCGCCGATTTCGACTTCTTCGCGCATGCCGGCGGCGGCGAGGTGCAGGACGTGTCGGCCGTCGGCGACTTCGAGCAGGCCTTTGCGGAGGCACCGGTTTCGATCGACGCGACCTACACCACGCCCTATCACTTCGGCCACCCTATGGAGCCCAACGCAGCGATTGCCGACTGGCGCGACGGCCACCTGACGGTCTACCTCACGGCACAGATGCTGAACCAGCTCCTCGACGGACTGGCGCTGACGCTGATGCTGGACAAGGCCGACATCACCATCGACAGCGCCTATGTCGGCGGCGGCTTCGGCTCCAAGATCGGCCTCCATTGCGAGGCCGTGCTCGCCTCGCTGGCGACGCGCATCCTCGAGCGGCCGGTCAAGCTGGCGATGACGCGGCGGCAGATGTTCAGCCTCGTCGGACATCGCGCGGCCTCGCAAAGCCGCATCCGCCTGGGCGCCACCGCCGATGGCCGGCTCACCGCGCTGGGCCACGACGCGCATGTGCAGACGACGATCCGCGACGACTGGCGCGAGCCGGTCGCCAATGTGGCGCGCGCTCTCTACGCCGCGCCCAACCGCCTCACCCGCCGCTCCCACGTCGAGCTCGACGTGGGAGCCCCCGAGCCGGTGCGCGGACCGGGCGAACTACCGGGCCTGATGGTGTTCGAATCGGCCGTGGACGAACTCGCCGAAAAGCTCGGCATGGACCCGGTGGAACTCAGGCTGCGCAACGACACGCAGATCGACCCGGAGAAGAACCGTCCCCTCAACGGCCGACGCCTCGCCGACTGCCTGCGCGAGGGCGCCGAGCGCTTCGGCTGGGATGATCGGCCCATTGTGCCGGCCAGCCGCCGCGACGGCGACTGGCTGATCGGCTACGGCGTCGCCTCCTCGATCCGCTCGCACTGGCAGATGGCAACCGATGTGCGGGTCCGCATCGACCCCGCGGGCCTCGTGACCGTGCAGTCGGACATGACCGACCTCGGCACCGGCACCTATACGATCATGGCGCAGGTCGCCGCCTCGGCGCTGAACGTGCCGGTGGAGCAGGTGCAGGTCGAGCTGGGCCGCACCGACCATCCCAAGGGCTGGGGCTCGGGCGGCTCATGGGGCTCGGGCAATATGAGCGTCGCGACCGACCGCGCCTGCTCGGCCGTGCGCGAGAAGGTGTTCGCCGCGGCGGGCAAGGGTTTCAACGACATCTTCGCCGAAGTCCGGCGACACTTCCCCAACGGCGTCGAGGCCATCGGTCACACGATCGGCGCCAATGACGACCCCAACTACAAGGCCTATTCGCAGTTCACCTATGGCGCGAGCTTCGCTGAGGTCGGCGTCGACGCCTATACGGGCGAGGTGCGCCTGCGGCGCATGCTGGGCGTGTTCTCCTTCGGTCGCGTGCTCAACGCCAAGACGGCGCGCTCGCAATTGCTGGGCGGCATGATCTGGGGCGTGAGCGCCGCGCTGCACGAGGGCGGCGACGTCGATCCGCGCTACGGTCACTGGGTGAACGGCGACCTCGCCGAATATCTGATCCCGACGCATGCCGATATTCCGGCCATCGACGCCATCGTGCTCGACGATTTCGACGAGCATGCCAACCATATGGGCGTCAAAGGCATCGGCGAGCTCGGCGCCGGCGGCACCGGCGGCTCGGTCGCCAATGCGGTTTACAACGCGACGGGGGTTCGCGTGCGGGACTTCCCCATCACGCTCGGGCGATTGCTGCCGGGGCTGATCGCACGGGGCTAGCCGAGATCGTCCGGCGTATCGAAATCGCGCACGAGATCGGCGGGCGCGGCAACGGTCGCGGCCGACTTCAGCAGATGGCGGGCGCCCTGGTCCCCGGCGAGGCTGGCAAGCTCATGCAGCAGCTCGCGCGCGAAGACGGCCGGAGGACTGCGCGTGCCGTCGCACGTCGTAGCAACGACCGGCATGCGGACGGCCAGCAGGGCGTCGAGATGCGCAACGGTCACGAACGGCATGTCGGCAAGGCAGACAAGCAGCGCGTCGGCGTCGAGCGCGATGGCGCGTGTCGCGCCCAGCGCCAGCGATACTCCCATGCCCTGCTCCGGATGCGGATTGTCGATGACCTCGAAGCCGTATGGCGCGAACAGGCCGCGGCGTGCGGCGGGGCAGACGGCAAGACGTGCCGCCAGCGGCAGCTCCGCCAGCGTCACGGCGATATGCTCGCCGAGCGGCCGGCCATTGAGCGGGTGGCGCAGCTTGTCGCTGCCGAAGCGCGTGGCGCGCCCGGCAGCCAGCACCAGCGCGACGACCCGCCTAGGCGCGGTCAAGCGCGGCTCGCGCGGCGCCGATCTCGGCCAGCACCGAGAGCGCCAGCATGCCCGGCTCGCGCGCCCGGTCGATCAGCCCGATCGGCCCCTTGATGCGCGCGATGTGATCTTCCGGCACGCCCATGCCACGCAACCGCGCGCAGCGCTCGCGATGCGTCCGCACGCTGCCCAGCGCACCGAGGTAGAAACCGTCGGCCGCCGCGGCCCGCGCCAGAATGGCGTTCTCCCATTCGTGCTCGTGAAACAGCAAGACGGTCGCCGTCCAGCGGTCGATCGGCAGGTCGATCGCTTGCCCCGGAGTCTTGAGCAGGGTGATGGGGGCGCCGAGCGCCGCCAGTGACGCCGCCGTCGCCTCGTCCGGCGTCGCAAAGGCGAGGTCGAGCTCGGCGGCGGCGGCGACCCGGGCGATCACTTCGAGATCGGGTCCGCGGCCGATGGCGAGCAGCCGGGTCCGCGGCAGGTAGCGGCGCAGGAACACGCCGTCGCTCCAGCCGGTCTCCCGCACCGCCTCGACGAGGCGCGACGATGACGTCGCCGGGTCGAACGCAATGGCGAATGCCGCCCGCCGGGCGAAGCGCGCCAGCGCCGCATCGAGCAGTGCCTCGTCCGGGCGCGTGTGGACCAGCAGGTCCACCCCGCCGCCGCAGGGGAAGCGGATATCGATGAAGCACGAGCCCTTGCCGAAACGCACGACCTCATCGGTCTGCCGCCCGATGATGGGGACCACTTCCGCCGCAATGGCCGCCTCGACGCAGCCACCCGAGACATGGCCGACATGGCGTCCATCCTCGAGCACGGCCATGTGCGCCCCGAGCGGCTTGGGCGCGCCGCCATCGATGGCAGAGATCGAGACCAACGCGCCGCGGATGCCCACTGCCCGCGCCTGCCGCAGGACGGCGAAGGGCGCAGCGTCTCGACTGAGGCCGGCGGCCGCAGCAGTCGGATCGATGGTGGCCGACAGATCGAGCATGGCCGAGAGCGTACCGCCCCCGCGCGATGCCGCCAAGCCTCAGCGGGCCGCGCCCACCACGATGAACGGCGCCCAGTTGGCGGGATCGGCCGCGTCGCCGCCGCGGTCGATCTCGGCGAGCATGGCGCGGCGCAGCGCTTCGGCCCGGCCGATCGATGGATCGGCGGCCAGCGCCGACACCGCGCCGCTCGCGAGCCGCACGGCCGAGTCCGAATTGACCGGCCAGTGCGATACCATCAGCGCCCGCGCCCCGGCATAGAAGAAGGCCCGGGCAAGACCCGACAGCGCCTCGCCGCCGCCATCGCTCGACGCGGTGTTGCAGGCCGACAGGATCACCCAGTCGGCGTCGAGCGCGAGCGTCGTGACCTCGGACGCCGTGAGCAGGCCATCGTCCTCCGACGTCGCGCTTGCCGGCGGCGTGAGCACGATGGCAGGCTCGACAAGACCATCGAGTTCGCCCGAGACGAGCCCGTGCGTGGCGAAGTGCACCACATCCGCACGCGCCAGATGACCATCGGCCGAGAGCTGCTTGAGGCTGGTCTCGGTGGCCTCGGTACCCATGTGCAGCGCGTCGTCGGCGGCGCCGAGCGCTGTCGCAATGGCGCGCGCTTCGTCCGCCGTTTCCGGCAGCGGCTGCAGCGGCAATCCGTCGAGCAGCGGATTGGCGAAGGCGAGATAGGGCTCGCGCCCGGCATTGGCCGGCCGCATGACCGGCACCGACGACGCAGCGAGGGACGACACCGACGGCAGGATGGTGATGGCATGGTCGCGCGCCAGCCAGCGCGCGTCCCGGTAGCGGTCGCCGGAGCCGGCGGGCAGGTCGGAGACCAGCGCGTGGAACGGCAGCGAGGCCAGCGCGCGCGACGGCACGATGACGAGGTCGCGTCCCGCAAGCAGCGGCGCGGCCTCCCCCAGCAGCGCGTCATGGAGCTCGCTGGCGGCCGTCAGCACCTTGTCCTGCCGGCCGGCATCGTTGCTCTGCGTCAGGGCCTTGGGGCCGCGCGTCACCGCGCCGACACCCATATTCTCGCGCAGGGCGCGGACGGCGGCACGGAGCTCCCCGGTCGACCGCGGCACGCGGAACCATTGCGCGGCGCCGGTCTTGGGTACCACCCACAGGAAGGTCTCCGCCGCGACAGGCCCGATCGGCCCGGTATCGGCGTAGAACAGCAGAACGTCGTTCTTCCCCAGCGCCGATTGCACCGCGGCGACATCAAGGGGGGCCGGACGCTGCAAATCGGCGAAGGCCGGGAAGTCCGCGGCCAGCCGGGCATCGATGGCGACGAGCTGCGCGTCGGTGACCTCCAGCGCCGCCCGCAGCGCCGCTGCCGCCGTGCGGTCGGACTGCGCCAGGGCGAGTGTCAGTGCGCTGTCGTCGTCGCGCCAGCGCGTGACGAGATCCTGCCGCTGGCGCACCAAGGGGGCGAGCGCCGTGCTGCCCGACGCCTGCCGCACCGCCAGCTGCGCCAGCGCCTGCGCCGCTTCGGATTCGATGACGCGCTGGGCGACGAGGAACGCCTCGTCGGCGCTGCCGGGCAGCCGGTAGTAGGCCTTGACCAGCGAGTCGAAGACGCGGCCTCGCGCTGTCGCCTGATCCTCTACCTCACCGGTGCGCGAGGCGAACGCCGCCGCGGCATCGACGGCGGCCAGGCGCTCGACGATGACGGTCGCATCAGCGAAGGCCCGCGCCGCGCCGGCATAGTCGCCGGTCGCGAACAGCGTGTTGCCGAGATCGGACAGCGCCGGCTGCACCTGGACGCTGTCGGCGCCGAAGCGTGCCATCAGCGCGTCGTAGCTTTCCCGGTGCAGCACCAGGGCTTCATCGTAGCGCCCCTGCGCCTCGCGGATGCGGCCGAGCTCGCTAGTCGCGCGGAAGTAGGACCGGCCCTGCGGGGCCAGCTGCGCATAGCGCGCCCGCGCCTGGCTGATGAGACGGTCGGCCTCCGCCAGGTCGCCGGCATCGCGCCGGTAGCTGCCGAGCGCCACGGTGATATCGGCGACCTCTCGCGACGCCTCGCCCTTGGCGGCGATCGCGGCCGCGAGCGTCTGCTCGGTCAGCGCAATGGCGTGGCTCAGGTGGCCCGTGGCATATTCGAGGAAGCTCAGCGCGGTGCGCGCGGCATTCACGCTGGTCCCGTCGTCATTGTAGGCGCCCAGCACCTCGACGGCGCGCTCGAGCAATGGGCGCGCCTCGTCGAACCGCTGCTGCCCCGAATAGAGCTGGCCCAGCGCGATCAGGTCGAAGCCGGTCAGCACATGGTCGGGCCCGAGCTGCGCCTCGGAAATCGCCAGCGCCCGCTTGAGCACGATCTCGGCCTCGGCCTTGCGATCGAGCGCGCTCGCGGCGCGACCGATCCAGCGCAGGAGGTCGGCGACCACCAGCGAGTCCGTGTCGCCCACGCTGTCCCGCGCGGCCAGCAGGCGCCGGAACAGCATTTCGGCATCCACAATGTCGCCGGCATCCCACAACGCCCGGGCAAGCGCATCCACCGTGGCGAGCGTGTCGCGATCGTCGGCGCCATAGGCTGCCTCCCGGATCGCCAGCGCCGCGCGATAGAGCGGCACCGCCTCGGCGGCACGCCCCTGCCCATAGTAGAGCCGGGCGAGACCGTGCAACGGATAGGACAGCAGCGCATCGCCAGGCTCGAGCGCTTCGGCGCCCAGCGCATTGGCTTCGAGATAAAGCGGCTCCGCGCCAGCGATGTCTCCGGCATCCTGCAGCAGATCGGCCGCTTCGCCGAGCCACTGGATAGTGGCGCGGTCGGTGGGCCCGAAGGCGATGCGCGCACGTGCGACGGCCTTGGCCATCACCGCCGCCGCTTCGCCGGGCCGCTCGAGCGATTGCAGGACGCGGGCCACCCAGAAGGTCGACCATGCGGTGTCGGCAGCGTCGGGGCCGAGAACCGTCTCGCGGATCGCCAGCACCTTCTCGTAGAGCGGCAGCGCTTCAGCGTAGCGCTCCTGCCGACGGAGGGAGATGGCGAGGTCGTTGAGCGAGACGGCGGTATCGGCATGGTCGGTGCCCAGGAGCTTTGCGCGCACGGCCGCCGCGTCGCGATAGTGCGGCTCTGCCTCGGCATAGCGGCCCTGATTGTAGATCGCGTCGCCGAGAAGGCGGTGGAGATTGGCCGTCACCAAATGCTCGGCGCCATAGGTTGCGATCGCGAGGTCGAGCGCCCGACCCGCGACCGCCTCGGCCTCCGCCGGCTGGGCTTCCATTGTCGCTTCGACCTGCGTGACGAGGGCGGCGATATCCTCCGCCGGCGCCGCAAGGGCCGCAGCTGCCGGCGCGACAAGCGCACAGGCAAGCACGACCACACATGCGAACCGCGTTCCCCTCATGACCGATCGTCCCCGATGACGCCCTCGTTGTACCGCCGCCCGCGGACGCCATGAAGGCCGCCCCGTGGCCGGCCGTGGCGAAATCGAGGAACAGCTATGGGGTTTACAAATCGAAATGTATGCGCATACATTGCCGATGTAAGCGCTTAGATTCCGAAGGAGCGGGCGCTGGAGGAGTGAGGATGAGGCGGGCCACCATCGCGCTGGTCGCAGAAAAGTCCGGATATTCCGTCGCCACCGTCTCGCGCGCGCTCCACAATGATTCCTCCGTCGTCGCCGAAACCCGCGAGCACGTGCTGCGCGTCTGCCGCGAGGTCGGCTACGAACCCTCGATCGCCGGCCGGCGCCTGAGCTGGGGCAACAAGGCCGTCGTCGGCCTCTCGCTCGGCGCTCACGACCACGCCGCCGGCCGCTTCGTCTCGCTGATGCACCAGGCGTTGAGCCACCAGCTCGGGCTTTCCGGCTGGTCGGTCGAGCTCATCACTTCGGATCGCTTCAATGACGGCCTCGACATTGGCGGCCTGATCCTCGTGGGCATCGGTCCGAACGATCCGCGGCCCGCTTCGGCCGTCGCACGCCGCATCCCCACCGTCGCCATCGGCCACGATCTCGACTGCTTCTGCGTCGCCGCCGACGATCACCATGGCGGCGAACTGGCCGCGCAGCACCTGCTCGGGCTCGGCCGCAGGCGGCTCGCCGTGCTGCAGGGCAAGCCAGAGGGCGGCAAGCGCGTGCTGCGCGTTGACGCCTTCGTCGCCACCGCGCAGGCAGCCGCCATCGAACCGGTGATCATCGAAGCGGACGCGACAGCAACGCCCTCGCTGCAGGGTTACCGCGCTCTCGCGCCGCGCCTTGTGAACGGCGTTCCATTCGACGGCCTGTTCTGCGAGACCGACGAGCTGGCGCTCGGTGCGCTCGCAGCGCTCGAGGATGCCGGCGTCGCTGTGCCGGAGGACGTTTCGGTGGTCGGCTTCGACGATCTCCCCGATCTCGCGGCGCGGCTCACCACCATCCGCCAGGATTTCCCCAAACTGGCCGAGGCAGCCATCAAGCTCCTCGCCGAGGCCAGGCGCGGCGCACAGCCGCGCAAGCTACTGATGCCCACCGAGCTTGTACGACGTCAAACAACCTGAGCCGGCCCGAGCCGGTCCAACGGAGGAACCATGCACAAGACCAAGATACTCCTCGCCGGCCTGTCGCTGCTGGCGCTCACCTCAGCAGCGTCCGCCGTGGACGTGCGCATTTCGGGCTGGGGCGGCGCCGAAGTCGCGCTCGTCAATGGCCTCATCACCGACGTGCTGGCCGAGGACCTCAAGGCCGCCGACATCAATGTGGTCTATGAGCCGGTGGACGGCGACTTCAGCCAGTTCATCACCAACGCCCTGTCGGCCGGCACCGCGCCCGACCTGTTCTACACCGACATCTTCTGGAGCCGCGCCGCCTTCGGCACCGGCAAGGTCGAGCCCACCACCGCCGACACTTCGCCCTTCGCGCCCAACCTGATCGACGCCTTCACCTATGACGGCAAGGTGATGGCGCTGCCCAAGGACTTCAACACCCTGGCGCTGCAATACAATAAGGACATCTTCGACGATGCCGGCGTCGCCTACCCGACCGACGACGAGACCTGGGCCACGCTGCAGGACAAGCTCGTCGCCATCCATGCCAAGCTGCCCGACGTGAATGGCCTGTGCGTGGTGCCCGACTATGCGCGCTTTGCCGCCTTCGCGCTCGGCAGCGGCTGGGAGCCGTTCAATGCCGAGGGCAAGACCGTGCTCGACGGCAACTTCAAGCGCGCCTTCGCCTGGTACACCGGCCTCGTGCCGGCGGGCGCCGCGGTGGCGGCGGCCGATGTCGGCGAAGGCTGGACCGGCGGCTGCTTCACCAAGGAGCTGACCGCCGTGGCCGTGGAGGGCGCCTGGATCATCGGCGGCATCCGCGACGGCGCCCCCAACCTCAACTGGGGCACCGCGCGCATTCCCAAGGACCCGGAATCGGGCCAGGCAGGCAATCTGATCTTCACCGTGGGCTGGACCGTCAATGCCGACTCCGCCGTCAAGGATGCGGCGCAGAAGGTGGCGGAACTGCTGACCTCCGAGAAAGCCCAGCAATGGGTGCTCGAACAGGGTCTGGCGCTGCCCTCGCGCTCGGCGCTTGTCGACAATCCGTGGCTGCAGGGCGATACGCCCGAGCAGACCGTCAACCGCGTGGTCTTTGCCGGCCTGAGCGACGGCAATGTCGAGCCGTTCTTCTTCGGTGACCTCGGCGGCGCCTGGATGGAGCCGATCAACACTGCCCTCAACTCCGTGCTGACGGGCGAGGCCGATGTCGATACCGCGCTGGCCGCCGCGCAGGCCAAGTTCGACGGCATGGCAGCGCAGAAGCAGTAACGGCGTTTCGGAGCCGCCGCCCCCTCCCAGCGGCCCCACAATCAGGGAGGACGGCATGAACCAGAGGCAACGGGACCATGTGGTCGGCTACCTCTTCGTGCTGCCCTTCCTGATCTCGCTCGGCACCTTCTTTCTCTACGCCGCCGTGCGCACGCTGATCTTCAGCTTCACCGACTACAATCTGTTCAACACACCGGCCTTCATCGGGCTCAGCAATTACGTCGCCATGCTGCGCGACAGCATGTTCACGCTGGCGCTGAGCAACACCCTCGCCTTCTCGCTGATCGTCACCGTCAGCCAGACGATCCTCGCCCTGCTCCTTGCGGTGATGGTCAACGGCGTCATCAAGGCACGCGGCTTCTGGCGCACCGTGTTCTACCTGCCCTCGATCATGTCGAGCGCCGCCATGACGCTGATCTTCCTGTGGCTGTTCCAGCGCCAGGGACTGATGACCGAGCTCGTGCAGTTCGTTGTCAATGCCCGCTGGTACATTGCGGCCTTCCTCGCGATCTTCCTTGCGATCCAGCTCGCCCTCGTCTTCAACGCCCGCCGCCGCTATGACGGCGTGTCGCTCGCCGATCCGGTGTTCGCCACCGTGGCGCTGGGGGGCGCGATCGTCGCGACCTACCTGCTGCGCCTCGGCGCGCTGCTGCCCGTCTACGACGAGCAGTTCCTGATCTCCTGGCTCAATACGCAGGCGCGCGTGCTGTTCCTGCCGCAGACCCTGTGGTCGGTGGCGCTGATGAACGTGTTCACCACGGTGCCGACGCTGATGCTGCTGTTCCTTGCGGGGCTGCAGTCGATCCCGGTCGCGCTCTACGAAGCCGCCGAGCTCGACGGCGCCGGCCGCGTCCGCCAGTTCCTCTATGTCACGGTGCCCTCGCTCACCCCGGTCACCTTCGCCGTGGTGACGCTGGGCATCATCGGCACGCTGCAGATGTTCGACCAGGTGGCGATCCTGGGCGATGCGGCGCCGCTCCAGAGCCGTATCACCCTCGCCTTCTACATCTACGCCAACGCCTTCCCCGAGGGCGCGGCCTCGCGCATCGGCATGTCGAGCGCCGCCGCGATCCTCCTCGGCGTGCTGACGCTGATCATCGTCTATCTGCAGCGGGCGCTGGGCATCAGCGACAAGGTGGACAGATGACCGACACCACGCTCACCACGGCCATGCCCGCCGCGGCGCTCCGCCAGCGCCTGCCGCCCGAAGCGCTGCGCCGCCGCCAGTTCTTCGCGCTCGGCTGGACCTATCTCGTGATCATCGGCGTCGCCACGGTGATGCTGGGCACGTTCCTCGTTGCCTTCGTTGCCTCGCTCAAGGTCGATCCGCTCGAGCGCCCGTTCCGTCTTGCCTTCGACCAGGTGAACCCCCTCGCCTGGGTCGCTGCCGCCGACCTCGGCCGGCAAGGCGCCGGCGATCCCTGGTGGGGCGGCTTCGCGCCCGGCGGCAGGATCGTGTTCTCCGCGACCTACACCGCCGCACCGGGCACCGAGATCGTGCCGCCGGACGCATCGGTACCGCGCCGCCGACCGGGCTCCGGCGTCGCCGCCGCGCTCACCAAGTACTACGCCATCGACTACGCCCTGCTGACTGAGACCGGCTCGGCGGACGGCGAGATGAGCGTCACCGATCCCGCGACCGGCGCCAGCGAGATCTGGCCGACCCGCACCTTCACCTACGAGATCGCCTTCGACCCCGCCAAGGCCGAGGGCGGCCCGTGGATCGAGCGCACGCCGCTCGACCTCAGTGCCCCCACCGGCCAGCAGCTCGTGGCGTCGACGCTCAACCCGACGCGCTTCGAGCGGCGCGGCCGCGTCGCGAGCTGGGACAACATCACGCCGGGCGCGCTCGGCCTCGTGTTCAACAACTATCGCCGGGTCATTACCGAGACGGCCGACCTCCAGACCGGCAACAGCCTGTTTGCCGGCTGGATGTGGAACAGCCTGCTCATCGCGGTGGGACGCGTGGCAATGACACTGGTAGTGGCGAGCCTGGCCGGCTACGCGCTCGCCCGCCTCAAATTCCATGGTGCCGCGCTGATCTTCGGGCTCGTCCTGTTCTCGATGACGATCCCCGCGCAGGTGACGTTCATCTCGAACTACCTGATCTTCCGCGACCTGGGATTGCTCAACACACCCTGGGCGGTGATTACCGTGCTCGTCGTCGGCTCGCACGTGCTGCTGATGAAGCAGTTCTTCGAGACCTTCCCCAAGGAGATCGAGGAGGCGGCGATGGTCGACGGCGCCTCGCGCCTCGGTATCCTCACGCGCATCGTGCTGCCCAACGCGATGCCGGCGGTGATCGTCAACGCCATCATGGCGTTCCAGGCCGCATGGAACGATTTCTTCTGGCCGCTGGTGCTCATCACCAGCCCGCCCTCGGCCCTCACCGTGCAGGTGGGCCTGCTCTCGCTCCGTCGCTCCTATGGCGGCGCGCAGGGCGACTGGGGACTGGTGCTCGCCGGCGCCTTCGTCTCCATCATCCCGGTGCTGGTGCTTTTCATCCTGTTCCAGCGCTACATCGTGTCGAATCAGGTTTCCGAAGGCGTCAAGTGATCCCGCTCAAGTCCGATTTCTGCTACGCCATTCTGGACGACCGCGGCATGGCCGGAGACGGCGTTCGCGCCGCCGGCTTCTACCGCCACGACACGCGCCATCTGAGCCGCTACGTCTGGACCTTCGGCGACCTCGAGCTGATCGAGCAGACCGCGACGGCAACGACGCTGACGCAATACTGGTCGCGCATGCGCCACCACGCGCAGGAAGTGATGCTGGAGCGCAAGCTCGAGCTGCTGCCGACAGGCGTGGTGGAGCACATCCATGTCGAGAGCTGGAGCGACGAGGCCCTGACGCTCGACCTGCAGCTGGAGCTCGACGCGGACTTCGTCGATATCTTCGAAGTGCGCGGCCAGCGCCGCAAGGCGCCGCGCAACGCGGTCGCCCGCACCGATGATTTCGACACGCAGCTCTTCACCTATGTCGCACAGGACGATGTCCGCAGCGAGACGCGGGTGCGGCTCGACGGGCTCGGCGTCGCGCCGCTGCTGCTGGCGCCGCGCGAGAGCCTGACGCGGCACATCACCATCGATTTTGCCACCACCCTGCCCGCCGCCTTGGCCGCGCCCAGCGCCACGCCGCGCTGGATGCCGTCGATCACCGCTGAGCGCACGCCGGTGCTCGAGCAGGCGATCCGCGATATCGAATCCCTGCTGCTCGAACCGGCAGAGGGCCGCACCATCGCCGCCGGCATCCCCAATTTCGTGGTGCCCTTTGGCCGCGACTCGCTGCTGACCTCGTGGCTGCTGCTCGACGCCGACCCGTCGCTCGCCCGTTCGGCGCTGACCTATCTCGCGGCACGGCAGGGCCGGCGCGAGGACCCGTTCCACGACGAGGAACCGGGCAAGATCATGCATGAGCACCGCGAGAGCGAGCTCAGCCGCATCGGCGAGATGCCGTTCCGCACCTACTACGGCAGCGCCGACTCGACGCCGCTCTTTGTCGTGCTGCTGGGCGACTATGCGGCGCGCACCGGCGACGGTGCGCTGGCCAAACAGCTCGAGCCCCATTGGCGCAGCGCCATCCGCTGGATCGAGCGCTACGCCGATCCTCGCGGGCTCATCAACTTCCGGCAGCGCGATGACGGCCATGGCCTCACCGTGCAGTCGTGGAAGGACAGCGCCGATTCGATGAGCTATGGCGACGGCCGGCTCGCCGCGGGCGGCCTCGCGGTCGCCGAAGTGCAGGGTTACGTCTTTGCCGCGCTCAACGCGGCCATCGACCTGTCGCGCCTCTGCGGCGGACTCGAAGCCGAACGCCAGGGCTGGAGCGATCGCGCCGCCAAGCTGGCCGAAACGGTTGACCGGCTGTTCTGGATGCCGGCGCAGCAGACCTACGCCCTCGCGCTCGATGCCGACGGCCGGCAGCTCGACGTCGTCGCGTCCGACGCCGGGCATCTGCTCTGGTCCGGCATCGTACCGGACGACAAGGCACCGACGGTGATCGCGCGGCTGTTCGCCGACGACATGTGGTCGGGCTATGGCCTCCGCACGCTGTCGACGAAGGAGAAGCGCTACAATCCGCTCTCCTATCACAATGGCTCCGTCTGGCCGCACGACACCGCGCTGTTTGCGGCGGGCCTCAATCGTTATGGCGACCACGCGGGTTTTGCGCGCGTGCGCGACGGGCTTACGGCACTGGCCGGACACTCGGCCGACCTCCGCCTCCCCGAGCTCGTCGGCGGCTATCCGCGCGACGGCAGCACGCCGCCTCTGCCCTACACGGAATCGTGCCGCCCGCAGGCCTGGGCAGCGGCGGCGCTGATCTATGTGACGACGGCGAAGTAAGCGCTTGCGTCGGCCTACAGCATCTGCCCGGCGGCGAGGTCGAGCCGATACTCGGGCTCGTTGATGCCGGACCGCATCGTCGAGCCGAGCTGCATCTGCGTGTCGAAGCCAAGCGGCAGCGTGGCGCCCTCGCGCAGGAACACAGGGATCGCCTCCAGCGCCGCCACCACATTGTGCCAGCCGGCTTCGTACCAGCGCTGTTCGAACAGATGCCACCAGCGGCCGGCGGGGAGATAGACATCGCGGGCGGTGGCGCCCTCCTCGATCACCGGCGCGACGAGGAGATCGCGGCCGAGCATGTACTGGTCCCACAATCGGCTCGCGACCGGATCGTCCTGATGGTCGAGCAGCATGGCGCGCATCAGCGGCGTCCGGTTCGCGACGCAATGCGCCGCCTCGCGCTCGAGATAGGGCAGCATCTGCATGCGCAGGTTCGCGTAGAAGGCGTAGCCGGTGAGCGCGCGCGGATCGCCCGACCGCTCCGCGATGTTCCAGGGCGTCCGGTCCTGATTGAGCTCGGCCTTGCTCTCGGCGTGGTACTGCATGATCGGGCAGAAGCAGGCCATCTGCGCGCCGCGCAGATAGAGCTCGGCGCTCGGCACCTCGCCCGAGAAGCCGGCGAAGTCCCAGCCCCAGAAGATAACGCCCGACATGCCGGCCGACAGCCCTGCGAGGAGGCTGCGCTTGAACGCATCCCAGGTCGACCGCTCGTCGCCAGCCCAATGCGCGGGGAAGGTCTGTGCGCCCGTGTAGCCGGCACGCGAGAAGCAGATGCCGCCGTTCTGCTGCGCGAAGCGGTAGTAGGCCGCGATGTAGTCGCGCGGATAGCGGTTGCGGTTGAGCAGCCCGTCGGTGCCGTCGGCGAACATCAGGTCGCGGCCCCAGACCATTTCGCCGCCATCGGTCTTGAAGCCATCGACCCCAAGGTCGTCGATGAGGTACTGGCGCTTGCCGAACCACCAGTCCATGCCCGCGGGATTGGTGAAGTCCATCAGCAGCGAGTCCTTGAACCAGCCTTCGGGCAGGCGCAGCGCCTCGCCGTCGGGGTGGCGCACGCCGAAACCTTCGGCGAGGAAGTGCGCCTCGTCGCGCCGCTTCTGCGCGTGCCGCAGCGCCGCCGTCTGCTTGATGACCGGAATCTGCCACAGGATGAGCTTCAGCCCGCGCTCGTGCAGGTGCTCGACCATCCCCTTGGGGTCGGGCCAGCGTCCCCATTCGGGGAAGGTGAAATCGGCATAGGTGAAGGCATCGCTGCCGGGCTTTTCGGCATAGGTGGCGTCGTTGAAGATGTAGAACGTCGCTTCATCGCTCCATGCCTCGATGACGAGCACCGTGGCGGGGATGCCATGCTCCTCGGTGAGCGCGACCTGCCTGCGGACTTCCGCCTCGCTGTCCCAATTGTTGGAGCTCATCCACGGGCCGAGCGCCCACAGCGGGACGTTCTGCGGCTCGCCGGTGCGTTCGAGGAACTGCGCCACCTGATCGTTGACGCTGCCGGTGAGGAAGTCGAGCCGGAGGCTGTCGGCCTCGACGCCGAGCAGCGTCACGCCGGGCTCGCGGAAATCGAACCAGGAGTAGGAGTCGGTATCGACATGCAGCCCGAACCCCCTGTCGGTGTAGAACACCGGCATCGGGATGTAGGTGCGCAGGCCCTGGTTCTTGTATTGATTGTAGACGAACTGGTCGACGCGATTGCCGGCCTGGTCGAGCGCATTGTAGCGCTCGCCGAGCCCGAAGATGCCCGCCGCGGCGTGCGTCAGCTTCAGCGAAATCTCGCGGATGCGCCCATCCGAGCCGACGAGGCTCGACACCTGCGACACACTCACCCCACCGGGCAGGCCGCCGATCTCGACCGGCCCGCCGTCGCGCCGCTCGAGCACCTCATAGCGGTAGAGCGTCGTGGCGACCTCCGGATGATCGCGGAAACGCAGACGGTAGTTCGGGGTCGAATGCGCGCTGCGCGCCGACAGCACGAACTCCCAATGCGTGGTCCGGAATGTGCCCGCGACCACCTCGCCATCCACCACGCATTCGAGCACGTCGCGCTCGCTGAGAGGCGACGCGACGGCGTTGACGATCACCTCGTCGGCCGGCGTGACGAGCTTGGGGAAGCGCTCCTCGATCAGCGGTTCGTAGCGATTGCCGTGGCCGTCGGGGAGGTGGCGGATGAAGCGCGCATCGAGCTGGCCCATCCGCTTGAGCCGCTTGCGCACGATCTGCGTGACAATGGCATCGCCGGCGACGAGGTCGCGCGCCCGGCCGTAGCTGCCCTGCTCGCCATAGTACCAGGCGAGCATCTGCCGCTCGGCCGGCGTGGCCTCCTTGCGCGCCGCGAGCTGCCGCGCGGCGTCAACCAGCACGAGGTCCTCGGCATCGAACAGGCCGAACGGCACGGCCGCCAGCAGGACATCGAATCCCAGCGTCGTGCGGTCCGACGACGACATCAGCGTGCCGCCGCCCGTATGCCGCGCATAGGCGTGGTTCTTGGCGGGCGCGACGAGCTTGGTGAGGTCGCCACGCGCGAGTACCAGATTGGCGAGCCGCAGGGCGCCGGCCCAGAGTGCCAGCACCCAGGTATCGGTAAAGCCATTGTTGGCCGGGCTCATCTCGCGCCGCAGCGCATCGGCCACGATGTTCACCGTGCCGCCGGCCTGCCGTACGAGGCGCCCATCGCCGGTCACGTCCGCATGCGTGCCCGCGAGAAACAGCGCCAGTCCGGCCTCGATCGCATCACCGGCGCCTGCAAGCCGCGCGGCGATCGCCGTCTCGGCCTGGCGCGGATCGTCGAGCAGCGCCGCGTAGAGCTCGAGGAACCACGGATGGCTCTCCCAGACGGGCGCGTTGCGGGCGAGGAGGTCGGCTGTCATCATCAATCCATATCGCAAAAGAAAGGCCGGGAGCCGAAACTCCCGGCCCACACACTCGGGAGGAGCGCTAGAGGATGCCCTTCACGGCCGCGGCTGCGTCGGTGAGGGCCTGCTGCGGTGTCTTCTGGCCGAGCTTGGCGGCCTCGAGCTCCTTGCCCACGATATCGGTGAGCTGGTTCCAGTTGGCGATGACGGGCGGGGTCACCGCCGTGTCGAGCGCCTGGAACACCACCTCGCGGCTCTCGGGCTTGGGCTGATCGAGATAGCCCTGCACATAGGCCGCATCGCTCACCGCCGGCAGTTCCCAGCCAGCCTTGATCCGGATGTCGACCGCTTCCTTGGACGAGGTCAGGAACTTGATCCACTCATAGGCCGCCTGCTGGTTGGCGCTCGTCGCCGACACCGCCACGCCGTTGGCGAAGAAGTGGTGCGCCTTGTTGGTGTTGCCCGGCTCGAGCGCGATGTCCCAGTTGAACGAGGCATTCGCCGAAAAGTCGCCGAACATCCAGATGCCGGTGCGCAGCATCGCGATCTTGCCCGCCTTGAACAGGTCGCCGTCGCCCTGCCCCGCCATCTCCACATCGGTCGGAGTGACGTGATACTTGGCGACCTTGTCCACCATCCACTGCAACGTCTCGACGTTCTGCGGCGAGTCGATGGTCACCTCGGTCTTGTCGGCGTTGAACATCGCGCCGCCGTTCTGGGCGATGGTCTTGTAGAACTCCCAGAACTGGATCGGCGCGAAGTCGCCCCACACGCCATTGGCGGTATCGGTCAGCTTCCGTGCCGCCTCGAGCTCTTCCTTCCAGGTCCAGTCGGCGGTCGGATAGGCGACGCCTGCTTTGTCGAACAGGTCCTTGTTGTAGAACAGCACGACGTTCGAGAACGACTCGACCAGGCCATACTGCTTGCCATCCTCGGAGAAGGCGGCAAGTGCGGTGGGGTTGTAGATGCCGGTCGAGAATCCAGTGTCTGCCGAGATCAGCGGACCGAGGTCGGCCAGCACTCCCTTGTCGGCGAACGCCACGAAGTTCTCGTAGTTGACCTCAAACGCATCGGGCGCCTGCCCGGCGGCGATCACCGTCTGCAGCTTGGTGAAATAGTCGCCGAACGCGGCCGTCTCGTACTGCACATCAATGTCGGGATGCGCGGCCTCGAAGGCGGCGATTGTCGCATCGAGCTCCTCGATGTAGTCGGGCGCCGCCGAGAACGTCATGTACTTGACGACGGTCTGCTGGGCGAAGGCCGGGCTGCTGACGGCGGTCATCAGCAGCAGCGCGGCGATGGATTTATGCACGATGTTCATTCCCGTTTCCTCCTGGGGTCGTCATTTCAGCCCGGTCGTTGCCAGGCCCTGGATGATGTATTTCTGCGCGAAGACGTAGACGGCGATGATGGGCAGGGTGCCGATCACGGCGCCGGCCATCAGCACGTTCCAGTCGGTGGTGTAGCGGCCATTGAGGAACGACAGTCCCACCGGCAGCGTCATCATCGACTGGTCCGAGGTGATGATCAGTGGCCAAAGGAAGCTGTTCCAGCTGGCCATGAAGGCGAACACGGCGAGCGTGGCGAGCGCGGGACGCGCCAGCTGCAGGCCGATGGTGAAGAAGATGCGGACATAGCCCGCGCCGTCCATGAACGCCGCCTCTTCCACCTCGCGCGGCAGGCGCAGGTAGAACTGGCGGAGCAGGAAGGTGCCGAACGCGCCGAAGCTCGAAGGCAGGATCAGCGCCTGATAGGTGTTGCCCCAGTCGAGCCAGGTCATGATCACGAACAGCGGCACGAGCGTCACCTGCTGCGGGATCATCAGCGTCGCGAGATAGGCGTAGAAGATGATCTCGCGACCGGGGAATTTGATGCGCGCGAAGGCGTAGCCGGCCATGGCGCAGGTGAGCACCATGATGACGGTGCTCGTCACCGACACGAAGACCGAGTTGAGCAGGAACTGCGCCATCGGCACGGCGGCAAAGATCTTGCTGTAGTTGGCGAGCGTCGGTGCCGACGGGATGAGCTGCGGCGGCATCACGAAGGTGGCGTCGCCCGTCTTCAGCGAGGTCGAGACCATCCACACGAAGGGCAGCAGCATGATGACGGCGCCCAGCCCGAGCACGGCCCAGGTCGCGTAGTCGCCGGGACGGAGCGCGCGGTCAGCCATCGGATTTGTCCAGCCGCTTCTGGAGGAAGTTCTGCGCGACCGTGACCGCAAAGATCAGCGCGAACAGGATCCAGCTGATCGCCGAGGCATAGCCCATCTGCCCGTAGCTGAAGGCATTCTTGTAGATGAGCTGCACCATGGTGGTGGTGGCGCCCACCGGCCCGCCGCCGGTCATCACGAACACCTGGTCGAACACCTGGAACGAGGAGATCAGCGAGATGGTGGTGACGAAGAACGTCGTCGGCGCGAGCATCGGCCAGGTGATCGACCAGAAGCGCTGCCACGGCGTCGCGCCATCGATCGACGACGCCTCGCCCAGGTTCTCGGGGATCTCCTGCAGGCCCGCGAGGTAGATCACGGTGACGAAGCCGATGTCCTTCCAGATCGTCGTCATGATCACGCCGGCCATCGCCCAGTTGGGATCGAACAGCCAGCCCGGCCCCTTGATGCCGATCAGCGCGAGGCCGTAATTGATGAGCCCGTATTGCGGATTGAGCAGCCACTTCCACACCAGCGACACCGCGACCCACGAGGTCACCACCGGCACGAAGTAGATGGCGCGGAAGACCGTGCGGCCCTTGAGCTTGCGGTTGAGCAGCAGCGCGAGCCCGAGGCCGCCCGCCACCACCGCCGGCAGGTAGCCCAGGATGAAGGTGAGCGTGTTGCGCAGGGCCTGTTGCACCGCGGGATCGCCGAGCGCCGCGACATAGTTGCCGACGCCGATCCACTGCACCGGCGTCAGCAGATCCCATTTGGTGAAGCTCAGCACCAGGGACGAGACGATCGGCAGGATGTAGAACGCCCCCATGCCGACAAGGCTCGGCAGCAGCAGAACTGCGAGCGCGACATACTTTCCGCGACCGGTGACGCCCTCCATCATGCCCTCCGCGCGACGCTGTCGCGCTCGACGATGGTGGTCCGAACGATAGTGTTCCGCTCGGTCGCGCGCTTGTCGAGGATGGAGGCGATAAGGTTGCCCGCGAGCCGGCCCTTCTGGCCGATGGATTGATCGACGGTGGTGAGCGCGGGATAGACCATCGTCGAGATCGAGAGGTTGTCAAAGCCCATCACCGAGACGTCCTCGGGGATACGCTTGCCGAGCTTGTGCAGCCCCGCGAGCAGCCCCGCCGCAATGAGGTCGGCCGTGCAGAAGGCCGCGGTGATCCTGGGATTGGCAGCGACCGACGCGGCGGCCGCGTTGCCCCAGTCGAAGGTGACCGAGCCCGAAAGGACGAGGGCCGGATCGAGCGCGATGCCCGCGACAGCGAGGGCCCGCCTGTAGCCGGCGACGCGGCGCTCGACCACGCCGTCGGCGCGGATGACGCCGGTCACCACGGCGATGTCGCGATGGCCCAGTGCGATCAGGTGCGAGGTCGCATCGAACGCTGCCTGCTCGTCGTCGATGCCGAGGCGATAGAAATGGTCGTCGTCGATATAGGAGTCGATCAGCAGCGTCGGCAGGTTGCGCGACTTGAGCTGCTCGTAGAGCGCCTCGCGATAGACGCCCAGGACGATCAGCGCGTCCATGTTCCAGCTCGACAACGCGTCGAGTTTGGCGCCCTTCTCTCCCACGCCCGACAGCATCATGTAGTAGCCGGCGGCGCGCAGTGAGGTCTCGATGCCGCTGACGATCTCGGCATAGAACGGATTGTCGAGCAGCAGCGCGTTCTGGGTCTCGGTGAACGGGATCAGCACCCCCACCATGCGCGAGGCGTTGGACACCAGCGCCCGCGCCGACAGGTTCGGGGTGTAGCCGAGCTGCTTGATCGCGGCATTGATGCGCTCGACCGTTTCGGCCGAGGCCTTGGCGGCGCGGCCGTTGATGACGTTGGACACCGTCATCGGCGACACCTTCGCCGCCAGCGCAATGTCCTTGATCGTCGCCCGAGCCAACCGAGTCCCCTCCCGAGGTATAGCGTTAAACCTCCAAGTCCTTGTTTTGCGCTCGATTTCTTGAACGGCGCGGAGATCAAGGAGGTTTTGCGTTAAACCAACCTAGCCCGGACAACGACCAGGCGTCAAGCGGGCATCACAGATCGACGACGACAACCTGCCAGACGGCGAGACTGGGCAGCACAGCGGAGGCGAGATCGCCCTCGTCGGTGACGGCCACCGGCTCGAGCCGGCCGGCGCCATCCGGATCGGCCGCCCATACTCGGGGTGTGCGCCCGAGCAACCGCTTGAACCGCAGTGTCGCGGCGCCCGGAGCGGTCGGGGCGTGGCGCGGCGCGTCCCACAGCGTATCGGTCTGGCCGCACAGATTGATCAGATGCACGATCAGGCGATCGCCGTCGCGCACGATGCGCCGCCACACCTTACCGGCCTCGGCCACGACGCTGATCTCCGCATCGGCGAAGTTCACATCGAGATCGCCATTGTACTGGCCCGCATAGGAATGCGTGACCTCACACAGCGATGCCGGCATCAGCAGTTCGTCGTGCACGACGAGGAAATCGTACCAGCGCTTGAGCAGCGCCCTGGTGCTGTCTTCCATCACATGGTTGCGCACATAGTAGGGGTCGCACAGCAGCCGATCGGTTTCGCCGGCGAGCAACTGCGTGCCGCCATGAGAGAACAGTGCGGCCATGGTGAGCGCGGTGGCACGATCCGACTCCGCGGCCGACGCCGTGTCGTAGACGTGCTGGTACGCCGCCAGCACCACGGGCTTCCCCTGCCCCGCGGCCCGCGCTCGTGCAACGGTGTCGGCCAGCGCCTGCAGCGTCAGCTGCGGCGCCCAGGGCTCGATATAGACCGCGTCCTGCTGCGTCCGCGCCGTGAGGCCGGTCGGGAAGTCGTTCACGTTGTTGAAGACCAGATGCGCCTCCGGCAGTGCCGCTCGGACCGCGCCGATCATCGTCACGAACGACGCCGCAACATCGACATCGGCGCCGTCCGCCCGGATCGCCCGCTTGGGGTAGCCGTACTGGTCGAGATGGAAGCCATCGAAGCCGAGCGCGTCGACCGATTTGCGCAGGTCGTCGGCGAAATGCGCCAGCCAGTCCCGGGCCGCGGGATCGACGATGAACAGGAAGTCGCCCAGCGCATAGGGCTCGCCGCCCTCCTTGAGCAGCGCCTGGTGCTTCCAGGCGTCCCACTCCTTCGGCCCGACGGCGTACACCGCGGCGTAACCCAGCGCCCGCGACCCGGCCGACTGCACCGTCGCCACGAGCGACTGCACCGTCGAGAGCGCGATCGGCTGGTCGAGGGCGTCGCGATAGGTCTCGCCGCCACCCAGCAGATCGGCATGCCGATATGCCCAGTCGTAGAACTGTACTCCAGTGAGATGCAGCCGACGCACGGTGTCGCTGATCCCCGCGACATCCTTGTCCGGCGCATAGCTCGCAACGAAGCCATAGCGCAGCCGCCGACGCGGATCGGCCGCGACTTCGATTGCGGTCCGCAGTCCCTCCAGCTCGACGGCGTAGCTGCCCGGCGGCAGAGCCGGCAATGCGATTGCGCCCGCACCCGCATAAGCCAGCTCCGCCACCAGTTCGTGGAGGTGCCAGACGCGTACGGTCCCGCTCGGCGTGGTCCCACGAACCTCGATCGCGATCGGCTCGTCCGGTCGGTACGAGGCCTTTGTCGGCAGCAGTTCAGTCATGACTATCCCTTGACGGCGCCGGCGGTCAGCCCTTGCACGAAATGGCGCTGGAAGATGAGGAACACCGCGATGACAGGCAGGATCGCGATGATCGAGGCGGCGAACACCAGCCCCCATTGCGTGCCGCGCGGCCCCTGCAGCAGCGCCACGGCAATCGGCAGTGTCTTGTTCTCGGGGCTCGTGATACTGGTGAGCGCCCAAGCATACTCGTCCCATGTGGCGAGAAAGGTGAAGATCGTTGCCGTGGCGAGTGCCGGCCGTGCCAGCGGCAGCGCGAGCCCGATGAAGCGCCGCCAGGCATTGGCGCCGTCGATCTGCATGGCGTCATCGAGCTCCTGCGGCAACGCCTGGAAGAAGCCACGCAGCAGGAACGTGTTGAGCGCGAGGTTGCCCGCAACATAGAAGACGATCAGCCCCCACAGCGTATCGATCAGTCCCAGCCATTTGGCGAGCACGAACTGCGGCACGATCAGCATCAGCGCCGGGATCATCAGCCCGAGCAGCAGGATGCGGAACAGCCACTCACGGCCGGGAAAGCGGTAGCGCGCAAAGCCATAGGCCATCATGGCGCTCAGCAGGACCGCGATCGCCGTCGCCGTCACCGCCACGAACAGCGAGTTGAGGAAGTACTGCCCGAAATCGCCGCGCACCAGCACGCGCTCATAGTTCGACAGCGTCGCCGGATCGGGGATGAACTGCGGCGGAATCTTGAGAACGTATTGCTGCGCCTTGAAGCTGGTCGACACCATGTAGAGAAACGGCGTGATCATCACCAGAGCGCCGATGGCGAGGGTGACGAGGCGCAGGGCGTCGGCCGGCGAAACCCGCTTGCTCATGCCGTCGCCTCATTGCGGAAGACGCGGAGCTGGATCGCCGAGAGGGCGAACACCAGCAGCGTCAGCAGCACGGCGATGGTCGAGCCGTAGCCGAAATCGAGGAACGAGAACGTCGTGCGGTACATATAGGTGAGCACCACATCGGTGGAGCCGCCGGGTGCGCCGTCGGTCATTGCCTGCACCGAGGTGAAGACGTTGAGCCCGCCGATCACCAGCATGATGGTGATGAAGGCCATCGTCGGCCAGATGGCCGGGATGGTGACGCTCCAGAAGCGCTGCCACGGGCCGGCGCCGTCGATCTTGGCGGCCTCGATCAGCGAATTGGGGACGCCCTGCAGCGCCGCGATGAAGATCATCATCGACCAGCCGATGCCCTTCCACACGCCGAGCGCGCAGATGGCGACCATGGCGGTCCAGCGGTCGGAGAGCCAGGAAACCTGCAGCCCGAGGAGGTAGTTGATGAGGCCGCGATCGGCGAACAGGTACTTGAACAGCAGCGTCACGACCACCCAGCTCGTCACGACGGGCAGATAATAGAGCACGCGGAAGAAGGGTTGCGCCGGGCTCTTGTGCTGCAGCAGCAGCGCCACGCCGAGGCCGAGCGCGATCTGCGGCGGCACCGTGAACAGCATGTAGATGCCGCTGTTGGACAGGCTCAGCCACAGATGCTCGTCGTGGAAGGCGCGGATATAGTTGGTCGCGCCGATGAAGGTGCTGACGGCACCCGCCACGACCTTGTAGTCGAACACGCTCATCAGCACGGCCTGCACCATCGGACAAAGCACGAAGACCGTGTAGATCAGAAACCCCGGCGCCACGAACAGCGCCGGAGTGAGATAGGTCCGCCAAGGCTGCATACCCGCTCCCACCCCATGCGACACCCCGGAGGTGGGGTGGCGCACGAGTGTGGGGGAGGATTGCTCGCGGACCAAGTCCGTCATGAGTTCTCTTCGGCCAGGAGCGCGTCGATCTGGCCGGCGGCCTTGGTCAGTGCGTCCTGCACCGAAACCTCGCCCTTGAACGCAGCGGTGAGCTCAGTGTTGAGGATGCCATCCACCTTGCTCGCCGACGAGATGGCGAGACGGTTCTTGGCGGTCTTCAACTGCTCGGCGAAGGTGGCATAGAACGGCGCGATGGCGTTCTGCTGCTCGGCATAGGCCGGCAGCACCGTCATCTGGCCGGTCTTGACCATCTCGACCTGGAACAGCTCGGACTGCGTGAAGCGCACGAATTCGAGCGCCGCTTCCTGGTTGGGCGACGACGCGGTCACGACGATATCCTCGCCACCCACCACGCTCACCGAACCGCCCGGACCGGCCGGCACCGACGCGTAGATCGGCGTGAAGTCCGGATACTGGTCCTTCCAGATGCCGGCCATCCACGGGCCGTCGAAGATGTTGGCATACTCGGCCGACGGCAGGCCGTCCGACGTGCCCGTCGCGCCCTGGTTGCCGATGATCAGATTGGGAATCTGCCCGGCGTTGTAGAGGTCGACCAGCATCTGGATCGTCGCCACGTTCTGCGCGGAGTCGAGATAGCCGGTCGACTTCGTCAGCTCGGGATCGGTGATGTCGCCACCACCCGACCAGATCCACGGCATGATGTTCCACGCGCCTAGTCCGCCATCGGCGAACACCGAAATGCCGGCTTCCTTGAGCTTGCCGGCCGAGGCCTTGAGCTCGTCGAACGTTGCCGGCGGCGCGCTGAGTCCGGCGGCGTCGAGCGCTTCCTGGCTGGTGACAAGCACGCGCGTATTGGTGTCGAGCGGCAGGCCGTAGTACTTGCCCTTGTAGAGATTGGTCGCCAGCACGCCCGGATAGGTCTTGTCGGCGAGCTCCTGAAAGTCCGCCATCGCATCCGACAGCGGCACCAGCACGCCGAGCTTGGCGAACTGCGGCACCCAGCCGAGATCGGCGCGCACCAGGTCGGGCAGTTCACCGCCGGCCGCCGACGTCGTCAGCTTCTGCAGCAGCGAGTCGTAGGGCACGTCGACATACTGCACCTTGATGCCCGGATGCGCCGCCTCGAACGCCGGGATCAGCGTGTTGTTGAGCGCATCCTGCTGGGTGGAGTTGCCACCATTGCCGTACGAGCCCCAGAACGTGATGGTGACGTCCTGCGCAAGGGCGGGGAGGGCGAGCATGACGGCCGCGCCGGCGACCATCGAAAGCAACGCGCCGCGGCGCGTCGTTGGGAATTTCATCGGGGTGTCCTCCAAAGACCCGGGCCTCTGTCGGACCCATCCTAATAGTTTTATGTCGGAACTAATTAGGCTGTCAATCGGCATCTCGGAGCCAGAATCTCGGCACATTAAGTTTCTTGGCAAAAGAAAAGCGATGCGGTAGAGCGCTCGATATGAGGACAAACCGGCCGACATGAGAATCACCACGCCACGCTGGACACCCGGCAACGGGGCCGACCGCGCGGTTGCGCTCGAGGTGCTGATTCACGGCCCCCTGTCGCGCAGCGAAGTGGCGCGCCGGCTCGATCTCTCTTCCGCCTCTCTCACCCGCCTCGCCAATCCACTGCTCGAGAGCGGCCTGCTCGTCGAAGCCGGCGAGCAGGCCGATGGCCGTGTCGGGCGCCCGCAGCAGCTGCTCGACATCGTGCCGGAATCGCGCCGCTTCATCGGCATGAAGCTGATGGCCGATGAAGTGCTCGGCGTCACCACCGATCTGCGCGCCAATGTGAAGGCGACAGAGACCCGCCGTCTTACCGCCACCGACCCCGAGGCCGTCGTCGCGGCCATCGCCGAGCTGGCGAAATCCCTGGCGCGCGGCACGCCCGATATCACCGCCATCGGCATCGGCGTTGGCGGGCTGATCGAGGCGCATGGCGTGGTGCGCAGTGCGCCCTTCCTCAAATGGAGCGACGTTTCACTGGGCCAGATGGTCGAGGCCGCGACCGGCATTCCGACGATCATCGAGAACGACCTCGTCGCCTTCACCGAGTACGAGCACTGGTTCGGCGCCGGACGCGGCCTCGACCGCTTCGCGGTGGTGACGCTGGGCGCCGGCATTGGCTACGGCCTCGTCATCCACGACGAGATCGTGCGCAATGACGACTACGGCATCGGCCTCATCGGCCATTGGCCGCTCGATCCGTTCGGGCCGGTGTGCTCGGAGGGTCACCGCGGCTGCGCCAAGGCCATCCTCACCGACAGCGCCATCACCCAGTCGGTGTCGCAGGCGCTGGGCAAGCCGCTCACCTATAAGACCGCGCTGAACCTCGCCGCCTCGGGCGAACCGGCGGCGCGCCGCATCGTCGACGATGCCGGCCGCGGCCTCGGCCGCCTGCTCGCCGCCATCGCCAATCTGACAATGCCCCAAACAGTGGTACTCGGCGGCGAGGGTGTGCGTCTCGCCGCCGTCGCCTCGGAGGCGGTGGACGCCGGCCTCCGTGCCGACCGCGATCCACGCACCGCCGCCCTCCCCCTCACCATCCGCTCCGGCGAGAACATCGAGTGGTGCCGCGGCGCCGCCGTCGTCGCCATCCAGACCTTCGTGCTCGGACACCGCAGCGACGAACCCTGATATCGAGACCCCGATGACCCAGACGTCCCGCCACTGGTGGCAGAGCGCCACCGTGTACCAGATCTATCCGCGCAGTTTCGCCGACAGCAATGGCGACGGCATCGGCGACATTCCCGGCATCATCGGCAAGCTCGACTATCTGCGCGACCTCGGCATCGGCGTGATCTGGCTGTCGCCGATCTGCGCCTCGCCGATGCGCGACAATGGCTACGATATCGCCGACTACCAGGCGATCGCGCCCATGTTCGGCACGCTCGAGGATTTCGACCGGCTCGTCGCCGAGGCGAAGGTGCGCGGCATCGGCATCCTGCTCGACCTCGTGGTCAACCACACCTCCGACCAGCACCGCTGGTTCCTCGATGCCCGCTCGTCACGCGACAGCCGCTATCGCGACTACTATGTCTGGCGCGATCCGGCGCCCGATGGCGGCCTGCCCAACGACATCCAGTCGACCTTCGGCGGTCCCGCCTGGACGCTCGATCCCGCTACCGGCCAGTACTGGTTCCACCAGTTCGCCCCCGAGCAGCCGGATCTCAACTGGGCCAATCCCGAGCTCCGCGCCGACATCTATCGCATGATGAACTGGTGGCTCGAGCGCGGCATCGCCGGCTTCCGCATGGACGTGATCAACCTCATCGCCAAGGAACCGGATCGCGGCATCACCGCCGACGGCCCGAAGCTGCACGACTACATCCAGGAGATGCACCGCGAGACGCTCGCCGGTCGCGACGTGATGACCGTCGGCGAGAGCTGGAGCGCCACGCCGGCCACCGCCCTGCTCTACTCCGGGCGCGATCGGGCCGAGCTGTCGATGGTGTTCCAGTTCGAGCAGGTGATGCAGCAGTGGCATGAGACCTGGGGCAAATGGCAGCCCAAGCCGTTCGACCTCGTGGCGCTCAAGCGCGTCATCGGCCGCTGGCAGACGGCCCTCGCCGACGACGGCTGGAACTCGCTGTTCTGGGGCAATCACGACCTGCCGCGCGCCGTCTCCAAATACGGCGACGACAAGCGCTACCGGGTGGAGTCCGCCAAGATGCTGGCAACGGTTCTGCACCTGCTCAAGGGCACACCCTACGTGTATCAGGGCGAAGAAATCGGCATGACCAATGTGCCCTTCAGCTCGATCGAACAGTACCGCGACATCGAGACCCTCAACATGCACCGACTACACCTCGAGGCCGGCCTGCCCGAGACCGACTTCATCACCGGCGCGAACGAAAATGGCCGCGACAATTCTCGCACGCCGATGCAGTGGAACGATGCCGCACACGCGGGCTTCACCGCCGGCACGCCGTGGATCGAGGCCAACCCCAACTACGAGCGCATCAACGTCGCGGCGGCCAAGGCCGATCCGGAGTCGATCCTCACCCACTATCGGCGGCTGATCGCGCTGCGCAG
This sequence comes from Devosia sp. 66-22, assembly GCA_001899065.1. Classification (GTDB taxonomy): domain Bacteria; phylum Pseudomonadota; class Alphaproteobacteria; order Rhizobiales; family Devosiaceae; genus Devosia_A. The sequence goes on along the minus strand of MKUZ01000014.1, from coordinate 76,361 downwards.
GACGCTGCCGCTCGTCATCGACGGCCGCTACACGCCCTGGCTCGAAGCGCATCCGGAGGTGTTCGCCTACACCCGCACGCTCGACACGCAGTCGCTGCTGGTGATCGCCAACTTCACGGCGCGCGATGTGACAATCGATATTCCCGCGGCCCTGCGCGGCGACTGGCAGCCGCTGCTCGACGCGGCTCCCGCGCTATTGCGCGAGCGTGCGACGCTGGCGCCATTCGAGGTGATCACCGGCCTCGCCGACCGCAGCTTCCAGTTCTAGTGAGAGACCACCGCCATCTCCGCTGACTTCCCAGCGAAAGCTGGGACCCATTTCTCACCTTGCGCCAGCGCCTGGACCCCAGCTTTCGCTGGGGAGTGCCAGTGGAGGGTTCGGCGCAACGTGGCAAGGCCGCTCGCACCGGGTCCCCCGCTACCCCTCGATATGGTGGCAGCGCGCCATGTGGCCGTTTCCCAGCGGCGTCGGGCCTGGCATCTCTTCCTTGCAGATGGCGGTCGCCTTGGGGCAGCGCGAGACGAACGGGCAGCCGCGGCTCTCATGCGTCCACAGCGGAATGTCCGTGGCGCGCCGCGCCTTGCCCGTCGCGATCTTGCGCGCCGGATTGGGCACCGACTCGATCAGCAATTGCGTGTAGGGATGGCGCGGCCGGTCGGTGATCACCTCGCTCGGCCCCTGCTCCACCAGATGCCCGGCATAGAGCACCGCCGTGTCCTCGGCGAAATAGCGCGCCGTCGCGATGTCGTGCGTGATGTAGAGCGCGGCGAGCTGCCGCTCCTGCTTCAGATCCTCGAGCAGGTTGAGGATGCCGAGCCGCACCGACACGTCGAGCATCGAGGTCGGCTCATCGGCCAGCAGCACTTCCGGATGGACCGAGAGGGCGCGCGCGATCGCCACGCGCTGCCGCTGCCCGCCGCTGAGCTCATGCGGGCGCCGCTTGAAATAGTCCGCCGCCGGGTGCAGACCGACGCTCTCGAGCAGCGCCAGCGCTTCCGCCTCCACCGCCTTGCCGCTCAGCTCGGGCCGGTGGAGCCGCAGCGGCCGGACCAGGTGATAACCGATGCTCTGCGTGGGGTTCAGCGATCCGAACGGATCCTGGAACACCATCTGCACTTCCGAGCGATATTTCTGCAGCCGCTGGCCACGCATGGCCGCCGTGTCTTCGCCCTTGAACCGCACATGGCCGCGCGTCGGCTTGTAGACGCCAGCCACCATGCGCGCGCAGGTCGACTTGCCCGAGCCCGACTCGCCCACCAGCGCCAGCGCGCGGCCGCGCGTCAGTTTCAGCGACACGCCGGTGAGGGCGCGCAGCACCGTCTGCTTGGCGAAGATCCCGCCCAGCGCAAAGTCCTTGTCGACGCTGTCCAGCTCCACCACCGGCGCTGCGGCGGTGTTCGTCACGCCCGCGGCGTCTAATTCAGCAAGTGACATGCGGCCTCGCTCTGGTGTTCGGGATGGAAGCGCAGCGCCGGCGCCTGCTCGCGGCAGACCGGCATCGCATAGGGGCAGCGCGCCGCGAAGCGGCAGCCGACCGGCAGGTCGGTGAGCCGCGGCGGCGTGCCGGAAATGCCCTCAAGCCGCACCCGCGGTCCGGTGAGCGGCGGAAAGCTGTTGCCCAGTGCCTTGGTGTAGGGATGCTGCGGGTTGGTGAGGATCGAGCCCGACGGGGCGACCTCCACCAGCTCGCCCGAATACATCACGCCGATGCGGTCGCAGAACTCGATCATCAGGCCGAGGTCGTGCGTGATGAACAGCACCGAGAAGCCGAGCCGGTTCTTGAGCTCGACGATCTGCTCGATGATGTCGCGCTGCACCACCACGTCGAGCGCGGTGGTGGGCTCGTCCATGATGATCAGCCGCGGCTTCAGCGCCAGGGCGATCGCGATGCAGATGCGCTGCCGCATGCCGCCCGAGAACTGGTGCGAATACTCGTCGAGCCGCGCCGGCGGAATACCGATCAGCTCGAACAGCTCCACCGCCCGCTTGCGCGCCCCCTCCTTGCCCAGGTTCGGCTCGTGCGTCTCGATCACGTCGATGATCTGCTCGGAGATCGGGATCACCGGATTGAGCGCATTCATCGCCGACTGGAACACGAAACTGACCTCGCGCCAGCGATAGGCCTTGAGCCGCGCCTTGTCGAACTTGAGTACGTCTTCGCCGTCGAGCTTGACCTCCCCGCCGCTGACGAGGCCGGGCAGGCGCGTCAGCCGCGCCAGCGCGAAGGCGACGGTGGATTTGCCGCAGCCGCTCTCGCCGGCCAGCCCGAAGGCCTCGCCCTCGCGGATGTCGAAGTCGATGCCGTCGACCGCCCGCGCGATGGAATTGTCGCCGACGTAGTCGACCGTGAGGTTGCGCACCTCGAGCAGAACGCGATCAGAAGACATCGGCGCCCCTTCCACGACGCGTGAGGAAGCGCTTGATCCGTCCGATCTTGCGCGAGGCCTTGAGCTGCGGGTTGGTGATCTCGTCCACCGCGAAATTGACCAGCACCAGCGCGGCGCCGGTCAGCATGATGGCAATGCAGGGCGGCCAGATTTCCCACCAGGCGCCGCTCTGCAGCGCGAGGTTGTTCTGCGCCCAGAACAGCATCGTGCCCCAGGTCACCGCATTGGGATCGCCCAGCCCGATGAACTCGAGCGCCGCTTCCGCAAGGATCGCCGCGATCGTGCCCAGCACGAGGCCGCCCATGAAGAAGCTCAGCATGTTGGGGAAGATCTCGATCAGGATGATCCGCCATTTCTTCTCACCCAGCAGTTCCGCCGACAGCACGAATTCGCGCGTGCGCAGCGACAGGGTCTGCGTTCGGATCGTTCGCGCCGCCCAGCCCCAGCCGGTCAAGGCAAGGACAAGGCCGATGACCATCGGGCTCGCCGCCTCCACCATTGTCGCAATCACGATGATGAGTGGCAGCCCAGGTAAGACGAGCACCACGTTCACGAAGAAACTGATGATCTCGTCGGTCCGGCCGCCAAAGTACCCCGCCGAGATTCCGAGCGCGAGACCGATCAGCGCGGCGAAGGCCCCGGCGCCGATGCCCACGCTGAGGCTGACCCGGCCGCCATAGACGAGCTGCGTGAACACGTCCTTGCCCAGCCGCGTCGTGCCCAGCACATGCTCATAGCTGGGCATCACATGTGGCTTGCCGGCGCGGCGATTGGGATTGTAGTCGCTCAGCAGCGGCGCCGCCGCAGACATCACGACCAGCACCAGCAGGATGATGACCCCGGCCATCCCCTTGCCATTGGTCAGGAACGAGGCGAGGCCGGCCGGCAAATTGGCGGTCCAGCCCGGACGCGGCCGCACGCCCAGTTCGCGCATCAGCTCCGGATGGCTGGGCGCTGCCGCGGCGAGGTCGGCGGCACTCTCAGCGCGGAGCGGGAAAGCCGGCGTGTGAGCAAGTTCACTCATGGTCGTCTCCCCTAGCGGCCCCTGAGCCGCGGATCGAGAATGACATTGGCGATGTCCGAAAGCAGATTGGCCACCAGCACCGAGCAGGTCAGCAGCAGCAATTGTCCCTGGATGAAGGAGTAGTCGCGCGCGCCGATCGCCGTGAAGGTGAACTTGCCGAGCCCCGGGTAGTTGAACACCTGCTCGGTCACCAGGGCCCCGCCCAGCGCAAAGCCGATCGACAGCGCCAGCGCGGTGATCTGCGGGAGAATAGCGTTCCGGGCGACGTAGCGATACTTGATCCGGTTCTCGCTGAGCCCCTTGGCGCGCGCCATGACGACAAAGTCCTCGTTGAGGAGGTTGATCATCACGTTGCGCATGCCCAGGTGCCAGCCGCCGAAGCTGACCAGGAAGATCGACAGCACCGGGAGCGTGGCATGATAGAGGACGCTGCCCACGAACTTGAGATCAAACCAGTTCGGCATCAGATTTGGGTCGTGCGCACGGCCCAGCGGAAACCATTTGAGCTGCAGTGAGAACGCATAGAACAGTACCAGCGCCACAATGGCCGGTGTGAAGGCGTTCATCATCACATTGATGGGCGTAAAGAAGCTGTCGAAGAAGCCGCCGCGGTTCCAGGCCGCGTGAATGCCCATGAAGCTGCCGATGAAGAAGGCAAAGAAGATCGCGAGGCCGACGATCACCAGCGTCCATTGCGCGCCGTAGAACAGCAGCGAGGCCGTCGGCTCGGGAAACTGCACCGTCGAGATGCCGAAATCGAGCCGGAACACGCTCTGTACGTAAGTGACGTACTGCTCCCAGAGATTTCCCTCGAAGCCATAGGCCTTGCGGATCGCCGCAATCTGCGACTCGTTCAGGCGCCCCTGGAAGGAAGCGATGATGCGGTCTGACGGGCTGCCCGGCATCAGCCGGGGGATCAGGAAGTTGAACGTGATGGCGAGGAAAAACGCCGCGAAATAGAACGCAATTCGTCTAGCAAGGAAAATCATGCGGCGAGCTCTCCCTCGAAATAGCGGGTGGCAGGACCTCTTGAAGCAGAGGCCCCGCCACTCAGCCTAGCTTAGAACTTGGCGCCTTCGATGGGCTTGAGCGCGAGAGCGTGCAGCACGCGCTCACGGTTGCCGTCGTGCACCTGCGGACGAACGAAGGGGTTCTCTTCGGTCACCCAGCCGGTGAAGCGGCGGGTCGAGTACTCGTACCAGATCGGGTTCGCGAACAGCGAAACGACCGGCACGTTCTCCGCAACCAGCTTGTGGATGTCGGTCAGCGCCGCCTTCTGCTCATCGAGATTGGCCGTGCTCTTGAACTTGGCGAGGGCCGTTTCGATGGCCGGGATCGGCAACTGATGCATCGACTGGAAGTCGATCTGGCCGGGCTGCATCAGGCGCGGGTTGAACATCGGCTGGTACTGGTTGTACGGCGTCGGACCACCATTGGTCCACATGACGTACACGTCGAAGTCACCCTTGGGCACGGCGTCGAACCAGGCGCCCTGGTCCATCGTCTTGAGCGAGGCGTTGATCCCGACGTCCTGCAGGTTCTCGGCAACCGTCTGCCCCGAGTTCACCCAGTCGGTCCAGCCCGACGGCATCGAGATGCCGAACGCGATCGGAGTCCCATCGGGATTGTCGCGCCAGCCGTCGCCGTCCTTGTCCACGAAGCCGGCGCCGTCGAGGAGTTCCTTGGCCTTCTCGGGATTGTATTCCATCAGCCAGGTGTAGGGGGCGAGGGCCGCCTCATCGTACCAGGTGCTGTACATTTCACCGGTGCCGATGGGGAACTTCGTCGCCGTCGTCAGGCCGAAGGTCGACACGTCCAGCAGGGTCTGGCGGTCGGTGGCCACCGAGATGGCCTGGCGGAACGCGAGGTTGTTGAACGGCGCCTTGGTCGTGTTGAGCTGCAGGTTCACGTCCGAGCCAGCCGGGAGCCAGTAGTGGTTGAATTCCGACTGCGGCAGGAACGTCACGTCCGGATCGGTCAAGCCGTCGCCCAGCCAGTCGAGGTCGCCGGCCGAGATAGCGGCCACGGTCTGCTCGTTGCCGTTCATCTGCGGGAAGCGCAGGCAGTCGATCGCATTGTCCGCGTTCCCTCGGAACAGCTCGTTGCGGCACATGTCGTAGCCGTTGCGCGAGAAGTTGCGCGGCTTCGTCCACGGGCCCGTCGCGACGACGTCGAGGTTGGCGAAGTTCTTGGGGTCGGCGACGTCCTTCCAGACGTGCTCGGGCAGCGGGTAGAGGCCGTTGAGGCCGTAACGGGCCAGAGCGTCGGCTTCATGCAGGGTGAACTTGACCGTGTAGTCGTCGATCTTCTCGGCGCTGGCCACGTTGCCCGTCTCGCCATTGTAGACGTCGATGCCCATCGGATAGTCCGCGTGAGCCTTGGCGTATTCGAACGAGAACACGACGTCGTCCGCGTTGAAGTCCTCGCCGTCGCTCCACTTGACGCCTTGGCGCAGCTTGTAGGTGACGGACTTCATGTCGGCACCGACTTCCCAGGCCACGGCCAGGGCTTCCTCGCTCACGCCGGGATGCCAGATGTTGTCGATCCAGAGCGGCTCGTAGGTGAAGTCGCGCGTACGCTGCTGCGCACCCGGTCCAGGGTTGTTCGGGTTGTAGTTCTCGACCATCGCGTCGGTGTGGGCCGGCAGCAGGCGCAGGATCACTTCCTCCTGGGCCAGGACCGGCGCGGCGCTGGCGACAACGGCCAGAGCGACTGTGCCGAGCGCAGCAATCTTCAGTTTAGTTAGCTCCACTTTCGTTTCCTCCTCCTGTGGATCCTTATATGGGATCGATCCCATATTCGTCATGATCCCGGCCCCTTGGCAATGATACCACTTGGCCAGCACCGGCCTTCGCTTACGCGACCTGCCTTTCCGTGACCGATGGCCTGCTCACGCTGGAGCGAACCACCAGAGCTGTTTCAATCGTCCTCTCGCCGGTCCCCATGCTGGGCTCGGCCAATAATTGCAGAAGTAAACTCGAGGCCGCCTCGCCGATGGCATCGGTGGGCTGCTTCATCGTGGTCAGCGGTGGCCACAGATGCTTGGCATGGAAGGCGTCGTCGAACCCGATCACCGACACGTCTTCGGGCACCCTGCGGCCGTTCTCCCGCAGGGCTTGCAGCACGCCGGCGGCCATGTCGTCGTCGCCGGCAAAGATCGCCGTGAAATCCCGGCCTTCCTTGATGAGCTGGGTTGTCGCGGCGAGGCCGAACTCCTGGCTGAACGTGCCGTTGACGATGTGAATGTCGTCAAGGCTCATGCCATGCTCGGCAAGCGCGGCTTCGATTCCCTCGATACGCGCCACGACGTCGCCGAATTCCGGCTGTCCGCTGAGATGGACGATCTTGCGATGCCCCTGCTCGATCAGGAACGCCATCGCCTGCCGCGCCCCGCCGAAATTGTCGAACGTCACGACGCCGCGCGAATGCGGATAGTGCTTGCGACCGATGCTCACCACCGGCACCTGCGCCTTGCGCACGATCTCGACCACGTCGGCGCGCATCGGGCGTTCGAGATAGAGGATGATGCCGTCGCAGGAGCGGTCGACCAGTTCGATGATGGCGCGGGCTTCTTCGTCCTGGTCGGCATAGCCCGATATCACCAGCAGCGACTTGCCCTCGGCGCGCGACGAGCGCTGCATGCCATAGACCATGTTGGCGAAGTACGGCGTGCCCACGTCGACCACCACCGCGCCGATCATGTTGGAGCGGTTGGAGCGCAGCGCCTGCGCCAGGGTGTTGGGACGGTAGCCGAGTTCGGCGATGGCGCTTTCGATCGCTCGGCGCTTGACGTCCGAGACGTAGCCATTGCGGGCGACGACGCGCGACACGGTGGATCGCGAGACGCCTGCACGCTTCGATACGTCCGAAATAGTGACCATATCCCCCCGGCTTTCGTCCCTTCTCTGAGGGATCGATCCCACATAGTGAAATCGATTGCAAAGCTATGTCAAGCCGCTTTGAGGAGGGAGATGTTCGTCTGTGGATGACAGGGTTAAGCCGCCCTGCGCATTACCGGCTCAGGCGGCGGGCGCCACGTCCTGCGTGCGTTCGCGGGTCATCCACCTGCCGTCCCGCCACTCGCGCACGGCGATGTCGATTTCCTCGCCCTCGATGGAAATCAGATTGTAGGCGTTGGGATGACCGCGCAGCCGCGTCGACGTCGTCGACGAGGTCTGCGCCACCAGAATCGGCGCCGCCGTGGCGCGGCGGAGACCGTCCGGCGCGCCCTCCGTCACCGTGCCCGGCCGCTCATGGACACGCACATAGGACAGGTGGAAGTGGCCCGACAGCACCAGCCGCACCCCCAGCCGGGAGAACTCTTCGAGCGCGCGGTCGGCCCGTCGCACGCGCCGCTGCCGCTTCGGCTCGCCCGTCTCCGGATAGAGCAGCGGATGGTGCGCGACGATGACGCGAACCGCGCCGGGGGACGCCTTGCCGAGCCGCCCCTCGAGCGCCCGCAGCTGCCCCCTGTCGAGGAAGCCGTTCGACCAGTTCATGTCGGGAGAGAAACGGCGCGAGGTCCTGAGGCCGCACACCGCCACACCGTCGATCTCGACGAACGGCTCGAGGTTGGCGTCGATATATTTGCGGTAATGGGCATAGGGCGACACCAGCCGGCGCAGCAGATTGATCTGCGGCACGTCGTGATTGCCGGGGACCGCGAACACGGGCGCCTTGAGCGTGTCGATGAATGCACGCGCGACCTTGAACTCGTCCTCGGTGCCGTCCTGCGTGAAGTCGCCGCTGATCACCACGAGATCGAGATTCTGCGCGTCGAGTTCGGGCGCCAGCGTCGGCGCGAGGTCCTGGTCGTGCTTGCCGAAATGCAGGTCCGACAGATGCGCCATGCGCATGGTCAGGCGACCTCCGCGGCCGGTTGCGGCGTAGGCTCTGCCGCCGGCAGGGCCGGTGCAAGCACGTTCAGGCTCTTGGGCCGCACCGCGAAGGTGAGCGGCGTTTCGAGCATCAGCACCTCGCCATCCATCGACACCGACAACAGCGGCTTCTTGCTCACCACCGTCAGTTGCTGGACCTTTTCATACTCGATGACCTGATCGCCTCCCCATGTGCCCATGATCATCTCGACCGTGAGCCGGAGCGCGTCGCCCAGTCGCAGATTGCGGATAAGGTACGCCGTGAGCCGCCCCCGGTCGAGCCGCCGCCGCGCCATGAAGCGGCCGAAGCGCTGGTCGTAGGAATTGTTGGCGACCACCAGCGTCTGCAGCCGCTCGACCCGCACATTGTCGGTCCCGTTGAGCTGCAGCGCGAGCGCGATGCGCCGCGCCCGGGCCAGCCGGCGGATCATGAACAGGGTGAAGGCGATCTTCCCCCACAGTCCGCTGCCCCGGATCTTCTCGCGCCCCACGCCGATCCCGGGCACCAGCCCGATGATGACATTGTGGAGGAAGGCGCGCCCGTTCACTTCCGCCACGTCGATGGCGCGCGGTTCGAGTTCGGGGAGCGTCTTGACGGCGGTCGGCACGTCGAGCGGCAGCACGAGATCGCGCGCGAGCCCGTTGAGCGTGCCGAGCGGCAGGATAGCGAGCGTCTTGTCGCTGCCGAGCAGCCCCTCGGCAACGGCGAGGACGGTGCCGTCCCCTCCCCCGGCGACGATCACGTCGGCGGGGCCTTGCAGCGCGCGCTCGATGCGGTCTTCGAGCGGCTCGTCGTCATCGTCGTCGATGTCGAAGCTGAGCCCCGCCGCGCTGAACAGCTCGGTGAGCGTGGCCGTGGTGACGCCGTTGGTCAGCGCCGTGCCGGCATTGGGATTGAAGATGACATGATAGTGCCGTTCCGGCATGGGGAAGCCCTCCGGAGGCATCAACGCACAACCCCGCCCCTGCGTTCACTCCGACCTGACGGCAGCCTCAGCTCATCGCCGCGAAGCGCTCATCGAAGGCGTAGCCCGCCCCGCGAACGGTGCGGATCGGATCGGCCTCGCGTCCGCGATTGATCGCCTTGCGCAGCCGTCCCACATGGACGTCCACGGTGCGTTCGTCGACATAGACGTCGTTGCCCCACACCCCGTCGAGCAATTGCTCGCGCGAATAGACGCGGCCGGGATGACGCATCAGATATTCGAGCAGCCGGTACTCGGTCGGCCCCAGATGCAGGTCACGGCCGGAGCGGCGAACGCGGTGGCTCTGCCGGTCGAGCTCGAGATCGCCGGCCTTGAGCACGTTGGTGACGAGCTGCGGGCTCGAGCGGCGAAGCAGCGCCTGGATGCGGGCCACCAGCTCGGGCATCGAGAAGGGCTTGACGACATAGTCGTCGGCGCCGGTGGCCAGCCCGCGGACCCGTTCTTCTTCCTCGCCGCGCGCGGTGATCATGATGATCGGCGTGCGCGCTGTTTCCTCGCGCGAGCGCCAGCGCCGGCAGAGCTCGATGCCGCTCAGCCCCGGCAGCATCCAGTCGAGCAGGATCAGGTCCGGCACGCCGTCGCGGATGCGCTCCACCGCCTCGTCGCCGCTCTCGGCCATGCTGACGCGAAAGCCCTCGGCTTCGAGATTGTAGCGGACGAGCTCGCGCAGATCCGCCTCGTCTTCGACGATCAGGATGGTCGCGGTCATGTCGCGCGGTCCTAGAGCTGCTGCCGCTGCGTCTCGTCCTGGCCGAGCTGGCGGCCGGTCTCGAGATAATAGGCGGCTTCCGCGATGTTGGTGGCGTGGTCGCCCACGCGCTCGAGGCTCTTGGTGCAGAACAATAGGTGGATGCACTGGCTGATGTTACGCGGGTCTTCCATCATGTAGGTGAGGAGCTCGCGGAACAGCGACGTATGCATGGCGTCGACTTCGTCGTCATGCGCGCACACATCCACCGCCTTGGCCGCGTCGCGGCTCGCATAGGCATCGAGCGCTGCCTTCAGCTGGCGTGCCACGAGGTCGGTCATGTGCTTGACGCCATTGTAGAATTTCGGCGCGAGCGCCAGGCTCTCGATCTGCACGGTGCGTTTGGCGAGCTGCTTGGCCATGTCGCCGGTACGCTCGAGATCGTTGGCCACCTGGATCGCCGTCACCACCATGCGCAGGTCGACCGCGATCGGCTGGCGCCGCGCGATGATCGACACCGCCATCTCCGTGATGCGGTCCTTCATCCCATCGATGCGCTTGTCGTACTGGCGCACATCCTGCGCCGCCTTGTGGTCGAGCTTGAGCAGCGCGTTCGCCGCGTCGGTGATCGCCTGCTCCACCATCCCGCCCATCTCGGAGATGGCCTTGTTGAGGTTGATGAGCTCGTCCTCGTAGGAGGTGACGATATGTTCGTTGAGCGCCGTAGCCATGGTGCCTGTCCTCGTCGTCAGCCGATACGGCCGGTGATGTAGTCCTGGGTCTGCTTGTTCCGGGGATTGGTGAAGATGTCGGAGGTGTTGCCCTCCTCGACCAGGTTCCCCAGGTGGAAAAATGCCGTCTTCTGGCTGACGCGCGCCGCCTGCTGCATCGAATGCGTCACGATGACGATGGTGTAGTTCTCGCGCAGCTCGTCGATCAGTTCCTCGATGATCGCGGTGGCGATCGGGTCGAGCGCCGAGCACGGCTCGTCCATCAGGATCACCTCGGGCGACACGGCGATGGCGCGCGCGATGCACAGCCGCTGCTGCTGGCCGCCCGACAGGCCCGTCCCGGGCTCCGCGAGCCGGTCCTTGACCTCCTGCCACAGGCCCGCCTTGCGCAGCGACGAATGGACGATCTCGTCCATCTCGGCACGTGACCGGGCGAGGCCGTGGATGCGCGGCCCATAGGCGACATTGTCATAGATCGACTTGGGGAACGGGTTCGGCTTCTGGAACACCATTCCGATGCGGGCGCGAAGCTCCACCACGTCGAGCGAGGGATCGTAGATGTCTTCGCCGTCGAGCTTGATCGTGCCGCCCACCTTGGCGCCCTCGATCGTGTCGTTCATGCGGTTGATGCAGCGCAGGAACGTCGACTTGCCGCAGCCCGAGGGTCCGATGAACGAGGTCACGGCCCGGTCGGGGATGTCGATCGAGATGCCGTGCAGCGCCTGCTTGGAGCCATAGTGCACAGTCACGTCGCGCGCGGTGAGGCGCGTCGTGCGCTTGCTGAGTTCCACCGGGGTGGAGGTCACGTCCGGAGACTGCGTCACTCTCGTGTTCCCTGTCAGGGTATCCATAGTTCAGTCCTCCAGTCGGGGCTATGCCCGGCGCTCGAGACGGCTGCGCAGGAAGATCGCAATGCCGTTCAGAGCAATCATCAGCACCAGCAGCACCATGATGGCGGCCGCCGTGTGCGACTCGAAAAAGTTGCGGTTCTCGTTGCCCTGCCACAGGTAGATCTGCACCGGCAGCGCCGTGGCCTGGTCGAGCGGCGTCGCAGGAACCGAGGCGACGAAGGCCTTCATGCCGATCAGCAGCAGCGGCGCGGTTTCGCCCAGCGCGTGTGCGACACCGATGATCGTCGCCGTCAGGATGGAGGGGAAGGTCACCGGCAGCACATGGTGGAACACCATCTGCGTCTTGCTCGCCCCCATGCCGAGCGCCGCCTGGCGCAGCGCCGGCGACACGCCCAGCAGCGCCCCGCGGGTGGCGATGATGATGGTGGGGAGCGTCATCAGCGTCAGCACGAGGCCGCCCACCAGCGGCGCCGAGATCGGCAGGTGCATGTAGTTGATGAACACCGCGGCGCCGAGCAGGCCGAACACGATGGACGGCACGGCCGCGAGGTTGTTGATATTGACCTCGATGAAGTCGGTCAGGCGCGATTTGGGCGCGAATTCCTCGAGATAGATCGCCGCCGCGACCCCGATCGGCACCGCCAGCACGATCACGATCAGCATCATGTAGAGCGAGCCGACCAGCGCGCCGAGCAAGCCCGAGGAGGCGGGCGCGGCACGGCTGTCGACATTGGTGAGCAGCGACCAGGCAAAGCCCATGCTGATCGTGCCGTTGCTGACGAACTGGTCGATCAGCGCCCGCGCCGGCGCCTTGAGCTGCTGCTGGCTGTCGGGCAGGCTGCGGTCGATATTGCCCTTGATCCAGTTGTCGGCGTTGGCCGAGGCGAGCACGTCCACCTTGACGGTCTGTCCGAGCAGGGATGGATCGGCGACGAACATTTCGCGCAGCCGGTGCCGGGCGTCGGTCTCTGGGATCGTCAGCAGGTCCTTGGCGGCGATCTCGTAGCCGGCGGGCGCGAGGGCGCGCAGCGACGCCTCCACCACCTTGTTCCAGTTGAGCATCGCCACTTCGCGCTGCCACTTGAGTGACGCCGCGCGGAACTCGGCTTCGCTCTGGCCGGCGATGCGGCCGGGGGGCGGCCCCACATCGATGATCTCTGGATCGAACGTCGCGGTCAGGTGCAGATTGGACTGCGTGAAGGCGGGCACGCCCTTGCGCAGGATATCGGCAAACAGCAGCGCCACGAAGCCGAGCGCGACGATGATCGCCAGCAGCCCCAGGGCCCGGAAGATCGTCTCCGACATGTGGCGGCGGCGCAGATTCTTGCGGATGAGCTGCGTGCGCTCGGAGAGCGGGCGGGAAGCGGTGACATCGGTCATTTACTCGTACTGCTCCCGGAAGCGGCGGACGATGTAGAGGGCGAAGATGTTGAGCCCAAGCGTGATCACGAACAGCGTGAGGCCCAGCGCGAAGCCGACCAGCGATTGCGGCCCCGCAAAGTCGGTGTCGCCGGTGAGCTGGTTGACGATCGACACGGTGATCGTCGCCACCGGCTCGAAGATCGAGCCGCGCAGCACCGGGCTGTTGCCCGCCGCGAGCACCACGATCATGGTTTCGCCCACGGCGCGGCTGACCGCGAGGAGGAACGCCCCCACGATGCCCGGCAGGGCCGCCGGCAGCAGCACGCTGCGGATCGTTTCGGACTGCGTCGCGCCCAGACCGTAGGCGCCGTCGCGCAGCGTGCGCGGCACCTGGTTGAGGATGTCGTCGCTGAGCGAGGAGACGAACGGGATGATCATGATGCCCATGACCACGCCCGCCGTGAGCGCGCTCGTCGCATTGATGTTGAGGCCGACCGCGGCGCCGATGTCGCGCAGGAACGGCCCCACCGTCACCAGCGCGAAGAAACCGAACACGATGGTCGGAATGCCGGCAAGGATCTCGATGATCGGCTTGGCCACGGCGCGGAGCTGCCGTGGTGCATACTGGCTGAGATAGATCGCCGCCATCAGGCCCACCGGCACGGCCACGCACATCGCGATCACGGTGATCATCAGCGTGCCCATCAGCAGCGGCAGGAGGCCGTACTTGCCGTAGTCGCCGCCGGTCGCCGCATTGTTGGGCGCCCACACCGTGCCGAAGAAGAAGTCGAGCGGATTGATGAAAGTGAAGAACTTGATCGCCTCGGTGAGGAGCGAGGCGACGATGCCCGCCGTGGTCAGGATCGCGATGGCCGAGCAGGCGAACAGCACGAAGCCGATCACGCGTTCGACGGCGTTGCGCGCCCGGTGCCGGGCCGTGATGCGGCTGCGGGCATAGAGCATCGCACCGAGGCCGGCGACGGCGGCGGCCGCCACCACGCCGAGGAAGGTGATGAACTGGAACGAACGCAGTGCGTTGCCCGCCGCCGCTTCATAGGGCTGGATTTCGCCCACCACGCCGTAGCCCGATGCGAGGGCATGGATGCGCGCCACCAGCGCGTTGAGCCCGTTGGCATCGAGCCCCGCCAGCACATCGGCCGGTATCTGCTCGCGGATGAAATTGAGCGTGATGCCGCCACCGAACACGGCCCACAGCAACAGGACGATCAGGGCCGGGACCAGCGTCCACACGGCCACATAGGAGGCGTGGTATTGCGGGCGCGAATGAACCTTGGTGCCAGTGGCGGTCGCCAGCGCTCCACCGCGCGCCCAGCCGGTCTGGTAGGCCAGACCCAGCAGCACCAGCAGCAATGCGGCGATGATCAGCGAGTTCATTCCGTCTACGCGCCCCCGCGGGAAAGTAAGGGCCGCACCCGAAGGCGCGGCCCGCTTGACTGTTACTGGGTCGGGCCGGCTTCGTAGGCGGCGAGAACCTCGGCGCTCTTGTCGGCCGGCTGCGGGATCAGGCCCGCGGCTTCGAGCGTGCCGCCCTCGCCCGAGATCGCCTCGGAGAGGAAGAACTGCACGTACTCGTTGATGCCGGGGACGACACCGATGTGCTGGCCCTTCACGTAGAAGTACAGCGGACGCGACACCGGATACTCACCCGCCGCCACCGACTCCTTGGTCGGCACGACGCCGTTGACCGTCGCCACCTTCAGCGTGTCGGTGTTCTGCTCGTAGAACGACAGGCCGAAGACGCCCACGGTGTTGGGGTCGGACTTCAGGCGGGCGAGGGTCTCGGTGTAGTCGCCCGAGATCTCGATCACGACATCCTGACGGTACGCGGTGCAGGCGTCTTCCGGGTGGCCTTCGGGCAGCGCGGCTTCTTCGCAGCCGGCGGCCACGACGCGCTCCTGGAACACTTCGCGGGTGCCGTGGTTGGACGCCGGCACGGCGAGGGCGATCGGCTGGGCCGGGAGGGCCGCGTCGACTTCGTTCCAGCTCTTGTAGGGGTTGGGCACGAGGTTGCCGTCGACATAAACGTTGGCGGCGATGGCCTTGTAGACCTGCAGCGGCGTCAGGGCGAAATCCGGACCCGAGGTCGCCGAGGCGAACACGATGCCGTCATAGCCGAACTGCACTTCGCGGATGTCGGTCACGCCATTGCTGGTGCAGACTTCGCGCTCGCTGTCCTTGATCTTGCGCGACGCATTGGCGATGTCGATGGTGTTGTCGCCGACGCCTTCGCAGAACGACTTGAGGCCACCGCCCGTGCCACCCGAACCGACGACAGGCGTCTTGAACTCGGGGAAAGCGGCGCCGAATTCCTCGGCGACGATCGACGCGAAGGGCAGCACGGTCGACGAACCGGCGACCTGGATGGTGTCACGGGACTGGGCGACCGCGGCGGTCGACAGGCCGGCGAGCGCGAGAGCAGCTACGCTGGCGTAGAGAGCGATTTTCATTGGGTTTTCCTTTCGGACGGATGGGCACAAGCCCGGTCAGCGGACCGGTTTCTTGCCCCGGCGCCTGTTCAACGAGGCGCAACCTATTGGGCCTGCCCAATGCTTTTATGTCAGTTGGCCGACACTATTGTGACAGCTTAAGCAACTGACATGTCTTGGAAATTTCGATGAAAGATCGGCCGGCCGGCCCGCCCTGGCGCATTTCCTAGACAAGTTCCGCCCCCGCCGGCCTCATGGCCAGAACACCAGCGGCCAGAGAGGAACACCGACGCCTCGCGCGCCCACAGCGAGGCACGCCGTCGCCGCCGGGTTGCCCCACGACATGACGACCGCGCGAGCGGTCGGCTCGCGGACAGCTTCCTCGACGGTGAAAGGATGGTGGGTGCGACAGGGATTGAACCTGTGACCCCCGCCGTGTGAAGGCGATGCTCTCCCGCTGAGCTACGCACCCATCCTGGACGGGACGCCGAAAGGCGTTTTGTTTCAAGGAGATGGTGGGTGTAACAGGGATTGAACCTGTGACCCCTACCATGTCAAGGTAGTGCTCTCCCGCTGAGCTATACACCCATCGCCTTGAGGTGCCGCCGAAGCGACGCGGCGGATAGACCATAAAAGCCGCCCAAGGGTCAAGCGTCAATCAAGCGCCTTCGGGCCGCCTCTTCCGGCCCGCCTCGCGCTTTCGTAGGTTGCAGTTGAACGGCGCGATACCGATCTAAGCGGCATCACCGAACATTGGAGGGTTTCCATGGCGAGAACCGAGCGCGCAATCCTGGCCGGCGGGTGCTTCTGGGGCGCCCAGGACCTGCTGCGCAAGCAGCCCGGCGTCATCTCGAGCCGGGTCGGCTATTCCGGCGGCGACGTCCCCAACGCCACCTACCGCAATCACGGCACCCATGCCGAAGCCGTCGAGATCGTCTTCGATCCCGACCGGATCAGCTACCGCAAGCTGCTGGAGTTCTTCTTCCAGATCCACGACCCCTCGACCCTCAACCGGCAGGGCAATGATGTGGGGACGTCCTATCGCTCGGCCGTCTTCTACACCACCGACGAGCAGAAGCAGGTCGCCGAGGACACCATCGCGGACGTCAATGCTTCGGGCATCTGGCCGGGCAAGGCGACCACGACCGTCACTCCCGCCGGCCCGTTCTGGGAGGCCGAGCGCGAGCATCAGGACTATCTGATCAAGCATCCGGGCGGCTACACCTGCCACTGGGTGCGCCCCGACTGGGTCCTGCCCAGGCGCTCGAGCGTGGCCGCTGAGTAAGACTCAGGCGGCCAGCAGCCGCTCGACCTCGTTCACGAGGTCGCGCAGGTGGAACGGCTTGCTCAGCACCGAGGCGTCCTTGGGCGCCTCGCTGTCGGGGTTGAGTGCCACCGCGGCAAAGCCGGTGATGAACATCACCTTGAGGTCGGGGTCGAGCTCGGTGGCGCGCCGCGCCAGCTCGATTCCGTCCATTTCCGGCATCACGATATCGCTCAGCAGCAGCGAGAACGGTTCCTCGCGCAGCCGGTCATAGGCCGACTTGCCGTTGTCGAACGAGACGACCTCGTAGCCGGCGTTCTTGAGCGCCCGCGTCAGGAACTGACGCATGTCGTTGTCGTCTTCAGCCAGAAGAATCCGCTTGGTTCCCGCCATTGTCCCCGCCTGTTCTGGGCCGGGCAATCTTTAGTCGAGTTTTGCCGATTGGCAACGCCCGCTATCGTGAATTGCGCGCTTCTGGACAAAGCCGGGAGCGGGATGCAGGATACCCGCAACATCTGGCGTTTGGGGATCTGATTTGCGATCGGACTACTGGGACAAGCCGGCTTTCGAGACCGTCAGGCCTCGCCGGATGACTGCGCCGATCGTCTTCAACTCCGCCCATTCGGGACGAAACTATCCCGAACGTTTCCTCAAAATGACCCGGCTCGATGAGCTCTCGATCCGCCAGTCCGAGGATGCCTTTGTCGACGAGCTGTTCGGTCGGGCGCCGCACCTCGGCACGCCGCTGCTCCGCGCCCATTTCCCGCGTGCCTATCTCGACGTGAACCGCGAGCCCTGGGAACTCGACCCCCAGATGTTCACCGAGCCGTTGTCGGACCGCTTCAATACTACCAGCCCGCGCGTTGCAGCAGGCCTCGGTACGATCGCTCGTGTCGTCGCCGAGAACAAGCCGATCTACCGCGAACGGCTGACGCTCGAAGATGCCCGCATGCGCATCGAGGGCATCTACATTCCCTACCACGCCACGCTGCAGCGCCTGCTCACCGACGCGGCGCAGACGTTCGGCGTCGCCGTGCTGATCGACTGCCACTCCATGCCGCGCATCTCGCGCAGCGGTGACCGCCTCGCGCCCGACGTTGTGCTGGGCGACCGCTACGGCACGACCTGCGGCACCGGACTGATCGATCTCGCCGAGATGGTCTTCGCCGGCGCCGGACTGCGCGTCGCCCGCAATCGCCCCTATGCCGGCGGCTTCATCGCCCGCACCTATGGCCGGCCCCAGCACGGCATCCATGCCCTGCAGGTCGAAATTTCGCGCCACCTCTACATGAACGAGGTCACGCTCGAAAAGAACGACGGCTTCAACGCCATCCGCCAGTTGCTCGAGCGCCTGACCCTGACGCTGATCGGCTACGATCTGGCGCTCCTCAACGGCCCGCAGCACCTGCCGGCCAAGGCCGCCGAATAGTCCTCCAAAACAGAAGGGGCCGCTGAAGAAGCGGCCCCAGTCAAGGGAGGAAACGATGGCGGTTCACTCTGCCTAAGTCAGAGGCGGAAACCCCGAACCGCCCATCCATCATGCACTCTCGGCGTGAACCGATTTGCCCTCCCAGACAAGCACGCGGATGAACGTTCACATCAGGCCGTGAGCAAATGTTGCAGAAATGAATCACTTCCGTGACGGCGATTGTCCGCGCTTTGTCCGTGCCGAATTGCTATGGCATTGCGTTGGAACGACAATCTTCTTTCCGGGACCCGTCCAATGACTGACGCCCTTGCCGGCCTCGACGCCGCCGCCGTGCGCGCCACGCTGCTTGCCGCCGCCGAAGCGGCTGCCGAACGCACCCTCGCAGGCTTCCGCACCCCGCTCGCGGTGGAAAACAAATGGGAAACCGGCTTCGATCCCGTCACCGCGGCCGACAAGGACGCCGAGATCGCCGTACGCGCCGTGATCGGCGACCGCTTCCCCGACCACGGCATCATCGGCGAGGAATGGGACCCCAAGGCCTCCCTGGGCGATTTCGACTGGATCGTCGACCCCATCGACGGCACCCGCGCCTTCATCTCCGGCGTTCCCGTCTGGGGGACGCTGATCGGCCTCATGCACAGGGGCCGCGCCGTGGCCGGCCTCATGGCCCAGCCCTTCACCGGCGAGACCTGGATGGGCCTCCCCGGCGGTTCGACCTACAGCCGCAACGGCAGCGCCGCGCCCATCCGCACCTCCGGCGTGACCGAGCTCGGCCGCGCCAAGATCAGCGCCACTTCGCCCGACATCTTCGAGATGACCGGAACGGTCGACAACATCGGCCGCCTGCGCCGCGCAACGCTGCAGTGCCGCTGGGGCCTCGACTGCTACGCCTACAGCCTTCTCGCCGCGGGCCACATCGACATCGTCGCCGAGGCGGCGCTCAAGAACGTCGACATCTCGCCCCTGATCCCCATCATCGAAAATGCCGGCGGCGTTGTGACCACCTGGGATGGCGAGCGCGCCGAGTCCGGCGGCAATTGCATCGCCGCCGCCACGCCCGAGCTGCACGCCGCAGCGCTGCGCGCGCTCAACGGCTAGAGCGGCGTTCCTGCCGGACCGCTAGCTGCTCTGTTCGGTGATGAACGCGTCGAACGCCGCGAGCACCTGCGCGCGGATCGCATCGGTCTCCATGAACAGTTCGTGCCGCGCGGCGGGGATCACCATGTGCCGCCCGGTCCGCATCCTGAGGCCGAGCTGCTCGGTCCAGTTCGTCGAGACCACTTCGTCGCGCGCGGCGGCGAGCATCAGCACCGGCACCCTGATCGCGGCTGGAAACGCATCGCGCGCCGCATCTGCCATGGCATGCATCGCAGCGGCAGCCCACCGGAATGTCGGCTTGCCGATGACCAGATCCGGCCGTTCGCGCCAGGTGTCGACGGTGATCATGTAGCGGCGCAGATCCGAGGTCAGCGGGTTACCCGGAAAACCCTTCTCGCTGGGCACCTCGTCCGCCGCGCGGCCCACCGGCATGCGCCCAAGCCCGAGAAACGACACGACATCGGCCACCGCCGCCATGCCGCCGAAGCTCAGCGGCTGGCTGCCCAGCCCCACCATCGGCGCCGACAGGAACACGCGGTCGAACATCATGCGGTCGCGCGTCGCCGCAATCAGCGACACCAGCCCACCCATCGAGTGACCGACGAGGTAATACGGCGCCGGGCAATCGGGCAGCAGGATGTTGGCGTGGAAGGCCTGCAGATCCACCCAGTAATCGTTGAAGTCGCGCACATAGCCCAGCCGGCGGTTGCCGATCAGCCGGTCCGACCCGCCCTGCCCGCGCCAGTCGAGCGTGGCCACGGCAAAGCCGCGCTTCTGGAAGTCGCCGATCGTCTCGAAGTACTTCTCGATATACTCGGTGCGCCCCTGGACGAGGCAGACCGTGCCCTTGGCGGCGCCGGCGGTCTTGGGGAACGTCGCGTAGCGCAGCCGCACCTTGTCGGGCGTGGTGAAGTAGCCCGCCCGCATCCCCTCCGGCGCGGGATTGGACGGCAGCACGGCGAGCTTGGGGCCTTCGGGATCGACGATTGCGTTCATGTCACTGGCCTAGCGTAAGCCCATGAAGCGGAAAAGCCAGCGCCTCGGGTGAGACACTGGCTTTCCTCTGAATTGTCGCCGTGCGGGGGGCGGGTGACGGCGACGCATTCGGGGTGTGCCGTTGCAGCAGACAGCGAGCACAGTGCTGGTTTTAGAGGGGGCTCTCTGAAGGTGTCGTGACACCCATGTTCAGATTCGGTTCATGTGCGGATTTCGGCCTCTTGAACCGCTCCGAACCCCACCTATCTCAAGGCTGTTCGCCGGTAAATGCCGGGAACCGGGACACCCGGGAATGAGACTTCGCCGCTTGAGGGGAGCTCATGGGACACCCGCCCAAAATCACGTTGCTCACTTGGAGAATGTGCCATGCAGACTTACGATTTCACTCCCTTCTATCGCTCGACCGTCGGCTTCGACCGGCTGTTCAACCGCCTCGATGGCCTTGTCGGCCAGGAGGCCAAGACCTACCCGCCCTACAATATCGAGAAGGTCGGCGATAACGCCTACCGCGTGTCGATCGCCGTCGCCGGCTTCGCCGAGAGCGATCTCGTGATCGAGTCCAAGGAAAACGGCCTCACCATCAAGGGTGCCAAAGCTCCCGCCTCCGAGGAGAAGAACCGCGAATTCCTCCACCGCGGCATTGCCGAGCGCGCCTTCGAGCTGCGCTTCCAGCTCGCCGAATATGTGGAAGTGAGCGGCGCCAGCCTCGAGAACGGCCTGCTTCACATCGAGCTGAAGCGCGAGCTGCCCGAGTCCAAGAAGGCCCGGACCATTGCCATTAACGGCACCGCGCCTAAGGCGATCGAAACCGCCGTCAACTAATTCCGGTCACGAACGGCCTGTTCACGCGAACAGCGTCTGTCCGACGGTCCAGTTGCGGACCGATGGGGCAGGCGCAACAGCCAGGCCCTCCCTCCTGACCGGAACAGGCGAACGGAATTGCGAGGCGTGGAGCGCAGGCTCCGCGCCTCTTTGCTTTCCCGCTAGATCTTCACGACGGCAGCCGTCACATACATGAAGGCGACTCCGGCGAGAAAGCCCGTGACGATCGGGGGCGAGAGCCAGGCCTTGCCGGTACCGCGGTGCTGGCGCAGCAAATAGGCCGTCACCTCGACGATCACCTGCGCGATGGCACCTGCACCGATGCCCAGCGCCAGCGCCGACCATTGCGGTCCGTAGGACAGGCTGCCCAGCCACATT
>MKUZ01000014.1:0-54971 GCA_001899065.1 Devosia sp. 66-22 | reverse complement strand
GCCGATGCCCTCGGTGACGTTGTGGATCGCAAAGCCCAGCACCAGGAACGTGCCCAGGCCCGCCGAGCCCGCGGCGAACGCCGCGCCGATCGCGAGGCCCTCGCCGAAATTGTGGAGGCCGATCCCGAGCGCGATGTAGAAGGCGAGCGCCAGCCCGGCGGGCGTCCCCGATCGCCGCCCGATTCCCATCAGGATGAGGAAGGTTGCCAGCGCCGCGAGGATCACCATCGCCTGCCCCTGGAACAGCGCCGCCGATTCCACGGCCAGCTCGAGCGCCTCGAACGTCATGTCGACAAGGAGGAACGCCAGAAGCCCGATCGTCAGCGCCAGCACGAAGTCCATGACGCCCCGGCTCGCGTTGCGCAGCGCCGGATAGAACATCAGTCCGATGGCGACCGGCAGGACGCCCACGATGAGTCCGACGATCGCCTGTGGCAGGAGCATGCCCGGAGTCGCGACAGGTGTCGGCACGGCCACGGCCACTTCGTGCTCAAACGTCGCGCCCGTGTTGGTCACGAGGTTCACGCGGTGCGCCTCGCCGAGCACCCAGGGATAGGGCACGCTGATCCATGCCGTGGCCCCGCGTTGCAGCGGTCCTGCCGGATCCGTCGTAAACTGCCAATAGGCATCGTCGACCTGCACCTGGGCGATGGTCATCGGCTCCGACCCGCCGGCGCGGATCAGGACACTGATGCCGCTGTCGTCGAGAACGGTACGCTCGAAGGTGATCGCCTCGACCGGCGGGGCGCCGTTGTTGAAGCCCCGCAGCGGATCGGCCGCGACGATCCAGGCGATCGCTGCGGCGAGGACCAGCAGCGGCAGTGCGATCCAGGCGACGAGCCGCCAGGTGGAATGCCGGGGCGCCGGAACAACCGTGTCGCTCATCTCAGGCCTCCACCACATCGAACATCCCCATCCAGCCAAGCTCGGTGAACTCGGACTGGTGAGCGTGGAACATGTACATGCCGGGCTCGTGCCTGGCATAGCTGAACTCGAGAATGCCGCGCTGCGCCTGGCACTGCATGATCAGGTCGACGGTCTTGAGCGTCGGCGTCAGTTGCGTGCCTGTGTCGTAATAGTCGAAGAAGTTGGCGTGCAGGTGGAACGAGTTGATCGGGTCGAACTCGGTGACGTTGACCAGATAGATGCGCACCGGTCGCGACTTCTCGATGCGGATCGGGCGGTTGCCATAGGCATTGGGGATCGAGTTGACGGCGTAGAACTCGTTCTCATTGTCGAAATTGGTGTCGAACGCGTTCATCACCATCACCATCTCCTGCCACTGCGCGTTCTCGGGCGTGCCCAGCAGCCGCGACCGGGCACTGGCGTCGAACTCCGGGTGCAGTGCCGGATCGGGATCGATGATGAAGGCGCCATACATGCCCTTGTGCATGTGCCGCTTCAGCGGCAGCGCATGGCAGTGATAGAGGTGGCAGCCGAACGGCGTGGCATCGAACTCGTAGACGAACTCTTCGCCCGGCCCGATGAGCCCCGCGCCGGGAACCCCATCCATTCGCGCCGAATGAATGCCGTGAAAGTGCATCGAATGCGGATGCGAGCCGAAGTTGCGGAACACGATCCGCAGCCGGTCGCCCTCCTTGGCGCGCAGCGTCGGCCCGGGCACGCGACCATTATAGGTCCAGGCGGGGAACATCACACCCGGCGCGATCTCGATCTCCTTGTCCTCGGCGACGATCTCGAACGTCCGTACCGTGCGTCCGTTCTCGATGCTCGGCGTGCCGACATCCCAGTCGGTGAGCAGCGCTGATGGATCAAAGCCGTTCGCCTCGAAATCGACCTCGCCGACAGTCGTCATGTTCCCATGCGCGCCCAGATGCGGCGGCGGCGCATCATAGGCGCTGGTGGGTGCCGGCTCCGCCGGCGCGACGCTGTGCCCGCTGTGGTCCTGCGCTCGGGCGCTTGCCGCGAGGGTCGCGACACCGCTTGCGAGCAGGCCGCCCACGAGGAGCCCCCGGCGGGTAACGCGGTCAGTCGGCTGATGGGGGGTGTCCATGAGATCCTCTGTTGCGAACGATTTGCAACAATTAGCAGAGCCGAACACCTCCTGCAACTTGGAACCATTTGCATCAGAACGACGGATCGCCCCCCCGCAGTCGGGCCATCCGGGCCCCGCCCCAAAAAAGTCGCATCTGCCGCTTGCCCGCAGTTTAGACTTATGCAAATGTAGCCCTAATAGGACAGCGATGCTGTCCAAACGCGAGCCCCGGTCTCCCCGGTACAGTTCGCACGCCGGACCGGCTGGCCCGCTTGTCGAAAGCGGAAACGGGAGGCGGGGCACCAAGCCCGAATGAGCGGCCATTTGGATGCAGTGCCGCTCCCTGTTGACATTGTGACTTGCCCCTGGGGGCTGCACTCGTCACGATCCCGGACCCCGTCCGGCGCAATCGTGAAGTAAGACAGATGGAGCGCGGACGAATGACCGACACCGAACCGATAAAACGGGCAACCAACTCCCCCTCTGAAAGGACCGCATCGCCGGCCTGCCGGCTTCCCCTGACCTGAATTCCCTGACCCAAGGACATTGCAGATGGCACAGTCTCCTCACCACGCCGCCCCCTCACCGGACCGCGCCATTCGCAAAACCAATCGCCCCGAGGCGTTCGGTCTGTTCGACCCCAAGCGCGAACACGATGCCTGCGGCGTCGGCTTCATCGTCGACCTCAAGAACCGGCCGCAGCACTCGATCGTCCAGCGCGGTCTCGCCATCCTTGAGAACCTCGAGCACCGTGGTGCCGTGGGCGCCGACCCGCTGATGGGCGACGGCGCCGGTATGCTGGTGCAGATCCCGCATGCCTTCTTCGCCAAGGAAATGGCCAAGCAGGGCGTTACGCTGCCCGAACCGGGCAAGTACGCCGTGGCCCATATCTTCATGCCGCAGGATGACGACCTGCGCTGGAAGATGGAGCGCGTGGTCGAAAAGGTCATCGAGGACGAAGGCCAGACCGTGCTCGGTTGGCGCGATGTGCCGCACGACAACTCGTCGCTCTCCAAGGCGCCCGAGATCATGGCCACCGAGCCCTACCACCGCCAGGTGGTGATCGGCCGCGGCACAAGGGTCGCCGACGACGAGGCCTTCGAGCGCAAGCTCTACATCATCCGCAAGGTGTGTTCGGGCAAGATCTACTCGGCCTATGAGGGCGAGCCGACCGATTTCTACATCGTGTCGATGAGCTGTCGCACGCTCGTCTACAAGGGCATGTTCCTCGCCGCCCAGCTGGGCGCCTACTACAAGGATCTGCACGACCCCGACTTCGGCTCGGCGCTCGCTCTCGTGCACCAGCGCTTCTCGACCAACACCTTCCCCAGCTGGCGCCTCGCCCACCCCTACCGCTTCGTCTGCCACAACGGCGAAATCAACACCGTGCGCGGCAACGTCAACTGGATGGCCGCGCGCCAGGCTTCGGTCAGCTCCGAGCTGTTCGGCGCCGACATCCAGAAGCTCTGGCCGATTTCCTATCCCGGCCAGTCCGACACGGCCTGCTTCGACAACGCGCTCGAATTCCTGATGCGCGGCGGCTATTCGCTGCCGCACGCCGCGATGATGCTCATCCCCGAGGCATGGGCCGGCAACGAGCTGATGGATGAAGACCGCAAGGCCTTCTACGAGTACCACGCCGCGCTGATGGAGCCGTGGGACGGCCCCGCCGCCATGTGCTTCTCGGACGGCCTCCACATCGGCGCGACGCTCGACCGCAACGGCCTGCGTCCGGCCCGCTACATCGTCACCGACGACGACGAGGTCATCATGGCCTCCGAGATGGGCGTGCTGCCCATCCCGCCCGAAAAGATCGTCCGCAAGTGGCGCCTGCAGCCGGGCAAGATGCTGCTGATTGATCTCAAGAAGGGCGCCATCGTCTCCGACGAGGAGATCAAGGCCGAGCTCGCCCAGGCCCAGCCCTACAAGCAGTGGCTCGCCCGCACCCAGATCGTGCTCGAGGACCTGCCCGAAGTTGCCCCGCAGGCACCTGCAAACAACGTTCCACTGCTCGATCTGCAGCAGGCCTTCGGCTACACCCAGGAAGACCTCAAGCTCATCCTGCCGCCGATGGCGACCACCGGCCAGGAAGCCGTGGGCTCGATGGGCACCGACACGCCGATCTCGGCCATGTCGGACAAGTCGAAGCTGCTCTACACCTATTTCAAGCAGAACTTTGCGCAGGTCACCAACCCGCCGATCGACTCGATCCGCGAGGAATCGGTGATGAGCCTGGTGAGCTTCATCGGCCCGCGTCCCAACATCCTCGACCACGAGGGTCACGGTACGCGCCAGCGCCTTGAGGTGCACCAGCCCATCCTCACCAACGCCGATCTCGAAAAGATCCGCGCCATCGGTGCGATGGAGGACAACCCGTTCCGCTCCAAGACGCTCGACATCACCTACCCGGTGAGCGAAGGCGCCGCCGGCATGGGGCAGGCGCTCGATCAGCTCTTTGCCGATGCCGAAATGGCCGTGCATGCGGGTGACAACATCATCATCGTGTCCGATCGTCTCGTCGGGCCCGATCGCGTCGCGATCCCTGCCCTGCTGGCGACCGCCGGTGTGCATCACCATTTGATCCGCAAGGGCCTGCGCACCTCGGTCGGCCTCGTCGTCGAGACCGGTGAGGCGCGCGAGGTGCATCACTTCTGCGCCCTCGCCGGCTACGGCGCCGAGGCGATCAACCCCTACCTCGCCTTCGAGACGCTGCGCGCCATGCGCGACGACATCCCCGAGGAAGTCGACGAGCATGAGATCGTCTATCGCTACATCAAGGCGATCGGTAAGGGCATCCTCAAGGTCACCGCCAAGATGGGCATCTCGACCTACCAGTCCTATTGCGGCGCGCAGATCTTCGACGCCGTCGGCTTGAGCTCGGACTTCGTCGACACCTATTTCACCGGCACCGCGACAACCATCGAAGGCGCCGGCCTCGCCGAAATCGCCGAAGAAACCGTGCGTCGCCACAAGGATGCGTTCGGTGACAGCCCCGTACTCGAGGACAGCCTCGACATCGGCGGCGACTACGCCTTCCGCTTCCGCGGCGAGGCGCATGTCTGGCGCTCCGAGACCGTGTCGAACCTGCAGCATGCGGCGCGCGGCAACGCTCGCGACAAGTACCGCGAGTTCTCGCGCCTCGTGAACGAGGTCGAGGACCGCTACGTCACGATCCGCTCGCTGTTCAGGCTCAAGACCGCCGAGCAGGACGGCCGCTCGCCCGTCGCTCTCGACGAGGTCGAGCCCGCTGTCGATATCGTCAAGCGCTTCTCGACCGGCGCCATGTCCTACGGCTCGATCAGCCGCGAGGCGCACACCACGCTCGCCATCGCCATGAACCGGATCGGCGGCAAGTCGAACACCGGTGAGGGCGGCGAGGAAGTGGACCGCTTCACGCCGCTGCCCAATGGCGACTCGATGCGCTCGGCGATCAAGCAGATCGCCTCCGGCCGCTTCGGCGTTACCGCGGAGTATCTCGTCAACTCCGACATGATGCAGATCAAGATGGCGCAGGGTGCCAAGCCCGGCGAAGGCGGCCAGCTGCCCGGCCACAAGGTCGACCAGGTCATCGCCAAGGTGCGCCACTCGACCCCCGGCGTCGGCCTCATCTCGCCGCCGCCGCATCACGACATCTATTCGATCGAAGACCTCGCCCAGCTCATCTTCGATTTGAAGAACGTCAACCCCGATGGCCAGGTCTCGGTCAAGCTCGTCTCCGAAGTCGGCGTCGGCACGGTCGCCGCCGGCGTCGCCAAGGCGCGCGCCGACCACGTCACCATCTCGGGCTATGAGGGCGGCACCGGCGCCTCGCCGCTGACCTCGCTCAAGCATGCCGGTTCGCCCTGGGAGATCGGCCTTGCCGAGACGCACCAGACGCTCGTCGCCAACAAGCTGCGCGGCCGCATTGCCGTGCAGGTCGATGGCGGCGTCCGCACCGGCCGCGACGTGGTGATCGGCGCCCTGCTCGGCGCCGACGAATTCGGCATGGCGACCGCGCCGCTGATCGCGGCGGGCTGCGTGATGATGCGCAAGTGCCACCTCAACACCTGCCCCGTCGGCATCGCCACGCAGGACCCGGTGCTGCGCGCCCGCTTCACCGGCAAGCCCGAGCACGTCATCAACTATCTCTTCTTCGTCGCCGAGGAAGTGCGCGAGCTGATGGCGGCGCTGGGCTATCGTCACTTCGACGAGATGGTCGGCCAGATGCAGATGCTCGACAAGACCGAGGCTGTCAGCCACTGGAAGGCCAAGGGCCTCGACTTCTCGCGGCTCTTCCACAAGCCGGCGAACCCCGACAACGTCTCGATCTATCACACCGAGACGCAGAACCATCCCATCGCCGACGTGCTCGACCGCAAGCTGATCGCCGAGGCGCAGCCCGCTCTTACGGCTGGAACGCCGGTGCAGATCAGGACCGATATCCGGTCGGTCAACCGCTCTGCCGGCGCCATGCTCGGCGGCGCCGTGGCCAAGCGCTACGGCCACGCCGGCTTGCCCGAGGACACCATCGCCGTCTCGCTGTCGGGCACGGCCGGCCAGGCTTTCGGCGCCTTCCTCACCCACGGCATCACCTTCGACCTCGTGGGTGAAGCCAACGACTATGTCGGCAAGGGTCTGAGCGGCGGCCGCCTTGTCGTCCGCCCGTCCGAGAAGTCGGCAGCAAAGCCCGAGGACTCGATCGTCATCGGCAACACCGCGCTCTACGGCGCCACCGAGGGCGAGTGCTACTTCCGCGGCATCGCCGGCGAACGCTTCGGCGTCCGCAACTCCGGCGCCGTGGCTGTCATCGAGGGCACTGGCGACCATGGTTGCGAATACATGACCGGTGGCGTCGTCGTCGTCCTCGGCAAGACCGGCCGCAACTTCGCGGCAGGCATGTCGGGCGGCATCGCCTATGTCCTCGACGAGGACGGCACCTTCGAGAGCCGGTGCAACATGTCGATGGTCGAGCTCGAACCGGTAGTCGAGGAAGAGATGATTTCCGCGCGCGATTTCGGTCACGCCGGCGACCTCGAAACCTCCGGCCTCGTCGAAGTCCTCTCGAACCTGTCCAATGGCGACGCCAACCGCCTCAAGGCACTGGTACAGCGGCATCGGAGCTTCACCGGCTCGACCGTCGCCGAGACCATCCTTGCGAACTGGGAGACCTACCTGCCCAAGTTCAAAAAGGTCATGCCGGTCGAATATCGCCGGGCTCTCGCCGAGCTCGAAAAGGAACAGGCCCGTCTTCAGGTGGCTGCCGAATGAGCACGATACGCGCGACGCTCGCAGCACTGACGATGGCTGGCACCATGGCGGTTGCCGCACCGACCTATGCCGATGGCGGCTATGGCATCGGTATGTACTTCGCCGACGCCGACGGCAAGGTCACGCCGACCCTGTTCAGCGAACCGAACGGCACGATGGACCTCGCGAGTTGCAGGGCCCGTCTCGAATACCTTACCAAGAAGTTCTACCGCATGGTTCGCAACAACATGCATGAGTTCGACGGCATGAAGCTCGTTAAGTCAGAGTGCGCCAAGGTCGACAACTTCGATTTCGGGAGCAACTGACAATGGGAAAGATCACTGGCTTCCTCGAACTCGACCGCGTCGACCGCGACTATCGTCCGGTGGACGAGCGGCTCGAGCACTACAATGAGTTCGTCATTCCGCTCGGCGACAAGGGCACGCGCGACCAGGCCGCACGCTGCATGGATTGCGGCGTGCCCTATTGCCACAATGGCTGCCCGGTCAACAACCAGATCCCCGACTGGAACGACCTCGTCTACAGGGGCGACTGGCTGAAGGCGCTCAAGAACCTTCATTCGACCAACAACTTCCCCGAGTTCACCGGCCGCATCTGCCCCGCCCCGTGCGAGGCAGCGTGCACGCTCAACATCCAGGACGTGCCGGTCAACATCAAGTCGATCGAGTGCGCCATCGTCGACAAGGGGTTCGAGGAAGGCTGGATCACGCCCGACATCAACCCCAACAAGACCGGCAGGAAGGTCGCGGTGATCGGTTCGGGACCGGCCGGCATGGCCGCCGCGCAGCAGCTGGCCCGCGCCGGCCACGACGTCCATCTCTACGAGAAGAACAAGCAGGCCGGCGGCCTGATGCGCTACGGCATTCCCAACTTCAAGCTCGAGAAGTGGCAGCTCGACCGCCGCCTCGAGCAGATGCAGGCTGAAGGCGTCACGCTCCATCTGGGCGTGCATGTCGGCCGCGATGTCTCCATGGATGAGCTCGTCGCCCAGTATGACGCGGTCGCCCTTGCCGGCGGCGCCGAAAAGCCGCGCGACCTGCCGATCCCCGGCCGCGACCTCGACGGCATCCATTTCGCCATGGATTTCCTCAGCCAGCAGAACAAGCGCGTCACCGGCGAGAACCTCGACAACGTCAAGCCCATCCTCGCCGAGGGCAAGCACGTCGTCGTCATCGGCGGCGGCGACACCGGCTCCGACTGCATCGGCACCTCCAACCGGCAAGGAGCTCTGTCGGTCACCCAGATCGAGATCATGCCCGCGCCGCCCGAGAAGGAGAACAAGCCGCTCGTCTGGCCGCTCTGGCCGATGAAGATGCGCACCTCCTCCTCGCAGGAAGAGGGCGTCGTGCGCGACTTCGCCGTCGCGACGATCCGCTTCGAAGGCGAGAACGGCGTGGTCAAGAAGCTGATCTGCGCCCGCGCCGACGACAAGTTCCAGCCCATTCCTGGAACGGAGTTCGAGCTCAAGGCCGACCTCGTCACCCTCGCCATGGGCTTCCTCGGCCCGGTGCAGGAAGGCATGGTCAAGGACCTCGGCATCGAGCTCGACAAGCGCGGCAACGTCTTCGCCGACACCTTCCAGTACAAGACCAGCCGGGAGAAGGTCTTCTCCTGTGGCGACATGCGCCGCGGCCAATCGCTGGTGGTGTGGGCCATTCGCGAAGGCCGCCAATGCGCCCGCTCGATCGACCAGTTCCTGATGGGACGGACGACGCTGCCGCGCTAGGTTGCACAAAGCACAAAGGGCCGGTTCGCCGGCCCTTTGCATTCGGGCACGTCGCTTACTTCGCCTCGGCCGCCTCCAGCATGCCGACGATCTCGACAAAGCCGCGCTGCCGCGCCAGCGTCACCGGGCTCACGCCATTGCCGTCGGCCAGGTTCACATTCGCGCCACCGTCGATCAGCAGCCGCACAATCTCCTGATGCACCGGTCCGCCATCGCTGAGCACGATCGCCTCATGCAGCGCCGTCCAGCCCAGATTGTTGACGTGGTCGGGATCGACGCCTGCCTCGAGCAGCAGCCGTACGTTTTCGGGGTGGCCCTTCTCTGCCGCCGGAATCAGCGCCGTGCCGCCATACCTGTTGGTGTCGGTGAGGTCGGCGCCGGCTGCCAGCATCAGCCGGAGGATCTCGGTACGTCCCTCGGCGCCGGCGTAGAGATAGGGCGTATCGGCGATATCGTCCTTGGCGTTTACGTCGGCGCCCGCCTCGACCAGCACCTTGGCCGCCCCTCGCGCATTGGCATGCGCGGCAACCAGCAGGGCCGTCGCGCCGAGCGCGTCGCGCACCTCGAGGTCCTGCCCTTCGCCGATCATCCGGCTGATCGCTGCGGCGTCGTCCGCCCGCGCTGCCGCTAGAAACGCCGGATCATCGGCCATCGCACCACTGGCCATCATCGCCACCATCACTGCACTCAACCAGCGGATCACTGCGCAGCCGCCACCGGTGTCGCCGCGTCGTCCTCGGGCTCAGCCGGCACCTTGCCCACGCCGAACGCATCGGCGCGGCCGACCGGCGCTTCGATCATCTGCAGCACGTCGAAGATATCTTCGACCGGCACTGGCGCGTTGATCGCCGTCACGAGGTCGGTCGCGCGCTTGGGGGTTGCACTCAGCGGAATGACCGCGCCCGCCACTTCGAGCAGTCGTGTCTGCCCGAGGCCCTGATAGGGCGGCCGCACCATCAGCCCGGCATCCGTCCCCGCCAGCGCATCGGCGATCTCGGTCGTCACGCCGCCGCTGCCGGAATAGTAGGTCTTGATCGTCTGGCTCAGATAGAACGCCAGTTTATCGGCACCGGCGGCGCTGAAGTGAATGCCGTCGTCCTTGCGCATGCGCACGCGGTTACCGTTGAGATCGGGGCCCGAGGACGAGTACTTCCCGTCCTCGCCCACGAACCGGTCGTAGATGTCGACGAACTCGGCACCGCCACCGAACACGGCGAGCCGCTGGATACCGCTGATCTGGCCCATCGCATTGGAGTAGTCGGCCTTCGACATCGGCGGCAGGCCCACCCAGATCAGCGGCTTGTTGGCCGCCCGCACATCGCTCACAAACGCCGCGATGCGCTCCTGATAGGCCGCGTTCCATTCCGGCGTCAGTGCCTTCAGCGACTGCTCGCCCGCCTTCATTGTCTGCCGGTCGTTGATGCCCACGATCATGATGGCGATGTCGAAGCTGTTGGCCGCCACCTGCTCGCTGGCGGTCTTGTTCCAGTCGAAGAAGTCGGAGCGCACGAAGCCCGACGAACCGACGCCCTGGTTGATCACGCTGATATTGGGATCCTCGGCGTAGAACCGCTCGAGCGCCTTGGCGACGTCCACCGCCATCGAGTCGCCGAATACCGCGAGCCGCGTCGCGGTCAGCGCCTTCTCCACCTTGGGCTTTTCCGGCACCGGGGGCAGCGACGCCTTCTTGGGCGTCGTCACCACGGGCGCTTCCACCGGCTGCTGCTCCTCCTCGCCGCCGCCGAACAGCAGATCCATCAGCGTCTTGCGCTTCTTCTTGACCGGCTGCTCCTGCGCGCTGGCCTGGCTGACCAGCAGCGATGGCGCCAGGTCGCCAACAGCGAACAGCGCGAGCAGCACGACGATGAACAGACGGCGGAACATGTGTGCCTTATCGCGGCCTTTGCGGGCGAAATGAAGACTACTTCACCGCACTCAGCTCTTCAAAACTCTTGTGCGTGATGAATCCGTCGGCCACCTCGCCGCGGCTCGCCTGGAATCTGGCATAAGCCGCCTGCGTCACCGGCCCGATACGCCCGTCGACCACTCCGTCATAGAGCCCCAGTTGCTTGAGCTTGGCCTGGATCGTCTCGCGCTGCCTGAGATTGGGGAACTGCGTGGCCCGCGGCCAGCTCGCCGCAAAGCCGCCGCCGCCCTTCAGCCGGTCCGCTAGGTGGGCCACCGACAGCGCGTAGCTGTCCGAGAAATTGTAGCCCTTGAGCACCAGGTAGTTGCCGGTCATGAGGAACGTCGGCCCGTCCTGCCCGGCCGGTGCATAGAGGAACACCGGGATCGAGCCGTCGGCGAACGGGCGGCCGCGCACCCGCGTCACTCCGCGCTCGGCGAAGAACGAAATCGGCCGCAGCGTCTCGCGGTCGGCCAGCAGCCAGTCGAAGCCGGCGGGCACGCTCACCTCGAACCCCCAGTCGACCCCCGGCGCGTAACCGAGGTCGAGCAGGAACTTGGCGCTCGTCGCCAGCGCGTCGGGCAGCGAGTTGTGGAGGTCCACCCGCCCGTCGCCATCGCCATCGGTGCCGTGCGCGATGACATTGGACGGATTGACCTGCAAGTGCCCGATCGCCCCGGCCCAGGAGCCGACCAGCGCATCGGCATCGAGCCCGCCCTGCACCATCTTGAGCGCGGCGATGAAATCGGCGGCATCCTGCTCGTAGCGGCCGCGCTTCTGGTAGGTCAGCGTCGCCAGCGAGCGGATGATCGGCTTGATCAGCTTGCTGTTGCCGAGCACCGCGCCATAGTCGGTCTCGACGCCCCAGATCGCGCCGAGGATGAACGGATCGACGCCCATCGTCCGGCCCACCGCCGTGAACAGCGCCTCGTTCTTCGTGATCGCGGCCTTGCCCCTGCTGATCCGTCCGTCGGTGATCCGCGCATCGAGATACGCCCACATCGGCGTGGTGAATTCGGGCTGCGTCTCGACCAGCTTGGGGATGTTCGGATCGGCGGTGAGGCCGTCCGTCGCGCGCCGGTAGACCTCGCGGCTCACCCCCGCGTCGACCGCTCGCGCCTCGAAGGCGCGGAGAAATTCGGCGAAGGTTTCGGCGTGCGCGGAAGTGCCCGCCAGAACCACTATCATCGCCGCAAGAAGCCACCGCCGCATCCGCACCCCCGATTGTCATCCCAGCGCAAGCTGGGACCCAACGCGCCACTTGCGCAAGCTGACTGTTGGATCACTGCTTTCGCAGGGATGACACCCGAGTTTGTCGAAACGCTGGCGGGGCGGTGCCCCTAGCGGTTCCGCGTCATCAGATACCGCTCCCAGTCGAGCGCCGTGCTCACCATCTCGCGCAAATCGTCGTGCTTGGGCACCCAGCCCAGCGTCTTGCGGATCTGCTCGCCCGTGGCCGTGATCGAGGCCGGATCGCCGGCGCGGCGCGGGCCCTCGTCGACGCGAAAATCGACGCCCGACACCGCGCGCACCGTCTCGATCACCTGCCGAACCGAGTAACCCTGCCCGTAGGCACAGTTGAGCGTGACATTGTCCCCGCCCCCGCGCAGGTGGCCGAGCAGCAGCGCATGCGCCTCGATCAAATCGGTGACGTGGATGTAGTCGCGCACGCAGGTGCCGTCGGGCGTCGGATAGTCGGTGCCGAAGATGTCCATCTTCTCGCGCTGCCCCAGCGCCGTCTGCGAGGCGACCTTGATCAGGTGCGTGGCGAGCGGTGTCGACTGGCCCGAGCGCTTGCCGGGGTCCGCACCCGCCACGTTGAAGTAGCGTAGCACGCCGTATTTGATCGGATGCGCCGCCGCCACGTCCGCCAGCATCCACTCCGTCATCAGCTTGGACTTGCCATAGGGCGACATCGGCGCGAGCGGCGTCGTCTCCTCCACCGGCGCCAGCCCGGTCATGCCGTAGACCGCCGCGGTCGACGAGAAGATGAAGCGCTCCACCCCGCCCTTCACCGCCGCCTCCAGCAGGTTGCGCGAGGTAGCCGTATTGTTGCGGTAGTATTTGAGCGGATCGACCACCGATTCCGGCACCACGATCGAGCCGGCAAAGTGCACGATCTCGCGGATCCCGTGCTCTTTGATGACCTTGCCGACGAATTCGATATCGCTCGCGTCGCCCTGGACGAACGTCGCGCGGTGGTCCACGGCCCAGTCGAATCCGGTGACGAGGTTGTCGAGAACGACGGTGTCCTCGCCGGAATCGCCCAGTTTCAGCGCCATATGGCTGCCGATATAGCCCGCCCCGCCGGTCACCAGTACCGCCATCGATCAATCTCCAGTTAAGCGCGGAAATGCTATTGGTGAGGCGTTGAGATAGTCTTCACCGCCTCCTTCGGAGCCCCCTTACCTTGTCCAAGCGCGTTCGCACAGCCGTGTTTCCGGTCGCCGGTCTCGGCACTCGTTTCCTGCCGGCCACCAAGGCCATGCCCAAGGAAATGCTCACCGTCGTCGACCGCCCGCTGATCCAGTACGCGGTGGACGAGGCGCGCGAAGCGGGCATCGAGCATTTCGTCTTCGTCACCGGCCGCAACAAGGCGGTCATCGAGGACCATTTCGACAAGCAGTTCGAGCTCGAACACACGCTGGCGAGCCGCGGCAAGTCGCGCGCCCTCGAAGAACTCGGCCGCGACCTGCCGCAGGCCGGCCAGGCAAGCTTTACCCGCCAGCAGGAACCGCTGGGGCTCGGCCATGCCGTGTGGTGCGCTCGCGAGCTCGTGGGCGACCAGCCCTTCGCCCTGCTCCTGCCCGATATGCTGTTCCGCGCCCATCCGGGCGTGCTGCGGCAGATGATGGACGCCTACGAAGCCACGGGCGGCAACATCATTGCCGTCGAGGAAGTCGCCCCCGCCGAAGTCTCGTCCTATGGCATCGTCGGGCGCGGCGCGGGCCCCGACGAAGGCTTCAGCATCACGGCCATGGTTGAAAAGCCCAAGCCGGAGGACGCTCCGTCCAACCTCATGATCTCGGGCCGCTACATCCTCCAGCCCGAGATCTTCTCGCTGCTCGCCGAAGGCGTGCGCGGCGCCGGCGGCGAAATCCAGCTCACCGACGCCATGCAGGTGCTGATCAGGCAGCAGGCCTTTACCGGCGTGAAATATGACGGCCGCGTCTTCGACTGCGGCAGCAAGATCGGCTTCCTCGCCGCCAATGTCGTGTTTGCGATGGACCGGCCGGATATCGCCGAGCCGTTCCGTGCCGAACTGAAGAAGCTCGGCGTCCTTTAGCGGTTGACCCGCACGCCCACCGACACGGTGTGCGTATCGTTGAGCGGCGTCGGCGGCGCGTAGTCGCGGCCATAGGCATAGTCCGCCGACCACACGATGTGCCGCGAGCTGCGATAGTCGACGCCGACCCCGGCATCGAGGCTCCAGCTGGCGGCACCGGTTCCAAGCGTCACGGTGCGGTCCCAGGCGCTCGATGCCCGCAGCGTCAGCCAGGGGTTGACCTGGTAGGCCGCGTTGCCGCTCAGCGTCACACCCATGTCGGTGTCCCCCGGCGTGCTGGTCGAGGGGTCGAGCGTCGTCTCGAGCGCGCCCGTCAGGCTCACCGTCTCGTCCGGCCGGAGCGTCAGGCTGCCATTGTAGACCCAGCTCTGCGTGTCGGTGAGCGCGCCGTCGACATAGTCGAGCCAGCCACGCCCGACCGATGCTTCGGCGCTGATGATGGAGCCATAGGTGTAGCTGAGGCCGGCGCGGAGCTGGTATTCTCGCCCGTCGAGGTAGGCGAGCACTGTCGGGTCGGGCGCGTCGAACTTCTGCACGCTCGCCTCGCCTTCGACAAACGCGCTGATCAGCGGCGTGATCTCGTAGCCGAGCCGCAGCGTCGCGCCGCCCTCCCAGTAGCTCCTGTGTGTGTTGTCGACCGTGGACAGGTCGTTGAGCGTGGTCGCGCCCATCATGTAGCGCCGGCCGTCGAGCGTGAGCTTGCCGTCGAAGCGGCCCATGTCCTGCGTGACGCTGGCCTGCGCCGTGCCGTCGACAACCGTCGGCGCGATCAGCGTATTGGCCGGCAGGCTGCTGTCGCCGCGATCCATCTGCGTCAGCACGCCGTTGATCGCTCCCCCGAGGGTAGTGGTCGACCCCAGCCGCAGCGTGCTCGTGATACCCGCATGGAGGTCATCGATGCGCGCCTGCCCCGTGCCGTCGACCGTCAGTTCGCTGCCGGCGCCATAGGTCGTGGTGCTGCTCTCGCCGCCCAGCGTCAGCGACACTTCGGGCGTCAATGCGAGCGATGGTTTACCCCCGGTAATCGAGTTGGAGGCGTAGCTGCCGCGCAACCCCACGCTCCAGTCGATGCCGGAGCCTGGTTCGGCCTCGCCCTCCGCCTCCTGGGCGAGCGCCGCCGTGGCGCTGAGCAGCGCGGCAACGCTCAGGATCGAGGCGCGCATGGGCGAGCGCAAAGCAGTCTCCTGCACCGGCGAGGTGCCTAACAAACCCTTGCAGCTTATGGTTAAGGAAGCCTTGCAGGCGCCCGGCCGCCGGATCCCTTCAACCGGGGTTAACCACCGGATTTAAGTGGGATTTATCGCTTCGTCGCCCAGATTGCGGCAACGAAAAACTTCTCCCGTCGAAGCGTCAGGACCACCCCACTTGGATATCGCGACCATCATCGGCATCACGGGCGGCTTCCTGATGCTGCTCATCGCCGTCATGCTCGAAGGCTCGAGCCCGATGAGCTTCATCAACCTGCTGGCGACTGTCGTCGTCGTGGGTGGCGCGACAATGGCGGTGCTTGCTCGCTATCCGGTCGCAAGCTTCGTCCAGGGCACCGTCGGCGGCATCCGCTCGGCCATCTACTACAAGGCAACCTCGCAGATCGATCTCATCGACAAGCTCTCCGAGATCGCCGACACCATGCGACGCCACGGCCCCATCGCCATCGAACAAGTCAAGGTCGACGATCCCTTCATCAGGCGGGGCGTGCGCATGATCGCCGACGGCTTCACCGCCGAAGCGCTCCGGGCCTCGCTCGAACGCGAGCGCGATCTCGACTATGAGCGTGTGCATCACGGCCACGTCGTGTGGAAGGCTTTCGGCGACGCCGCGCCCGGCCTCGGCATGGTCGGCACGCTGATCGGCCTCGTCTCCATGTTCGGCCACATGGACGACCCCAAAAAGATCGGGCCCGGCATGGCCATCGCTCTTCTCACCACGCTCTACGGCGCCGTGTTCGCCAACGTCCTCTGCCTCCCCATCGCCGACAAGCTCGCCCATCGTGCCGAGGAGGAAGGCACCAATCGCAGCCTTATCATCGAAGCCCTGGTGATGATCCGCGACGGTCGCAACCCGGCAACCATCCGCGACGAGCTCGCGAGCTACCTGCCGCTCCATTCGCGCGCCCAGCTCAAGCTGGCCGCCTGATGTTCAGGCGTAAGGCACCGGGCTCGGGCAGCCACAGCGGGTCCTGGGTCGTCTCCTTCGCTGACCTGATGGCCCTGCTGATGGCGTTCTTCGTCATGCTGCTGAGCTTTTCCATCCAGGATCAGGAAAAGCTCGAGCAGGCGGCGGGCTCGGTGCAGAGCGCCTTCGGCATCACGCCCTATTCCGACCAGAGCGGCATGATCGAGCGATCAGGTAATCCGCAGCGCGACTACCTGCACAATCTCGGCCCCACCGTGACGCAGTCGCAGACCGAGTTCGCCTCGGTCGACAACGCCGAAAACGGCACGCAGGGCCAGGAAGCCAATACCTTCACCAAGCGCCGCACCAATATCGAGCGCGCCGCGCAGTACGCACTCGCCTCGGCAAGCCTCAAGCAGGCCTGGCAGGACCTGCCCGACATCACCGAGTTCTCCGACCACATCACGATGGTCGACACCGAAGAGGGCCTCAGCATCGTGATCGCCGACCGCGATGGCGCGCCAATGTTCCCGCCGGGCAGCAAATATCCCTTCGAGATCACCAGCAAGGCTATTGCCGCCATGGCACCGGCTCTCGCGCGGATGCCCAACCGCATCCGCATTTCCGGTCACACCGCCTCCGGCGCGACCTACAGCAATCCACGCTACGGCGCGTGGGAGCTGAGCTTCGATCGCGCCAACATTGCGCGGTAGATTCTCGAGGAAAGCGGCCTGTCGGGCGATCGCATCGAATCGGTGGTCGGCCGCGCCGACACCGATCCGTTCCTGATCAACGAGCCCTATCTGCCGGGCAACCAGCGGGTCTCGATCCTCTTGCTCTACGAGAAGCCCCCGGTCCCCATCGACCTCACGCCTTAGGCAGAGAGCCCTAGACCGCTTCCACCTTGAGCAGCGCGCCGTCGGCGCCGATCACGCGCACCCGCTGGCCCGCCGCCAGATCGGGCCCCGCGATACGCCACACAGTATCGCCCAGCCGCATCCGGCCGATGCCGTTGACGATGGGCTCGTCGAGCTGCGCTTCGTGACCGACAAAGGTCTCGGCCCGCTGGTTGAGCAGCGGCCGGTCGCTGCGCGGCTTGCGGTTGCGCGAGATCATTGTCCAGCCGATCACGATCGCCAGCGCCAGGACGCCGAAGATCGTCACCTGGAACGGCCAGCTGACGCCCGGGATGAACGCGGTGAGCCCGGTGACGATGCCGGCCGCCCCCAGCCACAGGAACCAGCCGCCCGGTACCACCAGCTCGAGCGCCAGCAGTGCGAGGCCGATCACGAACCAGGCCCAGGGTCCGTACTGGATGAACAGGTCGAGCAGTGCCATTGGAATGCTCCTCTAGCTCAGTTGCTTACTGGCCGGCGCTGGGCGGCCGCGACGTCGACTGCCCACGCGCCGTCGTGGGACGGTTCGAACCGCCGCTGTCGCCGAACGCTTCTTTGGCGATCTCGGCGATACCGCCGATGGCGCCGATCACGCTCGCTGCCTCGACCGGCAGCATCAACAGCTTCTGGTTGGGCGAGCGGGCAATGCCTTCGAGCGCCTTGATGTAGTTGTTGGCCACGAAATAGTTGATCGCCTGCACATCGCCCTTGGCGATCGCCTCCGACACCATCTCGGTGGCCTTGGCCTCGGCTTCCGCCGAACGTTCGCGCGCCTCGGCGTCGCGGAACGCCGCCTCGCGCCGGCCCTCGGCCTCGAGCACCTGCGCCTGCTTGGCGCCTTCCGCGGCAAGAATCTGCGCCTGCCGCTTGCCCTCGGCTTCGAGGATCGTCGCGCGCTTCTCGCGCTCGGCCTTCATCTGCCGGCCCATCGATTCGACCAGATCCTTGGGCGGATCGATGTCCTTGATCTCGATGCGCGTGATCTTGATGCCCCAGGGCGACACGGCGGCGTCCACCACCTTGAGCAGCCGATGGTTGATCTCGTCGCGGTTGGACAGCAGCTCGTCGAGGTCCATCGAGCCCATCACCGTACGGATGTTGGTCATCGTCAGGTTCAGGATGGCGTTCTGGAGATTGTTGACCTCATAGGCCGCCGCCGGTGCATCGAGCACCTGGTAGAACGTCACCCCGTTCGCCGTGACCGACGCATTGTCGCGCGTGATGACTTCCTGGTGCGGCACGTCGAGCACCTGCTCCATCATGTTCATCTTGTGGCCGATGCCGTCGACGAACGGGATGATCAGGTTGAGACCCGGCTTCATCGTCTTGATGTAGCGGCCGAAGCGCTCGACCGTGTAATTGTAGCCCTGCGGTACGGTCTTGACCGCCGCCAGCAGGACCAGCACCGCCAGCACGCCCAGAACGATCAGGGTGATGCTGCCGCCATCGAGCACGAAATCCATGGGTCTCTCCCTCGCGGCGCCGGGGTTGGGAGAACTGCGGCGCCGTGCTGTTGAAGAAATAGGCACCTCGGCCGTTGCACGCAACCGCGCGGGAACAAATGCACAAAAGTTCCGTTGAATCGCCGAGTTCTGCCGCAATCGAAGGTCCAAAATGGCTGCTTCGCGTCCAATCTGGAAAGGCCAGCTCCGCCTGAGCCTCGTCTCGATCAATGTCGAGATGTTTCCCGCGCACAAATCGGGCGCGACGACCGCGTTCAACCAGATCCACAAGCCGTCGGGAAAGCGCATCCACTACCAGAAGGTGGTCGAGGGCATCGGGCCGGTCGAAGCCAAGGACATCAGGAAGGGCTACCAGTACGACAAGGGCGAGTATGTCCTGCTCGAGGACGAGGAGCTCGACGCGGTCAAGCTCGAGACCAAAAAGACGCTCGACCTCGTCCAGTTCGTCGACGAGACCGAGATCCCGCTGCTCTATTACGACAGTCCCTACTTCGTCGCTCCCGCCGACGACCTCGCCGAGGACGCGTTCCGCGTCGTCCGCGACGCACTGCGCAAATCGAAGAAGGTCGGGCTCGGCCAGCTTGCCCTGCGCGGCAAGGAGTACCTCGTCGCCATCAAGCCGTGCGGCAAGGGCATGCTGCTCGAGACGCTGCACTACGAGGCGGAGATCAAGAAGGCCGACAGCTTCTTCTCCGACATCCCGGCGAAGTCGGCCGACGACGACCTGCTCGAGGTGGCGACCGCGCTCATCGACAAGAAGACCGACAGGTTCGACCCAAAGATCTTCAAGGACCACTACCAGGCCGCTTTGCGCGAGCTGATCCAGCGCAAGCTCAAATCCAAGGGTCGCAAGATCGAGGTGGAAGACGACAAGCCCGCAAGGCAGACCGGCAACGTCATCGACCTCATGGCGGCCCTCAAGAAGAGCCTCGATTCCGGCGCACGCACGCCCGCGAAGAAAGCGGCCGCCAGGAAGGCGCCGGCCAGGAAAGCTGCTAAGAAGGCGCCTGCGAGGAAAAAGGCGAGCTAGATGCCGACCGCCCGGGAGCAGCTCAAGACCTACCAGTCCAAGCGCGACTTCACCAGGACGGCCGAGCCCTCCGGCAAATCGTCGCGCAGGCGCAAGGGCGAGGATCTGCGCTTCGTCGTGCAGAAGCACGACGCGACGCGCCTTCACTACGATTTCCGCCTCGAGCTCGACGGCGTGCTCAAGAGCTGGGCCGTCACCAGGGGCCCTTCCACCAATCCGGCCGACAAGCGCCTCGCCGTCCATGTCGAGGACCACCCGCTCGACTATGGCAGCTTCGAGGGCACCATCCCCGAGGGCGAGTATGGCGGCGGCACCGTCATGCTCTGGGACACCGGCACCTGGGAGCCAGTCGGCGATCCGCATGAGGGCCTGAAGAAAGGCGACCTCAAATTCACGCTCCACGGCAAGCGCATGAAGGGCGAGTGGGTGCTCGTCCACATGAAGGGCCGCGACAGCAAGTCGAAGAGCGGCACGCGCGAGAACTGGCTGCTGATCAAGCACCGCGACAAATACGCAACCGAGGCCGACGGGCTCACCGACAGATTCACCACCAGCGTTGCGACCGGCCGCAACCTCGACGGCATCGCCAAGGGCCACAAATCGCGCAGGAAATCGGCGGCGCTCGAAGCTCCGGTCCGGGTCTGGACCAGGAAGGGCGAACAGACCCTCCCCGACTTCCGCCCGGTCGAGCTCGCAACGCTGGTCGAGGACATCCCCACCGGCGACAACTGGCTGTTCGAGATGAAGTTCGACGGTTATCGCGCCCTCGCCGCCATCGCCGGCGACCAGGTTCGCATCTACACCCGCAACGCCAATGACTGGACCACCCAGTTCGCGCCGCTGGTGAAGCCGCTCGGCAAGCTCACCGGAGGGTCGGCGCTGATCGATGGCGAGATCGTCGCCTTCAAGGACGGCCGGACCGATTTCTCCACCCTCAAGGACGCGCTCTCATCGGGCGCACCGCTTACCTTCTTTGCTTTCGACCTCATCGAGGAGAACGGCGAGGATCTGCAGCGCCTGCCGCTCGTCGAGCGCAAGGAGCGCCTGCGCAAGCTCCTCGGCAGGCGCGCGCAGGCCGACGAGATTCAGTTCTCCGATCACATCGTCGGCCAGGGCCAGGCCTTTTTCGACGCCATGCGCGAGGGCGGCTACGAAGGGATGCTCGCCAAGCGCGCCGATGCGCCCTATCGCGGCGAGCGCACCCGCGACTGGCTCAAGATCAAGGTCGGCCATCGCCAGGAGTTCGTCATTGGCGGCTGGCGCCCCTCCGACAAGAAGCGCACCTTCGCCTCGCTCCTCCTTGGCACCTGGGACAATGGCAGGCTGGTCTATCGCGGTCGCGTCGGCACCGGCTGGAACGTGCGCGATGCCGAAGCCATCCAGAAGGCGCTCGATGCCCGCGCCACCGACGGGAACCCCTTCGACAACGCCCCGCGCGACATCGCGCGGCGCGCGAGATGGGTCAGGCCCGAGCTCGTGGGCGAAGTGTCCTTCACCGAATTCACTCCTGACGCTATCGTGCGCCATCCGTCCTTCCTCGGCCTGCGCCGCGACAAGAAGGCCAGGGAGGTGACACTTGAGCTGCCCAAGGATGCGCCCGTCGCCGCCGCGGCGGCAAAGCCGAAGCCCAAAGCCAGCAAGGTCAAAGCCGTGAAGCCGCTAGAGTTCACCGACGAGCAGGGCATCGAGATCGCCGCGCGCCTCGGCGCCAAGCTGACCAGCCCCGACAAGATCGTCTACGAGGACGGCAAGATCACCAAGGCGCAGCTCGTCGCCTATTACGACGCGGTGTCCGAGCGCATGCTGGAGCATGTCGCGAGGCGCCCCTTGTCCCTCGTGCGCCGCCCCACGGGCAGCCCCAGACCCTTCTTCCAGAAACACGATTCCGGCGGCTTCCCCGACGCCTTCAAAAAGGTGAAGATCCCCGAGACCACCGGCGACACCGACATCTATCTCTACATCGACGACACAGCCGGCCTCGTCGGCGGCGTGCAGATGAACACCCAGGAGTTCCACATCTGGGGCAGCCATATCGACAGGCTTGAGCAGGCCGACCGCATCATCTTCGACATCGATCCCGACGAAGGCCTCGACTTCAACGCCACCAGGCAGGCGGCGCTCGACATCCGCGACAGGCTCGCCGGTCTCGGCCTCCAGACTTTCGCGATGGTCACCGGCGGCAAGGGTATCCATGTCATCGCCCCCATCCGCCGCAATCTCGAATGGCCCGACGTCAAGCTCTTCTGCCACGACTTTGCCGACAAGCTTGCGCGCGACGAACCCGACCGCTTCACCTCCAATATCCGCAAGGCGACGCGCAAGGGCCGCATGTTCGTCGACTACCTGCGCAACGAACGCGGCGCCACCGCCGTCGCCCCCTACTCCACCCGCGGCAAGCCCGGCTGCCCGGTGGCAACGCCAGTCTCATGGGACGAAGTGCAAACGCTCGACGCCGCCAACGTCTTCTCCCTGGGCGAAGCCGCAGCCCGCGCTCAAGGCAAGGACCCGTGGTCCGGCTATTTCGACGTCGGCCAGTCATTGACCAGGGCCATGCTCAAGGCCGTGGCGGACTAGGTTCGGCGCAAGCCGGCACCGGCCTATATCCAGCCCTTGAGCTCGTTCCTGATGATCGCCTCGAGCATCCCCATGCCCAGCTCGCTGTCGTTGAGGCACGGGATGTAGGCGTAGTCGTCGTGCCCGCCACCCGCCGTGACGAACTGCTCGTGCCCGGTGATGGCGATCTCCTCGAGTGTCTCGATGCAGTCCACCGAGAAGGCCGGCGCCAGCACCGCGACCTTCTTCTTGGCGCGCGCCAGCTCTTCGAGCACATCGACGGTATAGGGCTGCAGCCATTCGGTCGGGCCGAACCGGCTCTGGAACGTCACTCTAAGCTTGTCCTCGCTCCAGCCCAGCGTCTCGCGCACCAGCCGCGTCGTCTTGAGGCACTGGCAGTAGTACGGATCGCCGCGCTCGAGATAGACCTGCGGCATGCCGTGATACGACGTCAGCACCACGTCCGGCTTGAACGGCAGCGCCTTGACGCCGTCGTCGACCGATTTGGCGAGCGCCGCCACATATTCGGGCGTATCGAAATAGGCCGGCAGCGTCCGCACCGCCGGCTGCCAGCGCATCCTGCCGAGCGCTTCGAAGGCCTTGTCGTTGGCCGTTGCCGTCGTCGTCGCCGAGTATTGCGGATAGAGCGGCGCGAGAAGGATCTTCTGGCACCCCGCCTGCTGCAGCGCCTCGAGCCGCGACGCCGTCGACGGATTGCCGTAGCGCATGCCGTAGTCGACGATCACGCCGTCGCCCAGCCGCTGCTGCAGCTTCGCCGCCTGCCGCTTGGTGATGACGCGCAGCGGGCTGTCGTTCTCGGTCTTGTCCCAGATGCGCGCATAGTTGGCGCCGCTCTTTTGCGGACGGAACGTCAGGATCGCGCCCTGCAGGATCGGCTGCCAGATCAGCGGATTGGTCTCGATCACCCGCGGATCGCTCAGGAACTCGCTGAGATAGCGCCGCATCGGCCAGTAATCGGTGCCGTCGGGCGTGCCCAGATTGAGCAGCAGCACCCCGATCCTGGGTTCGGGAAACTGCGGGTGAGTGGCGGGTT
The DNA here is from genome assembly GCA_001899065.1 of Devosia sp. 66-22. Classification (GTDB taxonomy): domain Bacteria; phylum Pseudomonadota; class Alphaproteobacteria; order Rhizobiales; family Devosiaceae; genus Devosia_A. The sequence continues at coordinate 31,699 of MKUZ01000014.1, read as the reverse complement.
TTGTGACGGCCATGCAGGAATGCGCGCTTTAGAAGGCTTCTAATCGGCGCGCACCATAGCCCCGATCTACCCGCACGCAAGGTCCGCTTTGTCGCGGGGCCGGCGCGTCAGTCGCTACAGGGCGCCGGTCAGGAAATCGAAGATCAGCTTTACATTGAGCGTGACCAGCAGCGTTGCGATCAGTGCGGCGGCCACCGTGAGCCAGAGCGGCGCCACGAGCGCGCCAAGCTTGCCCTTGCTCGCCGTGAACATCACCAGCGGCACCACCGCGAAGGGAAGTTGCAGGCTGAGGATCACCTGGCTCAACACCAGCAGCTCGCCCAGTTGCGCTTCGCCGTAGATCAGGATCACCACGATCGCCGGCACGATGGCGACGAGGCGCGTCACCAGCCGCCTGGCCCAGGCGGCCATCCTGATGTCGATGAAGCCCTCCATGACGATCTGCCCCGCCATGGTCGCGGTGACCGTCGAGTTGAGGCCGCAGCACAGCAGCGCAATACCGAACAGCACCGGCGCGAATGCCGCGCCCAACAGCGGGCTCAGCAGCCCGTGCGCTTCCGTCAGGTCCGACACTACCATGCCGTTGCCATGGAAGGTCGCGGCCGCCAGCACCAGCAGCGAGGCATTGATGGTGAGCGCGAACATCAGGGCAACCGTCGAGTCGATGGTGGCGAACTTCAGCGCCTCCCTCTTCTCGGGCACCGTGTGGCCGTAGGCGCGGGTCTGGATGATGCCCGAGTGCAGGTAGAGATTATGCGGCATCACCGTCGCGCCGATGATGCCAAGCGCGAGGTAAAGCATGTCCGGATTTGTGACGATATCTGTGGTCGGCGCGAAGCCGCGGATCAGGTCGCCCCAATTGGGGTCGGCCAGCGCGATCTGGATCACGAAGCACGTCGCGATGACGCCCAGCAGCGTGATGATGAAGGCCTCGATCCAGCGGAAGCCCTTGGTCTGCAGCCACAGGATCAGGAACACATCGGCGGCGGTGATGAAGATACCGATCTCGAGCGGAATGCCGAAGATCAGGTTGAGGCCGATCGCGGTGCCGATCACCTCGGCAAGGTCGGTCGCACAGATCGCCAGTTCGGCGAGCGCCCACAGCGGCCAGCTCAGCCAGCGTGGGAAGGCGTCGCGACACGCCTGCGCCAGATCCTTGCCCGTTGCGATGGCGAGCCGGGCGCAGAGCGACTGGAGGATGATCGCCATGATGTTGGAGATCAGCGCCACCGCCAGCAGCGCATAGCCGAACTGGCTGCCGCCCGCGAGCGAGGTCGCCCAGTTGCCGGGGTCCATATAGCCGACGGCGACCAGATAGCCCGGCCCGACAAAGGCGAGGAAGCGCCGCCAGCCGCTGCCTCCGGCTCGAACCGGAATCGAGCGGAAGACATCGGCAAGGGGGGGAGTGCTACTGTCGCGCAGCCAGACGGGCCGGCGGGTCGGGGTGGTGTCCATCGTCTCGTCGGCCATCGACAGGGAGTCCTTGTAGCGCGTCACCGCGCATTTCTGCAAATCGTTCGCAAATGGCTACCGCAATTGCAAATCGTTTGCAACTAGACGCTGGAACCAATGCGTCGCGTCGGCGTTTTCGGCCGGGGCTCAGATTGCGGGGATGATTGACCAAGGACGAAGCCTTCCGCGAAGCCCTCAGGCGCTGGCACCAGCTCCCCGAGGAAGAACGCCAGACCATCACGCATGCACAGGTCTTTGCCGCCGGCCTCGCCGAGCAGCTCGATTTCCGCACCATGGGCAATGAGCGCAAGGTCATCGAGGCCTGGCTGGTGCGAGACCTCGCACAGACGAGGCAGGCCGCCGAATAGCCGGCGTTAACCATTGGTTAACCATGCGGCGGCAAGCTCGTCGGGTCATCGTCAGGAGACCCTCCCATGTACGAGCTGACACGGCAGCAGGCCGAAGATGAAGCGCTCCGGCGCTGGTATGATCTGCATGAATCGCAGCGCGAGACCTATGAGCAGGCGGAGAGCTTCGCCTCCCATCTCGAAGTCGAGCTGGATTTCTACACCGTCACCAGCAAGCACCGGCTGATCTCGGCCTGGCTCATTCGCGAACTCACCAGCGCCCGACGCCTCGAACGCGAGGCCATGCAGGCCGTCGCCGCCTAGAGGCTGGCGGCGAGCAGCACCGCGCCGAAGCCGAGCACGGCGAGCGCCCCCAACAGCTCGATCCACCACAGCACGGTGGCGGTCGTCGAATTGTCGGCACCCGCGAGCCGTCGCGCGAGGCCCTTCGCGCCCGCCGCGACCGAGGCGAGGGCGCCGGTCGTTATCGCCGTGCCCAGTCCCATCAGCAGCACGGCCACGATACCGGCAGCCAGCAATCCCTGGCTGAGCGCGAAGGCCAGCACGATCAGTGCGCCGGAGCAGGGCCTGAGGCCCACCGCCAGGACCACGCCGAGCTGCTCGCGCCAGCCGCCGCCGGTCTGCTCCGGCATCACCACATGCGCGTGGCCGTGATGCTCGTTGTCGCCGTGATTGTGCCCGTAATGTGCATGCCCCGGCGCGCGGCCATGGGCATCGGGCCCGCTCGCGGCGACCGAGAAACTGGTCAGCGCCGGCCCACTCGTCGCCAGCGCATGGGCCGGCCGGCCCAGATGCTGCCGCGCCAGCGACTCCATCGAAGGCGCCGGCTCGTGCGTATGCCGGTGCTCCAGCCGGAGCACCTTGCGCGCCACCAGCCAGAGGCCGAGCACCACGATCAGCCCATAGGAAATGACGCCGATCCAGTGCGCCGCATCGTTCATGGCAAGGCTCGTCATCCCCAGCACCAGCGCCGCCACCAGCACGAAACCGATGGCCACCAGCGACTGCAGCATTGCGCTGAGCAAGCTCAGCCACACCCCGCGCCGCACCTGCGCTTCGTTGGCGAGCACATAGGACGAGATCACGACCTTGCCGTGCCCGGGCCCCGCCGCGTGGAACACGCCGTAGAGGAAGCTCAGCCCGCCCAACACCCAGAATGCTGTCCAGTCCTGCCTGAGCGCATCGAGCGACTTGACCAGCGCCTTGTAGAAATCGGTCTGCATCTGCGACACCCAGCCGAGAATGCCGGTCTTGGGCAGCACCAGCCCGGGCTCCGGCGGCGGCCCGCCGAGCGGCAGGTCGCCCGCGGTGACGAGCGTCGGCGTGGGCAGCGGCGCCGGCGCCGCTTCGGCGAGCTGCGTGGCCGCATCGAGGGCGGTGGACGGTTCGGCTGCAGCCACCGGTGCCGCCGCCCTGCCCGTCGCACTGCCGCCGGGGCAGCTGACGACGATCGCGCCCTGCACGCCGCGCATCTGCTGTGCCAGTTCGGGCGGCAGCGAGGTCACGTCGGGCCCCAGCGCATAGAGCTGCTCGGCCAGCGCATCCGACATCGGCTCGGGATCGAGCAGCATCAGGCTGCAATTGTCGGGCGCATTGACCAGCGTCACCGCCGCCATGTTGGCGAAGGTGATCCCGACATAATACTCCGGATCGTTGATCGCGAGCTCGAGGCGATCCTTGATCGCATAGGGGTGGTCAAGCGCCACGTCGAAGTTCAGCGTCTGCCGCCCGTCGACATAGTCGATGGTCGGGTTGCTGCCGAAGGCAAACTTGAGGTTGTCCGGCCCCTCGCCCGCATAGGTGTAATACTCGTACTCGCTCAGCCCCTGCATGTTGTCGTCGGCGAGCGGCTGCAGCTCCTCGCGGCTCACAACGCCGTCGAGATTGGCGTCGAGCCCCTGCACGGCCCAGGCCGAGTAGGCTTCGTCGAACGTCCAGCTGTTGTGGACGCCTGTCACCTGCCCGGCATCGTCGAAGGTGATAGTCGCCTTGGCGTCGACGAAGATGTGCGGATGCGCCAGTGCCGGCGCCACCATCGCCGTTCCCAGCACCAGCCCCGCGAGCGTTCGCCTCAATGTGTTCCGGAATGTCGTTTCAGTTCACCGGATGCGCTTCGAACCATGCGACGAGGTGATCGATCAGTGCCCGCACCTTGCCGGCCAGATGCCGCCGGTGCGGATACACCGCCATCAGGCTCGCCCCGGTCTGCACATAGCCGTCGAGAATGCGCGTAAGCTTGCCCGCTTCGATCATCGGGTCGGCGAGATAGCCGGGAAGTAGGGCAATCCCAAGGCCGGCCATCGCCGCGTCGCGCGCCGAGAGCGGCGAGTTCACCCGCACCGGCCCGTTCACATGCACCGACACCGTCTGCCCGTTGTCGACGAACCGCCAGTTCGCCTGGCCCTGTAGGTTCGTATCCACCACGCAGGCATGATGCCTGAGGTCCTCGGGCACCTTGGGCGTCCCGTGCGCGTCGAGATAGACCGGCGCCGCGACCACCGAATGCTGCATGTCGCAGATCTTGCGCGCGATCAGCGAGGAATCCTGCGCCGCCGAAATCCGCAGCGCCACGTCGATCCCCTCTTCCACGAGGTCGACGAACCGGTCCTCGAGCCTCAGATCGAGCGTCACATCCGGATGCTCTGCAAGGAAGGCAAAGATCGCCGGGGCGAGGATCATCTCGCCGAAGTTCCGCGCCGCCGAAACGCGCAGCAGCCCGCGCGGCGCCGCCGTCTGGTCGAGAATCGAGTTGTCGAGGTCGTCGAGCTGCTGCAGGAGTTGGCTCGCCTCGCGATAATACGCCTCGCCGGCCTCGGTCAGGCTCAGCTTGCGCGTCGTGCGGTTCATCAACCGCACCCCGAGATAGTCCTCGAGGTCCGTCACATATTTGCTGAGCAGCGCCTTGCTGCGCCCATGCTGCCGCGCCGCCGACGAAAACCCGCCGGCATCGAACACCTGCACGAACGCACGGATACGCGCGAGATCCTGGGACATGCGGAGACCATAGCTGATTCAGCGAACAATCGAAGCCGAATGTTCTAACCGGTCAACCGCCCGAACCGCCGGTCGAGCAGCATCGTCGCCGTCACCACGACGAAGGCGAACAGCACCATCCCCGCTGAGACCCAGTGCGCCTTCATCCACTCCCCGCGCTCGACGAAATCGTAGATCGCGATCGACAGCACCTTGGTCTCGTGCGGGATGTTGCCGCCGATCATCAGCACCACGCCGAACTCGCCAACCGTGTGCGCGAAGGTCAGGATGAGCCCGGTGAAGAACCCTGCCCGCGCCTCTGGCACGATCACGCGGAAGAAGGTCTGCCTCCGCCCCGCCCCCAGCGTATGCGCCGCCTCGATCGGATCGGTGCCCATCGTCTCGAACGCCACGCGGATCGGCTGCGTCATAAACGGCAGCGAATAGAGGATCGAGCCGATCACCAGTCCCTCGAACGAGAAGGCGAGCGTGCGCGCGCCCCACAGCCCCGCTATCGGCCCGCCCGGCCCGTTGGGGCCCAGCGCGATCAGCAGGTAGAACCCGATCACCGTGGGTGGCAGCACCAGCGGCAGCGCCACGGCCGCCGCGATCGGCTCGCGCCAGCGCGACTGCGTCCGCGCCAGCCACCAGGCAATGGGCGTGCCGATCGCCACCAGCAGCAGCGTCGTTACGCAGGCGAGCCCGACCGTCAGGATGATGGGCGGCAGGATCTCGTCGAGCGTCGGCATGAACCCTATTCTAGCTCATAGCCGGCGGCTTTGATAACCGCGATTGCCGGCTCGCTGCGGAGATAGTCGAGGAACGCCTTGGCCGCGTCGTTGGCCGCGCCGGTCTTGAGCAGCACCGCGTTCTGGCGGATCGCCGGGTAGTCCTCCTGCGGCGCGCGCCAGACCTGCGCCGCCGGCTTGCCGCTCACCTGGCTCAGCGCGACAAACCCGAGCTCGGCACTTCCCGACTCGACGAATTGCAGCGTCTGCGTGATGTTCTCGCCGGTCACGACCTTGGGCGTCACCGCCTCGGTGAGCCCGAACGCCTCCAGCACCGCCATCCCCGCCGCGCCATAGGGCGCCGTCTTGGGGTCGGCGATGGCGATATGCTGGAACGCGTTTGCCGCGAGCACCGCCGCACCGTCCGTCACGTCGATCGTGGGCGAGTAGAGCACGACCTTGCCCATCGCATAGGTGAACTCGGTCCCCTCGACGCCGAAGCCCTCCTCGATCGCTGTTTTGGTGCGCTTGTCGTCGGCCGACAGGAACACCTCGAACGGCGCCGCCTGGGTGATCTGCGTGTAGAGCGCCCCCGTGGCGCCGAAGCTGAACACCACATCGTGCCCGGTCGCCGCCTTGAAGTCGGCGCCGATCTCTTCGGCGACCTTGGTGAAATTCGCCGCCACCGCTGCACTCACCGTTCCCGCCTGCGCCGGCGCCGCCGCCAGCATCACCAGTCCAAGCGCAATCCCGGCAAGACGCATCATGCACTCCGATATGTTCGGTTGACCATATCGGAGTTCTCGCAAAGCCCGATGGTGTGGGCAAGCGTTATTTCCGACGAGACATATCGAGGCGCCTGGCCACCGCGCTCACATCGCCGGCGATCGCCTTGCGCGTCGCCTCCTCCATCGCGCGGTAGTGCGCGAGGACGAACGCGCCGTCCTCGGTCAGCGCCGCGCCGCCCTGCCCCGCGCCACCCCGCGAGGTCTCGACCAGCGGCCGGCCGAACCCGTCATTGAGCGCCTGCACCAGCGACCAGGCGCGCTTGTAGCTCATGCCCATGCGCTTGCCGGCCGCCGCGATCGATCCGGTCGCGGCAATGCCCTCGAGCAGATCGGCCCGCCCCGGGCCGACGTAGAAATCGTCGGAGAATGTCACGCGCAGATGCGTCAGCCCCGCCGACTTCGCGCGCCTGGCCATCAGGCGGCCTTCTTCAGCGCCGCCGCTTCGCGCGCCAGCCCTTCGATCCGCCGCCAGTCGCCTGACTCGATGGCGTCCTGCGGCATGATCCACGAGCCGCCCACGCAGATCACATTGGGCAGCGCGAGATAGTCCCGGGCCTTCACCACATCGATGCCGCCGGTCGGGCAGAACGTGATGTCGCTCAGCGGCGACGCGTAGGCCTTGAGCACCTTCACCCCGCCCAGCGCCTCGGCCGGGAAGAATTTGAGGAAATTGTAGCCATGCTCGCTCGCCGTCATCGCCTCGGTCGGCGTCCCGATCCCCGGCAGCAGCGGGATCGCAAACCCGTCCGCCGCTTCGAGCAGGCGCGGGCTCGCGCCGGGCGACACCATGAACTGGCAGCCAGCATCCACCGAATGGCCCATCTGCAGCGGCGAGCGCACCGTACCCGAGCCGACGACGGCGCCGGAGACCTTGGCCATCTCCTCAATCACCTGCAGCGCATGCGGCGTGCGCAGCGTTACCTCGAGCACCGGCAGCCCGCCCGCCACCAGCGCTTCCGCCAGCGGCCGGGCCTTCTGCACATCATCCAGGACGATCACCGGAATGACCGGCGCTAGCGACAGCGTGGCACGAAGCGCGGCAACATCTTGCGGCATGGTGGGCTCCTTCAATCTGAAGCCTCAGTTAGGCCGTTCGCGGAGCCGGTGCAAGCGGCCCCTAGATGACCCCGCTCAGCAGATAAACCGCCACCGCGCGCTTGTCGGCGTCGGTCCAGTGCGAGGTCTCGTCCTCGATCACCTCGCCCATCGCCCCGCCCAGATTGTCGAAGCCCGGCGTGAAGCTGTCGGTCAGTGTCTGCACCAGCGCATCCACGGTATACTGATGCGCTTCGAGGTCGGCCTTGCGGATCGAGGGCGCCTTGCCGCCCGGCCCCCCCGCGAGATTGCCCGACAGTTCCTTGCCCGCTTCGACACCGCCCAGCGGGTTGCGCGGACTGTGGCAGGTGACGCAATGGCCCGGCCCGAACACGATGTACTTGCCGCGATTCCACTGGTCGGACTGGCTCGCATCGGCGACGAAGCGCTGCGGCTTGAAGAAAAGATGCTTCCACCCCGCCATAGCCAGCCGGATATTGAACGGGAAGCCGACCTCGTGCGCTTTCGACGGCGTGTCGTTCGCCGGGAACGCCATCAGCGCCGCGTGGAGATCGGCGATCTCCTGGTCGCTCATCAGCGTATAGCTGTCATAGGGGAACGCCGGATACAGATGCCCCTGCGGCCCCTCGCCGTCACTTATCGCCTTGGAGAATTGCGCCAGCGTCCAGGTGCCGATGCCCGCCGTCTTCGACGAGGTGATGTTGGGCGGATAGAACGTGCCGAACGGCGTCGGCAGTCCCGCGCCGCCCGCCAGCTGCGCCGTCTCGTTCTTGGGGTCGGTATGGCAGGTGATGCACCCGCCCAGCCGGATCAGATACTCACCGCGTGCCGCATCGCCCACCAGTGTCAGGTCGCGCGCCGGGCCACTCACCGGCGTCAGCATGTAGAGGCCCGCGCCCGCGCCGGCCGCCACGACAACAAGCACGATCCACTGCCACAGCCGCATGCGCGCCTCCACCACGAGAGGCGCAAACCAAAGCAGAGCCCCGGAGGGCCCGCAACTGAACTATATTTTACGACAGCGGGATTAAGTCCGCCAATGGCGGTCGCGACGCACCGCGCTCTCCCGCACGACAGATGTCATCGCGGGCACGGCAGCGTCGAGCCGGGCCGTCAGCCCTTCCCCACCACCTTGTCCACTTCCGCTCGCGTGGGGGGATTGGCCCCGATGCGGCTGCAATTGATCCCCGCCGCCACCGCGCCGAACCACAGCATCGCCTGCAGCTGATCGCCCGACAGCGCCGCGAGCTTCGCCGGCCCCAGCGCCCGATGGTCGCGCAGCCAGCTCAGGATGCCTGCCATCAGCGTGTCGCCGGCGCCGACATTGTCGCCGCCCTTCTTGGCCGGATAGATCGGTACCTCCGCCCGCGCTTCGCGCGTGAAGGCGATCGAGCCGTCCATCGCCCGGGTGATCACCACGAGCTTGCAGTTGGGCCGTTCGAGCAACGCCGCCGCATGCGCTTCGAGCGGCCGGCCCGTTTCGAGATAGTCGAGATCCTCGTGGCTCACCTTGATGATGTGGGCGAGATCGAGCATCCGCCCCAGGCGCTGCTTGTAGGCCGCCATGTCGGTGATGATGGCGGGGCGCACATTGGGATCGATCGAAATCGTCGCGCCCGCCTTCGCCGCGGTCTTGGCGGTTTCGAACCAGGCGCGCGCATCATAGGCTTCGATCGCGCAGAAGCCGCCGATCTGGAACAAATCGACCTTCTTGGGCAGCGCCGCGATCAGCCCGTCGCGCGTGAAGGCGCGGTCGGCGTGACGATAGAACATGTAGCGCGGGTTGCCCCTGCCGTCGTCGCTGACCACCGCCAGCGTCGTCGGCGCGCGCACGCGCTGCTTGAGCAGCACCTTGACGCCGGCTTCCTTGAGCGGCTCGAGGATCATCGTGCCGAACTTGTCTTCCGAGATCGGACACATGAATCCGGTGTCGTGCCCGAGGCGCCGCAGCGCGATGGCGCAGTTCATCGGCGACCCGCCAACGTGCGCCGTCAGCGGCATCACCCCGCCCTTGACCGGCTTCTCCTTGAGATCGATCAGGCTTTCGCCGCCAACCACCAACATCATGCGCCTCCCGCAACCCGCCTCTCCGTTACTCGGGGGACGCCGCGCTTTCAAGCGGCGGCAACGGGTTGACCGATGGGTCGCCAGATGGTCGCTTAAGCAAGCCGCGAGCCTGGGGAGGACAAAACGGCACTTCTCGTAAACTACATCCGCCTGGTCAGCGGGCTCAACCGCGTCATTGGCGAGATCCTGAGCTGGCTGGCGCTGGCCATGGTGCTCGTCTGCTTCACCGTGGTGGTGCAGCGCTATGTGTTCCACTATTCGGTCCTCGCCCTGCAGGACCTCTATGTGTGGATGAACGGCGCCATGTTCACCGGCGTCGCGGGCTTTGCGCTGCTGCGCGACGATCACGTGCGCGTCGACATCTTCTACCGGCCCTGGTCGGTGCGCCGCAAAGCCATTGCCGATCTCATCGGGGTCGTCATCTTCCTCATCCCCTTCATGGTCCTGGTGCTGATCTACGGCGCCCCCTACGTGCAGCGCTCCTGGCGCATCTATGAGGGCTCGGCCAATATCGGCGGCATGCCGGGCCTGTTCGTCCTCAAGACCTTCATCCCGGTCTTCGCCATACTGGTGCTGCTGCAGGGCATCGCCTGGGCGTTCCGCTCCATCCTCGTGCTCGCCGGCCGCGAAGACGCCCTGCCGGAGCATCTGCGTTACAAACGCCACGCCCCCGATCCGACCGAGGCTGTGCTGTGAGCCCCGTCCTCATCGGCGAAATCCTCGCCGGCCTGATGTTCGTGGGCATCATCGGCACCCTGCTGCTGGGCTTCCCCGTCGCCTTCAGCCTCGCCGGCACCGCCCTGATCTTCGGCCTCGTCGGCAATTTCCTCGGCGTGTTCGATGTCTCCAATTTCGGCTCGGTGATCGTCCGCTATCTGGGCACCATGACCAACGAGACGCTGGTCGCCGTGCCGCTCTTCATCTTCATGGGCGTCATGCTTGAGCGCACCGGCATCGCCGAGGCGCTGCTGCTCACCATGGGCAAGCTGTTCGGCAATCTGCGCGGCGGCCTGGGCATCTCGGTGGTGCTCGTGGGCGCGCTGCTTGCGGCGTCCACCGGCGTCGTCGGCGCCACCGTCGTCACCATGGGCCTCATCTCGCTGCCCGCCATGCTGCGCTCGGGCTACGATCCCAAGCTCGCCACCGGCGTCATCTGCGCCTCGGGCACGCTCGGCCAGATCATCCCGCCCTCCACCGTCCTCATCTTCATGGGCGACATGCTCTCGGGCATCAATGCCCAGGTGCAGATGGAGAAGGGCAATTTCGCGCCCGAGCCCGTCTCGGTCGGCGCCCTGTTCGCGGGCGCCTTCATCCCCGGACTGGTGCTCGTCGCGCTCTACATCCTGTGGATAATCTTCAAGGCCGTCACAGACCCCAAATCGGCCCCCGCCACGCCGGTTCCCGAGGCCGAAAAGCAGAACCTGCTGCGCGAGGTCGTCGTCGCCCTGATCCCGGCGCTCGCCCTCATTATCGCCGTGCTCGGCTCCATCCTCCTCGGCATCGCCACGCCCACCGAGTCCGCCTCGGTCGGCTCCATCGGCGCGATGCTCCTTGCCCTCGCCAAGCGTCGCCTCGACTTCAGGGTGCTGCGCGAAGCCGTCATCTCCACCGCCTCGATCACCTCCATGGTGTTCATCATCCTGTTCGGCGCGGCGGTGTTCTCCATCGTCTTCCGCATGATGGGCGGCGACAACCTCGTGCATGAATTCCTGCGCGCGATGCCTGGCGGCGCCATCGGCGCCACCATCATCGTGATGGCGATCATGTTCGTGCTCGGCTTCATCCTCGACACCTTCGAGATCATCTTCATCGTGATCCCCATCACTGCGCCCGTGCTGCTTGCGCTCGGCGTCGATCCGATCTGGCTGGGCGTCGCGGTGGGCGTGAACCTGCAGACGAGCTTCCTCACGCCGCCCTTCGGCTTCTCGCTGTTCTACCTGCGCGGCGTGGCGCCGCCCCAGGTCACCACCGGCATGATCTACCGTGGCGTCATCCCCTTCGTCGCCCTGCAGGTGGTGGGCCTCGGCATCCTGTTCTTCATGCCCAACATCGCCACCTGGTTGCCGCGCCTGTTCTACACCTGAGGCGAAAAGCAGAAGGCCCGGATCGCTCCGGGCCTTCGCGCTTTTGTCGCTCGTTCGCGCTTACTCGTATTTGATGTACTTTTCGCGCGCCACGAGGAACGGCATGTCCGTGCCCTCAGTGCGGGTGCGCAGGATGTTGAACGCGCTCACGAAGCTCTCCGCGACCTTCTTGGTCAGCGCATCGCCATTCGCCCGAATGTCGCTGATCAGCTCCATCGACGCCTTGGCGCCGGCCTCGAGGATCTCCTCGGGGAAGCGCCTGACCTGCACGCCATGTTCGCTGACCAGCGCGGCAAGCGCGCGCGGATCGTTGGCGTACATGTCCGAGGCCACGTCGTCATAGCCGGCCTGCGCCGCCATCCGCACGATTTCCTGCAGGTCTTCGGGCAGCTCGCTGTACTTGGACTTGCTGACCACCAGTTCGGTGGCAAGGCCCGGTTCGACGAAGCTGGGGAAGTAGTAGTTCTTGGCGATCTGGTGGAAGCCGAGCGCGAGGTCGTTGTACGGCCCCACGAACTCGGCGGCATCCAGCGTGCCCGCCTGCAGTGCCGCGAAGATCTCGCCCGCCGCAAGGTTGGTCACCGCCGCGCCCAGCTTCGCCCACACCTGCCCGCCAAGGCCCGGGGTGCGGAAGCGCAGCCCCTGGATGTCGCCCAGGCCGGTCAGCTCCTTGCGGAACCAGCCGCCGGCCTGCGTCCCCGTATCGCCGCTGAGGAAGCCCTGCACGCCGAACTGGTCGTAGATCTCGTCCCAGATTTCCTGGCCGCCCATATAGCGCACCCAGGCGGTCAGCTCGCGCGAGGTCATGCCGAACGGCACGCCCGTGTAAAAGCTCAGGCCCTGGCTCTTGTTCTGCCAGTAATAGGCCGCGCCGTGGCTCATTTCCGCCGACCCGTCGATGACGGCGTCCAGCGCGCCCAGCCCCGGCACCATTTCGCCCGCCGCGAACACCTGCACGGTCAGCCGGCCGCCCGAGGCCTTGGTGATCCGGTCCGCGATCTTCTGCGCGCCGACCCCGAGGCCCGGGAAGTTCTTAGGCCAGGTGGTGACCATGCGCCAGGTGATATTGCCCTGCGCGATTGCCGGCATGGCGAGCCCGGTTGCGGCAACGGCGGTCGCGGCGCCGAAAAACTGACGTCTCTTCATTAGGCTAATCCTCCCGTTAGTATGGTCCCCAGACAACCAAAAGCCCGCGTGCCCGACAAGATTTTTCTCGGACTCCGGAATAAGCTCGCCGCAGCACTGTTTCTTGTCTTGAGCGACGCCGATCGGGCGCGCCGGAAGACTCCAAAGGGAGACCCCTGATGAAACTGCGTACTCTGCTTCTCGCCACGGCGGCCGCCGGGCTGCTCTCCACCTCTTTCGCCATGGCCGAGGACTACCTCGGCGGCGCCGTGAAAACGGCCGATGTGGGCGGCAAGACCATCCTCACCGACGCCAAGGACATGACCCTCTACATCTGGGACAAGGACGCGGTGGGCGTCTCCAACTGCTACGAGCAATGCGCCGTGAACTGGCCGCCGCTGCTGGTTCCGGCCGACACCGCCGTCACCGGCGACTTCACCCTCGTCGACCGCACCGACAGCGACATGAAGATCGTCGCCTATAAGGGCTGGCCGCTCTATCTGTGGATCAAGGACACCAAGCCGGGCGATACCACCGGCGACGGCGTCGGCGGCACCTGGCACACCGCCGTCGAATGACATCATCCCCGCGACGGCGGGGACAAGGATAGCGCTTGCAACAGTTTCTGGACGAGATCGAGGAAAGCGTGCCGGCCCTCCGCCGCTATGCGCGTGCCCTCACGCGCAACGCCGACCGCGCCGACGATCTCGTCCAGGACTGCATCGAGCGGGCCATCCGCAAAAAGGCCCTGTGGAAGCCCACGGGGCCGCTCAAGGGCTGGCTCTTCCGCATCCTGCTCAATCTCTACCGCAACGAGCTGCGGACCAGCCGCCGGCGCGGCGACCATGTAGCCGTGGAAACGCTCCTGGTAGAGCCTGCCGTTGCTCCGGCCCAGCCCGGACGCGTGGCGCTCAGCGAAATGGCGCGCGCCATCGATACCCTCGCGGCCGAACAGCGCGAAGCCCTGCTGCTCGTCGTGCTCGAGGGCATGAGCTACGCCGAGGCCGCCGAGGCGATCGGCATTCCGATCGGGACGCTGATGTCCCGCCTGGGCCGCGCCCGCGCCGCCCTACGCACACTGACCGGCTCGGGAGACGAGCCGAGACTGAGGACCGTGAAATGACGCGCGAACACTTCGCGATCACCGCTGATGTGCTCCACGCCTATGCCGACGGCCAGCTGGGCGCGACCGAACGCGCCGCCGTCGAGCGCTATCTCGCTGCCCATCCCGATGCCGCCGCCGACGTCGCCGCCTGGCAGCGTCAGAACGAGGCGATGCACGCCCTGTTCCCCTCGGCGGCCAACGAGGCGGTTCCCGCCCGCCTGTCGCCGCACCGCATCGCCCGCGAGATCCGCAGTGCCCGCCGGCAAAGCATCATGAACATCGCCGCGGCGGTCACCCTCGTGGTCATCGGCAGCGGCATCGGCTGGTACGGCCGCGACTACCTGACGCCCACCAAGGCCGCGAGCGACTACCTCATCGAGGCCGCCGTCACCGCCCACAGCCTCTACGTCAAGGAAAAGACCCGCGCCGTCGAAGTCGGCGCCGACGCGCCCAATCTCATGACGTGGCTGTCCAACCGCATCACCACGCCCATCGACGCGCCCAACCTCACGGCCGAAGGCTACACCTTCCTCGGCGGGCGCCTGTTGCCCAGCGATCCGGGCAAGGGCATCCCCGGCCCCGCCGCCCAGCTCATGTACGAAAACGGCGAAGCGCAGCGCGTCACGCTCTACATCACCTCCGCCCTGCCCGACAAAGAGGAAGCCTGGCAGTTCGAGACCCTCAGCGGCGTCGAGGCCTATTACTGGGCCAACGACACGATCACCTGCACCGTCGTCGCCGCCCTCCCCGAAGCCGAGCTCCGCATGCTGGGCCGCAAGATCTTCGAGCAGCTCACCTGGCGCCCGGACGGTGCGGCGGTGCAGTGGTGAGCGCTTGCCGAATATTGCAAAACTGATATACTTCACCGATGACGTGGACAGTGCATTTTCTGAACACGGACGTCCGATCGGAGCTGGAAGCGCTGCCGCTTGATATCCGCGCCAGCTTCCTTCGCATTGCTCGACTGATCGAAGCCAATGGTCTCGAGCAGGTGCACGAGCCCTACATCAAGCACCTCGAAGGCCCGCTTTGGGAAATGCGCATGAAGGGTCGCGATGGCATCGCCAGGGCGGCCTACGTCACCGTCGTTGGGAGGCGGGTCGTGGTGGTGAGGATCTTTCCAAAAAAGACCCAGAAGACGCCACGCCGTGAAATCGAACTGGCCCTCAAGAGGGCGAAGGAGGTCAAATGACCCGCAAGTCCATCCCCGTCGCTGAGGCAGCCAAGGAGTGGCTCAAGAACCCCGAGTTCAAGGCAGCCTACGATGCGCTGGAAGAGGAGTTTGCGCTGGCGCAGGCGCTCATCAGGGCACGGGCAGACGCCGACATGACCCAGGAACAGGTCGCAAAGGAAATGGGAACGACGCAGGCTGCTGTCGCGCGTCTTGAGAGTGGTCGCTCAATGCCGTCGACCCGCACCTTGCAGCGCTATGCCAAGGCGACAAGGACCCGCTTGCGTATCAGTTTCGAGCCGGAGGGGAGCAGAAAGCGCGCCCGGCAGTAGCCGCGGTCAGTACCCCTGCCGGCGGTCCAAATCGTTCGAATAGATGTTGTGCAGTCCGACGTTGCGGATGTCGCGCTCGCCCATCAGCGCCATCGACGTGTCGGTCTCCTTGCGCACGATCTCCAGCGCCCGCGTCACGCCGGCTTCGCCACCCGCGCCCAGGCCATAGGCCATGATGCGGCCCACCAGCGCGCCCTTGGCCCCCAGCGCCAGCGCCTTGAGCAGATCCTGCCCCGAGCGGATGCCGCCATCCATCAGCACCTTGGTCTGGTGGCCCACCGCGTCAACGATCTCGGGCAGCACGCGGATCGTCGAGGGTGCGCCGTCGAGCTGCCGTCCGCCATGATTGGACACCACGATGCCGTCGGCACCGTTCGCGATCGCGAGCTTGGCGTCCTCGACATCGAGCACGCCCTTGACGATCACTGGCCCGCCGAACCGTTTCTTGATCCAGCCGATATCCGTCCAGTTGAGCGTCAGGTCGAACTGCGTTCTGGTCCACTCGCTGAGCTTGGCAAGATTGACCGCGTCCGCCACATGCCCCGAGATGTTGCGGAAGGTGTGCCGCCTCGTGCCCAGCATGCGGAACGCCCAGCCCGGCTTGAGCATCATCTCGGCCACGAACCGCGGCGTGATTCTGGGCGGCGTCGTCAGCCCACTGCGGATATCCTTGTGCCGCTGCCCCAGGATCTGCAGGTCCATCGTCAGCACCAGCGCAGAGCACTTGGCCGCCTTGGCGCGATCGATCAGCCGCTCGATGAAGCCGCGGTCGCGCATCACATAGAGCTGGAACCAGAACGGCTTGCTGGTGTTCTCGGCCACGTCCTCGATCGAGCAGATGCCCATGGTCGAAAGCGTGAACGGAATGCCGAATTTCTCGGCCGCCTTCGCCGCCTTGATCTCCCCGTCGGCGTCGGTCATCCCGGTCGAACCCACCGGCGCAATCGCGATGGGCAGGCTCACCGGCTGCCCGAGCAGCGTCGTGCCCAGATTGCGGTTCTCGAGGTTGACCGCCACGCGCTGCCGGAAGGTGATCTTTTTGAAGTCGGCTTCGTTGGCGTTGTAGGTCTGCTCGGTATAGGCACCCGAGTCGATATAGTCGAAGAACTGCTTGGGCACGCGCCGCCGCGCGATCGCCTTCAGCTCTTCGATCGTCAGCGCGCGCTCGAGTGCACCCATCGTCCCATCCCCATGATTTCGGCCCTGCTCTACGCCACTAACATGTTAGTGGTCAACTAACATGTTAGTGGTCAACTAACATGTTAGTTCGCCCTCCCTGTCGCGCCTACGCATTCTGCCCTACCACTGATCGGAAGAATACGGAGGGAATGGGTGGCATCGCGGAAGCCGAAGCAGCCGCGCGGGTTTCGGGAGGTCCAGCAGCCGCTGGACGTCCTGACGCCGATCCACGCCGCCTATGGCTTTGCCTGTGCCTTCACCGGCCGCGACCTGCGGGCGGAAGCGAGCGCCGATCCGCGCGGCTATCTGCTCAACATCGGGGCCGATCCGCGGACGACGGAGCCGGCGCTGCTCATCCCCGCCTGCCTCGATGCCATCTATGCCTACGAGCGGGGTCATCTTGCCCTCGGCCCGCGCTACAATTTCCTCGTCGACCTCGAGACCATCGATCCCGAGTTCCTCCAGGCCCTCAACCCGATCGGACGGCTCACTGCGCCGTCCGATCCATCCTTCCATCCGTCGCAGCCCGCGCTGACGCCTCACCTCATCGCCTTCATGCGCGGCCGACCCTTCACAGCTTGATCGTGTTGAGCCTCAGCGCATTGCCGATCACGCTCACCGAGCTCAGCGCCATCGCCGCGGCGGCGAACATCGGCGACAGCAGCCAGCCCGTCAGCGGGAACAGCACGCCCGCCGCGATCGGTACGCCCAGCGCATTGTAGCCGAAGGCGAACCACAGGTTCTGCTTGATGTTGCCCAGCGTCGCCTTGGCGAGCCGGCGTGCCCGCACCGCGCCGGCGAGGTCGCCGCCCAGGAGCGTGATGCCGGCCGACTCGATCGCCACATCGGCGCCGGTGCCCATGGCGATGCCCACATCGGCCGCCGCAAGGCCCGGGGCGTCGTTCACGCCGTCGCCGGCAAACGCCACCGTCCTGCCTTGCTTCCTGAGCGACACGACGAGGTTGTGCTTGGACTCCGGCGTCATCCCCGCTTCGATCTGCGTGAGCCCCAGCTCACGGCCGACCGCCTCGGCGGTGCCGCGGGCATCGCCCGTCGCCATGATGACGGTCACGCCGTCGGCTGCGAGCGTTGCGATGGAAGCCTTCGCATTGGCCTTGATCGGGTCGGTCACGGTCAGCAGACCGATCGCCTTGCCCGCCTCGGCGACATACATCGCTGTGCGTCCCTTGCCGGCATGCTCGGCCTGGAGCTTCAGGATCGCGTCGCTGAGCGGCACGTTAAGCTCATCCATCAGCGCCTTGTTGCCAAGGCCGACCACGGCGTCCTTGAGCTTGCCCGTGACACCCTTGCCGGTGACCGAGCGGAAGCCCGTCACCTCGAGTGTCTTGGCATTGCGCGCCGCCGCACCCACGGTGACGGCATGCGCCAGCGGGTGGGCAGAACCGCGTTCCAGTCCGGCCGCGACGGCGAGCACCCAGCCCTCGTCGACGCCCTTCTCGGGCACCACCTGCCCCAGCACCGGCTTGCCTTCGGTCAGCGTGCCGGTCTTGTCGACGATCAGCACGTCGGCCCGCGCAAACGTCTCGAGCGCCTCGGCATCCTTGACCAGCACGCCCGCATGCGCGCCGCGACCGGTCGCCACCATCACCGACATGGGTGTTGCGAGGCCCAGCGCACACGGACAGGCGATGATCAGGACGCTGATCGAGGCCACCAGGGCCTGCGCGATGTCGCCGGTGAACACCATCCACGCGACGAACGCCACGACGGCGATCGCCACCACCAGCGGCACGAACCATGCCGACACTTTGTCGGCCAGCGCCTGGATCGGTGCGCGGCTCCGCTGCGCGGTGCCCACCAGCGCCACGATCTGGCTGAGCCGCGTCGCTGCGCCCACCGCCGTCGCCTTCATCACGAACGAGCCCGTGCCGTTGAGCGTGCCGCCCGTGACGCCGACGCCCGGACGCTTCTCGGCCGGGATCGGCTCGCCGGTCAGCATCGATTCGTCGACGTCGGACTCGCCGTCGGTCACTTCGCCGTCGACCGGTACCGCCTCGCCCGGCCGGACGCGCAGCAGGTCGCCTGCCGCCACCTGGTCAAGCGACACGTCTTCCTCGCGGCCATTGACGATCCGCCGTGCCGTCTTGGGCGCGAGGTCGAGCAGGGCGCGGATCGCCTTGCCGGTCGCCTCGCGGGCGCGCAGCTCCAGCACCTGGCCGACGAAGACCAGCGTGATGATCACCGCCGCCGCCTCGAAATACACCGGTGGCCCGGCATGCCCCGCCGTCATCGGGAACAGTTGCGGTGCCACCACCGCCACCACCGAGAACATATAGGCAGCGCCCACGCCCAGCCCGATCAGCGTCCACATATTGGGGGAGCGGTTGCGCAGCGACGCCACGAACCGGCGGAAGAACGGCCACGCCGCCCAGAGCACCACCGGCGTTGCCAGCACGAGTTCCGCCCACAATGCGTTGCGCTCGCCGATCCATTCGCGGAACGGCAGCCCGATCATGCTGCCCATCGCCAGCAGGACGATCGGCACGCTCAGCGCCGCACTCACGATCAGCCGGCGCGTGAAGTCGGCCAGCTCGGGGTTGGGCGCGTCGTCGAGCGAGGCCACCATCGGCTCGAGCGCCATGCCGCAGATCGGGCAGTCGCCCGGCCCGTCCTTGACGATCTCGGGGTGCATCGGGCACGTCCACTTGGAGCCTGCCGGCACGGCCGAGGCCGGGATTGCCGGCGCGCCATGGTGATGGTCCTTCGCCGCGCCGCTGAGATACTTGTCGGGGTCGGCCACGAACTTGGTTCGGCAGCCCTCCGAGCAGAAGTAATAGGTCTCGCCCCGTACGTCCGCCGAGCGGGCGGTCGCCGGATTGACCGTCATCCCGCACACCGGATCGGTCGCCTTGTCCGCCGCCTTGGGCGCATGATCGTGGTGGTCGTGCCCCTTGCCCGCATCCGTCTCGCAGCCGCAATCGCTGCCGTCGGCATGCTTGTGCGGCGCCGGGGCCGCGGCCGTCCTGGGCGGCAGCACGAAGGGCGTGCGGTTGAGATATTTGTCGGGATCGGCCACGAACTTGGTGCGGCAGCCTTCCGAGCAGAAGTAATAGGTCTTGCCTCTCACCTCGGCCGAACGCGCGGTCGCGGGATCGACCACCATTTCGCACACGGGATCGATCGCCGTCTGCGCCTCGTTCTTGGGGTGATGGTGGGTGTGATGCTCGTGCGCCATATGAAATCTCCGTCGGGGTCGCCCCTCTTGACGAATGATATGCACCTTCCCATCATTGGAAGGTCAAGAGCCGGAGATAGGAAAAATGCAGATCGGTGAAGCCAGCAGGGCAACGGGCGTGTCGGCGAAAATGATCCGTCACTACGAATCGATCGGCCTGATCCCCGCGGCCGACCGCCGCGATTCCAATTATCGCGACTACGGCGCCGAGGACGTTCACCGGCTGGGCTTCATCCGCCGCGCCCGCGACCTGGGCTTTTCGATCGAGGAGATCCGCGACCTGCTCCATCTGTGGGGCGACCGCGGGCGCGAAAGCCGCGACGTCAAGGCGCTCACCCTCAGCCACATCGCCGAGCTCGACCAGAAGATCGCGCTCCTGGGCGAAATGCGCGCCACGCTCTCCCACCTCGCCCATTGCTGCGATGGCGACAACCGGCCCGACTGCCCCATCATCGAGAGCCTCGCCGGCGCCGCACCGCTGCAACACGCACATCGCCACTAGAGGCGATGGCGGGAGTGGGCTATGAGCGTCGCCGCGCTCCAATCCGAAAGCAGTCCACATCGTGTCCGCAGCCAAGATCGTCCATCCCGAGCCCGGCCTTCTCGAACTCGTCCCGATCAAGGGCAAGGGCCGCGGCGTCGTCGCCACGCGCGCCATCAGCAAGGGCACGATCGTCGAGGCCGGCCCGGTCATCAAAATGAAGAAGAAGGACCGGCTCGATCGCTCGACGGTGCTCAGCCACTACCCCTTCCAGTGGGACGAGCCGCCCTACGTCCACGCCTTCCCGCTCGGCTATGCGGGCCTGCTCAACCACTCCGACAAGCCCAACTGCAAGATCGAGTCCGACATCGAGGGCGATGTCCTGTGCATCGAGACCATCGCCGACATCGCGCCCGGCGACGAGCTCGTCTGGAACTACGGCATCGACCCCTGGTTCAAGGTCTCGAAATAGCCGCCACGTGCGCGGAGCCCATCCTCCCGTCCGGGGAGGGGGGACCGGCGAAGCCGGTGGGTGGGGGCTTGGGTCTGGCACGAACCGCGTCGCGCCCACCGCTAAATCGCAATGCTCAGATACTTGATGTCGAGATAGTCCGCCGTCCCGTATTTGCTGCCCTCGCGGCCATGGCCCGACTGCTTCACCCCGCCGAACGGCGCGACCTCGGTTGAGATCAGCCCCGTATTGATCCCCACCATGCCGTAGTCGAGCGCCTCCGCCACCCGGAACACCCGCGACAGGTCGCGCGCATAGAAATACGACGCCAGTCCGAACTCCGTGGCGTTGGCGAGCCGGATCACCTCGTCCTCGGTTTCGAACCTGAACAGCGGCGCCACCGGGCCGAACGTCTCCTCGCGCGCCAGCACCATCTCGGCCGTCGCGCCGGCAACGATCGTCGGCTCGAAGAACAGCCCCTCCTTCGCCTTGCCGCCCAGAAGCACCCTGCCACCCTTGGCCGTCGCATCGGCGAGGTGCCGCTCCACCTTCTCGACCGCCTTCCTGTCGATCAGCGGCCCCGTCGTCACGCCCTCGCCGAACCCGTCGCCGACCTTGAGCTTCCGCGTCGCCGCCACGAGCTTGTCCGCGAACGCATCGTAGACTCCCGCCTGCACATAGAGCCGGTTGGCGCACACGCAGGTCTGTCCGTTATTGCGGTATTTGCTGATCATCGCGCCCTCGACCGCCGCATCGAGGTCGGCATCGTCGAACACGATGAACGGCGCATTGCCGCCCAGCTCGAGGCTCAGTCGCTTGATCTGCTCGGCCCCTTGCCGCATCAGGATGCGCCCCACCTCGGTCGACCCGGTGAAGCTCAGCTTCTTGACGATCGCATTGGAACAGAATTCCATGCCGATCGCCGCGCTCTGCGTCGAGGGGATCACGCTGAACAGCCCTTTGGGCAGGCCGGCCATCTCGGCCAGCTTGCCCAGCGCCAGCGCCGACAGCGGCGTTTCCTGCGCCGGTTTGCTCACCACCGCGCAGCCCACCGCCAGCGCCGGCGCCATCTTGCGCGCCAGCATGGCGTTGGGGAAATTCCACGGCGTGATCGTCGCCACCACGCCCACCGGCTGCTTGATCACGATGATCCGCTTGTCTTCCTGATGGCCGGGAATGGTGTCGCCATAGACCCGCTTGGCCTCCTCGCCGAACCATTCGACATAGGCCGCGCCATAGGCGATCTCGCCCCTGGCCTCGGCGAGCGGCTTGCCCTGCTCGGCCGTCATGATCGCGGCGAGGTCGTCCTGGTGCTGCATCATCAGGTCGTACAGCCGGCGCAGGATCGCCGCGCGCGCCTTGCCGGTCTTTCGGGCCCACTCGGTCTGCGCGGCTTCGGCCAGCGCGATGGCGCGCCGCGCCTCGGCCACGCCCATGTCGGGCAGCACCGCCAGCAAATCGCCATTGGACGGGTTGGTCACCTCGAACAGCTTGCCGTCCGAGGCGCGCGGCACCCACTCGCCGCCGACCAGCCCGGCGCCGGGCACGATGTCGCTGAACTTGAGATGCTTGGTGAGCGCTTCGGTCACGGGCATGTCTGCCTCCTTTTGGGGGAGACTAGAACGCTTCCGCGCAAAAGTGGCCACGGATTTCCCGTGCGGAGCCGCCCGAAAAACAGAAACCAGGCCGGCTGCCCCTCAGGCGGCGCGGCGGCGTGGCAGGCGGCGGACCTTTGCCGTGTCGAGCTGTTCGCGGAACGCGCTGCGCGGCGTCGCGCCGCCCCGCCCGTCCGCCGTCCAGTCGTCCTCGAGAAACACGAGGGCGTTGGTTCGCGGGTCGTAGCGGATATCGAGACGCCGGCCGCTGGTCGCGCGGGCAGTCAGATGATTGGTCGAAAACTCAGAAGCACGCATGGCAGTCTCCTGAAGTGGATGTCACGCCTTGTTAACTAGGACGCTTGGCCGCCGCGTGACCTTTGGCCGACACAAATATGACAGGCCAATGCCCTGCCGGACCTCGCGGTTCCGGCAGGGCCGAACTCAGTTGTGGACAATTGCCGGCGACTCACGCCGCCCGCGGCCCGTCATCGTCGTGCTCGCCTTCGGGCGGCAACACGCCCAGCACGGTCAGCATCTGCGGCCGCCCGTCGCGCGTGCGGAACGTGATCGACTGCCCGGATCTGAGGCCGAGCAGCGCTGTCCCCACCGGCGTCAGCACCGAGACGCGGCGTTCGGCGATATCGGCTTCCGCCGGCCACACCAGCGTCACGTGCCGTTCGTCGCGCCCCGTGTGGAACCGCACGCGCGAGCCCATGCGCACGACATCGGTCGGCATCTTGGGATCGTCGACGATCTGCGCGCGGTCGAGCTCGTAGAGCAGATCGTCGGCCGCGTCGGCGCTGTGCCCGCTGCCTGCGAGCGCCAGTCGCGCCAGTTGCTGATGGTCGCTGCGCGCCAGCGTGAGCGGCGGCGACAGGCGAAGTTCGGAGAGAGTGATGGTGGTCATGTCAAAGCTCCTGCTCCGGCACGCGGCAAAGCCCCGTCCGGCAGTCAAAATTCCGTGTGATGTGAAAATGGCGCCGCGCGAAGTCGGATAGGCCTTGCCCCAGGCCCGGAAGACGCCGCCGTCCGAGCCTAGGGTCGCCGTCCTTCCACGGGAAACTCCCGCGGAACCGGCATCGCAGCAATGACAAGACGTGCGCTCATGCTCTCAGCCTAGGCATTCCCGCAGGGAATGCAAGCCGACTGAAGGCGGAGCCGGCCAAGCCTCGAGACGGAGGTGGGACGGGGCCGAGATATGGCTCTATTCCGTCGGCTTGCTCTCGAACCCCGGCGCGCTCGGCGCCGTCGTCTCCTCGACGCTCACGCCGTCGACCTTGGCGGCTGGCGGTCCCTGCCAGCACAGCGTCAGCATCTCGTCGACCTTGCTCGTGTCGCCGGCGATCACCGCCTCGACCGAGCCGTCGCGACGATTGCGCACCCAGCCGCGAACCCCCAATTGCGCAGCCGCCCGTTCCACGAAAGCGCGGAACCCCACGCCCTGCACCCGGCCGGTAATGCGCGCCCGAACCGACTTCAATGCGCGCGTCCTCCGGCCACCGGCCGGATGCGCTGCCTGGTGCCGCCCGGCCCATAGGGATAGTCCGTCACCGGCGGCCGGCTCGGCGCATCGAGCGCCTCGATCTCGTCGGCGCTCAGCTTGATCTGCGCTGCCCTGAGATTCTCCTCGAGCTGCGCAACCGTGCGCGCGCCGAGGATCACCGAGGTCACGCTCGGCCGGTCGACCAGCCAGCCCAGCGCCATTTCCGCCATGCTGACCCCGCGCGCCGCCGCCACCGCCTCCAGGGCCGCGAGCACCGCCCAGGTCCGCTCCTGCGCGGCGCGCGGCTCATAGGCCTCGCCGCCGCGCTTGGGGTCTTCGCCCAGCCGCGTGGCGCCCGTCGGAAACTGGTCGCGCCGGTACTTGCCGGTGAGCCAGCCGCCCGCCAGCGGCGACCACGGCAGCAGCCCGATGCCCGCATCGAGGCAGGCCGGCACCACTTCGAGCTCCACATCGCGCATCAACAGATTGTATTGCGGCTGCAGCGTCACCGGCGCTGCGAACTGCTGGCGCTGCGCAATCTGCGCCGCCTTGGTCACCTGCCAGCCCACATAATTGGAGAAGCCGTAATAGCCGATCTTGCCGGCGCGCACCGCGTCGTCGAGGAAACGCAGCGTCTCCTCGAGCGGCGTCAGCGCGTCCCAGGCATGCATCTGGTAGAGGTCGATCCGCTCGACGCCGAGCCGCGCGAGCGACGCGTCGAGCGCCACGCCCAGGTGTCGGCGACTGAGCCCGATATCGTTGGGGCCTGTGCCCGTCGGAAACCGCGCCTTGGTCGCCACCACCATCTGCTGCGCTTCGGTCGGCCGCGCCTTGAGCCAGCGTCCCACGATGGTCTCGCTGGCGCCGCCCGAATAGACGTCCGCCGTGTCGAGGAAATTGCCGCCCGCCTTCGCATAGGCGTCCATGATCGCGAACGATGCCGCCTCGTCGGCTTCCTTGCCGAACGTCATGGTGCCCAGGCACCACGCGGTGACGATCGTACCGCTATTGCCGAGCCGCCGCAGATCCATTTCTAGACCGTCGCTCCAATGTGCCAGGGGACGAACTCGTTGTCGCCATAGCCGAGCTGTTCCGACTTGGTTTGCTCCCCGGAGGCAACGCGGAGAATCATGTCGAAGATCTCCTGCCCCTTCTGCTCGAGGCTCGAGCCCTCGACCACCTCGCCGCCATTGATGTCCATGTCGTCGATCATGTGGCGATAGATTTCGGAGTTCGTCGCGATCTTGATCGAGGGCGTGGGCTTGCAGCCATAGGCCGAGCCGCGGCCGGTGGTGAAGGCCAGCACATTGGCGCCGCCCGCCACCTGCCCCGTCGCCGATACCGGGTCGTAGCCCGGCGTGTCCATGAACACGAAACCCTTCTCGGTCACCGGATCGGCATAGTGATAGACCGCGTTGAGCGGCGTCGTGCCGCCCTTGGCCGCCGCACCCAGCGATTTCTCGAGGATCGTCGTCAGCCCGCCCAGCTTGTTGCCCGGCGAGGGGTTGTTGTTCATCTCCATATTGTTCCGCTTGGTGTAGTCCTCCCACCAATGGATGATGTCGATGAGCTTCTCGCCCACCTCGCGGGTCCGCGCCCGCCGCGTCAGCAGGTGCTCGGCGCCGTAGATTTCGGGCGTCTCGCTGAGGATCGCAGTGCCGCCATGCCGCACCAGGATATCGGCCGCATAGCCCAGCGCCGGGTTCGCCGTGATGCCCGAATAGCCGTCCGACCCGCCGCATTGCAGCGCCAGCATCAATTCGCTTGCCGGCGCCGTCTCGCGCCGTGCCCGGTTGACCACCGGCAGCATCGCCTTCACCGCCTCGACGCCGGCCTCGACGGTCTTTTTCGTCCCGCCCACTTCCTGGATGGTCATGGTGCGGAACGTCTCGTTCTCGGTGACCCCGTAGGCTTCCTTGAGCTTGGGGATCTGGAAGCCCTCGCAGCCCAGCCCCACCATCACCACGCCACCCATGTTCGGGTTGGTGGCATAGCCCCAGGTGGTCTTCTTGAGCGTGTCGAAGATCACGCCACGATAATCGACGATGCAGCCGTTCGACTGCTTGAGCGCGATGATGCCGTCGATGTTGGGATAGTCGTCGAGGATCCCCGAGCGCTCGATCTCCTTGACGATGAACCCGGCCACCGTCGTCGAGCAGTTCACCGAGGTCAGCACGCCCACATAATTGCGTGTCCCCACCTGCCCGTTCGACCGCTTGTAGCCCTGGAACGTCGCCTGCTCAGCGCCGGTGAAGAACTCCACCGGCACCACGCCCTCGCCGAACGCATAGTCGCGCTCGAACGCCCCGTGCTCCTCGCCGATGCCGCAATTATGCTCGTGCACCCACTCGCCGGCCGGAATGCCGTCCTTGGCAAAGCCGATGATCTGGCCGAACTTGACCGCCGCCTCGCCCGCGCCGATCGGTCGCACCGCGAATTTGTGGCCGCGCGGCACGCGCTTGCTCGTCACCACCCCCTGCGGCGTCTCCATCCCGGCATCGAGATTGCTGAGCGCCACCGCCACATTGTCTTGCGGGTTCAGCAGCAGCGTCTTGGCGGCAGGGCGGGACATGACTTCGGACATTGACGATCTCGGGGGTAAGGACATGTGCGGCGGTTGCTCAACCGGCCGCTACCAACTAACATGTTAGCATGTCCACGACGGAAATCCCGTACAAATTTCTGGTCAATGCCACGCCTCCCGAGCGCGGCAACGTCACGGCGTCCGTCACCGCCGAGCTCCGGCGCGCCATCGTCACGCTTGAGCTCAAGCCGGGCGAAATCCTCGACAAGGGTGCCATCTGCGAGCGGCTGGGCGTGTCGCGCTTCCCCGTCTCCGAGGCCCTGGCGCGTCTCCAGTCCGAGGGGCTGGTCGAAATCATGCCGCAGCGCGGCTCGATGGTGTCGCGCGTCCGCATCGCTGACGTGGTCGAATACATGCTGATCCGCAAGGCGCTCGAGAGCGAGGCGATCCGCGTCCTCATGGCGCGCCGCCCCGAGGGTATTGTCGAGGAACTCGAGCGCAACCTGGCCGAGCAGGCGCGCGCCGCGCGCAAGGGCGACCGCGAGACCTTCCATCGCTTCGACGTCGAGTTCCACGAAATCCTGTTCGAGGCGATGGATTTCTCGCGCATCCGCGCCGTCATCGACAGCGCCCGCGCCAATCTCGACCGCGCCCGGCTGCTGATCCTCGATCCGCGCCGCCTCACCGCCACCCAGGCCGAGCACAAGGCCATCGCCGACGGTATTGCGGCCGGCGACGCCGAGCGCGCCGTGGCCGCCATGCGCCGCCATATCGACAAGGTCACCGGCGAGCTCCTCGCCTTTGCCAAAACCGCTCCCGATCTCTTCGCCGATGCCGAGCGGCTTGCCGACGACATCGCCCTTTTCGACTGAGGCCCCATGCTCAAGAACATTCCGCCCATTCTCAGCCCCGATTTGCTGCACGCCCTGCGCGCCATGGGCCATGGCGACGAGATCGTCATCGTCGACGCCAATTATCCCGCCGAGAGCGCCGGTCCGCCCGTGATCCGGCTCGACGGTCTGCTCGCCACCGACGTCGCCGACGCTGTGCTGAGCCTCCTGCCGCTCGACGATTTCGTCGAGGAGCAGGCCTTCGCCATGGAGGTCGTCGGCAATCCGAGAAAGCGCGAGCAGACGCACAAGGAATTCGACAAGCTGGTCAGAAAGTACGAGCCGGCCATGAAGCTCGCTCTGCTCGAGCGCTACGAGTTCTACGAGCGGGCGTCGCAGGCCTTCGTCATCGTCCAGACCGGCGAGCGCCGGCTCTACGGCAATATCCTGCTCAAGAAGGGCGTCATTCGTCCCGCCTGACCGAACCCATTCGCCCAAAGTCGCCCTCGCTTTCGCGCGGGGCTGCCGCTAGGGCGGCGCTACACTAGGAGTACATGCCATGAAACTGCTGCGCGTCGGCGCCCCGGGCCTGGAAAAGCCCGCCATCCTCCACACCGACGGGACCTATCGCGACCTGAGCTCCGTCGTCCCCGAACTGCGCGGCCTCGTGCTGACGCCCGAGGGCATGAGCCGCATCCGCGCCGTCGATCCGGCCTCGCTGCCCATCCTCGATCGTAACCAGCGCATCGGCCCCTGCGTCGACAGGGTCGGCAAGTTCATCTGCATCGGCCTCAACTATGCCGACCACGCCGCCGAAACCGGTGCGCCGATCCCGGCCGAACCGATCATCTTCATGAAGGCCACCAGCGCCGTCATCGGCCCCAACGACGACGTCGTCATCCCCAAGAATGCCATCAAGCCCGACTGGGAAGTCGAGCTCGGCATCATCATCGGCAAGGAAGCGCGCTACGTCGACGAAGCCGACGCCATGGACCACGTCGCCGGCTATTGCGTCGTCAACGACGTCTCCGAGCGTCATTTCCAGACCGAGCGCGGCGGCACGTGGGACAAGGGCAAGGGCTGCGACACCTTCGGCCCCATCGGCCCCTGGCTCGTCACCCCCGACGAGATTCCCGACCCGCAGAACCTCTCCATGTGGCTCGAAGTCGACGGCCACCGCTACCAGAACGGCTCGACCCGCACGATGATCTTCAACGTCGTCCAGATCGTCAGCTATGTGAGCCAGTTCATGTCGCTGCAGCCCGGCGACGTCATCTCCACCGGCACCCCGCCGGGCGTCGGCATGGGCATCAAGCCCGAGCCGGTGTGGCTCAAGCCCGGCAACGTCATGCATCTGGGCATCGAGGGCCTGGGCGAGCAGCGCCAGACCGTCAAGGCCTACCACGCCTAGCATCCGATCCGCCGACATCCTCCCTCGCGAGTGGGAGGATGCCGGCGCAACCGGTGGCACGGGGTGTTCACGCCCGCACCGAAAATCCCTTCCCGTTGAGCGAGAACAGCGGCGACAGCAGGCGCGCGAACAGCGGCGTGCTGAGCACGTTCAGCCCCGCATTGCGCAGCCCGACATGGAGGCGCGTCGCCGGCACGAACCACTTCGCCGCGCGCCGGCCGGCCCGCTGCTTGTCGAGCACCACCGGCCGCAGCCGCGCCCCGAGCGCGCTCAGCGCCGCCTCGATATCGCCGCCCTCGGCGAGGGCCTCGCCCAGTACTGTCCCGCCCGCCAGCGCCAGCGACGCGCCCTGCCCGGCCACCAGCGACACCGCATAGGCCGCATCGCCCACCAGCGCCACGCGCCCCTCGTGCCAGCGCGGCATCTCCACCTGCGCCACCAGATCATAGTAGATGTCGTCGTCGTCCGCCGGCGCGGCGGCCAGCGCGTCCGGCACCACCCAGCCGATATCGCTGAAACGCCGCTTCAATTCTCCCGCGGCGCTCGCCGGACGGCCGCGTCCGTCGCTCTCGAACGCAAAGAAGCTCGCGAGCCGCCCGCCGCCCACTTCGTAGAATCCCGCCAGCCGTCCCGGCACGCTCATCATCGCAAAGCTGCCCTCGAGCCGTCGGCGCACCGTCTCGCCCTCGAAGAAATACGCCGCCGTCTCATAGCCGAGCGGCCGCAGGAACTGCTCCTCGTCGCCGAACGCGAGCTGCCGCACATTGGAGTGAATGCCGTCGGCGCCCACCAGCAGATCGGCCTCCATCGCCTCGCCGCCGGCGAGCCGCACGCCCACCCCGTTCGGCCGCGGCTCGATGGCCTCGATCGTCGCCCCGAAGCGCAGGGCCACGCCCATGGGCAGCGCCTCGGCAAGCCCCTCCTCCACATCGCCGCGCAGCAGCGGCAGCATCCTGCCGCCTGCGGCGCCCTGCATCAGCCGATAGCTCAGTCGCGCATCGAGATGGCCGGTCTCGTCCACCCAGTCGACGGCGCCCACCTCCCGCGACCGCCGCCGCAGCGCGTCGATCACGCCCAGCCGCTCCGCCGCATCGAAGCCGGCCCCGAAGAAGTCGATCATGTAGCCGCCCATGCGGAACTGCCGCGCCCGCTCGATGACGGCAACCTCCCAGCCGGCCCGGTGCAGCGACAGCGCCGCCGCGAGCCCGGCGATGCCGGCGCCCGAAATGATCGCCTTCACGATGTGCTCTCCTTGCCCGCGATGAGGTCGACCAGCGCACGCCAGCCCGCTGTCTGCGTCGCCAGATGGTCGGGGAACAGGTCGCGGTGGATCACCATTCCATCGCCCGCGATCAGCACCAGTGACGCCAGCGCCTCGGCCTGCGCAGCGCTGAGGTCAGGCCGGAAACCGCCGATGATCGCGGCAAAACCGGCCCGGGCCTCGGCCACCACCGCTTCGAGCCGCGCCCGCAGCCGCGGCTCCGACCGTGCCCGGGCGACGAAGGCGAGATAGGCGCCGCTGAGCCGCGGTCGCGCTGCCAGCGACTGCGCTGCCTCCGCCATCAGGGCCTCGAGCCAGTCGCGCAGCGTCGCCGGCGGCGGTTCGCGGAGGCTCTCCATGCCGAGGAGGAAATCCTCGAACGCCGCCAGCACCACCTCGTCGAGGCTGCCGAAATGGTGGAAGAGGTTGGCCTTGCTCACTCCGGCCGCCGCCGCCAGCGCCGACGCCGTCAGCGCCTCCGGCCCGCCCTCCGCCAGCAGCGCCACCGCTGCCGCCACGATGTCCTGTTTCTTGCCAGTCCTGATCATGGCCTCCTCATACTGACCGATTGGTCGGTCAGCAAGCGAAATCGTCGGGGGCCGCCCGCTTGACTATGACACCCCCACCCCGCACGGCACGCGCCATGCGCCGCCTCGCCGAAACCTTCCTTGCCTTCCTCGCCCTCGGCGTCACCAGTTTCGGCGGCCCGGTCGCGCATCTGGGCTATTTCCACGCTGAATTCGTCACCCGCCGGAAGTGGCTCGACGAAGCCGAGTACGCCGACCTCGTGGCGCTCTGCCAGGCGCTTCCCGGCCCGGCGTCGAGCCAGGTCGGCATCGCCATCGGCTATCGCCGCGCCGGCCTCGCTGGCGCCATTGCCGCCTTCATCGCCTTCACCCTGCCCTCGGTGCTGATCCTCTATGCGGTGACGCTCGGCGCGAGCCTGTGGAACAGCGCTCTGGCGCAGGGCGTCCTGCATGGGCTCAAGCTCGCCGCCCTCGCCGTCGTCGCGCTCGCCGTCTGGCAGATGGCGACAAAGCTCGCGCCCGACTGGCCGCGCCGCGGCCTCGCGCTCCTCGCCACCGCCCTCATCCTGCTCGTGCCGGTTACCGCCATGCCGGTGATCGTCATCGCGGTCGCCGCGCTCGTCGGCGCAATGCGGCCGGCACCGGCTGCCGAACCTGTCCGCCCCGACGCGCCGCATCCCGCCGCGACAATCACGCTCCTCGCATTCGGCCTCCTGCTCATTGCCCTGCCCGTCCTGAGCGCGGCGACGCACAATCCGATCATCGACATCGCCGACCGCTTCTATCGCACCGGCTCGCTCGTCTTCGGCGGCGGCCATGTCGTGCTGCCGCTGCTCGAGGGCGAGCTCGTCGCGCCCGGCCTGATCGACCGCGACCTGTTACTTGCGGGCTATGGCGCGGCGCAAGCCGTCCCCGGTCCGCTGTTCTCCTTCGCCTTCTATGCCGGCGCGCTGCTCCACAGCCCGCCCAACGGCATCTGGGGCGGCCTGCTGGCGCTCGCCGCGATCTACCTCCCTTCGTTCCTCCTGGTGCTCGGCGCCCTCCCCTGGTGGGACCGCCTGCGCACCGTCCCCCGCCTCCGCAACGCCCTCGACCTCGTCAACGCCGCCGTCGTCGGCCTCCTGCTCGCCGCCCTCATCGATCCGGTGTTCACCAGCAGCGTCACCGGCATCCTCGACCTCGCCCTCGCCGCCACCGCCCTCGCCGCCCTCTACCTGCGCGCGCCCCCCTGGCTCGTCGTCCTCGCCTCCGGCGCCGCCGCCGCCGCGCTGACCCTGCTCTGAGCCCACAAGCGGAGCCGCCGCAGCCGGCACCATCGCGCCCCAGCCACCGGCTGTCATCCCAGCGAAAGCTGGGACCCAGCTCCCACCTTGCGCCAGCGGATGAATGGGTCCCATCCTTGCGCTGGGATGACAGCCGGGGTGGGACGGCATTGTGGATCGAATGCCAACCTGCGGATGCGTCGCACCCTGTGCAAAACCGCATCAGTTTGACTCGCGGAGTCACCAG
>MKUZ01000013.1:85922-217176 GCA_001899065.1 Devosia sp. 66-22 | reverse complement strand
TCGGTGGTGCGGTGGTGCTGGTGGGAGCGGCAGTGCTCGCCTGGCTCAGCACGCGGCTGGTGGAGACGCCGGTGCGGCGCTGGAGCAGGCTGGCCCCGCGACCGGCGCTCAGCATCGCCGTGTCGCTGCTGATCCTGCTGGTCCCATCGGGCGTCGTCTTTGGGTGGGCGAAGGTCCTGCAGGGGCGGGTGGATGCGGCCCTCGTAGACTGGAGTGCGCTGCACGCGTCGGCGACACCCACGGTGCCGCCGGGCGTGGTCGTTCCGGCGCCCGTGATGCTGCCGGAGGACCAACCCGGGGGGTTGGCACGGCTCTGCAACCAGGGCCGGACGAGCCGGAAGCTGCTCGCCTGCGAGTATGGCGACCCCGACGGCAGCATCACCATCGTCTCGGTCGGCGGCTCGCATGTAGGGCAATGGACGCGCGCGCTGCACAAGATCGGCCTCGAGCACGGCTACCGCTTCATCAACATGACGAAGGACGGTTGCACCTTCACCACCGGCAAGTTCCAGGACCCGAGCTGTCCGGTCTGGAACAAGGCCGCGATGGCGGCGATCATCGACCTCAAACCCGATCTCGTGTTCGCCATGGCGACGCGCATCGCGCGGCGCGACTCGAAAAGCACCGGCGAGGTCATCACCGATGGCTACAAGGAGGCCTTCGCTACGCTCGCCGACAACGGCATTCCCGTGCTGGGGGTCAGGGACAATCCGCGGTTTGGATTCAACGTGCCGCAATGCGTCTCGGCCTCGGCTTCGCCGTGGGCAGAGTGCGGACGAGCAGAAACGCGGGTGGTCGATGCGACCTCACCGATCGAGGGTGTGGATCTGCCGAACGTTCTCCTTGTCGACCTGACCGACCTCTACTGCACGGACGGGTTCTGTCCCGCGGTCAAGGACGGCGTGCTCGTCTACCGCGACAAGCACCATCTGACGCGAACCTTCACGTTCCTCAACAGGGGACGCGTGGCGGACGCCATCGAGGCTGCGCTGGCGAGGGCCGCCGGACGCTGACGCTCAGGTCTTGAGCTCGCGGATAGCTGCCGCGTCGGCGATGCCCAGCGTCCCGAGGACCGTCGCGACGATGCCGGCGCGATCAAGACCTGCGGCGGCATACATGTCGTTCTGGCTTGCCTGCTCGACGAAGGTGTCGGGGATCATCAGGGGCCGAAATTTCAGCTTGCCATCGAGCAGGCCGTTGCTGGCAAGGAACGTCGCGACGTGGCTGCCGAAACCGCCGATGCCGGACTCCTCGACCGAGATCAGCAGTTCGTGGTCGCGGGCGAGGCGGGCGATCAGCTCTTCATCAAGCGGTTTGAGGAAACGCGCATCCGCAATGGTGGGGTTGAGGCCGAAGGCGGCGAGCTTCTCCGCCGCCGCGAGGATCTCCCCAAGGCGGGTGCCGAAGCTGAGGAGGGCGACGCCCGAGCCCTGCTTCACGATCCGGCCCTTGCCGATGGGGAGGACCCCGCCGTGCTCCGGCAGCTCGACGCCCAGGCCGTCGCCACGCGGATAGCGGAAGGCGATGGGACCGTTGTCATACGCAGCGGCGGTCGCAACCATGTGGCGGAGCTCGGCCTCGTCGGCTGCGGCCATCACCACCATGCCGGGGACGGCACCCAGATAGGCGGCATCGTAGTTGCCGGCATGGGTCGGGCCGTCGGCACCGACATAGCCGGCGCGATCAATGGCGAAGCGCACGGGCAGGCCCTGTACGGCGACGTCGTGGATCACCTGGTCGTAGGCGCGCTGGAGGAAGGTCGAGTAGATCGCGGCGAAGGGCTTCATGCCTTCGCTGGCAAGGCCCGCCGCGAATGTCACCGCGTGCTGCTCTGCGATACCGACATCGTAGATGCGGCTGGGGAAGATCTCGGCAAATTTGTCGAGGCCGGTGCCCGAGGGCATGGCGGCGGTGATGGCGACGATGTGGTCGTCCCGCCGCGCCTCGTCGATGAGGCTCTCGGCGAACACCGACGTGTAGGACGGCGCGTTCGATGGCGCCTTGGCCTGAGCGCCGGTGACGACGTTGAACTTGGAGACGCCGTGATATTTATCGGCGCTGGTTTCGGCAGGCTCGTAGCCCTTGCCCTTCTTGGTCACGACATGAACGAGGATAGGGCCGCTCTCGGCGTCGCGGATGTTGTTGAAGACATCCACAAGGTCGTCAACATTGTGGCCGTCGATGGGGCCGACATAGAAGAAGCCGAGCTCCTCGAACATCGTTCCACCGGTGAAGAAGGAACGAGCGAACTCCTCGGTCTTGCGCGCGGTTTCGTGGACGATGCGCGGCATCTTCTCGGTGATGGATTTGGCGCGATCGCGCACGCCGCGATAGAGCGGGCCGGAGACGAGCTTGGCGAGATAGGCGCGGAGCGCGCCGGTGGGCGGCGCGATCGACATGTCGTTGTCGTTGAGGACGACGATGAGGCGTGCGTCCATCGCGCCGGCATTGTTCATGGCCTCATAGGCCATGCCCGCGGACATGGCGCCGTCGCCGATGACGGCGATCACATTGCGCTTCTCGCCCTGGAGCTGGCTGGCGACCGCCATGCCAAGGCCGGCCGAGATCGAGGTCGAGGAGTGGCCGGCGCCGAACGGGTCGTATTCGCTCTCGGCGCGGCGGGTGAAGCCCGAGAGACCATGCTTGGCGCGCAGCGTGCGGATGCGGTCGCGGCGGCCAGTCAGCACCTTGTGCGGATAAGCCTGGTGGCCGACGTCCCAGATCAGCCGGTCGTGCGGCGTGTCGAAAACGGCGTGGAGGGCGACGGTGAGCTCGACGACGCCGAGGCCGGCCCCGAGGTGGCCGCCGGTGACGGACACCGCGTCGATCACCTCGGCGCGCAACTCGTCGGCGAGCTGGCGCAGCTCAACCCGATCGAGCGCCTTGAGGTCGGCGGGCGAGGCGATGGTGTCGAGCAGGGGAGTGTTCGGGCGGTCGGGCAAGGGTGTCCCTTCGTGTTCGCAATGGTTTAGGCCCCTCAGGTGGGGATTTCAACCAAGGCACTGTGCAGAAACGAGGGAGATTTGCCGCAGTTGCTAGGGTTTGGCCTTGTCGAGGATGTCGGCCATCCGGCGACGCCAGTCGGGACCGACCTCTTCAAAGCGAGCGACGGTGGTAGGGTCCAGACGCAGCGTAACAGCCGCCTTGGGGGAGGCGACCCGAGGACGCCCCCGCGCCCGGGCGTATCCCGGAAAGGCTTCCTCGAACGTCAATGGCTTTGAGAGCTGCTCGTCGGTGAGTTCGGGGCTGTCGACGGCGTCCCAGTCCTGTTTTGTGTAGCCGCGCCCCGGAGCGTACTTCTTCAATGCCAATAGTCCCTCCGTTCCTTCCTGCTAGCGATGCGAAAACTGATCACCGCGGTCGCTTCATTTCCCAGCGGCTCGACGATGGCAGTCATCAGGTGTCCCCTGTGCATGCCGACGGCCGCGACACGACCAAGCTTGGCCGGGAACAGCCGGGCGTTGTTGAGGAACTCCTCGGTGACATCAGCGAGATCGACCTCGTGCTTGTCTATGTTCGCGAGCCGCTTCGGCTCGTCCCAGACAATCCGCATAATTTAAGTACACCAAAAATCGGTGCAAGGAAATAATGTACACGAAAAATATGCGGCTCAGCGTGAGGCGACGAGGAGGGGCTTGCGGACGATGAAGATGTCGTAGCGCGGCGGGGCGCGGTCGTCGGGTTCGAGGACGACGCGGGCGGCCATCGAGCCGAGCTCGGCGGCATTGTCGAGGTAGCCTTCGGGCTCGTAGAGCTCGGCGAAGTGCATGTCCGTCATCAGCACCGGTTCGACCAGCGTCTCGTTGACGTGGTCGATCTCGGGGGCGACGAGGTCGAACTCGCGCGGCTTGAGGCCCATGATGGTTTCGCGCGCCGGGGCGGCCGACACCAGCGTGTTGGCGATGGCGCTGCTGTTGGCCTGGGTCACCGCCGACCAGGTCATGTCGAAGATGTTCTTGGCGATATCCATGCCGTTGGTGCCGCCCAGCGAGGCGATGCGGATCTCGGAGGTATCGACCGGCGTCGAGTCGGCGGGGATGGGCGTGCTGGCGGTCGTTTCGCGCTGGATCAGCAGGTCCAGAGCGCGCTGCGCGTCGGGATCGGGCGCAAGGTCGGGGGCATAGGCGGTCAGCACCTGGTCGCGTGGCGTCATCAGCACGCGCGGGGCCGGCATGGGGCCATCGAAGGTGCTCAGCGCGCCGAGTGCCGTCTGGCGCTCGGCGGTGTCGAGGGTCGCGACCATCATTGTGGGCGTCTTGGTCATCGGCACGACCATCGACAGCGGCGCGCTGGGGTTGTTGAACGGGTTGTCGACCGCGGTGAAGGGATTGTTCGACGGGTCGAGCGCGATGCCCGAAGAGGGGCGGCGCAACATCGGCATGGGCGCGACGACGTCGATGGTCTGGACGCTGCGCTGCGCCGGCTCGAGCGAAGCCAGCATAATCTCGGTATCGGGGACGGTGGCGCGCGGCGTGCCGCTACAAGGCACCATCTTGCACTTTTTCCACTCGGACTGGGCGAAGGCGTAGCCCTGCTTGCTGAGCGGCTTGCCATCGACGGGCAGGTGGATGGTCTTGCCGTCGGGGAATACGGTCTTGAGCTGCGCGGTGGTCATGCGCGGCCAGGCGCGGACGCTGCCGGTGTCCATGTGGACGAAGGGGCTGCCCGAGGTCGGATAGTAGCCGACGCCGCCGACCTGGTGCTTCATGGCCGCGGCGCGCAGGGTCGAGAGCTTCACGCCCTTGATGAAGACGTCCATCGCCTTGCCCTGCATATGCTGGCTGTTCTCGGCGACGCCCGACGATTTGGCGCGCAGCATCGCGTTGGTCTTGGGCTCGCGATAGGACGAGACGATGGAATAGGGCTGGTTGGCGCCGACGTCCTGGTAGACCTCCCACAGCAGGTCGAACAGCGCCGGATCCATCTTGGTGGGCGTTCCGGTGCGCCAGTCGGCGAGGAAGGTATTGAGCTCACGCAGGCCCTGCGCGTCGTACTTGCCGTCACGCTTGAAGGTGAATTTGCCGGTCTTGCCGGTATGCGTGTGGTACAGCCAAAGCGTACGAGTGTCGCCGGCCGCAGTGACGGGGACGGCGGTCTGAGCGAGGAACAGCGCAAGGCCCACGGCAATCGCCGCGGCGCGCAAGCCAAAAAGACGCCAATCGAAGTGCGGTTTAACCGTCACGCCCCTCAAGCCCAAAATGCTCAGTCAGCCACCTGAGAGTAGCGTCAGGTCCACAAGAGTTCCTTAACGCTAACGCCCGGTTACGACCCGGCCAGCCAAGTCCGTCGGACCGGGCAAGCTGCCCAGCCTCTGCAGCTTTTACGCAAAAATCGCGGCTGAACCAAGGCTGGGGTGTTAAGGGGAGGTAAACAAAGGGGAAAAAGCGGGCGTCATGTGGCGTCCCGGTGGTCGCGTCCGGGCGCTTCCCGGCGAATGCCGGGAACGGGGAGCGGGCGCCCGCCTGGCTATTCCGCGTTCAGGAGCTCGATGAGCTTCTTGTTGTGGCCGTAGACGTCGCCGTAGTTGCGGATGGTGCCGTTTTCGTCGACGCGCAGGGTGAAGTACATCAGGTGGACGGGGATGTGGTTCTCGAGGTTGACCCACTTTTCCTTGGGGCCCTCGAGCGCCTCGATCGAGGCCTGCGTCAATTGCGGGTTGGTGGCGAGCAGGGCGCCGGCGAACTCCATCGGATTCTGGACGCGCACGCAGCCATGCGAATAGGCGCGGAAGGCACGCGAGAACAGCGACTTGGAGGGCGTGTCGTGCAGGTAGATGTTGTGCGAGTTGGGGAAGAGGAACTTCACCTTGCCCAGCGCATTGCCCGGGCCGGGCTTCTGGCGGATCGAGAAGCTGTTGATGTTGGTCGTGGTCCAGTCGATGGCGGCCGCGTTGATGACCTTGCCGCCCGACAGCATCTCCATGTTCTGGCTGTCGAGGTAATAGGGGTTGGCGATCAGGTGCGGCTTGATCTCGCCCGCGGCGATCGAGGGCGGCACGTTCCAGTATGGGTTGACGACGATGTGGCGGATGTTGTCCGAAAAGATCGGCGTCTGGTTCTTGGGCGTGCCGACAACGACGCGGGTCGAGTGGACTGTCTCGCCGTCACGCTTGATCCACAGGGTGAACTCGGGGATGTTCACCTGCACGTTGAACGCGCCGAAATCCTCGGGCTCCCAGCGCCAGCGCTCCATGTTGGCAAGTATGTCGTCCTTGCTAACATTGCCGCCGCCATTGAGCGCGGCGACGGTCGCCGGACCCATGACGCCGTCGGCGGTGAGGCCCATCTCTTCCTGGAAGGCCGTGATGGCATCGACGAGCGCCTGGTCGTAGGTGATATCGACCTGCGCGTCGGTCGCGCCCTCGGGAATGTCCGGGGCGGCAACGCCGAGGCGCTGGCGCAGCAGCGGGACACGCTCGTCATTCATGCCCAGCTTGAGGGTCTTGCCGTCGGGGATGGTGACCTGCTCGACCTGCACGCTGCCATCGTAGAACTTCGCGAGCGCGGTCTTGAGGCGCAGGAATTCGGGATCCTTGGGGCCGATGCCGAGCAGGTACTGATCGGGCGCGTCTGAGGAGGCGAGCTTGAGCAGCGTCTCGGCCTCATCGATCCGCTTGGGGGCGATGACGAAGTTGGAGCTGACGGCGGTGGGGGTGATGCGCCCGCCATAGGCGTCCTGAGCATAGCGCACAGCCGCCTGCGAGAACGCCGTCTCGAGCGCCGCAAGCTTGACCGGGTCGCTGCCGGCCGCGGCCGGATCGAGCTCGGGCGTCAGATAGTCGGCGGGGCGGAAGCCCTCGAGCGCTGCGGCCCTGAAGACCTCGAGAATCTTGTCGGCGTTGGGCGAGAAGGC
Source organism: Devosia sp. 66-22 (assembly GCA_001899065.1). GTDB lineage: Bacteria > Pseudomonadota > Alphaproteobacteria > Rhizobiales > Devosiaceae > Devosia_A. The sequence goes on along the minus strand of MKUZ01000013.1, from coordinate 210,324 downwards.
GACGGCGCTGCCGACACCGGGGGTCAGCCAGAGCGGTTCGAAGCCGCGGGCACCGTAGAAGTAGTAGAGGCGCTGTGCCTGCTGGTAGGCGCGCGAGCCTTTTTCGGCTTCGTAATAGGCCTTCTGCAGGCCCGCCTTGATGATGCGGGCGAGGTCGCTGCGCGGCGGCGCGATCACCACCTTGGTCAGCGACGCCTGCTGCACGACGGCGTCCTGCGCGATGGTGGGAAGGGTGGCCCCGGTGAGTGCAACACCGGCAAGCAACAAGGCCATCAGAACGCGCAAGGCAGTCTCCGTCATGTCAGGTATTCGGCGCGGCAGGGAGTCGTCGCGTCAGAATACCGTCAGGTCCTAATCCACAAGCGTTAACGCCGACAATTCCTCACCTTTTTGTGTTCCGGCGATGTGGCCTTTGCGCAACGGGAACCCGAGGGTTTCCAAGGATGCCGAGAGATCAGGCCGCGTCGCTTTCGACACCGTCCTCGAGGCCGTAGTCGCGGAGCTTGCGGTAGAGGGTGGAGCGCCCGATCTTGAGCGCCCGCGCCACCTTGGACATCCGTCCCCCGTAGTGCTTGAGCGCGAAGGCAATCAGCTCGCGTTCGAGATCGGGGAGCGGCGCCACTTCGCCCCTGGCATCGAGGAAGCGGTCAGGGATGGAATCCTTCGCTTCGCTTTCGCGCCGAGACCTAACGGCGTCGATGTGAACCGGGGCTGAAGGGGCGGGCAGTTGCTCGGTGAGCTTGAGCGTTTCGTCGCGGCCGCGCTCCTGGGCGACGATCTGCGGAAAGTCAGCGAGCTCGAGATAGCCACCGTCGCTGAGCACGATGGCGCGATAGACGGCATTCTCGAGCTGGCGGATGTTGCCGGGCCAGTTGTAGCCGCGCAGCAGCTCGAGCGCCGGGGCCGAGAGGCCGGCGATGCGCTTGCCGGCTTCGGCGGCGAAGCGGGCGATGAAATGGGCGGCCAGCGGCTCGATGTCCTCGGCGCGCTCGCGGAGTGGCGGCAGGTAGATCGGGAAGACGTTGAGCCGGTAGTAGAGGTCCTCGCGGAACTCGCCGGTCTGGGCGAGACCGAGGAGCCGGCGGTTGGTGGCCGAGATGACGCGGACATTGACGCGCTCCGGCCTGGCGGCGCCGACCGGCTCGATCTCGCCTTCCTGCAGGGCGCGGAGAAGCTTGGCCTGGGCCTCCGGCGGCAGCTCGCCGATCTCGTCGAGGAACAGCGTGCCACCATGCGCTTCGGCGAACTTGCCGACGTGGTCGGCGACGGCGCCGGTGAAGGCGCCCTTCTTGTGGCCGAACAGCGTCGACTCGATGAGGTTGGCGGGAATAGCGCTGCAATTGACGGTGACGAAGGGTTTCGTGGCGCGGTCGCTCATCCCCTGGATGACGCGTGCGATCAGCTCCTTGCCGGTGCCGGTCTCGCCCTCGATCAGCACCGGTATCTGCGACTTCGCCGCCTTCTGGCTAAGCGTCAGCACGCGGTGCAACGCCGGCGAGCGGGTGACGATATCGTCGAGACCCAGCGTGCCGGCGCGGCGGTTGCGCTCGCTGCGGACGACGGTTTCGAGTGCGTCGAGCTTCAGGGCGTTGCGCAGCGAGACGATCAGCCGTTCGGGCGCGACGGGCTTGACGAAGAAATCGACGGCGCCCTGGCGCATGGCCGAAACCACGGTTTCGAGCGAGGAATGGGCGGTCTGGATGATGACGGGCGCAGTGATGCTGTCGCGCGCCATGGCTTCCATGACCGCCATGCCGTCGCGATCGGGCATCACGAGGTCGAGGATGACGGCGCCGAAACCGGGACTGCCGCGCAGCAGGCGCAGCGCCTCGTCCCCGCCATCGGCCGTGACCGGAGTGAATCCGGCGCGACGGGCGACCTCCGAGGTCAGCCGCAATTGCACCGGATCGTCGTCCACGATGAGAACGCGCGTCATCAAGTCTCCCTAGCCGTTTCTGGCCGCGCAGGCGCCTGGCGCCGAATCGCGGTGTGCCGTTTCGGAGCAGGATGAAAACGCCGGGTTAAGAGCGGCTTAACCCTGCTTTGCCGGCCAGCGGCCGCAGCGGCCGCCGAAACTGCCGGAAAACGGCTCTGGATCAGCCAAACGTCCCGCTTGAGTGGGCCCGGGGGGCGGAATATGGTCCGCGCCGACGTTATCTGCGACGAAAGTCTGATCGTATGGCTGACCTAGTTCGTGCGCCCGAGGCGGCGGCGCAGAAGGGGCACAATGAGTTCGGCGCGTTGCCCGAGTGGAACCTCGACGATCTCTATCCAGGCCCCGAGTCGGCGGAACTCAAGCGCGATCTGGACTGGTCGCGGACCGAGGCCAAGGCGTTCGAGGCCGACTACAAGGGCAAGCTCGAAGGCCTGGCCAAGGCCGGGCGGCTGTACGAGGCCGTGGAGCGGAGCGAGAAGCTCGGCGATGTGACGGGGCGCCTCTCGGCCTATGCCTATCTGCGCTATGCGCTCAATACGCAGGATCCGGCGCGGGTGAAGTTCCTCGGCGATCTGAGCCAGGCAATTACCGACCTCGCGACGGGGCTGCTGTTCTGGGAGCTCGAGCTCAACACCATCGACGACGCGGTGATCGAAGCGGCGATGGCGATGGACGACAATCTCGCACGCTATCGCCACTGGTTCGCCGAGCTCAGGAAGGCCAAGCCCTACCAGCTCGACGAGAAGATCGAAGAGCTGTTCTTCGAGAAGTCGGTGACCGGCGCGCAGGCCTGGAACCGGCTGTTCGACGAGACGATGTCGGGGCTCAAGTTCGAGGTCGACGGCGAGACGCTGCCGGTCGAGGGTGCGCTGCATCTGCTGTCGGACAAGGACGAGAAGAAGCGCGCTTCGGCGTTCGCGGCGATCGGCAAGACGCTCAGCGACAATGGCCGGCTGTTCACGCACATCACCAACGTCCTCGCCAAGGACAAGGAAATCTCCGACCGCTGGCGCGGCTACACGGACATCGCCGACAGCCGGCATCTGGCCAATTCGGTGGAACGCGAGGTCGTCGATGCGCTCGAGACGGCGGTGCGCGAGGCCTATCCGCGGCTCAGCCACCGCTACTACCAGATGAAGGCCAAGTGGTTCGGCAAGGACGAGCTCAACGCCTGGGACCGCAACGCACCGCTGCCCACGAGCGATGACCGCACGTTCGACTGGGAGACGGCCAAGACGACGGTGCTTGAGGCCTATGGCAAGTTCTCGCCCGAGCTACGCCAGGTCGCCGAGCCGTTCTTTACCGGCGGCTGGATCGATGGGCCGGTGAAGCCGGGCAAGGCGATGGGCGCATTCGCGCACCCCACCGTGCCGTCGGCGCATCCCTATCTGATGCTCAACTATCTGGGCAAAGCGCGCGACGTGATGACGCTGGCGCATGAGCTGGGGCATGGCGTGCACCAGGTGCTGGCGAGCCCGCAGGGCTCGATCCTCGCCAACACGCCGCTGACGCTGGCCGAGACGGCTTCGGTGTTCGGCGAAATGCTGACCTTCCGCTCGATGCTCGACAAGACCACCGACAGGAAGCAGCGCTTTGCGATGCTGTCCCAGAAGGTCGAGGACATGCTCAACACGGTAGTGCGGCAGATCGCGTTCTACACCTTCGAACGCCGCGTCCACACGGCGCGCAAGGAGGGCGAGCTGACGCGCGAGCAGCTCGACGAAATCTGGCTCGACGTGTCGCGAGAATCCCTGGGGCCGGGCGTGAAGCTCAACGACGGCTACGGCGTGTTCTGGAGCTACATCCCGCACTTCATCCATTCGCCGTTCTACGTCTACGCCTATGCCTTCGGCGATTGCCTTGTGAACTCGCTCTACGCCCAGTATGAGAAGGCCAGCGAGGGGTTCGCAGAGCGATACTTCGAGCTCTTGAAGGCCGGGGGGTCCAAGCATCATTCCGAGTTGCTCAAGCCGTTCGGGCTGGATGCGCGCGACCCGGGCTTCTGGTCGCTCGGCCTTTCCATGATCGAGCGCCTGATCGGCGAACTCGCCGAGACCCAACCGAACTGATTTCGACCACGAGGACGACAATGGCCGACAACACCCACGACACCGAGACGATCTCCGACGCGATGGACTACGCCCAGCACGACGCGACCTGGGGCGTGTTCACCAACCTGATCAAATGGGGGATCATCGCGTGCGCCGTTCTGGCGGTGGCGCTCTACATCTTCATCCAACCCTAAGCCTTCGGGTGGCCCCGGCCGGCGGGCCGCGGGCGTTCAGGAGACGTCCATGAAAATAGCCATCGTCCGCGAGCGGGCCGACGGGGAGACCCGTGTGGCAGCGACGCCGGAGACTGTGACCAAGCTCATCGGGCTTGGGGCGACGGTTTCGATCGAGCGAGGCGCCGGCGAAACGGCCCGCTTCCCCGATGCCGAATACGAGAAGGCCGGCGCCGCCCTGGGCAGCGCCGCGGAGGTGGTCAAGGACGCCGATATCGTGCTGACGGTGCGCCGCCCGGCGGTGGAAACGCTGATCGGCGCCAAGCCTGGCGCACTGGTGATCGGTGGCATGGACCCCTACGGCAATGAGGGCGAGATCGGTGCGCTCGGCAGGGCCGGTTTTACCACGGTGGCGATGGAATTCATGCCGCGCATCACGCGCGCGCAGGTGATGGACATCCTGTCGAGCCAAGCGAACCTTGCCGGCTACCAGGCCGTGCTCGAAGCGGCCAATGCGTTCGACCGCGCCATGCCGATGATGATGACGGCGGCGGGCACCGTGCGTCCCGCCAAGGTGTTCGTGATGGGCGCGGGCGTGGCCGGCCTCCAGGCGATCGCGACGGCCAAGCGCCTCGGCGCCGTCGTCAGCGCCACCGACGTGCGCGCCGCCGCCGGCGAGCAGGTCGAGTCGCTGGGCGCCAAGTTCATCATGACCGACGCGCTCAAGGATGCGTCGGGCTCGGGCGGCTATGCGCGCGAGCTGACCGATGCTGAGAAGGCGGCGCAGGCCGAACTCACCGCGGCGCATATCAGCAAGCAGGACATTGTCATCACCACGGCGCTGATCCCGGGGCGCCCGGCGCCGCGGCTCGTGACCGCGGCGATGGTCGAAAGCATGCAGCCCGGCTCGATCATCGTCGATATCGCAGCCGAGCGCGGCGGCAATGTCGAAGTGAGCAATCCGAGCGACATCGTCACGACGCCGAACGGCGTGACGATCATCCGCCACAAGAACTGGCCGGCACGGCTCGCGACTTCCGCGAGCTCGCTCTATGCGCGCAATCTCTTCGCCTTCCTTGAAACGATGTTCGACAAGAAGACGAAGGCCTTCGCGGTGAACTGGGACGACGAGCTGGTGAAGGCCACCGTGCTCACCAAGGACGGCGCGGTGGTTCACCCCAACATCAAAGTCGCGGCTTAAGGAGCGAAGACCATGGAAGCGATCGATCCCTTCACCTTCCGTCTCGCGATCTTCGTGCTCGCGATCTTCGTGGGCTATTTCGTCGTGTGGTCGGTGACCCCGGCGCTGCACACGCCGCTGATGAGCGTGACCAACGCCATCTCCTCGGTGATCGTTGTGGGTGCGCTGCTCGCGGTGGGCGTGCCGCTCGCGGCGGACGCCAACTGGGTCAGCAAGGTCTTCGGCTTCATTGCGCTGGTGTTCGCCTCGGTGAACATCTTCGGCGGCTTCCTCGTCACCCAGCGCATGCTGGCGATGTACAAGAAGAAGGGCTGAGCCGATGATCAACGCGAATATCGCGGCGCTGCTCTACCTCGTCGCCGGCGTGCTGTTCATCCTCGCGCTGCGCGGGCTGTCGAGCCCGGCATCGTCGCGCCGGGGCAATCTGTTCGGCATGGTCGGCATGGCCATTGCCATCGTCACCACGCTTGCCGTTTCGGGCATCAGCGACTGGCTGAGCTGGGTGCTGATCATCGGCGGCCTGGCGCTCGGTGGCGGCATCGGCGCCTATATGGCGCGCACGGTGAAGATGACCGACATGCCGCAACTGGTTGCGGCGTTCCACTCGCTGGTGGGCCTGGCCGCGGTGTTCGTGGCGGCGGGCGCGCTTTATGCGCCCGAGGCATTCGGCATCGGTGACGTCGGGCATATCCACACGCAGGCGCTGATCGAGATGTCGATCGGCGTCGCCATCGGCGCGTTCACCTTCACCGGTTCGGTGATCGCGTTCGCCAAGCTCAACGGCAATATGAGCGGCAAGCCGATCATCCTGCCGATGCGGCACGCGCTACACTCGCTGCTGGGTCTAGTACTGATCGGGCTCGTCGCGTGGTTCGCGATGACCGGGCAGGAGTGGCTGTTCTGGGCGATTACCGTGCTGGCGCTGGTGCTGGGCGGGCTGATGATCATCCCGATCGGCGGCGCGGACATGCCGGTGGTCGTCTCGATGCTCAACTCCTATTCGGGCTGGGCGGCGGCGGGCATCGGCTTCACGCTGGGCAACACGGCGCTGATCGTCACCGGCGCGCTGGTCGGCTCGTCGGGCGCGATCCTCAGCTACATCATGTGCAAGGCGATGAACCGCAGCTTCATCTCGGTGATCCTTGGCGGGTTCGGCGGCGACAGCGCGACGGGCGCGGCGGGCGAGGAAGAGACCCGGCCGGTCAAGCAGGGCTCGGCCGACGATGCGGCTTTCATGATGAAGAATGCTGGCAAGGTCATCATCGTGCCCGGCTACGGCATGGCGGTGAGCCAGGCACAGCACGCGCTGCGCGAAATGGCCGATCTGCTCAAGAAGGAAGGCGTCGAGGTCAAGTACGCCATCCATCCGGTGGCGGGCCGGATGCCGGGGCACATGAACGTGCTGCTGGCGGAAGCCAATGTGCCGTATGACGAAGTGTTCGAGCTCGAGGACATCAATTCGGAGTTCGCGCAGTCGGACGTCGCCTTCGTCATCGGTGCCAACGACGTGACCAACCCGGCGGCCAAGACCGACAAGACGTCGCCGATCTACGGCATGCCTGTGCTCAACGTGGAGGATGCCGGCACGGTGCTGTTCATCAAGCGCGGCATGGCGGCGGGCTATGCGGGCGTCCAGAACGAGCTGTTCTTCCGCGACAACACGATGATGCTGTTCGGCGACGCCAAGAAGATGACCGAAGACATCGTCAAGGCGCTGGGCCACTGAGCGAGCGGCAGAGGCGTGACCGAGACCGTTCTCGCCTTTGCCCTGACCTCATTCGTCATCGAGCTGACGCCGGGACCGAACATGGCCTGGCTGGCGCTGCTCAGCGTCGAGCGCGGGCGGCTCGCCGAGCTTGCGGCCGTTGCGGGCGTGGCGCTCGGACTGCTGCTGCTCGGCCTTGCCGCGGGCTTCGGACTCGGGACGCTGATCGCCGAGAACCGCTGGCTCTATGAGACGCTGCGCTGGGGCGGGGTGGCGTTCCTGCTCTATCTGGCCTGGGACAGCTATCGGGAGTCGCGGCGGCCGCTGGAGCTGCGCGGCACCAGCGAGCGGCTGGCGGTGCATTTCCGGCGCGGGCTGGTGACCAATCTGCTCAATCCCAAGGCGGCGCTGTTCTATGTGACAGTGCTGCCCAGCTTCGTCGACGCCGCCAAGCCGCTGGCCGCCCAGTCGCTGATGCTGACGGGTATCTACGTCGCCATCGCCACCGCGGTGCACGCTGCCATCGCGCTCGCGGGCAGCCTGCTGCAGCCGGTGTTTTCGACCGACCGGGCGCGGCGGCTCCTCGGCATCGTTGCGGCGGTTCTCCTCGTCGCGATTGCGGTCTGGGTCGCGGTGACGACGCGGCACGGCCCCTAGGTTGCGTCGGGAGCGATGGCTACCCACATCTCGCCATGCTCGCGCGCTAGGGAGCCTGTGGACACGGAGAGTTGGGTGCGGCTGTTTCGCGGGCTATGGGGTCGGATCGGGCTGGTGATGTTCGTCACCGGCCTCGCGCTGTCGCCGGGGCTGTGGGACTCGGTCCGGTTGCTGCGCATGATGGGCGAGGGTGCCATCGCCGACTATCGGCTGAAACAGCTTCCCCCTGAACAGTACATCGCCGAGATCGAGACGGCACTCGCGGTGCGCGACGGCGACATGGCGCGTTCGCTGATCGCGCTGGCCGAGGCACAGAATGTCGACGTGCCGACGGAGCTGGTGGCCGAGCTGAACGCGCTGCCTCCGGTCGATCTGGGCAATGTGGTGAGCCAGGGCTGGAACTGCATCGTCAATGGCGACTTCGACAGCGAGGCCGGGTTCGCCTGCGTCGTTGCGACCGATCTGACCAGCGTGGGCGATGTGCGCGATCTCGTGGCGCAGGGCGGCAACTATCTCACCGGGCAGCCGGTCAACTATTTCACTCTGGGCATCGCGTCGGTGGGCCTGACGCTCACCGGGGCGACGATTGCGACCGGCGGCGGCATGCTGCCGCTGCGGGCTGGCGCATCGTTCCTCAAGGCCGCCAACAAGGTGGGCAAGATGCCGCCGCGGCTGGTGGCGGAAGTCAGCACCATGCTCGCCCGCAGCATCAACCGCACGGCGCTCGACGAGGCACTGGCGATGGCGCGCGAGCTACGGCTGGGCGAGATCGGCAAACCGCTCGGCCGCCTGTTCAACCCGCGCAGCGTCGCCGCGGTGACTGATCTCGCGACCGACATCGGACGCATCGGTACCGTCGGCGGCGTGCGGGCGATGAAGCTCAGCGTCGAGGTGGCGGATTCGACGCGCGACGTGAAGGTGCTGGCCAAGACCGCCGAGAAGTATCAGGACAAATTCCCCGCGGTGATGAAGATGCTGGGGCGCGGCGTGGTGCGTATCGCCGATCTGCTGTGGACGATCGGCGGCTGGTTCGCGGCGGCGGCACTGTGGCTGCTGTCGATGGCCTGGTTTGCGTTGCGCTCGACAACCAAGGTCGCGCGCTTCACCGGACGAATGATGGTCCGCGGGCGGGCGGTGGCGTAGGTCACATCGGCGTGCCTTCTTGCGGCCGTTGGGCCACGGGGGCATTTCCCCTCTATGCGCAAGATCAAGATCGATGTGTGGACCGATGTTGTCTGTCCGTGGTGCCTCATCGGGTCGGCCCGGCTCGACAAGGCGATCGCCGGTCTGCCCGAGGATGTGAGCGTCGAGGTTGAGAACCATCCGTTCTATCTCGACCCCAACACGCCGCCCGAGGGCTACGATGTGGGCGAGATGCTGAGCAAGAAGTATGGCCGCGAGCCCAGAGAGATCTGGTCGCGGGCGGAGGAGCAGGCACGGCTCGCGGGGATCGACCTCGACCTCAGCCAGCAGCCGCGCACCTTCCCCACGCAGAAGGCGCATACAGTGGTGCGGCTAGCCAAGCCCAAGGGCACGCAGCACGAACTCGCCAATGCAATCGCGACCGCCTACTTCCTCGAGCACCGGCAGGTGAACGACGACAATGTGCTCGCCGACATCGCGGCTGAGCACGGGTTCACCCGCGAAGAGGCGCTAGGCGACATGCGCGATCCGCGCGAGCTCGAGCAGTCGCACCAGCTCGCGATCTGGGCAGCGCAGCAGGGCATCCAGGGCGTGCCGTTCTTCATCTTTGACGGCAAGTTCGCGCTCAGTCGCGCGCAGCCGCAGGAGGTGTTCGCGGCGGCGTTCAAGAAGGTGCTCGACGAGCCCGCGTGAGCTATGGTGGAGGTCCGGAGGACCTCACATGCTTTGGCTACGCCGTATCGTTCTTGCCGTACTCGTCGTGGCCGTGCTCGGCTATCTCGGGGCGTGCGCCTATATGTACTTCAACCAGCGCGGCTTCCAGTATTCGCCGGAAGGCAAGTTCCTCGCGCTGGGCGAGACGCTGCTCAAGACGGCTGAGCAGGTCGAAATCCCGACATCGAACAACGAGCGTATCCGTGGCTGGTATGCGCCGCCGAGCGAGGCGGGCAAGCCTGTCATCGTCTACTACAAGGGCAATGCCGACAGCTTCTCGGACGAGCACGAGCGCTACGAGCAGTTCGTGGCGGACGGCTATGGCTTCCTCGCCTTCGACTATCGCGGCTTTCCGGCTTCGCCCGGCGTGCTCAGCGAGGAGAATGTGCTCAAGGACGCCATCGCCGCGTTCGCCTTTGCCGAGAACAAGGGGTTCCCGGTGGTGATCTGGGGCCGCTCGCTCGGCTCGGGGCCGGCGACCTATGTCGCAAGCGAGCGTAACGCCCGCGCGCTGCTGCTTGAAACGCCGTTCGACTCGGCGGTGTCGGTGGCGCGCGACCGCTACTGGTTCCTGCCGGTGGAGTGGATCATGCTCGACCAGTATCGCGTCGACCAGTGGATCCTCGACGTCGAGGAGCCGGTGTTTGTGGCGCATGGCACGGCCGACACCACGATCGGCTATCAGCATGGCGTGCGGACCTATGAACTCGCGCCCAACAAGGTCGAGATGTGGACGGTGGAGGGCGCCGGTCACTCTGACCTCTGGGACGCGGGTATCTGGGAGAAGGCGAGGACCTTCTTCGACGGCGCAATGGCGGGACAGTAGCGCAAGGCCCAAAGCAAAACGCCGGCCCATTGGGCCGGCGTTTCATAATTCAATACGAGGCGCTCTTACTCGAGGGTCAGCTTGGTCCAGGTCCAGGACCAGTTGACGCCGATGGTGCCGGTGACCGACCAGGGCTGCAGCGCGATGGACTTCTTGGAGCCGCCGATCAGCCAGTTGCCGCCGAGGCCCAGGCCGAGCGAGGCTTCGGCCGAAGCGCCGACATAGTTGCCGGCGAGCGAACGCTTGCCGACGTCCTTGGTGGCCGCGAAGACCAGCCAGGCGATCTTGCCGCCAGCGGTGATGCCCAGGTCGATGCCGAGCTTATCGATCGAGCCCTCGTAGACCTCGGTCTTGTAGCCCTTGCGGGTGAATTCGCAGGTGACGTCCTTGGACGAGCCGAACACCAGGCCGACGCCGGGCTCGACGTCACAGCTCAGCACACCGACCTGCACATGGCTCTCGGCCTGCGCAACGCCGGCGGTCAGGCTCATGGCGGCAACCGCAGCAGCGGCAACAAGCTTCTTCATTTGTAGTCCCTCAACGTTGGTTGTTTGACGCTGTCCCGATAAGGCCGGGACAAATCCTGTGGTCCGAACGCAAAACGCCGCCCGAGGGCGGCGCTCACTGAATTACGGGCGCGCCGCGCGGGCCGCGGGAGCCGCAGCGGGAGTGGCGGGCAGGCCGCCTTCACGCTGTGCACGCTTGCGGGCGAGCTTACGGGCACGACGGACGGCCTCGGCCTTCTGCCGTGCCTTCTTTTCGGAGGGCTTCTCGTAGTAGTTCCGGAGCTTCATCTCCCGGAAAACGCCTTCGCGCTGCAGCTTTTTCTTCAGTGCGCGCAGCGCCTGGTCGACATTGTTATCGCGAACAACTACTTGCAAGCGGAACCGCCCTTCGACATCGTCATCAGTGTTTGAGTTCAAGCGCGGGTGCCAATGACAATCGCGCCAACCGGCTGGGCCGGCTACCATGGTGGCGGCTTATAGTAGATGCCGGAGGGCTTGTCCACGGGGAGATTTGCAGAAAAACGCCTATTTCCGGGGCGTTTTCGAGGCAACCCGGTTGAGATGGCCCATTTTCCGGCCGGCCCGCGACTCGGTTTTCCCGTAGGCGTGCGGGCGGACGCCCGGCCCGAGGCCGTTCGGGATGGCATGGATGGCGTCGCCGATGAGATTTTCCATCACCACGTCGGCGAGGCGAGTCGGGTCGCCCAGCGGCCAGCCGGCGACGGCGCGGATGTGCTGCTCGAACTGATCGGTAATGCAGACGGCCTCGGTCCAGTGGCCGGAATTGTGGACGCGCGGGGCGATCTCGTTCACCAGCAAAGAGCCGTCGGCGAGGACGAAGAACTCGACGCCAAGGACGCCGACATAGGCCAGGGCGGCCGCGATGGAAGCGGCGTGGCCACGGGCGAGGTCGGTGCTTGCTGCACTCATCGTGGCGGGCACGGTCGAGGTGGCGAGGATGCCGTCGCGATGGACGTTCTCAGCGGGATCGAAGGCGGCGGTCGCGCCGTCGAGGCCGCGGGCGATGACGACCGAGATTTCGCGCTCAAACGGGACAAGAGCCTCGAGCACCAGCGGGTGCGGCCGGAGGGCGGCGAAGGCGGCTTCGGCTTCGGCTAGTGAACCGACGCGGCGCTGGCCTTTGCCGTCATAGCCGAGGCGGGTGGTCTTGAGGATGCCGCGGCCGCCCAGTTCGGCGAGCGCCGGGGCAAGATCGGCGGCGTCGCGAATGGCACGGTGCGGCGCGACAGGGATGCCGGCGGCGGCGATGAAGGCCTTCTCGACCAGCCGGTCCTGCGAGACCGCGAGCGCATTGGCGCCCGGGCGGAGAGGCTTCAGCGGCGCGAGGAATTCGGCGGTGTCCGCCGGGACGTTCTCGAACTCATAGGTGATCACGTCGACGGCGGCGGCGAAGCGGGCGAGGGCGTCGCGATCATCGTAGGCGGCGACGGTCTTGTGCGGGGTGACCTCGAAGGCCGGGCTGTCGGGGTCGGGGCAATAGATGTGGGTCTTGAAGCCGAGGCGGGAGGCGGCGAGCGAGAGCATGCGGCCCAGCTGTCCGCCGCCGAGGATGCCGATGGTGGCACCGAGCGGGAGGGCGTCACTCATCCCGGGGATAGTCCGCGACCTTGGCGGTCTGCGCGGTGCGCCAGTCGGTAAGGGCCTCGTCGATCTCGGGATCGGAAAGCGCCAGCACGGCGGCGGCGAGGAGGGCCGCATTGGTCGCGCCCGACTCGCCGATGGCGAGCGTGCCCACCGGAATGCCGGCCGGCATCTGGACGATCGACAGCAGGCTGTCCTGGCCGCTCAGCGCGCGCGACTTCACCGGCACGCCGAAGACGGGGAGGGTGGTGAGCGCCGCGACCATGCCCGGCAGATGGGCTGCGCCGCCGGCGCCGGCAATAATGACCTTGAAGCCCTCGGCCTTGGCGCCTTGAGCGAACTCCACCATGCGCTCGGGCGTGCGGTGGGCCGAAACGATGCGGGCGTCGTAGGGGATGCCGAGAGCGTCGAGGGTATCGGCGGCATGCTTCATGGTCGCCCAGTCGGACTGGCTGCCCATGATGATGGCGACGAGCGGATTGCCTTCAGGCATCTCAAAGCCCCCGTGAAACCGGGCGTGTAGCGGAATTGGCCCGTGGCCTCAAGCGATGATGTCGGGGATCAGGAGGTTCTCGAGCTGCACGATGCGGTCCTTGAGCCCGAGTTTGCGCTTCTTCAACCGCTGGATCAGCATCTGGTCGGCGGTCGCGGTGCTCGAGAGCATGTGAATGGCCGAGTCAAGGTCGGCATGTTCCTGCCGCTTTGCCGCCAGCTCCAGCCCGAGCGCAGCTTCCTGTTCCTTGGTGAGAGGCAGCATCCGAGGGACCCCGCAACGCCCTCATTCCGGGGCGGTCACAATGAAATCGTTACCCTATCGTAATTGCGATTTACACCAGCTTTTCCACGGTCCCCGCGGGTAGTCGACAGAGGGGTGGTTTTCTGGGAGCATCGTGCCGTTCGAAACGCTTGAAAGGAGTTGTCATGACGACTGAAGGCCATATCGCTGCTCTCGAAAGGCGGCATAGGGAACTCGAGCGCCAGATCGACGACGAGATGACTCATCTCTCCCACGACGACATGGCGATTGCGGCACTCAAGCGGAAGAAGCTGGAAATCAAAGACGAGCTGGCAAAGCTCCAGACTGCGGCGGCCTGAGGCGGCCAGATATCGAGGGATCAACCGGCCCGGGCTCCTCCCCGGGCCTTTTCATTGGCGGCGCTTAGTCGTGCTGCCAGTCGTTGATCTCGAACCAGTAGCCGGTGGGGGACTGGAGGAAGACGGCGCGCATGCCGTCGGGGCGGGTGTTGATGGCGCCGGGGGTGCCTTTCATGTCGGAAAAGGCAATGCCTCGGTTGCGGATATCCTCCAAAAAGCGGTCGAAAGTCGGCGAAGACAGCGCAAAATGCGTGTGCCTTTCGACGAATGTCCGCGACACGTCGCCCGCCTGGACGTGAAAGCGCCGGCCGTCGCCGATCTCGATCCAGCGGATCGTCATGCCACCCATCGGATTGACGCCTTCGGTGAGGCCGATGACGCCGGTGAGGAAGGCGATCTCCGCCTCGAGGTCGCGCACGAGAAGCGCGATGTGGTCCATGCGATAGGTCATGTGGCACCCGTGAAGAACACACCCATGACGCCATCGTAGAGGATTTTGATGCCGAGTAGCAGGATGAGGACGTAGGCGATGGTGTAGAACGCCTTTGTCGAAATGCGGCGCACCAGATAGACGCCGACGCCCACGCCAACGAGCCCGAACGGAATGAGCGCGGCCGAGAGCTCGAGATTGCTGACCGAGAGCGTGCCGAGGAAGAAGAAGGGGACGAGCTTGAGGGTGTTGACGATGGCAAAGAAGAACGCCGTGGTCGCCGAATAGACGGTGGGCGTCATGCCCAAGGGCAGGGTGTAGATCTGGAAGGGCGGGCCGCCGGTGTGGGAGATGAAGCTCGTCAGCCCCGCAGCACCACCCCAGAACGCGCCCCAGCTTCGCGAGGGCGGCGTGTCGGGGAGGCGCTTGCGGATGGGCAGCAGCGCATCGAGCATGAACAGGATGGTGATGATGCCCACCGCGAGCAGCACCTGCGCGTCGGTGACGACGCTCCACAGCAGCCAGCCCAGAATGGTGCCGACGAAGGCGCCCGGCAGCATGATGCGCAGCACCTGCCAGTTGGCCTCCTTGCGGTAAATCCAGATGGCGATGGCATCCATCGAGAGCAGTACCGGCAGCATCATGCCGGTGGCGTCGCGGGCCGGCATCACCAGCGCGAGGAGGGGGACGGCGACCATCCCCATCGAGCCCACAAGTCCTGATTTGCTGAGCCCAACGATGAACACCGCCAGGATGGCGACGGCCCAGAAGGTGTAGTCGATCATGTCGTGAGGCTCAGGCAGGCGGGACGGCCGGTAACGGACGCTCTGGGCCGGTCCGAGTCAAGCTCCGCCGGCGCGTTAGCGTTCTATTAACCGTGGACCGAAAGCTGATCGGCCGGTTAACCATACCGTTGGGCCTCGCCGCTAGGGTCCGTGCTGTCGGTCACCCTCTCTTCTCGCGCGGCATGGACAGCTACTGGCACTGGCATTCGCTGATCGGCAACTTCGCCGTCGTCGCCCTGTTCATCTCATCATGGGTGCATGGCCAGTTCGTCTTTGCCGACCGGCCGCGCGCATTCCGCAATGCGGCCTTCGGGCTGGCGATGGGACTTGGCGCGGTGGCCTCGATGGTGCTGGCCGTGCGAACGGAGGCCGGCCAGCTGTTCGACCTGCGCTCGTCGCTGCTGGCGCTCGCGGGGTTCTTCGGCGGCCCCGTTGCCGGCCTTGTCGCCGGCGGCATCGCCCTTGCGTACCGCCTCGCGATCGGCGGTCCGACGGCCTGGGTCGGCGGGCTGGGGATCGTCATTGCGAGCCTTGTGGGTTGGTCGGTCTCGCGCGCCACGCGCGGACGGGTCCCGGCGATCTGGAGCGCCGGACTGCTCGCCCTCTCGGTCTCCTGCATCGGCCCCGCGCTCAACATGCTGCTGCGCCTCGCCGGCCTGCTTCCGGCGACGCAGCCGTCGCTGGCGATCGCGCTGCTCAATGCGGCAGCGACGGCGCTGTCGGCCTTCTTCATCATGCGCTACCGGGTGATCGAACGGGAGCGTGACCTGCTGCGCGCGGCCTTCATGCAGTCGCCGGACTTCCAGTATGTGAAGACGCCCGAGAGCACGTTCGTGGCGGTCAACAATGCCGTGATGAAGCATCACGGCTTTACCAGTCCACTGCAGATGATCGGCAAGACCGACCGCGACCTGACGCGGCCGGAGCGGGCCGAAGCGCTGATGCGCGAGGAGCGGCAATTGGTGGCCACCGGTGAGCCGGTGGACGACCGGCTCGAAGTGCTGACCGATCCGGCCGGGCGTGACGTGTGGTATTCGACCAGCAAGGTGCCGCTCTATGGGCGCGATGGCGAGACGATCGGCATCGCCGGCGTGACACGCGACGTCACGGTGGAAAAGCAGCTCGAGCGCGAGGTGGTCGATAGCCGCAACGAGCTGCGCTATGTGCTGGCCGAGATCACCGACGGCATCGCCATGTTCAACGCTGATGGAATCCTGGTCTACTGCAACGAGCAGTACAAGAGCCTGTTTCCGCGCACCGCGAGGTTCCGCACGCCCGGGACGCATCTGCGCACCATTCTCAAGCATGTGCTCGAGGAGCAGGAGCAGATCGTGGCCAGTGGCCACGAGGCCGAGTGGCTCGAGGAGATCGCCAATTCGCTGAGCCATTACAGCGAGGAAGAGGTCGAGCTGTTCGACGGGCGCTGGCTCTACCTCAGGACTCGGCCGACGGCGGAGGGTTCGGCGCTGGTGGTGGTGTCAGACGTCACCAAGATCAAGCAGGCCGAGGCGGCGCTGCGGACCATGACCGACCAGCTCAAGCTGCTGGCGACGACGGACGGCCTCACCGGGCTCACCAACCGGCGCGCCTTCGATACGGCGCTCGAGAGCGAGCTGGCGCGCTGCCGCCGCAACGGCGAGCCGCTCGGCCTGCTGCTGGCCGATGTCGACAGGTTCAAGACCTATAACGACATCTACGGCCACCAGGCCGGCGACGAGGTGCTGCGCCGGGTGGGCGAGTGCCTGAGAGGCGCGCTGCGCCGGCCGGGCGACGTGGCGGCGCGCTATGGCGGCGAGGAGTTCGTCGCGATCCTGCCCGGGACGGGCGAAGACGGTGCTTTCTTCATCGCCGATGCGTTCCGCGAGGCGCTGTCGGGGCTCGGCATCGCCCACAAGGCGGCGGACAAGGGCGTGGTGACGGCGAGCGTCGGGCTTGCCACCTTCACCGAGCGCGACGCGGGCATGAACAGCACCGAGCTGGTGCGCCGCGCCGACGAGGCGCTGTACAATGCCAAGGACGCCGGACGCGACCGGGTGATGGGCTGGCGCACGCGGCACGAGGTGCGGCCGGTGCGGGGCGTGCGGGCGTAGGCCTCGACCCTGCTCGCCGGGTGGGGCTTGGGCCCGCGCGGGCTATTCCGCTGCGCGGTTGTCGCGGTCGGCTTTGCGGCGGGCCTCGGCTGCTTCGCGGTCGGCCTGCATGACGCCGTCGAGCAGCTCGGTCGATTTGCGGACAAAGCCGATATAGGCGTCACGGTCGTCGCGCAGGTCGTAGGATTCGGCGAGCAGGCGCTCGTCATGCTCCTCGAAGGTGCGGGCCATGCGGTGGGCTTCCTCGGGCGGGTGGCCGAGGGCGATGAGGGCTTTCTGGCCCAGCGTGATGGCGGCGCGGAAGGTTTCGCGCTCGAAGGTCTCGACGCCAAGCGCCATCAGCTCGTGGGCGTGGCCGCGGTCGACGGCGCGCGCCGCGATCTTCACCTGCGGGAAATGGCGGCGGATCATTTCGGCGATGGCGAGGATGCGGTCGCCGCCGGCCACGGCGATGACGATCATTTCGGCGCCCTGGGCGCCCGCCGCGCGCAGGATGTCGAGCCTCCCGCCATCGCCGTAGAACACCTTTACACCGAAGCGCTTGACCAGCTCGATCTGGGCCGGGTCGTCGTCGATCAGGGTCATCGAATAGCCCTGGGCGCGCAGCAGGCGCGTGACGATCTGGCCGAAGCGGCCGTAGCCGAGCACGATCACGTCCTTGTCGCCGGACATGTCGTGGGGCACCTCGGGTAGGGGCCTTCGCGCGTTGATGCGCGGTACCACGACGCGGTCGAAGAGCAGCAGGAGGAAGGGCGTGAGCGCCATGGAGAGGGCGACGACGACGCTCCAGAGCTGGTTCTCGGCCTCGCTGAGGATGCGGGCGGAATGGGCGAACTCGAAGACGACGAAGGCGAACTCGCCCGCCTGCGAGAGGAGGATGGCAAGCAGCAGCCGGTCGGCGACGTGCATGCGGAAGAAGGTCGCGAGCACGTAGAGCACGATGATCTTGAGGGTGACGATCAGCACCACGAGGCTGAGCACGATCAGCGGCTGCTCGACCACCACGGAGAAGGCGATGCCCATGCCCACCGAAATGAAGAACAGGCCGAGCAGCAGACCCTTGAACGGCTCGAGATTGCTTTCGAGCTCGTGCCGGTACTCGCTGTCGGCCAGCAGCACGCCGGCAAGGAAGGCGCCGAAGGCGGGCGACAGGCCGAGCGCCGAGGTGCCGAAGGCGGCGCCGATGACGAGGAGGAGGCCGAGGGCGGTGAAGCCTTCGGGCACCTTCGAGCGCGCCACCCAGCGCATGACGAAGGGCATGAGGTAGCGCGAGGCGAGGGTGACGGCGACAAAGCCGCCCACGATCACCAGCGCAATCCACCAGCTATAGGGGTTGGTGACGACCTGCGCGGCGTCCTCGAGGTCGGCGCCCAGATTCTGGTCGACGCGGCGGGCGGCGGCGAGCACCGGGATCAAAGCCAGGATGGCGATGACCGCGAGGTCCTGAACGAGGAGCGTGACGAGCGTGGCGCGGCCGGTGTCGGTCATTGTCAGCGAGCGCTGCTCGACCGACTGCATGGCGATGGCGGTTGAGCTCATGGCCAAAGCGAGGCCGATGATGACGGCCGCCGACCAGCCGGTGCCGAGGAGGAGAAGGGCGGCGCCGATGACGAGGGCGGTGCCCAGCATCTGCGTCACGCCGAGGCCGAGGATCTTGTGGCGCAGGCGCCAGAGCTCGAGCGGATGCACCTCGAGCCCGATGAGGAACAGCATCACGACGACGCCGAACTCGGAGACCTGGCGGATGGCTTCGGTGTCGGAGACGAGGCCGAAGCCATAAGGGCCGACGGCGATGCCGGCGGCGAGGTAGCCCAGCACCGTGCCCAGCCCCAGCCATTTGAAGACGGGCACGAGGGCGACGGCGACGACCAGCAGGACCAGCACCGCGAGAAGGGGATTGTCAGCCATCGACCCCCCTTCCTGGATGGCGCTGGGTCAGGCGCCTGCTCAGATGCCCCGATCAGTCGTCCTGATCGGCAGAATCACTCTTGAGCGACTTGAGCTTGGCGAAGACGGAATCGGCGTCAAGCTCCTCATCCTGCTCGGGACGGCGCGCTTCGTCCGGACCGCCCGGCAGATCGGTAGCACCGGTGCGGCCGCCGGCGGTGGCCAGCGCTTCCTCGGCGGTGAGCAGCATGGTGCCGGTATCGGCTTCGTCGGCCATCGGCTGGCCGGACTTGGCGGCGGCGCGCTTGACCTCGAGGTCGAGGTCGATCTGGCTGCAGAGGCCGAGCGTCACGGGGTCCATCGGCTGGATGTTGGCCGAGTTCCAGTGGGTGTTCTCGCGCACCGAATCGATCGTCGATTTGGTGGTGCCCACGAGGCGGATGATCTGCGCGTCCTTGAGCTCGGGGTGGTTGCGCAGCAGCCAGCGGATGGCGTTGGGACGCTCATTGCGGCGCGAAATGGGCGTGTAGCGCGGGCCCTTGCGCTTGGTGGCGGCGACGCGGACTTTCGGGTCCGACACCTTCATGCGGTAGTTCGGATCGGCCTCGGCCTTCTCGATCTCCTCGCGGGTGAGCTGGCCGTTCTGGACGGGATTGACGCCCATGATGCCGCCAGCGACGTCGCCATCGGCTACGCCCTGCACTTCGAGCGGATGCAGGCCGCAAAAGGCGGCGATCTGCTCGAAGCTGAGGGAGGTGTTGTCGACCAGCCAAACCGCGGTGGCCTTGGGCATCAGCAAGGTAGTCGCCATGATACGTTCTCTCTGTGCGGGCGACCGGGTTTCACCGGCGCGCCCCGCCTTGCGGCGATAGTGAAGTAAGGGATTGGGTGAATATACGGGGTCGGCGGGCGGTTTTCAACGAAGAAGCGAATAGCCAATAGCCAGTAGCGAGTAGCGAGTAGCGGGAAGGCTAAGGGGACGACGTTCTCTTCCCCTATTGGCTATTCACCCCCTGGCAGCAGCACGATCTTGCCGTAGTGGCTGCGCTCCTCCAGCGCCCGGTGGGCGTCGGCGGCCCGGGCGAGGGCGAAGCGGCGGATTTTCGGGCGGGGGAACGCCGGGTCGGCCAGCGCCGGCCAAATATGCTGACGGAGGTGCGCGGCGATGGCCGCCTTCGTCTCCGTCGACTGGGGGCGGAGGGTCGAGCCGGAGAGGGTGAGCTGCTTTGCCATCAGCTTGTTGAGCGGCACGGCGGCGGTGCGGTCGCCGAGCGTTGCGACCTGAACGATGTGGCCGAAGGGCGCCGAGGCGTCGATGTGGCGGGCGGTGGCGTCGCCGCCCAGCATGTCGAGGACGCGGTCGGCGCCGCGACCGCCGGTGAGCTCGCGGGTGCGCGCGACAATGTCCTCGATATCGTGACGGATGACGGCGGTAGCGCCGAGGGCTCGGGCATAGTCGGCCTTGTCCGCCGCGCCGACGATGGCGATGGGCCGGGCGCCGAGGATGCGGGCGATCTGGACGGCGGCGCCGCCGAGGCCGCCCGCGGCGCCGGTGATCAGCACGCTCATGCCGGAGGCGAGGCCGGCGCGCATCACCAGCGTCTGGGTGATGGTGAACCAGGTTTCGGGCAGAGCCGCGGCGTCGGCCAGCGGCCAGCCGGGCGGGACCGGCAGCACCTGCCCGGCGGGTACCGCGACGTATTCGGCATAGCCGCCGCCATTGGCGAGGGCCGCGACCTTGTCGCCTTCGCGCCAGGGGCCCGCGGCCAAGGCGATTTCGCCTGCGACTTCGAGGCCGATGCGGGGCGAATGGCCGGGCGGCGGCGGATAGTCGCCGCGGCGCTGGGCGATATCGGGATAATTGACGCCGGCCGCCGCGACGCGGATCAGCACCTCGCCCGGCGCGGTGACGGGCAGCGGCAGGCTGGCGGGCTCGAGCACGTCGGGACCGCCGGGGGCGGTGGCGACGATGGCGGTCATGGTGGCGGGCAGGGTCATCGGCAAAACTTGAACGGGATTGGCCTTGTTCGGCAAGATGCCGGCGCTAGGATCGATGATCCCAAAAAGAGGAGCATCGCCATGTTCGACGACGAGGTGAAAAAGCCCAAGGGACACGAGGTTGGCATGATCCTCGACGCGATGTCGGTGGACGAGCTGGCCGACCGGATCGCGCTGCTCGAGGGCGAGATCGCCCGGCTGCGCGCCGCCATCGAGAGCAAGCGCCAGAGCAAGTCGGCAGCGGACGCGTTCTTCAAGCTCTAGCCGGCGAAGGGTAGCGCCTGGGACAGGGTTCCACCGATGCGGACGGGGCTGACGCGGGTGGCAAGGCCGGTCCGCGGGTCGGTTTCGATAGCGACGCCGCAGATCGTCGCGTCGCCCTCGGCCGGCGTGAAGCGGCCGGCGGCGATGCCGGTGAGGAAGCGGTTGAGCGGTTCGTCGACCTCGACGCCGATGATCGAGTCGAAATCGCCGCACATGCCGGCGTCGGCCATGAGCGCGGTGCCGCCCTTGAGGATGCGGTGGTCGGAGGTGGGGATGTGGGTGTGCGTGCCCACGACCAGCGACGCCTTGCCGTCGAGGAAGAAGCCCATCGCCTGGATCTCCGAGGTGGCCTCGGTGTGGAAGTCGACGATCACCGCGTCGGCCTGCTCGCCGAGCGGGCAGGCGGCGATAGCCGCTTCGACGGCGCGGAACGGGTCGTCGACGGGGTCCATGAAGACGCGGCCCTGCGCGTTGATCACCAGGACACGATGGCCGTTGCGGCCCTCGACGAGATTGGCGCCGCGACCGGGGGCGCCAGGGGCGAAATTGATCGGTCGCAACAGGGTGGGCTCGCGCTCGATGAAGCTCAATGTATCGCGCTGGTCCCAGGCGTGATCGCCCAGGGTAACGACATCGGCGCCGGCGGCG
Organism: Devosia sp. 66-22; assembly: GCA_001899065.1. GTDB lineage: Bacteria > Pseudomonadota > Alphaproteobacteria > Rhizobiales > Devosiaceae > Devosia_A. The sequence continues at coordinate 188,613 of MKUZ01000013.1, read as the reverse complement.
CGCAGCTCGCCATAGTGACCTTCGGTGAGGCCGCGGCCATGGCTGGCGTTCTCGCCGTTCACGACGACGAAATCGAAGGCGTAGTCGGCGATCAGGCGGGGGAGGCGCTCGCTCACGGCGTCGCGGCCGGCGCGTCCGACGACGTCGCCCAGGAACAGAAGTCTCATGCGGGGGCGGGCTCGAAGTGGCGGGCGCCGTGTTCGGTGACGATGATGTCGAGCGGCACGTCGTGCGCCTCGCGCGGGATATCGTCGAGCTCCTGCGCCGCGAAGGCGAGGCCGACCAGGCGCGGTCGCCTGGAAAGGCGTTCCAGCGTGCGATCGTAATAACCGCCGCCATAGCCGAGGCGAGTGCCGCGCTTGTCGAAGCCGAGGAGCGGCATAAGGATGACGTCAGGCTCGACCTGCGGCGCCAGCTCGGAGGGCGCGAGCGTGCCGAACCCGGCTTCGTAGAGCGGCGCCCCCTGTTCCCAGAGGCGCAGCTCGAGCGGCTGCTCGTCGCCGAGGACCACCGGCAGGCAGACGGGCTGGAAGGTGTCCATCAGGCGCACGAGGATGGGCTGGCAGTCCATCTCGTCCTTGATGCGCCAGTAGCCGGCGACGATGTCGGCGGGCCTGAGCGCGACGGCCTTGAAGAAATGGTCGGCGACCGCCTTGGCCGCGTCGGGTCGGGTGGAATTGAGGATGGCGGCGCGGCTGCTGCGCGCCTTGAGCCGGAGGGCTGCCTTTGCTTCCTCTATCTTGGGGTCGGGCAAGCGCCACTCCGCGAAAATCAGGTGCCGCCCTGGCCGTGGGAACTTCGATCCCGGGAACCTACTGACGTAGGTGGGCGCCGTGTGTCCGAACCCACGGGTCCGGTCAGGGACAGCTCCCTTAAGGATCGATAAGGCCCCGGGGATAAGAATGTCCGCACGCACCGGGCAGCGGGGACAATATAGGCGCGATGGGGCGGGAGGGCAAACGGGCTAGAGTTCGTGCATCCAATTTACGCTGTGGTGGAGGATGCGGAGGATGAGCACTTCGTCGCCTTCGACGTCGTAGAGGATGTTATGCCCGAGGTAGACGCGCAGGCGCACGGGCGGATCGGCTTCCTTGCGCAGTTGTGCGGTGAACGGGCTGTCCGCGATCCTGTTCAGATCTTCCAACAGACCCATCAGATATCGCCCGGCACGGTCGTCGCCGTACACTTCCCGGCCGTAGCGAAGTACGTCATCGATATCGCGGTCGGCAGGGCGGGTGATCCTAAGCCGCATCGTCCGACTTGAGCCGATTTCGCTGCATTACTTCTTCGAAGTACACGTTGATGTCAGCGATCTCGCGCGTCGGGCTCTTGCGAGCTTCATCGATCATCGCCTGGAAGCGAGCAACTCCCTCGGCCCGCCTAACATCTCGGCGGATCAAATCGCGGACGTAGTCGCTGACATTTGCGTACCGGCCCTCGGCGGTTTGACTCTCCGCCCATTCCTTCATTTCATCAGGGAGCGAGATGTTCATCGTGGCCATGGGTCGTCTCCTTTCAAAGTAAGATAGCAAGTTTGGCAAAGTTTGCCAACATGTGGAGGACTCCTTGGTCTCGCAAATCCTCATCGTGATGATCGCCGCGATCTGGGTGACGATGTTCGCCGAGCGGCGGAACATCCAGGCGCCGCTGCTGCTGGTGGCAGTGGGGCTGGCGGCGTCGTTCATTCCGCGGCTGGGGCGGCTCGAGCTCGAGCCCGAGATCATCCTCACGGTGGTGCTGCCGCCGCTGCTGTTTTCGGCGGCGAGCGAGTTCTCCTTCATCAGCTTCATCCGGCGGCTCGGGTCGATCTTCAACCTGGGCGTGCTGCTGGTTGCGGTGACCACGGCGGTTGTCGGCGCCATTGCGGCGGCGACGATCCCCGGGATGACGCTACTCGTCGCGCTGGTGCTGGGGGCGGTGATCTCGCCTCCCGACGCGGTGACGGCGGTGGCGGTGGGGCGGAAGCTGAAGCTGCCGTCGCGGATGATGACAGTGCTCAAGGGCGAGTCGCTCATCAACGACGCCGCGGCGCTGACGCTGTTTACCTTCGCGGTAGCGAGCGTGACCGGGACGCACCTGGCGATCGACAATCTGTTCCTGTTTCTCGGCTATGCGGCCGTGGTGGGGATCGTCGTCGGCCTCGTGATCGGCGCGATCGTGCATCGCGTGCGGCTACGGCTCACCAATGCGACGCTCTCGACGGTGCTGAGCGTGCTGGTGCCGTTCACCGCCTACATTCTTGCCGAGGAACTGGGGGCGTCCGGCGTGCTGGCGGTTGTCGCGGCGGGCCTGTCGCTGGGCCACAATTCGCGCGAGTCCGGCTATGCCGCACGGATGCAGGAGCGGCAGTTCTGGCGGACGACCGACGCGCTGCTCGAAGCCTTCGTGTTCGCCTATATCGGCCTGCAGTTCCGCTGGGTCCTTACGGGCGCGGCGGAAAAGGGCATCGACGTGCCGCAACTGCTCGGGCTGTCGGTGGTGATCCTCGTGGCGGCAATGGCTGTGCGCGTGGGCTGGGTGTTCTTCACCTCGATCCTGTCGCGCTGGCGTTCCCGCGTGGTGGCGAGGCGCTATGCCGAGTTCGACCGGCAGATCGCGATGCTCGAAGCGGAACAGGCGGAACGTCTCGCGGGGCGCCGCGGTCGCTTCTCGCAACGGCTGGAGCAGGCGAGGGAAGCGCGCAAACAGGGAGCGTTCGAGCTGCTGCCGCCCTTCACCTGGCAGGAGAATCTGGTGATCGGGTGGACCGGCATGCGCGGTGTGGTGACGCTCGCAGCGGCAGCAGGTATTCCGCTGCTGACGGTGGCGGGCGAGCCGTTTCCTGGGCGCGACGCGATCCAGGTGGTGGCGTTCGTGGTGACAGTCGGGACGCTGCTGATCCAGGGGTTGACGCTGCCCTGGCTGATCCGGCGGCTGGCGATCAGCGACCCCGATGACGAGCGCAAGCGGCAGGAGCAGTTCAAGGTGGCCGACGCGGTGGCGCGGGCGGCGACGGTGGAGGCGGTGACGGCGTTCCGCGACACCCACCACGACGCAAAGTCGCGCCGGCTGGCCGAGATGATGCTGCAGCGTTCGGCGGCGCTCGACCGCGACAGCCGGTTCACCGAGGCCAACGACGTGATGCTGGAGCTCAAGGAGCAGATTCTCGTGGCGCAGCGTCTCGCGGTGGTGAAGGCGCGCGACGAGAGGCGCCTCGACGATGAAGTGATGCGCGAGGTGCTCGAGGAGCTCGATCTCGAGCAGGCAGCGACGGCGGGGACGACGCCGGGCCGGTTCGGAGGGCGCGACTGACCGGGTCGGTGCAGGGCGAGTGCCTCGGCGCGGCGCCTAACCGCTAGTTCGCCGATGGAGCGCCGGTCTCGTCGATCGCCTGCGCGATGGCTTCGACCTTCCGCGCAGCCTCGGACAGGCGCCGGGCGAATTTGTGCTCGAGCTCCTCGGCTTCGATTGTCAACTCGCGGCCGGCAGTGGTGAGGTCCGAGATGTCGCGTTTGAGGGACTCGATCCGATCCTCGGCTTCGGCCAACTCGTCGAGCACGGCAATGCCTGCCATGACGACGAGGCGGTTGTCGCCGATTTCGCCGAAGCTGCCCTTGAGCTGGAGGACCGTGCGGTTGAAGCGCTCGGCCAGCTCCATCAGATGCTGCTCCTGGCCCTCTTCGCAGGCCATACGGTATTTCTTGCCGTCGATCTCGACATTGACCTCAGGCATCGCGCAGCACCTCGTTGACAGTCTCCATGGCGACGACGAGACGGCGCGAGACTTCGGCGGCGGTGTCGTCGAGGCGCTTGGCCTTGGCCGAGGCCTTGTCCAGCTCGGAGGCGAACCTGGCGCGCTCAGCGATCAGCTTCTGGGTGTCGGCTTCGATGCGGGCATGGGCGCGGACGCGGCCATTGAGGCTGCGTACGCTGGCTTCCAGTCGCGCCAGGGCACGGTCGAGACGTTCGGCCGCCATCTCGTAGGTCACTTCGTTCTCGCTCATCCCGCTCTCTCTATTCGGCCAATCGGTTGACCGCAGCAAATCACGCGACTCCGGCCGATAGTATAGACCGGCTGTCATTGACAGGAAAACCGAACCTGTTAATCCAGAGCCCGCTTCTGAATCCCAAGAAAAACCTCAGGAAACGAGCGGATTTCATGACCAATTCCCAGACCGCCAACGAGATGGCCAATGCCATTCGTTCCCTCTCCATGGATGCGGTCGAGAAGGCCAATTCCGGGCACCCCGGTCTGCCGATGGGCTGCGCCGATATCGCGACGGTCCTGTTCACCAAGGTCATGAAGTTCGATCCGGCGCATCCGGAATGGCCCGACCGCGACCGTTTCGTGCTGTCGGCCGGCCACGGCTCGATGCTGCTCTATTCGGCGCTGTATCTGCTGGGCTACGAGGACGCCTCGCTCGAGCAGATCAAGAATTTCCGCCAGCTCGGTTCCAAGACCGCCGGCCACCCTGAATACCACTTCCTCAAGGGCATCGAGACGACCACGGGGCCGCTCGGACAGGGCGTCGCCAATGCCGTGGGCATGGCGATCGCCGAAACCAAGCTGGCACAGGAATTCGGCAAGGAGATCGTCGATCACCACACCTGGGTGCTGGCCGGCGACGGCTGTCTGATGGAAGGCATCAGCCAGGAGGCGATCTCGCTGGCGGGGCATCTCAACCTCAACAAGCTGACGCTGATCTGGGACAATAACGGCATCACCATTGACGGGAAGGTGTCGAACGCCGACTCGACCGACCAGATCCGGCGCTTTGAAGCCTCGGGCTGGAACACCATTTCGATCGATGGGCATGATCAGGCCGCCATCGAGCGCGCGCTGATCGAGGCGCGGCGTTCGACGCGGCCGCTGCTGATTGCCGCCAAGACGACCATCGGCTTCGGCGCGCCCAAGAAGCAGGGCACCGAGAAGGTGCATGGCTCGCCGCTCGGCGCCGAGGAATTGGCCGCCGCCAAGCAGGCGCTCGGCATCGACTATCCGGCGTTCGAGATTCCTCGGCACACGCTCGAGGCGTGGCGCGCGGCGGGCAAGCGCTCGGCGAACCTGTTCGGCGACTGGCAGGGCCGCTACCTCGCGGCGCACCAGGAGGTGCGCGACGAATTCGCCCGCCGGATCAAGGGCGACCTGCCGGCCAAGCTGGGCGAGGCGCTGAGCGCCTACAAGGAGAAGCTCGCGGCCGACAAGCCGAAGGTGGCGACGCGCAAATCGAGCCAGATGGCGCTCGACGTGATCAACGCCGTGGTGCCCGAGACGGTGGGCGGCTCGGCCGACCTCACCGGCTCCAACCTCACCAACACGCCGCAGACGCTGCCCTTCACCGATACCGACCGCTCCGGCCGCTACATGCGCTACGGCATCCGCGAGCACGGGATGGCGGCGATCATGAACGGCATCGCGCTGCACAAGGGCTATATCCCCTATGGCGGCACGTTCCTGGTGTTCACCGACTATGCGCGCCCGGCGATCCGGCTGAGCTCGATCATGGAGCAGCGCGTGATCTATGTGATGACGCACGACTCGATCGGGCTGGGCGAAGACGGGCCGACGCACCAGCCGGTGGAGCACCTGGCGGCGCTGCGTGCCATTCCGGGCCTGCTCGTGCTGCGCCCGGCCGATGCGGTGGAAACGCTCGAATGCTGGCAGATCGCGCTCGAGAGCCATGACCGGCCCTCGATCCTGGCGCTCAGCCGCCAGAACCTGCCGGCGCTGCGCACCACGCATGTCGCCGAGAACCGCAGCGCCAAGGGCGGTTACGCCATCGCCGGCGACGACAAGGCCGACGCGGTGATCTTTGCGACCGGCTCGGAAGTGTCGATCGCCGTCGAGGCACTGCCGCTGCTCAAGGCCAAGGGCATTTCGGCCAAGGTGGTGTCGGTGCCTTCCGTCGAGCTGTTCCTGGCGCAGTCCGACAGCTACCGCGCCGGCGTGATCGGCACGCCCAAGGCGCGTGTCGCCATCGAGGCCGGCATCGAAATGGGCTGGGCCAAGCTGCTCGGCGAGAAGGGCCGCTTCGTGGGCATGCACGGCTTCGGCGCGTCCGGCCCGGCCGAGAAACTCTACGAACACTTCGGCATCACTGCCAATGGCGTAGTTGAAGCCGTCACGGCGCAGTTGTAAGACCCGCGCTCAACCCCCGAATACCAAGGACCCATCATGGTACGCGTCGCAATCAACGGTTTTGGCCGCATCGGGCGGAACATCCTCCGCTCGATCATCGAAGAGGGGCACAAGGACGTCCAGGTCGTTGCCATCAACGATCTCGGCCCGGTCGAAACCAACGCGCACCTGCTTCGCTACGACAGCGTCCATGGCAAATTCCCCGGCACCGTGACGGTCAATGGCGACACGATCGATGCCGGCCAGGGCCCGATCCGCGTCACCGCGGTCAAGAACCCGGCCGAGCTGCCGCACAAGGAACTGGGCGTCGACATCGTGCTCGAATGCACCGGCATCTTCACCTCCAAGGAGAAGGCTTCGGCGCATCTCACGGCCGGCGCCAAGAAGGTGATCGTCTCGGCTCCGGCCGACGGCGCAGACCTCACGGTGGTGTACGGCATCAACCACCATCTGCTGAGCCGCGATCACATCGTGATCTCGAACGGCTCGTGCACCACCAACTGCCTCGCGCCGATGGCGAAAGTGGTGAACGATCTGGTGGGGATCGAGAAGGGGATGATGACGACCGTCCATTCCTACACCGGCGACCAGCCGACGCTCGACACCATGCACAAGGACCTCTATCGCGCCCGTGCGGCGGCGCTGAGCCAGATCCCGACCTCGACCGGCGCGGCCAAGGCCATCGGCCTCGTGCTGCCCGAGCTCAAGGGCAAGCTCGACGGGATTTCCATTCGGGTTCCCACTCCGAACGTGTCGCTGGTCGACCTCAAATTCGTGGCCAAGCGCAATACCACGCCGCAGGAGATCAACGACGCGCTGATCGCGGCCGCCGATGGCGTGCTCAACGGCGTGCTGACCTATACGCACCATCCGCTGGTGTCGAGCGACCTCAACCACGATCCGCATTCGTCGACGATCCTGCTCGACCAGACCAAGGTGATCGACGGCAATTTCGTGAACATCATGGGCTGGTACGACAATGAGTGGGGCTTCTCCAATCGCATGGTCGACGTGACCAAGGCGTTCGCCGCCACGCTTTGATGCGCAGCCTCATCGCAGCGATCCTGCTCGCCATCGCCGGGACACCGGCGGTGGCGTGTTCCTATGTGCCCTCCGAGCTGAGCTGGGAAGAGCAACTGGCCGGGCAGGACGTGATCTTCGTGGGTACGGTGCTGATGATCGATGCCGACAACCGGCTGGTGCTGTTTGCCGTCGACGAGCCGATCCGCGGCGTCGAGCGCAAGTGGATCGAGGTGCCGCAGGGCGACGGCGCCGACTGCAACCGGATCTATGAGAGCGCCGGCACGCAGTGGATCTATGCGGGCGACTTCATCGGCGGGCCGACGCGCGAAATCACGGTGCCGCTCGACGACGAGGAACTGGTGGCGCTCGAAGCCGTTCGGTCGCTGGCAGCGACGGAGTAAGCGCATGACCCTGACGCAGTGGCTGATCCTTGCGGTGATCGCCGTCGTCGTCGGCTGGATCATCCTGCAGCCGCAGCGCTGGGGCAAGCGCGACAGCGGCTCTTCCGACGGCGGCAATACCACGGTGGGCGTCGACGGCCGCCGCGACCACGATGGCGACGGGGACGGCGACGGTGGGGGAGACGGCGGAGGCGGCGACTGATGGCGCTGCGCCGGTCGATCCGTTGGCGGTCGCTTGAGCATGGCGGGCTCGAAGAATGCCGCGTCAGCGACTGGATCGACAGCATCAAGGTGCGGGCGGCGATCGTGGGGCAGGCGGGCGAGGTCCGGCACGGCGTGCTGTACGAGATGTCGCTCAGGCCCGACTGGACGTTCGAGTCGATCCTCCTGCAGCGGACCGATGGGGTGACGGCGGTTCTGAGCCGCTCACGGGATGGCGGCTGGTTCGACATCCGTGCCGAAACGCTGCCCGCGCTCGAAGGCTGTGTCGATATCGACTTCGAGATGACGCCCTTCACCAACACGCTGCCGCTCCGGCGTGCGCCGCTGGCGGTGGGCGAAACGCGCCGCCTCCGTATCGCCTACATCCCGGCGACGACGCTCGAGCCTTACCCGGCGGAGCAGATCTACACGCGGCTCGAGGAGCGGCGCTATCGCTTCGAGACGGCGGACGGCTCGTTCACGGCCGACATCGGCGTCGACGAGGATGGGCTGGTAGTGGACTATCCGGGGCTGTTCGAGAGGGTGGAGTAGCTCGGCGCGGGCGGCTGCCCCGTCACCGGCCGCTTCGCAAGCGGGAGGGGCTGCCGGCACGGCTGTTCCCCTTTTCGCCCGATTGAAGTAAGGCACATCCCATCAGCAGCGGAGTGCGGGCAATGGCCGGTTTCAGGACGATCGAGGGCATGGATTTTGCGGGGAAGCGCGTGCTGCTGCGTGCCGACCTCAACGTGCCCGTGCAGGACGGCAAGGTGACCGACGCGACGCGCATCGAGCGCGTGGTTCCCACGATCCGGCAGATCATCAAGACCGGCGGCAAGGCGGTGCTGATCAGCCATTTCGGCCGGCCCAAGGGGAAGGTCGAAAAGGCCTATTCGCTCGAGGTGGTAGTGCCGGCGATCGTCGAGGCGACGGGCCACCCGGTCGGTTTCATCGACACCGACTGGATGAACATGCAGGCGCCGGGGGAGGCAATCGACGATGCGCCCGACGGCTCGATCCTGGTGCTCGAGAACACGCGCTTCCATCCGGGCGAGGAAGAGAACGATCCGGCGCTGGTGGAACGCATGGCGTCGCTGGGCGATATCTTCGTCAATGATGCGTTCTCGGCGGCGCACCGCGCCCACGCCTCGACCGAAGGTCTTGCGCACAAGCTGCCCTCGGCCGCCGGGCTCGCCATGCAGGCCGAACTCGAAGCGCTCGCGGCGGGGCTCGGGGCGCCCAAGAAGCCGGTGATCGCCATCGTCGGCGGCGCCAAGGTATCGACCAAGATCGACCTGCTGCAGAACCTCGTTACAAAAGTCGAGGCGCTGGTGATCGGCGGTGCGATGGCCAACACGTTCCTGCTCGCCGAAGGCATCGGCATCGGCAAGTCGCTGGCCGAAAAGGACATGGGCGACACCGTGAACGCCATTCTCGCCAAGGCCGAGAAGGCCAACTGCGCCATCATCGTGCCGATTGACGGCGTTGTCGCCTGGCACTTCGCCGAAAACGCGCCGCACCAGACCTATGGGCTCGATGCGATGGACAAGGACGGCATGATCCTCGATGTGGGCGGGCAGTCGATCGACCGCATCAAGGCGGCCATCGACGAGGCGGCGACGCTGGTGTGGAACGGCCCCCTGGGCGCGTTCGAAACCAAGCCGTTCGACGCCGGCACCACCGAGGTGGCGCGCCACGTCGCGGCGCGCACCAGGGCGGGCAAGCTGGTCTCGGTGGCCGGCGGCGGCGACACGGTCTCGGCCCTCGCCAATGCCGGCGTGAAGGACGATTTCACCTACGTCTCGACCGCCGGCGGCGCCTTCCTCGAATGGATGGAAGGCAAGGAGCTGCCGGGGGTGAAGGCACTGGAGGCGTAGGTGGAGGCGCCCGTCTACCGACACATCCGGTGAGAGCTGGACCCAAGCGGTAAGCGCGCTAGGCGCAAGGGTTGCGCGCAGTGCTCGAGCCTCGGCCGACTGCACGCGGAGAGTTGGATCCCAGCTTTCGCTGGGATGACATCCGGGGTTGGCGGGCGTCAGGTGGCCATGGTCGCTGGTCCGACGCGGAATGGCGTCATGTCCACCGCTGTCGTCCCAGCGAAGGCTGGGATCCAGTTGGCCCGCTACGCGGGCCGGTAAGGCTTGCGCGCAGCGTCTGAATCTTGACTAACTGGAGAGTTGGGTCCCAGCTTTCGCTGGGATGACATAGCGGGTGTGGCGTAAGGTGATCATGCGCATCTACTGCGTCTACCTGCTTGCTTCACAATGCAATGGGACACTCTATGTCGGTGTCACCAACGATCTCATCCGCCGCGTCACGGAGCATCGCGAGCACGTCGTTCCCGGTTTCACCAAGCGGTATGACGTTCATCGTCTCGTCTGGTTCGAGGAGCATGGCTTCATCCAGGAAGCCATTGCCCGCGAGAAGCGCATCAAGAGCTGGAAGCGGCAGTGGAAGGTCGATCTGTTCAGCCAGTCCAACCCAAATTGGGATGACCTCTATCGGGCTCTCATCTCCTGAAGCGCAGGTACGCAGCAACTGGTCCGCAATTGGTCTTCGACTTCCGTCCTAGCCGGAAGGTCTAGTCGAAGCGGCGAGAGGGCTTGCTTTATTATGCGCGGCGTCCCCCCCAACATGGAGATGCCCGTGCCGTCCTTGCAGGAAACCGCCCGTCAACTCGTTTCCAAAGGCACAGGCATTCTCGCCGCCGATGAATCGGAAGGAACGATCGCCAAGCGGTTCGCGGTGATCGGACTGCCGGTGACGTTCGAGACACGGCGCGACTATCGCGAGATGCTGTTCCGCTCGCGCGAGGCGATGAGCCGGTACATTTCGGGCGTCATCCTCACCGAGGAGACGCTGAAGCAGGACGCGGCGGATGGAACGCCGTTCGTGGCGCTGCTCGCCGACGTCAATGCCATCCCTGGCATCAAGGTCGATCGCGGTGCCTTCGAGATGCCCGGCACCAAAGGCGAGAAGATCACCGAGGGCCTCGACGGGCTTCGGCAGCGGCTCAAGCACTATGCCGAGATCGGCGCGCGCTTTGCCAAATGGCGTGGCGTCATTGCGGTGTCGAGCTACGCGCCGTCGCGCAACGGTATTCGCGCCAATGCCCATGTGCTGGCGCGCTATGCGGCGCTCTGCCAGGAAGCCGGCATCGTGCCGGTGGTGGAGCCTGAGGTTCTGGCCGATGGCGAGCCAGGCGATCACGGGATCGAGCGCTGCGCCGAGGTGACGGCCGAGACGCTGGCGACGGTGTTCGACGAGCTGCGCCTTGCGGGGGTCGACCTCACGGGCATGCTGCTCAAGCCGAACATGGTCACGCCGGGTGTCCGCTCGCAGGACCGTCCGAGCGCCGACGTGATCGCGCGGCGGACGCTCGACGTCCTGAAGGCGCATGTGCCCGCCAGCGTGCCCGGCATCGCCTTCCTCTCGGGCGGGCAGTCGGACGAAGCGGCGACGGCAAATCTGTCGGCGATGAACCGGCTGGGCGAGGCGCCCTGGGCGCTGACCTTCTCCTATGGCCGGGCGCTGCAGACGGCGGCGCTGCTGGCCTGGGGCGGCGACGCCCGCAACCTCGCGCCGGCGCAGGCGGCGTTCGCCCACCGGGCGAAGATGAACGCACTGGCGGCGCAGGGCGAATGGGCGCCCGAACTCGACCGGGCGGCGTAAGACGAGAGAATAGCGAATAGTGAGTAGCGAATAGGGCGGCCGGGCGCGGCTCCTGTGGCGACCCTATTCGCTATTGCCTACTCGCTACTCGCCCTCCGCTTATTCCCGCCCAAATTTACGATCATTGAGCGGGCGTGACGCTATAAGGCCGCCATGACCGCTCAGATTTTCCTCGTCGCACCCGCCGACGCCGACGCTCCCTCCTGTCTCACCAAGCTCGACGAAGCTCTCGCCGCGGCGCCGGTTGCCGCCATGCTGATCCCGCGCGGACTGCGCTCGGAGGGCAGCTACAAGGCGCTGGTCAAGTCGGTGACCCACCGCGCCCAGAGCGCCGGAGTGGCGGTGCTGATCGAAGGCGATCCGGGCCTCGTGCGGATGCTGGGCGCCGACGGCCTGCATGTCGAGGGTGGCGTCAACGAGGTCAGGGCCGCCACGCAGGCGCTCAAGCCCGATTTCATCGTCGGCGCCGGCCGCATCGCCTCGCGCCACGACGCCATGAGCAAGGGCGAGCTCGGGCCGGACTATATCTTTTTTGGGCCGCTTTCGGGCAGTAGGGATCCCGAGCAGCGCGAAATGGCGCGCTGGTGGGCCGAAATCATGGAAGTGCCGAGCGTGCTCAGCGATCCGGCGGCGACCGCCGAAACCGCCACCGCCGAGGGGGGCGATTTCATCGGGCTGGGCGACAGCCTGTGGAGTGCGCCCGAAGGCGTGACAGCGCGGCTGAGCGCCATCGTCAAGGCGCTGGAGACGTCCCCGTGACGCGCGCTGCCGCGACGCCTGCCCTCAGACGCGCGCTCGGGGCGATCGCCGCGCTGGCGGCGATGGCGCCGGTCCTCGCCGCGAGCCAGGACGAGGGCGGCACGCCGCGCATCGACAATTCCATGGTGCTCGACAGCGACCTGCCCACGCCGATGGATGCCGAGCCGAGCGCCGGGGACATCAGCAGCGAAATCTTCGGCAAGCGCGACGACGCCTATGGCGCCTATCAGCGCGGCTTCTACCTGACGGCGCTGGCGCTGGCGCTACCGCGCGCCGAGAACGCCGATCCAGCGGCACAGACGCTGATCGGCGAGATCTACGCCAATGGGCTGGGCGTGCCCCCCAATGTCGCCACCGCGTCGAGCTGGTACCAGCTCGCCGCCAAGAACGGCGACCGGATGGCGGCGTTCGAGCTCGGGCTGCTCTATCTGCACGGCCTGGGCGTACCGGAAAACCATGCGCGCGCCGCCGAGCTGTTCAAGCAGGCGGCGGACAAGAGCTACCCGCCGGCGCAGTACAATCTGGCGCTGATGCATCTCGAGGGCGAGAACGCTGCACCCAGCCTCGCCGATGCCGCGAGGCTCATGCAGGCGGCGGCCGATGCCGGCCTCGCAGAAGCGCAATACGACTACGGCACGATGCTGATCCAGGGCGCCGGCGTGACGCCGAACACGGCTGAGGGCGCCAAGCAGATCGGGCTTGCCGCCGAGCAGGGGTTGCTCGAGGCGCAGATCGACTACGCGACGCTGCTCTATCTGGGCGAGGGCGTGACGCGCGACCTCAACGCGGCGGTCGGCTGGTACCAGCGCGCGGCCAATGCCGGCAATCCGGTGGCGCAGAACCGCTACGCCAAGCTGCTCGCGGTGGGCGAGGGCGTGACGCTCGACCTGACGGAAGCCGCCATGTGGCGGGCGCTGGCGCGCCGGCAGGGCCTCAGCGACCCGGTGCTCGACAAGCTGCTGGTCGGCATTTCGAGTGCCGATCTCGCCGCCGCCGAGGAGCGGGCTCGGTTCTGGCCGAGCAAGCCGCCGACCGCGGCGGCCGAAACCGAACTGGAGCCGAGCGTGCCGCCGGCGGTTTCGTCCGAGAGTTCTTCCGAAGCGCAAGGCTAGGGCGGCAAGCTCCTCCACCCGCGACGCCGGGTGGGCTTGTCGAGGCAGCGGCATCGCGCCTCCCTTGAGTCTTGGCGCATTCTGGGGCATTACCCGCGCCTCCCCCTTCGAGACACCTCCAGCATGGCCCGTTCGGCACTCCTCAACATCATGGTCACGGCCGCCTTCAAGGCGGGGCGCTCGCTCACCAAGGATTTCGGCGAGATCGAGAATCTGCAGGTGTCGGTGAAGGGGCCGGCGGACTTCGTGTCCAGGGCCGACCACAATGCCGAAAAGATCGTCCATGCCGAGCTCAGCAAGGCCCGGCCGACCTACGGCTTCCTCATGGAGGAGGGCGGGGAGATCAAGGGGACGGACGGGCTGCATCGCTGGATCATCGATCCACTCGACGGCACCACCAATTTCCTGCACGGCATCCCCATGTTCGCGGTCGCCATCGCGCTGCAGCGCGGCGACGAGATCGTGGCGTCGGTGATCTACAATCCGGTGCTCGAGGAGCTGTTTGTTGCCGAAAAGGGCGGCGGGGCCTGGCTCGACGACAAGAAGCGGCTGCGCGTGGGCGGCCGCAAGCATCTTGCCGATGCGGTGATCTCGACCGGCATCAAGGTGACGGGGACCGCCAACGACCCGCTGCATCTGCGCCAGCTCGGCCAGATCGCGCCGGCGGTTGCGGGCATTCGCCGCACCGGCTCGGCCTCGACCGATCTGGCCTGGCTCGCCGCCGGGCGGTTCGACGGCTTCTGGGAAGGCCGCATCCAGCCCTGGGACATCGCACCCGGCTGGCTGATGCTGCGCGAGGCGGGCGGCACCATGACCGACTTTTCGGGCAAGCCGGGAAGCATCTGGAACGGCGAGGTGGTGGCCGGCAACGAGACGATCCAGGGCCAGCTCCTCAAGATCATCAAAGGCGTCAAATAGGCCGGGAAAGCCCGGCTCGGTCACATCGGCGTCGTCCCCGGGCCATTGTCACGCCGTGATGGTGTGACTAGACTCGCGCCACAATTCGCGGAAACCGGGGCTCATGTCGCAAAACTACGACCCGTACCATCTGAAGAGCCCGACGATCTATCTCGTCAAGAACGTGGTCTTCCTGGTCATTGTGGGCCTGGTCTGCGCCATCCTGTGGCAGCAGATCTTCGTGTTCTTCATGGCTAACCCATTCATCAACAGCCTGATCGTGCTGGTGGCGGTGGTGGGCATCGTCCTCAGCTTCCGCCAGATCATCCGGCTGTTCCCCGAGATCAAATGGGTGAACTCGATGCAGGACGGCACCATGGCGCGGGTGCGCCAGCCGGTGCTGCTGGCCCCGGTCGCCAACATGCTGCGCGACCGGCTGGGCGAGGCGGTGATCACCCCCAGCTCGATGCGGTCGATCCTCGATTCCGTCGGCAACCGGCTCGATGAGGCCAAGGATACGTCGCGCTACCTCACGGGCCTCCTCGTGTTCCTCGGCCTTCTCGGCACGTTCTACGGCCTGCTCGAAACGGTGACCAATGTGGGAGCGACGATCCAGTCGCTGGATACTTCGGTCGCCGACACGGCGACGATGTTCGAGAATCTGAAGCAGGGCCTCGCCGGCCCGCTCGGCGGCATGGGCACGGCGTTCTCGGCTTCGCTGCTCGGCCTTTCCGGCTCGCTGATCCTGGGTTTCCTCGACCTCCAGGCGTCGCAGGCGCAGAACGCCTTCTACACCGACCTTGAGGACTGGATGACCTCGATGACGGAACTCGACCACCCGGTGACGCAGATGCAGGCCACTGGCCTGGGCGTCCAGGGCGAGGAAATGGCGACGATGATCGAGCGGCTGGGCTCGACCATGCAGAGCAGCGATTCCTCGCAGAATGCGATCCGCGCCATGGCCGAGCTCGCCAAGGGCATCGACGGGCTGGTCAAGCACATCCGCGCCGAGCAGGCGGATCTGCGCATCCATATCGAGGAGCAGGGCGATACCAACCGCAAGCTGCGCGAACTGATCGAGGCGATGCTGCGCGAGGACCAGGGCAGCGATCGCCGGTCAAACTAGCGCCTTGTTGGCAGTCGACTAGGGCGGGCAAAGGGGACAACACGCAATGGCTTCGCTGAGCCGCTCCCGCCGTTCGCAGGTGACAAATTACTGGCCGGGCTTTGTCGACGCGCTGTCGTCGCTGCTGCTGGTCATCATCTTCCTGCTGTCGCTATTCATGCTGACGCAGTTCTTCCTCGGCCAGGAAATCCAGGGCAAGGACACGGCGATGAGCCGGCTCAACTCGCAGATCGCCGAGCTGACCGAGCTGCTCAACCTCGAACGCTCCAGCAGCGACGATGCGACCGCCGAACTCGCCGCATTGCAGGCAACGCTGGGCACCATGACCGCCGAGCGCGATACGCTGGCCGCGCAACTCGCGGGCGTGGGGTCGGACGACGGGGGCAAGGACGCCCAGATCGCGGCGCTGAGCGGCGACCTCGACGCCGAGCGCGACATCTCGGGCGATGCGCTGGCGCAGGTGGCGCTGCTCAACCAGCAGCTCTCGGCGCTGCGCACCCAGATCGCCGCGCTCGAGGAGGCGCTCAATGCCTCCGAAGTGAAGGCGAGCGAGAGCAAGACGCAGGTGGCCGATCTAGGCCGCCGGCTCAATGTGGCGCTGGCGCAGCGGGTGCAGGATCTGAGCCGCTACCGCTCCGACTTCTTCGGCCGGTTGCGCACCATCCTCGAAGGCCGCGCCGATGTGCGCGTGGTGGGCGACCGCTTCGTGTTCCAGTCCGAGGTGCTGTTCGGCGCCGGCGAGGCGGCGATCTCGCCCGAGGGGCAGGCCGAGCTCGCCAAGCTCGCCGAGGCGGTCAAGCAGCTTGAAACGGAGATCCCCTCCGACGTGAACTGGGTGCTGCGCATCGACGGCCACACCGACAGCCGGCCGATCAACACACCGGAATTCCCCTCCAACTGGGAACTGTCGGCGGCGCGCGCCATCGCGGTGGCCAAGTACCTCATCGCGCAAGGTGTTTCCGCGCGCCACCTCGTCCCCGCCGGCTTCGGCGAGTTCTCCCCCATCGACGGCGGCGACAGCGATGAAGCCTATGCGCGAAACCGGCGCATCGAGTTCAAACTGACGGAGTAGTATTCCGCTGGACAGAATACGCATGCCGGCGTACCGTTTGGCGTGATCAAGAGCTTTCGCGACCGGGACACCGAACGCCTCTTCGACGACTTCGCCGTGAGGCGCTTCGGGGCTTTCGAGCGGATTGCGCGGCGGAAGCTACAACTCCCGATACGGCGACCAAGCTCGACGAGCTTCGCGTGCCGCCGGGCAATAGACTCGAAGCGCTGCGTGGCAATCGGACCGGGCAGCACAGCATTCGGATCAACGATCAATGGCGCATCTGCTTCCGCTGGGACGGCGATGCGTATGACGTAGAGATTGTGGACTATCACTGATGGCTGACAAAAAACTCGATCCCATTCCGCCCGGCGAAATCCTGCTCGAGGAGTTTCTCGTGCCGATGGGGATCAGCCAGACACGGCTGGCGAGCGACATCGACGTACCGGTGAGCCGGATCGCCGATATCGTTCATGCTAAGCGCGCAATCACCGCTGATACGGCGCTGCGGCTCGCGGCTTACTTTGGAACGTCGCCCCAGATGTGGCTCAACCTGCAGGCAAGCTACGATCTACGCTTGGCGGAAGCGGGCTACTGGCTAGAGGCGCGGACACGTATCAGGGCGCGGGCCTGATCACTCCGCTGCCTGCAGCCTGAACTGCAATCGGGCCAGTTCGGCGTAGCGACCGCCCTTGCGGACGAGCTCGTCGTGGGTGCCCTGGTCGATGAGGCGGCCCTTGTCGAGCACGAGGATGCGGTCGGCGTCGCGGATGGTGGCGAGGCGATGGGCGATGACGAGGGTGGTGCGCCCTTCCATCAGGCGTTCGAGCGCGGCCTGGACCAGGCGCTCGCTCTCGGCATCGAGGGCGGAAGTGGCTTCGTCGAGCAGCAGGATGGGCGCGTCCTTGAGCAGGGCGCGGGCAATGGCGATGCGCTGCTTCTGGCCGCCCGACAGCATCACACCGCGTTCGCCCACGATCGAATCGTAACCCTTGTCGAGCGCGACGACGAAGTCGTGGACCAGTGCCGCCTTCGCGGCGGCCTCGATCTCGGCCTGAGTGGCGCCGGGCTTGCCGAAGCGGATGTTCTCGGTGACCGTGCCGGCAAAGATCGTCGGTTCCTGCTCGACATAGGCGAAGCGCTGGCGCAGGTCGGCTGGCGCCACGTCGCGCACGTCGACGCCGTCCACGACGACGCGGCCCCTGTCAACATCGTAGAAGCGCTCGGCGAGGGCGAACACGGTGGTCTTGCCGGCGCCCGAGGCGCCGACCAGAGCGACGGTCTCGCCCCTGCCGACGGCGAAGCTCAGATCGGTCAGGATCGGTTCGTTGTCGCGCGTCTCGTAAGAAAAGCTGACGTCCTCGAAGGCGATAGTGCCGAGCGGCGGGGTGGGGAGGGCGGCAGGCTTCGTCGGAGCAGCGATGCCGGGCTTGGTGTCGAGGATCTCGAACAGGCGCTCGGTGGCACCCGATACCGTCTGCAGCGAGCCCAGCACTTCTGAGATCATGGTGAAGGCGTTGGTGGCCATCAGCGCGTAAATCATGAACTGGGTGAGCTGACCGGTGCTGACGGCGCCGCTCGCAACCGAGGTGGCGCCCCACCAGACCATCACGACCAGCGCGACGATGGTGGTGAACATGACGCCGCCGATCATGGCGGACCGGCCGGCGAGGCGATCGACCTCGGCGGTGAACGAGCCCTCGGCGCGTTCTGCATAGGCGCGCGACTGGTGCGGCTCCTGCACGAAGCTCTTGATGGTCTTGCTCGAGCCCAGCGCCTCGGTCGCCATCGCCGACATCTCAGCGAGCGCATCCTGGGTGCGGCGCGACATCTTGCGTAGCCGGCGCGCGAGGAACAGCACTGGGACAACGGTCGCGGGCGCGATGATGAGCACCGCAAGGGCAAGCCACCAGCTCGTCCAGAACATCAGGATGACGGCACCGATGATGATGATCAGCCCGCGCAGGGTCATGGACAGAGACGAGCCGATGGCGTCGCGGATGGTGGTGACGTCGCCCACGAGGCGCGAGGTCAGTTCGCCGACCCGATGGGTGTCGTAGAAGGTAGCGTCGAGCTGCAGCAAATGATCGAACACCGCCTTGCGCAGGTCGGTCAGGACGCGCTCGCCCAGGATCGAGATGAAGTAGAAGCGGGCGCCGGTGGCGAAGGCCATCACGAAGGCGACGGCGATGGCGATCCAGCTATAGGTCGACAGCTCGGTGAGGTTTTTTTCGATGAAGCCGCGGTCGATGATCTGACCGGCGAGGGCTGGGATGATCAGCGTGGCGATGGCGGCGATCAGCAGAAAGCCGACCGTGAGGCCGAGCCGCCAAGGGTAGCGCAGCACGAAGGGGGCGAGGCGCCGCAGCGGCTGCAGCGATTTGGCATTGACCGGCGCCGGCTCTGCCTTGGGGGCAGGCCCGGTCGTTCCGGCGGCGTCGGCGGTGGTGCTGTCTGCGCTCAAAGTGCACCGGATATAGGCGGGTGCCCGCAGCGCCGCAACCGGCTGGGGTGGTGGATTCAGGCCTTGCCCGGACAGGGTTTTTCCAGTAGAGAGCCCGCCAACTTACCGAACACGGCTCGCCGGGCGCCTTGCAGCGCCCGTTTGATTTGAGGCTCCGCCATGAAGAACGATATCCATCCCGACTACCACATGATCACCGTGGCGATGACCGACGGCACCACCTACCAGACCCGTTCGACCTACGGCAAAGAAGGCGACACGCTGCAGCTCGACATCGATCCCAAGACCCATCCGGCCTGGACGGGCGTCACAGGCAATCTGATGGACCGCGGCGGTCGCGTCACCCGCTTCAAGGACAAGTACAAGGGCCTCGGCATCTAAGCCTGACGGCACTGACGGATTTTCGAAAGCCCCGCGAGAGCGGGGCTTTTGCTTTGGCGCAGCCCACAGCCGCCGGTTACGCCGGCTTCCCTCCCTGGGGCGCAGTGTTGTGGGCGGAGAAAGCCTGCGGAAGCGCCGAATTAGCCCTGCAGCCGCCCGAACGCAGCCCTGAGCCGCGCCAGTTGGTCGCCGATCGAGCCTTCGCTGGCGGCGGGTGCGGCTTCGGCGATGCCGCCGCGCTCGAGCTTGTCGAACTGCTGGACGCGTTCGAACAGGCGGTCGCCCTGGGCGATGTAGGTCCGGAGGCGTTCGGGGAGTTCGGCAAAGCCCGGGCCGCCGCGATGGTCGGGCGTTGCCGAGAACTTCACCTTTTCCTTTTCGGTCCG
The DNA here is from genome assembly GCA_001899065.1 of Devosia sp. 66-22. Lineage (GTDB taxonomy): Bacteria > Pseudomonadota > Alphaproteobacteria > Rhizobiales > Devosiaceae > Devosia_A. Next base: position 169,025 of record MKUZ01000013.1, on the reverse strand, counting down.
GGCGTTTTCGACGGTGAGCTCGCCCTCATTGACGGCGCGCTGCAGCAGCAGCCAGGAGGCGAGCTGCATCAGCCGGGTGGTGAGGCGCATGGATTCGGTGGCGTAGACGAAGCTCGCTTCGCGCGGCAGGCCACGGCTTTCGGTGCGGCCGTCACCGTCGAGATAGGCGGCGACCTCCTCGATCAGGCCCATGCCCTCCTTGTAGAGCAGAGTGAACCCGCCCGAAGCGACGATGCGCGGCCCGAGGGCGATCGCGGATTTGTCCAGGGGTTCGCTCACATTCCGGCCCGTTGCTGGCGAGATATCCTATCCAACAGGATCGGCATTGAGACAGGCTTAATGAGGGCCGGCCCAAAAAGAAAAAGAGCCGTCGAACTGGCGGCTCTCGAGAGTTAACAGGGAGGCGTCAAACAGAGGGAGAAACCGCTCTGCAAAGTCCAGAAACTGGACAGTTCCGAAATTAGCCCCAAGAAGTTAATCCCGCGTTAACGCAAAGCACTTTCGTAACCTTGCCGAATTGTCACCGGCGACGACGGGGGTCGAGCCGCCGGGTTGGGGAACCCGGCAGCTCTGTCCGCATCGATCAGGCGATGATCTGGATGCGGCATTCCGAGCCGATCTCGACGTCTGCGAGGAAGTCGGTCAGCACGCGCTCCTCGCCCACGGGAATGTCCTTGGGCAGGAGGAACGCGCCGTGCTCGCCGGTCGCCGGGATGCGCCAACTAATCTTGGTGCCCGCCGGCAGGAGATCCGTGCCGACATTGACGATCCACAGGTCATTGGTGATCGGCTGGTCGTCCTTGATGGCGCAGTCGATGGCGAGTTCGTCCGCGACGTCGGTACCGTCGCCGGGGTTATCGCCCGGGTCATCGCCGGGGTCGTCGCCTGGATCATCGCCAGGATCGTCACCGGGATCATCGCCTGGGTCGTCACCCGGATCGTCGGGGTTGTCCGGGTTGTCGGGATTGTCCGGATTATCTGGGTTATCGGGATTGTCCGGATTGTCGGGGAAGTCGGGAAAATCCGGGAAATCGGGCTCCTGCGGCACGGTACTGACGGCTCCCAGGGCGCCGGTCGTGGCAGCGGGGAGGGCAATGGCGGCAACGCCCAAAGTCAGCAATGCCACCATCGAGAGCTTTGAAGGATTGAGCATCTTGCGTTTCCTTGTTGAGGTGCCCCTCGGTGACGCAAAGACTGACGGCGGCGCGCTGAACCCGCACTGATGCCCAAGGTCAAAGTGGGTTCAGCGACGTGGCGAAGTCGTGGTCGATTGCGGCGATTGGTCGCCCCACGTGCCAGCAGCGGTTGACGCCGCACATCGGCCCGCCGACTCGTTATCCGAGGCCAAATCGATCGCGAATACGGCGCGAGTTCTGGCGGCCCTGCCCAATGCCCGGAAAAACGACGGCGGGCTCTCGGTATGCCGCATACTTGGCAATTGGTGAGTCGCTTACTAGAGTTTTTCCCCTTGGGGGAAATACAGCATGGCCAACGAACTCGATCAGACGGATCGAAAGCTGCTCGAATTGCTGCAGCGCGACGGCCTGCAGTCGATGGCTGAGCTCAGCAAGGCGATCGGGGTCGCCCCGTCGACCCTCAATGACCGGGTAAAGCGGCTGGGCCGACTGGGCGTAATCACCGGCACGCATGCGCAGATCGACCCGCGCGCCCTTGGCCTCGACCTGCTCGCCTTCGTTTTCGTGGGCTGGAGCGACAGCGTGGTCGAGGCCGACTTCCTCAAGCGCGTCGCGGCGGCCGAGCAGGTGCTCGAGTGCCACCACGTCACCGGCGGCCTGAGCTACCTGCTCAAGCTGCGCGTCGCCGATACCCGCGCGCTCGAGGCCTTCCTGGGCAACGTCCTCAAGCAGATCAAGGGTCTGCAGCGCACCGAAACGCTGATTGTGCTGTCGTCTCCCAAGGAGACCAGCATGCTGCCCACCGGCTGAGCTTCACAAAGCGGAGCTGCGTCACTATAAGGCGCGACCGAAAATTGCTCCGCATCGAGGTAATGAGCGCATGGCCGGCCATTCGCACGCCAAGAACATTATGCATCGCAAGGGCAAGAGCGATGCCGCCCGTTCAAAGGTGTTTTCCAAGCTCGCCCGCGAAATCACCGTTGCCGCCAAGCTCGGCGTTCCCGACCCCGCCTTCAATGCGCGCCTGCGCCTCGCGGTTGCTACCGCCCGCGGCCAGTCGATGCCCAAGGACAATATCGACCGCGCCATCAAGAAGGCGCAGGGCAGCGATGGCGAGAATTACGAAGAGATCCGCTACGAGGGCTACGGCCCGGGTGGTGTGGCGATCATCGTCGAGGCGCTGACCGACAACCGCAATCGCACCGCCTCCAATGTGCGCTCGACCTTCAGCAAGAATGGCGGCGCCCTGGGCGAAACCAATTCGGTCGGCTTCATGTTCGACCGTGTGGGCGAGATCTACTATCCGGCCACGGCGGGCAGCGCCGACAAGGTGATGGAAGCGGCGATCGACGCGGGAGCGGAAGACGTCGAGTCCGACGAGGACGGCCACTCGATCTACACCACCTACGAGACGATGGCCGAAGTCGCCGCGGTGCTCGAGAAAGCACTGGGCGAGCCTGAATCCGCCAAGTTCGTGTTCCGGCCGCAGAACTACGTTCCAGTTGACGCGGACAAGGGCTCGACGCTGCTCAAGCTCATCGGCATCCTCGAAGAGGACGATGACGTGCAGAGCGTCTATTCGAATTTCGACATGAGCGACGAAGATCTGGCGAAAGCGCAGGCCTAAGCTGCAGCCCGACTCTGATCGGACGCATTGGCGGCCGTGATCGCGACGCGGTTGCGGCCGCCGGCTTTTGCGGCATAGAGCTGCTGGTCGGCGACGCGGAAGAGATCGTCGAAGGGAACCGACGCCGTAGCGGTGGCGATACCCACACTGACCGACAGCGTGTGTGGGGCGTCTTCGGGCAAGAACGAGATGTCCTCGACGCCCTCGCGGATTGCTTCGGCCATCGCCGTGGCGTGGGGGCCGGTGGCGTCGGGCAGATAGATGCCGAACTCCTCGCCGCCGATGCGGCCCACGAGGTCGCCCTCGCGCACATTGCGCCGGATCACGTCGGCGATGGCGCGCAGCGCATCGTCGCCGCGATCGTGACCGAAGCGGTCGTTGATGGCCTTGAAGCCGTCGGCGTCGATGACGAGCAGCGCACCGGGACGGCCGATGCGCGTGGCGGCGGTGGTGCGGTGAGTGAAGGCGCGGCGGTTGAGGCAGTCGGTCAGCCAGTCGGTCGAGGCGACGCGTTCGAGTTCGCGATAGGCGGCCTTAACCTGCTCGAGCCGCTTGAGCTGGAAGTAGCTGCCCGGCGCAGCGAGCAGCAGCGGCACGATGCCCGATACGAGATAGGCGGGGAGGTCGGCGCCAAGATCGAAGATCGCGCTGATGAGGAAGGTCGCGAATTCCGAGCCGGCGATGCTCGCCAGCGTGATGCCTGCCATTCCCACCAGAACGGCCCGGTGCGCGTCGCGCGACAGGGCGGGTATTTCGATCGTCACTGCACTATCCCTTGACCGGTCTCGCGCCGGCCCTGCCAGTTTGGCCTGTGAGAGGTGGACAAAGCCTTATCGGTCCGTGTCAGGCAGCGACGAGCGCGAGCGGGCCGGGCCGGACGGGGGCAATAGCGACGCGGTTGCGACCGTCGCGCTTGGCCGCATAGAGCTGCTGGTCGGCGAGACGGAACAGATCGGCATAGGGCAGGTCGCGCTCGAACACGGCGCCACCCACGCTCACCGACAGCGGCTGCCTCGCGCCGGCGGCCATAAAGGTCGAGCCGTCGACGCTCTGGCGGATGCGCTCGGCGACGTGCGTCGCCTGCTCGGTGGTGGCGCCGGGCAGGAACACGCCGAACTCCTCGCCGCCGATACGGCCGACCAGATCGGGCGCGCGCAGCATCGACTTGATGGAGCGGGCGATGGTGACGAGGGCCTCGTCGCCATGGTCGTGGCCGAAGCGGTCGTTGATCGTCTTGAAGTTGTCGGCGTCGATGATGAGGAGCGCGCCCCGCGCCTTGTCCTCGGCGGCGCGCACGTCGCGCAGATAGGCATCGACGAGAGTGGAGAACGCGGCGCGGTTCATCACCTGCGTCAGCGCGTCGGTCGAGGCGAGGATGGTGAGCTTGCGGTGCGCGACGGCGAGCTCGCGCAGCTTCATCATGAAAAAGCCCAGCACCGGCACGCAGAACACGATGGGAAGCAGGAAGTCGGTAAGGAGTGCGCGAAGCCGGCTGGCTTCGCTCATGGAGCGGAAGTTGAACGAATCCACATAGACAGTGATGGCAATGCACAGCAGCGTGCCGGCGGTCGTCACGGCGATGACGCGGCCCCAGCCAGCTGCCGAAAAATCGATGCGAGACGTCTTCACCCAGCCACTCCGTCCTGGTCGCGCACATCGTAAATCGAGGCACTTAGGAGAGGGCGATCAGAACCGCTGCAATTTTACGCATCCCCAGCTCGTTGCCGGTTTGTTCACATAGTCCTTGGTAGTGTCCGTTGAAGGGCTTAGGCAGGGAGACATGGCGAGCATGGTGCGAATCATCGGCATCGATCCGGGCCTCAGGCGCTGCGGCTGGGGGATCATCGAGAGCGAGGGCAATCGGCTGCGCTACGTGGCCTGCGGCACGCTCACGCCGCGCGTCGATATGAGCCTCGCCGAGCGGCTTGCTGAACTCCACACCGGCCTGCGCGCGCTCATCGAGCAGCATCGCCCCGATGAGGCGGCGGTGGAGGAGACGTTCGTCAATGCCGGGGCGCGTTCGGCGCTGCAGCTCGGCCAGGCCCGCGGCGTGGCGCTGATGACGCCGGCGGCGATGGGCCTCGTGGTGGGCGAGTACGCGGCCAACCTGGTCAAGAAATCGGTGGTGGGCACCGGGCATGCAGAGAAGACGCAGGTGCAGCTCATGGTGAAGACGCTGCTGCCGAGCGCCGACTTCAAGGGTGCCGACGCGGCCGACGCGCTCGCCATCGCCATCTGCCACGCGCACCACCGCACCATCGCGACGTTGCGGGTCAGTGCATGATCGGCAAGCTCAAGGGCCTCATCGACGGCTATGGCGACGACTATGTGCATGTCGACGTCAACGGCGTCGTCTACGAGGCGTTCTGCTCGAGCAAGACCATGTCCGGGCTGCCGCAGGTGGGGCATGCGGCGGTCGTCCATATCGAGATGATCGTGCGCGAGGATATGATCCGGCTCTACGGCTTTGCGACGCCCGAGGAGAAGGCGTGGTTCAACACGCTGATGACCGTGCAGGGCGTCGGCGCCCGCGTCGCGCTCTCGGTGCTGTCGACGCTGACGGCGAGCGAGCTGCAGACCGCGATCGCGCTCCAGGACAAGTCGATGGTCGGGCGCGCCAATGGCGTTGGCCCCAAGCTCGCGCTGCGGCTCGTCACCGAGCTCAAGGGCAAGGTGCCAACGGGAATCGGCATCGACGCGGGCACGCTGGGCCTGCAGCAGGCGCTGGGCGAGGGCACGGCGAGCTCCAATGTCGCGGACGCGGTCTCGGCGCTCAGCAATCTCGGCTATTCGTCGGCACAGGCCAGCGCGGCGGTGGCCAAGGTGGTGCAGCGCGAGGGTGACCGGACGGAGACGGCCGTGCTGATCCGGCTGGGGCTGAGGGAGCTGAGCGCGTAGTCCTTGCAACCGGGGACACTCCTTACTACTGTAGAAAGTAAGGAATAGTCGAGGAGTAAGGAATGTCCGTGGCCACGATGACCAGCAAGGGGCAGATCACCCTGCCGCGAGATGTGCGGGACGACCTAAATCTGAAGGAAGGCGACAGGGTGAGCTTTGAGAAGATCGGCGAAAGCTACGTGCTGAGGCCGCAGAACAAGAGCGTCATGGAGCTGGCAGGCATCCTCCACATGCCCGGTGAAAGGGCGCTGACGATCGAGGAGATGGACGACAAGCTCGGTGAGGCGCTTGCGGAGGATGACGCGCGCATCCGGAGCTATGGAACACGACGTGTTCGGGGTCGATAGCAACGTCCTCGTGCGGTTTTTCACGCGCGACGACGAGGAGCAGTTCCGACAGGCCGCCCAATTCTTCGAGGGCGCGAAAGATCGCAGCCTCTTTCTGAGCGTGATCGTGCTGGTAGAGGTCAATTGGACATTGCGGCGAGTCTACCAGCGCGCGCGAAAGGATGTTCTCCAGACGCTTGATGACCTCGTGCATACCCGCCAATTCGTGATCGAGGATCGTGACAACGTCGCGCGGGCGATTGCCATTGCTCGAACGACCAAGGCCGATTTCTCAGACGCTCTGATTGCGCTCCGCAATGAGGTTGGCGGCTGCGAGCGGACGGCGACGTTCGACCATGATGCTCTCGACATCGAGCAGATGGTTCAGGTTGGAGCGCTGCTCAAATGAGCCTCACCTCCGCCGCCGCGGGTCGTGACGATCCGCTCGATGTCTCCCTGCGCCCCACCGGCTTTTCCGAGTTCGTCGGGCAGGCGCAGGCGCGGGCCAATCTCGAGGTGTTCATCGCCGCCGCCAAGCAGCGCAAGCAGGCGCTCGACCATGTGCTGTTCGTCGGACCGCCGGGGCTGGGCAAGACCACGTTGGCGCAGATCGTGGCGCGCGAACTGGGCGTGGGCTTTCGCGCGACGTCGGGGCCGGTGATCGCCAAGGCCGGCGACCTCGCGGCGCTGCTCACCAATCTCGAAGAGCGCGACGTGCTCTTCATCGACGAGATTCATCGGCTCAATCCGGCGATCGAGGAAATCCTCTATCCGGCGATGGAGGACTACCAGCTCGACCTGATCATCGGCGAGGGGCCCGCAGCGCGCTCGGTGCGGATCGACCTCGCCAAATTCACCCTCGTCGGTGCCACCACCCGCGCGGGCCTCCTCACCACGCCGCTGCGCGACCGCTTCGGCATTCCGGTGCGGCTCAATTTCTACACGCCCGAGGAGCTGGTGCAGATCGTCGAGCGTGGCGCGCGCCTGCTCGGTATCGGCATGGCGCCCGACGGGGCGATGGAGATCGCCCGCCGCTCGCGCGGCACGCCGCGCATTGCCGGCCGCCTGCTGCGCCGCGTCACCGACTTCGCACTGGTCGACGGCGCCAAGGAGGTGACGCGCGCCGTCGCCGACAAGGCGCTGCTCAGGCTCGATGTCGATGCGCGCGGGCTCGACCAGCTCGACCGCCGCTACCTCAACGTCATAGCGGAGTTCTATAATGGCGGTCCGGTCGGCATCGAGACCATCGCCGCGGCGCTCAGCGAACCGCGCGATGCGCTCGAGGAGATCGTCGAGCCTTACCTGATCCAGCAGGGCTTCATCCAGCGCACGCCACGCGGCCGCATGCTCACCGCGCTCGCCTTCAGCCATTTGGGCAAGGTAGTGCCGCAGGGGTTCACGGGCTTGCAGGCAAGCCTGTTCGAGGACGAAGAGGGCGAGGCGTGAGTGTCGCTTTTCGGCCGCGACTGCACATCGTTCTGCTCGGCGTCGCCGATGTGGCGCGTGCGGCGGCCTTCTATGAGGCGCTGGGGTGGCGTCGCGCCGCGTCGAGCCATGCAGGCTTTGTCACGTTCGATCTGGGCGGCCACGCCCTCGCGCTGATCTCCAAGGATGACCTCGCGACGGACGCGCTGGGCCGTCCCGGCGACGCAGGTGCGACCACCGACATGGCGCTCATCCACCTCGTCGACGACCCCGTGGACGTGGAACGCCTGCTCGAGCGGGTGGCGCTGGCGGGCGGTACGGTGGTCAAGCCGGCGACGCGCACGCAATGGGGCACGGCTGGGTATTTCCGCGATCCGGACGGGCATCTGTTCGAGATCGACCATGAGGAGGCATGGGCCTTTGACAGCGAGCACCACCTTGTCGTCGCCTGACCCCGGCCGCTCCCACCGCTTTCCCGTGCGGGTCTACTACGAGGACACCGACTTTTCGGGAAACGTCTACCACGCGGCGTATCTGCACTTCTTCGAGCGCGGGCGGACGGAGTTCCTGCGCGCCGAGGGCATCCATCATTCGGAGCTGATCGGGGAGGGCATCGCCTTCGCCGTGCGCTCGATGGAGATCGACTTCCCGCGGGCGGCCCATATCGACGACGAACTGGTGGTGGATACGGCGGTGCTCGAGATCTCGGGCGCGCGGCTGACGCTCGACCAGTCGATCGAGCGCGGCGACGAACTGATCGCGCGGGCCAAGGTGGTCGTGGTGGCGATCAGGACCGACGGCAGGGCGACGCGGCTGCCGCGGAGCCTCGTGGCGGCATTCTCGACATAGGAGCTCGACTTCTCCCGGTCCGTTCCCGCGGAATCGCTTTGTTAACCCCTCGTTGACCATAAGGGGGTGGGGGGCCGCGCGCTTCCCGGAAAGGTCCGGAAACCCGGGCTTTCTCTTAAATTTGACAAATTCTGACCGCATCCGGACCGCCTGAGTTTTGCGGCGCCTTCTCCCTTGGGCGCCCGGGGGCTGGTCCGGCGGGACCGAGACGAAAGGACCACTCTTTATGGACACTTCGAGCGCGGTGGACGTCATCACCACGACGCCGGAAGTTGTCGACTTTTCGCTGATCGGCCTGTTCCTCGCGGCGGACCTGGTGGTCAAGACCGTGATGATCGGCCTGCTCGCCGCCTCGGTGTGGTCGTGGGCGATCATCGTCGACAAGTCGATGCTGTATGGCCGCTACAACCGGCAGATGAACAATTTCGAGCGCGTCTTCTGGTCCGGCCAGTCGCTCGAGGATCTCTATCAGCAGATGCAGGAGCGGCCCTCGGTGGGGCTCGGCGCGATCTTCGTTGCCGCCATGAAGGAATGGAAGCGGAGCCACGAGCAGAGCGCCTCGTCCTTCATCGGCGTGCAGACCCGCATGGACAAGGTGCTCGACGTCGCCATCGCGCGCGAGAGCGAGACGCTCGAAAAGCGCCTCGGCTTCCTCGCGACGGTCGGCTCGGCTTCGCCCTTTATCGGCCTCTTTGGCACGGTATGGGGAATTATGAACGCCTTTACCCGCATCGCCGCGGCCTCGTCCACCAACCTCACCGTGGTTGCCGGCCCGATCGCCGAGGCCCTGTTCGCGACAGCAATCGGCCTTCTCGCCGCCATCCCGGCGGTGATCGCCTACAACAAGCTGTCGAGTGACGCCAACAAGCTCACGGGCCGCCTCGAGGGCTTCGCCGACGAGTTCTCGACCATCCTCAGCCGCCAGCTCGAAGCCCGGAGCCGCTAACTCATGGCGATGGCAGTAGCGAGCGGTGGTGGCGGCGGGCGGCGACGCGGACGGCGCGGCGGCAAGTCCAAGCCGATGAGCGAAATCAACGTCACGCCGATGGTCGACGTGATGCTGGTGCTGCTCATCATCTTCATGGTCGCAGCACCGCTGATGACAGTCGGCGTGCCCATCGACCTGCCCAAGACGCAGGCGCGGCAGCTCAACACTGAGCAGAAGCCGGTGACGGTGTCAGTCAACCCCGAGGGGCTGATCTATGTGGGTGAGACGCAGGTGCCACTTGAGGGCGTCGTCGAGGCGGTGACCGCCGCGTCGCCCAACGGGATCGAGGACCGCGTTTATGTGCGCGGCGACGGCACGGCGAGCTATGGCGCGGTGATGCAGGTGATGGGGGCGCTTTCGGGCGCGGGCTTCACCAAGATCGGCCTTCTGACCGATCAGGCAGAGAAGCAGCCCTGAAGATGAAGGCCGGCGTTGCCACTTCGGTTATCGCCCACGCAACGTTCCTTGCACTGGCGCTGGTCGGACTGGGAGCGGCGAAGCCGCTCGAGCCCGAGGTGGTCGAGTCGATCGCCGTCGAGCTGGTGCCGATCTCCGAAGTGACAAACATCCGTATGGGCTCGCTCGACTCAACAGTGGTCGAGACCGAGACGCCGGCAGTAGTCGAGACCGAAACGCCCGCCGAACTCGCGCAGCAGACCGGCAACACCGAAGAAGACCAGGTGACGCCGCAGGAGACGGAAACCGAAACGCCGGCGCCGGTGGTCAACACTGCGCCCGAACCGGTGCCCGAGCCGGTGGTCGAACCCGAACCGACGCCGGAGCCCGAACCGGCTCCGGCGGAGCCGACGCCTGCCGCCGAGCCCGAGCCGGCGCCGGTGGAGGAAGCGGCGCCCACCGAAGTGGTCGCCGACGTCCCTGCCGAGACGCCGACCGAAGCTGCTGCGGCACCGATGCCGATGATGCGGCCCGCGGCGCTCAACCGCACGCCAGCGCCCAAGAAGCCGGAAGAGACGAAGGTCGCCGAAGTGAAGCCGGCGCCCAAAACGCCGACCAAGACCGAGACGCCCAAGAAGCCGGCGCAGAAGCCCGCCGACGAGGCGGCCAAGGAAGCCGACCAGGTGGCGGCCCTGATCAATTCAGAGACCTCGCGCGGTGCGACGACCGGCGCTGGCGGCAACCCGACTCTGGGCAAGAATACCGGCCGTTCCTCGACGCTGACGCAGAGCCAGCTCGACGGGCTGGTGGCGCAGATCAAGGGCTGCATGAACATCCCGGCCGGCTCGGCCGAGGCGGGGATCACCGCGCAACTGATGTTCAACATCGACGCGGGCGGCAATGTGACGGCCACACCGCAGATCGTCAGCAATCCGGGCACCCAGCTCGAGCGTGCCCTCGCTTCGGCAGCGCAGCGCGCCGTGATGCGATGCGGCCCCTATCAGATGGCCGTGAACCAGGAAGTCAAAGCCACATTCGACCCGCGCGAACTGCTATAAGCCGCGCCGGCATCCCTTGAAGGAGCAATCCATGCACGCACTCACCCGCCGACATCTGCTGAAGCTCGGTCTCGCCTCGGGCGTCATCGCCGCGGCGGCCAGCACGCCGGCCAAGGCGCTGGTCGAGATCATCGTGTCGGGGGGCAATTTCGTGCCGCTGCCGATTGCCATTCCGGACTTCGCCTCGTCCGACCCGGCGTTCGGCGCCGAGATCGCACAGATCGTGCGCGACAATCTCAAGCGCTCGGGGCTTTTTGTCCCGCTGGACCCTGCATCGCTGCCGTCGCGCACCGGCGACGTCAACAACACGCCCGACTTCGCCGCCTGGCGCGGCGCCAACGTCGATGCACTGGTGATGGGGCAGGTGGATCGCGGCGGGCAGATTTCGTCAGCGGTGCGCGTGTGGGACACGCAGGCCGCCGCGCAGGTGGCCGGCAACCAGTATGGCGCCGACCCGCAGAGCTCGCGCCGCATCGCGCACATTGTGTCGGACGCGATCTACGCATCGCTCGCGGGCGACAGCGGCTATTTCGACAGCCAGGTGGTGTTCGTCGCCGAGAGCGGCCCGAAGGCCAACCGCAAGAAGCAGCTCGCGATCATGGACCAGGACGGCGCCAATGTGCAGGTACTGAGCTCGGGTGCCGCGCTGACGCTCACGCCGCGCCTCAGCCGCGATAATGGCATGATCGCCTACACCGCCTATGATGACGGCAACCCGCAGGTCTACGTCGCGAGCCTGGGGGGCAAGTCCAAGAAGCTCATCAACAATGCGCCGATGTCGTTCGCGCCGCGCTTCTCGCCCGATGGCTCGACCGTGGCGTTCTCGGTGAGCAATGGTGGCGTCACCAACATTTATGCGGCGGGCGTCAACGGCGCGAGCGCGACGCAGCTCACCTCGGGCGCGGCGATCGATACTTCGCCCTGCTATTCGCCCGATGGCTCCAGAATCGTGTTCGAGTCCGATCGCGGCGGCCAGCCGCAACTCTATGTGATGGGCGCGGGCGGCGGCGGCGCGCAGCGCATCTCCTATGGCGAGGGCCGCTATTCGACGCCGGTCTGGTCACCCAAGGGCGACCTCATCGCCTACACCCGCCAGTCGGGCGGCAGCTTCCAGATCGGCACCATGAAGCCCGACGGCTCGGGCGAGCGCATCCTCGTTGACAGCTTCCACGCCGAAGGCCCGACCTTCTGCGCCAATGGCCGCGTCGTCATGTTCTTCCGCGATGCCGGCGGCGATGGCGGCCCGAGCCTGTATTCGGTCGACATCTGGGGCCGCAACGAGCAGCAGATCACGACCAGCACCTACGCGTCCGATCCGAACTGGGGCTCGCTCAGAGCCTGATGCCGTTCGCGAACCGGCGTCCGGGCGTCGCGGACCTGCTCTATGTGATGGCAGCCGAGCCCGAATACGGGCCGGAACTGCGCAGTCGCATTTCGCCGCTGATCTGCGGCATCGGTCCGGTCGAGGCGGCGGCGTCGGTGACCGAGCGACTGACGCGGCTCGCGATCGAGGACAAACTGCCGCTGCTGGTGGTGTCGCTCGGTTCGGCCGGCTCGTCCGAACTCGAGCAGTGCGGGCTCTACCAGGCGTCCTCGGTGAGCTGGCGCGATGTCGACGCTACAGCGCTGGGCTTCGAGCTAGGCACGGTGCCTAATGTCGACCTACCTGCCGTGATCCCGCTCGGCCCGTTCATTCCGGGCATTCCGCTCGCCACGCTTTCGACTGGCGCGGATGTGGTGTCGGGTGCGGTGTACGATCTCATCGACGCCGACATGGTCGACATGGAGACCTATGCGGTGCTGCGTGCCTGTCAGCGCTTCGGCGTGCCGCTGATCTCGCTGCGTGGCATTTCGGACGGCGACCGCGAGCTCGGTTCGCTCGCCGACTGGACGCAGTATCTGGGCATCATCGACGTCAAGCTCGCCGACGCCGTCGACCGCCTCGAGGCGGCCATCGCGGAGGGCAACCTGACCTGGGGCGACTTGCCCGAAGTGTAGATTTGCAACAGTGCCAAAAGTGCCGGTTTTCCGCCACATTCGGGCCATGTTGAGCAAGGATTAACCACGGCCATCCACTCGTCCTTAAGATTAAGGCGAGTAAAACGCGGACACCCAAATTTCCTCCAGGAGAGCCATACGGATGCGTTCAGCAACGCCCCTTCTCGGCCTTATGCGCACCGCTGCGCTCATCGGTCTCGTCCTCGTTCTTGCCGCCTGCGGACGCAATGGCACAGGCGTAGGCAATCTCGGGCCGGGCGGCGGCCCGCCGGGCAGCCAGCAGGAGTTCCTCGTGACCGTGGGTGACCGCGTGTTCTTCGAGACCGACTCGTCGGCGCTCACCGCAACGGCGCAGGCCACGCTCGACAAGCAGGCGGCCTGGCTCAACAAATACACCAATTACCGCATCCTGCTCGAAGGCCATGCCGACGAGCGCGGGACCCGCGAGTACAACATTGCGCTCGGTGCGCGCCGCGCCTCCGTGGTGGTCAACTACCTCGTGAGCAAGGGCGTCAATTCGCAGCGCATCCAGCAGAAGTCGTTCGGCAAGGAGCGTCCGGTCGCCATTTGCGACGACATCTCGTGCTGGTCACAAAATCGCCGTGCTGTCACGGTCGTTCAGTAGATGTGAGGGCGCGTGAGCGCCGTCACGGAGGCATAAGCGCCGGGTGCTCGCGTTCTTGGGCCCCGGCGCTTTCTTTTTGTCGAAATTGCAGGCTATTCCGGGCTTCTTGAGTTTTGTGGCTCGTGTCGTTCGAAATCACCAACGGAGATTGATCGTGCATCTATCCCTCGCGCGGTGGAAGCTGAGGGGCGGCGTCGCCCTCGCAGCGGTCCTCACCGCGGCCATCTTCGCTCCCATCTTCGTGCAGGCGCAGAGCCGCAACGAAGCGCAGCTCGCCGTGCAGATCCAGGATCTGCAGGACCAGGTCCGCACCCTGACCGGCCAGGTCGACGGGCTGCAGTTCTCGATCGGGCAGATGCAGACGCAGCTCCAGCAGATGGCCGACGACAACGAGTTCCGCTTCCAACAGCTGGAAGGTGGTGGCGCGGGAAAAACTGAGGCGGCTCCTCAATCCGGGGGCGTGACGCCTCCCGCGGAGGCGCCGCAGCCCGATACGGGCACTCAGGCTACGCCGGATGCAGCGCCGGCGGATACGACGGCGCTGCCCGATCCCAATGCCGCGCCCTCGGGCGATGCGCAGCCGGGCGTTTCGGGTTCGCTCACCGAAGCGCCGGCCGGCGCCGGCGACGTTCCCGTCACCAATGACGAGCCGATGGACGATCTGGGCGATTCCGCCGATCCGCTGCTCGGGCAGGGACAGCCGGGAGGGGCCACCACCGGTACGCTGGGTGGCACGAACGGCGTTCCACTCAATCTCAGCCTCGATGGCGGGCAGACGCTCGAAGATGGCGACGCCAAGGCGCAATATGCGGCGGGCTACGATGCCATCGTGCGCGGCGACTATGCGTTCGCCGAGGAACAGTTCCGGCAGTTCGTCGCGCTGTACCCCCAGGATCCGCAGGCGCCCGATGCTACCAACTGGCTGGGCGAAGCACTGCTGCAGCGGCAGGCCTATGACGAGGCGGCCGACGTGCTGCTCACCGGCTTCCAGGCCTATGAGCGGTCGGCGCGCGCGCCGGACCTGCTCCTCAAGCTCGGCATCGCGCTGGCCGGGGCAGGGGAAGTGGATACCGCCTGCCGCACCTATTTCGAAGTGTCCAAGCGGTTTCCGAACCAGCCCGCCGCGTTCAACCAGCGGCTGCAGGAGGAAAGGCAGAAAGCCCATTGCCCGGCCTGACGCCCAACGAGATCGAGGGCCTCTTCGGGGGCCTTGCCGGCTATGACAGACTCGGGCTCGCCGTCAGTGGCGGGCCCGACTCATTGGCGCTGATGCTGCTCGCTGCGCACTGGGCACGCGGGGCGGGGCGACCGGCGCTCTATGTCTACACCGTGGACCATGGGCTGCGGCCCGAAGCAGCGGCGGAAGCCGCGATGGTGATGCGCGAGGCCGAGGCGCTCGGGCTCGCGGCGCGCGCGTTGCGCTGGGAGGGTGACAAGCCCTCGACCGGCATCCAGGCCGCAGCGCGCTCTGCGCGCTACCGGCTGATGGCGGAGGCGATGGCGCGCGATGGCGTCCAGATCCTTGCCACGGCCCATCATCTCGCGGACCAGGCTGAGACGGTACTGATGCGGCTCGCCCATGGCAGCGGCATCGATGGCCTGCGCGGCATGGACGCGTTCAGCTTCATCGAGGGCTGCGAAGTGGCGCGGCCGCTGCTCGGGGTGCGGCCCGAGGTGCTGCGCGAGGTTGTCAGCGATGCCGGGCTCGCGCCCGCCAGCGATCCTTCCAACGCAGACGAGAACTACGAGCGTGTACGCTGGCGCCTGATGCTGCCGGCGCTCGAAGCGCTGGGCCTGAGCATCGAGCGGCTGGGTACGCTGGCGCGCCGCCTGGACGAGGCAAGCCTGTTGATCCACGCATCGGCCGAGGCCGTCTATCCCAGCATTGTCACGCCGCTGGGCGGCACCAGCATGGAGCTCGACGGTGGCCGATTCGCGTCGCAGAACCCCGCCGTGGCCACCAGCCTGCTCGGCTCGGTGCTCGAGCTCGTGTCGGGTGACCGCCGCTCGCCGCCGCTGGGGGCGCTCGAGCTGCTGGCGCGGCGGCTACAGCAACCGGAACCGCTCAAGGGCATTACGCTCCACGGCTGCGTCATCAGTTCCGACGGCGAGCTGATCCTGGTCAGGAAGGAAGGGCCGCGCCGGTCGGTGGCGAAACGCAACAGTGCCTCCACGCCGAATTAACCGCGCGGGGCCGGAAAACTGGACGTTCCAGACATTTCCGCGCACCCTGCCGCCCTTGTAACGCCTTAGTGCGGGGCTTATCTTTGCCCGAACTCCCGGCTTGCTCCCCTTGGCCGGAAATCCAGGACAGGATTGATGAACGTCAATTTCCGCAACTTCGCCATCTGGCTCATCATACTCTTCATGTTGATGGGCCTGTTCTCGGTCTTCTCCAATTCTGCGGGCAACCGCTCCTTCACCGACAAGAGCTACACCGAATTCATGCGCGAGGTGGATGCGGGCAACGTGACCTCGGTGGTCATCGTTGGCGACGTCATCCAGGGCGTGCTGACCAACGGCAGCAAGTTCGAGACCATCATCCCGCCCAACACCGACGTCGTGTCGCGGCTCGAGGACTCCAACGTCACCATCTCGGCGCAGGCGCCCGAAGGCAATCCGCTGTGGAGCGTGATCCTGTCGAGCTGGCTGCCGTTCCTCGTGATCATCGGCGTGTGGTTCTTCTTCATCCGGCAGATGCAGGGTGGTGGGCGCGGCGGCGCGATGGGCTTTGGCAAGTCGCGCGCGAAGCTCCTCACCGAGACGCATGGCAAGGTGACGTTCGAGGATGTCGCTGGTGTCGACGAGGCCAAGCAGGATCTCGAAGAGATCGTCGAGTTCCTCAAGGACCCCGGCAAGTTCCAGCGCCTCGGCGGGCGTATCCCGCGCGGCGTGCTGCTGGTGGGCCCGCCCGGTACCGGTAAGACGCTCATCGCGCGCGCGGTCGCCGGCGAGGCGAACGTGCCGTTCTTCACCATCTCGGGTTCGGACTTCGTGGAAATGTTCGTGGGCGTCGGCGCGAGCCGCGTGCGCGACATGTTCGAGCAGGCCAAGAAGAATGCGCCGTGCATCATCTTCATCGACGAAATCGACGCCGTGGGCCGTCACCGTGGCGCAGGCCTCGGCGGCGGGAACGACGAGCGCGAGCAGACGCTGAACCAGCTCCTGGTCGAGATGGACGGCTTCGAGGCGAACGAGGGCATCATCCTTATCGCCGCGACCAACCGCCCCGACGTGCTCGATCCGGCGCTGCTGCGTCCGGGCCGTTTCGACCGCCAGGTCGTCGTGCCGAACCCGGATGTCCAGGGCCGCGAGAAGATCCTCAAGGTGCACGTCCGCAAGGTGCCGCTGGCTCCCGATGTGGACCTCAAGGTGCTGGCCCGCGGTACGCCCGGTTTCTCCGGCGCGGACCTGATGAACCTCGTCAACGAGGCGGCCCTTCTCGCCGCGCGCCGCAACAAGCGCTTCGTCACCATGGCCGAGTTCGAGGATGCCAAGGACAAGCTGATGATGGGCGCCGAGCGCCGCACCCTCAGCATGACCGAGGAAGACAAGAAGCTCACCGCCTATCATGAAGCCGGGCACGCGCTGCTCGCCATCAAGATGGAAGCGTCCGATCCGATCCATAAGGCGACGATCGTACCGCGCGGCCGCGCCCTGGGCATGGTGATGCGCCTGCCCGAGCGCGACCAGGTCTCGCTGACCCGCCGCAAAGCCTATGCCGACCTCGCCGTCGCCATGGGTGGCCGCGTCGCCGAAGAGGAAATCTTCGGCTACGAGAAGGTGACCTCGGGTGCGTCGGCCGACATCAAGATGGCGACGGGCCTCGCCCGCGCCATGGCGACCGAATGGGGCATGTCCGACAAGCTCGGCCCGCTGCTCTATGGCGATGCGCAGGACGAAGTGTTCCTCGGCCGCTCGATGATGCAGCGCAACACGCATATGTCGAATGATACGCAGAAGACCGTCGACGAGGAAGTGAAGCGCTTCGTCGAAGAGGGGTACCAGACGGCGCAGAAGGTGATCCGCGAGAACATCGACGATCTGCACACCATCGCCAAGGCGCTGCTCGAATACGAGACGCTGACCGGCGACGAAATCCGCGGTCTCATGGACGGCCAGACGCCGTTCCGCGAGACCGAGGCCGACGCCGCCCCGAAATCGACGGGCGTCCCGTCGGCCGGTAAGGCCCCGCCGCGCAAGCGCCCGGACGCCGAACCCGGCGCCGAGCCCGAACCCCAGCCGGGCGGTTAAGCGACGTTCAAGGGCCGCCCACGAGGCGGCCCTTTGTTTGTCCGCCCCCGGTTGAGCCCGCTGTGAGCGTGGGCAGAGTGGGCCGACCGGCTTTTCCCCCCTCACACCCGCGAACCCAAACCGCTGCGCCTTCTCTGACGCGGATTAACGCTAGCGCCTCAGCAGTTCCGACTTTTGCCCGAATTGCGGTACAGTTGGCGCAAAGTCGATTCAGGACATTGTTGATGGCACGCAAATATTTCGGGACTGACGGCATCCGCGGGCTCGCCAATGGCGACAAGCTCACCCCCGAGCTCGCGATGCGGGTGGGCATGGCCGCGGGCCTCAAATTCGTCAATGGCGACCACCGCAACCGCGTCGTGATCGGCAAGGATACGCGCCGCTCGGGCTACATGATCGAGAACGCGCTGGCCGCGGGGTTCACCGCCGTCGGCATGGACGTCTACTTCCTCGGTCCCATGCCGACGCCCGCCGTGGCGATGCTCACGCGCTCGCTGCGCGCCGATCTCGGCGTCATGATCTCGGCTTCGCACAATCCCTATGACGACAACGGCATCAAGCTGTTCCGCCCGGACGGCTACAAGCTCAGCGACGATGTCGAGCACGAGATCGAGTCGTTGCTCGAAAGCGACCTATCCAAGCAGCTCGTCCGGGGCAGGGGCATAGGGCGCGCGCATCGCGACGAGGCGGCGCAGACACGCTACATCGAGTTTGCCAAGCGCACACTGCCCAAGAACATCGATCTAACGGGCCTTCGCGTCGTCATCGACTGCGCTAATGGTGCCGCCTACAAGGTCGCGCCGGTCGCGCTGTGGGAGCTGGGTGCGGAGGTTTTCACCATCGGCGTCGAGCCCGACGGCTACAATATCAACGACAAGGTGGGCTCCACCGCGCCCGATGCGCTGCGCGCCAAGGTCAAGGAAGTGCGGGCCGATATCGGCATCGCGCTCGACGGTGACGCGGACCGCGTGATCATCGTCGACGAATCCGGCGAGGTCGTCGACGGCGACCAGCTCATGGCCGTGATTGCGCAGTCCTGGCATGCGCGCGGCACGCTGCGCGCCAACGGCATTGTTGCGACTGTAATGAGCAATCTCGGCCTCGAGCGCTATCTGACGACGCTGGGCCTCGGGCTCAACCGGACGCAGGTGGGCGACCGCTATGTGCTCGAGAGCATGCGTGCGCATGGCTTCAATGTCGGTGGCGAGCAGTCGGGCCACATCATCCTGTCGGACTACACCACCACCGGCGACGGCCTCGTCGCCGCGCTGCAGCTTCTGTCCGTGGTCAAGGAAGCAGGGCTGCGCGTATCCGAGATCTGCCGGCGCTTCGAGCCGGTGCCGCAGAAGCTTACCAGCGTGCGCTACAAGAGCGGCAAACCGCTCGATCATAAGCTCGTCGTGCAGGTGATCGCCGAGAGCCGCGACCGGCTCGGCAAGGAAGGACGTCTCGTGATCCGTGAGAGCGGCACCGAGCCGGTGATCCGGGTGATGGCGGAGAGCGACGACGCCGTACTGGTTGACGCGGTGGTCGAGCAGATCGCCAGCACGATCAAGCAGGTGGCTTAAGCCAGAGCGTTAACGAGCGGTTACTGGAGCGGGATTCCGGTAGGGCCTTCAGCAGCCGTTCAGCCGACATTAGGGTTAAGCCTTAGGGTTAAGCGCGCTTTAAGAAACAACTGGCACAGTGTGGACCGATCGGCGGGTGTCGTCGTGGCGAACACAAGGACTGTGTGACATGCGTATTCTTCTTGCAGCGCTACTGGTGGCCATGGCGGCCCTGGTTGGCGCCCCCGCCCGCGCGGCGGATATGCCGGAATATCCGGACATCGAAATTCCCGAGGTCGATTACGGCCTCAGCGGCTCGTTCTACCTGCGCGGCTCGGCCGCCGGCAATCTGGAATGGGCGCGCGAGCACATCTCCACCACCGGTTGCGTCTGCTTGCCGCCGACGTCGCCCGGCTATGGCTATTCGGTCGGCGCCGGCTTCGGCTACGAGACGGGCACGGGCCTTCGCGTCGACGTGACCGCGGACTATCTGCAGAACAGCGGCCTCAGCAATGGTGTCAACACGCTGCATCTGCGCGGCGGCGTGGCGCTGGCGAACGCCTATTATGACTTCAGCTTCGGCGGCGACGCGCTGTCGGGCGGCTGGGGCGCGTATGTCGGTGCCGGCCTCGGCGGTGCGTACTACCAGACCCACGTGACCGGTGTCGGCGCGCCGGCGGATGGCCACGGCTTCAGCCCCGTGGTGGCTGGCATGGCCGGCGTCCAGTACGACATGGGCACGGTTGTCGCCGACGTCGGCTATCGGGTGATGTACCTGCCGCAGATCAGCAACAACACCCCCGGTGCGTCGTCGTTCTACCTGAACGACAACACGGTCCACGAAGTGCGCGGCACGCTGCGCTACCGCTTCCAGTAAGACCAGAACGACACCCGATCTTTCGCAACGGCGCCCCGCGGGGCGCCGTTGTCGTTTCAGTCGCCGAGCTGGAAGCGCTCGAAGCGCGACAGCTCCTCTTCGATCAGCTTCTTGTGGGCACGGGGCCGACCGTCGTCGAGCCAGTGCCAGGCCTGGACCAGAAGCCTGCCGGCGGCGCGGTCGGTCTTGAGATCGAGCAGGGCGACGACCTTGTCGCCAGCCAGAACGGGCAGCGTGAAGTAGCCGAACTGTCGCCTGGCTTTGGGAACATAAGCCTCGAAGACGTGCTCGTAACCGAAGAACAGCTTGAGGCGCGCGCGCTGGATGACCAGCGGGTCGAAGGGGCTCAGAATGTGCACGATGGGCTCGACCGCCGCGAGCGCGGTGTCGAGCGTCTCGGGCGTCGCCCAATGGGGGAGCGTCGAGTCGCCGATGCGCACTTCGCGAAGCTGCCCGCGGCGGACGCGGCGATCGACGAGAGCGCGCATCTCCGGGCCGAAAGTCCTCCAGGGATGCATCACCGAGGGCGCGCTGACGAGACCCTGGGCACGCAGGGCGCGATCGAGCTGATACTCGAGGATCTGGCCCGGCGTCGCGCCCCGGGGCAGTGATTTCCAGCCGAAATGGCGCTCGGCGAGCTCATAGGTCTTCAGCATGCCCTGGCGCTCGCTGATGACGAGGCGACCGTCGTAGAAGGCGCGCTCGAGGGCACCCTTGGAGGGCTTCTTGCTGGCCCACAGGTGAGTCTTTTCGACGAGGACATCGTCATCGACGTCGCGGATCGACAGAGCTCCCTCGCTGCGGATGCGCCGGATGAGGCGGGCGCCCTCCTCGGATTGCGCTGCCGACCAGCGGGTCGGGTCGTTGCGGTGTGCCTTCATGGCCGGCACGAAGAAGCGCAGATCGCGGACGGGCACGTAAGCGAGGGCGTGCGTCCAGTACTCGAACACGGACCTGTCGGCCGACTGAGCGTGACGGAGGTCGCCGCGGCGGTAGGCGGGAATGCGGGTGAACAGGATATGGTGGTGCGAGCGCTCGATGACATTGATGGTGTCGATCTGCACATAGCCGAGATGCTCGACGGCCCGCTTCGTCGCCTCGGGGCCATCGCCGAAGGGCTGGCGCGTGTCGAGGCGTTGGGCGCGCAGCCAGATGAGGCGGGCGGCGGGGAGGGGGAGTTCGACGGGTTTCACGGGCATGATGCGATCAATGCTTGACGAGTTTTAAGCATGTTTGCGGAACGGACACCTGCCGAGGCGGCGAGTGGAGTAGTGGTATAGAGCGGCGCTTCAGGGAACGCGCAGACATGACCACGGCCATCTTCATCGTCATTTTCGCCCGCAAGAAGTGGTGGATCGACCTCAACGGCAAGACCAAGGGGCCGTTCGTCACCATGGATGGAGCGCAGCAGGAGGCGGTCGCGCTGGCCAGCGGCTTTGCCAAGGACGGGCGTCGCGCCGAAGTACAGGTGGCCGAGCCGGGTGAGAAACGCCGGATCGTCTATCAGAGCAGCGACATCGGCATGCTGGGTCGGGCCGCGGCGCTGACCAACCACTAGCCGCGCCCCGCCGCTCATTTCGCCCACATGGTGCGCATCTGCGCGCGCAGATCGACATTGGTCTTGAGCGCCAGCAGGTCGGGCGAGAGCGGCTTCAGCGCCGGCCACAGGATATCGTCATAGAGCGGCAGCATGGCGCGGGTGATGAAACGCGTGCGCTGGGCATACATGTGCCGATCGCCATGCCTGCTCTGCTGCGTGACGTAGAAGCGCTGCGGCATGACAAGGTGGAGCTCGTCGCGCGCGCGGGTCATGGCGACATAGAGCAGGCGCCGCTCTTCTTCGAGCTCGTGCGTCGAGCCGGTGCCGAGGTCGGACGGAATGCAGCCGTCGACGACGTTGAGGACATGCACCGACCGCCACTCCTGGCCCTTGGCCGAGTGGATGGTCGAGAGGATGAGGTAGTCCTCATCCTTGGGGCCGGTGCCCGACAGATCCGACGTCGCGTCGGGTGGATCGAGCGTAAGCTCGGTGAGGAAGCGCTCGCGGCTGGGAAAGCCCGAAGCGATCTGCTCGAGTTGCAGGATGTCGAGCAGCCGGACCGCCGCATCCTCGTGCGCATCTTCGAGCAGCGGTTCGTACCAGGCACGCGCCCGGGTGAAAGCGCCGGGCCAGTCGCGGGCATTGGCGAGATCGCATGCGGCCTCGACCAGACCCTCCCAGCCCTCGGAACGTGCCGGGGGCGCCAGGGCCGCGAGGGCGTCGAGGGGGCGGGGCGCCGCATCGAGCCCATCAAGCACGCGGCCGGCGGTACCCGGCCCGATACCGGGCAGCAATTGCAGAACGCGGAAGCCGGCGACCCGGTCGCGCGGGTTCTCGGCCCAGCGCAGCAAGGCAAGCAGGTCCTTGATATGCGCGGCGTCGAGGAATTTGAGCCCGCCATATTTCACGAACGGAATATTGCGGCGGGTGAGTTCGATCTCGAGCGGACCCGAGTGATGCGAGGTGCGAAAGAGGACGGCCTGGTCCTTGAGGGCAGTGCCGCCTTCGCGCTTTTCGAGGATGCGCTCGACGATGTAGCTGGCCTGTGTGGGCTCGTCGCGCACGGTGACGAGCTGCGGCTTGAGAGTCGACTCGCGCGAGGTCCACAGATTCTTGGTGAAGCGCTCGGCGGCTTCGGCGATCACCGCATTGGCGGCGTCGAGTATGGGCGCCGTCGAGCGGTAGTTGCGGTCGAGCGTAATGATGTCGGCGGCCGGTGAGAAGCTCGCGGGGTAGTCGAGGATGTTGCGGACGGTCGCCGCGCGGAAAGAGTAGATCGACTGCGCATCGTCGCCGACGACAGTGAGGCCGCGGCCATGGGGCTTGATCGCCAGCAGGATTGCCGACTGGAGGCGGTTGGTGTCCTGGTATTCGTCGACGAGGATGTGGTCGAAGCGCGCGCCGACATCGGCGGCGACGGCGGGCTCGCGCATCATCATGGCCCAGTAGAGCAGCAGGTCGTCGTAGTCGAGGACGTTCTGGGCCTGCTTGGTTTCGACGTAGGCGGCAAACAGCTGGCGGAGCTCGGCCTCCCACATCGCGGCCCAGGGAAAATGGTCCTTGAGGGTTTCGGCAAGCTCGGCCTGCGCGTTGACGGCGCGCGAATAGATGGCGAGGCAGGTCCCCTTGGCGGGGAAGCGGGCCCTGGCGTCGTGGAAGCCGAGGTCGTGGCGGACGATGTTGAGGAGATCGGCCGAGTCCTCGCGGTCGTGAATGGTGAACTGCTGGTCGAGCCCAAGAGCCGGCGCATATTCGCGCAACAGGCGCGCGCCGATGCCGTGGAACGTACCGGCCCAGTGGAGGGCCTCCGTGATGGCGCCGCCCGAGGTGCCCATGACCTGCGCCGCGATGCGCTCGACGCGCCGGGTCATCTCGCCGGCGGCGCGGCGCGAGAAGGTCATCAGCAGGATGCGGCGCGGATCGGCGCCGTTGACGATGAGGTGGGCGACGCGATGGGCGAGGGTGTTGGTCTTGCCCGAGCCCGCGCCGGCGATGACCAGCAGCGGACCGCCGATGGCGCCGTCGCCGACGCCGTGCTCAACGGCACGGCGCTGCTCGGGGTTCAGACGCTGGAGGTAATCGATCTCGGCGAGCACGGCGAATCGGGCAGGGTTGGCGTGGCGCACAGTGAGCCTTATTCTCGTTTTGTTCACAAGGCGTGAATGGTCGCCCATCGGCGGTGAGGCCTCCGGTTCTGGGATGCTCCTTCGCCCTGTGGGCAAGGGAGCGGCGAGGCGGGACCATTGGTCCAGCCGGTTAGTCCGGCGAAGTAAGGGACCATTGGTCCCGCCTCGCGATCCGGGAGCTCGGACGGTCAGAGGGGAGAGGTGGCTGCCCTTGAGGGCTGGCGCGGCGCCGCTCTGGAGGGGATGGGGCGACGATCCGCCCATCCGCTCCGCGATGATGGTCGATCATGACCATCATCTGCGCCGGACCCCGGGCGCAGGAAGCTGCCCGCACGATCCGCTCTGTCCCGCCGGGTGCGAGGCGACCCTCGCACCACCCGGCCCTGCATCCCCGCCCGTTCGTCTCGAGTCGCTCGATGAGGGTGCAGTGAGGAGGAGTATACGCCCGGTGCCAGGGACCGTGCGTAAGTTGGGCCGAAATCGGGGTGTGAGGCCTGAGATTGCTGGTGACTCCGCGAGTCAAACTGATGCGGTTTTGCACAGGGTGCGACGCATCCGCAGGTGTCATCCGAGCGCAAGGTTGGGACCCATTCATCCGCTGGCGCGAGGTGAGAGCTGGGTCCCAGCTTTCGCTGGGATGACGGCCGGTGGGTGGGGCGCGACGGTGCGCGCTTGCGTTCGGCCCATCAATCGTCATCCCGGGGTCTTCGCCCGGCCATGACGGCCGAGAGGGGTGGCGGGCGGTGAGAGATGGGTCCCCGCCTTCGCGGGGAGGGCAGCCGGTGGGTGGGGCGCGATGGTGCCGACTGCCGGAGGGCACGGCCCGGATTGAGGTTGTGTCAACTGCACGCCTGCGTCCCACCGGCTCCGCGGCGAGGAGGGTGGCCGGCGGCTACTTCTCCTTACCGCGCAGGGCGGCGTTTTCGGCGAGGCGGGCTTTGACGAGTTGCCTGACCAGCGCCGCCGGGATCGGCTTGTCGGGCTGGAAGGAGATCGAGCCTTTGCTGGTCTTGAAGCCCGTCAGCCTGTCGGCGAAGGCTTCGAGGGTCTGGGGCGACTGGATATAGAAGCTGAGGTGGGATTTGGCGGCGGCGTAGGAGACAAGAGCACCGTTCTGGCGGAAGGCGGGGACGCCATAGCCAATATATTCCTCGGCATCGGGCGCGGCGGCGCGGATCTGCTCACGCAACTTCTGCAGGGCCGAGCGGGCCGGCTCGTCGATGCCGGCGAGGAACTCGTCGTGCGTAGCGGGCCTGCCGGCCATCACTGATCCTCCGCATAGGTGGCACGGTAGAGATCGTACATCTGCGCGCCCATCTCGTAGCAATAGGTGATCTCGTGCGCGTCGGGGTCGTAGAAGGCGTTGGCCTCGCCGCACTGGGCAGCGCGCAAGGTGACGGGGCCGGGAAGGGCGAAAGTGGAGGCGAGGAGACCGGCGAGCGACTCCATGACCTGCCACTCCTTGAGGCTAGCCTCGATGTCGGCATAGTCGCCGGCATCGTCGTAGACGATCGCGATGCGGTCGGCCGGCGTTTCGCCGAAATGGGGGTCGAGCAGGGTCATCCATGCCGCCTCGGCCTGGGCGTAGACCGGACCGCAGGCGTCCTGGCGCTCGACGTCCATCTCGTAGACCTCGGCGACATCGGCAAATTCGTCGGGATCGGCGCCCACCATCATGCAGACGGTGGCATAGGCGCGCTGAATATCGAGGCTGTGCTCGTCGTAAAAGCTCAGATCGTCGATGCCGTCGCCGGTCGACTCGCCGGCATTGATGTACCAGCCGTCGGCGACGTCGATGAGGGTGTTGTAGCGCTCATCGAGATCGGCGGTGTAGTTGAGGATGAGGATGACGGCGAGGGAGTCGGCCGCGTCCTCTTCCTTGCCGAGCACCGGAATGCCGAGCTCGCCGACGAGCAGGTGGCCGGTCTCGTGGTAGAGCGTGAAGATTGCGTCATGCATGGCAAATTCCATGGCAATGGCGCGTTCTTCGTCGGTGAGCTCGCGGGCGACGACGGGCGAAGCCAGCACGCCGAGCAGGACGACGGCGAGACGGAGCAGAACGGGCAAGGCTTCCCCCAGGCGAGCGATTGTCACCATACGATCATAAATTGGTGAAGCAATCGAGCGCGCGCGGGACTCACGCATTGTGCCCGATGGACCACACGGAGTGATTTCATGTTCAGATATGCAGTGCTGCTTGGAGGCCTGCTGGCCGCACCGGCGATGGCGGCGACGATCGACGGAACGAATGTCGCCTTCGATAGAATCGGCGAGGGCTTCGTCCGGCCCGTGGAGGCGTTGGCACTCCCCGGCGACGGACGGCTGCTGGTGGTGGAGAAGACGGGCACCGTGCGGTTCCTCGAGAACGGCAGGCCCGGCGGGGTGTTCCTCGATCTCAGCGACAAGGTGAGCGACGGCAACGAGCAGGGGCTGCTGGGGCTGGCATTCGATCCGCAATTTGCGACGAGCGGGCTGTTCTACGTGAACTACACCGATGCGGACGGCGACACGCAGATCGTGCGCTTTGCGGCTGGCGACGGCGCGGCAGATCCGGCGTCGGGCGAGGTGCTGCTGTCGATCGACCAGCCCGAGGGCAACCACAATGGCGGCTGGATCGGCTTCGGGCCCGACGGCATGCTCTATGTCGGCACGGGCGACGGCGGCGGCGGTGGCGACCAGCACGGCGAGATCGGCAATGGGCAGGACAGGAATGCGCTGCTGGGCAAAATCCTGCGGATCGACCCCAAGGGGTCGCCCTATGCCATCCCCGCGGGCAATCCGTTCGCCAATGGCGGCGGCGCGCCGGAGGTGTTCCTCTATGGCCTGCGCAATCCCTGGCGCAACACGTTCGACGGCAATCTGCTCTACATCGCCGATGTCGGACAGAACGCCTGGGAAGAAATCGACGTCGTGGATGTGACGAGGGACACGGGCGCCAATCTGGGCTGGCGCACGATGGAAGGGCGCGACTGCTACCCCGAGGGCACGATGTGTGTGCAGGGCGGCATGGTGATGCCGAACCATGTCTACGGCCACGACGCGGGCTGCTCGATCACCGGCGGCATCGTCTATCGCGGGCAGGCGCTGCCCGATCTCGATGGACGCTATTTCTTCGCGGACTATTGCACCGGGGTGATCGAGGGTCTGCGCTACGACAATGGCGAGGCGACGGCGCTGGTGAACACCGGCGAGAGCCTTGGCACCGTGACAGCGTTCGGCACTGACGCCGCGGGCGAGATGCTCGTGGTGACGGACGACGGCCTGGTGTTCCGGATGGTGCCGGCGCGCTAGACCGGCAGGCCGCGGATCCAGTCGGCGACGGCGTCGTCGCCGGCGGGGCGTGTCGTCACCGATGCGCCACGGGCGGCGAGAGCCGCGGCGCTGGGCGCCAGATCGGCGTCGCGCGTGGCGAGCAGCACGGGCAGTCCGTCGGCGGGCGGAAGGGTGATGGGCATATCGCCGATATTGCCGGCGAGCGGTCCGTCGATCGAGGCGACGCCGACGACGAGCTCGCGCCAGAGGAGGCCGATCAGCAGCGCGACGCTGCCGCCTTCGCCGGTGCCTGCGATGGCGATGCGCCGGCCGGTCTCGCGGTTGAGCTCGATGAGCAGCAGCTCGAGATGGGAGAGGGCGTCGCCCAGGGTGGAGAGCTCGGGTTCGGCGAGCGGACCAAGGTGCCAGTAATAGCCCTTGATGAGGCCCATCTCCATCTGCGTCCGGGCGCCGCGGACGGAGACGACGCGATGGGTGGGGGCGAGGCGGGCGCCGAGAGCGTCGTTGGCGTCGTGGTCGCGGTAGCGATCATGCAGCAGGACGACGGGGGCGGCCGCGCGGTCGCCCGTGGTCCAGGTGATCAGCGCACCTTTGGTGCGGACGCTCATGAGGCGGGCGCGGGCTCGGTGCAGCCGGTGATCCACGCTTCGATGGCGCCGAGCGCCTTGGCATCGAGCTTGCCGCCGAGCGGCATCTGCGCGCCGGAGCCGCCGACTTCGGCCTGCGTGCCGTTGAGCTTGTGCCAGAGGTAGCTCCTTGTGGGGTCGCCGGGGGTGACATAGGGCATATCGGCCTCGTCGGCCTTGACCCAGATGAGGTTGGCGGGAGCGGCGCCCTTCTGCAGGCTCAGCTTGCCGGCTGGAGCGGCGTTCTGGTGGCAGCCGACGCAACGATTGACGATGGGCTGGATGTCCCTGGTCCAGGCGTCGAGGCAGGCCTGGTCGGCGAGGGCGGGGGAGGCGAGCAGCGCGAGAGCGGCGCCCGCGAGGCCGGTGAACACAGAGGTGCGCATGGAAGGTTCCGTAAGGGGGATGGCGCGGACGGCCCAGAGGTCGTCCGCGAAGCTGGGGCGTTGCCGTCAGGCGCGCGCCGCGGCGTCCTTGCCGGCGAGATAGCCGAAGGTGATGGCCGGACCGAGCGTGCCGCCGGCCCCCCAATAAGCCTGGCCGGAGATCGAGGCCGAGCAATTGCCCGCCGCATAGAGGCCGGGGATCAACTGGTCCTTGACGTCGACGACGCGGCCGAGCGCATCGGTGACGGGGCCACCCTTGGTGTCGAGAGTGCCCGGCGCGAGGATGATCGCGTAGTAGGGGCCAGAGGTGGTGAGCGGCGCCATGTGGTTGTTGTCGGACGGACCGTGGAAGTGGTTGTCGATGGGCTGCTCGCCGCGGTGGAAGTCGAGGTCGATGCCCGATGCCGCAAAGCCGTTGAAGCGCTCGATGGTCGCCCTGGTCTGGTCGACCCAGGTGCTGTCGAGGCGGAAGTGGCTGATGCGGTCTTCGAGCGAGGCGAGGCGCTCGTCGATGGCGGTGGCGAGCGCTTCGAGCGTATCGCCCTTGATGATGTAGGCCGGCATGTCGGCGCCGGCAGGGGGCATCATCATGCCGCCCTTGGCGATGGCGGCGTCGTCGAACACCATGAACTGGTAATAGTTCGAGTATTCGGACTTCACTGCGTTCCAGGTGAGGTGGGGTGCGGGTGCGCTCGTTGTAGACGAACTTCTCGTCGTAGAGGCGGTGGCCGTATTTGTTGACGGCGATCATCGAGTCGCCGCCCAGGAACCACACGCCCGAGGGGACGGAGGAGAATTCGAGGACTTCCTCGAGAATCTCCTGCTGCAGCCAGGCTTCGTTCATATTGCCCAGCTTGGCGCCGATCTCGATGGCGAGATTGACCAGGTCGCCCTGATTGGTGGGAACGGCGCAGCCGCCCAGCACCGGCATGCGCAGATAGTTCTGGCGCATCTCGGGGTTCTGCGTGAAGCCGCCCGAGCCGAAGATCACGCCCCTGGTGGCGCGGATGAGGCGCGCGCCAGCCGCGTCGGTGATCTCGACGCCGACAACGTTGCGGTTCTCGTCGAGGACGATCCTGCTCACCTGGGTGTCGGTGATGACCGGCGAGCCCTTGGCTTCGCAATAGCCGGCGAGGCTGACGATGATGTCGCCGCCATAGCCGGGCTTGCCTTCGGAGTTCAGCGGGTCGGTGGTGCGGCCGCGCTTGGGAACGTCCTCGTCGAGATGAGCGAAACAGTCGGGCGTCGCCTCGCCGCCATGGGTATGCGCCATGGCAGAGGGCAGGGCCTTCTCGTCGTGCAGGGTTTTGATGACCGGGCCGGCATTGTCGTAGAAGGCCGACAGCATCTCGTACTGATGGTCGGAGAGGCCGAGCTTCGCGTCGCCGGCGCGATAGAGCGTGGGGAAGCCGAGGCGCGCCATGTATTTGAGCGCGTCGTCCTTGGGGTCGACGATGCCGGCTTCGGCCATGAACGGGCTGTTGGGAATCCAGTACTGGCCACCCGACTTGGCGGTGGTGCCGCCCGCGACCGGGCCCTTCTCGTAGATATTGACCTTGGCGCCGCCATCGAGCGCGCCGGCCGCACCGGCAAGCGCCGCGCCGCCCGAGCCGACGACCACGACGTCGGTGGTTTCGGCCCATTCCTGCGCTTCGACGCTGCTCACATAGGTGACGCCGAGCGTGGCGGCGGCAGCGCCGGCGCTAGCTTTGCGGAAGAAGTCGCGGCGCGACACGCGCGAAGGCCGCTCAGTCGCGGCAAGGCCCGCGCCGGGGGCGCGGTTGTCCTGATTGTCCATTGATTGTCTCCCATCGGGGCCTGTAGGGCAGGCCTCTCGAGCGATTGTTTCCTAGCATACTGTTAGCTGGCATACAATCGTCCGGCGCCGCCGATCCGGTGCCGGGATTTGCGCGGCGTGGGTTCATTCATGCTATTGCCACAGCGGACGGAGACTGACCTTGCCCAGAGAGCAGACGATCAAGGAGTATCTGGCCGAGGTCGAGAACGCGCCGGCGGACCTCACCTATGCGCACGGCCGCATCCTCTACATCATCCACGAGCTCAGCCGGCTGATCGCCACCAATTTCGACCAGGCCATGGCGCGTCATAAGCTGACGCATGGGCAATGGTGGGCGATCATGCACATCTTCGAGAATCCGGGCGCGTCGCAGAGCGACCTTGCGCACATCATGCAAATGACACGGGCCTCGGCGGGCAAGCTGCTCGAGCGGATGGAGGCCAAAGGCTGGATCGAGCGGCGCCCCGATCCACACGACAACCGCATCCGGCGAATCTATCTCGCCGACGGCGTGGTGCCGGTGTTCAAGCTGATGGGCAGCGAGGGCGTGACGCTGTTCGAGAACATGCTGGGCACCCTAGGGCCGGAGAACGAGCTCAAGCTGCTCGAAGCGCTGCGGCAAATCCGCAGCAATGCACAGGGACGACTGAAATGACGGGGACGAAAGTTTGACGATTGGAATCGTGGGTGCCGGCTCGGTGGGCTCGGCGATCGGTACCGTGCTGGCGCGGGCCGGCATCGAAGCGAAGATCCTCAACCGGCGCGGGGCCGCGGCGATGGGGCCGCTGGCGGCACTGCTGGCGCCGCATGTGACGGCGGGGACGCGCGAGGAGGTGCTGGGCGCCGATATCGTGTTCGTCGCGGTGCCGTGGACGCGGCTGGGGGAAGCGCTGGGCGGCGTCGACTGGACCGGCCGGATCGTTGTCGATTGCACCAACGCGCTCGAAGGGCCGAGCTTCAAGCCGGTGAACCTGCACGGTCGAACATCGAGCGAGGCGTTCGCAACCTATGTGCCGGGGGCGCGGGTGGTGAAGACAATCAATCACATCCTGCCGCATCTGCTGGCGGGCGATCCGCGCGCCGAGGGCGGGCGGCGCGTGCTGTTCCTGGCGGGCGACGACGCCAACGCCAAGGCGGAAATCGGCGCCATCATCGATAAAATCGGGTTCTACCGTGTCGACCTGGGCGGGCTGAGGGAGGGTGGCAGGATGATCGAGTTTCCAGGCGGACCGCTGCCGGCACTCAATTTCGTGGTGTTCGACTGATGGCGGGGCAGGCGGAGGAGGGGCCGCTGCTGGTCATCGACGGAGATTCGTTCGCTCACCGGGCGTATCACGCGGTGCCCAAGAGCATCCAGCGGGCCGGCGGCAAGGCGGGGAACGCCATCCTTGGGTTCTCCAACTATGTGCTGCGGCTCCACGAAGCCGAGAAGCCGCGCGCCGTGTTCGTGGGCTGGGACAAGCTGAGCGAGCCGAATTGGCGGGCCAGGGAACTCGACGGCTACCAGGGCGGGCGCGAGATGGACGACGCGATCGTCGAGCAGCTCGACGTGCTGCCCGAGTTCATCGCCTCGTTCGGCTTCGGCTACGGCAAGGGCGAGGCGATGGAAGCGGACGACTGGATCGCCTCGGCGGCGAGTGCAGAGGAGAAACGCGGCGGCACAGCGCTCGTGGCGAGCGGGGACCGGGACTCGTTCCAGCTTGCGTCCGCCAGCGTGACGATCCTGCATCCGATCAAGGGCGGGGAGATGGCGCGGATCGGGCCGGCCGAGGTGATGGAGCGCTATGGCGTGCGGCCGGAGCAGGTGCCTGACTTCATCGCGCTGCGCGGCGATCCCTCGGACAAGATCCCCGGCGCCAAGGGGATTGGCGCGGTGACGGCGGCGAGCCTGCTCAAGAGATACGCGACGCTCGAGGAGATGCTGGCGGACGGCAAATTCGAGTCGCAGGCAGACGATTTGCGGCTCTACAAGCGGATCGCCACGATGGTGCGCGACCTGAAGCTGCCGGCGATCAAATCGACCGCGCCCGACTGGGCGAGCGGCGCGGCGCTGGCGCGAAAATGGGAGCTCAACGGGCTCGCCGACCGGCTGGAGAAGCTGGCGGCGGGCTGACCGTTCTCGCCGGACCAGATCCGATGGTCAGGGAGGGGTCTCGCCAGACTGCCGGGCCTGCTGCTTCTTCTTGGCTTCCCAGTCGAACCGCGCCATCTCGACGATCTCGCGCATCAGCGGGCTGAAATCGTCCTGCAGCTTATCGAGGTCGAGGATGGTCTTGGCGTAGTCGACGGTCGTCACCTGGATCGAGGCCCAGTGGCGTGTTCCCGGGAGGGCGAAAGTCTGGGGTTTAAGCGGCCTTGCCTGCTGCTTGAAATTCACGGCCTTGCCGAGGAGGACGTCCTCGCCGCCGATGAACAAGCCATGGCTTCGTGGCAGGGGTTTCCGCTTGGTGGGCTGCGGTTCGCCCTCCTTGGTGCTGCCATACTGATGATTGCTATATAGAACGATGCTCTTGGTGAAATAGCTGAGCATCTCGGCCTGCTTGCGGACCTCCTCGTTGTGCGAGAAGGATGGGATGACAAAGATGTCGATCTTCTCGTTCACGGGCATGTCGCGCGAATAGTAAATCTGGCGCTGCAGGACGGTGGGGTCGATGGCGTCGAAGCAGATCAGAATACCGAGCTTTCCGATCTCGAAGGAGTAGTACCGCCAGTCGAGGTCGTGCCGCGGTCCCAGCAATTCCTCGAGCCCGACGGCCGGCGAATACTTGGCGTGCTCGATGACTCCGCCATGCGCCGGATGAGCGAGTACGGCGACGTTGCGCTTGTTCTCGACCTTGTGCGAACTACCGCAGACAATATAGGCGCCCTTGGTTTCCGCCAGGTCGTTGAGCTCGTCGTAGAATGCCTTGCGTCGATCCGAGCGGCGGAAGAAGGGGAAGCCAAACTCATTGACCACGACGACGATGGGGTCGTTGGGATGGCCCGCCGCCTTTGCGATGGTGATCGTCCGCGTCACGGCGCCGAGGACCAGCTCCCGGAACTGGCTGATCGAGATTCGATCCGAGTAGGTCAGGTGCCGATAGGGTTCGTTGTCGACCAGTTCGTAATGCGATCTGTCCGGACGATCACTCAGATAGTCGAGGCTCAGCGAAACGGAGGCAAAGTGAACGCGCTCGGGCCGGCCCTCCCGGTTGTAGCCGGGCATCTTGTCTCCCCGCGGCCGCATGCAGGCGTGGGTGTTGCCAAACAGTGAGCTGAGGAAGCGCCGCTCGAGGATCATTGCGGTCCGCAGCGATTCCTCGGCCGTCTCCGTGTCGCGCTTCTTCAGCAGTTCCGAGAGGATGGGTTGCTGAGAGAAGTCCTCGGCAGGGTCATCCTTGTCCCGATTGAAATCGATCTTTGTCATTGCTCCCCCAAGCAAACGCAGAATCATCGCCGGGCGTGAGTCGGAACGGGTGCCGGCGTGCCAATGAACTCAATCTGAAATGCTGCCCAGCTGGTCGGCGATCTGCCCGGAGACGATCCAGGCGTCGGGCCGGTCGTTCTCGTTGGGAAACCGCGAGTGGCGCGCGCACAGACCAGCCAGGTGCGTCGTATCCTCGGCTTCCTCGGTCTGGGCAAAGACGCCATGGCGCCCCTGAGCCACCTCCCACGACATGCCGCGGCCATCCTCGTTGAGGATGTCCGACAGGGCGATGAGCTTGGACTCGGTGGGTCTCTCATAGGCCGTGACCGGCGAGATACCCATCTTCGGCCCGAGACGCATGTCGGCGAAGCGGAGCACCTGGTACATCGGGTGCCACGCGTCGGTTTCGACGACGTCGTGCAGATTGGACGTTTCCCGCAGGGTGCTGACGACGTCGAACAGGCGATTGGACGAGTAGTCGCCGGCCTCGATGATATAATTGTGTTCCACCGTGAGGAGGAGACGGCCTTTGCCGTTCCCGACAAACAGATTGTACTCATCCTCGTAATAGCGCCCGAGCGCGTCGGTGCCCAGCTTGGCGAGCGCCGTCATGGCGTCGTAGCGGCGCTTGATGTCCGCCGGCTCCAAGGCGACTTCCTCGTCGGAAGAGACCCGGCACCAGATTTTTGAACTGCGCTCGTCCTCGCAGACAGTTGTCGACATGCCGAGCCGGAACTCCTGGCCGTCCTTGACGACCCTGACGTCGGGCATGCGCACGACGACCTGGCGGCCAAGGAACTGCCGCGGGACGGCATCGTTGGACGCCGTGATCGCAGCCTTCGGCAGAACCTTCTTCAGGTAGTCGCCGAGCCGGTGCGAGTGTTCGTAAAGCTGCGCAGCAAACGACACCGCGTCGTCATGGACGAACGCGTCCTGCGGATTGCCGGCAGCGTCCCGGAAGGACACCACCCGACCGACCCGAACTATTGGCGAGGCGAGTTCTAGCATGCAATTTTATCCAACAGGATAGTGGCGAATATTGGCCAGTACTACGCCACAACCAAGTTGCGACGCAATAAGGGGTCGTCCCGGGTCACAGATAATAGCGCGGAAGACTGTGCGGAAGGGGTGGCGGAACCCGGAGGGGCAGAATCTGGCCGGGCGGCGATTGACGGGCCAGGGCAACGGGCGTATCAGCCCGCCTCAGGACACTCCGCCCTAACGTGGAGCTTTCGACCTGGGAGGGTCGCCATGGCTGATATGCCCCTGACCGCGCCGGCGGTGAAACCGGCCAATCCGAATTTTTCGTCGGGCCCGTGTGCCAAGCGTCCTGGATGGACGGTTGAGGTGCTCAAGGATGCCCTTGTCGGCCGCTCGCACCGCAGCAAGCCGGGCAAGGCGCGCATCCAGAAGGCGATCGACCTGACGCGGCAGCTGCTCGAGGTGCCGGCGGACTATCTGATCGGCATCGTGCCGGCGTCCGATACGGGCGCGGTGGAGATGGCGCTGTGGTCGCTCTTGGGCGAGCGCCCGGTGGACATGCTGGCCTGGGAGAGCTTTGGCGAGGGCTGGGTGACCGACGTCGCCAAGCAGCTGAAGCTCGCCGACGCGCGCGTGATCAAGGCCGGCTATGGCGAGCTGCCGGATCTCGGCCAGGTGAATTTCGACCATGATGTGGTGTTCACCTGGAACGGCACGACATCGGGCGTGCGCGTGCCCAACGGGGACTGGATCGCGGCCGACCGCAAGGGGCTGACGATCTGCGACGCGACCTCGGCGGCCTATGCGCAGAACCTCGATTTCTCCAAGCTCGATGTGGTGACCTTCTCGTGGCAGAAGGCGCTGGGCGGCGAGGCGGCGCACGGCGTGCTGATCCTCAGCCCGCGCGCCGTGGCGCGGCTCGAGAGCTACAAGCCGAGCTGGCCGCTGCCCAAGATCTTCCGCCTGACCAAGGGCGGCAAGCTCCTGATGGAGGTGTTCGAGGCGGCAACGATCAACACGCCCTCGATGCTGGTGATCGAGGACGCGATCGACGCGATGCAGTGGGGTCTTGCCGAGGGCGGGCTCAAGGCGCTGCAGGCGCGGGCCGATGCGAACTACAAGGTGATTGCCGACTGGGTCGAGAAGACCCCGTGGATCGATTTCCTCGCCAAGGTGCAGGAACAGCGTTCCAACACGTCGGTGTGCCTGTCGGTGGTCGACCCGGCCTTCACGGCGCTCGACGCCGAGGCGCAGGCGGCCTTCACCAAGGCGATGGTGGCGCGGCTCGACAAGGCCAGCGCCGCCTACGACATCGGCGCCTACAAGGATGCCCCTCCGGGCCTGCGCATCTGGGCCGGGTCCACGGTCGAGGCGGACTCGCTGCGGGCATTGCTGCCATGGCTGGAGTTCGCGTTCGAGGCCGAGAAGGCCGCGCTGGCCAAGGCTGCCTGATTTCAGCTGGGCCGGCTCTGCCGGCCCTTCCCACCCATCGTGTGCCGGCGAGTTGGTTCCCCGCTTTCGCGGGGGACGACAGCCGGTGGAACAAGGAGGGCGACATGCCCAAGGTTCTCGTTTCGGACAAGCTCAGCAAGACGGCTGTGCAGATCTTCAAGGACAATGGCGTCGAGGTCGACTATTTGCCGGACCTCGGCAAGGACAAGGACAAGTTCTTCGAGGCCATCGGCCAGTATGACGGGCTGGCGATCCGCTCGGCCAGCAAGGTGACCGAGAAGATCATCTCGGCGGCCAAGAATCTGAAGGTGATCGGCCGCGCCGGCATCGGCGTCGACAATGTCGACATTCCGGCCGCGACCAAGAAGGGCATCATTGTGATGAACACGCCCTTCGGCAATTCGATCACCACGGCCGAGCACGCCATCGCCATGATGATGGCACTGGCGCGCCAGTTGCCGGAAGCGGACCAGTCGACCAAGGCGTCGAAGTGGGAGAAGAACCGCTTCATGGGCGTCGAGGTGACCAACAAGGTGCTCGGCCTGATCGGCGCGGGCAATATCGGCTCGATCGTCGCCGACCGGGCGCAGGGTCTCAAGATGAAGGTCGTGGCGTTCGATCCGTTCCTGACAGCGGAGCGGGCGCAGGCGATCGGGGTCGAGAAGGCGGACCTCGACGACCTGTTCAAGCGCGCCGACTTCATCACGCTGCATACGCCGCTGATCGACGCGACGCGCAACATCATCAATGCCGAAGCGATCGGCAAGATGAAGGACGGCGTGCGCATCATCAACTGCGCGCGGGGCGGGCTGATCGACGAGAAGGCGCTGTACGAGGCGCTGAAATCGGGCAAGGTGGCGGGCGCGGCGCTCGACGTGTTCGAGACCGAACCGGCCGAGCAGAACCCGCTGTTCGAGCTCGCCAATGTGATCTGCACGCCGCATCTTGGCGCATCGACCACCGAGGCGCAGGAGAACGTGGCGCTGCAGGTCGCCGAGCAGATTTCGGCCTACCTGATGACGGGCGAGATCACCAATGCGCTCAACTTCCCCTCGATCACGGCCGAAGAAGCGCCGCGGCTGACGCCGTGGGTGAAGCTGGCCGAGGCGCTGGGCTCGTTTGCCGGGCAGCTCACCGAGAACCCGATCACGGGGATCAAGATCGAGTATGAGGGCAATGTCGCCCAGCTCAACACCAAGCCGATGACGGCGGCGGCGCTCAATGGCGTGCTGAAGCCGCAGATGGGCGACATCAACATGGTGTCGGCGCCGCAGATCGCCAAGGACCGCGGCATCAATGTCGAGGTGGCGACGCGCGACCAGCAGGGCGCCTATGAAGGCTACATCCGGCTGACCCTGACGACCGAGAAGCAGGAACGTGGCGTAGCTGGAACGGTGTTCGGCTCGGGCAAGCCGCGGATCATCCAGGTCAAGGGCATCAGCATGGAGGCGGAGCTGACGCCGTCGATGCTGTATGTGACCAACGAGGACAAGCCGGGCCATATCGGTCGGCTGGGCACGCTGCTGGGCAACCTTGGTATCAACATCGCCAACTTCAACCTCGGCCGCGCCGATGTGGGCGGCGATGCGATCGCGCTGCTGTCGATCGACGGCTCAGTGACCGAGGCGCAGCTCAAGGAAATCGCCACGCTGCCCGGCGTGAAGCAGGCGAAGGCGCTGAAGTTCTAGGCGCTGGCGCAGAGCAGGAGAAGGAAAATCCCCGCGGCAGCGGGGATTTTCATTTGCGCTAGAGGTCGGAGCCTTCGATGGTCGGCTGCGGCTCGCCGCGGCGGGCGCGGAACTCGCTCCAGCGGCCGAGGATGCGGGCCTGCGCACCGTCGGAGAAGACGGTGGAGATGCCGGCGGCAACGAGCAGGGCGAGGCCCAGATAGCCGACCAGGTCGAGCGTCTCGCTGAAGAAGACGGCACCGAGGGCGACGGCCCACAGGATCTGGACGTATTGCGTCGGACCGATGTGGCTGGCGGGGGTGCGGGCCACGGCCTGGATGATGAGAATCTGCGCGAAGCCGCCCATGATGCCGATGATGGCGAGGCGACCGAGCTGCCACCAATCCATCGCCGTGAAGCCCGGGAGCATCAGCGCGCCGCAGACGACGAGCTGGTAGGCGCCGTTCATGGCGATGATGCTGATCTGCTTTTCGCTGGTCGAGACGATACGCAGGATGGTGTTGGCGGCCGCGGCGAGGAGGGCGCACATCACCGCCGCGAGGTGGCCGACGCCGAGCTCGCGAAAGCCGGGCCGCACGACGATCAGCACGCCCACGAAGCTGAGCGCGATGAATATCCACCGTGCGGCGACGACCTGCTCGCGGAGCACGATGACAGCGAGGAGAGCGAGGAACAGGGGCGCGAGGAAGGCGAGCGAGTAGGTCTCGGCGAAGGGGATGGTGGTGACCGCGAAGGTGAAGCAGAGCGTCGCCACGGTGTAGAGCAGGGCGCGGGCATGCATCAGCAGCGGGTTGGCGAGCCGGAAGGTGTCGCGCCAGCGCTCGGAGCTGCCCTTGGCGAAGACGATGGGCAGGAGGGCGAACAGGTTGACGAAGAACTGGATCTGGAAGACGCCGACCTGGCCGGCGAGACCTTTGGTAATGGCGTCTCCCACCGCATAAATCGAGAAGGAGAGCAGTCCGAGGAGCACGCCGATCGGCATTGGGAGGGTCCAGCCAGAGTGCCGTGGCTTTAGTCGAGCGCCGGCGGCCTGTCGATGCGGCGGCCCGCCGCCAGGCGAGATTTCGTTCGGGCCCCGGTGTAAGGTGGGCACCGGGGGGAGCGCGGAATGATCTACAGCCTGCCGTTCGGAGTGTTGTGGCCCGCCTGGGCGCTGTCCTGGGTAGTGGCGGCGCGATGGGCGAGCCCGGTGGCGGCCCGGCCCCGGGCGCAACAGGAATGGGGCTATTGGGCGCTGGTGGCAGCCGGCGCCGTGCTGATGGCGGCCAATTTCTGGACCGGCACGGGCCGGATGGAATGGCTGCCGTTCGGTACCACCGAGCAGATCCTGTTCGTGCTGGCGGTGGCCGGCCTCGGGGTGACCTGGTGGGCGCGCCTCCACCTGGGCGTGCTGTGGTCGGGCCGGGTGACGCGGAAAGAGCACCACCGGATCATCAAGACCGGCCCCTATGCCATCGTGCGGCACCCGATCTATGCGGGGATCAGCCTCGCGCTGATCGCGACGGCGTTGCTGCGGCCAGGCTGGGCCGGGCTTGTTGGGGCGGCACTGATCATTGCCTCCTTCGTCATCAAATATCGGCTCGAAGAGCGGTTCCTGATGCAGGAGCTGGGACCGGAATACGCCCACTACCGCAAGGAGGTCGCGGCGCTGGTGCCGTTCTTCACCGGACGCTAGCGGTCAGCGCGGGACGTAGAGAGCGGTCGGGACGTTCGTTTCGAGCCGGTAGCGGTCGGCGAGCAGGGTCTCGAGCTCGGGGGGCAGGCGTTTGGCCCCGCCGGTGAGCTCGCGCTGGACAAGAGCGATTTCGCCGCCCTGAGCCTGGCGGGCAAAGGCGGCGCCGTAGCCGGGATCGAGCAGGACGCGCTGGCCGAAGTTGAAGAACTCGATTTCACTGTCGCGGCCGGCCCAATAGCAGAGAGCGAGCGTTTCGCAGGCGACGGGGCCGGGTTCGGTGCGGATGCGCGCGATGGCAGCGGTCCATTCCGGCTGGCGTGCGAGGTCGGCGGACACAGAGGCATAGGCCGTCAGGGCATTGGGGCTCAGCATCACGAAGCGGGCCGCGAGGAGGGCGATCGCGAGAGCGGTCGCGACGGCCCGGCTGCGATCCGTGGTGGCGTGGGCGACGATGCGGGCGAGCAGCAGGGCGCAGCCCAGCATCATCGCCAGCACAAGGTCGAACAGCGTGTTGTAGATGACGCCGCTGCCGGTCATGAGCAGGATGCCGACGATTGTCGATGTCGCGAGATAGACACCAACGAAGCGGCCGAGGGCATGGCGGCGCGACAGCCACACGCCGATTGCGGCGGCGATGACGAAGGGAGCGAGGTGAGGGGCCTGCATCCGCAGCACCAGCACGAGCACATCGGTGGTGTAGGTGCGCCCCGAGCGGATCACCTGATCGACGAAGCTGCCGCCATAGAGGCCGAGGCAGATGGCGAGTGCTGTCGCGCCGATGGCGGCGGCCGCAACCAGCCAGCGGAGCAGCGCGCGGCGATCTTCGAAAGCGAGCCACAGGGTGACGGCGAGAGGCAGCGCGAGGACGTTGTGCTTGACGAGACCGCCGGCAACCATCAGCGCGGCGACGATCACCAGGGTGCGCCAGTCG
Organism: Devosia sp. 66-22; assembly: GCA_001899065.1. Lineage (GTDB taxonomy): Bacteria > Pseudomonadota > Alphaproteobacteria > Rhizobiales > Devosiaceae > Devosia_A. The sequence goes on along the minus strand of MKUZ01000013.1, from coordinate 129,139 downwards.
CGGCGACCGCCGAGGAGGACGACGAGACCTGTCGACTGGAAGGCATGCGCGAGCCATTGCGGATCGTCGACGCCGACATAGTCGGTGAAATAGAGCGCGACGAAACAGAAGAAGGCGAGCGCGGTGGCGATGGCGACCTCGCGCGCGGCGCCGAGACGGCGCGCGGCGAGACCGACATTGAGCGTGGTGATGGCGAGGGCCGCGAGGGCGAGGATGCGTCCGGCGACGATGTCGTCGCCAGTGAGGCCGGCGATAGCTGCGGTGAGATAGAACGACAGCGGCGGATAGTTGATGAAGGTCGCGGCGTCGACGGGCGGATAGAGTGAGCCGCCGGTGCGGAGGCGCAGGCTATGAAAGCCGTTCCAGCCTTCATTGTAGCTGAGCGGAATGTGCGCGAAGAGCGCGGTGAGCGGCCAGTAGAGCAGCGCCACCGCAAGGCCGGCCAGGACCGCGATGAGCAGCCATGTGGTGAGGCGCGAGAACAGGAGCACAGCGATACCCGTGGCGACCGATCGCCTCGGCGTACACGCATCTGGCTAAGATTGTGTGGACGTCAGGCCCGCCGGGCGCTCCATTCGGCGAGGACGATGCCCGACATGACGAGCGTTGCGGCGATGAAGTGGAAGGTCTCGAGCCGCTCGCCGAGGATGAGCACCGAGCCGGCGGCGCCGAACAGCGGGATCAGGTTGATGAAGAGGCTGGCGCGGTTGGCGCCGATCAGCTCGACGCCGCGGACATAGAACATCTGGCTGATGATCGAGGGCAGGACCATCGTGTAGGCGGCGATGATCCAGCCCAGCGGTGTGATGGAGGGCACGGTCGAGGCGACATAGGCGAGGCCGCCGCCCGTGGTGGCGGCGAAGACCAGTGAGGCGAGGGCGGCGCCGATGAAGGTTGCGAGCAGGAAACTGCGCCAGTCGGTCTGCGGCCGCCAGCGCAGGGTGATCGAATAGACCGCGTAGGCGAGCGAGGCGATGAGCACCAGCAGGTCGCCGAAATTGATGTCGAGCGCGAGGATGCGGCTCAGGTCGCCATGGCTGGCGGTGAGCGCGACGCCGACGATGGTGATGGCGACGCCGACGATCTGCAGGGGGCGCACGCGGGTGCGGAACAGGATGAAGCTCAGCAGCATGACGAAGATGTTGATCGTCACCTGGTCGAGGCCGATGTTGAAGCCCGATGTGTAGTAGGCGGCGACGTAGCAGAGCGCGTTGAAGGTGGCGTAGCCGACGGCGCCGTAGAACAGATAGAGCCACCATTTGGCGCGGATCGTCGGCCAGTCGCGGCGGACTGGTTCGATGGCGAAGGGCAGCACCAGGAGCGCGGCGCCGGTCCAGCGCAGCACCATCAGCGCATAGGGATCGATGTTGCCGACCGCGGCCTTGCCGGCGACGACATTGCCGCCCCAGAACAGGTTGCACAGGATCAGCAGGATGTAGGGGCGGGACATCAGCGCGCTGAAGGCGCCGGTGCTGGCGGGGCTTGGTTCGGACATGGACTCGTGAAGGCGGCGCGGACCGGGGAAGGTCCGCGCCGCAGTTGTGCACACCTCGGCAGAGGATGCCAGAGAGAGATCAGGCCGGGGTGATGTTGGTGTTGAGCCGGAACAGGTTCTCGGGGTCGTAGCGGCGCTTGACCCGGCGCAGGCGCTCGAGCGTCGCGGCGGGGTAGGCGCTGGCGAGGCCGCGGGCTTCGGCGTCGCCGAGGAAGTTGACATACGTGCCGTCACTGACGGGCGCTACCGCAGCCACAGCATCGCCAGCCCAGCGCTCCTGCGCCGCAACCTCGTCGGGGCCGCCGCCATACATGGCGAGGAACGAGACCATAAAGCGGCTGCCGCGATGGGCGAAGGCCGTGGCGTCGGTGGCGACACGGGCATGGGCACCGCCGAGCACGCGGATCTGCGACATGCTCATGGGCGCCGTGCAGGCATTGGCGGCGTTGACCAGGGCGCGGGCGTCGTCGAGGCCGAAGTCTTTCGTGAAACGCGACCGGACGGCGACCATGCCGCGCATCTCGGGCGGCGGATCGAGCATGTAGAGGCTCGAATAGGGCGCCGGGCCGACGAGGTCGGCGAGCGGCGTGGCGAGGGCGCGGAACGGCGCCAGCGCTTTCTGCGCAGCTTCGGCGTCGCCGGCATAGGCCATCATGGCAACGAAGGCGAGCTTGCCCTCTGCCTCGACCGGGATGAACGGAGCGGGCGGCAAGGGCATGACCATGGCGATGGCCGTGAGCTCATCGGGAGCCTGGTCGGCAAGGCGGACGAAGGCGGCGATGATCTCGGGGACGGGTGGGAACACCAGCGGTCCGCCCGTGAAGGCGGGCAGCGGCTGCAGCCGGTATTTGAAGCGGGTGACGACACCGAAATTGCCGCCACCGCCACGCACGGCCCAGAACAGGTCGGCATGGTTTGTGTTGTCGGCGATGAGGATATCGCCCGAGGCGGTGACGATCTCGACCGCGAGCAGCGAGTCGATGGTGAGGCCGTGCTTGCGCGCCAGGTAGCCGATGCCGCCACCGAGCGAGAGGCCGGCGATACCGACGGTGCCGGCATCGCCGAAGCCGACGATGAGGCCGCGCTGTTCGACGGCGTGGGTGACTTCGGCTGCGGTGCAGCCGGCGCCGGCCCACACGGTGCGGGCGGCGGTGTCGATGTCGATGGTGCTCAGGTCGCGCAGGTCGATGACGAGGGCGCCATCGGCGACGCCGTAGCCGCCGGTGCTGTGGCCGCCGGCGCGGATGGCGAGAGGCAGGTCGGTGGCCTGGGCGAAATTGAGCGTGGTGGCGATATCGGACGGGGTGGCGACGCGGACGATGGCAGCAGGGCGACGGGTGTCGAACTGGGCGAGGGCGACGAGGCGCAGGGCCTCGTAGTCGGCCTGAGCGGGCGTGATCACGCGGCCGCGGAGCATCGCGCCGAGCATCTCGATCTGGTCTTGGATAGGGAAACGCTTGTCCATTGCTTGGAACTCTTGGGAGGAGGTTTGCTGCTGCGGGCGCGGCGTCTAGTGCTGGCGCTTTGAACGCCAAATGAACGCAGCGGTCAGGATCGATGGTTGGGATTTGTCATTGGCGCCCGGTTCGTCTATTGGACGTCCGCAAACGCCGCCGCCTTGGGCGAAACGGCTTTGCCCGAGAGATCGAATGGCGCCCGATAGGGCGCGCTACGCGAGGGCAGTTCTTCATGGCAAATGTGATCGTCGTCGGCAGCCAGTGGGGTGACGAGGGCAAGGGCAAGATCGTCGACTGGCTGAGCGAGCGCGCCGATGTGGTGGTGCGCTACCAGGGCGGTCACAATGCCGGCCATACGCTGGTGATCGACGGGACGAGCTACAAGCTGGCGCTGCTGCCCTCGGGCGTGGTGCGCGGCAAGCTCAGCGTGATCGGCAATGGCGTGGTGGTCGATCCGCATCACTTCGTGGCCGAGGTGGAGAAGCTCGCGGCGCAGGGCGTGGCGATCACGCCGGAGATTCTGCGGATCGCCGACAATGCACCGCTGATCCTGAGCCTCCACCGCGAGCTCGACGCGACGCGGGAGAACGCCAATTCGGGCCTCAAGATCGGCACGACAAAGCGCGGCATCGGGCCGGCCTATGAGGACAAGGTGGGACGGCGTGCGATCCGCGTGTGCGACCTGGCCGAACCCGAGACGCTGATGCCCAAGATCGAGCGGCTGCTGGCGCACCACAATGCGCTGCGCCGCGGCATGGGGTTGCCGGAGCTGTCGGCGGACGCCCTCCACAAGGAGCTGACCGACGTCGCCGACAAGATCCTGCCCTATGTCGGCCAGGTCTGGCGGCTGCTCGACGAGAAGCGGCGCGGCGGCGCCCGCATCCTGTTCGAGGGGGCGCAGGGCGCGCTGCTCGACAACGACCACGGCACCTATCCATTCGTCACCTCATCGAACACGGTGGCCGGGCAGGCGGCGGCGGGGTCGGGGCTGGGGCCGACGGCGATCGGCTACGTGCTGGGGATCACCAAGGCCTACACCACCCGCGTGGGCGAGGGGCCGTTCCCGTGCGAGCTCGACGACGAGATCGGGCGGCACTTGTCCACGGTGGGGCGCGAGGTCGGAGTGAACACCGGACGGCCGCGGCGGTGCGGCTGGTTCGACGCCGTGCTGGTGCGGCAAACGGTCCGGACGTCGGGCATCACCGGCATCGCGCTGACCAAGCTCGACGTGCTCGATGGGCTCAAAGAGATCAAAGTTTGTGTCGGTTACGAGCTCGACGGACAAAAAATTGACTATTTGCCAGCCTCTATGAGGGCCCAGGCGGCCGTGAAGCCGATTTATGAGTCTCTCGAGGGGTGGCAGGAAACGACAGCAGGGGCGCGAAGCTGGGCCGAATTGCCCGCGCAGGCCGTCAAGTACGTGAGGTACATCGAAGAGCTGATCGGGGCACCGGTCGCCATGCTCTCCACCAGCCCCGAAAGGTTGGATACCATCCTCGTGCAAGACCCGTTCCAAGACTGAGGTTTTTTGGCTACAACTCCCGCGCAAATTGAGCGAATGTAGCGAATGGCGGATTACAAAGAACTTCTGCGCCGTGCCGTAGAGGCATTGCCCGAGAACAACGGGGCAGCCCGACGCGCGGTGTATGAAAAGGCGCGGGCAGCCCTGGTGGGGCAGCTTCGCGCCATCAATCCGCCGCTCCCCGCCCGCGACATCACGACCCACCGTCTGCAGCTCGAAGACTGCATCCGCCAGGTGGAGCAGGAGGCGAGCGAGGCCAATATCGCCGGGCTGACCTCCGAGCCGCCGTCGCTGCCGCCCGTCTTTGCGGCCGAAGCCAAGAAGCCGGTCGCCGAGCTGCCCAAGCCGGCGGCAAAGCCCGCCGCGCCGGCGCCGAAAGCCGCCATCCCCGCGGCCAAGCAGCCGCCGGTGCAGAAAGCGCTGCCCAAGGCAGAACCGCCACGCGCGCCCAAGCCTGAACTCGTGGCGCGCAGCAAGACCAACGGCACAGCGTCGATCGAAGATATTATCGCGGCCGCCGAGCGCGACCGCGAGCCGCCCGCGCCCAAGGCGCCAGAGATCAAGAACCGTCCGCCCAAGTCGCAGCCCATGCTGGTCAAGCCGCATGAGGAGCCCGAGGACGACGAGGCGGACGAGGAGCCGATGCGTCCGGCGCCCCGCAAGCAGGAACAGCGGCAGCTGCCGTCGATCGTGGCGCGTGCCGAGGCCTCCAAGGGTCGCGGTGCTGCCGTGTCGCCGGGCTTTGGTGTCGCCATCGAGAACGGCCGGCGCGGGCCGACCATCGAGCCGCGCCGCGATGGCGGCCGTGGCATGGCCGCTGCCGCGCGGCAGGTGGACCCCATCGAATTCGACGTGGACGAGGACGTGCAGGCGATGGCCGCCGTGCGCGAAGTGGAGGTTGAGCCGCAGCAGGCCGACCCGCAGGGCGCGATCGACCGCGCCATCGCTACCCTCGACCGCGAGGCCCGCGGCGACAACCGCCCGGCACACTACACCGAATCGGAAGTGGACCTCGACGACGAGGACGAGCCGATGCAGGCGCCGGTGCGCAACGGCCTGTTCAACGGCAAGGCCAATGGCAAGGCGAACGGCCGCAGCACGGGCACCGACCTGGTGATCAGCCGCGGCGACCGGGGCGTGCCGTTCGAGCAGGAGCGCGAGCGGCCGGCCAAGGCCCCGCGCCCCGCCAAGGAATTCGCCAATCCGCGCCGCGCGCAGGCCGCCCGCGCGTTCGACGGCATTCCGCGCGCGCAGAGCGAACGCGGTGGCATGGGCGCCGTGACGATCTTCCTCATTATCTTCGCGGCGCTGCTGGTCGGTGCGGGCGGGGCGGGCTTCTGGGCCTGGCAGGAAGGCTTCATCAATCTCGACCAGATGTTCGGCAAGGGCACGCCGGCGGTGACCACGGCGGCGACACAGACGCCGGTGAGCACGGACTCCAACGGACCGGGCAACACCGAGACGCCAGCCGCGGCGACGCCGGCCACAGAGCTCAAGGCCAATGAGCGCCTGCCGGCTGTCACCGATACGGCGGCGACCGAGTCAGTCGAGCCGCTGGCCCTGCAGACGCCGACCGGGGACGCCAAGATCGAAGAGCGGCTGGGCAGCGAGACGAGTGCCGCCGCCGACACCGCCGAGCAGGCGATCGCTGCGATCGATCCGTCGACCGTGGCCGGCAGCCAGTCGCTGCTGCTCGAGGCATCGGACAACGGCACCACGGGCGCCGTCCCGTTCTCGGGCACGGTGGACTGGAGCAAGGGCCAGGACGAGATGGGCCAGCCGACGCTGGTGGGCAAGGCCAACATCCCGGCGCGCAACCTTTCGGTGGAAGTGCTGATCCGCAAGAACTCCGATCCGAGCCTGCCGGCGAGCCATTTGATGGAAATCAACTTCACGGTGACCGACACCTTCATCGGCGGCTCGATCGCGGGGCTGCCGGGCGTGCTGCTCAAGAACGAAGAGCTGGTGCAGGGCGCACCGCTGGTGGGTGCGTCGGCGCGCGTGGTGGGCAATTCGTTCCTGTTCGCGTTGAGCGCGGCAAGCGAGGACACCACGGCCAACACGAACCTGCTCACCAGCCGCAAGTGGATGGACCTGGCGCTGATCTATGCTTCGGGCAAGCGTGCGATCATCACGCTGGAGAAGGATCCGGCTGCGCAGGCGCTGTTCAGCGACGTGTTCTCGGCGTGGGGCAACGCCCCCGCATCACAGGGCTAAGCGCCCGCTTTCCAAACGATAGACGCGATCGGCGATGGCGCCGATGTCATCGGCATGATGGGTCACCAATATGGTGGCCCACTTTTGCTTGCGCGTGAGCGCCTGGACGATACTGCGGGTCGTGGCACGCGTCTCGTCGTCGAGCGCCGAAAAGGGCTCGTCGAGCAGCAGTACCGGCTTGTCACGCAGCAGGGTGCGGGCGAGCGCCACGCGCTGCTTCTGGCCGCCCGACAGGGTTGCCGCGCGCTGGCCGGCGAGATCGCCGAGTCCAAGCTCGGCGAGCGCCGCGGCGACGCGCCCGGCATCGGGATGCGGCAGGCCGAGCGCGACATTACGGCTCGCGGTCAGGTGCTCGAACAGCGTTTCAGACTGAAACAGGATCGAGACCGGCCGCTGCTCGGGGGGCACGTCGTTGACGATGTCACCATCGATGCGGATGGTGCCGGAGGCGGGCTGCAGGAAGCCGGCGACGAGATCGAGCAGCGTCGATTTGCCCGAACCGCTGGCGCCACGGATAGCGGTGACCTCTCCGGCCAACGCCTCCAAGGTGAAGTCGTAGCTGGGCGCGGCGCCATAGCCGAAGGTGACGTGGTCAAGCGCGAGCACGGCTGAGCCTCTCGAACAGAGCGGGAAGGGCGATGAAGGCGGCGATGGTGAGCACCAGCATCAGCGCGGCGATGGTGGCGGCGTCGTTGGTGCGGTAGGCACCGAGGGCACGCACCATCAGCAGCGGCAAAGTCACGAAGTCCTGCGTGTCGAACAGCGCGATGACGCCGAGGTCGCCGAGCGAAAAGCAGAAACTGAGCGCAAGGACCAGGCCGACATCGCGGGCGATCAGCGGCCATTCGATCTGCGCGAACTGGCGGGTGCCGCCCAGTCCGAGCGAGCGGATCAGCCGGCCGCGGCTGCGTGCGATGGCATCGAAGGGCGGTGCGATCGCGGCCATCACGAAAGGCAGCGAGAGCAGGGCGTTGGCGATGACCACGATCGCTGGAGCAATGGCGTCGGGGACGATGCCGAGATTGCGCACGAACAGGAAGGCGCCAAGCGCAAGGGCGACGGCGGGCACAGCGAGATAGGCGTAAGCGGGCGCGCCGATGGCCGTTCGGGCGATGCGCGAGGTGGTGGCGGCGCGGGCGGCGGCGACGAGGAGGCCCAGCATCAAGGCGAGCAGCGCAGACGCCGCACCCACGGTCACGCTCGTCAGAGCGGCGCTCCAGAAGGCACGGTCGCCGAGCACGTCGCCGAGACCGGCGAGGCCGTCAATGAGCACGGCAAGCAGTGGCGCAGCGAAGCCGCACAGGGCGAGCCCGAGGACAAGCCACTGCAGGGCACGCGCCGCGCCGGCATCCTGCCAGCGGGGAGTCACGGGGCGGTCGAGGCTGGTTGAGACGGGAGCGAGCGCGGCGCCCGCGACGATCACCGCCGAGCAGATGCCGATCTGGATCAGCGCCAGCGTGACGGCGGTGACGAGGTCGAAGTCGAGCCGCGCGGCGGCGTAGATGGCGACCTCGAGCGTCTGCACGGCGGGACCGCCGCCCAGCAACAGGACGATGGGGAAGCTGGTGAAGGCGAGCAGGAAGATGATCGAGGCGAGCCCCGGCAGCGTGCCGCGGATGGCGGGCCAGTCGATGACCGCGAAGCGATTGAGCGGCGAGAGCGCGAAGCTCTGACCGGTCTTGAGCCGCGCCTCGGGGATTGCATCGAGACGGGCAAGCAGGATGCGGCCGGCAAAGGCCGCGTCGAGGATGATATGCGCGGCGACGACACCGCCGAGCCCGAAGATCGGCACGCCCAGGCCGCCGAGCCAGCCGCTGCGGCCCCACACGGCGATGAGGCCGAAGGCGACGACGATGCCGGGCGTGACGATGGCCGAGGCGAACAGGCCGATGACCAGCGTACGGCCGGGGAAACGCAGCCGATTGAGGGCCCAGGCGAGCGCGATGCCGACGACGAGCGAGAGGACGGTCGACAGACTCGCCTGCAGCGTCGTGATGTAGATGAGGTAGCCGATATCGGTCGTCGGCCCTGACGAGGTCTGGGCCGACGCGGCCGAGAGGATCGACCAGAACAGGGTTCCGACCAGCAGCGCAATGGCCAGCGCGACCGCCGCTCCACCGATGAGGCGGAGCGGCCGACGCGGAATCGCGCTGTCAGCGGATCGCGGCAAGGGCTTCCTCGATCCAGGCATTGCGGTTGGCGGTAACGGCTGCCTCGTCGACCGGCAGGGCCTTGGCCGGTGGGGCGCCGAAGGCTTCGGGCAAGTCGGCGCCAAGGTCGATCACAGGGAACATCCAGTTGGTCTGCGGGATGGCCTTCTGGCCCTCCGCGGAGATCATGTAGGTGAGGAACTGGCGGGCGAGATCCTGGTTGGGCGAGGATTTGAGAATGCCCGAGACCTCGATCTGCGCGATGTGGCCTTCGCTAAAGGTGGCGGCGGCGTAGCGCGTGTCGTTCTCGGTCAGCGCGTGAAAGGCGGGCGAGGTCGTGTAGCTCACCACCATGTCCGCTTCGCCCTTGAGGAACAGGCCATAGCCCTCGGACCAGCCACGCGACATGGTGAGGATGTGCGGCTTGAGACCCGCCCAGATTTCGGGCGCGCGGTCGCCATAGGCCTGCCTGATCCACACCACGAGACCGAGCCCCGGTGTGGAGGAACGCGGGTCCATGACGACGATCTTGAAGCTCTCGGGGAGCGCGATGAGCTCCTCGAAGGAGGTAGGCGGCGTCGGCACCGTCTCCTTGTTGTAGACGAAGGCGAAGTAGCCGTAGTCGAAGGGCACGAAGTCGGCTTCGGTCCAGGGCTGCGGCAGGTTCAGGCCGCTGAGGTCGAGACCGTGCGGGGCAAACAGGCCGCTGGCGCGGGCGTCGCCGGCGATGAAATTGTCGAGGCCCACGACGAGGTCGGCCTTTGTCGTGGGACCCTCGAGCTGTACGCGGCGGAAGGCGGAGATGCCGTCCTCGGCGGCGACATAGGTCAGCGTGCAGGCGCAACTCGCCTCGAAGCCGGCCTTGAGCGCGGGGCCGGGACCCCATTCGGCGGTGAAGGAATCGTAGGTGTAGACGGTGAGATTGGGCTTGTCCTGCGCTGCAGCCGGGTGGCCGAGAGCGAGGAAAGCCGCAAACGCAAGGATCGCAGGACGGAGCATGCCGTTACCTTTTCGGTTGCGGCCATGCGTTGAGGGTAACGTAAATGGTCCGAGCGCGGACGAGCGCCCTTGCCATCTCGAACTTCCTCCGCCAGCATGACCTGGTTCAGGTTCAATGGGTGTTTCTCAGCTCCGTTTCCGGAGCACCCCAGCGAGACACCGTTGATCTAGTCCGAGAATTCCCGCCGTGCAAGAGCGCGCTTCCCCTCCGCAAGTGATTTCCTACGAAGGTCTGCTGGTGATCGTGGGTGGTGGCACCGTCGATCACGACCTGCTGCGCGACCTGTACCTGACGGGTGCCCATTTGGTGGGCGCCGATGGCGGGGCGGACCAGATTGTGGCGGCGGGCCTCAAGCCCGAGGCGATCATTGGCGACTTCGATTCACTCAGCAATGTCGACGAGTGGCTCGGCCGGACGCGCCTGCTGCGCATCCCCGAGCAAGAGACGACGGACTTTGAAAAGGCGCTCTACTCGACCAGCGCGCCGGTGACGATCGCGATGGGCATGACCGGCAAGCGGTTCGACCACACGCTGGCGGCGCTCGACGCGGTGACCAAGCATGCCAGGGACCGGGTGGTCATCCTCGTCGACGAGGCGGATATCGCTGTGGCGCTGACCGGGCCGTTCAGCTTCGAGGTCGCGCCGCGGGAGCGGGTGTCGGTGCATCCCCTGCTGCCGATCCGGTTCAAGCGCTCGATCGGCCTGCGCTATCCGCTCGACGGCCTGCGCCTCGCGCCCGGAGAGCGGACGGGGACGTCGAACGAAGCAGTCGACGGGCCGTTCCGGATCGAGCCGGAGGGACGGACACGACCGTGGCTGCTGCTGCTCGACCGCAAGTACCTGTTCGGCGTCGCTGCGGCGGCGACCGCGATGGCGGGATGAGTTGACGACTGCTCAAGCGCTGGGCCGGGCTGGTCCGATGACGCGAGGCTGAACGGGCTATTCAATGGGAGATCAGTGAGGAGGCCGCAAGGTGATGCCATTGGAACACCAACTCAGCAGGTCCCCAAATGAAGCCGATCATTCTCCTTGCCAGTCTCGCTGCTCTCGCAACGCTCGCTGCGCCGGCACAAGCCGCTTCGTTCTCGTTGTTTGCCTTCAAGTCGCGGGGCGCGCTTGTCAGCCTCAACCCGCAGCCGATCCCGCCCAAGGAGTCGTACGGCGCGCTGAACCCGCAGCCGATCCCGCCGGGCGGGGAAACCAGCGTCATCATCGTGGGCGGCAAGGGCGGGGAGACGAGCCTCAACCCGCAGCCGCTGCCACCCAAGGAATCGTTTGGCGCGCTGAACCCGCAACCAATCCCGCCCAAGGAATCCTTCGGGTTCTGAGGCAAAACAAAAAGGGCCCCGTGACGGGGCCCTTTCGATTGAGACTGCCGCGATCAGGCGCGTTCGCGGGCCTGGTCGCGCGCTTTCTCGCGGGCCGCGTGGGTCACCGCTTCCTGGACCTTCTCGAAGGCGCGGACCTCGATCTGCCGGATGCGCTCGCGGCTGACGTTGTATTCCTGCGCCAGCTCCTCGAGCGTCGCCGGATTGTCCTGCAGTCGACGGGCCTGGAAGATGGCCTTCTCGCGCTCATTGAGGTCGGCCATGGCGTTGGTCAGCAGGCCCATGCGCTCGTCGTACTCCTCGGAGTTGCCGAGTGTGGTTTCCTGGTCCGGCGTATCGTCCACGAGCCAGTCCTGCCACTCGGAGGCCCCTTCGTCGGCGCGCATGGGCGCGTTGAGCGAGGCGTCGCCGGTGAGGCGCTGGTTCATCGAGACCACGTCGCTTTCGGTCACGTGGAGCGCGCTGGCGATCTGCTTGATCTGGTCGGGATGCAGATTGCCGTCATCGAGCGCGGCGATCTGGCCCTTCACCTTGCGCAGGTTGAAGAACAGACGCTTCTGCGCGGCCGTGGTGCCGATCTTGACCAGCGACCACGAGCGTAGGACGTATTCCTGGATGGCGGCGCGGATCCACCACATCGCGTAGGTGGCGAGACGGAAGCCCTTGTCGGGCTCGAAGCGCTTGACCGCATGCATGAGGCCGACATTGCCCTCCGAGATCACCTCGGAGATGGGCAGGCCATAGCCGCGATAGCCCATGGCGATCTTGGCCACGAGGCGGAGATGGGACGTGATGAGTTTCTGCGCGGCAGCCGGATCTTCATGCTCCTTGTAGCGCTTGGCGAGCATGAACTCCTCGTCGGGCTCCAGCATCGGAAATTTCCGGATTTCCTGGAGGTAACGGGACAGGCCGCCCTCGGCAGAGAGGACAGGCAGGTTGGACTGGGCCATTGAAGCACCCCTTTCAGATTTCCCCCGCGCGTCCGCGGCGGGATTTGCCCCCGGCGTCCTGTTCGGCACACCGGTGGACGTGAACGTAATATAGGTCGAAAACCGGCCTTGATAAGGCCGCGAGCGGTCCGGGATCGATGACGGAATGCCCGGACACCGGGCTGGTTCCGCTAGCGCGCGTAAGCCTTGTTGTAGTCTTCCAGGGCAGCCGCCAACTCGGCCAGATCCGGCGGCAGCGGGCTGGTGAAGAGCATTTCCTCACCAGTGGTGGGGTGCTCGAAGCCGAGTTCCGCGGCGTGCAGGGCCTGGCGGCCGAGACCGTCGACGATGGCACGGAGGTTATCCGGCAACCGCCGGGATTTTGTAGCATAGCCAGAGGCATAAAGAGGATCGGCTACCAGCGGATGGCCGATATGCGCCATGTGCACGCGGATCTGGTGCGTGCGTCCGGTTTCAAGCTCGCAGCGAAGCAAGGTGATATCCCACCCAATATCGCCGAAACGCGCCTCGGTTTGATAGTGCGTGATCGTTTCACGACCGTCTTTGCGCACGGCCTGTTTCAGCCGGTTGGCGCCGTCGCGGCCGAGCGGGGCGTCGACGGTGCCGCGTCCCGCCTGGGTCTGGCCCCAGGCGAAGGCGGTGTAGGCGCGATGCAGCGGGCCGGTGCGGCCGTGGTCGGCGAACTGGGCGGCGAGATGGGCCATGGCGGCTTCGGTCTTGGCGGCGACCATGACGCCGGAGGTGTCCTTGTCGAGGCGGTGGACGATGCCCGGGCGGCGGACGCCGTTGATGCCCGGCAGGCTGCCCTGGCAGTGGTAGAGCAGGGCATTGACCAGGGTGCCGCGGGGCGAGCCGGGGGCGGGGTGGACCACCATGCCGACGGGCTTGTCGATGACGATGAGGTCATCGTCCTCGTAGAGAATGGCGAGCGGGATGTCCTCGGGCTCGGGCTCGGCGTCTTCCGGAGGCGGCGCGGTGAGGGTCAGGGCGTCGCCGGCCTTGACGCGGGTCTTGGGCTCCGTGGCGGTTTGCCCATTGATCGCGACGGCACCCGCCAGTATCAGGTCCTTGATGCGGTTGCGGGAGAACGCCTCGAGCGCCTTGGCCAGCACCGCGTCGAGCCGGCCGCCAGCCTGATCGGCCCCGACGGCGACTTCGTATTCTTCGTCTTCAGTCCCGGAATCCTGCATGAGCGACACTCAGCCGAACGAACTGACACCGGAAGCCAGGGCGATCATCGCGCGGGCGCGGAAATCGTTCATGCTGACCATGGGCTTGCTCGTCCTCGGGTTCATCGCGATCGGGGCCGCCCTGATCTATCGGTCGGCCAATTCGGGCGGCGGCGGATCGTCGGGCGCCGAGTATGTCATTGCCGCGCTCAAGATTCCCAGCGGCGCCGAGGTCGTATCGGCTGTCGCGGCGGACGGCAAGGTGACAGTGACCTACAAGGCCGGCCTGATGACGAGTGTGCGGGTCTTCGACGGCAAGACCGGCGAGATGATCCGCGAGATTCCGATCGTTTCGGAGTAGGGCAGGGACCCGCCCGTCGCTAGTTCCGGTTCTGGATTTCGCGCAGGGCGGCGAGGCGGTCGGAGACGGCGCTCTGGCCGACGGGCTCGGGCGTACGGGGCTCGGCGGGCTTTGACAGGTCCTCGTCCGTGTATTTCTGGACGCGCTCAAGCAGGGTGTCGTCGGTATCGGGCGCCTCGCCTTCGACGGCATAGACGAGGCGGCTGACTTCGGACGCGATGTCGTTGAGCTTTTCACGCAGGTGCGCCTGCTCGACCCGGTCGCTGTCCCAGTCGGCCATAACGGTGGCCTCGACGGTGAGCACCTGGGTGCGGAGCTTGTCGAGCTCGCTTTCGATCGCGAACTTGTCGGCCAGCAATTGCTCGCGCTCGCCCTCGACCGCTTCGACCACCCTGGCGGTGTCGGCGAGGGCGATGCTGACGCGGTTCTCGGCGTCGGCGATGCGCGCCTCGGCTTCCACGAGCTGGACCTGCGCCTCGCTGGCGGCATCGTCCTTGCGGGCGAGGGCGGCGCGCAGCTCGGAAGCCGCGGCGGCGGCATCGGCGCTGCGCTTGTCGGAGGTTTCGAGCTGGCCGATGAGCGAGCGGTTCTGCGTTTCGAGGAAGCCGCCCCGCTTGCGCTCGGCCTCGAGCTTTTGCAGCAGCAGATCCATGTCGGTGTTGTAGTCGCCGCTCAGCGCCTTGCCGTCGACGTCGATGGAGCGCGGGGTCTTGCCGCGCAGCGCTTCGCGCGCGGTTTCGAGCTGGGCGGATTTGTCGGCGAATTCGCGGTCGCGCATGCGCAGGCGCTGGCTGAGATCGGCGCCATCCTTCTCGAGGTCGAGGATGCGGCGGCGCAGCTCCGCCTCACGCTCTTCGAGCTCGCGGATCTGCTGGAGCTGAGTCTCGCGCTCGTCGCGGATGGCACCCACTTCGTTGCGTTTGCGGTTGATGTCGCGGAGCTGTTCGCTGAGCCGGCGGCGCAGGGCCTCGACGTTCATCTCGAGGCGACGGGTGGACAGGGCGAATTCGGCGCGGAGCTGGTCCTTGTCGGCGCGGAACTCGGCCATGGTGATGGGCGTGGCGGCTTCGATGCGCTTTTTGGTCAGGCGCACGGCCCGGCGCCAGACGGCAGGCATGATGGCGAGCGCGACGAGGCTGGCGATCAGCAGCCCCAACGCGAAGTACATAATATTCTCAATGCCCATGAACAGGCCCCGACACTGGCCCGATCATAGCAGGATGGCCATGAGCGGACGATGACAAAGACGGCGACGCGGGGCCATCTTAGCCAGTGATTAACCTTACCGGGAAGGGGCGGAGAGAGCGAATTGCGAGTGGCGAATAGCGAGTAGCGAGTAGGAGGCCCGGCATCTACGACACTTTATTCGCTACTGGCTATTCGCCATTCGCTTGGTCATCCTGACACAGCTTGTCAGGAGGGCGCCGATAGGGTCGGTTTCAGTCGAAACGGAGCTGACCCATGACCCTCATCGCCGCCTGCCATTGCGGACATACGCGCATCGAACTGCCGGCGCAGCCGACGCACGCCAAATCCTGCAATTGCACCTATTGCGCCCGCACCGGGGCGGTGTGGGCCTATTACAAGCCGGGCGAGCTCACCTTCCTGTCGCGCGAGGGGGAGGCGACGTACTCGCCCAGCGGGATGAACCATCACCATTTCTGCGCCAATTGCGGCATGCAGACCTGGGGGGACTCGCCGGACTGGGCGTCGCTCTACAACAATGACGGGACGCCCAAGAATGGCGAGGCCAACGCGATGCCCACCGAGCGAATCCATGCCGTCAATCTGCGGCTGATCGACGATCTCGATTGGGACGCGGTGACGGTCGAGGCCGTGGATGGGCGTGCGTCGTGGTAGCGCTCATTGGTCGGCCGGGATTACCTGCCGCGGCTGATCAGAACGGGTTCCAGGTCGGTTCGTTGGTGAACTTGAGGTAGCCCACATTGAGGCCGGCGCGGAGGCCGACGCCCGAACGGATGGGCACGACGACGACGTTGCCGGCCTTGAGCACCGACATGGCGAGGCCGCCCACGACATAGGCCGAACCATCGACGCCGGGGAAGCGGTCGAAGATGTCGTTGGTGCTGTTGAGGCTGTAAACGAGCATCATGACCTTGGAGCCGTCGCCGCCGACATCAAAGCCGATCGAGGGGCCCTGCCAGAACAGCGGGTAGTCGCCCTGGTTGCGAGTGTAGAGCGTCCCTTCGCCGAAGCGGCCGCCGATGAAGAGGGCGCCACCGGCTTCCTCGCCGAGGATGTAGCCGTTGGGCAGGCCGAACTGGCTCGCGGCGCGCTCGACCAGCGAGGCCAGGCCCTGGCTGACCGAACCGAAGAATTCGCCGCCCTTGTCGACGATCTCGTCGACCGAGAAGGTGTCGGAGACCGACCCCTGCGCATTGGCGGGAGCAGGGGCAAACGCGAGACCGAGCAGCAGGAGCAGGCTCAGAGCGAGGCGTTTCAGCATGGCGGAGTCTCCGGGGTCGCGGGCCTTTACCAAGCGCTCACCATGACGGGCTAGCTTGGACTTGGTACCCAGTGGTGGGCGTCCAACACGGCAATGATGCGGCAAATCGGTAAACAAATCTTAACCATCGTGGCGTGGCTGATGTTGGCCGGCGCGGCCGATGCCGCGGGCGCGCCGCCGGTGGTGACCGATCCGCTGACCGGGGTGGCGATCGAGGGTTACGACCCGGTGACCTATTTCATCGAGCGCGAGCCGCGGCAGGGCGTGCCGGACTACGAATATGTCTGGAGCGGCGTGTCGTGGTATTTCGTGAGCGCCGCCAACCGCGACGTCTTCGCGCGCAATCCCGAAGTGTATGCGCCGCAATATGGCGGGCACTGCCTGATGTCACTCAGCCGGGGCTATCTCAGCGACGGCAAGCCGCGTCTCTATGTGATCGAGGCGCTCAAGCTCTACTTCTTCTATTCGACCGCCAATCGCGACGCCTTCCTGATGAGCAAGGCCGAGACGCTGAAACTGGCGGGAGACAATTGGGGCAACCTTTCCAATGGCTTGCCGGTGGAAAAGCCGCCGGAGAGCTTTCCCTCGAGCGAGCCGAGCAGCGCGCCGGAGGGCGAGGAAGCCGCGCCGGTTGCCCCGCACGGCGCAGGCGATAATGTTCCAGCACACTGATTCTCCGGGGGAACCGCGAATGGCCGACTTCATCGAGCTCAAGGCGACCGATCTGGCTGCGATGCTCTGCTCGCGCGTCTGCCACGACCTCATCAATCCGGTGGGGGCGATCGGCAACGGGCTCGAAGTGCTGGCCGACCCCACCCAGTCGGCGATGGCCGAAGGCGCGCAAGAGCTGATTGCCAACTCGGCCAAGCATGCCCGCGCCAAGCTCGAATTCGCGCGGCTCGCCTATGGCGCGTCGTCTACGGCCGGCACCGATTTCGACACGCGCGAATGCGAGCGCGTGGCGCGCATCCTGTTCGAGATCGAGAAGGCCGATCTCGACTGGCAGGTGCCGCTGATCCTGCTGCCCAAGCACAAGGCCAAGCTGCTGATGAACATGCTGCTGATCGCCTCGATGGCGGTGCCGCGCGGCGGCGTGGTGAAAGCCGAAGTGGCAGGGCCGGCGGGCGAGGAAGTGTTCCGCTTCACCTCGACCTCGGACGCCGAGAAGCGGCAGAAGACGCTGATGCCGGCGGGCGCCGAGGGACTGCTGTCGGGGGCGCCGGAGGACGGCGTCGATGCCCGCGGCATCCAGCCCTTCTATACGGGCATCCTGGCACGCATGACCGAGATGGATCTGAAGATCGGCATCGAGAACGACGTGTTCTCGTTCACCGCCACGCCCAAGGCGAAAGAAGCCGGCGGCACGCCCGAAGCGGCGGCCGCATAACGCTGCAAGCGTAGGAAATAGGTAACCATCCGTTCGGACTTTTGGCCGATAGTGGGCACGCCCATATTGCGGGCGGAGGGTCGTGTCCATGAAGTCCTGCCTTGTTGTCGATGATTCAAGCGTCGTCAGGAAGGTCGCGCGGCGGATCCTCGAGGACATCGACTATATTGTCGACGAAGCCGAGGACGGCCAGGAAGCCTTTGACAAATGCCGGCAGGAGATGCCGGATGCCATCCTGCTCGACTGGCAGATGCCGGTGATGGGCGGCCTCGAATTCCTCAAGCTGATCCGTGCCTATATCGGCGGTCATCTGCCGCACATCGTGTTCTGCGTGACCGAAAACGATATCGGCCAGATCGCGGTGGCGATGAAGGCGGGTGCGTCGGACTACATGATGAAGCCGTTCGACCGCGACATCCTCGAAGCCAAGTTCATGCCGCAGGTGGAAGAACTGGCCGACGTCGGCTGAGCTCGATTAGAGCGGCATTCTCCCAGCGCCAGGAGTTCCCACGCAGCCTCGGGCGAGCGCCGGCATCTCCATAGCCAGTGGATGGTTCGCCCCTCTGCGGCGTTCTCGCATAAAAGCAAAGCCCCGGGATTTGCGATCCCGGGGCTTTGCTGTCCGCCGCAACTGCGGATGGATATTACGCGACGCTGGACTCGGCGAAGACCTCGCCCTCGTCGGGCTCGCGCAGCACATAGCCGCGGCCCCAGACGGTCTCGATGTAGTTCTTGCCGCCGGTGGCCACCGAGAGCTTCTTGCGCAGCTTGCAGATGAAGACGTCGATGATCTTGAGCTCGGGTTCGTCCATGCCGCCATAGAGATGATTGAGGAACATCTCCTTGGTGAGGGTCGTACCCTTGCGGAGCGAGAGCAGCTCCAGCATCTGGTATTCCTTGCCGGTGAGGTGCACGCGCGCGGACTGCACTTCCACCGTCTTGGTGTCGAGGTTGACCGTGAGGTCGCCGGTCTGGATGACCGACTGCGCATGGCCCTTGGACCGGCGCACAATGGCGTGGATGCGGGCGACCAGCTCGTCCTTGTGGAAGGGCTTGGTCATGTAGTCGTCGGCGCCGAAGCCGAGGCCGCGCACCTTGTCCTCGATGCCGGCGAGGCCGGAGAGGATGAGGATGGGAGTCTGCACCTTGGCGACACGCAGCGTGCGGAGAACCTCGTACCCGCTCATGTCGGGGAGATTCAGATCCAGCAGGATGATGTCGTAGTCGTACAGTTTCCCGAGATCGACACCTTCCTCACCGAGGTCGGTGGTGTACACGTTGAAACTTTCCGATTTGAGCATCAGCTCGATGCTCTGCGCCGTTGCGGCGTCATCCTCAATCAAGAGTACACGCATGCCGTTTCCCTTCACCGTGTTCCTTGCTGGAACCGGGTGCAGCGCGCCTAAACGCCGTCACCCCTAACCGAACCCTACTGGATATGACTCAAACCTAAGCGCCATTAGTTAACAAAGTTTAATTCTGATCCGCAATATGCAAAGCAATAGCTACCGCATCTTAATTAAGCCGTTGATTTCATTCGTTAAAATGAGGCAACCAAACTTAATATTTTAGGTTAAGAAAGCCTTGTAATCGACTCTCGCGACTCAGCGTTCCGGGGTTTTGGGCTGTGGATAAACGGCAGGCGCAAGGGGGCGCAGAAAAGGCCGTGGACCAGCATGGTTAATGCGTCTTGCTTAACGTTCAGTTACCGTTTGTAGAACGGTGATTCGGACATGTCCATGCGGGCGCTGACAGCAGACATAGAGGCGATCGACGAGGTCGAGGTGTTCGGCCGGGTCAAGACCGTACAGGGGCTGCTGATCGAGGTGGTCGGGCCGGTGCGCGAGCTGCGCGTGGGCGGGCGGGTGAGCATCGAGACCACGAGCGGCAGCTCGCTGATGACCGAGATCATCGGGTTCCGCGACGGGCACGCGCTGTGCCTGCCGTTCGGACCGCTGACCGGGGTGCGGCTCGGCTGCAAGGCGGTGTTCAAGCGGAGCGAGGGCGCGGCCTATCCGTCTGAGGCGTGGCTCGGACGCGTGGTCAATGCGGATGGCGAACCGATCGACGGCAAGGGACCGATTGTGCGCGGCGGCGAGGCCTATCCGCTCAAGCAGGTGCCGCTGCCGGCGCACCAGCGCGCGCGCGTGGGCGCACCGCTCGACATGGGGGTACGCGCGCTCAATACGTTCACCACGCTGTGCGAGGGGCAGCGCATGGGCATCTTCGCCGGCTCGGGCGTGGGTAAGTCGGTGCTGATGTCGATGCTGGTGCGCAACGCGGCCGCCGATGTCGCGGTGGTGGGGTTGATCGGCGAGCGCGGGCGCGAAGTCCAGGAGTTCATCACCGAGTATCTTGGCGAGATGGGGCTCAAGCGCGCCGTGGTGATCGTTGCGACGTCGGACGAGGCGGCGCTGATGCGGCGGCAGGCGGCGTATCTGACGCTGACGCTGGCCGAGTATTTCCGCGACCAGGGCAGGCGCGTGCTGTGCATGATGGACAGCCTCACGCGCTTTGCCATGGCGCAGCGCGAAATCGGCCTTGCCATCGGCGAGCCGCCGACCGCCAAGGGCTATCCGCCCACGGTGTTCACCGAATTGCCGCGGCTGCTCGAAAGAGCAGGGCCGGGGTTGGTAAACTCGGGTTCCGTTACGGGTCTATTTACCGTTTTAGTCGAAGGTGATGACCACAATGAACCCATTGCTGATGCCGTGCGCGGCATCCTCGACGGGCACATTGTGATGGAACGCGGCATTGCCGAACGGGGGCGTTATCCCGCCGTCAATGTGCTGAGATCCATCTCGCGTACGATGCCAGGATGCGTGCCGGTGCCGGTGCGTCCGATCCTGCAGAAGGCGCGGGAGTTCATGTCGGTGTTCGCCGACATGGAGGAACTGATCCGGCTGGGGGCATACCGGAAAGGATCGGATCCGCAGGTGGATCGTGCCATCGCCCTCTACCCGGCGCTGGAGGCTTTCCTGAGCCAGCAGCGGGAGGAGCGGACCAGCATCGCCGACGGCTACACAATGCTCGAAGCGATCCTGGCCAAGGCCTAAGTGAATGACTTGAGGTGTAAGGAGTACAAGTCATGAAGTCGCGCAGCGAGAGCCTCATCCGGCTCAAGAAATTCCAGGTCGACGAGAAGCGTCGCCAGGTTGCGCAGATCGAGATGATGGTTGCCGATTTCGAACGCATGGCGTCGGAACTGGACCAGCAGATCGAGATCGAACAGCAGAAAACCGGCATCTCGGACGTTGCCCATTTCGCCTACTCGACCTTCGCCAAGGCGGCGATCGCGCGGCGCGACAATCTGCTCGCCTCGGCGGCGGACATGCGCGACCAGCTCGAGACGGCGCAGGACGCGCTCGCCGAAGCGGTGGAGGACCTCAAGAAGGTCGAACTGCTCGACCAGCGCGAGCATGGGCGCGAGGCGGCCGAGGAGGCCAAGGTCGAGCAGAGCGAATATGACGAGATGGGCCGGCTGAGGCACATGCGGCGCTAACCGCGCCCGGGCATCGACGGATACGACAGGGGCGCCGGCGGCGCCCTTTGTGTTTTCAGTAGGTCTTCATGGCCAGATGGGGCATGCCGCCATCCTGGAACTGTTCGCCGAAGGCGACGAAGCCGAGTTTTTCGTAGAGGGCGAGCTTGTCGGTCTGGGCGGTGAGGTAGAACTGCGTTTCACCGCGCGCCGCCGCGTGGTCCATGGCGAAGCGCATCATGCGCGACGCGATCCCCTTGCCGCGGGCAGAGGCAGCGACGACGACGCGGCCGAACTTCACGTGCTCGTCGAGAAACACGATGCGCAGGCAGCCGACGACGTTGCCGTCGTCGATGGCCACCAAATGGGTGGCGGTGAGGTCGTAGGCGTCGAACTCCTCCTCGGGTGGCACGTGCTGTTCGTGCACGAAGACCTCGCGGCGTAGCGCGAGCCCGAGATTGCCGAGGTCGGAGAAGAGCGGGACGATGAGAATGTGCGCGTCGGACATGGTCCGCCGATATTCCACCGTACGGCGCAAAAGAAAAGGGCCCGCCGAAGCGGGCCTCGTCATGCGGAGGGGACTACTGCGCCGGCGCAGAACTGGCGTCGACAGGAGCCGGCGTCATGGTGTCGGCGGGCGCGGGAGCCATCGCATCGCCGCCGGCCGGGTTATCTTCCACCACGACGAATTCGGGGGCCGCCGTGAGTTCCTCGACCGTGGTCTTGAGGATGTAACGCTCGGTGTTGTCGGCCGCGACTTCCTTGCTCAGCGCCGAATAGGCGACGGCCACCTGCTTCTCACCGATACCGAGAAAGCCGCCGACGCCGATGGTGACGGCGACGGCGCGGCCGCCTTCGTCGATGACGATGTCATTGATGTCGCCCAGATGGTTCGCATCGGCGGCGGGGCTGTCATAGACCGGCTGACCGATGATGCGCGTAGCGAAGCGGTCGCTGTCGATCTGGGCGTAGCCGGTGACGATGTCGAAGGGCGCGGTGGGTTCGGGGGTGGCCATCGAGGAGTCGGTCGGAGCTTGCGACGGCATCGCCGAGGAGTCCATCGACATCGAAGAGTCCATGGCCGACGATCCCATCGAGGAGGAAGCGTCCTGGGCGATCACCGGCAGCGCCAGGACGGCGGCGACGGCGGTAGCGGCGAGCAGGGTGCGGATCATAGTAGGTTCCTTGGGTTCAACGCATGTTGGACAAGCCGCGCGGCGCGGTACCTGGCTGGGTTCAGGCGCCGCGCGGTTCTTGATCCCAACGTGGCTTGGGCCCTCCTGTTCCGAGGCTGTGAGGTTCCCGAGCATATTGCCGCATCACGCCCGTGAGGGCGGACAATTCCATGCTAGAACTGCCCGGGAGGGAACCGCGGCACGCAATGGACCGCGGAGGGGAGCCACGCATGTTCCTGTCGATCTTCGATATCTTCAAAGTCAGTGTCGGACCGTCGTCGTCGCACACAATGGGACCGATGCTGGCCGCTGGACGGTTCCTCGACCAGGTGGTCGGGAGCGAACTACCGGCCGGCCCGCTGACGCTCGGGTGCCGGCTCTATGGCTCGCTCGCCTATACAGGCGAGGGGCACGGCACGGTGCGGGCGGTGCTGTGCGGGCTGATGGGGATGCGGCCCGAAAGCTATGATCGCGAGGCGGCAACGATCGCCCTCGACGAGCTTGCCTCAAATGGCGCCGTGCGGTTGCGCAACGGGCGTGTCGTCGGGCTCGATCCGAGGACGGCGGTGGCGCTTGCGAAGGGCGAGCGGCTGCCGGCACACCCCAATGGAATGACGTTCTCGGTGCGCGCGGGAAACACCGAGGTTCTGGCGGAGAGCTACTATTCGGTGGGCGGCGGCTTCGTGCTGACGGCGGCCGAGATGGAGGCCGGACCCGGCAAGCCGCAGGATCAGGACGTACCGTACCCTTTCGGCACCGCTGTCGAGATGCTGGCGATGGGCGAGGACTCGGGACTCAGCATCGCGGCGATGAAGGGGGCCAATGAGGTCGCACGGGGAACCGACGATCTCGACGGACGGATCATGGCGATCTGGGACGTGATGAACCGGTGCATCGACCGGGGCCTGTCCACTGGCGGCACGCTGCCGGGCGGGCTCAACGTCAAGCGCCGGGCAATGGGACTCAACGAGAAGCTGACGGCGCGGGCGGGCGCCAATGACGCGCCGCTGCATTCGGCGGTCGACTGGCTGCAGGCCTATGCGATGGCGGTCAACGAGGAGAATGCGGCGGGCGGGCAGGTGGTGACGGCGCCCACCAATGGCGCGGCGGGCGTGATCCCCGCGGTGATCCGCTACTATCTCGACCTCGTGCCGGGAGCCTCGCCGGCGCGGGTGCCCGAAATGCTGCTGACGGCGGCGGCGATCGGCGGGTTGATCAAGTACAACGCTTCGATCTCGGGTGCCGAAGTGGGGTGCCAGGGCGAAGTGGGTTCCGCCTCGGCGATGGCGGCGGCGGCGCTGTGCGCGGTGTTGGGCGGCACCAATGCGCAGATCGAGAACGCGGCCGAGATCGCGCTCGAGCATCATCTGGGCATGACCTGCGATCCCATCCGCGGGCTGGTGCAGGTGCCGTGCATCGAGCGCAACGGCATGGGGTCGGTCAAGGCGGTGGCCGCGGCGTCCCTCGCAATGCTTGGCGACGGGCAGCACATCGTGCCGCTCGATGCGGCGATCGAGACGATGCGGCAGACCGGCCGCGACATGGACGAGCGCTACAAGGAAACGAGCCTGGGCGGGCTGAGCGTCAGCCTGCCGGAATGCTGACGGGGGCTAAGCCGCGAGCAGGCGCGTGACGAACAGGGCGAGGATGGCGACGGAGCCGGCGGCGATCGCGAGATAGAAGGGGGCGACGATTACCCAGGCGGCGACCTGCAGAAAACTGAGGCGCCGCCGCTGTCTGCGGGGCGCCTGCCCATCGTCGAGGTCGTCCTCGTCGTCATTGTCGTTGGTGCCGACCGGTTCGGGGTAGGGCAGCGGGCGCTTGGGATCGAGGCGGACGTCCGGAGCGGCGGCGCGGCGCCGGGCGGTCAATTCGAGCTCGTGCGGCGCGTCGCGCGGGCCGCCGCGCGCGGCGGCTGCCATCAAGTCAGCCGCTTCGTCCCGGTACACAGTACCGGTGGCCCTTGCCTTGTTGTCCGCCACCTCGACGCCCGCCCTACTCATCCGCCGCACAGGACATATGAATCATTGCTCGCGGGATTAGTAAATCCACTCTCGTGCACGCAATTGCGCGCATTCCACCGTTTTAGCGCGGCTGCCAGGGGCGATTTATCGGCTCGGGACCAGCGGGACCGGGAACTGTCCACTGCGTCTGGCCTGCCTGCCGGACGATGCGCTGGACGAATTCGAGTTTTCCGATGGCGGCCGGAGTGAGGACGAACGGATAGGCATCGTGCTGGCCGACCGCGCGGTTGAGATTGTTGATGAGAGAACTGAGCGGGATCCAGTGCTCGATCAGCTCGCCGATGGCAGCAAGGCGGTAGGGGTCGAAGTCGATGCGAGTCTTGAGCTCGCCCGCGACATCGACCCGGGGATCGAGGCGGACGCCGAAGGCTGCGGCCATCTCGGTGGTATCGACGATGTGGAGATAGTGCGCCCAGGTCTCCGCCCAGTCCTCCCAGGGGTGCGAGGTGGCGTAGGCCGAAATGTGCGTTGCCTGCCAGCCGGGCGGCGCACCCCGGTCGTAGTAAGCCTGCAGCGCCACAGCGTAATCGGCGCTGTCGTCGCCGAACAGGGCACGGAACTCGGCGTGGGCGGGCTGGCCGGCAACGAGCAGGTCCCAGAAATGGTGGCCGATCTCGTGCCGGAAGTGGCCGAGCAGGGTGCGGTAGGGCTCATTGAACTGGGTACGTCGGTATTCGCGCGCGGCGTCGTCGGCCTCGGAGAGCGCCAGCGTGATGATGCCGCTCGCGTGACCCGTGAGCACAGGGCTGGGGGTGATCGCCTCGTTGAGGAACTGGAAGCCGAGGCCGTGGACGCCGTCCTCACTGCGCGTGGCGAGCGGCAGGAGGAAGCGCAGCAGCGAATAGAACAACCGCTTCTTGGCGCGTTCGATGACCTGCCAGCGGACGAGGTTGGCGGGATCGGCGATATCGGGGACGAGAGCATTGTGCCGGCAGGCGCGGCAATAGGGATCGCCACCCGGCTGGTAGTCGACCAGCCAGTTGCAGGCGCCGTGTCGCGCATTGGCGCAGTAGACAAAGCGCTTTCCGGGCAGGCGCGGCGCCGTGAAGTGATCGCCGTCGACCTCGAGCGAGACCATCATATTGGTCTCGTGCCAGTAGCCGAGCGTATGGCCGCAGCTCTCGCACACGGTGTTCTCGAAATAGACGATGTTGCTGCAATGGTCGCAGCGGAAGAGCTTCATGCGGGACCCCGGTGACGCTGGCGCACAATGCGCGGATTGCCGTCTCGTTCCAAGTCTTGCCAGGCCTGCGAGCGGCCACTACGACTCGCGGGCAGGGAGGACCGCATGAGCATCGAGTTCATCGTCACGACGCTGGTCGTCGTGATTTCGCCGGGCGTGGGCGCGCTGTACACGATCTCGGCCGGGCTGTCGCGTGGGGTCAAGGCGAGCCTCGTGGCGGCGTTCGGCTGCACGCTTGGGATCGTGCCGCACATGCTGGCGGCGATCACCGGGCTGGCAGCGATCCTCCATACGAGCGCGCTGGCCTTCGAGATCATCAAATATCTGGGCGTGGCGTATCTCCTGTGGATGGCGTGGTCGACGCTGCGCGAGACGGGAGCGCTGAGCGTCGAGACGGATCGGGCGCCCAAGACAGCGCTCAAGGTGATCGTCGAGAGCATTCTCATCAACATCCTCAATCCCAAGCTGTCGATCTTCTTTTTCGCCTTCCTGCCGCAGTTCGTGCCGGCGGATACGGATGGTGCGCTGGGGCAGATGCTGGGGCTGAGCGGCGTGTTCATGCTCGCCACCTTCGTGGTGTTCGCGCTCTATGGGCTGTTCGCGGCGGCCATGCGCGCGCATGTCATCTCGCGGCCCGCGATCATGACGTGGATGCGACGGACCTTCGCGGCGGCGTTCGTGCTGCTCGGAGTGAGGCTGGCGCTGACCGAGCGGTAAGTCCCGTCGCGCTGCCGCACCCGGGGCAACTATACGGCGCCTATCGTCCGCAGCCTGACCCTGGGGTGCACTTCGTTCTGGCTCATGACCACTGTCTGCGGGCGGAAGCGTTCGATGATGGCGCGGACGTGCGGGCGGATGCCGGGGCTGGTGATGAGCACGGGAAGCTCGCCCATCTGGGCGGCGTTCTCAAAGCCCTGCTGAATGGCGATGATGAACTGCTGCAGCTTGCTGGGGGCCATCGCGAGGTGGCGCTCGGCGCCCTCGCCGACCATGGCTTCGGCGAAGTCGCGCTCCCATTGCGGCGACAGGGTGAGCAGCGGCAGGTTGCCGTCGGGGCCGAGATTGGCGGCGCAGATCTGGCGGGCGAGGCGCGAGCGCACATGCTCGGCGACCATCTGCGCCGTACGGCCACCGCCGGCGACTTCGGCGATGCCTTCGAGGATGGTGGGCAGATCGCGGATGGAGATGCGCTCGGTGAGGAGCGCCTGGAGCACGCGCAGGATGCCCGAAACCGAGATCTGGCTGGGCACCATGTCCTCGACGAGCTTCTGCTGGTCCTTGCTGAGGCCCGAGAGCAGCGACTGGACGTTGGCATAGCTCAACAGGTCCGAGACGTTGGCTTTGAGGATTTCGGTGAGATGGGTCGAGATCACCGTCGAGGGGTCGATGATCGAGTAGCCCTTGAGCTCGGCTTCATCGCGCAGCGCCGGCTCGATCCAGGTGGCGGGAAGACCGAAGGTCGGCTCGGTGGTGTGGTAGCCGGGCAACGTGATCTGGTTGCCCATGGGGTCCATCACCATGAGCTGGTTGGCGAAGATGCGGCCCTTGCCGGCGTCGACTTCCTTGATCTTGACGGCGTAGTCGTTGGGCTCGAGCTGCATGTTGTCGAGGATGCGCACGGGCGGCATCACGAAGCCGAGTTCGGTGGCGAGCTGGCGGCGCAGCGCCTTGATCTGCTCGGTGAGGCGGTCGGTGCCGGTCTCGTCTTCCTTGACCAGCGATAGCAGGCCGTAGCCTAGCTCGAGCTTGAGCTCGTCGATCTTGAGGCTGTCGGCGATGGGCGCTTCTTCGATGCTGCCGGGGGCGCCAGTGGCGGGCTTGGCGGCGAGGGCTTCCTGCGCCTTGCGGGCGAGCTCGGCCGTCTTCTTGCCGGTGGAGCGGACGGCGAGATAGCCGACGCCGCCGGCGAGCGCGAGGAAGGGGAGGATGGGCATGCCGGGGAGGAAGGCGAGGATGCCGATGACGGCGGCCGACATGCCGAGCGCCTTGGGGTAGCCGGTGAACTGGGCGACCAGCGCCTTGTCGGCGGCGCCGGTGACGCCGGACTTCGACACGAGCAGGCCGGCGGCGGTCGACACGATCAGCGCGGGGATCTGGCTGACGAGGCCGTCGCCGACGGTGAGCAGGGTGTAGACGTCGCCGGCTTCCTGGAAGGTGAGGCCTTCCTGCATGATGCCGATGACCATGCCGGCGATGATGTTGATGAAGGTGATGAGGAGGCCGGCGATGGCGTCGCCGCGCACGAACTTGCTCGCGCCGTCCATGTTGCCGAAGAAGGCGCTCTCGGCTTCGAGCGTCTTGCGGCGCTCGCGGGCGGTGTTCTCATCGATGAGGCCGGCGCTCAGGTCGGCGTCGATCGCCATCTGCTTGCCGGGCATGGCGTCGAGGTTGAAGCGCGCCGCGACTTCGGCGATGCGGCCCGAGCCCTTGGTGATGACGATGAAGTTCACGATGATGAGGATCGAGAACACCACGACGCCGATGATGAAATTGCCGCGCATCACGAAATTGCCGAAGGCCTCGATGACGTGACCGGCGGCGTCGTGGCCGGTGTGACCCTCGGAAAGGATGAGGCGCGTCGTGGCGAGGTTGAGCGCGAGGCGCAGCATCGTCGCGATGAGCAGCACGGTGGGGAAGGACGAGAATTCGAGCGGCGTCTGGATGAAGAGCGCCGTCATCAGGATGAGGACCGAGAAGACGATCGACACCGCCAGCAGCAGGTCGAGCACCATCGGCGGCAGCGGCAGGATGAGCACCACGATGATGCCCATGATGCCGACGGCCAGACCGATATCGGTCGAGCGCAGAGATTTGTTGATCTCGGCAAGAGTGGGGAAGCGGAAGCCGCGCGAGGGGGCCGGGCCGGTGGTGTCAGCCATCGCAGGACTCCGCGTATTGGGTCATACCCTCATCCGCCCCTTGGGAAGGCCATTGCGCCGAGAACCTGAAACAAGCGGTTCTCTCTGCCTGAAGGTGAAGGTGGGCGAAGCCCGGATGGGGTTGTGACCGCAAGCTCAAATCAAGCGGACTTTCGCACTTCGCCGGGGCCGGGCACGTGGGTGCCCTCGTCGGCGTATTGGTTGAGCTTGTTGCGCAG
Organism: Devosia sp. 66-22; assembly: GCA_001899065.1. Classification (GTDB taxonomy): domain Bacteria; phylum Pseudomonadota; class Alphaproteobacteria; order Rhizobiales; family Devosiaceae; genus Devosia_A. The sequence goes on along the minus strand of MKUZ01000013.1, from coordinate 100,676 downwards.
GGTGCGGATCGAGATGCCCAGGATGTTGGCGGCGTGGGTGCGGTTGCCGAGCACGTGATCGAGGGTTTCGAGAATGAGATCGCGTTCTACATCGGCGACGGTGCGGCCGACCATTGAGCGCGAGATGGTTTCAGCGACCTGCGCGGCCTGTGTGGCGACGCTCGCAGCACCGGCGAAGCTGGTGAGGCCGACGCCGTCCGGCATGACGATCGCCTCGGGGCCGATGTCGTCGCCCTGCGACAGCAGCACGGCGCGATGGAGGGTGTTCTCGAGCTCGCGGACATTGCCGGGCCAGGGGGCGCGGAGCAGGGCCGCGCGCGCGTCGTCGGTGAGGCGGCGCGGGGGCAGGCCGTTGGCCTTGGCATATTTGGCGACGAAATGATCGGCGAGCGCCGCGATATCGCCGGGGCGCTCACGCAGCGGCGGCAGCTTGAGGTTCACGACGTTGAGGCGGAACAGCAAATCCTCGCGGAAGGTGCCCTGGCGAACGGCATCCTGGAGGTTGCGGTTCGAGGTCGCGATGATGCGGATATCGACCGGCACAGGACGCGTGCCGCCGACGCGGTCGATGACGCGCTCCTGGATGGCCCGCAGCAGCTTGGCCTGGAGGCGGACATCCATCTCGGAGATTTCATCGAGGAGGAGCGTGCCGCCAGAGGCTTCCTCGAACTTGCCGATGCGGCGCGCCACGGCGCCGGTGAAGGCCCCCTTCTCGTGACCGAACAGCTCGCTCTCGAGCAGGTTCTCGGGGATGGCGGCGCAGTTGACCGAGATGAAGGCACGCGCGGCGCGCTTCGACTTCGAATGAAGGTGCTTGGCCATCACCTCCTTGCCGGTGCCGCTCTCGCCGGTGACGAGCACCGAAGCATCGGACGGGGCGATCTGCTCGGCGAGCTGGACGACGCGCGCCATCGCCGGATCGCGGAACAGGAAGTCGGTCGATTCGCGCGCCACAGCCGCGATAACCGCCGCGATCAGCTCCGCGTCGGGCGGCAGCGGGATGTATTCCTTGGCACCGGCGCGGATGGCGTTGACCGCAGCGGCGGCATTGGTCTCGGTGCCGCAGGCGACGACTGGAATGTGAATCCGCTCGCCATCAAGTGCGGCGATGAGGCCGGGAATATCGACCATGACGTCGACAAAGAGCAGATCGGCGCCGCGGCCCGCGCGAAGCGCCGACATGGCGATGTCGATGCTCGAGGCATGCTGCACCTTGGCGCCGCCCTGCATGGCGAGCTTGGTGGCTTCCGAGAGCTGGCCTTCGAGAGCGCCGATGATGAGAAGACGCATGGCTCAGCCCGCCTTTACGATTTCGGTCATGGTGACGCCCAGCCGGTTCTCGACGAGGACGATTTCGCCGCGCGCCACGAGGCGTTCATTGACGAAAATCTCGACCGCTTCGCCGACCTGGCGGTCGAGCTCGACGACGGTGCCGACATCCATCTTGAGCAGATTGGAGACGGGGATGCGGGTGCGGCCGAGGACGACGGAGATGCGGACGGGGACGTCGAACACTGCTTCGAGATCGGAGGCGGAGCGCTCGACCACCTGCTCGGGACCGTCGCGATCGGGCGCGTCCATTTCCTCAAGACCGAGGCCGGGATCGTTGCTCATGAGGATTGTCCTCCCGATTGGGTGCCGGCGCGATGGGCGGCGATGTACTGGGCGATGCGCTGCTCGATCTGCGCTTCGAGTTCGGTGCTGTCGCGGACGATGCCGCCGTCGACCCATTCGAGCCGCGCGTCGCCGAGCCGGATGTCGGGCTCGCCGAGTACGACGAGGCGACCGGTGAAGCCCGATGTTGCGATACGCGCCGCGGCGATTTCGCGAACCGCGTCGGCGAGCTCGGGGTTGCAGCGGATGACGAGGTGCGGCACCGCGTCGAGCGAGGCGAGGCACTCGGCGAGCAACGCCTCGACCTCGGCGGTGGGCTCGCGATCGAGCAGATGGCGGGCAAGCTTGCGGCCGATGGCGGCGGCGAGCGCGACGGCGTCGCTGAGCGTTGCGTGGCGGCTGTCGTCGAGGGCGGCGTTGAGCGCGGCGGTGTGATCGGCGAGGGCGGTGGCGGCGTCGGCGATGGCCTGCGCGGCCCGAACGGCGGCCGTGCGCTCGCCCTCGGCAAGGCCCTCGCGGCGGCCTTCCTCGCGGGCGTTGGCGACGAGGGTCGCGATCGCCGTCTCGGTCATGACGGCATTGCGTTCCTGCCGGTGGCCGAGGTCGAGGTCGAAGCGGAACTTGGTGGGAGCGGCACTGGTCATCATGCCACCATCTGCTCGTCGCCCTTGCCCTTGTTGATCACGATCTCACCGCGCGCCGCCATATCCTTGGCGGTGGAGACCATGCGGGCCTGGGCTTCGTCGACATCCTTGAGACGCACGGGGCCCATGGCCTCCATGTCGTCCTTGAGCAGCTTGCCGGCGCGCGCCGACATGTTGGAGAAGAAGAACTCCTTGACCTGGTCGTTGGCCCCCTTGAGGGCGAGGCCGAGATCCTTCTTGTCGATCTTGGCGAGCAGTGCCTGGATGGCCGTCATTTCGAGGCGCGACAGGTCCTCGAAGGTGAACATCAGCGACTTGATGCGCTCGGCACCCTCGCGGTCGTTCTCCTCGAGCGAGGTGATGAAGCGGGCCTCGGTCTGCCGGTCGAAGGAGTTGAAGATCTCGGCCATCTGCTCGTGGCTGTCGCGGCGCTTGCTGTGCGAGAGCGTCGACATGAATTCGGTGCGCAGCGTCTGCTCGATCTTCTCGAGGATTTCCTTCTGCACCGGGTCGAGCGAGAGCATGCGCTTGACCACGTCCATGGCGAGGTCTTCGGGCAGGGCGGCGAGCACCTTGCTCGCATGCTCGGTATCGATCTTGCTCAGCACCACCGCGATGGTCTGGGGGTATTCGTTCTTGAGATAGGTGGCGAGAATGTCCTCCTGAACGTTGGACAGCTTCTCCCACATGTTGCGGCCGGCCGGGCCGCGGATCTCTTCCATGATCGCATCGACGCGATCCTGCGGCAGGAACGAGAGCAGCAGACGTTGCGTGGTGTCGGAATTGCCCGAGACCGACCCGTTGGCCGAGACCGAGGTGACGAACTCGGCGAACAGATTGTCGAGCATCTCCTGGCTGACCGGGCCCAGGCGCACCATTGTGCGCGAGAGGGCCTTCACCTCCATCTCATCGAGCTCTTCGAGAATGGGCTTGCCGTGGTCGGGGCCGAGGGCGAGCAGCAGCAGGGCTGCCTTCTCGTCGCCCGACAGGGCGCGGTGATCGGCCTGGGTGCCGATCACGAGCTGGCGGCCCATGGCCTGTTCGACGGAGGAGGCGGTGACTGCCATTGCTCAGCTCACGTCGCGCTCGAGAGCCAGTCGCGCACGATGAGCGCGGCCTGCTTAGGGTTTTCCTCGACCAGTTGGCCGACGGTCTTCATCGTCTGCGCCTGAGCGGCGCCGAGTTGGCGGGCGCTGTTCATCCAGGCGGGGACTTCGTTGCCGTTGGCGCGGGACTCGACCATTTCGGCGGGCGGCTGAAAGCCGGGAGCGCCGGGAGCCACGCCGGGGACGCCGATCTCGGCGCTGACGGGAAGGGCCAGTGGCTGGGTCTCGGGCGAGAGCACGCGCTTGAGGAGCGGGCGCATCACGAAGAAGACCAGGGCAAGTGCAATGACGAGCGTGACCAGCATCTGCGCGCCGGCGATGAGGTCGTCGCGCGTGAAGTCGAACAGGCCGGGGCCCTCGGTGCCGAGTGCGGGCGGCGTCGGGCCGTCGGCGAACTGGAGGTTGGCGATGGTGATCTGGTCGCCGCGGGTTTCGCTGAAGCCGATGGCCGAACGAACCAGCGCCTGGATCTGGTCGAGCGTCGCCTGGTCGCGCGGCGTGTAGGCCGAGGCGCCCGAGGCATCGGTGGCGTAGGTGCCGTCGACGACCACGGCGATCGAGAGGCGCTTGATGGCGCCGGGGTCGGTCATTTCGGTCTGGTTGACCTCGGAGATCTCGTAATTGGTGACTTCCTCGGTGGTGGTGCCGAGTTCGCTCTCGAGCTGGCCGGTGCCGGCATCGGCAGTGGCGCCCGGAAGCTGCGTCGAGGCGCTGACCTGACCGTCGGCACCGGGCATGTTGGTGGAGTTCTCGGACTCCTTTGTCTGCGTGGAGCGGACGACCTGGCTCTCGGGATCGAAGGTCTTGGCCGTCCTCGTCATGCGGGTGAGATCAAGCTCAGCGCTCACCTGCACGCGGGCGCGACCATCACCCACGACATTGGCGAGGAGGTCTTCGATGCGCGTGCGCAGCCGGTTCTCGACGGCGACTGTACGTTCCTCGGCTTCACCGGCAAGCACGGTCGTCTCGTCTTCCGAACCGATGCCGGCAGCGAGCAAATTGCCCTTGTCGTCGACGATCGACACGCGGTTGGGCGTGAGGCCCTCGACAGCGGAGGAAGCGAGATGCTGGATGGCGCGGATTTCGCCGGTCGACAGCTCGCCGCGGACGGACAGGACGATCGAGGCAGTGGGGTCCTTCTTGTCGCGCGAGAACAGCGCGCGCTCGGGCAGCACGAGGTGGACGCGGGCCGTCTTGATGCGGGCCAGCGAGGTGATGGTGCGCGCCAGCTCGCCTTCGAGGGCACGGACGTTGTTGATGTTCTGGACGAAGCTGGTGGCACCCAGCGTGTTCTGCTCGTCGAAGATCTCGTAGCCGACCTGGCCGCGGGTGGGCAGGCCGCTGCCGGCGAGCGACATGCGGATGGCGGTGATCTGGTCGCGGGGCACGAGGATGGTGTCGCCGTCACCGCGCAGCTCGTAGGTCGTGTTCTGCTGCTGCAATTCTTCAACGATCGCCGCCGAATCCTCGAAGCTGAGGCCGGTATAGAGCGGTGCGAGCTGGGGCGTGGATGCGCGCATGATGAGAAAGGCGAAAAAGCCGAGCATGAGCACGGCGACCACGGCCATGGCGGCAAGGCGTTGCATGCCAAGGCGATTGAAGAGCTGGGTTAGACCGTTCACAAAGCGACCCGCTATGTTGCCCCCACGATCCGGAACGCGCCGCAACGCCCTATCCGAACCGAGTAGGCAAAAGTTACCTAGTGGATGGTAAAGAAGGTCTTAACGCGCCGTTGCACGATGCAAGCGGCGGCAGAAATTGCCCAAACGGCTCAATGCTCTTGAGCGGCAGGGCTGCCGGTTGTCGCGTTCCGGACAGAAAAGCCGGTTACCGGCTTTCCCGGACGCCATGGAGAAAAGCGGATGCTGCGGGTTCTGGGACGGACGACGTCGATCAACGTGCGCAAGGTGCTGTGGGCGGCAGGCGAGATGGGGCTGGCCTACGAGCAGGAGGTCTGGGGCAATCCCGACCGCGATCCCAATGTCCCGGAGTTCCTGGCGCTGAATCCGAACGCGCAGGTGCCGGTGCTCGTCGACGACGGCTTCGTGCTGTGGGAGAGCAACGCCATCATGCGCTACCTTGCCGAAAAGACCGGCAGTGACCTGCTGCCGGCCGACCGGCGCGAGCGGGCGCTGGTGGACCAGTGGCTGACCTGGACGGTGAGCGAGCTCAATCCGAGCTGGGGCTACGCGGTTTACGCTCTGCTCAGGAAGCGGCCCGAGTACAATGACCAGGGCAGGGTGCAGGCGTCGATCGATGCGTGGAACGCCAAGATGGCGATCATCGATGCGCAACTCGCCAGACCCGGCGGGTTCGTCACCAATGGCCGGTTCAGCCTGGCTGATATCGCGATCGCGCTGGCGACGCATCGCTGGCTGTCGACGCCGTTCGACAAGCCTGACCGACCGGCTGTGGTCGAGCACTACGCCAAAATGCAATCGCGCCCGGCGGGGAAACCCTACCTGGGCGCGACGACGCCGTGATTTCTACGGCTAGTTCTCGCGGTAGTGCTGAATCCAGGTGGTGCGCAGGCCGGCGAGCCCGTGCTTGTCGATGGCCGCCTGCCAATTGAGGAATTCATCGACGCTGAGGGTATAGCGGGCGCAGGCCTCCTCAAGCGAGAGGAGGCCGCCGCGGACGGCGGCGACGACTTCTGCCTTGCGGCGGATAACCCAACGACGGGTGGTGCTGGGGGGGAGGTCCGCGATCGTCAACGGACTACCATCCGGGCCGATCACGTACTTGACGCGGGGACGCATTGCGACGGTCATTCTACTCACTGACTCAAACCTGACCTTGGTCTGAGCCTAGCCGAGCGCGCTTAAAATTTGCCTAAGCTAGTGTCTACAAGCCGTTAAAATTGCGGCCTGTGACATTGAGGATTCGCCCGGGAATCAGGGCTTTGCGGGCGCCGGAGCGGGAATGGAACGCCGCCACAATCGTGGCGCGATCGTGACAGGGTAAATGAAGCGTTACGCCCCTTCGGTGTCCGGCGTCTCGGTGTCGTCGGGCGGTTGCGCAGGGGGCGTGGCAGTGATCGCCTTGACCGTCGACAGGTTCACGCGGGTCGAGCCGATGAGCAGCACCGGCTCGCTGCCGGTGAAGTCGACGCCGGTGACGACGCCGGTGAATTGCGTGCTGATCGGCACGGTCTTGCCCTCGGCATTGATGCCGGTCATCGAGATCGTGTAGCTGCCGTCGGGCGCCTTGCCGCCGGTTGAGGTCTTGCCGTTCCAGGTGAACTGGCCCTGGCCCGCCTGCAGGTTGCCCTTCTCGGTGTAGACGACGTTGCCGTCCTTGTCCTTGATGGTGACGGTGGCCGTCGCGGCGTCTTCGAGCGAGAAGTTCCACACCGCCTTGCCGTTGACCAGCTCCGAGCGCACGCCGTCGGCGGCGACGGTCTTGCCGATATAGGCGACGGCATTCGTCTGCACCGAATTGGTGTTGGCCTGGACCAGAGCCGACAGGAAGTCGTTGGTCTTGAGCTGCTGCTCGACCGAGGAGAACTGCACGAGCTGCTGGGTGAAGGCGTTGGTGTCGAGCGGATCGAGCGGATTCTGGTTCTTGAGCTGCGCGGTGAGCAGCTGCAGGAAGGTGTCGAAATTGTCGGCGATGCCGGCCCGCGAGCCGCTGATCGAGGGGTTGGAAGAGCCAGTGCTGCCTACGCCATCAACGGCCATCGGACGCTCCTACGCAAAGATGTTCACGCCGCCCGCCGAAGCGGTGCCGCGATAAAGGGTGACGGCCGGCAGCGACGCTGCGTCGTCGGTGCCGCCAAGGGTAAAGCGCGGGGCCGCGCCGTAGCCCGGATGCTGCTGCCGCTGGTCGCCGCCCATCATGCCGGCGAACGGATTGTGGCTCTGCTGGCGCAGCGAGAATTCGAGGTTGGTCTTGCCGGCATCGAGGCCGGCCTGGGCGAGGGCGCGCTCGAGCGAGCGCTGGTCGCGCTGGAACAGGTCGAGGGTCTCGGCGCGGTCGACGGTGAGGCGCGCATTGAGCGTACCCTGGGCATCGACATGCATCCTGACGTCGACGCGGCCGAGCTCGGGCGGATCGAGACGGATGATGAAGCGCGAGGTGCCCTGGTGAACCTGCCGTACCATCTCGAACGCGACCTGACCCATATTGATGGGGCTGGCGACGGGCTGGTAGGCGGCGGGCAGGGCGCGCGCCTGCTGCGCGGCGAGAGGCGCGGGCTGCTGCGGCGCGGCGGCTGGCTGCGCGGCTGGGTCGGTCCTGGCGGCGTCAGCGACGACGGTGGTGACCTTCGCCTCGATCCGGGATTCGGGCGCCGGATGCGGGACGGCGTCGCGGGAGGCCGTAACAGTCACGGCCGGAGCGGAGCGGGGGGCTGGCTCCGTCGTCACCGCGGGCGGGTCGGGCGGGGCAGTTTTCGTTTCGGCGACGGCGGTTCGGGACTGCCTGGGCGCGAGCGGCGCCGGAATGGCGAGATCTGTCGGTGCGGCGACCTGGGGCGCGGCGGGAGCGGCGGCCGGTGCTGCCGGTTTGGCGTCGATCAGGCTCTGAACGAGCTTGTCGAGCGCCGCGCTGTCAGGACTGCCGGCAGCGCTGGTGAGCTTGCCCAGGAGATTGGGGTCGGCGTCGCCTGAGACAAGGCGCGTCGCGACGGCTTCGAGCTTTTGCGCAAGCTCGGGAGCGGTGGCGGCGAGCTCCGACGCTACCTGGGTGAGCTGGTTGCTGAGCCGGAGGAGCGGGGCGGGGACGGTGGTATTGGCGGTGGTGGTGGTAGCGGTGGCCTCAGCGCCGGCTGTGGCTGGCGCTGCCGCTGGGCTGAGGCCGAGCGTTGCGAGGACACGCAGCAGATCGTCGTCGGTCTGCGGGATGCTCTCGGTGGCGGCCGGATCGGCGTCGGGTTTGGCGCCATGGCCGAGCAGCGTGCGAATGATGCCGGCGATGGTGAGTGCGTCGGGATCGGGGGCCGGTGCCGGATCGGCAACGACGCTATCGAGCTTTGCGGCGAGGGTCTGCGCCTGCTGAGCGAGATCGGGGGCGGTCGCGGCGACGGACTGGCTCAACGCCGCCAGCTTGTCGCGCAGGGTGGCGAGATCGGTTCCCGGCGCGGCGGCTGGCTGAACCTTGCCGGTGACTGGCTCGATCAGGCCGAGATCGGTGAGAAGCTGGTCGATCTGGCCGGGCGCCATGCTGGGCGCCGCGGACGCGCTAGTGGTCGGCGCTCCATCGAGCAGGGCGGCCAGGGCGTCGATGGTGTCCCTCAGATCAGCCAAATGGCCCGGATCGGACTTGCCAGCGAGTTGCGCGTCGAGCGCGGCGATGAGGTTCGCGGCGAGCTGCGCGGGGTCCGACGCGGCATCGCCGCTGTCGCTGGTGTCGACATCGAGCAGGCCGGCAAAGGCGGCGCTCGCACTGGCTTCGGTACCGTTGCCGCCGGTCTGCGCGCCGCGAGCCAGCACCTGATCGAGCAGCGCGGCGAGGAAGCCGAGCGGGCTGTCCGTCCCCGGCGCAGCAGCGGGCCCGCCGGCAGAGGGCGCCGCCGAGGTCTGGCTCACATAGCTGACGGTCAGGTTCGACACGAACGGGTTCCGGACACAATAATCCGAGATCAGCAATGCAAGGGGGATGCCAGTTGCGAAACCCTGATGGATCAGCGGTTTGCGAGTGCCGCGACCGCCGGTACGGTGGGCAGGAAGTAACCTCCGGGCAAGAATTGCCGGGCGGACGCCTGGCGCCCGCCCTTCCGATCAATCCCTAAAAATAGTAGGCGCGCTGAGCGCCATCATAGCGGCCGGAGCTGAGGCAGCACTTCTTGAAACAACCTCCCGGAGCCGCAGGGGCAGAGGTCGTTCCGACCGAGTTTTTCGAGGAGCTCGACGTCGCCATGAACGCGGCGATCGCCGCGCTTCACATGCGTTTCGGACGGGAAGGAGTTGCGGCGCTTCGAGCTGACCTCAAAAGCAGGGCTGGTCGTCGTGGTTGCGGACTTTGCGCATGATTGCCTCCTGTTGGTTGGCGCGGGCGTCCTAGGGCAGCGGTTGCATGCGGTCAATGGCGGGCCTATAGAGCCGCCGTTCACTGGGGCCTTGACCCCCAACTGGATGAGACTGATGGACCTCAATTCGCTTGATCTGCCCAAGCGCCCCCAGGACACGCGCGTCGTCGTCGCGATGTCGGGTGGCGTCGATAGCTCGGTGGTGGCCGGACTGCTGGCTCGCGAGGGCTACGACGTGGTGGGCGTTACCCTGCAGCTTTACGACCATGGCGAGGCGACGCACCGCAAGGGCGCCTGCTGCGCCGGCCAGGACATTCACGATGCGCGCCGGGTGGCGGCGGCGCTGGGCATTCCGCACTACGTCCTCGACTATGAGGAGCGGTTCCGGAACGCCGTGATGGAGCCGTTCGCCAACGCTTACCGGCAGGGCGAGACGCCGGTGCCCTGCATTGCGTGCAACCAGTCGGTGAAGTTCGTCGACCTGATGGAGGTGGCCCAGGACCTGGGGGCCGACGTGCTGGCGACGGGGCACTATGTGCAGAGCCGTCTCGAGGGCGGCAAGCGGCGGCTCTATCGGCCGGTCGATGCTTCGCGCGACCAGACCTATTTCCTCTTCGCAACGACCGAGCAGCAGCTCGACTTCCTGCGCTTCCCGCTGGGCGGGATGAGCAAGCCGGCGGTGCGCGAGCTGGCGCGCGAGTTCGGGCTCGAGATCGCCGACAAGCACGATAGCCAGGACATCTGCTTTGTGCCGCAGGGCAAGTACCAGGATGTGATCCGCAAGATGCATCCCGAGGCGCTGGCGGGCGGCGAGATCGTGCATCTCGACGGGCGCGTGTTGGGCACGCATGACGGGATCATCAACTACACGATCGGGCAGCGGAAGGGCCTCGGCATCGCCGCCGACGCGCCGCTCTATGTGGTCAAGCTCGACCATAAGGCGAGCCGCGTGATCGTGGGGCCGCGCGAGGCGCTGATGACGCGCACGGTGCGGCTGCGCGACGTCAACTGGCTCGGCGACCGGCCGCTCGGCACGGCGGCGGGCGGCAACGGTCTGCCGGTGGAAGTGAAAGTGCGTTCTACCCGGCCGCCGCAGCAGGGCGCGGTGCAGCTGATCGACGGCGAGGTGTATGCGACGCTGTTTGCCGGCGAGTACGGGATCAGCCCCGGCCAGGCCTGCGTATTCTACGCCGACGAGAGCGAGACGAGCGAGGTGCTGGGGGGCGGGTTCATCGCCGAGGCGGTGCCGCAGGCGCTGGTGGCCTAGCGGCCTACTGGCTGGACGCGGCTGCCGCCTCGCTCGAGGCCGCGTCGCGGGCGAGCTTGAGGTCGTTGTAGTTGGCCACGCCGCCCATCAGCGCGCCGATGATGTAGGTGAGGGCGATGGCGCCCAGCACCAGCAGCAGGATGCGCGGCGGCGTGAGGGTGAACGGCCCGATGGGTTTCTTGTCGTCGGTCATGGTGTTGACCTAGCGCCGCAAGGTGGCTGGAGCAAGGTTGCGGGCGTCGCACCCAAGGAATGTGCCGGCGGGGGCGTCTCTTATGCAGTCGTCATGGCCGGTCCGCGCCGGCCGTTCGGTCCGCACCCCTCTTGCGCCCGCCTGAAGGTGCGCCGGACGCCCGGTTTCTGCCCCGGGCATGACGGCATCCCTGCTTCCTCCGAAATAATCGCAAATCCCACCCAAGGACCCCACATGACGTGGCGTCTTACTGTCAAAGATGCCAATTCAAAGGTTTCTTGGAGTGGATGGGTCCCTGGTTTTGACGCCGCAATCTGAAATCAGTGTTCGGTCGGCGGCGACCGAACGGAATAACTCGCTGGTCGAGCGAGCCAAGTCGGGTGACCGGCTGGCGTTCAGCCAGCTCATCGAGGCGAACTACGACTTCATCTTCCGGACCGCTTGCAAGTGGACGGGCAAGAAGTCGGACGCCGAGGACATTGCGCAGGAGGTGTGCATCAAGCTCGCCACTGCAATCCAGAGTTTCGATGGCCGTTCGGCGTTCACGAGCTGGCTCTATCGCGTGACCATCAACATGGTGCGCGACATGCAGCGCTCGTCGATGCGCAAGAACAAGACCATCGATGCCTTCACGCTGGTGCATCCGGAAGACGATCCGGGCGGCCAGGAAGAGGCGACCACCGCCCGCGAAATCTGGGAACGGGTCAATGCGCTGCCCGACAAACAGCGCGAAGCGATCATGCTGGTCTACGCCGAGGACATGAACCACGCCGAGGCCGCGCAGATCATGGGGTGCAAGGAGGCGACAGTCTCCTGGCACATACACGAAGCCAAGAAGACCCTGCGGGGCCTTCTATGAACGAGGACGATAAGATGACCGACCAAGCTCTCTCTTCCCTGAAGTCGCTGCGCAGCGTGCAGCCTTCGCCCGAAGCGAAGAAGCTCGCGCTCAATGCCGCGATGGTGGCGTTCGATGCTGCGCAGGCAGGCCAGAAGAAGGCCGCTGCCGCCAAGCCCGCCGGCTGGCTGAGCCGCTGGAAGCTGGGCGCCGGCCTTGGCGTTCCCGCTGCCACTGCGGTGGCCGCGCTCGTTCTGCTGCCGATCGGCTCGCAGATGGTGGCGACCAACAATCCCATCGACACCCTGCCGCCGGTGGGCGGCGACGACGTGACGATCGCGGCGACGGAAACGCCGGTCGAGCAGCCCGCGCTGCGCGTGGAGAAGACTGACAGTGATGTCAATCTGCAGACGCTGAGCACGGTGGCGCCGGAGACGACCAAGCCGGCTCCGGTCGAGCAGCCCAAAATGGCGGCGGAGACCGGTGCCAACGCGCCGGACGAGGCCGAGGCGATGTCCGACGCGATCGTTACTCTCCCCGAGGCGGCCCCCGCCCCGATGGGCCGGGTAACGATGCGCCAGGCCGCGCCGTCGGCGACCGCCGATATGTCGGGCGCTGGCTACGCCGCCACGCAGCCGCTCTATGTCGAGGGCGATACGTTCAAGTCGTTCGATGAGAACCGCGTGAAGATCACGTCGGAAGAGCGGGTCTCGACCTTCTCGATCGACGTCGACACGGCGTCCTACACCTATGTGCGGAGCCTGCTCGAGGACGGCTATCTGCCCGACCCCGACGCGGTGCGTCTCGAGGAGCTGATCAACTATTTCCCGTACGATTACGCCGCGCCGACCAGCGCGGACACGCCGTTCTCGGCGTCGATGACGGTCATCCCGACGCCGTGGAACCCCAAGACCGAGCTGCTGCAGATCGGCATCAAGGGCTATGTGCCGCCGGCCGATGAGCGCCAGCCGCAGAATCTGACGTTCCTCATCGACACTTCGGGGTCGATGGACGAACCCAACAAGCTGCCGCTGCTCAAGCGCTCGTTTGGCCTCTTGGTCGACCAGCTCCAGGACGACGACACGGTGTCGATCGTGGTCTATGCCGGTTCGGCCGGCGTAGTGCTGGAGCCGACCAAGGCCAGTCGGCGCACGACGATCCTCAAGGCGCTCGACAATCTCTACGCGGGTGGTTCGACCGCCGGCGCCGAGGGCATTGCGCTCGCTTACCAGCTCGCCGAGGAGAACAAGCTCGAGAACGGCAACAACCGTGTGATCCTCGCGACCGACGGCGACTTCAATGTGGGCATGGACGATCCCGAGGATCTCAAGACCTACATCAAGACGCAGCGTGACAAGGGGATCTTCCTCAGCGTCATCGGTTTCGGCCGGGGCAATCTCGACGACGCGCTGATGCAGAGCCTGGCCCAGAACGGCAACGGCAATGCCAGCTACATCGACAGCTTCCGCGAAGCGCAGAAGGTGCTGGTGACCGAGGGCGGCGCCAACATGGTGACGATCGCCAAGGACGTGAAGATCCAGGTGGAGTTCAACCCGGCCTTGGTCGCCGAGTACCGCCTGATCGGCTACGAGACCCGGGCGCTCAACCGCGAGGATTTCAACAACGACGCCGTCGATGCCGGCGAGATCGGTGCGGGCCACACTGTAACGGCGCTCTACGAGATCACTCCTGTCGGTTCGGGGGGGGAACTCAACGACCCGCTGCGCTACGGCTCGGCTCCGCAGGCCAACGAGATCGCCGCCGATGACGAGCTCGGCTTCCTCAAGATGCGCTACAAGGCGCCGCTGGGGGATACCAGCAAGCTCATCGAGATGCCGATCGGCCGCGACCTGGTGCTCGACGATGCGATGAAGGCTGGAGACGATCCGCGCTTTGCCGCTGCCGTCGCCGCATTCGGCCAGAAGCTCAAGGGCTCGGCCTATGGCGAGACGATCACCTGGCAGCAAATCACCGACCTCGCCAATGGCGCCAAGGGTGCCGATGTCGATGGCTACCGCGCCGAGTTCGTGCAGTTGGTCGGCCTCGCCGCGCTGCTCAGCCCCGACCACTCGGCCGGCGGCCGGAGCAAGTTCGATGACCCGACCCTGCCGCAGAACCGCAATCTCGGTGCGCCGCAGCCGGTGAATTGAGCAAGAGCTTCGGCGAGGCAGCCTCCCCCTCAGCCGATCCTGAAGCCGGGCTTTCGAGCCCGGCTTTCTTTTTTGAAGGGGCCGGCTCTCCACGAACCTTCTTTGTGAATGGCCTTTGCGCATCCTAGAACATATAGTGAACAAACGATGCGCCTCACCCTCCAGCGAAAGCTCGCCATTCTTGCCGATGCGGCCAAGTACGACGCGTCCTGCGCCTCGCTCGGCGACGAGACACTCCGTGCGCGGCTGACGCCCGAGCCGAAACAACTGAGCCTGTTCTGATGAAGCGTGTGCGGCTCGCGGCACTCAACGATTTCGCCGAGTGGCGGCTCGCGGCGCGGGCATTGCTGCTGCAGGGCACGCATCCGGAGGACGTGATCTGGGAGGATCCCGCGGCCGTTGTCGATCTGTTCGCCGAGGCGGAGGAGCGGCCGGCCGATGTGGCGACGCGCGCGGTCGGCGTCGTGCCGCCACGCTTCATCGAGCTGGCGGAAGCCGCGATCTGCCATCGCGAGACGATCCGCTTCGGACTGCTCTACCGGTTGCTGTTCCGGCTGCAGAAGGACCGCACGCTGATCGAGGTGCGGTCGGACCCCGACATCAGCAAGCTCTACCGGCTGGCGAGCGAAGTGCGCCGCGACAGCCACAAGATGAAGGCGTTCGTCCGCTTTCGCGAGGACGAGGCGCGGTTCGCGGCGTGGTTCGAGCCGGACCATTACACGCTCGAGCGGACCGCGCCGTTCTTCGTGCGGCGCTTTGCGTCGATGCAATGGGCGATCTTCACGCCCTACCGCTCAGCGGCATGGGATGGCGAGAGGTTGCTGTTCGGCGAGGGGATGCGCAAGCAGGACGCGCCGCGATCGGATGCGATGGAGGAGGTGTGGCGCACCTATTTTGCGTCGATCTTCAATCCGACCGGCGCGGCGACGAGTCTCGTCACGGCGGGCCGCTGGCGGCCTGACAGCAGCGAATCG
>MKUZ01000013.1:0-85879 GCA_001899065.1 Devosia sp. 66-22 | reverse complement strand
TTCCCGTGCTCTAACCAGCTGAGCTACCCCGCCCCGAAACCGGGGGCGTCACGCCCAAGGCGCGGCCTTATTAGGTTTGGCCCCCCACCCTGTCAAGCCGCTGGCACGGCCCGGCGGTCTGGTGCACATAGACGCAGGCGGCACGGCGCCCGGAGGCGCTGTTTGCGGCCGAGGGTCCAGCTGTGTGCGATCCAGCTACCGGAGCGTGTGTGCGATGACGATGCGGCTAGCCTTGGCGATGGATCCCCAGCACACGCGCCACGTCATCGACGAGGATGCGATGGCGCGGCTGGGGCGGGCCTGCGAGATCGCCGCGGCGCAGCCGCTGCGGGAGTTTGCGTCGGCGGAGGCGCGGCGGGTCCTGGGGGAGATCGACATTCTCGTCACGGGCTGGGGGTGTCCGCATATTTCTACCGACGTCCTGGCGGCGGCGCCGCGGCTCCGGCTCGTGGCGCACTCCGCCGGAACCGTGAAGGCGCTGATCGATCCGGCCGCTTACGAACGCGGCATCGTGGTGACCAGCGCCGTGGATGCCAATGCCGTGCCGGTGGCCGAGTTTACGCTGGCGGCGATCATCATGGCCAACAAGCGCGTGCTGGCGTTCCGCGACCACTATCGCGCCGATCGCACGCGCGGTTCGAGCCACGCACTGATGGACGAGCCGATCGGCAACTATCGCCGCACCATCGGCATCGTCGGGGCATCGCGCATCGGGCGGCGGGTGATTGCGCTGCTCGGCAGCCTTGAGTGCGACGTGCTGCTCTACGATCCGTTCGTGGGAGCGGCAGATCCCATCACCACCGGCGTTGAGCTGGTGGCGCTGGACGCGCTGATGGCACGCTCGGACGTGGTGTCGCTGCATGCACCGTCGCTGCCGGCGACGCATGGCATGATCGGGGCGCGACAGCTCGCGCTGATGCGCGATGGCGCGACCTTCATCAACACGGCGCGCGGCGCGCTAGTGGACGAAGCGGCGCTGATCGCAGAGCTGTCGAGCGGTCGCATCTCGGCGGTGATCGATGTCACCGATCCCGAGATTCCGCCGCCGGGCTCGCCGCTGTTCGAGCTGCCCAACGTCCTCCTCACGCCGCATATCGCCGGCGCCATCGGTACCGAGCGCGGACGGCTCGGACGCGTGGTGGCCGACGAGGTCGAGCGCTTCGTCGCCGGCGATGCGCTGCAGTTCGCGGTCGATCCGCGGCTGCTCGAGCGGCAGGCCTAGATGATCTCGTTCGGCTTCAGCACGCTGGGTTGTCCGGCCTACAGCGTCGACCAGGTGATCGCGATGGCGGCCGCCAATGGCTACGCGGGCGTTGAAATCCGTTTCATCCGCGGCACCATCGAGCTTGCCTCACTGCCCGAATTCTCAGGCACCGGCCTCGCCCAGACGCGGCGCAAATTCGAGGATGCCGGCATCGCGGTTGTCGGCGTCGGGACGAGCCTCAAGATGGTCTCGCTCGACGCGGATGCGCGGGCGCGGCAGATGGAGGCGGCGCGGGTCAACAGCGCGGTCGCAGCGGGGCTCGGGGCGAAATACCTGCGCGTGTTCGGCGGACCGCTGCCGGCGGAGCAGGATCGGGAGCGGACGCTCGACGCGATCGCCAGCGGGCTCGGGGCCATCGGCGAGCTGTCGGCGCAATCGGGTGTGATGAGCCTCCTCGAAGTGCACGACGATTTCAGCCGCTCGCCGGCGGTGCTCGACCTCTATCGGCGCGGCATGAGCGAGAGCGTGGGCGTACTTTGGGACACGCTCCACAGCTACCGCCACGGTGAGACCGCCGAAGCCACATGGGCGGCGCTCGGACCGCGCATCCGGCTCGTCCATGTGAAGGACGCGCATGTCGCCACGCCGCAGGGGTTCGACCTGGCGCTGACGGGCGAGGGCACCGTGCCGGTGCGCGGCTTCATCGATCTACTCGAGGCGGAAGGCTATCACGGCTTCGTCAATTTCGAGTGGGAGAAGGGCTGGCACCCCGAGATCGAAGAGCCCGAAGTAGCGCTGCCGCATTTCATGCAGTTCGTCGGTGACCGCAGCCGCCGGTGATGGGCAGGATTCGCCGGTGCACGCGGTCGCTGAGGTCCATGCCTCACGCCGCAGCCTTGACGTTCTCCAGGCTGACCGCAAGCTCGGTCAGCTTCTTGTCGGTCGCCTTCTCTTCGGCCAGCGTCTGCTCGAGCAGGGCCGCAGCATCCTTCATGCCGAGCTGCCCGGCCCAGGTCCGCAGCGCGCCATAGCGGGCGATCTCGTAATGCTCCGCGGCCTGGCCGGCGGCGATCAGGCCGGCGTCGAGCGCGATCGTGTCCTTGAACTCCTCCATGATCGACTTGCCTTCCTCGACGATGCCGAGGATGGCGTCGCAGGTCTTGCCGCGAGCGGGCTTGCCGAGAAGGTCGAAGATCTGTTCGAGCCGCTCGACGTGGCCTTCGGTCTCGTCGGCATGCATCAGGAAGCCGTCGGCGAGCTTCTGGTCCTGAGCGGCCCTGGCCATTTTGGGCAGCGTCTTCAGGAGTTGCTTTTCGGCATAGTAGATGTCCTTGAGGGTCTCGAGGAAGAGATCGTCGAGGGTCTTTTCGGTCGCCATGATGTGTCCTCTCGGTGGGCAGGAAATCGATGGCCGCTCAACGTCGATGATCCCGGACCGTTGCATCGATTTCCAAGGAGAGCGAGGACAGGACCGAGGAGATGCTCAAGGAGATTCTCCGCCGGGTCGACCCAACGGGGCCGAGGCGACGCTGGCGGAGCTCGACCGCAAATCTCCGGCGGAGCGGGCCTACCGGCCCGCGACGTCGGCAACGGTCGCGCGGGCCCCGTGCCGGAAGAGCGAGGCGAGGTGGCTGGTGACCGTGGAGCGGAACGTCGCGTTCGCGGGCAGCGCCGTGCCGAAGACCTCGCTGACCGCCAGCAATCCGTCGGCAAGCTTTTCGGCATCGCGGCCGGCGGCATCGGCGATGGCGCGGCAGCGGGCAGCGAGCGGATCCTTCACCTCGATAGCGTTGCCCTGCTCGTCGATGCCGGTGACGTAGCGCATCCACGCGGCGACGCCGAGGGCGAGGCGGGGGATCGGCTGGCCGGCCGTGAGGCGGTCGCTGATCGTGCCGAGCAGGCGTTGCGGCAGCTTCTGGCTGCCATCCATGGCGATCTGCCAGGTCCGATGCCTGAGGGCGGGATTGGCGAAGCGCGAGAGGAGCTGGTCGCGATAGGCCGCAAGGACCGCCTTGTCCATCGGCAGGGTCGGCATGGCTTCCTCGGTCATGAGCCCGTGGACGAGTCTATGGATCGCGGGGTCGGCGATGGCTTCGTTCACATATTGATAGCCGCTGAGATAGCCGAGATAGGCCATGGTCGAGTGGCTGCCATTGAGCATGCGCAGCTTCATCAGCTCGAACGGCTCGACATCGTCCACCATCTGCGCACCAGCCAGTTCGAAGGCAGGGCGGCCGCTGGCGAAGCTGTCCTCGATGACCCATTGGGTGAAGGGCTCGGTCATGATCGGCCAGGCGTCGTCATAGCCCGTGGCAGCGCGGACCGCTTCACGGTCGGCATCGGTCGTGGCGGGGACAATGCGATCGACCATGGTCGAGGGGAAGGCGACGTTTCTCTCGATGTAGGCGGCGAGGTCGGCGTCGTAGAGGGCAGCGAGCGCCGTCACGATGCGCCTGGCGGTCTTGCCGTTCGAGGGAAGGTTGTCGCAGCTCATCACGGTCAGCGGCTCGAGGCCCAGAGCGCGCCGCAGCGAGGTTGCGAGGACGATGAGGCCGGGCGCGCCCACCGGCGCCTTGGGATTGGCGAGGTCGTGGACGATGTCGGGGTGGCTGGGGTCGAGCCTGCCGGTCGCCGGATCGTGGCAGTAGCCCTTCTCGGTGACGGTCAGCGAGACGATGCGGACGCGCGGATCCGCGAGGTAGGCGATCAGTTCGTCGCGCTGCGTGCCGGCATCGAGGATATCGAGGATCGAGCCGATGACGCGGTTGGTGGTGCCGGAGGCGTCGCGGATCGCGACGGTGTAGAGGCAGTCCTGCGGGGCGAGCGCGTCGCGCGTGTCGGGCCGGCGCAGTGACGCACCGATGATGCCCCAGCGCGGATCGCGCGGCAGCAGGTCGTCGACATAAACCGCCATATGCGCGCGGTGAAAGGCCCCGATGCCCAGATGCACGATGCCTGGCGTCACCGCGGCGCGGTCGTAGGGCAGGGGCGCGGGCAGCGTGGCGGCGGTCAGTCGGGTCATGCGCGGAGTCCTCCGGGCGGGAGGGTTAGCCGATGCGGGAGGCTGCGCCAAGCACGCAATGCCGCGGTTGCGATTGCCTACTGGTCGAAGCCGGCTATGGAGGCTACTTTTCCACCAAGGGGAACTCGGGGCTCGCGCGCATGGCCGTCAAACTACCGGATTTCGACCAGTGGATCGACGCGATGGCGCCGGTCCTGGGACTGAACGTCACCGCCGAGCAGCGGGCCGGCGTCAAAGCCAATCTCAAGACGGCCGCCAAGATGGCCGCATTGCTCGACAAGGCGAAGGTCGGGGACGAGATCGAGCCCGCGCCGGTCTTCCGCGCATGAAGTCGACGTCCGGCGTTGCCGAGATCGCCAGGGCGGTCACGTCGATGGAGAGCACCGCGCACGGCGTGGTGATGGCTGCGCTCGGCCGCGTCGAGGCCAACAATGAGCGGCTGGGCGCCTTCACCGATGTGCTGGCCGAGCGTGCGATCGAGCGCGCGACGCTGGTCGATGCCGAGATCCAGCAGGGCAAGCGCTACCCGCTGGCGGGCGTCCCCTTCGCGGTCAAGAACCTGTTCGACGTGAAGGGCCTGCCGACGCGGGCCGGCAGCAAGATCAACCGCGAACTGCCGCCCGCGACTGCCGATGCGCAGCTGGTGCAGCGGCTCGAAGCGGCCGGGGCAATCTGCCTCGGGGCGCTCAACATGGGCGAGTATGCCTACGACTTCACCGGCGAGAACATCAGCGACGGGCCGTCGCGCAATCCGCACGATCTGGCGCATATGACTGGCGGCTCGTCGGGCGGACCGGCGAGCGCGGTGGCGGCGGGGCTCGTACCGCTGTCGCTGGGGTCCGACACCAATGGCTCGATCCGCGTGCCGGCCTCGTTCTGCGGCCTGTTCGGATTGAAGCCGACCTATGGGCGGCTCAGCCGGCAGGGAACGTTCCCCTTCGTGCCCAGTTTCGACGTCGTCGGCCCGTTTGCGCGGTCGGTCGAAGACCTCGCCATGAGCTACGACGCGATGCAGGGCTTCGACGAGGGCGATCCGGCGCTGGTGAAGCGGCCGAACGAGCCGGTGGCGGGGCGGCTGGAACGCGGTTCGGCTGGCCTGCGCATCGCGGTGGCGGATGGCTATTTCGGTGGCGATGCCGACGTGCGCGAGGTGATGGATGCCGTCGCCAAGGCGCTCAACGTGACGCGCCGCGTCACCGTGCCCGATGCGCAGGAGGCCCGGTCGGCAGCGTTCCTCATCACCATGGCCGAAGGCGCCGCGCTCCATCTCGAGCGGCTGCGGGCGAGGCCGCTCGATTTCGATCCCGCCGTCTCGGAGCGTTTGATGGCCGGCGCCATGCTGCCGGCGGCCTGGATCGAGAAGGCGCAGAAATTCCGCCGGGTCTACCAGGAGGCGCTGCTTGCCCTGTTCGGCGAGATCGATGTGATCCTCGCGCCGGCAACGCCGATGCGGGCGCCGCGGATCGGGCAGAAGACGGCGGTGTTCGGCGGCGTCGAGCTCCCGCTGCGGCCGCATCTCGGGGTTTTCACGCAGCCGATCTCGTTCATCGGTCTGCCGGTGGCGACTGCGCCGATCTGGCTCGACGGCCAGAGGCTGCCGCTCGGCGTCCAGGCGATCGCCGCGCCCTGGCGCGAGGATTTCGCCCTGCGCGTGGCGCGGCAGCTCGAAAAGACGGGGACCGCACGAGCGCCGGTCGCCAAGGGCTTTGCCGACGCCTGAGAAGAAAACCGCGGCAGATACGTCAAACAATAGGGCGGGCCACGCGCGAGGCGGCTATCGTGGTGCCGCTGCGTCAGTCATTTTGCAGCTTACTTTGAACGGCACGGCCGGCCCGCTCGCCGCGTGCCGTTCGTTTTTGCCTTAGACCCGGTCGAAGAAGCTTGCATCGTCCTCGAGCAGATATTTCCTCGCGCCGTCGGGGTCGATGTCGAGCCCGAGGCCGGGGGCGGGCAGCAGGTCGACCATCGAGTTCCGGACGATCCGGCTGGGCAGCCCGATCACGATATCCTCCCACCAGGGGTCGGATGCGGTGGGATATTCGAAGGCGATGAAATTGGCGGGCAGGGTGGCGCATACATTGATCAGCGCGCCGAGGCCGAGGAGGCCATTGGCAGTGCCGTGCGGTGCCATCATGATCGAATGCATGTAGGCGTGCTCGGCGACCCATTTGAGTTCGGCGATGCCGCCGATATCGGCAGGGTCGGGGCCGATGACGCGCACCGCCTGCGTCTCGATCAGCTCCTTGAAGTTGTGACGCAGATAAATCTGTTCGCCGGTGTGGATCGGTACGGTGGTCGATTGCGTCAGCTCGCGATAAGCCTGCGGGTTGACCCAGGGCACATAGTCGCCGGTGAGCATGTCCTCGAGCCACATCGGATTGTATTTCTCGACGGCGTTGGCGAAGCGGATCGCATCGGGAAGGAACCAGCCGGGGCCGCAATCGAGCGCGAGGCTCACCTTGTCGCCCAGCACCTCCTTCATCGCCGCGACGCAGTCGATGGCGTGCGCCATGCCGCGCTCGCTGATCTGGCCCTGGTCCATGGCGCCGTGATAGCCGGCCTTCTTCTGCGTTGGGCCGTAGTGGAAGTCGGGTACCGAGTCCTTCATGCCGGAATGGAAGGTGATGCCCTGCTTGACCATGAAGAAGCCCTCGGGCTGCTCCATCATCCATTTGACGTCGGCGGCATAGTCCTCGGGCCGGTCGCCCGCGCGCTTCCGGCGCTTGTTGCCGTTGTAGCAGCGGACCTGGTCGCGCACCTTGCCGCCCAGCAGCTTGTAGGCCGGCACATTCGCGGCCTTGCCGGCGATGTCCCACAGCGCATGCTCGATCGCGCTGACCGCAGCGCCATAGGGCTTGAAGCTGCCGCGCTGGCGGATCTTGAGCATCACGCGCTCGACATCGGTCGGGTCCTCGCCCAGCAACGCCTCGCGGAAATGCAGCACCCACGGCTTGAGATAGGGCTTGGTGAACTCCACCTCGCCCAGGCCGTAGATGTTCTCGTCGGTGACGATGCGGACGATGGGGTGCCGGCCGATGACGGCACAACGGAGGTCGACGATCTTCATGCTATGCCCGTCCTGCTCAATTCCTGCCGCGGCCCTCAGGCCAGTTCGACCTCGTTGGCCTCGAGATAGTCGCGGTTCATCTCGATGCCGAGGCCAGGGACGCGCGGCAGCTTGAGTGTTCCGTTCGCATTGTCGAGGCGGGTGTGCATCAGCTCGTTGTAGCCGCTGAGGTCCCAGCTCGATGTTTCGAGCTTGTAGAAATTGGGCACGGTCATCATCACATGCGCGCCGGCGAGGATGTTGACCGGCCCGCCGGCGTCGTGCGGCGAGATCGGCACGTAATAGGCCTCGGCGAGCGCCGATATCTTCTTGAGCTCGGTGATGCCGCCGGTCCAGGTGACATCGGGCATGATGTAGTCGGCAAGCCGGCCCTCGAGCACCGGCGCGAAGTCCCACTTGGTGTGGCCGCGCTCGCCCCAGGAGATCGCCGCGCTCACCTTCTCGCGCACCTGCCTGAGCGCGTCGAGGCTTTCGGGTGGACAGGGCTCCTCGAACCAGTCGATCTTGCCTGCCTCCTCCAGCGTCCGGCAGAGGCGGATGGCCGTGGGCACGTCGAAGCGGCCATGCGCGTCGATGAGCACATCGATATGGGGGCCGGCGGTCTCGCGGATCAGTGCGGTGAGGTCGGCGGCATCGCGCTCGTCCTTGCGGGTGAGCCCGCCATCGAGATAGCCGTCGCGCTGCTCGCGCTCGCCCTGGTAGGCGAAGGGATCGAATTTGAGGCCGGTGTGACCGGAGTCGACGATGGCCCTGATCTCGGCGACGATACTCTCCCGGCTGGTGAATTTGCTTTGGTCGGGATGCGTGTAGAGCGAGATTTCACTCCGCACGGCGCCGCCGAGGAGCTCGTAGACGGGGAGCCCGAGCGCCTTACCGCGAATGTCCCACAGCGCGATGTCGATGGCGCTCACCGCCTCGCAGGCGGCGCCGCGGCTGCCCATATAGGTGAAGCCGCGGAACAGCTTGTGCCAGAGCCGCTCGATCTGGCTGGGGTCCTCGCCGCTGATCTGCTCCCCCACCTGCCGCAGGATCGAGCAGAGAGCGCGGTTCGCGATCCTGGTGGTCGAGGTGATTTCGCCCCAGCCGGAGATGCCTGCATCGGTGCTCACTTCGACGAACAGATACTCGCCCCAGTACGAACTTCTGGCTTTGACCAGCCATGGCCGCACACCCGTGATCTTCATCTGCCGGTTGCCCTTTGGCGCGCCCCGTCGGTCGGCGCAACTTCGATGGGAACTGTACGATCCAATCCAATTGACACGCAATCTGTCATCTGGAACGGTTCATGTGCCGGACTGAAACGACGCTCGGCTCTTCTCCGCGGGCGCGTGTTCCGCGACCAGTTCAATAGTGGATTGCCATGACTGCAAGCGATGCCGTTCTCGACCGGGTCAACACAAATTCGCGGCCTTCTGACTTGCGCATTACCGACATGCGCGTCGCCGAGATCGTGGGCGCGCCGTTCACCTCCGCGCTGGTCAAGATCTACACCAACCAGGGCATCGTCGGACTGGGCGAAGTGCGCGACGGCGCCAGCGCCACCTATGCGCTGATGCTCAAGAGCCGGCTGCTGGGGGAGAACCCCTGCGATATCGACCGGCTGTTCCGCCGCATCAAGCAGTTCGGCGGGCATGGCCGGCAGGGCGGCGGCGTGTCGGCGGTGGAGATTGCGCTGTGGGACCTCGCCGGCAAGGCTTATGGCGTGCCGATCTACCAGATGCTGGGCGGCAGGTTCCGCGACAAAGTCCGCATCTATTGCGACACCGACGCCGAGAAACCGAGCGGCACCGAGACGGGCAAGCGACTCAAGGAGCGCATGGAGCTGGGCTTCACCTTCCTCAAGATGGACCTCGGCCTCATGCAGATCGTCGACGCGCCGGGCTCGGTTGTCGCCCCCGCCGGCTCGCTCGAGGGCTACAAAATCCATCCGGGCCGCTCGCAGACCAAGACGCTCGAGGATCGGCGCGCCCGAAACGCAACCTATGACGTGCACAATGTGCGCCATCCGTTCAGCGGTCTGCACTTCACCGAGAAGGGCATCGATCTGCTCGAGCAGTACATCCACGAGGTGCGCGAGGTGATCGGTTACGAGATCCCGCTCGCCATCGACCATGTGGGCCACATCTCGCTGCAGAACGGCATCCGGCTGGCGCGGCGGATCGAGAAGTATGTGCCGGCCTGGCTCGAGGACGTGATCCCCTGGCAGTACACCGATCAGTACCGGCAGTTGCAGGAGGCGACGTCGGTGCCGATCTGCACCGGCGAGGATATCTACCTCAAGGAAGGCTTCGAGCCGCTGCTCAAGAGCGGCATCTCGGTGATCCATCCCGACCTGCTGACGGCGGGCGGCATCCTCGAGACCAAGAAGATCGGCGACGCGGCGCAGGACCACGGCATCGCCATGGCCATTCACATGGCGGAGAGCCCGATCGCGGCGATGGCCGCGGCCCATGTCGCTGTCGCCACCGAGAATTTCATGGCGCTCGAATATCACACCGTCGACGTGCCCTGGTGGGACGACATCGTCACCGGCCTCCCCAAGCCGCTGGTCAGGGACGGCTTCATCGAAGTGCCGGACAAGCCGGGGCTTGGCATCGACGACGTGGTGGACGAAGTGATCAGCCAACACCTCCAGGACGGCGTGAGCGGCATCTGGCAGCCAACCGACCAATGGGACGACGAATACTCCTGGGATCGGACCTGGAGCTGATCGGATGAAGATCACGGCCATCAAGCCGTACCCGGTGTGGATTGGCATCCGCAACCAGCTCATCGTCAAGGTCGAGACCGATGCCGGCATTCACGGCTGGGGGGAGAGCGGGCTCAGCGGGCGCGAGATGGCGGTGGCGGGCGCGCTCGAACACTATACGCGCTTTCTCGTGGGGCGCGATCCGTTCGAGATCGGGGCGATCTGGCAGGAGACCTATCGCAGCCAGTATTTCGAGGGTGGCCGCGTGCTGCAGGCGGCGATCTCGGCGGTCGACATCGCGCTGCACGACATCAAGGGCAAAGCGCTGGGTGTGCCGGTGTACGATCTGCTCGGCGGCAAGCAGCGCACGCTCGTGCCGGCCTTCGCGTCGACGGGCGACGAAGCTGAAGGCGACGCGGCGATTGCCCGCGCCCGGGAGCTCGTGGCGATGGGCTTTGCGGCGATCCGCTTCTTTCCCCTGGGACAGAGCAGCAAGGATGTGTTCGAGCCGCGCGAGTCGATCGGGCCGACTGCTGCGATGCTCAACAAAGCGCGCCGCGAGCTCGGCGGCGACGTCGTGCTCGGCATCGACTATCACCACCGGCTGTCGGTGGCCGAGGCCGCGAGCTTCTGCAACAAGCTCGACCGCGGCGTGCTCGACTTCCTCGAGGAGCCGATCCGCGACGAGACGCCGGAGGCCTATGAGTCGCTGCGCACAATGACCGAGATTCCGTTCGCCGTCGGCGAGGAGTTTGCGAGCAAGTGGCAGTTCCTGCCCTACATCGAGCGCGGCATCCACCAGTTCAACCGCATCGATGTGTGCAATGTCGGCGGCCTCACCGAGGCGATGAAGGTGGCCGGCTGGAGCGAGGCGCACTATGTCGACATGATGCCGCACAATCCGCTGGGGCCGATCTGCACCGCGGCGACGGTGCATTTCGGCGCGGCGGTGCCGAACTTCGCCTGGCTCGAAACGCGGGCGCCCGAGAGCAAGCTCGGCTTCGACAATTCCGAGTTCTTCCCGGTGCAGCCTCGCCTCGAGGGCGCGGCCTATCCGGTCAACCCGGCGCCGGGCCTGGGCGTCGAGGTCAATGAAGAGCTGGTCAGGCAGCAGAGCTTCAAATTCTGGGAGGCGCCGCACCTCAAGCGGCGCGATGGATCGGTCACCAACTGGTAGGCCGGGTCGCAACGAGGGAAGAGACATGACCACGACAGTCGGCGCAGAAATCAAGCGGCCCCCCAAGCACGTCATCGAGGGCCTGCGCGGCCTCGGTGCGGCGACGGTCGCCGGCACGCTGGGCCATATGGGCTTTAAGAGCCCGCACATGGTGGGCATCCTGCCCCAGACCAAGGGCAAGTCGATCGTGGGGCCGGCGCTGACGCTGCAGTTCCTGCCGCAGCGGCCGGACCTGTTCAGCGAGGGCGAGTATTCCGACCCTGAGACGCAGCTTCACCGCCATGTCCTCTACCATGTGGAGGAGGGCGACGTGGTGGTGGTCGACGCGCGCGGCGACATGCGCTCGGGCGTGTTCGGCGACATGATGTCGACCTATTTCAAGGGCCGCAGGGGCGCAGGCATCATCATCGATGGCTGCATGCGCGACCGCCCCAATGTCGAAAAGCTCGATCTGGCGCTCTGGCTCAAGGGCTGGACGCCCAACTATCACGTGCAGACCGAGATCTTCCCCAATGCGGTGAATGTCACGATCGCCTGCGGCGGCGTGACTGTCGTTCCGGGCGACATCATCGTCGCCGACGACGACGGCGCGGTCGTCGTGCCGGTGTCGATGGCGGAAGCGGTGATCGCTGATGGCAAGAAGCACGCCGAGTGGGAAGTGTTCTCGCGCGAGAAGCTGATGGCCGGCGAGTCCCTCCGCCGCTACTATCCGCTGCACCCCGATGCCGAAGACGAGTACCAGGCCTGGCGCAAGGCGCGCGGCATGGACGCCTCGCCGTCGCGCTAGCGGATCCGCAGGCCGCCGGCGTCGAAGATCAGCATCGAGGCGGGGTCGAACTTCGCCTCGTAGGAGTCGCCCGAACCGACCGCGCGGTCGTTGCCGGTGGCGAGGGTCAGCAGGTCGCCATTGCCGTGTCGCGCGTAGGCGTAGGTCTCACCGCCCAGATGCTCGACGATATCGACGGTGAGCGGCAGCGCGGCGCTGCCGCCTTCCTTGAAGTGCTCGGGCCGGATGCCCACCGTGACAGGCGTGCCGTCGGCGGCCCTGACGCCGGTCGGGACGATACGGTTCTCGTAGTCGGGCAGGCGCACCGCGCCATTTTCCATGATGCCCTTGAGGAAGTTCATCTTGGGCGAGCCGATGAAGCCGGCGACGAACAGGTTGTCGGGATTGTCGTAGAGTTGCAGCGGTGTGCCGACCTGCTCGACGACACCATCGCGCAGCACGACGATCTTGTCGGCGAGCGTCATCGCCTCCACCTGGTCGTGCGTGACGTAGATGATGGTGGTCTTGAGCTCCTTGTGGAGCCGCGCGATCTCGATGCGCATGTGGACGCGCAGTTCGGCGTCGAGATTGCTGAGCGGCTCGTCGAACAGGAAGACTTCGGGGTGGCGGACAATGGCGCGGCCGATGGCGACGCGCTGGCGCTGTCCACCCGACAGTTCCTTGGGGCGGCGGTCCATCAGCGGTCCCAGCTCGAGTATCCGCGCGGCCTCGTCGACCTGGCGCTTGATCTCGTCCTTGGGAACCTTGGCGAAGCGCAGCGCAAAGCCCATGTTCTCGCGCACAGTCATGTGCGGATAGAGCGCGTAGGTCTGGAACACCATCGCAATGCCGCGCTTGGATGGGTCTACGTCGTTCATCAACTCGTCGCCGATGTGAAGTTCGCCGCCGGTGATCGCCTCGAGACCGGCGATCATGCGGAGCAGAGTGGACTTGCCGCAACCCGAAGGGCCGACGAAGACCACGAACTCCTTGCTGGCGATGTCGAGATCGACACCCTTGATGACCTCGACGCTGCCGAAGGACTTTCGGACGCCGCGCAGTTTCAATCCGCTCATTACGCTCCCCTCACGCCGCAGTCAGTTCGATGGCCGTCGTCCCCAGACGGTCGTTGGTCACCTTGATGCCGATCGGACCGCGGCCGGTGGCCTCGATCCAGAAGCCGGTCGAGCCGGCGCGCAGCGGCACTAGTTCGGGGCCGAGCAGACGGGCCGCGCCACTCACCGCGATCGATACCGGCTCGGGGAAGAACGGCAGCTTGTTGCCGGCCTGGTCGAGCGCCCGCACCATCACACGCACCGGATCGCTGGCGCCGATGCTGTCGGTGTCGGCGATGACTTCCAGCCGCGCCGGTATCGGATCGGCGACGAACTTCACCTCGGCGGCTGGTTTGCCGTCGACATAGCCGATGATCGTCGCATCGAGCCATTCCATGCCCCACAGGCCGAGCTCGTCCTTGCTGAAATGCTTGCGGTCGATGACGACGGGCGGATGCGGCAAATGCGGGAAGGCCTCGCGGTCCGGACCGATGCGCTTGCCGGGATAGGAGCCGTAGCGCAGCTCGATCTCGTCGCAGTTGGTGAGGATCATCAGCGGCAGCGTGCCGCCGATGTTGCGCTCGCCGCGGGCCCAGAAGGTCACCGGCTTGAGGATGACTTCCTCGCTGGGCTCGCACTGGCTGGCATAGGCATAGGCCGCGAATTTGGGTTCGCGGAACATGTCGGAGACGCCGTGATGGCAGATACGGTCGCCCGAGCCGAAGTCCTTGTGCGTGTTGTAGTCGAACGCGCACCAGCCGATGCAGCCAGCGATCTGCGGATCGCCATAGGCGGCATTGAGCACCTGCAGGTGCCGCAGCACATGCTCGGCCTGGCGCTGCTCGTGGTCGTTGCTCTTGGTGGGGTACATGTGCCCCCCATATTCCGTGATCATGTAGGGCACGATGCGGTCGAGCCCGGTGACCTCCTGCTGGGGGCGAAGCGGGGTGCGCGGGCGGTTGCCGCCCAGCTCCTCGTTGCCCAGGATGAAGTCGTTCATCGTGTAGACGTCTTCGAGCATCTCGCTCTCGGTGATGTAACGCACACCGCCGGTCGGGCGTGTGTTGTCCATCTCGTGCGCCACGCGGTTGGTCTCGACGTAGAAGTCGTGATCGTCCTGCGACTCGTTGATGCGCACGCCCCAGATCACGATCGAGGGATGGTTCCAGTCGCGGCGCACCATGCGGCGGACATTCTCGACCGCTTCGGCTTTCCAGGCGTCGCCGCCGATATGCTGCCAGCCGGGGATCTCCTCGAAGACGAGCAGCCCGATCTGGTCGCAGCGGTCGAGGAAGTACTTGGATTGCGGGTAGTGCGAAGTCCGCACGATATTGAGGTGCAACTCGTGCTTGAGGATGTCGGCGTCGCGCTCCTGCGCGGCGCGGCCGAGCGCATAGCCGACATAGGGGAAGGACTGGTGCCGGTTGAGTCCGCGCAGCTTCAGCGGCTTGCCGTTGAGCTTGAAGCCCTCGGTGGTGAACTCCACCTGCCGGAAGCCAAACGGGCAGGCGACCCAGTCGCTGCCAGAGGGCGTCTCGAGCTGCATCTCGAGCGTGTAGAGCGCGGGGTTGTCGATGTCCCACAGCTCGATGCCGTCGAGGCCCGACAGCGTGAGACTGATCGACTTGCCGTCGATCTCGCTCGCGACGGAGCCGACGGGCTTGCCATTGCGGTCCTTGATCGCGGCGGTCAGCGTGCCGCTCAGCGGCTTGCCTTCGAGGTTGTTGATCTCGGCGCGGACCGTCACGGTCTTGCTGCGCGCCAGCACATCGGGTGTTTCGATCTTGGGGTGCCCGATCCAGATCGGGGCCGTGATGCGCAGCGACGCTTCGCGGTAGATGCCGGCATAGGTGAGATAGTCGATACGGCCGCCGAAGGGCGGTATGTCGGGGTTCTCGCTGCCGTCGATGACGACGGTCACCAGATTGACGCCGCTCCTGAGGCGGCCGGTCAGCCGCGCGCCGAACGGCGTGTAGCCATCCTTGTGCGCGGCGATCTCGACGCCGTTGAGATAGACGGTGGAGTTCGCCATGGCGCCGTCGAACAGCAGTGTCACCTCGCGCCCGGCCCAGGACGGCTCGGCGTGAAACGTCTTCTGGTAGGTGAACTGGTGCTGGTAGCTGCGCTCGTCGAAATAGGAAAAGGGCAGCTCGACAGCCGTGTGAGGCAATCGCACGGACTTGCCGGGCGCCGTTTCCGTCGTCAGCGCGCCGGCGAAGCCCTCATGGAAGACCCAGCCGTCGTTGAAGTCGATATACGAGCGCATTAAATAGAACCTTACTTTACGGACCCCAGCATGCCCTCGACGAACCGTCGCTGCAGCAGGAAGAAGATGAGGACGGTGGGCAGCGTGGCAAAAACCGCGCTGATCATGATGACGCCATAGTCGGGCACGTAGGCGTAAGAGAGTGCCGAGACGATGAGGGTGACGGTCTTGTTCTCTTCCGTGATCAGGATGATCAGCGGCCACAGGTAGCTGTTCCAGTTGGCCATGAAGATGATGATGATCGCCGCCGCGTAGGTGGAGCGCATCACCGGCAGGTAGACGTAGACGAAGATCTGCCATTCGTTGAGGCCGTCGATCCGTGCCGCGTCGCGCAGCTCGCCGGGGAACGCCTTCGTCGCCTGGCGGAAGTAGAAGATGATGAAGATCGAGGCGATGCCGGGCAGCAGCACCGCGGTGAACGTGTTGATGAGCTTGAGGTTCGACATCATGATGAACAGCGGCACCATGAGAGCGGCGAACGGGATCGAGAGCATCAGCAGCAGGAAGCCGAAGATGCGGTCGCGGAAGCGCGACTTGAA
This sequence comes from Devosia sp. 66-22, assembly GCA_001899065.1. GTDB lineage: Bacteria > Pseudomonadota > Alphaproteobacteria > Rhizobiales > Devosiaceae > Devosia_A. Next base: position 70,094 of record MKUZ01000013.1, on the reverse strand, counting down.
CATCTCGAAGCCGTAGCCCGCCAGCGACGACACGATCAGCGTCAGCGCCACGCCCACGAGGGCGAGCAGCGCCGAGTTCCAGAACATGCGCGGCACGTCGACCGTGGCGAAGAACGCGGCGACGTTCTGGAACAGATAGCTGCCGGGGCTGGCCTTGCCGTGGGCGATGTCGGGGGAGGTGTTGGTCGAGCCTACTACCATCCAGTAGAACGGGAAGATCGAGATGAACGCCGCGATCGAGAGCGCGATGTAGAGCAGCGCGCGCTGCAGCGAGCGGAAGAGGATGTGCGGGTTCATCGCCGACGTGGTCGAGCGGCGCACGACGCCGGCGCTGGTTTCGGTGGTGGTCATGCCCGCCGTCCCTCCCGCGCGACAAGGAACTGGACGAAGGTGAGGATGCCTACCAGCACCACGATGACCCAGGAGACCGTCGCCGAATAGCCGAAGCTGGGCATGAAGCGGAAGGTCAGGTCGTAGATGTAGTAGGAGAGGGTGAGCGTCGCCTGCGAGGGGCCGCCCTGCGTGATGTTGTAGGGCTCGTCGAAGAGCTGCAGCGTGCCGATGGTCGAGATCACCGTGGTGAACAGGATGACCGGCTTGAGCATGGGCAGCGTTATGTAGAGGAACCGCGCCCAGGGCGGCACGCCGTCGATGCGGGCTGCTTCGTAGATCGAGCGGTCGACGTTCTGCAGCGCCGCCAGGTAGAAGATCATGTTGTAGCCGGTCCAGCGCCAGGTGATGGCCATGATGATCAGGACCTTGGCCCAGAACGGATCGGTGAGCCACGGAACGGGGTCGAGGCCGAGCCCGACCAGCGTGGCGTTGACCACGCCTTCGGCGCTGAACATCGACTTGAACAGCACCGCATAGGCGACCAGCGAGGTGACGCAGGGCAGGAAGATCGCGGTGCGGAAGAAGCTGCGGCCCCACAGCTTGGTGTCGTTGAGGGCGACGGCAAAGAGCAGGGCGAGGATGATCATGATCGGCACCTGCACCACGAGGAAGATCATGGTGTTGCCGAGCGCGCGCAGGAACACGGTGTCGGCGAACAGGCGCTGGATGTTGGCGAGGCCGCCAAAGGAGAAGTTCATGCCCCTGCCGGTCTGGAAGCTCATCCAGAGCGACCAGATGATGGGGTAGATCATGAAGATACCCAGCAGGATCAGCGCCGGCGCAATGAACAGCCAGCCGTTGATATGCTCTCTGACGACGACGCGTGATGCCATGGCCGCTCTTGCCCCTTCACCGATCAACTGCGCGCTAGGCTAGAACCCGGCCCGACTATGCCGGGCCGGGCGGGGAGGGGGAAGCGGGATTTCTCCCGCTTCCCGATGCCCTCACTGCGTTGCCTGCGTTGCCTGGGCGTTGATCGCCTCGATGGCGGCATCGAGATCGCCACCCTGGGCGATGGTGGGGAGCTGGGCCGAGATCGCGGAGTCGACCTCGGAGGTGAAGATGCCGTAGTCCACGTCCGGAACCTGGGCGAGCCAGTTGGAGAAGTTCTGCCAGACCGGCTGGCCGCCGAAGAACTCGTCGCTCGACTTGTAGGCGTCGCCTTCGCGAGCCTGGAGCCAGGTGCCCACGGCGCCCTGGCCGACGAGGATCTTCTGGTAGAAGTCGACGTCGCCGGCCCAGACGGTCTTGAGGAAGTCGAGGGCCGCGGCCTTCTCGTCGGTCGGCGAGGACGCCAGCACGTACCAGCTGGAGCCGCCCCAGTTGGAAGCGTTGATCGACCCCTCGACGTCGAGGCGCGGCACCGGGGCGACGGCCCACTTGCCGGAATCGGCCGCCGCGTTGGCCTTGATCGTACCAACGATCCACACGCCGATCGGCACGCCGGCGACATCGCCGCTGGTGAAGGAGTTGGTGAAGTCGGTCCAGCCGGAGACGGGCTTGGCAAGGCCGTTGGTCCAGATGTCCTGGTAGACCTTGAGCGCCGCCTTGAACGTCGGGTTGCCCACGAGGTTCAGCGTGCCATCGGGATTGAAGTACCACTGGCCCGCCGAGTTGAGCATCATGCGGATCCAGCCGACTTCATTGTAGTCGATGCCGAAGAGTTCGTGCCCGGTCTTCTCCTTGACCGTCTTGCCGATCTCGATGAGCTGGTCCCAGGTGAGGTTCTGCAGGTCCGCATCCGAGAAGCCGGCTTCGGAGAAGTAGTCCGAGCGGTAGAAGAAGCCGACGACGCCCGAGTCGAAGGGCAGCGAGTAGGACTTGCCGTCGACCGTCGCAGCCGCGACCTTGTAGTTGGCGAACTGCGTCATATCGATCGTATCGCCGATCGGCTCGAAGGCGCCGGGGAACGACAGCAGGTACTTCTTGGCCTGGTCGTCCTGGATAAGAACGATGTCAGGAAGTCCCTCGGTGGTGCCGGCGAGCAGTTGCGTCTGCAGCTTCTGGCGGATGTTGTCCTGGGTATCGCTGTCATCGATGATGATGTTCACATCGGGATGGGCGGCGTTGTAGCGGGCCGCGGCTTCCTTCATGGCGGCGCCGTTGAAGTTGGTGTCCCAGCACCAGATGGTGACGTCGACCGCAAAGGCGGCTGACGCGGTAGCCAGCATGCTGACGCCGGCGAGCGCGGCACCAATCAGATGGCGCCGATTGAACATGATGCGCATGTGTTCCTCCCAGATTTGAAGAGGCGGGTCCTCCCATGCCTCTTGCCATAGTGTTAGCGGGCCAAATTCCGGGCGGCAAGATTTTCAGTAAATATTTATCGGGGAAGTTTTCCGGGTGCTGTCAGACAAGTTTGTGCATCCAGAACGATGCCGTTCTGCCTGAAGCGCAGTGCTGTCTGACAGGTCAGGTGGCCTTGGGGTGCCGCGTGCTGCCGCGCCAGATGAGGCGGGAGGCGAGCGTGATGTGCTTGGCGAGTTCCCGCCCGCCGGCACGCTCGAGCAGGAGCTCGACGGCGGTTTCGCCGATCTCCTCGGCCGGCAGGTGCACGGTGGAGAGCGGCGGGTTCATGAACTGCGCGACCGAGATGTCGTTGAAGCTCGCCACCGCGATATCGTCGGGAATGCTCAGCCCCAACTCGTGAATGGCGCGATAGGCACCCACGGCCATGTTGTCGTTGAACAGCACGAGCGCATCGATCTTGCGGCCCTCGCCGAGCAGTGCGCGGGCCGCGCGATAGCCGCCCTCCTCGGTGCCGCTGTCGTCGCGCACGAGATACTCGTCGAACAGGTCGGCCTCGCGCATCCAGTTCACGTAGGTCGCGCCGCGCGCGTCGTTTCCGCCCAGATAGGCGATGTGGCGATAGCCCATGTCGACCAGCGCACCCAGCAGCTTGCGCATGGCGGCGCCGAGGTCGCCTTGCACGCTGTCGGCGTCGTCGTCATCAGGCGCGAAGTCGGCGAACACCAGGTGCCGCGCGTGGCGCTTGAGCCAGGCAATCTCGAGCTCCTGGTGACGGCCGATGGCGATGACGCCGGAGGCCGATTGCAGCAGGTTCGCGTCGGGCATCGAGTCGGTGTGATAGACCTTGACGGTTTCGATCTTGAGCGCGGCGCAGCGGCTCTCGATGCCGAGCCGCAGCGCTACATAATAGGGGTCGATCAGTTCCTGGTCGGGGCGCAGGAAGTGCACCAGCGCAACCTTGCTCAGGCCCTGCTGATTGGCGCGGTTGCGGTTGCGCGGCGTGGCGTAGTTGAGCCGCTCGGCAGCCTCGATGATCGCCTGCCGCTTCTTGGCCGTCACCGACAATGTGCTGTCGAAATTGAGCACGCGCGACACCGTCGCGGTGCTCACTCCCACAGCCTGGGCGATTTCCTTGAGGGTGACCATGATGCAGCGCCTATAGCGCCAAGCGGCGCCCACGCCAACAGCTTCCGCATGCCCGTTAACTGTCGCCTGTCAATTCGGCCCGGTCCGAAGCGGCCAGATGCTAGACCGCGAACGCTGCAACTTCGGAGTGGGCAGGACCCATGCACGCTACGCTCGAGACCCATCGGTTCATGTCGATCAGCATCGTCGCGGGGCCGGGCGTGCTCGCACCGCGCGCCGAGACGGAGCTGCTGGGGCGTACGGCGCTGCAGTTGCTAGAGGGCGTTGCCGACACTCCCGTCGTTATCGACATGTGCTGCGGGTCCGGAAATCTCGGTCTCGCCATCGCCGATGCGCGGCCGGATGCGCGGGTGTTCCTCAGCGACCTCACCGACGAGGCGACGGCCCAGGCACGGGAAAATACGCAGCGGCTCGGACTGGGCGGGCGCGTCACAGTGGGGCAGGGCGACATGTTCGCCGGCCTTGCCGCATCGCTGGACGCGACACAGGCCGACCTCATCGTGTGCAATCCGCCCTACATCTCGACGGCCAAGCTTGCCGGCGACAGTGCCTACCTGCTCGAAAGGGAGCCGCGCGAAGCGTTCGATGCGGGAGCCTATGGCATCGCGATCCACCAGCGCCTCATCGCCGAAGCGCCGCTCCATCTGAAGCCGGGCGGCTGGCTGGCCTTCGAGTTCGGCGCCGGACAGGACCGACAGGTGGCGATGCTGCTCAAGCGCAGCGGCGCCTATGGCGCCCTCAATTTTAGTAAAGATACGGAAGACGTGCCGCGCGTGGCGTTTGTCCAGCGCCTCTAGAGCTTTGGCACGTTAACGCAGAATCGCGGACATCGGAGCCGGGGGCGGCGCGATGTGCGAAACAGGGGCGCCCCCATGAATGCCCAGAGCCGGCGCCGACAATGCGTACCCCAACAGCCATCAAATCGATCCTGCCGATGGGGCTCTCTTACCTCGCCTCGGGGGGCAGCCTCATTACCTCGAGCGCCGCGCAATTGCTGACCTTCGCCATCCTGGCGCGGGCGCTGGGCGTGCTCGAGTTCAGCTATTTCGTCGGCCTCACCGCGATCACCGCCGTGGCAGTGCAATTGTGCGGTCTTGGCTCGCAGGAAGCGCTGGTGCGCCGCGTGGCGCAGGACCGCACGATGTTCCGTGTCATGTTCGGCCACAGCATCATCATGAGCGCCGCGACCGGCGCACTGCTCGTTGCGCTGGGGCTCGTCGCGCTGCCCTTCTTGTTCACGCTCGATGCCAATCCATGGACCAATCTGGGCGCGATCTCGCTGTTCCTTTTGGCCAACATCATCCTCACCCGCGTGATCCTGTTCGTCGAAGCAGCATTTCTCGCCCACTCGATGTTCGCGGCCGCCAACCGCAATGTGGTGCTCTACGCCGCCGGCCGACTGGTGGCGGCGGTTGCGGGCTGCCTGGTCTTCGGGGTCGACAGCCTCGCCGAATGGGCGGTGTGGAATTTCGTCGCCCACCTCGTCATCGCCGTCATCGCGCTGCGCTCGATCCGGTCGCTGGGCGCGCCGAAATTCCACATCGTGCGCGACGAGCTGCGCAACGGCTTGCTGTTCTGTACGCCGTTCGTCCTGCGCGCGCTGCGCCAGAACATCGATCTGCTACTGCTCACAGCCTTCACCAGTCCCGAGATCGTCGCCAGCTATGGTGTCGCCCGCCGCATCATCGACAGCGGCTATCTCTCGGTCGATGCCCTCAACCGCTTGATGTATCCGGGCTCCGCGGCCGCCACGGTCAACGGGCTTCGCCACGGCATGGCGCGGTTCCGCAAGGTGTTCTTCGTCAGCCTCGGGATCAGCACCGTCACCGCGGTCATCCTGATCGCCGCCGCACCGCTGCTGCCGCTGCTGTTCGGGCACGAGTATGTCTCGATGCCCGACTTCGTGCGCATTCTCGCTTTCGTCATCGTGCTGATGGGCATGTATGCGACGGCGCTTGAGGCGCTGGGGTCGAGCGGCCACCAGTTGCAGCGGGCGCTGGTACTCAACAGCGCCACCATCATCGGCGGCATCACCGTGGCATTGGCGACGTGGCGCTTCGGGATCAACGGAACGTTCGTTGCGAGCTACGCGGTGGAGGCGGGAACGGCGGCCTTCGCCTGGTTCATGCTGCTGCGGCTCGCGGCAGCGTCCGGCAAGCCGGGTCCGCGCCTCGGCGGCGAAGGGGTGCTGGGCTCATGAGCGTTTCGATCATCATCAAGACCCTCAACGAAGCCGAGCGGCTGGCCGCGACGCTCGAAAGCGCCTTGGCAGCGGTGGGGCCGGACGGCGAGGTGATCGTTGCCGACAGCGGCTCGACCGATGGGACCATCGAGATCGCGCTGCGCTACGGCGTCACCCTGGTGCAGATCGCGCCGGGCGAGCAGCCGAGCTGCGGGCTCGGGCCGCAACTGGGCTACCAGTACAGCAAGGGCGACTATCTTTGCCTGATGGACGGGGACATGCTGCTCGACCCACAGTTCCTCGCCAAGGCCGTCGCCTTCCTCCAAGCCAATCCGTCGGTGGGCGGCGTCGGCGGCCGCGTGGTCGAGATGAACCTCGAGAACCTCGAATTTGCGCGGCGCATGTCGCGCGGCGGCGCGGAATACAATGCTGGTCCGGTCGATCGCCTCAATGGCGGCGGCCTCTATCGGCGTGAAGCCGTCGCGGCGGTGGGCTATCTGTCCGACCGCAATCTGCATGGCTATGAGGAGTTCGACCTGGGGGTGCGCATGCGGCAGGCGGGATGGGGCCTCTACCGGCTCGACACCCCCTTCGCCCAGCATTTCGGCTACCGCATGAACGCGTATGCGCTGCTGCTGCGGCGCTGGCGCTCGAAATATCTGCGCGGCACCGGCGAGGTGCTGCGTGCCGCCACCGGCAAGCCGCATCTGTGGTCGCTGCTGCGCGACATTCGCGAGCTGAAGCTCTGGGCGGCGGTCTATGCGGGCGCGCTTGCGCTGCTGCTGGTGCTGCTGCTGGTGCCCAACAAGGGACTGGCGCTGCTGCTGTGCGTCGTCGCCATCGCCGCCGTGATCGGTATCATGAGCCTCAAGCATCGCAGCCTCAGTCTCGGGCTCTACTCGGTGACAGCCTGGCTGTTCATGGCCGCGGCCCTGCCGCTCGGCTATTTCAAGCCGCGCCGCGACCCGGCAGCCTGGATCGACAGCCGCGTGCTCAGCAAGGCCGATGCGTAGCCTTCTCGCACTGGCCCTCTTGATCGTCGCAACGGTCGGGGCCACCGCGCAGGACTGGCTGCCCGTTCGCGAGACCTCGCTCGAAGTGGCTGCCGGTAGTCCGCTCGACTTTTCGGGCCTCCTGCCCAATGGCGCGATCGGCCCCGAACGGCGGCTGGTCATCGCCAATGGCCGCTTCGCGATGAGCGACAGTCCCGGCCAGCCGCAGCCGCTGTTGTGTGCCTCGCTCGCCTGGAGTCCCGCATCGGGGGGCTTTCCCGACCACGCCGACGCCGACCGCTATGCCCGCCAGCTCGCGATGCACGGCTACAATGTCGCGCGCTTCCACTTCATCGAATCCGCCCTGATGTTCGGACGGTCGGGCGACTTCGATTTCGATCCCGAAGTACTCGACCGTGTGCAGTACCTGATGGCCGCGCTCAAGCGGGAGGGGATCTCGTGGATCCTCGACGGCATGACCTCGGCCCGCGGAGCACTGGGCGGCTATGACGATCGCTGGGACGGCAAAGGCGACCTCAAGGGGGCCGTGCTGCTCGATCCCGCCGGCCTCGAGCACTGGCGACAGCTCCAGCAGCGCTTCCTTGCGGCGGTGAATCCCTACACCGGTGTCGCGACCGTCGCCGACCCCGCGCTGGCGCTGATCGTGCTCGTGAATGAAGGCGGGCTCGAATTCGATTCCATCGTGCGCGAAGGGCAGGGCGAGGGCGTCTATTCGGCGCAGCTCACCGCCGGGTTCAACACCTGGTTGCGCCAGCGCTACGCCGACAGCGCGGCGCTCGCGGCGGCGTGGGGAGGCCTCGGCTGGGGCGAGAGCCTCGAGGACGGCACCATCGGACTGCCCGCCAACCGCTATGCGCCGTCGCCGCGCTATCGCGACGTGCAACGCTACTTCATCGAGACGGAGACGACGGGCACGGCGGCGATGTCGGCGATCCTGCGCGATTTGGGCTATCGCGGCGCCATCAGCAACTACAACAACTGGCCCATCCTGCAGGCCAGCCTCAGTCGCCGCGACCTCGATGCGGTGACCATGAACATCTACTTCGACTGGGTCAGCGGCTATGCGCCCGGCACCCGCATCGAACAGCAGAGCTCGATCGGCAAGGGCCTCGACTACATCCGCCTCGCGGCCTCGACACGCTGGCTCGGCAAGCCGTTCCTGCTCACCGAATACGATCATCTGTTCTGGAACCGCTACCGCTACGAAGCGGGGCTGGCCGTGCCGGCCTATGCCGCCTTCCAGGGGTGGGACGGGCTCTGCCGCCACGGCCACGGCCCTATCGTCCTGCGTTATGGCGAGGATGCGCCGCACAAGCAGCAGATGCTGCCCTATGCCATCGCGCTCGATCCTGTGGCGCGCGCCGGTGAGACGCTCGCGGCGCTGCTGTTCCGTCGCGGTGACGTTGCGCCGTCGGCGCTCACGGTGCCGTTTGCCATCGACGGCGATGCGGGGCTCGGCGACGCCATCGCGGCGCGTGAGCCCGAGGATCTGACCGCCCTCATGGCGCTGGGCGCGATCGGCCTCGAGGAGGGGGCAACCGAAGCGACGAGCGTTCCGGCCGCGCGCGCCGAGAGCAGCTTCGCCGACATGGTCGACCGTCTGCTGAGCGGCGGCGCCATTGCGCAGCAGACCGCCGATGCCCTCGCGCGAGGCGTCTATCGCAGCGATACCGGCGAGATCGACGCCGCGCCCGACCGCCGGCTGCTCACGGTGGTGACGCCCCGGACGGTGGCGGCCGCGTTCGACACGCTCGACGGTCCGCTCGCGCTCGGACCGGCGACATTGCGCGGCACCACGACGCCCGCCCTGTTCGCGCTGTCGGCGCTCGACGGCAGGCCACTCGCCGACAGCAAGCGCATCCTCGTGATCTTCGCCACCGATGCGCGCAATTCGGGGATGCGCTTTGCCGACAGCGAGGCGCGCGAGATCCTCGACTTCGGCCATCTGCCGGTACTGATCCGGCCCGGCGCCGTCGACTTCAGCCTCGCAGGGACAGGCGACTGGCGCATCGCGCCGGTGGGTCTCGACGGCGTGGTCAAGCCGCTGCTGCAGTCGGGCAGCGGCCCGATCGAGTTCCGTCTCGAGAACGGGACGCCGGACGGTCCGACGACCTATTTCGTGATCGAGCGCGACTGAGGCGCGCGCATCGCTTCGACGCCCTTGCGGCCATCGGTGCGCAGCAGCTCGGCATAGAGCCGGCTCATCGAGTCGGCGACGTGATCCCAGCCGAAGCGGTGCCGCACCATCTCGATCTGCGTATCGCGTTCGAGGTCGGTGGGCTGGTGCGCCATGCCGCGCGCCATGGCCTCGGCAAGTGCCTCGATGTTGCCGAGCGGGACGTAGCGGTCGGTCGCCATGGCCAGCGCGAGATTGGCGGGGATGTCGCTCGCCAGCACCGGCAGGCCATAGCTCAGCGCTTCGAGCAGCGCGATGGGCATGCCTTCGTGGCTCGAGGGCAGCACGAACAGCCCGGCATGGCCGAACAGACCGGCAAGGGTCGCGCCGCGCTGGAAGCCGGTCATCACGACGCCGGGCGTTGCCGCAGCGGTCTCCCGAACGGCGAGCTCATAGGGATCGGGGTGGTCGGCGCCGCCGACGAGCACAAGCTTGAAGCCGGGATCGACGAGCCTGGCGTAGGCCGCGATCAGGTCGAGCTGCCGCTTCTCGGGCACGATACGGGAGACGTTGATCACGTAGCGACGCGGCTCGAGGCCGTACGCCTCGAGCGCGGCGATATCGGGGGCGCTGCCCGGCATGGTGACGCCGTTGGGCAGGAACACCACCGGGCGCCCGTAGCGCTCCGTCATGTCCCTGGCAATGTTGTCGGCGACGGCAATGGCGCGGTCGGACCATTTCATGCCGAGCCGCTCGCCCATGCGCAGCATGGTCCGCGCAAGGCCGCCCCATTTGTCGCGATCGTAGTCGTAGCCATGGTGCGTCACGACCGAGCGGAGACCGGTCAGTCGTGCCCCGGGCGTCATCAACGCGGGGCCGATGGCGTGGATATGCACCACGTCGGGCCGGCGGACCGAGGCCAGCGCCACCCCCATGGCCGTGTGGACGAGCGCCTCGAGCGAGCGGTGCTGCGGCGCCCAGACGGGCTCGATCTCGACGCCGTTCCAGACACGCTTGCCCTGCGGCATGTAGGGCTTGCGTGCCAGCACATTGATGTTCCAGCCGCGATCGACCAGCAGGGGGGCGAGCGCCTCAATATGCGTCTCGACACCACCCTGCGGACCGTTGATGCCACGCGAGCCCAGCATCATGATCGAGGATCGTTTGCGACGGCGGTCGGTCATGCCGGCACCAATTGTGCGTAGAGGTCGAGCATGCGGTCGCGATAGGCGATCGCCGAGAAGTTGGTGGTGGCCCAGTCGCGGCCGGCAGCGCCCATCGCCGCGCGGCGGGCGGGACCGGCGGCTTCCATGCGGCCGAGCGTGTCGGCCAGCGCAACCGCGTTGCCCGAGGGCGCGGTGAGGCCGGTTTCGCCGGCGCGGATCAGTTCGGGGATGCCGCCGATCTCGGTGCCGATGACCGGGCGTCCTAGCGCATAGGATTCGAGGATGCTGACGGGCGCGTTTTCGTACCATTCCGAGGGTAGCACCAGCGCCCGCGCGCCACCGATCAACTCGCGCAGCGGCTGGCCGGAGACGTGGCCGACGAAGGTTACCGGCGCCCGGCGATCCGCGACGAGCTGCTTCAACATGGCCTCGTCAGGACCGCTGCCGGCCACCACGAGTTTCAGCCCGGTCAGCGCCGCCGCTTCGACCAGTGTTGCGATGCCCTTTTCCGGCGCGAGGCGGCCGGCGAACAGGTAGTAGTCGCCTTCCTCGGACGGCGCGGCGGTCAGCAGCTCGGGGTTGACGAAATTGGGGACGTAGACGAGCTGCTCCGCCGGCCAGCCCCATTCGATCAGCTTGGTGCGGTAGAACTGGCTGGGGACGACGATGCGGTCGAGATATTTGCGGTAGAGCCCGAGCGCGCGATGCACGGCCGATTCGAGCAGCAGCAGGCCGCTCAGTGCCGTCGAGTCCTTGGCGCAGCGGTTAAGCAGCACCTGCGTGATGTTGCCGTTCTTGCACTTCTCGCACACGCTGCCATGCGACAGCATCTTGTAGGCGGTACAGGCGATCTTGAGGTCGTGCGCCGTCATGATCGTGGGCACGCCATGCGCCTTGAGCGTCTGGAAGATCGCCGGCGACAGATGGTGGTACACATTGTGGGCGTGCGCGAGATGCGGCCGGAACCGCTCGATGAGCGCGCCGACATTGCGCTGGGCCTCGCGCGAATAGATGATCTTGGCGGCGTGCTGCAGCTTGGTGGCGAGCCCAGGCTGATGGCCGAACTCGATCTCCGAGACGAAATACTCCGACCAATCGCTGGGCAGGTTCTGTGCCGCCTGCATGGCGAACGGCGCCACCTGCCAGCCGGCCTGCTCGAACAGGTCGATGTGGTCGAGGAACACGGCCTCGGCGCCGCCGCGGCGATAAAAGTAGTTGTTGATCGCGAGGAGCCTCGACATCGGCAGCATGGCGTTCACGGGGTAACTCCGAAGCGGTCAAGGGCGGCGTCGACGGTGAGAATCTCGCAGCCGGCCTGCCGGGTGTGGCGCACCAGCGTCTCGAAGCTCAGCGGTGTGCAGCCATAGGGTGTGGGGCGATCGCTGATGTCGTGGGCGTAGAAGATCAGCCAGCCGGGATTGCGCACCAGTTCGTCGACCACGCCGCGCAGGGCGAGAACGCTCTCCTCGGGCTGCTCGACGGGCATGCCGCGCAGATAGGTCCGGTCGACGCGACCGCGGTTGACGCCTTTGAGTCCGCCGCGCGCCGAGCGGAACTGCCACGCCAGCAGAGCGCGCGCCCGGAACGAGCCGGCGGTGTAGGGGTAAGCGAAGTTGCGCGGCACGCGTGTCGGGTCGATGCCCGCGAGGTAGTCGCGGTTGCGCGCGATATCGCGGGCCAGCGCGTCGCCGTGCAGGTGGCGCAGATTGGGGTGGGCGAATGTGTGGCAGGCCAGCTCGTGCCCACGCGCCCTGAGCTCGGCGCAGCCCTCGGGGCCGATCAGCGTGCGATCGGCTTCGCGCCGGCCGGCGAGCCCGCCCGCGATGTAGAAGGTGCCGCGCGCGTCGTAGCGCTCGAGGATCGCGGCGCCGGCGGTGAGGGCGGTGTCGGGCACGTCGTCGAAGGTAAAGCTCACGACCGGCGTCGCGGTGGTCACGTCGATCTGCGGGCCGGGCAGGCGTTCGATCAGCCGGTTGGTGACGCGGCCGGCAAGGTCATCAAGGCGAGCGAAAACGCTAGGCATGGGCAAGTCCTCCCTGCGACGCGGATCGGACCTTCTGCTCGGCCGGCACGAGATGGGCGAGACCCTGCAGCCGCAATCCGAACAGCGCGAAGAGCAGGCAGAACCAGAGGGCGCCACCGCCTTCGTAGAATACGCTTTCAACGCAGCCGTTGAAGATGACGTAGAGCCAGATGCGGACAAACAGCCGCGTCATGCGTGGATCGTTGCCGGCGCGCTGCGCCCGCCCCAGATCGCCGATGGGAATGAACACGGCCCAGATCACAGTGATGATCAGCCCGGGAATGCCCATGCTGATCAGCGCATCGAGGTAGCCATTGTGGCCGTTGTAGGCGGCCGCGGCCCAGGTCTCGAGCGTGTCGCCGCCATAGACGAGGCCTTCGGTCTGCCAGAAGGACTGGAGGCCGTAGCCGGTGAACGGCCGCTCGGCGATAGCCGAGAAGGCGAAGCGCCAGATGTCGGCGCGGTTGGTGAAGGTGGGATCAACGCCCAGCGCCGTGACGAGGTCGCGCAGCGGCTCGAATACGGCCGAGCCGACGGCAACCACGTTGAAGGCGACAAGGCCACCGACCACCACCGGGATGCGGCTCCAGGGGAACCGCTCGATCCCCCAGGCGAGCAGGAGGATCACGGGCAGCACCAGCGTCGAGGTCTTGCCGCCGGTATGGGCGAGAAAGAACGTCGCCAGCGCCACGATGGAGAAGCCGAGGAGCTTCGAGCGCACCGAGGCGACGAACAGGCCGATGAAGACGATCAGCACCATCGCGCCAGCGGCGCTGTTCTTGTGCGGGAACAGGCCGCGCCAGAGCCCGGCATTCATCGGTTCGCGAATCTCGCTCGCCTGGTGGATGGCGAGCGTGGGGCGGAAGATCACGCCATAGTAGCAGAGCGCGAGCACCGCCAGGACGCCGATCGCGAGGAGCTTGGCAAACTCGCCGGCGGACCGCGGCAGGATCAGCATCACGGCCGCGTTCACGGCGACGATGGCCACGAGGATGGTGCGCTTGATGGCGAGGTCCGGATGTACCGCGATGAGCGATGTCAGCACGCACCAGCCGATGACGAAGACCAGCAGCCACATCGGGCCGAACAGCGGAATCGTGCGTCCGCGCACGAGGTAGAACAGCACCGCGGAGCCGAACAGGGCAAGCGCGATGAGCTGGTTCAGCGCGTTGGAGTTGCCGGCGGACGGATCGACCGCCGCCGCCCCGGTGAGATCGACGAACGGCGAGATGGTGATCCAGTAGAACGCGAACAGCGCGAGGAAGAGCCCGCTCGCCAGCAGGTCGGCGATGCTTCCGTTCTGTGTGGCCGACTGCGCCATCGTTAGGCCGTCTTGCGCCGCGCCAGCGCGTGGACGGCGAAGCCGAGGAGGGCGGCGAGGCCGAGGCCGGCCATCAGGCCGCCGAACAGACCGCCACCGGCGAGCACGAAGGTGCGCGGCGGGTAGTTGCGGCTGATCGGTGCGACGGCGGGCGAGATCACGCGGACATTTGTGGTGTTGATCTGGCTGCGCTCGGTGACTTCCTGCGCCCGCTTCAGATAGGCCTCATAGATCGCGACCTTGGAGGCGGCGCTGCGCTCGAGCTGGCGCAGCTCGACCTGTGCATCGTCGTCGGTGAACACGTCGCTCATCTGCTCGGAGGCCGCTGCCGACAATTGGTCGAGCACGGTGCGAGCGCGATCGAGGTCGTTGCGGGCGGTCTGCACGACCCGGCCGACCTCGCGATCGATCTCGCCCTGCAGCGAGGCAAGTTCCGAGCGCGCGGTCACAAGGCTGGGATGCAGCGTTCCGAGCGTGGCGGCCAGCGACTCGGCCTGCTGGCGTGCTGTCGCGTACTGGGTCCGGAGACCGGCGAGCACCGTCGATTCCTGCGCCGCCGCATTGGCGCCGCCTGCGGTGAGGTTGGCATAGCGTGCCTCCGCCGCAATCAGCGCCTCGCGCGCCGTGGCGATCTGCGCGTTGAGCTGCACCGCCGACTGCGTGCTGAGCTGCTCGCCCCCGGTTGCGCCCACCACCGGCAGGCCATGCTGGCGGCGATATTCGGCGACGGCGGCTTCGGCGGCGGCCGCGTCGTCGCGCAACTGGTCGAGACGCTCGTTGAGGGCGGTCGAGGCCGCAAGGGCTCCGTCGGACTCGCCCTTGGCGAGCTCGGCGACGAAAGCCTGAACCAGCGCATTGGTCAGCACTGCGGACTTCTCGGGCGTGCGGGCCCACACCGAGGCCGTCACCATATAGGAGCGCTCTTCGCGCCGCACCTTCACGCGCTCGGCCAGCGCGCGAACCGCGTCGCTCAGCGGATCACGGGGACCGGCGCTGTCGGTGGGAAACAGCGAAGCGAGGAGGGGGAACTCGGGATCGAGCAGATCGGGATCGTCCTGCAGGTTCAGCGTCCGCACGACACTCGCCAGCACGTTGGTCGAGGTCAGCACGCGCATCTTGCTCTCGACGTCGAGGAGCTGTGCCTCGCCCTGGATGTTCTGCGCATAGATGTCGTCGGCGACCACCTGAAGGTTGGTGGGGTCGACCAGCAGGTCGGAATAGCTGGTGAAGCGCGGCTTGATCAGCGTTCCAGCGGCGAGACCAGCGAGTACGCCGAGTACAGTCAGGATCGCGACGACGTACCAGAAGCGCTGCAGCCAGCCGAGCACTGTCGCAACCGTAATCTGCGGCGCGACTGGTGTGGCCGGAGCGCTCGGTGCCCGGCGCTCGGGGCCGTCATAGCCCATGATCGTCTCGACGCGGCGCCGCGGGCGGGCGGCCTGGGCAGGCGTCGTCGGGCGTGCTTCGGTCGAGACTGATTGGTACATATGCCGCAATGCCTGCTACTTCAAAATCTCACGTCGTCTATACGGCACAGTGTGGCGTTTTTCGGTAGCTATCGGGCAATGTAGTTAAGGGCGCCCGGGTGTTAACCGCGCCACGAGAATACATGAATCGCCACGGTTGCAGCGTGCTAGCCAGACCATGTCAGGCCGCCACTAACCGCGCGTGGTTGAAATTGAATTCTATTCAAATGCAAGACAAAGTTGAAACATCGAGCCCGATGGTCAAGCCGGGGCTGCGGCCGATCGAGAGCGCGGATCTCCCAGCTATCGAGCAGATGTTCTTCGACATCTTTCGCCCCGGTGCCAAGGCGCCCCATCCCGAATTCCGCGAATACTTCCACCGCCTGTTCTTCACCGGACCATTGGGCGAGCAGGGTGGCGGGCTCGTCAGCGAGGACGGCGAGGAGGTTGGCAGCGCCATCGCGCTGATGCCGATCACCTACATCGCCTACGGGCGCGAGCTGGTCGCACGCCTCGCCTGTGCCTTCATGTCGCGCGTGCCGCAGTCCAAGGCAGCGGCCCGTATCGTGCTGTCGCTCAGGGCGCGCGGCCAGGACATGCTGTTCACCGACAGCGCGGCGACGACTGCCGTCGGTCACTGGACCGCGGGTGGCAGCGTGGTGATCCCGGTCAACAGCCTCGACTGGCTGTGCACGTTCCGGCCGGTGACGTCGGCGGCGCGCCGCACCCGCCTGCCAGTGGCGCTCGACGCGCTGTGGACGCTCCCCGACCGCGCCATATTGCGGCGCATGAAGCGCCTGCCGATCGTGGCGCCGGCGGACAATGAGATCAGCCTCTCGGCCTATGCCGCGCGCGCTCCCGAAATGATCGCTCATTTCTCCGTCCGTCCGAAATGGGAGCGGACCGAGATGGAATGGCAGCTCCGCATGGCGTCGGAGAACCGCCCGCTCGGAGCGCTGCGTTTCTTCGCCGTGGGCGGCGACAATTCCATTGGCTGCTACGCCTACTTCACCGGCGCGGGCGGCATTGTGCGCGTCCTCGATATCCTCGCCCGTCCAGGCAAGGAGGCCGATGTGGTGCGCGCACTCTATGCGCGGCTCGAGGCCGAACGCGTGGTCGAGGCGCGCGGTTCGGCGCATCCGCATCTGCTGGCGGCGCTGTCGCCGCTGCCCGGCATGCGCTTCCGCCATCGCGCCTTCACCTGCGTCGCGACGCGCCATCAGGACATTCGCGACGCCATCGCCCGCAACGACATCTACATTGGCGGCCTTGCCGGGGAGAGCTGGAGTCGCCTGATGACCGACTTCCACTGATCATGACCGCAAGCCTCGTCCGACCCGTCGCGGGCGCCGACATCGGCGCCATCGCCCAGATCTTCCAGACCCAGCTGCGCAAGAGTGCGGAGCCGGCCAGCGCGGCGTTGGCCGACTATCTCGACCAGCTGTTCGTCAGCGGGCCGTTCGCCGATCCGTCATTGCCCTCGCTGGTCTATCAGCGCGACGACGGGACGGTTGCCGGCTTCCTCGGCGTCACGGCGCAACCCTTCGTGCTCGACGACAAGCCCATTACCGCCGCCGTATGCGGGGCGCTCATGGTCGACGGGCATGAGAGGGATCCGCTTGCTGGCGCGCGGCTGCTCAAGGCGTTCCTCGCTGGAGGACAGGACGTGTCGCTGAGCGAGACCGCCGGGGACGCGACGCTCACCATGTGGCGGCAGCTCCAGGGCGGCGTGCTTACGCGCCACAGCCTCGACTGGGTGCGCGTCATTCGCCCGGGCGGCTTTGCCATCGAGACGATGGCGCGGCGGGTGGGGGCGCTGCGCGCCCTCGCGCCCGTGGCCGGCCTCGTCGACCGGCGCATGACCCGCGGCGGATCGGAGCGGGGCCTGCGCTGGGCCGCGTTGGCCGACGACTTCAGGATCGCCGGTGGCCTTGCCGTCGAGCCAGTGTCGCTGGCCGATTTCGCGGCGCAGATCCGGCGCTTCACCGACAGCTTCCCGATTCAGCGGCATTGGTCTGACTCGGCGCTGCAACAGGTGCTCGCGGACCTCCAGCACAAATCCGACTACGGCGCGTTGCGCATCTGCGTGGTGCGCGCACGCGGCGGCGCGACGCTGGGATGCTTCATCTACTACCATCGCCCCGGCGCGACGGCGCGCGTGCTCGACGTGCTGGCGTCGCCCGAGCGGGCCGGCATCGTGCTCGATTGCCTGCTGCGCGACGCGGCCGATCAGGGCGCCGTTGCGGTGCGCGGGCGCACCACGCCGGCGACCTTCGACGCCCTGCTCGAGCGCCGCTGCCTCATGTTCCGGCACAGCGCCAGCGTCGTTGCGGCGCGCGATCCGGTGCTCGTGGAGCGCCTCAAGCGCGGCGACGCCGCTTTCAACGGCTTAGTGGGCGAGCGCTGGTCGCGGCTGGTGGGAGACGCCTTTGCTTAAGGTTCTCGACAGCGTCGATCGTGACACCGGGCGAGCAAGCATCTCCGACTTCATCGTCGACGTCCGCTCCAGTCCCGCCGACGTCTCGGCGGACTGGCCACGCGGCGGCGACGCCGACACGCCCGCGCGCTGCCACGCTTTCCAGACTGTCACCTTCATCGAGACCTGGCAGGCGACCTATGGGCAAGCGCATGGGTCCAAGCTATGCCTTGTCGAAGTGCGGGACGCCGCCGGCCGCCCGCTGCTGATGCTGCCGTTGCAGATCAGTCCGCTCGAGGGCGGCCTCGTCCTCGGCTTCACCGACATGGGCGTGTCCGACTACAACGCGCCGGTGCTCTTTCCCACGGCCGTGACCTGGACGCGGCAGTCGGCCACCGCGCTGTGGCGGGCGATCACCGCGCGGCTGCCGCCCTTCGACATCGCCCGGCTCGACAAGATGCCCGAGCATGTCGGCGGTCTCGTCAATCCGCTCTATCTGCTGACCGATCGGGCCAACCCGGAATCGTGCCATCTCGCCAACCTCGACCAGCCCTGGAGCGAGGTGGAGCAGCACATTCAAGGCGCAAAGAACCTCCGCAACCGCTTCCGTGCGCTGGACCGGCTGGGCGGCTGCAGGCTGCTCGTCGCCGAGACCGCCGACGAACGCCAGCTCATCCTTGCCGCGCTGCTGGAGCAGAAGCAGCGACGGTTCGAGGAGACGCACGTCCCCGGCTTCGATGCTCATCCCGAAAAGCGCGACTTCTTCACGCTCGGTACCGAGCGCTTCGCCGCCATCGGCGCGCTGCATCTGTCGGCACTCATGGTCAAGGACGAGGTGATCGCAGCGCTGTGGGGTGTCACGCAGGGCCGGCACTATTACGGCCTGTTCATCACCTTCGAGGCGGGGGAGTGGACCAAGTATTCGCCGGGGCGCGTGCTGCATCACCAGTTGCTGCAGCATCTCGCCGAGCGGGGCTATTGGTGTCTCGACCTGGGGATCGGCGACGAACCGTGGAAGCTCGCCGCCTGCGATGTCACTGTTCCGCTGCGGCAGGCGACCATTCTGGCGACACTGCGCGGCCGCTTCATTTTGACCGAACGCACAATTAAAGAACGCCTTTCTGCTACCCGGTTCTGGCAGAAGCTGCGGCCGTACAAATGGGTGGTGCTGCGTGGACTGCGCCGCAGCCTGCAGCGCGCGGCCCTCCCGCGTTAAGAATGTTCGATGAAACCTCACCGGCACGCATCGCCAAGTGCTGATTCCGACACACGAGAGGGTCTATATAGACCCAGTTCAGCAGCACGTTGCTGACGGAGTGGCCGATGTGCGGACTCGTTGGATACACAGGAACAGATATCTCGCCGCCGGCCGGTGAGCACCTGCTCGCGCGGATGAACGGGACCATCGCGCACCGCGGTCCGGACGCCGACGGACTGTGGGCGGAGCCGGGTATCGGGCTGGGCCATCGCCGTCTGTCGATCGTGGGTCTCCACGATGGCCAACAGCCGATGGCGTCGGCCGATGGCCATCACGTGATTGCCTACAATGGCGAAGTGTTCAACTTCGTCGAACTGCGCGCCGGGCTCGAGGAACGCGGACACAGCTTCCGCACCGGCAGCGACACCGAAGTGATCCTGCATCTTTATGCCGAGTATGGCCCCGACTGCGTGCAGCACATGAACGGCGATTTCGCCTTCGCCC
Source organism: Devosia sp. 66-22 (assembly GCA_001899065.1). Lineage (GTDB taxonomy): Bacteria > Pseudomonadota > Alphaproteobacteria > Rhizobiales > Devosiaceae > Devosia_A. The sequence continues at coordinate 50,900 of MKUZ01000013.1, read as the reverse complement.
TGTGGGACAGATCGCGGCAACGCCTGATGCTGGCGCGCGACCGGGTGGGCGTGCGCCCTCTGTTCTACACCGAGCATCAGGGGGGCCTCTACTTCGCTTCCGAGATCAAGGCGCTGCTGACGGTGCCCGGCGTCTCCGCCGAGATCGATCCGTTCGCCCTCGACGAGATTTTCACGCTCTGGGCTCCGATACCGCCACGCACCGGCTTCCGGGACGTGCTGGAGCTGCCCCCCGGCCACTTCATGCTGGTCGAGGGCAACACGCGCCGCATCGAGCGCTACTGGAGCCTCGACTATCCCGAGCAGGGCGACGCCGGGGACACGCGGCCCGAGGACGAGATTGCCGAAGAGCTGCTGGCGCTGCTCGACGATGCCACCCGCATCCGCATGCGCGCCGATGTGCAGGTGGGTGCCTATCTGTCGGGCGGGCTCGATTCATCGATCACGACGGCGTTGGCAACGCGTCACACGGCGCAGCGGCTCGCGACCTTCTCGGTGTCGTTCGCCAGCGCCGAGCATGACGAGAGCGCGTTCCAGCAGATCATGTCGTCGACGCTGGGCACGCTGCATGCGGACGTCCATTGTGACACGAACGATATCGCAAGCTGCTTCCCCAGCGTCATCGCCCATACCGAGCGGCCGCTGGTGCGCACCGCGCCCGCACCGCTGTTCCTGCTGTCCGGTCTCGTGCGCGAGCACGGCATCAAGGTCGTGCTGACAGGCGAGGGGGCCGACGAGGTGTTCGGCGGCTACGACATCTTCAAGGAAGACAAGATCCGTCGCTTCAGCGCGCGCCAGCCCGGCTCGCGCTTCCGGCCGCTGCTGTTCAAACGGCTCTATCCCTATCTGCCGAATCTGCAGAACCAGTCGGCGGAGTATCTTGCGGCGTTCTTCGGCGCCAAGTCCGCCGAGCTCGACGATCCGCTGGCCTCGCATCGTCCGCGCATGCGCTCCACCGCGGCGGCCAAGCTGTTCTTTTCGGGCGACCTGCGCAAGGCGCTGGGCGGCTACGACGCAGCGGAGACGCTGGTCGGGCAGTTGCCGGAGGCGTTCGGTCGCTGGCATCCGCAGCACCAGGCACAGTACCTCGAGACGCGCTTCCTGCTGCCGGGCTACATCCTGTCGTCGCAGGGCGACCGCATGGCGATGGCGCATGGCATCGAAGGCCGCTTCCCGTTCCTCGATCATCGCCTGATCGAGTTTGCGAGCCGCATTCCGCCGCGGCTGACGCTCAAGGGGCTCACCGAGAAGCATATCCTGCGCAAGGCCACCGCGCACCTTCTGCCCGAGCGGATCGCCAACCGGACCAAGCTGCCTTATCGCGCTCCCGACAGCCAGGCCTTTGCGATGGCCGACGCGCCCCCCTATGTGCGCGAGCTGCTTGCGCCCAAGGCCATTGAGCGCACGGGCCTGTTCAATCCGCTCGCCGTCGAAAAGCTCGTGGCCAAGGCCGGTACGTCGGGCGTCGACGGTTTCCGCGACAACACCGCCTATGTAGGCATCCTCTCCACCCAATTGTGGGACCGCACGTTTTCGTCCAGCGCCGGCAGCCGGCTCACAGCCGCCGCGTAGCGTCAGAAAGATTCAAGGAGCATAGACTATGACCGACACCATCAAGGACAGCATCCGCGCCTTCATCATCGACAGCTTCCTGTTCGGTGACACCAGCCAGGCGATCGCGGACGACATGTCGCTGATCGACAACAACCTGGTGGACTCCACCGGCGTGCTCGAGCTCGTGTTCTTCCTCGAGAGCAATTTCGGCATCTCCGTCAAGGACACCGAAGTTGTTCCGGAGAACCTCGACTCCATCGGCGCCATGGCGGCGTTCATCGAGAGCAAGCGCAAGGCCGCTGCCTGAGCCGGGATCGTTACGATGCGCGTCGAGACATTTCTGACGGCGAGCGCCGCACGGTTCGGCGACAAGACGGCCCTCGTGGCGGGGACGACGCGGCTCAGCTATGCCGAGCTCGACGCGATGTCGGACCGGCTCGCCGCGGGGCTCAAGGCCCGCGGCGTCGGCCGCGACGACCGCGTCCTGGTGTTCCTCGACAATTGCTGGGAAGCCGCCGTCGCGATCTTCGCCACGCTCAAGGCCGGCGCGACGTTCTCGCCGATCAATGCTTCGACCAAGGCCGACAAGCTTGCCTACATCGCTGCCAATTGCGACGCGCGCGCGATCATCTCGCAGCCACGCCTTGCCGGCATCGTGACGGAAGCGACGGGGCTGGGTGCCAGCTTCCCGCTCGTGGTGCTGACCGATCCGCATCCGGGCCTGCCCGACGCAGCCGATTTCGGCGCTCTGCTCGAAACGCCTGTCACGCTGCCGCTCAACACGGGCATCGACGTCGACCTCGCAATGCTCATCTACACGTCGGGCTCGACCGGCCGCCCCAAGGGCGTGATGATGACGCACCGCAACATCGAGGCGGCCGCGACGTCGATCACCACCTATCTCGAGAATACGCCCGACGACATCATCCTCAACGTCCTGCCGCTGGCGTTCGACTACGGGCTCTATCAGCTTCTGATGTCGGTCAAGATCGGCGCGACGCTGGTGCTGGAGAAATCCTTCGCCTTCCCACAGGCGATCTTTGCCACGTTGCGCAACGAGAAGGTCACCGGCTTCCCGCTGGTGCCGACCATGGCGGCGATGATCCTCAACATGAAGGATCTCGCGCCGGGCAGCTTCCCCGATTTGCGCTACATCTCCAACACGGCCGCGGCGCTGCCGCCGGCCCACATCGCGCGCCTGCGCGAGCTGCTGCCGGGCACGACGATCTTTTCGATGTACGGCCTTACCGAGTGCAAGCGCTGCACCTACCTGCCGCCGGCGCGGCTCGACGACAAGACCGGCTCGGTCGGCGTCGCCATCCCCAATACCGAAGCCTTTGTTGTCGATGACGACGGCAGGCGCGTTGCGCCGGGCGAAGTGGGGCAACTCGTCATCCGCGGGCCGCATGTCATGCAGGGCTACTGGGCCAACCCGGAAGCGACGGCCAAGGCACTCCGGCCCGGCCCCAATCCGTGGGAGAAGGTGCTCTATACCGGAGACCTATTCTACGCCGATGCCGATGGTTTCCTCTACTTTGTCGGCCGCACCGACGACATCATCAAGACGCGCGGCGAAAAGGTCGCGCCCAAGGAAGTCGAAGCGGTGCTGAGCGCCTGTCCGGGCGTGGTCGAATCCGTCGTCGTCGGCCGCTCCGATCCGGTGCTGGGCCAGTCGATCCACGCGATCGTTGTGGCCAGCGATCCGGCCCTGACCGAACGCGACGTGATCCGCCACTGCGCGCGCGCGCTCGAGGAGTTCATGGTGCCCAAATCCGTCGAATTCCGTGACAGCCTGCCCAAAACCGATACCGGCAAGGTCAGCCGCCGCCTTGCGGCCGAGAGCCTGGAGCCTGCTATATGACCGCCTTTTCGCCGCAAACGCTGGTGATCGACGCCGAGGCCGAGATCGCGCGCATCGTCGATGCCATGCGGACACAACTGCGTACGCAACTGCGTCGCCGCGGTCTCGTTCTTGGGCTGTCGGGCGGCATCGATTCGAGTGTGTGCGCGGCCCTCGCGGCGCGCGCCGTCGGGCCGGAGCGCGTCTTTGCGCTGTTCATGCCCGAGAACGATTCCGATCCAGAGAGCCTGTCACTCGGCCGCCGGGTCGCCGAGACTTTCGGCATCGCCTCCGCGGTCGAGGACATCGGCCCGGCACTTGCCGCCATGGGCTGCTACGAGCGGCGCGACAGCTTCATCCGCCAGTTGGTTCCCGAGTTCGGCCCCGGCTGGGGCTGCAAGGTCGTCATCGCCAATGCGCTGGCGGGCAAAGGCTATGCCGTGTCCTCGCTGGTCGTGCAGTCGCCGGCCGGCGACAAGCGCGAGCTGCGCATGTCGGCGGAGGTCTACCAGGGCATCATTGCCGCCACCAACATGAAGCAGCGCACGCGCAAGCAGATGGAATACTACCACGCCGACCGGCTGAACTACGCCGTCATCGGCACGCCCAATCTGCTCGAATACGACCAGGGCTTCTTCGTCAAGAATGGCGATGGCGCGGCCGATCTCAAGCCGATCGCGCATCTCTACAAGTCGCAGGTCTACCAGCTCGCGGCCCACCTCGGCGTGCCCGAGGACATTCGCCGTCGTCCGCCCACCACCGACACCTGGTCGATGGCGCAGAGCCAGGAGGAGTTCTATTTCTCCTTGCCCTACGACCGGATGGATCTGTGCATGTACGGCCTCAACAACGGCCTCGATCGCGAGCAGGTCGCGTCGGCGGCGAAGCTCAGCGTCGACCAGGTCGACGCCGTCTGGGCCGACATCGCGCGCAAGCGCGTCGCAACCGCTTACCTGCACCTGTCGCCGATCACGCTCTAGTCTCACGCCCCCTTAGCGAAAGCCGGGTTCCACCTTTCGCCATGCAGCTGCGGGCGAACCGTCGCCAGCTTGCGCTGGTGCGTGCACAGCCGTGGGCTGCGTGGTCACGATGCGAGGGATCATCTAGTGCGCGTTGCGGCGCGTCGCGGGAGAGAACACCGTCAGGACCAGCGTCCAGATGTCGAGAAAGATCGACCAGTTGTCGATGTAGTAGATGTCGTGCGCGACGCGGCCCTCGACCTGTGCCGGCGTGCTGGTCTCGCCGCGGAAGCCGTGCACCTGGGCCCAGCCGGTGATGCCCGGCTTGATGCGTTGGCGGTGCGCATAGATCGCGAGCTGGTGGCTCAGCTCCTCGTCATGCGAGATCGCGTGGGGCCGCGGGCCGACGAGGCTCATCTGGCCGATCAGTACATTGATGAGCTGCGGCAGCTCGTCGATGGAGGTGGCGCGGATGAGGCGGCCGACACGGGTGATGCGCGGGTCGTTCTTTTGCGCCTGCACCATCTTGTAGCCGCTCTCGGTGACGCGCATCGAGCGGAACTTCCAGATCAGGAAAGTCTCGCCGTTGAAGCCGCGGCGTGCCTGCCTGTAGATAACCGGCCCGCGCGACTCGATGACGATGGCGAGCGCCACCAGAGCGAGGAACGGCATGAGCACCAGCAGGCCGAGCCCGGCCAGCGTGATGTCGAAGATGCGCTTGAGCAGCACCGACGACTTGCTCATCGGCGTGCGCACGAAGCGCATGACATTGTTGGGGCCGATGGCGACGACGTCGAGGAATTTCAGCGTGCGGCTGCGCGCCGCCGGGGCGTAGAGCAGGTTGACGGCATAGCGCTTGAGCGCTGCCATGGCGCCATCGACCTCATCGAGCTCGGCGAGCGAGCCGACGAGCACGACATGGTCGGTGCCACGGTGCACATTGCGGGCCACGAAATCGGCCAGCGCCTCGGGGTCGAGCTTGCCGGCCTTGTCGCGGGCGTCCTCGAAGTAGAGCGTGCTCACCACACGGTGTCCCTGCCGCCACAGCTCGCCGGCGAACACGAAGTTGAGCACGTCGCTGCGGTTGCCGATGACGGCGATCGTCTCGAAACGCAGCGCGCCATTGCTGATGCGCTCTTCGAGGAAGCCGCGCAGGAAGGTGCGCACGCCGAACATGGCGGGGATGCCGATGACGTAGGCCGAGGTGAGCGAGACGCGCGACACGTCGCCGACCTTGCCCAGGAGGAACGCCGTCAGCAGCGTCAGCGCGATCGCCGCGGTCCAGGAGAAGAAGGCCTGCTGCAGGTCGAGCCGGCTGGGCATGCGGCGCTCGAGGAACTGGCTGCAGGCGATGGCCGCGAAGGTGCCGTAGAGCAGGCCTGTCCACAGGCCGAAGGCGCCGTAGAACAGCGTGAATTCGCCGATGGTCTGGCGCAGGAACAGCATGTGGTAGACGAGGGCGCTGCCGAACACGATGGCGAACGCCGCCGCCGCCTCGATGCCGGCGACAACGAAGCACAGCAGCAGGCGATGAACGACGTCGTCGCGCGCCAGATCGGCGCGCGGTCGAGTGTCCGAGATGAAATGGTCGGCGTCGGCCATGGACGAGTTTTCCTAAGCCCCGCCCAACGTCTAACCACATTCCGCCGCCGGCTTCCCGGACGTGCTTAAGGACTGGTTAACCCTGCAATTTGACTCAAATTCTAGGAGTTGGACCGGCGATCACGGAAGCGAAGGAGAAGCCATCCGGCGAGCAGCCCCGCGCTGGCGCCGGTGAGCTTGACCGCCACGTCAATGAGCCGCCCGTGGCGCGACGCCGAGGCGAGCTGGAGCACTTCGAGCAGCACGGTCGAGCCGAGGACGATGGCGGCCACCAGCACGATGCGGCGCGGATAGGCGAGGGCGAACACAAAGCCCACCGCCATCAGCGCGACCGCGCGTTCGAGCTGGGTCGGCAGCGGCGAGGACGGCCGCATGTCGATCGGCGAGAGTGTCGCAAAGACCAGCCCGGCGAGCAGCAGCCAGGCCAGCACGCGCAGCGCGTTCCTCAGGGTCACGATGCCTTCCGCAGCGGCTCGGGCTCTTCGACGAGGGTCGTCTCGGGGTCGTCGTCGTCCACCCAGGCCGCCTCGTCCGCCGCCGCGGCAGTGGCCGTCCGGCGCCTGCGGCCGGCGGCGAGCCACGTCTGGAACAGCAGCGCCGCCACCGCGGCGATGGCGACCACCGCGAGGTTGAGGGCGCTCAGCGGATTGGCCGCCTCGGCCGGCAGGGGCGTCGTGGTCACCGTTGCCGGCGGGATGTTGAAATAGGCGTCGACGAGGCCGTCGAGTTCGGCGCGCTGGGCGGCCGCCATGGTCTCGAGCGCCGCCGTGTCGGCGGCGGGCGGCGTGGCGGCGAAGGAGGGCGCCTGCGCCTCGAGCAGCTTGATCTGCGCATCGTCGATGCGGGCTTCCGCCTCGAGCGCGTCGGCGATGCTCGATGCCTCCTGCCGGATCTGGTCCTTCAGCGCATTCCGCTGCGCGGTCAGGGCTCGCATCGTGGGGTGGTTGCCCTTGAGCCGCGCCCCTTCGGTCGCGATCTGTGCGTCGAGCGCCACCTGCTGCGTGAGGAGCTGGCCGATCACCACGCTGTCGCGGATCGCCGCCAGCGACGATGGCGTGACGCCGGCCTCGAGGCTGGTGCGGATTGCTTCCGCGTGCCTAAGCGCGAGGTCGCGCCGCTCGGTTGCCGCCGCGATCTGGGCTTCGTACTGCGCCCGCGACGCCGCGTCGGGTGACGGTGAGGCCGGAGCGGTCTTTGCCGCGTCGAGCGCGGTCTCGGTGTCGCGCAGCGCGACGCGCGCCGCCTCGATCCGTTGCTGCAGCGCCGCTGCGGCCGGCGAGCCGCTGACCGTCACTGCGGCCGGGGCGGCGGGCGCCTTGCCGAAGGGCTGGAACACCACGAGCAGCCCGAACACGGCCGCGCCGGTGGCGGCGGCAATGAGCAGGGCGCGGAACATGCCGGCGAGGGCGGAACCAAGGGACATGGCCGGATTATCGGCGTTTCAGGGTAAGCATTCGGTTAAGTGCCTCGCGCGCTGCGCCGGCCTTCAGCGGATGTTAACCATAGAAGGGGACACTCCCGGGCGTTGCGTTGTGTTGCGTTCCGAGAGTGTCATGCGTTGGTCGGTCCTGCTCATCCCTCTGCTCGTCCTCGTGCTGAGCGGTTGTGCCATGAACAAGGTGGCGGCCTACAAGGTCGACACCGCGCGTGACTACACCCTCGATACCGGCGACATCGTCCGCGTCACCGTCTATGGCGACGAAACGCTCACCAACACCTATACCGTCACCGACAAGGGTACCGTCGCCTTCCCGCTGATCGGGCAGGTGGGCGCCCGCGGGCAGACCATCACGACGCTCGAGCGGATGATCACCGAGCGGCTCGCGGCCGGTTACATGATCAGCCCCAAGGTATCGGTCGAGGTGTCGACCTACCGGCCGTTCTTCATCGAGGGTGCCGTGACCACCGCCGGGCAGTACGCCTATGTCTACGGCATGAGCGCCCGGGCGGCGATCGCCACGGCGGGCGGTCTCACCGAGTTCGCCGACCGCAACCGGGTCAATGTCTATCGCCGCGTCGGCAAATCCATGACCAAGCTGACCATCGGCCTCGACCAGCCGATCCTGCCCGGCGACACTGTTGTCGTGCTCGAGCGCTGGCTCTAGCCCTCAGCGGGCCCTCGGGCCAACCCGGATCAAGTCCGGGACACTCCCGTGACGTAAATCTGTCATTCGCCGTTGAATCGCCCAATTCACTGCTCTAACATGTCAGTGACTCGGGCGCGGGTTCTGCGCGTCTGCCCCCAGGCTGGTTGGTCGCCGGCACCCTCAGTTTTAGCGGACGATTCTCGTGTCCACCGAACGGGCGAGCGCCAAGGGGCGCGCCAATGCATTTTCCCACGTCGCCAAGGCGAGCTGGGGGAAGGGCGTCGGCACGCTTTGGCGCATTACGCGGCTCAACCTCCGTCACCCCTGGCAGGTGACCATTGCCATCGTATCCACCTTCATCGCGGCGACGCTGCAACTGATGATTCCGCGCCTCCTCGGCCAGGCGGTCGACCAGGCGCAGGGGCTCGGCACAGCCGGCGCGGCAGCGACGCAGGCGCTGTGGACAACGGCCATCCTGCTGCTCGTCATCTCCATCGCGCGCGGCATCTTCACGCTCCTCCAGAACTACTATTCGGAGAGCGTGGGTCACCACGCCGCCTATGAGTTACGGCTCGCGACCTATGAGAAACTGCAGCAGCTGAGCTTCTCGTTTCACGACCGCGTGCATTCGGGCGACCTCATCACCCTGGGCATCCTCGATATCGACGGCGTGCGGATGTTCTTTGCCACCGCCACGGTGCGCTTCATCCTGCTCGCGGTGCTGATCGGCGTCGGCGCGTATCTGCTGATCTCGACCGACTGGCTGCTCGGCCTGTTGAGCCTCAGCTTCGTGCCCTTCATCGGCTGGCGCTCGTCGGTGGCCCAGCTCAAGCTGCGCGCCACCTGGCTCGAGCTGCAGGAGCGCCTCACCGCCATGTCGCGCGTGATGGACGAGAACCTGGGCGGTATTCGCGTCGTCCGCGCTTTCGCCGCGCAGCAGCACGAAATGGAGAAGTTCGAGGCCTCGAGCAAGCACGCGCTCGACCTCGCGCATGAGCGCACCAAGCTGCGCGTCACCAGCACCTCGCAGATGAACCTGTCGTTCTTCCTCGCCATGGGACTCGTTCTATGGGTCGGCGGCCTCAAGGTGATCGGCGGCGAAATCTCGGTGGGTACGCTTGCGCAGTTCCTCACCTTCATGACCATCCTCCAGATGCCAGTCCGGCAGCTTGGACTGCTCGTCAACGCCATCGCCCGCGGCGCCACCTGCGGCATGCGCCTGTTCGGCCTCCTCGACCTCGAACTGGCGGTCAAGAACAAGCCCAACGCGCCGGAGCTCAAGGTCACCGAGGGCACGCTGGTGTTCGACCGCGTCAGCTTCCGCTATCCGGGGACCACGCGCGATGTGCTCAAGGACGTGAGCTTCACGGCCCGCAGGGGGCAGACGGTGGCGCTGGTGGGGCCGCCCGGTGCCGGCAAGTCGAGCCTCGTCCACCTCATTCCGCGCTACTACGACGTCGGCTCGGGTGCCATCACCATCGATGGGCAGAACGTCGCCGAGGTAACGCTCGACTCGCTGCGCCGGCAGGTTGCCGTGGTGCAGCAGGACTCGTTCCTGTTCACCACCACCATCGAGAACAACATCGCCTACGGCAATCCGTGGGCCAAGGAGCGCCGCATCGAGCGCGCCGCGGAATCGGCGCAACTGCACAACTACGTCGCGGGCCTGCCGTCCGGCTACGACACGGTCGTGGGCGAGCGCGGCGTGTCGCTTTCGGGTGGGCAGCGGCAGCGCCTCACAATCGCGCGCAGCCTCGTGCTCAAGCCGGCCATCATGGTGTTCGACGATTCGACTGCCGCCATCGACGCGGCCACCGAACAGCGTATCCGCCTCGCCATGCGGCGCTATGCGCAGGACCGTGTCACCATCATCATTTCGCACCGGCTGAGTTCGCTGATGCATGCCGACCAGATCCTGTTCATCGAGGATGGGCAGATCGTCGAGCGTGGCAGCCATCTCGAGCTGCTCGCCCGCAAGGGCCGCTATCGCGCGCTTTACGATCTGCAAGTGCGCCCCGAAGCCGACACGCCCCTCTTGGCGGGAGAATAGAGATGACCACCGCCGAGGATGTCGAACTCGACGAAGAAGACCGCAGCCGGAAGCCGTCCAAGGCCGTCGTCGGCTCGCACCGCGAGGAAGAGGAAGTCTTCGGCAAGGCGATCGATCCGAGGATCATTCGCCGCATCTGGACCTTCGTGCATCCCTATCGCAGGCAGATCCTGCTCAGCGTCGTGGCCGTGCTCGCTTTCACCGCCACGCAGCTCGCCATCCCGCTTATCATCCGCATCGCCATCGACAGCGGCATGGCCGTCGGCGGCGACGCCGGCGTGCTCACCTGGTGCGTCGTCGCCTTCCTTGCCGTCGTGCTCGTCAACTATGGTGCGAGCTATCTGCAGGAGGCGGTGGTCGGCCGCGTCGCCGAGAACGTGCTGTTCGACATGCGCCGCGCCATGATGCAGCGGCTGCAGCAGGTGTCGCTGGGCTGGATGGACAAGACCGAAGTCGGCCGCCTGATGTCGCGCCTGCAAGGCGACGTCAACTCGATGCAGGAGTTCCTCGAGACCTCCGTGATGTCGGTCGGCGACATCGTGCTGCTGTTCGGCATCGTGGGCGTGCTGCTCTATCTCGACCCGTGGCTGGGGCTTTTGACCCTCGCCACCATGCCGACGCTACTCGTCATCCGCTTCTTCTGGCTGCCGCCGGCCAAGCGCAGCTTCATGGCCGCGCACGAGACCAACTCGGTTGCCAACGGTGCGCTGGCCGAGGGTATCCATGGTGTGCGTACGGTGCAGAGCCTCAATCGTCAGCGGGTCAATTTCGACCTCTATGACGAGAAGGCCCACAAGAACCTCCGGACCCATCTGACGGCGGCCAAGTTCGCGCAGTTCACCGTGCCCGTCGTCGACACGCTCACCGGCATCTCGATGGCGACGGTCATCGTGGTGGGTGGCCAGATGGTGCTCAACCGCTCCATCGACATCGGCGTGATGGTCGCCTTCTTGTTCTACATCCAGCGCTTCTTCGACCCCATCCGCTCGCTCACCATGCAGTACTCGGTGCTGCAGCGTGCCATGGCCTCGGGCCAGCGCATCGCCGAAGTGCTCGACGTCCCTGTCGACATCAAGGACAAGCCCGACGCCAAGCCCCTGCCCAGGGACATGGACGGCTCGGTCGAGTTCAGGAACGTTACCTTCGGCTACCGCAAGGACCAGCCGGTGCTCAAGGACGTCTCGTTCAAGGTGAAGCCGGGGGAGACGGTCGCATTGGTCGGCCCCACCGGCTCGGGCAAGACCTCGTCGATGGCGCTCATCCACCGCTTCTACGATGTGTGGAGCGGACAGGTCGTGGTCGGCGGGCAGGACGTGCGCGACGTCACGCAGGATTCGCTAGGGCAGGGCATCGCCATGGTGCTGCAGGAGCCGTTCCTGTTCACCGGCACGGTGCTCGAGAACATCCGCTACAACAAGAAGGACGCGCCGCTCGAGGACGTCATCAAGGCCGCCCAGGCCGTGGGTGCCCATGAGTTCATCGTGGACCTGCCCGATGGCTATGACACCAAGCTCGAGCAGCGCGGCGGCAACCTGTCGCTCGGCCAGCGCCAGCTCCTCAGCTTCGCCCGCGCGCTGGTGGCCGATGCCAAGATCCTGGTGCTGGACGAAGCGACTGCCTCGATCGACAGCTACACCGAGCAGCAGATCCAGAAGGCGCTCGCGGTGCTGCTCAAGGGCCGCACCGGCCTCGTCATCGCCCACCGCCTCGCCACCATCCGCAATGCCGACCGCATTATGGTCCTCCAGAACGGCGTTTTGATCGAGAGCGGCAACCACGATGAGCTGATGAAGCTGGGTGGCCTCTACGCCAAGCTCTACAACATGAACTATGCCAGCTTTGACGACATTCCCGAGGAACTGATCCCGCAGGGCGCCGGCGTCGGTAACGCGACGTAGTCGCCCGCATCCATCCGGACCGGGCTCACGCCCGCTTCTTGACCAGGTACACGTGGTCGCAGGCCAGCACCGTTTCGCCGCGCTGGTTCAGCACCCGCACCTGCTCGATGACGCGGCCGTGGTCGGCGCGCTTGGGGTCGTCCTCGAGCGCGGCGATGGTGAGTTCGGTGTGGACCGTGTCCCCGATGAACACCGGCTTAGGGAAGCGCAGGCGCTCATAGCCATAGGTGAAGCTCAGCGGGTTGATCTCGCTCGCCGTGAGGCCGATGCCGATGGCAAAGGTCATCGTGCCATGGGCGATGCGCTGACCCCACTGGCTCGCCTTCATCGCCTCGGCGTCCATGTGGTGGGGGAAGAAGTCGCCGGTGTGCCCGGCATGCACGACGATATCGGTCTCGGTGATGGTGCGGCCAGAGGTGGTCCGCTTCTCGCCCAGCGCATAGTCCTCGAAGTGGCGCGGCCGCTCCATCAGAAGCTCTCCCTGAACATCACGTTGAGGTCGGCGACGATGGCGCGCGCTGGGTCGCCGCCGAGCAGCCCCGCATTGAGGCGTACCGAGGCTTCCTGCTGGAATGCCATGTAGCCGCGATGGCGCGGCCGCACATAGCTCAGCTGCAGCGTCTGTCGCGTGTTGCGGTAAAAGTTGCCGGATGCCGCGTTCACCGCTTCGTCTTCCCAGCCCGCCGCGTGGCCGGGCTGTCCGCCGGATTCGGCATAGAGCCCGCGCTGCACATCGGCTGATGCGACGAACGCCGCGTAAGCCTTTGCTGCATCGAGATGTGCCGAGAATCCCGACACCGCAATGCCCGTTCCACCCAATGCCGAGCCCCAATGGCCGGGCAGCGGAATATCCGCAAAGGTCAGCCGCCCCGGCCGGAAACCCTCTCGCGCGTAGCTCACATAACCATAGCCGAGCGGCATGACCGAAACGAGCGCATCGGGGCGCGCCATCGCTTCGGACGCCGCGATCGGGTCCATCGCAAAGTTAGACGGATCGATCAGCGACGTCACCCGCCGGATCTGCTCGACCACTTCGGCCCCGACGGTGGAGTCGATCAGGTCGCCCGGCTCCGCCGAACACGGAGCGCCCCGGTTGGCGCACAGCGTGTAGAATGTCATCAGGCTGTGCGGCGCCAGCATCGGCAGCACGACCTGCCCGGCATAGGCGAGCTGCACCACCTCGTCCCACGAGGCCGGCGGCTGCGGCAGGAGATCGGCGCGATAGGCCATCACCTGTGCGGCGGCGTCGATGGGGTAGGCCCATTGGCTACCGTCGTAGGTGTAGCTCGGATACGAGGCCCCGACGAAGCCATCGACGATGGGATCGAGCGGCGCGAGGCAGTTCTCGGCGGTCACCTGGCCGACATGCGGATGGTCGATGACGATGAGGTCGTACTGGCGGGCCAGTTCCTCGACCGGGAAGCTCTCGAAATCCTGCAGCGAGCGCTTGTCCCAATGGATGGCCATGCCGCCGCGGCGTTCCCATTCGAGCGCCGTCGCCACCATCGGGTCGTAGCCGCGCGGATGGCTCCAGGTCATGCCCTTGAGCGAGGGGCGATGGGTGAGCGCGCTCACAGGCCGAACTCGCGGCGGATCGCCTCGCTCTGCTCGCCGATCAAAGGCGCGGCGCGGCGGGTCATCGGGCGTTTGCCGTCGATGCGCAGCGGCGCCCGCGTCGTGGTGATCGACACATTGTCCTCGCGCGTCACAGTCTGCAGCATATCGAGCACCTTGAAGCCCTCGCTCGCCACCAGTTCGTCCCAGTTGAGCACGCGGGCGCACCAGATGTCGGCCGGCTCGAGGATCGACAGCCAGTGTTCGGTGGTGTTGGTCGCGACATGATCGGCGATGATGCGCTTGATCGCGTCGCGTTCGGAGAACCAGCTCTTGGGCTTGTCGCGATAGGGCGCCAGGGCCTCGAGCGCGAACAGGTCGGCGAGCTTGGCGATGGGTGTCATGGCGATCGCAAGGAAGCCGTCACTGGTAGGATACACGCCATAGGGCGCGGCGAGATAGGCGTGGGCGGAGCGGAAGCCCGAGCGCCTGGGCTGGCGCTGGCCGTCATTGAGATAGGCCGTCAGCACCTCGAACTGGAAGTCGACCAGCGCCTCGATCAAGCTCGTCTCGACATGCCCGCCCTCACCGGTGATGCCGCGCCGCACGAGGCAGGCGAGAATGCCCTGGCACGCGGCGGAGCCTGCCAGCATGTCGGCCACCGCGAGGCCGAAGGGCACCGGTCCCTGGCCCTCGTCGCCATTGAGCCACATCAGCCCGGCGCGGGCTTGCGCCAGCAGGTCCTGGCCGGGCCGCATCACCCATGGGCCCTCGGTGCCGTAGCCGGTGATCGAGGCGTAGACGATGCGCGGATTGATGGCCCTGACCGCCTCGTAATCGAGGCCGAGCCGCTCGATCACGCCGGGGCGGAAGTTCTGCAGCACCACGTCGGCCTTGCCCAGCAGCGTCCTGAGCGCAGCGAGGTCGGCGGGATCCTTGAGATCGAGCGCGAGGCTTTCCTTGGACCGGTTGATGGCGTGGAAGTTGGTCGAGTCGCCGCCCACTTCGGTGTCGGTGAGGTAGAGCCGGCGGCTCAGGTCGCCGCCGTCGGGCCGCTCGATCTTGATGACGCGGGCGCCCAGGTCCTGCAGGCGCAGCGAAGCATAGGGCCCGCTCAGGAACTGGCACATGTCGACGACCAGCAGGCCGGCCAGTGGAAAGTCGTTCTGGTCGGTCACTTCTCGGTCTTGCCTTCCCAGTCGGCGGGGTTGCGGTACTTCACGGTCTGCAGGTGCTCGCAATAGAGCACCAGCTCGCCCTCGCCCTTGAACACCTCGTAGCTCGCCCGGATCAGGCCGAGCTCCCTGTACTTGGGACGCTTATCGAGGTTGGTGCGGATCGTGTAGATGGTGTCGCCGATGAAGGTCGGCTTGATGAAGCGCAGCTTGTCGTAGCCGTAGCTGAAGGCGTTGATGCAGTTGGTTGCCACGAGCCCCAGCCCCGCCGAGAACACGAACGCGCCGGCAACCAGCCGCCTGCCGAACTGTCCCTCGGTCGTGGCGAAGATCTCGTCGGCGACGTAGGGGTGCATGTCGGTGACGAGCGCATTGAACTGCATGCTCTCGCCTTCCGAGATGGTGCGCCGCAGCGACCGGATCTTATGGCCGACCTCGAAGTCCTCGTAGAACCAGTTCTCGGCGTTCCACACCGGCAGGCGCGCATGCTCGATGGGCATGGTGGTAGGGTTGGTCGAGTGGATGCCGACGGTCGGCGTGCTCATGGCGCGCTCCTTACGGGATGAGCGGGCAGGGCGCTCGACTCGAACGCCGCCTCGACCAGCGCCATCGTATGCCACGCATCCTCGACCCCCGTCAGCAGCCGGTCGTCTCCGCCGGCGGCGAAGCGCTGCACATTGCTCATGGTGCCGATGAAGGCATGCGGGAACCAGGTGCCGCTCAGCGGCACCGCCGTCCAGTCGTCGCCGCGGCGGGTGATCCACAATTCGTCGGGTTCGCCGGTCGGATAGCCGAGCAGTAGGCCGAACTTCACCTGCGCGGCCCCGCTGTTACCCTCGACGCGGAAGTTCGCCTCCTGGAAGCGGCGGCCGAAATCGTGGTTGTGGTTGATCGACATGGCGACGCGCTGGCCCGCCGCGAAGTCCATGATCGCGGTGGTGCGCGTCTGCGCCAGTTCGGTGCCGGGATGGCCCACGGTGCGCGCATGCACGCCGACGGGATTGCCCAGCAGCGCCCGCAGCGTGTCGAGATAGTGGATCGAATGTACGGCAATCTCGACGCGCGGCATCCCCTTGAGGAAAGGGAACAGCTGCCACGGCGTCATGATGTTGAGATGCACCTCGACATCGACGATGTCGCCGAGCCAGCCGCGCTCGATCGCGTCGGCAAGGGCGAGGAACATCGGCGAGAAGCGGAGCTGGAAGTTCACCGCTGCTCGGAGCTTCCTGGCTCGGCAGAGCTCGAGGATGGCCGTCGCTTCGGCGAGGTCGCGGCCCATCGGTTTTTGCAGAAGCACTGCTGCGCCATCGGGCAACTGCTGCAGCACGTCGAGATGCGCGGCTGGCGGCAGCGCCAGATCATAGACCGCGCCCGGCGTCGCGATGGCGTCATCGAGCGTCGCGAAGGCGACAGTGTCCCACTTCGCGGCCACCTCGCGCGCGCGGTCGGCGTTGAGGTCGAACACGCCCGCCACCGGGAAACCCGCCAGTCGGTAGGCCGGCAGGTGCGCGTCGGTCACGATGCCGCCGGCACCGATGATGACGATCGGCCTGGGTGTGCTGGGGCGCGGCCAGCTCTGCCGCAACTCGCTCACCGGAATGGACACGCTGCCTCCCGACGGCGCCTTGCCGTCATTCTTATGTGAATAGTCTTTTCACAAATGAGGGGGAGGGGCAAGCCTCAATCGAGGTGGAAGACCTCTTCCATCCCGGCCCACCACTCGCCGTCGCGCCGCGTCGCGAGAGGCGACTGGAGCGGCATACACACCTTCCACCAGTCCTGCGTCACCGGGTCGGCGGCCATTGCCGCCATGTCGCCGTCATAATCGGTGCCGGTGTATTCGTAGTAGGCGAACAGCAGGTTCTCCGGCTCGCGCAGATAGATCGAGTAGTTGGAGATGTTCGAGCGCTTGATCTGCTCGAGCACCTTCGGCCACACCGCGGCGTGCACCCGCTTGTATTCGGCGATCGCTTCCGGCTTGAGGCCGATGACACTTCCGTAGCGCTTCATTGCTGGTCTTCCCTCGCTTCGATGACGTCGCGGCTATTGGCCCACGCGGTAAATGCGCTCGGCGTTGCGGTGCAGCAGGCTCGCCTTCTCGTCCTCGCTCGCACCGCCGATCAGCTGGTGCGTCGCCTCCACCCAGCGGGTGAGGTTGGCGGTGAGGGTGCAGACGGGGTGGTCCGAGCCCCACACGACGCGGTCCCAGCCGAACGAGTCGATCACGTGCTCGACGAAGGGGCGGAGGTCGGCGACGCGCCAGTCGGGCTTGGCGTAGGCCACCACGCCCGAAATCTTGGCGTTGACATTGGGCAGCTCGGCCATGCGCCGGATGTTGTCCCGCCACGGATCGAGCCCCTGGCCGGCAACGTCGGGCACGCCGCAATGGTCCATGACGAAGGTGACGTCGGGGCATTTGGCGACCAGCGCGCGGCCGATCGGCAGCTGGTCCGCCCTGACGCACAGATCGAAGTTCAGTCCGTGCGCGGCCAGGCGGCGGAGATTGGCGGCAAACAGGTCGCCCTGGCTGAGTTCGTCAGGCTGCGTATGCAGGATGCGACGGATGCCCTTGACCCCCGGCATGGCCGCGAGGCGCTCGAGGTGTCGCGGAAAGTCGACATGTTCCGGACGTGCTGCGGCGATGGCGCCGCCGATGCGCGGATGCAGGTTGCCGAGCACGAAGCGGGTTTCGTCCTCCATTTCCTGTTCGGCGACGTCGACCTCCATGTGGAGCGCCGTTTCGATTCCGAGCTTTTCGGCTTCGGCGAAATAGCTCTCGACACTCCACTGCTGCTTGAGCGCCGGGGCGCCGTCGAGCCAGGGGTAGGAGAACTTGTCGAGATAGACGAGGTGGAGGTGGGTATCGAGAATGCGCATATCTAGTCCTTGGCGATCGAGCGCTGCGAGATTTCGTTGCCGGCCGCGATCAGCAGCTTCAACGCGGTGGCCTTGCCTGGCGCCTCCTTCTTGTCGAGACGCTCGGTGTAGGGGGAGGTGAGGGCGGCGATGATCGTGCCGAGCGGGCCGAAGATGGGAACCGAGAGGTTGGTCACGCTCGCGGTCTGCTGGCTCTCCATCGCCTCGTAGCCCTGCTCGCGCACCCGGGCGACGCGCGCCGCCAGTTGCGGCGGCAGCTTCTCGCGGCGCTTGCCGTTGAGGTCCTCGAGCATCAGCGCGCGGTCTTCGTCGGATGCGAAGGCAAGGAACACATGGCCCGAGCCGGTGTTGACGAGGCCGATGCGCGAGCCGACGCGGATCGACACGTTCCAGTAGCCCGGTCCATCCACCTGCGCCACGACCACGAGGATGTTGCGGTCGTGGATGACGAGGTGCACGGCCTGCTCGGAGTCGCGCGCAAAGCGGCGCAGCACCGGCATCGATTGGCTCACCAGCCGCCGAATCGGCGGCGTCATGTGGCTCAGTTCGAACAGCTTGAGCGTCAGTTCGTAACGGTCGGCGCTGGTGCGGCGGACGTAGTCGCGGCGCACCAGGCGGTCGAGCATGCGGTAGATCTCGTTGGGAGAGCGTTCCAGCGCCTTGGCGATTTCCGCCTGGCTCAGCCCTTCCTCAGTTGCCGCAAGGAGTTCGAGGATATCGAGACCCTTATCGAGCGCCGGTGCGCGATACTTGTCGAGGTCTTCCGCGTCAGTCGCCGTCACCGGGTACTCCCTTCCCACGCCGAATTCGCGCGGATGCTAGCCGTTGACGTTGGGTCGTCAACTGTGCTTACCTACGAATAGACTTTTCATCTATGCACGATCAAGCCCGATGTAGGGCAAGGCGGCGGAAGGGTCTCAGGAGGAGAATCTCATGTCCAACAAACTGACGACGGCGCTGCTCGCGTCGTGCGCGCTGGGTCTGCTCAGCGGCGCCGCGATGGCGCAGGACTTCGACTACGGCAAGTTCGACGGCTACACGCTCAAGGTGAAGCTGATTGGCGGCACGCAGTACGAAAAGCTCTACACCCGCATTCCCGAGTGGGAGGCGCTGACCGGCGCCAAGGTCGAGATCGTTTCGTCCAAGAACCATTTCGACCTCGACCGCGAGATCAAGCAGGACATCGCGTCGGGCTCGATCACCTGGTGCGTGGGCTCCAATCACACCAGCTTCGCGCCGCAGTATGGCGACCTCTATGTCGACCTCAAGGAACTGATCCCGCAGTCCGAGCTCGACAAGTACGTGCCGGGCACGCTGGCTTCGGCGATGGTCGACGGTCGTCTCGTGCAGCTGCCGCGCGTCACCGACGTGTCCAATCTCTACTACCGCAAGAGCCTCTACGAGGATCCGGCCAGGCAGGCCGCCTACAAGGAGAAGTTCGGCACCGACCTCGCGCCGCCGCAGACCTTCGACGAGCTCAAGCAGCAGGTCATCTTCTTCGCTGACCCGCCGAACCTCTACGGCACCGCCTTCGCCGGCAAGGACGAGGGCATGTCGGGTCGGTTCATGGAGATCCTGCGCGCCAATGGCGGCGATATCTTCGATGAAAACTGGAAGCCGATCTTCAACTCGCAGGCCGGCGTCGATGCGGTGAACTGGTTCAAGGACATCTACGACGCCAAGGCCGTCCCGGCCGGTACCATCAACTACACCTGGGACGATATCGGCGCGGCGATGGCCGCGGGGCAGCTCGCGGTCGATCTCGACTGGCCGGGCTTTGCCGGCTTCTACTCCGATCCGAACGCTTCCAAGATCGCGTCCGAGCTCGGCTTTGCGACAGCCCCGAAAGGCACCGCGGGCATCCGCGGCGGCTGGTCTGGCTCGCACTCCTTCTCGGTGACGCAGCAGTGCGACAACAAGCCGGCAGCGGCCTCGTTCGCGGTGTTCCTCACCAATGACGAGAGCGAAATGATGGAAGCCCAGGCCGGCAACCTGCCGACCCGCACCGCGACCTATCCGGCCGTCAAGGAATGGTTCAAGGCCAACGACAAGGCGTTCATGGTCGACATGTTCACCGCGTGGGAAGCCTCGCTCGCCGAAGCGCGCACGCCGCCGCTGATCGCGCAGTGGATCGAAGTGAGCAACGTGATCTGGCCGAACGTCCAGGCCGCCATCGTTGGCCAGAAGCCCGTCCAGCAGGCGCTCGATGACGCCGTCGCCGAGGCGACCGTCATCATGCAGGACGCGGGCCTCCTCCAGTAAGGTCCTCCCGACCTCGGCCGCCCGGAGACATGCCGGGCGGCCCTCTTTCTTCGGAAGCAACAGCGGTACACTGTCCGCTGCAACACTCTCGGGCCAGGACAGCAGTCACGTGACCAGGTTCTTCCGCTCGCCCCAGGCGACGCCCTATCTGCTGCTTCTGCCGGCGATCGCGGTGATCCTCGCGGTCGTGCTCGTGCCGCTGCTCGTTTCGCTGTGGACAAGCTTTACCGGCTACAATCTCACCAAGCCCGCGACGCTGTTCCAGTGGGTCGGGCTGCGCAACTACCAGCGCGTACTGGCCAGCAGCGATTTCTGGTGGGCGTTCGGGCGCACCGTGCTGTTCATCACCATCGCGCTCAATCTCGAGCTGCTGCTCGGCCTCGGCCTCGCGCTGCTCGTCAACAAGATCACCTGGGGCCAGCGCACGCTGCGCACCATCATGATGTTCCCCATGATGTTCTCGCCTATCCTGGTGGGCTTCCAGTTCAAGTACCTGTTCAACGACGCCGTCGGCCTCGTCAACAATGCGCTCTTCGACCTCGGCCTCATCCGCGAGCCCATCGCGTGGCTGGTCGATCCGATCCTCGCCAATTTCGCGATCATCTTCGCCGAAGTGTGGATGTCGACTTCGGTGTTCGCCATCCTGCTGCTCGCCGGCCTCATGGCGTTGCCCAAGGAGCCGCTCGAGGCGGCGCGCGTCGATGGCTGCAATCCCTGGCAGGTGTTCCGCCACATCACGCTGCCCTTCCTCATGCCCTTCATCTACATCGCCATGACCATCCGCTCGCTCGACGTGGCGCGCGCCTACGACATGGTGCGCATCATGACCAATGGCGGTCCTGCCGGCCGCACCGAGCTGTTGTGGACGCTGATGACGCGCACCGGCTACCAGAACAGCCAGATGGGCATGGCCAATGCGATGGGTTACGTGTCGATCATCCTGTCGATCGCGTTCACCGTCTTCTACTACCGCAAGCTGACGCAGGCGCGCACCTTCATGGGAGGTGCACAATGAGCGCCATGACCATCGAGAAGCCCTGGCAGCGCTGGCTGATCCGGCTGGGGGTCTTCGTCTCCATGACGATCCTGGTGGTGCCTGGCGCCTGGGTGGTGCTCACCGCCTTCCGGCAGAACATCGAGATTCTCGCCAAGCCCGCCGTGTGGATACCGCAGGAGCTCACGCTCAAGAACTTCCAGGGCATCTTCGGCCTGCTCGATACGCAGCAGGGCCTGCCCGTCGCGCAGTACTTCGTCAATTCGCTGGTCATCTCGGTGACCTCGACGGTCGTTGCCATCGCCGTGGGCATGATGGGCGGCTATGCCTTCGCGCGCTACCGCTTCAAGGGCAAGGGCGCGCTATTCCTTGGCTTCATGCTCAGCCGCACCGTGCCGGGCGTGGCGCTCAGCCTGCCGCTTTTCATCCTGTGGGCGCGGCTGGGGCTGATCGACACGAGCTGGGGCATGATCCTGGTCTACATGTCGATCAACATCCCCTTCACGATCTGGCTCACCGACGGTTTCTTCCGCCAGATCCCGATCGACCTGAGCGAGGCCGCACAGATCGACGGCTGCACGCGCTGGCAGGCGTTCTGGAAGGTCGAGTTCCCGCTCGCCCGCGCCGGCCTCGCCTCGGCGGCGATCTTTGCCTTCCTCACCTCGTGGAACGAGTACGCTCTCGCGAGCCAGCTCACGCGCACCACGGCAAGCAAGACAATGCCCGTGGGTCTCATGGATTTCACGGCGCAGTTCACGGTGGACTGGGCGGGGATGAGCGCGATGGCCGTGCTCATCATCATTCCCGCGCTGGTCCTCACCTTCATTGTCCAGAAGCATCTGATCGCCGGCCTCACCTTCGGCGGAGTCAAAGGGTAGTCATGGCGAACGTTTCCCTCAAAAAGGTCGTCAAGCGCTACGGGCGCGAAGAGGTGGTGCATGGCATCGACCTCGAAGTGGCGCACAACGAATTCGTGGTGCTGGTCGGCCCCTCCGGCTGCGGCAAGTCGACGACGTTGCGCATGGTGGCGGGGCTCGAGGAAATCTCGGACGGCACCATCTCGATCGGCGACCGCGTGGTGAATGCCCTGCCGCCGCGCAGCCGCAACATCTCGATGGTGTTCCAGTCCTATGCGCTCTATCCGCACATGACGGTGCGCGAGAATCTCGGCTTCGGCCTCAAGATCGCCAAGGAGCCGGAAGCCGAGATCACCAAGCGGGTGAACGAGGCGGCCGACATCCTCGGGCTCGAGCCCTATATGGACCGCCTGCCGGCGCACCTCAGCGGCGGCCAGCGCCAGCGCGTCGCGATGGGCCGCGCCATCGTGCGCAATCCGGACGTGTTCCTGTTCGACGAACCGCTCTCCAACCTCGACGCCAAGCTGCGCGGTCAGATGCGCGTCGAGATCAAGCGGCTGCACCAGCGGGTCAAGACCACCGTCATCTATGTGACGCACGACCAGGTGGAGGCCATGACGCTCGCCGACCGCATCGTCATCATGCGCGATGGCTATGTGGAGCAGGTGGGTACCCCGACGCAGGTCTTTGAGAAGCCCGCCAACACCTTCGTTGCAGGGTTCATCGGCTCGCCGCCGATGAACCAGCTCGACGCGATCGTCGCCAACGGCAAGGCCCGCCTCTCCGATGGCGTCGAGGTGCCGCTCCCCGCCGATGCCAGGGTCAGCGAGGGCCAGCAGATCGTTCTCGGCTTCCGTCCGGAATCCTTCGCGCCCAAGGGCCATTCGCTGCATGGCGCCGACAGGTCCGTCAGCGTGGCGCGCACCGTGATGATCGCCGAGCCGCTGGGCACCGAAACCATTCTCTTCGCCGAGCTCGGCGGCAAGGAAGTGCAGGGCAAGATGCTCGATCCGCGCCCCGTCCAGCCCGGTGAAATGCTGGACTTCACCCTCGACCTCACCCGCCTGCACGTCTTCGACAAGGCGAGCGGCAAGACGCTGAGGGCCTGACCATGGCCAAAATCACGCGCGTCGAACTGCTGATGGTCGACCTCAAGCCCAAGGTGAAGCGGGTCGACGCCATCCAGTCCTTCGTCAGCCAGGAAACGCCGATCGTCCGCATCACCGATGCCGATGGCGCGGTGGGCACCGGCTACAGCTACACCATCGGCACCGGCGGCCATTCGGTGATGGAGCTGCTCAAGCGCACGCTCGCCCCAGCGCTCATCGGCCGCGAGGCGCACGAGATCGAGCGCATCTGGCGCGATTTGCTGTTCCTCACGCACGCGACCTCGGTGGGCGCCATCACCTCCATCGCGCTCGCCGCCATCGACACAGCGCTGTGGGATCTGCAGTCGCGCAAGCTCGGCCTGCCGCTGCACCTGCTCGCCGGTGGCGCGCAGAGCGAGATTCCACTCTACACCACAGAAGGCGGCTGGCTCCATCTGGAGCCGTCGGCACTCGTCGAGGATGCGCTTCGCGCCAGGGCCGACGGGTTCAGCGGCTGCAAGATCAAGGTCGGCCGCCCCGTGCACGAGGATGTGGCACGCATCTCCGCCGTCCGCGAGGCGGTGGGGCAGGGCTTCGAGATCTTCACCGACGCCAACCAGAAGTTCAATGTCGACGAGGCTATCCGCCGCGCCCGCGCCTACGAGGCGCTCGACATCGGCTGGCTCGAGGAGCCGCTGACCGCCGACGACATAGAGGGCCATGTGCGGCTCAACGCCCATACCTCCATTCCGATCGCGGTCGGCGAAAGCCTCTACTCGCACCTCCACTTCCGCGAATATCTCGAGCGGCACGCCTGCTCGATCGTGCAGGTCGATGTCGGCCGCATCGGCGGCATTACCCCCTGGCTCAAGGTTGCGCACATGGCGGAGGCGTTCAACATCGCCGTCTGCCCGCACTTCCTCATGGAGCTGCATGTCGCGCTCTGCTGCGCGGTCCCCAACGCCCGCTGGGTGGAATACATCCCCCAGCTCGACACCATCACCACCGAAGGCATGACCATCCGCGACGGCAAGGCGATCCCCTCCAGCGCTCCCGGCCTAGGGATCGCGTGGGATCTCGAGGCAATCGAACGCATGACCGTCGACGGCACCCACACGATTATTGTCTGATGCGCATCACTGGACTGACGACTTACGACCTCCGTTTCCCTACTTCCGCGTCGCTCGACGGCTCGGATGCCATGAACCCCGATCCGGACTATTCGGCCGCCTATGTGGTGCTCGAAACCGACGGGCCGCATCAGGGACACGGGCTCACCTTCACCATCGGACGCGGCAATGAGGTCGTGGTCGCCGCGATCCGCGCACTCGAAGGACGAGTGGTCGGGCTCGAGCTCGACTGGATCGCCGAAAATCCCGGCCGCTTCTGGCGCCACGTCACCGGCGACAGCCAGCTCCGCTGGATCGGCCCGGACAAGGGCGCGATGCACCTCGCGACCGGTGCCGTCGTCAATGCTGCCTGGGACCTTCTCGCCAAGCAGGCGGGCAAGCCGGTGTGGCAGTTGGTGGGCGAGATGAGCCCCGAGCAGCTCGTTTCCATCATCGACTTCCGCTACCTCACCGATGCCGTCACCCCAGAGGAGGCGCTCGAGATCTTCCGTCGCGCTGAGCCCGGCAAGGCCGAGCGCATCGCCCGGCTCAAGGCGGAGGGCTATGCCTGCTACACCACCTCGGCAGGCTGGCTGGGCTACTCCAACGAGAAACTGACGCGGCTGGCCACTGAGGCGGTCGAGCAGGGCTTCACCCACATCAAGATGAAGGTCGGCCGCGATCTTGCCGACGACATCCGCCGGCTCGAGATCGTCCGCTCGATCATGGGCCCCGACCGCCGGCTGATGATCGACGCCAACCAGGTGTGGGAGGTCGACCAGGCGATCGGCTGGGTGAATGAGCTGAAGCGCTTCAACCCCTTTTTCATCGAGGAGCCCACCAGCCCCGATGATATCGAGGGACACCGCAATATCCGCGAGGGCGTGGCCCCGGTGAAGGTGGCGACCGGCGAGATGTGCCAGAACCGGATCATGTTCAAGCAGTTCATCACGCGCGGCGCCATCGACGTGGTGCAGATCGATGCGTGCCGGATCGGCGGCCTCAACGAAGTGCTCAGCGTGTTGCTGATGGCGGCCAAGTACGGCCTGCCGGTGTGGCCGCATGCCGGCGGGGTGGGGCTGTGCGAATACGTCCAGCACCTGTCGATGATCGACTACATCGCGGTCTCGGGCAGCAAAGACGGTCGCGTCATCGAGTTCGTCGACCATCTGCACGAGCACTTCCTCGACCCATGCGTGATCGAGAACGCCGCCTACATGCCGCCCTCGCGTCCCGGCTTCTCCATCGAGATGAAACCGGAGTCGATCGCCGCCAACACCTTCAGGGGGTGATGGCCTCGGGGAGGTCGCGCAACACGTCGCGCAGCCGCGCGAAGTTGACCTCGGCATAAGCGACATAGTCGACGTCGCGCTCGTGGATGTGGCGCGCCGACACCAGCGACCAGAGCGCCTCGCGCAGCAGCGAGGCCGCTTCCATCGCGCGATGCGCGCGCATGAAGTCGCCGCTGCCGAAATAGGCGTGCAGCAGCATGTCGCGTTCGGTGGCAGAGAAGCCGGCGTTCGAAGACAGGTTCGCGAGGTCGAACATCGGCGAGCCGGAGCCCGAGTACTCGAAGTCGATCAGCCACAATCGCGTGCCGTCGTCGAGGATGTTCCCCGCCAGCAGGTCGTGATGCGCGAACACTGGGGCCAGTGACCCCTGCAGCGCTTCCAGCCGCTCGTTGAGCGTCGTCCACTCGGTGCTGCCGAGGGCGTCCAAATAGCCGCGGTTCACGGCGAACACATCGAAGGTATAGTCGCCGATCGGTGCCTGCATCTCCCGATGGAACCGCAGCATGAGCTCGACGATGCGCGCGATGTCCCGCCGGACATCATCCGGCTTCAGCGGCTGGGCGTCGAGGAAGCGCGAGATCATCAGCCCCGGCTCCGCGTACACGACCTCGGGCGCGAAGCCCGCCGCATGCGCTGCCCGTGCGACGGCCACTTCGCGGGCGCGATAGACATTGTGGAACGGAAAATCCCGCGTCAGCCGCACCGCATACTTCCCGGACCTGTCGGTCGCAACGAAGCTCAAATTCGAGATGCCGCCGGGCAGTGCCTCGAATACCGGCCGGCCGTCCCACAGCGGCAGGGCGGCGACATCGTCGCGGATATGGTCGATGGCGGTCATGGCGCGGCTTGTCAGCGGAATCGCCGGCGCGGTCAACCGGACACCGCAAGGCCGCCGCGCCGCCGCTGTCTTGCCTTGCTCACACCGTTATGCTCGCCTAGCGCGACGGGATCACTGGAGACAGCGCGGATGCGCCTGCTGGCCGGCCTTCTGGTTGCGTTGCTGTTGGCGGTTACGCCTGCCCTGGCTCAGGACAAGCCGCTGCGCGGCGTCGCGCTGGTCATCGGCCAGTCCGACTACGCCAATCTTCCCGATCTCAGGAACCCCGCCAATGACGGGCGGGACATGACTCGGCTGTTGCTCGGCCTGGGGTTCGGCGTCACCCAGATCGCGGATGGCGACGGCGAGGCGCTGGCCAAGGCCGTCGCCCTGTTCGTCGACGATGCCGCGATGGCCGACGTCGCGCTCGTCTATTACTCCGGCCATGGGATCGAGGCGGGCGGGCAGAACTATCTGGTCCCGGTCGATGGCGATCTCTCGACGCCCGAGCTGGCCGGCGAGACGCTCATGCCCGTGGCGCGCCTGCTCGACGATCTGGCGAAAGCCGTGCCGGTCACTATCCTGCTGCTCGATGCCTGTCGGTCCGACGCCTTTCCGCCCGGCACGTTGATCCAGCCACCGGGCGAGGCGGCGCCCGTCGAAGCGCAGCCGGCAGGGCTCGGCGAGCTGCGCGGTCCCACGGTCATCGCGAGGCCGGGTGTGCCCGAAAACAGCCTGGGCATGGTGATCGGCTTCGCCGCGGCGCCGGGCCAGCCGGCGCTCGATGGGGCTCCGGGCGAGCCGAACTCGCCCTATGCGGCGGCGCTGCTCAAGCACCTTGGAGCCGGCGGCTATTCGTTCGGCGACGTGATGACGATGGTGAGCGAGGAGGTTTACCTCAAGACGAGGGCGCGGCAGCTGCCCTGGGTCAATTCCTCGCTGCGCCGCATCCTCTCCTTCGGCGCGCCGCTCGCCGAAGGCGATGCCGACGAAGCCGCTATCCGAACCGGCCGCCGTTCCCTGCTGCTCACCATGGCGTCGGTGCCGCAGGGCAATCGCAGCATGATCGAGGCGGTGGCGGCGCAGGAGCAGGTGCCGCTCGACGCGCTGTTCGGCATGCTCGAGGCGCTGGGCGTCGACACCGCCGATCCGTCGCAATTGCAGGCGCAGCTCGAGGAGGGCGCGCTGCGCGTCAGGAAGCTCAGCGAGCAGCCGCGGCTCGACGTCGATCTGGGCGCCGATGTCGATCGTCTCGTCGCGCTCGCGGACACGGCCGAGAGCGAAGGCGCCTTCCGCGAAGCTCTCGACTTTCGCATGCGCGCGGTCGATGCCGCCAGCACCACGCAAACGGACGCACAGAAGCTGCAACTTGCGGCGCTCAGCGTCAAAGCCGGCGACGCATCGTGGACCTTGTTCGAGATGCAGCAGGCGGTCGACTACTACGACAGGGCGGCCGCGCTCGCCGACGGTCTCGATGCCGACAGGCATTTCGAGTACCTCAAGTTCAAAGCCGACGCGCTTGCTGCCATCGGCGAGTACAAGGGCGACAACGCCGCCTATGACGAAGCCATCACGCTCTACGATGCGGTGATGACCTACCTCGATGGCCAGCCCGACGACGATGTATGGGCCGACGCCGCCAATGATTTCGGCAACGCGCTGGCGCGGTATGGCGAGCGCCGCGAGGAGCTCGACTATCTCGAAGGAGCCCGCTCGGCCTATGAGGAGGTCCTCGACATCTGGACGCACGAGGCGATGCCAATCGACTGGGCCCGGGTCCAGAACAACCTTGGCAATGTGCTTGCCTCGCTGGCCGAGCGGCAGGGGCAGGAGCTCAATCTCTACTACATGGCGCGCTCCGCTTTCCGTGCGGCGCTCGAGGAGTGGACACGCGAGGCACAGCCGCTCAACTGGGCTCGGGCGCAGAACAATCTGGGCACGGTGCTGCGTGTCGTGGGGCAGATCGAGAAGGACGAGGCGTCGCTCGATGAAGCCATCGCGGCGTTTGAGCTGGCGCTGCAGGAATGGACGCAACATCGCTCGCCCTACGATTGGGCGATGGTCAATTCCAATCTGGGCAACGCGCTCACCGACCTTGGCACCATGCAGGACGACCGGGCAAAGGTCGAAGCCGGCATCGCTGCCTATGGCCGCGCGCTCGAGGAATGGACGCGCGAGCGGGTGCCGCTGCAATGGGCCACGGTGCAGAACAATATCGGCGCCACCTACGCCACGCTCGGCCGTGGCCTCGATGGCGAGGACTCGCTCGCCGCACTGCGCAGGGCGGTCAAAGCCTATGGCCTCTGCCTCGAGGAGCGGACGCAGGATCGCGATCCGTGGAACTGGGCGCTGACCAATTACAATCTGGGCCTCGTCCTCACCGACATCGCCGGCCGCGTCGAGGGGACAGGAGAGCTGGAAGCCGCCGTCGCCGCCTATCGGCTCTCGCTCGAGATCTATGGGCAAGACTCGGCGCCCACGGACTGGGCCGATGTGCAGGACGTCATGGGGTGGGCACTGGCGATGCTGGGTTACCGCACCGAAAACGCGGAAATGTTGCGGCAGGCGCGCGCACACATGGAAGCGGCTTACGATTTCTACCGCGGGCAGGATGGGGCGCGAGGCTATTTCGAGGAGCGGCTGGGCCAGATCGATACTTGGCTGGCCACGGTTTCATGACTTGGCCGCGCCCGAGCAGGACGATATGACCCAAGCCGATGGCGTCCACGGGCGTCTCAGTCGCAGCGTAACCCTCTGAAGTCAGCCATGCTCCGTCTCGCCGCCATTGCCACCGCCCTGATGCTGAGCGTCCCCGCCTGGGCGCAGGAACTGCGCGGCGTCGCCCTCGTCATCGGCGAGAGCAAGTACGAAACGCTGAGCGAGCTGATCAATCCCAATCAGGACGCGCGCGACATCGACGACCTGCTCAACGATCTCGGCTTCGAGGTCGAGCGCGTGCTCGACGCCGACGCCGAGGAACTGCGCGAGGCGATCGAGGAGTTCATCGAGGACGCCGAGGACGCCGACGTGGCGCTGGTCTACTATTCCGGCCACGGCATCGAGGTCGCCGGCGAAAACTATCTCGTGCCGGTCGATGCCACTTTCGACACGCCCGAAGCCGCCGGTAATGCGCTCGTGCCGGTCGCGCCGATGCTTGAAGCGCTGGCCAAGGTCGTCCCCGTCACGATCGCGCTGCTCGATGCCTGCCGTTCCGACCCATTCCCGGTGGGCACCGTCATCAAGCTGCCCGACAGCGACGCGCCCATCACCATTACCGCGATCGAGCCCGGCCTCGCGCCGCTCCGTGGTCCGACACCTGCCGCGCGCCCCGACCTGCCGCCCGAAAGCCTGGGCACGGTCATCGGCTTTGCCGCGGAGCCCGGCCAGCCGGCGCTCGATGGTCCGGCGGGCGAGAACTCGCCCTATGCCGCCGCGCTGCTCAAGCACCTGAGCGCCGGAGGCTTCTCGTTCGGCGACGTGATGACCATGGTCACCGAGGAGGTCTACCTCAAGACCCGCGCGCAGCAATTGCCGTGGACCAATTCCTCGCTGCGTCGCGTGCTGACCTTTGCGGCGCCCGAACAGCAGGATGCCGACACGACGGCCATCGAAGGCGAGCGCCGGAAGCTGCTGCTCACCATCGCCGGCACGCCCGACGAAACGCGCAAATATGTCGAGGCCCTCGCCGGGCAGGAAGACGTGCCGCTCGACGCGCTCTATGGCATGCTCAATGTGCTGGGGGTCAAGCCCGACACCGCCGGTGGCGACCTCGAGCAGCAGCTCAAGGCCGGCGCCGAGCGGCTCAAGGAGCTGATCGCCGACAAGGACGATTCGGTGAAGGCCGACCCCGAACTGGAGCGGCTTTCCAAGCTCGCCGAGCAGGCGGAGTCCGAGGGCGCGATCGCGCTGGCGCTGCAGTATCGCGACCAGGCGAGCGCGCACGCCGACGATCTGCTGAACGAGAAGCTGGACGAGGCCGACAAGCTCCGTCAGGACATGATCGATATCGCCCAGACCTATGCCGACAACGCGGCGACGGCCGTGCTCAACTACGATCACATCCATGCCGCCGACCTCTACGGCAAGGCCGCGCTGGCGGTGATGGACTGGGACAAGGCCAAGGCGCTCGACTACACCATCAAGCAGGGCGATGCCCTCACCGATCACGGTACGCTCCAGATCGACAATGACGCGCTGAACCAGGCGCTGGCGATCTATGCCAAGGCACTGGAGATGGCGCCGCGCGAGACGGCGCCACGCGACTGGGCGAAGCTCCAGGGCCGCATCGGGCAGACCAAGCAGGGGCTCGGCGCGCGGCTGGGCGACGTCGCGATCATGCAGGCCTCGATCGAAGCGTTCGATCAGGCGCTCAGCGTGCAGACGCGCGAGACGACACCTCGCGACTGGGCGGCGGGGCAGAACAATCTGGGCAATGTGCTCTACAGCCTGGGCTACCGGACGGGCGACCAGGCGACACTGCAACGCTCGATCGATGCCTTCGACCAGGCGCTGCTCGTCTATACGCCCGAGGCGGAGCCGATCCGCTGGGCCACCGTGCTCAGCAACCGGGGCGCCGCGAAAATGGCGCTGGCCGACGCGGTTTACGCGGCGACCGACATGATCCAGGTCGAGGCGCTGAAGCGGGGTGATCCCAACGCCGAAAACCTGCCCGAGGTCATCGCCGCCCGCGACCAGGCCGTTGTCATCCTCAGCGAGGTCGTGACCTCGATGGATGCAGCGCTCCTCGTGCGCTCCAAGGCGGACAATCCACTCGACTGGTCCATGATGCAGCACACCCGCGCGTCCGTTCTTGCCGATCGCGGCAAGCTCACGAACTCGCCCGACGATTTCGCGCTGGCCATCGCGGCCTATCGCGACGTGCTGTCGGTCTACGACAAGGAGCGCACACCGGTGCAGTGGACGACGGGTGCCACCAATCTCGCCGGCACGCTGCGTCAATATGCTGTGCTGACCAAGGATCTCGCATCGCTCGACGAGGCCGCGGATCTGCTCGAGCAGAGCATCGCGCTCACGCCCCGGGATCTGTCGCCGCTCGACTGGGCGCTGATGTACACCAAGCTGGGCAGCGTACTCTCGGACAGGCTCGCGATCGATGGCAGCGCGGCAACCGCCGATGCTTCGCTCGCCGCCTACACCACGGCTGAGGAAGTGACGACGCCGGAGGCCGAGCCCGCCGACTGGGAGCGCCTGCAGCTCTACAAGGTGCAGGTACTGTTCGCCATCGGCGTGCCCAGCATGGACCGCGCCCGTCTGCAGCAGGCCTACGACCTTGCCACCGCGTCCAAGGCGAAGCTTGAAGAGCTGAACGCGCCTGCCGCCGGCTTCTTCGACCAGATGATCCCGACGCTCGAAGAGATTCTCGCCGTGCTGCCGGAGTAGGTTGCGCGTCCCTGCGCAACCGCTAATGTCCTGCCGCGCAGTGGAGGACACATCGTGCACATTCTCGTCATCGGCGCGGCCGGCATGGTCGGCCGCAAGCTCACCGAGGCGCTGGTCAGGGATGGCGGGATCGGTGGCAGGCCCATCGAGCGCTTCACGCTGGCCGATGTTGTCGCCGCCGACAGGCCGGCGGGGTTTGCCGGCGCGGTCGAGAGCGTCGCTGCCGACCTCTCCGCGCCGGGCGTCGCGGCCGGCCTCGTCGCCACGCGGCCCGATCTGATCTTCCATCTCGCGGCCATCGTTTCGGGCGAGGCGGAGGCCGATTTCGAGAAAGGCTACCGCATCAATCTCGACGGCACCCGGCTGCTGCTCGAAGCCATCCGCCTCGAGGGACGCACCGCGCCCTACAGGCCGCGCCTGGTGTTCACCTCGTCCATCGCGGTGTTCGGTGCGCCGTTCCCCGATGCCATTGGCGACGAGTTTTTCTCGACCCCGCTCACCAGCTACGGCACGCAGAAGGCGATCGGCGAACTGCTGCTCAACGACTATTCGCGCCGCGGCTTCGTCGATGGCGTCGGCATCCGCCTGCCCACCATCGTCGTGCGGCCGGGCAAGCCCAATGCTGCCGCCTCCGGCTTCTTCTCCAACATCCTGCGCGAGCCGCTGGTGGGGCAGGAAGCCGTGCTGCCGGTCAGCCGCGATGTGCGCCATTGGTTCGCGAGCCCGCGCGCCGCGGTCGGTTTCCTCCGTCATGCCGCGACGATGGATACAGCGCTGCTCGGCTGGCGCCGTACGCTGTCGGCGCCCGGCCTGTCGGCCACGGTGGGCGAGGAGATCGATGCCCTGCGCCGTATCGCCGGCGACAGGGCCGTGCGTCTCATCCGCGAAGAGCACAATGAGACGATCACGCGTATCGTTGCCGGCTGGCCGCGCAATTTCGACGCGAAGCGGGCGCTGTCGCTCGGCTTCGTCGCCGAACGCGATTTCGATGAGATACTCCGCGCCCATGTCGACGACGAGCTTGGTGGCCGCGTCGGCGGCTGAAGCTTACAGGGCCGCCTGTCGTCCGCGATAGATCGCGGTCCGCAATTCCGTCGCATAGAGCGCCAGCTCCGGCATGCCGGAAATCTCCGCCTGCCGCACGGCTTCCTCGATGTCGTAAGGCACGCGCACCAGGTTGACGCCCCATGGCGCCGGGCGCTCGCTGCCATACTGGCCGTCGGGCGGCGCGTTCATGCGACGGGCGCAACCTTGCCGGCGGCCTGGTAGGCCGCCTCCACCAGCGCGAAGGTCCGGAGGTTGTCGGCGGCGCTCGTGGCGGCGGGCCGGCCGGCCCGCAGGGCCTCCAGCATGTGTCGGCAGGTGGCGAGCACGCTCTCCTGTGCGACGTGCCACGGGCGCGTGGCCCAGGGCAGCACCTCGGGGTCTTCGCTGCTGCTCGTCATTTTGCCGTCGATCGTCACCTCGACCAGATTGCCGATGCGCGAGGCAATCGCGCCCCGTTCGCCCTCCACCTCGATCAGCGTCTCGGGGAAGCTGTCGGGCACGCGACGCGAGCCGTAGGTGCACTCGACCACCGAGACGGCGCCGGATTCGTGCCTGAGCAGCATCGTCGCCGTGTCCTCGCCGATGGCGGCCGCGTTGCGCCGCTGCAGCTCGGCGGTCAGATGCGTGACCTCGCCGAGGAGGGCGCGCGCTACGTCGAGCACATGCACGCCCACATCGATCAGCACGAAGCGTTCCTGCCGGGAGAGGTAGGGCTGGCCGGTATAGATGTCGTAGCCGGTGCGGAAGCTGATGCGGGCCCAGCTCGGCTTGCCGATGGCGCCGGACTCGACCACCTCGCGGATTCTGCGGAGCGGCTTCTGGAAGCGGAAATTCTCGTGCACGGCGAGGAACACGCCGGCGCGGTCCGACGCCTCCACCATCTGCCGCACCTGGGCGATGTCGACGCCGAATGGCTTCTGCACGATGGTTGGCACGCCATGGCCGATTGCCAGCAATACGAGCTCCAGATGCGTACCCATCTGTGTCGCAATGTCGACAAGTCCAAGCTGTTCGTTGGCAAGCATCTCGCGCGCATCGGTGTACCAGCGCGGCACTCCGAAGCTCGCGGCGGCCGCCTTGGCGCGTTCCGCGTCGGTGTCGCACACGGCGACCAGGTCGACGCCCTCGGCCTTGAGGTCCCGCCACGCATGCAGATGGTTCTGCGCGAAAAACCCGCAGCCGATCAGCCCCAGCCGGAGGCGCCCGTTCACTTGGGTAGCCACTGCTTGCTGAGCCGGCAGGCGACAGTGAAGGCGGGATCGTACACATTGCCGATGTCGTAGCGCACGGCCTGGCCGAGCAGGTTGCTCGCGGCCGTGACATCGAGACCGTATTCGCCGAGCCAGCGGACCATCTCGGTGGTCGCGTGCTGCAGGGCCTGGTCGAGCGGCCGCGCGTTGCCGATGGTGAAGATGTCGCGCTCGTTCTCGCCGCGCGGCCAGACTATCGGTCCCTTGTCGATGCTGAGCCGCACCGTCACCTCGTAGGATGTTTCGACGCCGGTCCCCACGATCTCGCCGTCGCCCTGGATGGCGTGGCAGTCGCCCAGGAAGAACAGCGCGCCGGGTACGGCAATGGGGAACCACACCGTCGATCCCGGCCCGAAGCGGCGATAGTCCATGTTGCCGCCATGCTCGGCGCTCGTCGTCGTCGAAATCGCCTGTCCCCCGGCGGGAGCGACGCCGAAACAGCCGATCATCGGCGCCAGCGGCATGGTGAGGTCGCCCAGCGGGCCGACACCGCCCAGCGTCACCGTCTGCGCGTTGCGGTCGATCCGCCAGGTCGCGCGCTCGCGTGGGGGCAGGTTGGGCACGAAGCTTGGTTCCACCACCAGATCGGCCAGCGATGCGCGGGTCCAGCCGGTCGCGCGGTTGGGTGTCATGGCGAGAATCTCGACCTTGAGCGTGTCGCCGGGCTGGGCGCCATTGATCGCGATCGGTCCGTTCATCGGGTTGGGGCTGCTCGCCACCTTGGCGTCGGACTTGTCCCAGCCATTGGCGTCGATGGTTTCCGTCACCACGGTGTCGCCGCTCTCGATGGTCAGGGCAGGGGGCAGCGTGCCCAGCACATTGTGCCACTGCGTCGGGATGAATCGGTGCGTTGTCATTTGCTCTCCAGGCTCTCGAGCCACTCTGCATATTCTGCGGAGTGGCCGCCAGTGGCGTTCGCCATTCCCGGCTTGGTCAGCCAGCCGCGGCGCGGCGGGATGTAGCTGCGGATACGGCGACGCTGCCGGTCGCCGTGGCAGTAGTTGAAGGCGGCATATTTCGGGAAGAATTCGAGTTCGTCATAGGGCAGGTGATCGTGGATCCACCACGCAACGGCTTCCCATTGACCGGTGCGGTCGTACCAGGGGACCAGCGCATGGACGATGATCGTCGCGCAGGCGCCCATCTCGCCCTTGCTGGTCAGGCGGTCCCAGATATGGCCGCCGAAATTGCTCTCATTGTTCGCGCAATTGAGGTTGTTCTGGTTGCCGAAGCGATTGACCTCGGGGCTGCGGTAGGCCGAGCGGATGGAGATCCGGCCGAACCGCGCCTGCAACGGTTCGAGCGCTTCCTCGCACAGCTTCGTGCCGGCGGCGATCGCGAGGTCGGGATCGTCGGGAATGTTCTGCATGCCGTAGAAGCTTGCGATCTCGGAATGCAGGAAATCGCGCATGAAGAAATTGGCGCTGAGCCGCACGCGCCCAAGCTCCTCCAGCGCCCGCATCGATTGAGGTTTGCGCACCTGCCGTTCCTTGTCCGCTCTGCCTGTGGCCGCTAACAATGGCGGTCACCGCCGCCAGAGGAAACCCGGAAAATGCTGCACGTCATCTTCGTCGTCGCCATCGCTGCCGAAGCGATGACGGCAGCGCTCGCGGCGGGGCGGCGGCGCATGGACTGGTTCGGCGTCTGCGTTCTTGCCGTTGTCACCGCGCTCGGCGGCGGAACAACGCGCGATACGCTGCTCGGCCACTATCCACTGAGCTGGGTGGCCGACCCGAGCCTGCTGCTCATTGCCAGCGGTGCCGCGCTCGTCACCATTGCGCTCGCCCGCTTCATGGAGACGCTGCGCTGGCCTTTCCTCATCCTCGACGCCCTCGGCCTCGTGGTCTTCACCATCATCGGCTGCAACGTCGCCATCGAGATGGGGCAATCCCCCGTGATCGTCATCGTGGCCGGCATGATCACCGGAATTGCCGGCGGCATTTTGCGCGACGTGCTGTGCAACGATATCCCGCTGGTGTTCTCGGGCGAGCTCTACGCGACGGTGTCGATCGTTACGGGCGCGATCTATTATCTGGGCGTCATCGCGGGCTATCCCGCCGACGTGGTCACTATCCTCGCCATCGTCCTGGGCTTCACGCTGCGCGTCCTCGCCATCCTGTTCAACTGGAGCATGCCCAAGTTCGTCTACGACAAGGAGCTCAGATGACCCGCCCCCGGCGCCTGCAGCTCAGCCGCAAGCGAGGCTTCGACCTGCAGGCGGGATCGAGGAAGCTCAACGGTCTGCCGGCCAAGCGCGTCACGCGGCCAGGGAAGTGGGGCAACCCGTTCTCGATCGAGGACATCGCCGCCAAGTACAAGCTCGCTCCCGATGCCGCGCAGGAGAAGGCGGTCGAGCTGTGTAGCCAGTGGCTGCGCGGCACGCTCGCCCTCAGGCTCTCGCCTTACCCGCCGCCGAGCCGTGACGAGATGCGCGCCGAGCTCGGTGGGCATAATCTTGCCTGCTGGTGCCGGCCCGGTACGCCCTGTCACACCGAAGTGCTGATCGAGCTCGCCAACAGCTAGCGGGCCACGGGGCCGGGGATCGCCGTGGTGAGGGCCCTGGCCGTGGCGATCGTCGCGAGGCGGATGTCTTCCATCCGGTCGGGGTCGGTGCCGGCGAGGAAGGGAACCGAGAGCGCGGCAACCATTTCGCTGCGCGTGTCGAACACCGGCGCCGCGAAGGCGTGGATCGACAGCACCATCTCGCCCTTGTCCTGCGCCCAGCCCTGACGACGGAGCCGGGCGAGCTCCGCCCGCAGCCGGTGCGGATCGGTCGTGGTCTTGGCCGTGTAGGCCGCGAGCGGCCGGCCCAGATGGGGCGCCAGCTCCGTTTCGGGCAGATAGGACAGCAGCAGCTTGCTGGCCGCGCCGGCGTGCGGCTCCATGCGCTGGCCGGGCGCCACGGTCAGCGCATATTCGCGTTTGCCCTGTGCCGCGGCGAGGACAAGAACTGCGTTCTTGTCGAGCACCGACAGCTTGACGCCTTCGCCCAGCTCGTGCGCCAGCCTGTCGAGGTGCGGCTGCGCCACGGCGACGAGGTCGACCTCGCTGGCGCCGGTCGCGACGTGCGCCGCGAGCCCGAGCAGTCGTCGGCCGAGCCGGTACGCACCGTTCTCGTCGCGGTGCACCATCTCGTGCATCTGCAGGGTGTTGAGGATGCGGTAGATCGTGGTGCGCGGCAGGTGGAGCTGGATCACCAGCTCGCGGATCGTCAGTCCGCTTTCGCGCCGCTCGAGCTGGCCCAGCACGTCCATCATGCGATCGATTACCGGTATGCGGTGCTTGGCCGTCGCATCCCCATAATTCGCCACCGCGACACTCCCCCTACGCACCTGCTCTGGCTATCATCGATTTCAGAATAAGCCAAGTTCACATCTGAATTGCACCGTCGCTGGAACGGCCACCTTCCTCGACCGCAATGCCCGTGCTCTGGTGACCCCCGCAGCAAAGGAGCGCCCTGCCGATGACCCGCATCACCTACCTCACCGCCATCGACTTCGGCCCTGGAACCCTCGCCACCCTGGGAGATGCGACCCGCGAGCTGGGGATATCGAGGCCTCTTCTTGTTGCCGACAAAGGCGTGCAGGCTGCCGGCCTCGTCGCCAGGGCTGCCGCTTACCTTCCTGAAGACACACCGATGTTTCTCGACACGCCCACCAATCCCACCGAGGCCGCGGTCCGAGCGGCGCTCGCGCGCTACCGCGACGAAGGGTGCGACGGCATCGTCGCGCTGGGCGGCGGCTCGCCCATCGACCTCGCCAAGGGTGTCGCGTTGCTTGCCACCCACGCCGGCGACCTGGAGCAGTTCGCCATGATCTACGGAGGGTTGGCCCGGATCACCGCCGGTGTCGTACCGGTCATCGCTATCCCGACCACGGCGGGCACCGGCGCCGAAGTCGGCCGCGCCGCGCTGCTGACGCTCGACGATGGGCGCAAGCTCGGCATCGTCTCCCCGCACCTGATCCCCAGACGCGCCATCTGCGACCCCGAGCTGACACTCGGCCTCCCGCCGATGCTGACGGCGGCCACCGGCCTCGACGCGCTGAGCCATTGCATCGAGACCTTTTGTTCGCCGCGCGACAATCCGCCGGCCGAAGCGATTGCGCTCGACGGAGCAGCTCGC
Source organism: Devosia sp. 66-22 (assembly GCA_001899065.1). Classification (GTDB taxonomy): domain Bacteria; phylum Pseudomonadota; class Alphaproteobacteria; order Rhizobiales; family Devosiaceae; genus Devosia_A. The sequence continues at coordinate 13,066 of MKUZ01000013.1, read as the reverse complement.
ATCTGGCGCAACATCGAGGGGGCCGTGGCGAGCGGTGGCGACCTCGCTGCCCGCGGCGAGATGATGATGGGCGCGCTGATGGGGGCGCTCGCTTTCCAGAAGGGCCTTGGCGCCGTGCACACGCTGAGTCACGCGCTGGGCGGGCTCAAGGAGCTGTCGCTCCATCACGGCACGCTCAACGCCATTCTCATGCCCATCGTTCTCCGCTTCAACGCGCCCGTGATCGCGGAGAAGCTCGACCGGCTCGGCCGGGCGATGGACCTGGTCGAAAGCCTTGATGCAGAGCTCGACCTCCTCAACAAACGCCTCGGTATTCCCGGAGGGTTGCGGCTGCTCGGCGTGCGCGAGGATCACTTCGACCGGCTGATCGAGCGCGCCCTCGCCGACCACAACCACGCAACCAATCCACGCGCGCCAGCGGCTGCGGACTATCGTGCGATGCTCACCGAAGCGATGGGCTGATATCCACCGCCGCGTTCACGACCGAGCGACCCCCTAGACGCTGCCGCGCTTTTGCTGTTAGCGTGGTCATTGGTGGATGCGCCGCATGCCGGGGTAGTCGGGTCGCCGACCGTTTTTCCACCGCCGAACGAAAGTGCGCTTTCGTGTCGGCTCTTTTTTGTCGCCCGAAATCCGGCAATCACGCCGGGACGGCAGGGACGCGGAGGGGTAAATGGGTGCGGTAAGCATCGAGAATGTGCGCAAGAACTACGGCAATATGGAAGTGTTGCACGGCGTGTCCGTCGACATCGCCGACGGCGAGTTCGTGATCCTTGTGGGTCCGTCGGGCTGCGGCAAGTCCACGCTGCTGCGCATGATCGCCGGCCTTGAGGAAATCACCTCCGGCACGATTTCGATCGGTGGCCGCGTGGTCAACAACCTCGCCCCCAAGGATCGCGACATCGCGATGGTGTTCCAGTCCTACGCGCTCTATCCGCACATGACGGTCGAGCAGAATATGGGCTTTTCGCTCAAGCTGCAGCGCGTGCCCAAGGAAGAGACGCAGAAGCGCGTCGCTGCCGCTGCCGCGATCCTCGGCCTCGAGCCCTACCTCAAGCGCTATCCGCGCCATCTGTCGGGCGGTCAGCGCCAGCGCGTCGCCATGGGCCGCGCCATCGTGCGCAACCCGGCGGTGTTCCTGTTCGACGAACCGCTGTCGAACCTCGATGCCAAGCTGCGCGTGCAGATGCGGTCGGAGATCAAGCAGAACCACCAGCGCCTCAAGACCACCACCGTCTACGTGACGCACGACCAGATCGAAGCCATGACCATGGCCGACCGCATCGTGGTGATGCATGACGGCATCATCGAGCAGATCGGCACGCCGCTCGAGCTCTATGATCGTCCAGCCAACCTGTTCGTGGCCACCTTTATCGGCTCGCCGGCGATGAACCTCGTCAACGGCAAGATGGAAGGCCAGGACTTCATCGCGTCCGACGGTACCCGCATCTCGCTCGGCCGTGGCGCCGGCAGCTCCGAGGGCCGCCCGATCACGCTGGGCGTGCGTCCGGAGCACTTCCATCTCGACCCCAATGGCGTCGATGCGGAGATCCTCACCGTCGAGCCGACCGGTTCGGAAACGCAGGTCGTCGCGCGTTTTGCCGGCGGCGAGATCATGGGCGCCTTCCGCGAGCGCATCACCGCGCAGCCGGGCGAGAAGATCAAGATCCGCCCCGACAGCAGCACGGTGCACCTGTTCGACACCGAGAGCGGCAAGCGCATCGCTGCGTAAGCTGCATTGAAGATTTGCGGGAGGGCCGGCGTTCAGCGCCGGCCCTCTTTGTTGCGCTAGTCCGCGAACAACTCCGGATGCGCCTGCGCCAGCCGGGGCAGCGACAGTAGAATCTCGCTCAAATGCGTGCGCATTGCCGCCTCGGCCTCGTCGGGCGCGTGCCGGGATACAGCGTCGATGATCGCCGCATGCTGGCCGATCAGCACGTCGATGGGAGTTGCATCGGGCATCGACAGGTGCCGCACGCGATCCATCTGCGCCTTGAGGTTTTCGAGCACGCGCCAGGCGTAGTCGGTGTCCACCGCATGCGCGAGCGTCTGGTGGAAGGCTTCGTCGAGGCGCAGGAACTCCATGTGGTCGGCGCGGCGCTCGGCGTCGCGCTGCGCCTCGATCAGGGCGCGGAACTCGTCGAGCCGCTTGGGCGACGCCTCGAGCGCCGCCTTGCGCACCACGGCCACTTCGATCGCCTCACGGATGAAGCGCACGTTCTGCACCTGGCGGATGGAGATCAGCTTCACGAAGGTGCCGCGCTGCGGCTTGACCTCCACCAGCCCCACCTCGGCGAGCTTGATGAAGGCCTCCCGCACCGGCTGGCGCGACACGCCCAGTTGCCGCGCCACATCGGCCTCCGACAGCAGGTTCCCCGGCCGCAGCTTCAACTGCACGATCGCCTGGCGGATCGAATCGAAGACGCGCAGCCCCATGCGGCCCATCCGGTCGGAGGCGTCGTCGCTGAGCAGCTCGAGTTCGGGTGTGTCAGTCATGTTGACTTCCTGGATACTACCATACTAGTCTCCGGGCAATCGGCGCGCTGAGAGCCGATATGGGAGGACGACAGATGAAGACTATTTCCACGCGGGCCCTCGTGGCCGCGGGTGCGCTCGTGTTTGTGGCCCCGCATTCCGCCTTTGCAGCCGACTACACGCTGAGCGTCAATACCGCGCTCGCCATTACCGACCCGCTGTACAAGGGTCTTGAGAGTTTCGTGGCGGGCGTTGCCGAGGCGAGCGGCGGGCGGATCGAGGTCAAGCTGTTCCCCAATTCCCAGCTCGGGCCGGACGAGGACGTGCTGGAGCAGGCCCGCGCCGGCGCGCCGGTCGCGGTCATCGTCGATGGCGGCCGCCTCGCCACGTTCCAGAACGAATTCGGCATCATGGGCGCGCCCTATCTCGCCAACGGCTATGACGGTGTGCGCAAGGTGGCGACCTCGCCGCTGTTCGAGGAGTGGGTGACCAAGCTCCATGACAGCGCCCAGCTCCAGGTGCTGAGCTTCAACTGGTGGCAGGGCGAGCGTCATCTGTGGACCAATGTCGAGGTCAAGACCCCGGCCGACCTCGCCGGCATCCGCATGCGCACTCCCGGCGCTCCGGTGTGGACCGAAACGGTGACCGCGATGGGCGCCGTGCCCACCCCGATGGGCTTTGCCGAGGTCTATTCGGCTCTCGAGCAGAAGGTCATTGATGCGGTCGAGGCCCAGCTTCCCGCCGGGCAGGGCGCCAAGCTGTTCGAGGTCACCAAGATCCTCACCAAGACCGGACACATCAATCTGCTGACCGGCATGGTGACCAGCGGCGCCTGGTACGACTCGCTGCCCGACGATCTCAAGACGGTGCTGCGCGACGAGGCGCTCAAGGCCGGCGATGTCGGGTCCTACGGCACGCGCGATGCCCTGGCGCAGATCGAGAAGGATCTCGTCACGGCAGGCATGACCGTCAACGAGGTCGACACGCAAGTGTTCAAGGATGCCACCGCGGGGGTCTACGACAAGCTCGGCTACGGCGAACTGCGCGACGCGGTGCAAAAGCTCGCAGCGCAATAACGCCGCCGCTTTGATTTCTCCTGGCTTGGGGGCAGGGTTCCGGCTCTGCCCCCGGCAAAGGGACAAGACCTCATGCTGCTCAAACGCCTTTCCCAGATCGAGCTCGCGATCTGCGTGCTGCTCCTCGCCGCCATCACCGGGCTCGTCTTCGTTGCGGCGCTCATGCGCTTCTTCGGCCATCCGCTGATCTGGTCGGTGGATATGGCGCAGCTGCTCTTCATCTGGCTGTGCATGCTCGGCGCGACGCGTGCCATGCGCGAGAAATCGCATCTGGGCATGGAGGTACTGGTCAAGTACTTGCCCTATACGGCGCGCCTGTGGGTCGAGCTGGCCTGCTCTGTGGCTACGCTGGTCTTCCTCGGCGTCATCGCCGTGCTGGGCTTCCAGCTCGCCTGGCTCAATCGCGCCCGCATGTTCGGCGACTCGTCGATCTCCTATGCCTGGGTGACGGTCGCGGTGCCGGTGGGCTGCATCCTGCTGGGCATCGCGTTCATCCATAACATGGTGCGGGCGTGGCAGGGTCGGGACAAGGGCAAGCTGGTCTACACGCGCACCGCATCCGACAAGGATGCGCCTGCGGTGCTGGAGCTCTAGGCCATGCTGCTCATCAGCGTCGTGTTCGTTATCCTCATGGCCATCGGCATGCCGGTCGCCTTCGCCACGGGGATCGCAGGTTTCGTCTTTTTCCTCATCACGCCGGGCATGCCGCCTTCGATTGGCGTGCAGAAGATCGCGACCATGAGCCAGAGCTTCCCGCTGCTGGCCGTGCCGTTCTTTGTGCTCGCGGGCCATTTGATGAACGAGAGCGGCATCACGCAGCGCCTGCTCCGTATCTCGATGCTGCTTGTCGGCTGGATTTCGGGCGGCCTCGCGCAGGTCGCCATCGTGCTCTCGACACTCATGGGCGGCGTCTCCGGTTCCGCGGTCGCCGATGCGGCGATGGAGGCGCGCATCCTGGGGCCGACGATGATCGCCAAGGGCTATGGCAAGGGCTACTCGGCCGCGGCGATCGCGGTCGGCTCGCTTGTCACCGCGACAATCCCGCCCTCCATCGGTCTCATCCTCTACGGCTATGTCGGCAACGTCTCGATCGGCCGCCTCTTCCTCGCCGGCATTATCCCGGGCGTGCTGATGATGGCGGTGCTGATGGCGACCGCCTATGTCATCGCCAGGAAGCGCAAATACGTCGTCGCCAACGCCGAGCGGCCCACTTTCAAGGCGCTGGCCGTTGCCGTCTGGGACGCAAAATGGGCGCTGCTCTTTCCCGTGGCGCTGGTGCTCGCCATTCGCGGCGGCGTGTTCACGCCCTCCGAAGTGGGAGCCGCTGCGGTCGTCTATGCCCTCGCCATCGGCTTCTTCGCCCACCGCGAGCTCACGCTCAAGAAGATGTGGATGGCATTCGGCCACGCGGCCTCCGATGTCGGCCTCATCATGCTCATCATCCTGATGTCGGGCATGGTCGGCTTCGCCGTCATCTATCTCCAGGCACCACAGCAGCTCGCCACCATGATGCTCGAGGGCATCACCGATCCCAATCTCATCGTCCTGGTGATCCTGCTGTTCCTGCTTGTCGCGGGGCTCGCACTCGACTCGACCGTGATGGTGCTGCTGCTGACGCCCATCTTCGTGCCCATCGTCACACAGGTCGGCATGGACCCGGTGCATTTCGGCATCCTGATGATGTCGATCGTGACGCTGGGCGGCATGACATGGCCGTCCGGTTCGGCAATGTTCGCGGTCTGCGCGCTGATGGATGTGAGCATCGAGGAATACTCGATCGAGTCCATTCCCTTCATTGCGGCAATCTGCGCACTGATCGCGGCCTTGACCTTCTTCCCACAAGTTGTGTTGTGGCTGCCCAATATGGCCTTTGGCGGCTGAGAGGATTCTATGAGACAGACCTGGCGCTGGTTCGGACCGGCGGACATCGCGAGTATCGACGACATGCTGCAGGCGGGCGTCGAAGGCGTCGTGTCGGCGCTCCATCACGTTCCCAATGGCGTGGTCTGGTCGCTCGAGGAAATCGCCAAGCGCCAGCAACAGATCGCCACGCGCAAGGACGGCTCGCCCTCGGGTATCGCCTGGGAGGTCATCGAGAGCCTGCCGGTCAGCGAGGACATCAAGAAGCAGAAAAACGACTGGCGGCAGCACATCGAGAACTACAAGCTGTCGCTCGAGAACGTCGCCAGGTCCGGGCTCGAGGTCGTCTGCTACAACTTCATGCCGGTGCTCGACTGGACGCGCACGGAACTGCGCTACCGGGTCGCGAGCGGTGGTACCGCCATGCGTTTCGACATCAACGATTTTGCGGTGTTCGACATCCACATCCTGCAGCGCCGCGGTGCCGCCGAGGACTTCTCCGAAGACGTGCGCACCGAAGCCGCGCGCCGCTTCCAGGGCCTGAGCGACGAGCAGCGCAAGGTGCTGGCGCGCAATGTCACGATGGGGCTGCCGGGCTCGACCGAGAGCCTCACCATTCAGGAGGTGCAGGCGCATCTCGATGAATACGGCCACATCTCGCCCGATCAGTTGCGCAAGCACTTCGTCGATTTCCTCGGCGAGGTCGTGCCGGTCGCCGAAAAGCTCGGCCTTCGTCTGTGCTGCCATCCCGACGATCCGCCGTTTCCGCTGCTCGGCCTGCCGCGCGTCATGTCGACCGAAGCCGATTACGTCTACATGACTGGCGCGGTGGAATCGCCCGCCAATGGAATCACGCTCTGTTCCGGGTCATTGGGCGCGCGGCCGGACAACGATCTGCCCGGCATGATGCGGCGGCTGGGCGACAAGGTGCATTTCCTCCATCTGCGCAACGTCAAGAAGGACAATGACGCGCTGGCCGGTTCGTTCTTCGAGGCCGAGCATCTTGGCGGCGACACTGACATGGTTGCGCTCATTGCAGCCATCATCGCCGAGGAACGCAAGCGCAGGGCCGCCGGCCGTGCCGACTGGCAGATTCCGATGCGACCCGACCACGGCCAGGACATCCTCGACGATCTCGGCCGCCGCTCGCAGCCCGGCTACCCCACCATCGGCCGCCTCAAGGGCCTCGCGGAACTGCGTGGTATCATGACAGCGCTGGAGCATGCCGAGTTCGGGCTGCGCTGAGCAGAGCGGAACGCGCCCACCCCACGGGGTCGTTCCCGCGAAAGCGGGAACCCCTGTTTGCGGAACGTGCAGTTTGTAGGCGGACCGGAAAGGCCGCGCGACACCCGGCCTCCCGCTCGTCGCCCTCAGTCCTCGAGCAGATATCCGCCCTTGCGCTGCGGCAACGGCGCCGTGCCCACGATCTTCATGATCCCTTCGCCGCGCGTCGCATATTTGCGCAGGGCGCGGGTCAGCACCTGCCCATCGGTCCCGGCCACGATGGGCGTACGCGCGATGAAAGCCTCCGGCCCGTCCATCGCAATCAGATCGGCGACCGGCTGGCCCTTGGCGACGCGCTGCCCCAGATCCACGCGATAGGCGACGAGTCCGGTGCGCGGCGCGCGGATGATCTCGGTGGCCTCGAACGGCGTCGCCTCGCAGCTTTTCGCCGGCACCGGACCGGGGTCGGCATCGATGAGGCCGCGGCCGCACAGGAAGCCGAAGAGCCTCAGCGCATCCTGTTCGCCGAATTGGTCGAACACATCGTTCTGCCCGCGATACTCAAGCGTCGCGGTGGCGCTTGCGAGCGGCACGGGCTTGCCCGGGTTGGCCTGGGCGAGCCTGCGGTAGAGCAGGGGCAGCACCTCGTCGAACGAGCCGCCGCCGCTGTCAGCAGCCGTCATCACGGCGGCTGCGCCCATCCAGTCGGAGAGGTCCTGCAGCTCGGGCATCAGCTCGGGCGAGGTGTAGATGTAGGGCAGCGAGTCGCTGTCGCAATGGAGGTCCAGCACGAACTCCGCATCATGCGCTTCCCGGAGCAGGAACAGCCGCAGCTGCTCGGCGGCGCTGCGCGGCTGCTGCGTATCGATCCACTGCGCCACCGCGCGGCGGATCAGACTGACATTGAACGCTTCGTTCTCGCTCAGCCGGCCGGCGAGCTGCGAGCGCACCATGGCGAACAGGTCGGGCCATTGCCGGTTGTAGTTGACGCCGGTGTTGAGGTCGTAGCGGCCGATATGGCTGCGGTGGACGAGATTGGCCATGCCCATCGGGTTGGCCATTGGCACCACCACGAAGCGGGCACGCAGCAGTTCCTGTTCGTCGGCCTGCCGCAGCATGGGCAGCAGATGGTGGAGCAGCATCGTGCCCGGCTGCTCGTCGGCGTGCAGCGCCGCCTGCAGGTAGACCTTCTCGGGCGCCGTCGGCGGTCCGATCCGGTAGAACGGCAGTTCAATAGTGCTGCCCGGCGTGTCGCCGGCAAGCAGCAGCTGGTCGCGCTTGAACGACATCAGCGGAACATCCGCTTGAGCGAGAAGGTCATCGGCTCTGCCCCCGGCATGTGACGCATCAGACGGCGGTAGATCAGGCCGAAGACGTAGAAGATGGCAAGCGAAATGGCGAGGAAATACAGCGCGGCCACAGAATAGTGGAGGAACGCATTGTAGTCGCGCTCGAACAGCTCGCCGGCCTTGTTCATCAAGTCCTTCTGGTCGCCGATGACGGGGAGCGTGAAGTAGATCAGCGCCGTCGCATGGAACAGGAACACCACTTCGTTGGTGTAGGCGGGCCAGGCGATGCGGATCAGGTGCGGCCAGACGATGCGGCGGAAGCGCTGGCCCCAGCTCATGCCATAGGCGCGCGCCGCTTCCACCTCGCCTCGCGGCACGGTTGTCAGCGCGCCGTGGAAGATCTCGGCGGAATAGGCGGTGGTGTTGAGCGCGAGGATCGCCGGTCCGAGGAACAGCGGATGCAGCACCAGCCAGTCGATGCCCAGCGGCTTCCAGGTCAAGATGTTGAAGCTCAGCACCAGCGAATAGAAGGTGAAGAGCTGGATGAAGAAGGGCGAGCCGCGGAAGAAGTAGATGTAGCCCCGGCTCAGTCGGCTGACGACCGGGTTACGCGAGCCCTTGCCCAGCGCGAGGAAGATGGCGGCGATGAAGCCCACCGGGATCGCCGCCGCCGCGAAGTAGATGTTGAACAGCGCCGGCATGGCAAGCAGCTCGACTTCGCGCAGGATCGTGTCGAGGACGCTCACATCGCCTCCTGCGCCACGATGGGCATGCCGCGCTGCACCCGGCGGGTGATGGCGCCGAACGCTCGCTCCGAGATCCAGGTGAGCAGGATGTAGAAGACCAGCAGCACGAGGTAGTACTGCCAGCGCCAGTCCGGATGGACGAGGCCGGCGACGCGCGAGAAATTGGCCGCGCCCAGCCGCTGCGCCCAGGTGACGAAGTCGACGATCTGCAACAGGCTCAGCAGCGACGTTGCCTTGATCAGCAGCAGCCAGACATTGGAGAGGCCGGGCAGGGCGTAGACCCACATCTGCCGGATATGAATGCGCCAGAGCACCTGCGCCTTGCTCATGCCATAGGCCCGCGCCGCCTCGAGCTGGCCATGCGGCACGGCGCGCAACGCGCCCCAGATCACGTTGGCGGTGAAGGCGCCATAGACGATGCCGAGCGAGACGCTCGCCATGATGAGATATTCGAATGTCGTCAGCCGCCAGTTCGCCGCGTCGCAGGGCGGCCACTGCCCGGTGTTGAGCGCCAGCGTTTCGGGCGTACAGACCTGCGTCGAGGCCAGCCATTCCATCGCCTGCTCGAAGGCCAGCGGAAAGAACAGGAAGAACAGCACATCCGGCACGCCGCGGACGATGTTGATGTAGCCGGCCGCCGCCATGCGGAAGGGCCAGGGCGCACTGTTGCGCACCGCCGCCGCGGCCAATCCGAGCACCAGCGCGACGAGCCCGCCGCAGACGGCCGCGAACAGCGTGAACTGGACGCTCGCATACCAGGCCAGGTGCTTGCCGTTGGTGAGGTAGCCGATCCAGAACGCGACATCGTCGCCTATGCCGTCGCGTATCCACTGCGGCAACAGATCGAGCATAGGCGGTTCATGCCCCCGGGGGCGGAACGGAGCGCCAAGCCCCGTTCCGCTAAGACGTTGTTACTCGGCCGTGTAGAACGGACCGCCCTCGCGATCGGGGAAGTAGAGCGTGATCAGCGCGTCGAGCGTGCCGTCGGCCTTCATCGCCGTCAGCGCCGCGTCGAACTTGGCGGTCAGCTCGGTGTCGGCCTGGCGCATGCCGATGCCGACGCCGCCGCCGATCTCGATCTCGGGGCCGGTCAGCTCGAGCGCGCCGCTCGAACCGGCAACTGTCTCCTGCAGGTACGATTTGTCGGCGAGGATGGCGTCGAGGTTACCCGCATTGAGGTCGGCCAGCGCCTGGTCTGGCGTCTCGTAGCTGAGCACGGTGTTGTTGGCCTTGACGTTCTGCTCGAGCCAGGCGGCCTGGATCGTGGCGCCCTGGGCGCCGAAGCGCAGCCCACTGGGGTTCTCGAGATCGAGGTTCTTGCCGGTCGCGGCCACGAAGGCCGACGGATCGGGCGGGAAGTAATCCTGGGTGAAGGCGATGGTCTTCTTGCGCTCGTCGGTGATCGACATGCCCGCCAGGATCGCGTCGTAGTTGCCGGCGATCAGGTTGGGAATGATGGTATCCCACTCATTGACCACCCACTCGCAGGTGAGGCCCGCGCGCTTGCAGATTTCGTTGCCGACATCGATGTCGAAGCCGCCGAGCTTGCCGGCTTCGTCGACATAATTGTAGGGCGGGTAGGCGCCCTCCGAGCCGAGCCGGACCGTATCCTGCGCCTGTGCGCCGGCCGACAGGGCCAGCAGGGCGGCAGCGGCCAAAATCAGATGTTTCATGCGTGGTCTCCGTTTACGCCATGGCCGCGTTTCGCCGCGGCTCTGAGGGTTACCGTACTTCAAATGGGGTCAGCGTCAATTCACCCGTGCGATGCCGCATTCAGGAACTGCTTGAGGCGGGCCGATCTGGTGGCGCCGAAAACCTCTTCAACCGGTCCCTCTTCCTCGACCCGACCCAGATGCAGGAACACTGCACGGTGCGCCACGGTGCGGGCGAATTCCATGTCGTGTGTCACAAGGATCATTGTCCGCCCCTCATCGGCCAGCAGCCGGATCACGCGCAGCACCTCGACCTCGAGCTCGGGGTCGAGCGCCGAGGTCGGTTCGTCGAACAGCATCACGCGCGGATTGATGCAGAGCGCCCGGGCGATGGCGGCGCGCTGCTGCTGGCCGCCGCTGAGCTGGGCGGGGTAGGCGTCGGCCTTGTCGGCGATGCCGACCTTGCCCAGCATTTCGCGCGCCTCAGCCTCGACTTCGCCCCGCTCGCGCTTCTGCACCAGCAGGGGCGCCTCCATCAGGTTTTGCAGCACCGTCATATGGCTCCACAGGTTGAACTGCTGGAACACCATGCCCAGTTCGGAGCGGACGCGCCGGATCTGCGCTTCGTCGGCGACGTGTCGAGTGGGAGGATTGCCGGCGAGCGCAATGGTTTCGCCGGCGACCTTCACGGTCCCCTGGTCGGGGACCTCGAGCATGTTGATGCAGCGCAGCAGCGTCGACTTGCCCGACCCGGACGAGCCGATCAGCGCTACCACCTCGCCCTCATGGGCCCGCATCGACACGCCCTTGAGCACTTCGACATGCGCGAACGATTTATGGATATCGTCGAGCTCGATGATGGGCAGGCGGGGCGTGGCGGCGTCTGTCATGCCGCGACGTGAGGTCAAACAGACCCGTTGCGCAAGCCAAAAAAGAGACGGCGGTCCGTTCTGGACCGCCAGTTTGGTGCAAGGAAGAAGAATTGCCGCGTTTACGCCGCGGCGCGCGAACCTTCGTCGAAGAACAGCGCCTGGCTGATCAGTGCCTTCACCATGTCCGGATTGAACGGCTTGGTGACGAGGAATGTCGGCTCTGGCCGCTCGCCGGTCAGCAGGCGCTCGGGGAACGCCGTAATGAAGATCACGGGCAGCGCTTCGGTCGACAGGATGTCGTTGACCGCGTCGATGCCGGACGAGCCGTCGGCGAGCTGAATGTCGGCGAGGATCATCTTGGGCATGGTCTTGCCGTAGAGCGACACTGCCTCCTTATGGGTGCGGGCGATGCCCACGACCTTGTGGCCCAGCGATTCCACCATCTGCTCGATGTCCATGGCGATCAGCGGCTCGTCCTCGATGATGAGGATGTCGGTCGCCACCTGGCGCGAGATTTCGCGTGATGCCTCGGCGATGAGCTTGGTGAGCTCCTCGTCGGAGACGTCGAGGATTTCCGCTGCCTGTTCGCTGGAAAAGCCTTCGACCGACACCAGAAGGAAGGCCTGGCGTTGGCGGGGGGCCAGGTTGGCGAGGTTCCGGGCGGCGCGTTGTTCCCACACGAAATGGGGTTGCGGCGTCGGAATCTGCACCGAAGAGGACGAAAACAGTTTCGAGAAGAGCTTATAGAGCGCGATCCGATCGCTCGAGGCTTCGGGGAAGATTGAAACGTCGGCGATCAGCGCTTCCAGCGTCGCTGCCACGTAGGCGTCACCCGAGGTCTGGGATCCGGTGGCGGCGCGTGCGAAACGCCGCAGATACGGCAGGTGCGGAGCAATCCGCATCGACAAGCTCATTATGTGCTCCCTTTGACGCTTGGTAACTTAGCCCACACCCAAACGAGGCAGATTCAGTTTCGTTCCGCGGGGCCGGAACTTTTCGATCCGGCAGCCATTTATGCTAGCACGTCAGAGTCCAGCGTCACTCTGCTTCACAGGTCCGGGTAGTGAAAGACAAATCGAAGATGAATGAGATGAGTGTACCGCGATCGCGGCGCACGGACGATGGACTCGGTCCAAACTCCGACATCGGAGCCAAGCTGCGCGCCTTCTACGGCGCGGTCCAGGACCAGCCTATTCCAGACAAGTTTCTGGATTTGCTGGAAAAACTGGATCAGGTCGAACAGGCCAGCAAGCGGAAGGGCTGATCTTGGAAGAAACACCGTCCTTCAAGCGGGAGCTCCTGGCAACGCTCCCTTCGCTGCGCGCCTTTGCCGTTTCCCTGAGCGGCCGCCACGACAAGGCGGACGATCTCGTGCAGGACACGATGATGAAGGCCTGGGCCAAGCAGGACAGCTTCCAGATGGGCACCAACATCAAGGCCTGGCTGTTCACGATCCTGCGCAACGAATTCTATAGCCAGATGCGCAAGCGCGGCCGCGAGGTGCAGGACACCGATGGTGCCTTCACCGAACGCATGTCCGTGCATCCTTCGCAATACGGCATTCTCGACATGGCCGACTTCAAGAAGGCGCTCGATGGCCTGCCGCCGGACCAGCGCGAAGCGGTCGTGCTGATTGGCGCCTCCGGGTTCTCCTACGAGGAAGCCGCGCAGATTTGTAACTGCGCCGTCGGTACAATGAAGAGCCGGGTCAGCCGCGCTCGTGCCCGTCTGCAGGATGTTCTGGGCATCTCCGGCGAGGCCGATTACGGCCCTGACGCCGTCTCTACCCAGGTCACCACCACCAGCTTCTAGCTGTCGTTTCCAAGAAGGTTGTTCAGGCGGAGCCAGGGGGTGAGGCCGCCGATGGCGGTA